>JAEWEV010000001.1 GCA_023389155.1 Pseudomonadota bacterium
CCTGGAATATAATCACAGCTTGCCGTGAGTTAATTCCCTTTTATGCTTCAGGATTTGCCTTGAACCTCCCAGAGATTATCCGTCCCATCAACGATGATATGCGCGCCGTGGATGGCGTAATCCGCAAGAAACTAGACTCTGACGTTGTTCTCATCCGTACCATCGGTGAATATATTATTGGCGCCGGGGGCAAACGCATGCGACCTGCGCTGGTACTTATGGCTGCACGCGCTTTCGGTTACCAGGGGACCGCACATCATACCCTGGCTGCTGTTGTCGAATTCATCCATACCTCCACGCTACTGCATGATGATGTCGTCGATGAATCCGACATGCGCCGCGGCCGCGAAACGGCCAATGCCGTATTCGGCAATGCTGCCAGCGTGCTGGTCGGCGACTACCTGTATTCGCGTTCCTTCGAAATGATGGTAGAACTCGATTCCATGCGGATCATGCAGGTCCTGTCGGCCGCGACCACGGTCATCGCCGAGGGCGAAGTGCTGCAGCTGCTCAATGTGCACGATCCTGATGTCTCTGTCGATCGCTACCTGCAGGTTATTCGCTATAAGACTGCCAAGCTTTTCGAGGCTGCCATGCAGACTGGGGCCTTGCTGGCCGGCACCACGGCGGAACAGGAAAACGCCGCTGCTGATTACGGGCGGCATGTCGGTACCGCTTTTCAACTCATTGATGACGTACTCGATTACACGGGCGATGTCGAAGCGCTGGGCAAGAACGTGGGCGACGATCTGCGTGAAGGCAAGCCCACACTGCCGCTCATCCGTGTCATGCAGGTTGGTACGGCGCAGCAGCGCTCACTGATTCATCAGGCTATCGAATCCGGCGAGGCCGATTTCGCCGAGGTCGCCCGCGCCATTAATGACACCGATGCTCTGGAATATACCCGCAGTGTTGCCCGCGAAGAAGCAGAACGCGCACGCCAGGCGCTGCAGGTGTTTCCTGAATCTGAATTCAGGGAGTCATTGCTGGCATTCTGCACTTTCGCAACCGAGCGCGATCGCTGATCTTTTGCCGGACCGCGCTCCGGTATCTCGTGTGTCACCCTCGGGGTATCCCTGAGGTATCCACCCCCCCTTATGCCTTATCCATTGTCGTGATCAGGGTTTACCTGAATCGCAAAGCTGCCTGTGTGCGTGCGATTAAAATTGGAGTATAGTAATTTGGCACAATCGTTTTTCCGACTGCAACCTGGGTGGCAGACGGGAATGTCAAAAAAATTTTCAAGAGGTTAAGATGATCAAGAGCAAACTGAAAGCAGCCTTACTGGGATTTGCCATCACTTTGGCTGTGCCGGCAGCTACCGTTGCCCATGCGCAGGACAAAGAGCTTGTGGTTGCCACCGACACGGCATTCGTCCCCTTCGAATTTAAACAGGACGGCAAATACGTCGGCTTCGATGTGGAACTGTGGGATGCCCTGGCCAAAGATATGGGCGTCAAGTACCGCCTGCAGCCAATGGACTTCAACGGTATTATTCCGGGCCTGCAAACTAAAAATATCGACGTTGCTCTGGCTGGCATCACCATCAAGGATGAGCGTAAAAAGGTCATCGACTTCTCCGACCCGTATTATGAAAGCGGTATTGCCATCCTGACTTCCGTCAAGAATCAGGACACGATCAAAACAGCCAAGGACCTGGCTGGCAAGGAAGTGGCTGCCAAAACCGGCACGGCCACTGTCGACTTCCTGAAAAAAGAAGTGCCTGACGCTAAGGTCAAACTGTTCCCCAATATCGATAATGCGTTTCTGGATCTGGCTACCGGCCGTGTCGATGCCGTGGTTCACGATACACCTAACGTCCAGTACTATGCCAACACGGGTGGTAAGGGCAAAGTGGTTGTCACCGGCTCCGTACAGAGTGGCGACTTCTACGGTATCGCGTTCCCCAAGGGCAGCGACCTGATTGAAAAAGTCAACGCATCCCTGAAGAAACTGAAAGAGAACGGCGAATACGACAAACTCTATACCAAGTGGTTTGGCCAGGCAGTGAAGTAATTGCCGGCGCTCCGATGCTCAACACATCGTTCCGGAGCGCTTTATCGCCGTGTAATGCAATCCGGTGATTGTCTCCATACGGGCACGATCGCCGGATTTGTTTTTTGCGGCCAGAATTTTTCAACCGGGGTTAACACATGGATTTTGACTTTTCCGTTATCCAGGACGCACTGCCCAGCCTGATGGCCGGGACGTGGGTCACAATCAAAATCACCTTCTGGGGATTGTTCGGCGGGGTCCTGCTGGGCGCCATCACTGGTGTGATCAGGGCGTATATTCCCTCGCTATTTTCACCAGAAATTATCCGTCGCCACCCGGTCAGTGGTGTACTCGGACCGCTCGCGAGCCTGCTGGCCCAGGCCTATGTCCTGGTCGTGCGGGGTACCCCGATTGTTGTGCAGGTGATGTTTATCTATTTTGCCCTGCCACTGCTGATTGATGTGCGGGTAGACGGCATGTCTGCCGCCATTGCCACGCTGATCATCAATTCCGGTGCCTATATTGCCGAAATCGTACGCGGTGCACTGCAGTCCGTTCCCAAGGGGTTGTTCGAAGCAGGGCAATCCATGGGGCTGTCGTTTCACCGGATTCTGCTCAAAATTATCTGGCCGGTCGCTTTTCGCCGCATGATCCCGGCCCTCGGAAACCAGTGCATTATCAGTCTGAAGGATTCATCGCTGTTCATTGTGATTGGCGTCGCCGAACTGACCCGCCAGGGCCAGGAAATCATGGCCGCCAACTTTCGTGCGGTTGAAATCTGGGGCGCGGTCGCCGTCATTTACCTGATCCTTAATGGTCTGATCGCCCTGACGCTGAAAATCATGGAATACAGGATGCGCAACGTATGAGTATGGTCACATTTCAAAACGTCGTTAAAAGATTTGGCGACAACACAATTCTGAACGATATCAGTCTGACGATCGAGAAAGGCGAGGTGGTGGTGGTCGTGGGACCGTCGGGCTCCGGTAAATCCACTTTCCTGCGCTGTATCAATGCCCTTGAAACCATACAGGAAGGGGATATCCGCGTCGGTGAACTCAGTGTACGCGGTACCGACGCCGAAGTGCGCGAACTGCGCCGGGAGGCCGGGATGGTGTTTCAGCAGTTCAATCTGTTTCCGCAGCTCACCGCACTGGAAAACGTGATGTTTGGACCTCTGGAGTCGCGCGGCGTGTCAAAACAGCAGGCGCGCACCGAAGCCATTGCCCTGCTCGACAAGGTTGGTCTGGCTGAACGCATGAATCATTACCCCAGCGAGCTTTCCGGTGGGCAGCAACAGCGTGTGGCCATTGCCCGTTCCCTCGCGGTCAAGCCACTGCTGATGCTGTTTGACGAGCCTACCTCGGCCCTGGACCCCGAATTGCGTCATGAAGTGCTCAAGGTCATGAAAGATCTGGCCGAAGAGGGCATGACCATGGTTGTGGTCACGCATGAAATGGACTTTGCCAGCAAGGTGGGGAGCCGGCTGCTGTTCATTGATAATGGCAAAATTGCGCATGATGGAAAACCGTCGGAACTCTTATCTTCGCCGCCAAGCCAGCGTTTGAAAGATTTTCTGCAGCATGTGGTGTAAATTAGAACGTTCACCCGTTTTTTTCCAGGAAGCAGTCAGAAATGCCCCAATATCGTTCCAAAACCTCGACTCACGGTCGTAATATGGCTGGTGCGCGTGCCTTGTGGCGCGCCACCGGTATGAAAGATGGTGACTTCGGCAAGCCGATAGTTGCAGTCGTCAACTCTTTTACCCAGTTCGTACCGGGACATGTTCACCTGAAGGATATGGGACAGCTGGTGGCAAGGCAGATCGAGGCCGCAGGCGGCGTCGCCAAGGAATTCAACACCATTGCTGTTGACGATGGGATCGCTATGGGACACGGCGGCATGCTTTACTCGCTGCCCTCGCGTGAACTGATCGCCGATTCTGTCGAATACATGGTCAATGCCCATTGTGCCGACGCCATGGTCTGTATCTCCAACTGCGACAAAATTACCCCGGGCATGCTCATGGCCGCCATGCGCCTGAACATCCCCGTTATCTTCGTTTCCGGCGGTCCGATGGAAGCCGGAAAGGTGCTTGCGCCTGAAACCAGCAAGGTTATCAAGCTGGATCTGGTTGATGCAATGATCAAGGCGGGCGATCCGACCGTGTCTGACGCAGAAACCGAAGAAATCGAACGCAGTGCCTGCCCGACTTGCGGTTCCTGTTCAGGCATGTTTACTGCCAATTCCATGAATTGTCTGACAGAAGTGCTGGGTCTGTCCTTGCCGGGCAACGGCACCATTGTGGCCACACATGCACGACGTCGATCCCTGTTTGAGCGCGCCGGTCACCTGATCGTTGAACTGTGCAAGCGCTATTATGAACAGGACGATGCGTCTGTACTGCCGCGCTCGATCGCCACCAAAAAGGCATTCGAGAACGCCATGACGCTGGATGTCGCCATGGGCGGGTCTACCAATACGGTTCTGCACCTGCTGGCAGCCGCCCAGGAGGCGGGTGTTGATTTCACGATGGCCGACATTGACCGAATTTCGCGTCACGTTCCCTGTGTCTGCAAAGTCGCCCCTGCAACCAATAAATTCCATATTGAAGATGTGCATCGCGCTGGCGGCGTCATCGCGATTCTTGGCGAACTCAGTCGTGCGGGCCTGCTGGATCTGAATACCGGCAATGTGCATAGCGGAACGCTGGGCAAGGCCATTGACGACTGGGATGTTCTCAGTGGCCATGCGACAGAAGACGTCACCACGTTCTACAAGGCCTCTCCGGGTGGTGTGACCACGCAGGTAGCATTCAGCCAGGACCGGCAGTTTGATGCGCTTGACCTGGATCGTGCCGAAGGCTGTATCCGCGACAAGGCCCATGCCTATTCACAGGATGGCGGACTTGCCGTGCTTTACGGTAACCTGGCCGAGAACGGCTGTATTGTCAAGACTGCCGGTGTGGATGAAAGTATCCTGAAATTCACCGGCAAGGCGATCGTATTCGAAAGCCAGGAAGATGCCACCGATGGCATTCTGGGCGGCAAAGTGAAGGAAGGCCATGTTGTGATCATTCGTTATGAAGGTCCCAAGGGCGGTCCCGGCATGCAGGAAATGCTGTATCCCACATCGTACCTGAAATCCAAGGGACTGGGTGCCAAGGCTGCACTGCTGACCGATGGCCGCTTCTCAGGCGGCTCATCGGGGCTGGTTATCGGTCATGCCTCGCCGGAAGCAGCCGAAGGCGGCACCATCGGATTGGTCCATGACGATGATGTGATCGAAATTGATATTCCCAACCGCCGCATCAATCTGGCGGTGGATGAAACCGAACTCACACGACGCCGTGCCGAAATGGAAAATCGCGGACAAAGTGCCTGGCATCCGGTTCATCGTGAGCGATTTGTCTCGCAGGCTCTCAAGGCCTATGCTGCCATGGCCACCTCGGCCGATCGCGGTGCAGTACGCGATATCAGTCAATTGACGAAATAACGCAGTGCAAGACAGCGGCCGGGTAATCCGGCCGTTTTTCCTGATCTCCTGTTCGCTGTCGGCCTGCCTTGTTCGTCTGTGCAACAAGAGGAGTTCAAAGATGGCAACAGCAGGAAAACATGCAGACCGCCACAGCAGCCGTGGCAAAAAGAAATCGGCTGCGACAGCGACCACTCTTAAAAAAATCAAAAAGAAAGACTTCCCGGTTCACGATGCCAGGCGCTATCTGGAGCCCGGCCCGATTGTCCTGGTGTCATCACGCTGGAAGGGGAGGAACAATATCATGACCATGGGCTGGCACTGCATTCTGGAGTTTTCGCCTTCCCTGTTCGGCTGCCTGATTTCGTCTGGCAATCACAGCCACGAGATGATTCGCAAAAGCGGGGAATGTGTCATTAATCTGCCGACAACTGCGCTTACCGATATCGTCTCGCGTATCGGCAATTGTTCTGGCAGCAGCGTTGACAAATTTGCCGAGTTCGGCCTCACTGCCAGTTCTGCAGAGCATGTCGATGCGCCGCTAATCGACGAATGTCATGCGTCATTTGAATGCCGACTGTATGACGACGTACTCGTCGACAAATACAATTATTTCATTTTCGAAATTGTCAAAGCCCATGTGGCGAGCAGGCCGGCACATCCGGAAACCCTGCACTACACCGGTAACGGCGTATTTATGGTTGCGGGAAAAATCATCGACCGCCGCAGACTGTTTACCAAAGTTCTCTAGCAAGGGCAGGCTGCAGGGTTGGGTTGCAGGGGCCTGGCGCAGATCTGGGTTCTGGCCCAATTCTGCGCCTGAATGGTTGCCCCATCCATCCACGGGGCGTATGTTGTGCAGAATGCTAGCCTGAGTTGCGCAGTCCGGTTGCGATGCCATTAATGGTCAGGTGTATTGTCCGCTGACTGCGCATCTGCTCCAGCTTGGAAGGTTCCGCCCCGGTCTCTTCCAGTGCACGCTGCCGCCGGATGACTTCAACCTGCAAATAATTCAGCGGATCAGTGTAGGCAAAGCGCTCCTGCAGGGCATCCTTCAGTGTTGGGTTGTCTTCGAGCAAGTCCTGTTGTTTAATGGCATACAGCGCATCGCGGGTCAGCCGGAACTCCTGTTCTATCATGCCGAAAATCGTTTTGCGAGCCGCCTCGTCGGACACAAGCTCACTGTACTGGCGGCCGATATCCATATCCGTTTTGGCCAGCACCATTTCCATATTGGACAGGACTGTCTGGAAAAACGGCCAGTGCGCCGCCATGTCACGTAACAGTTGCGTTCGCGATTCCGATGTGCTGCCATCATCCTTGCCCGTACCCAGGCGGATAAAATCATCGATCGCCGTGCCGACGCCATACCAGCCGGTAATCATCAGGCGACATTGCGCCCAGGAAAAACCCCAGGGAATGGCGCGCAGATCTTCTATTTGCTGGCCTTTCTTGCGCGAAGCCGGGCGCGAGCCGATATTGAGGCCGGCGATTTCATTGATGGGCGTGGCAGCAAAAAAATAGTCGACAAAGCCCGGGGTGTCATATACCAGCTTGCGATAGGCATGCTGTGCGGCATCAGAAAGCCAGGCCATCGTGTCGGTGTAGCGCTGCATGGTGTCAGCGTCCCTGCGCATCTCTTCATGAGGCGCGAGGCTGCTGAGCAGCGTGGCAGACACCAGCAGTTCCAGGTTGATCCGGCCACTTTCCGGATTCTTGTATTTACTCTGGATGACTTCACCCTGTTCTGTAAGACGGATCTGTCCGTCCACAGTACCTGGAGGCTGGGCAAGAATGGCGTCGAAGCTGGAGCCACCCCCGCGACCCACCGAGCCACCGCGACCGTGAAACAGACGCAGACGTACCTCGTGGCGACGGAAGACTTCGAGCAGCTGCAATTCGGCGTTGTACAAAGACCAGTTGGAGGTCAGGTAACCGCCGTCCTTGTTGCTGTCTGAATACCCCAGCATCACTTCCTGCACTCCCTGCTGGGCATGAATAATCCGCTCACGTACCTGGGGCAGTGACAGCCAGCGATCCATAATCGCGGGACCCGCCTCCAGATCGGGAATGGTCTCGAACAGTGGCACCACAATCAGACCATCGTTAACGGTCACGGGCATGCGTACGCCGTTGTCGTCGCGTTGTTGCGATACCAGGCCGGTTTCCTGCTGTAACACCAGGACCTCCAGCAGATCGCTGAGCGTTTCCGTGTGCGAGACAATATACTGGTTGATGGCATCGTTTCCGTAATGCCGGCGGACCGAGGCTGCCGCCTGCAGGATGGCCAGTTCCTTGCGTGTTTCTTCACTGTAATGCTGCCAGGGCGATACCAGCGGCCTGCTGTCATCCAGCTCGGCCAGCAGCAGGGCAATTTTCTTTTCTTCGTCGAGCTGATCGTACTGTACAGGCTTGCCTTCGTATTTGATGGCGGCACGCTGGTACAGTTCGGTAAGAATCCGCTCGTGAACGTCGGAGCTTTGGCGCAGATCCAGCGTCGCCAGATGAAAGCCAAAGACAGACACGGCCTGCTGCAGTTCCTTCAGCCGCAGCGGGACAACTGCCGCTGCCTGGTTATCGCAAAGCGATCGGGCGATCACGGCGAGATCTTCGGCAAAGGCAACCGGGCTCTCGTAGGGTTCAGCCGGGACCGTGTTGCGAAGCGCCAGATCGTGACTCGTGAGGTATTTCGCGGTGGCGGCCAGACGGGCATATACACCGATCAAAGCGCGGCGGTACGGCTCGTCCAGCCGGTGACGGGACAGATCGGGGCTGTTTTCTGATAGTCGAGCCAGCTCTGGCGTGATTTGCGTGAGCGACGTACTAAGTGACAGTTCCGAGCCCAGTATATGTACCTGTGCAAGGTAGTATTCGAACAGAGTGGTGGCATGACGGTTCATTGCGTGATTCAGCGTTTCCGCATTCACATTCGGATTGCCATCGCGGTCCCCGCCAATCCACGACCCCATTTTGAGGAAGGGAGGAAGCAGTGCGGTGCTGTCAGCCTGCTGTCCCAGGCCGCGGTTCAGTGTGTTGTAGAGTGTGGGTATGGCTTTCAGAAACGTGGTGGTAAAGTATGCGGCGGCATTATCAATCTCGTCGTTGACCGTGAGTTTGTTAAATCGCAGCATGCGCGTGAGCCACAGGGTTTTGATATACCCGGTCAGCTCCAGTGCGAGCTGGTGGCTTTCATCTTCCGTGAGCCGACTGTCAATGGCGACCAGGCACTGGCCGATATGCCGATGCAGATCCAGCGTGCTTTTGCGCTGGACTTCGGTAGGATGGGCCGTCAGAACCGGGACAATGGTTGTTTTCTCCAGAAAATCCCGTATCTGGCTGCGCTGCACGCCATTGCGTTCCAGTTCGATCAACGTATGACCCAGTGTTCCCGTCTGCGCCTGGTCACTGCCAAGCAGCCTGCGGCGCTGACGCTTTTGCTGGTCGCGATCTTCTGCCAGATTGGCCAGATGCAGGAAATAACTGAAGGCACGTGCAAGCGTATTGGCCTCTTCATCCGACAGGGTGGTGAGCCTGTCGATCATGGTATCGCGTTCCTCGGGAATGCCTTCCCGCTTGAAGCGCACAGCGGCACGGCGCACAGTTTCAATGACATCGAATATCGGCTGTCCATCGGACTCTCGAATGGCTGCTCCCAGGATTCTGCCCAGCAGGCGAATATCCTGCTGCATTTCATTTCTGTCTGTGCTTGCGTTTTCCACGTTACCTCTTGTTCCGTCTGGTTAAAGGGATGGTTTTATTGTAGGGGTTTTCGGCAGAGACCGCTTTCGCTTTAGTGAAACCGGGTCTTTTGGATTTGCCGTAAATGATCGGGTTCGATAATGCTGGTGCCGGTAAACGGACGATCATTGACCAGAATCAGGAAGGTGATACTGGCAAAACTTAGCGAAATAAGCACCACGGCCTTACGCAATTCCGGACGGGTGTGATAATGAATATCGTAAATCACATACATGCAGACACCGAGCAGGATTAGCAGCACCAGCCATTTCTGCAGATTGATATGATATGTCGCAACAATCAGTCTCTCGTCACGGGCCTCACGTATCTGGTGAATATAGGAGTTGAGCAGCGCCATCTGGGAGCTTACATAAGCATCGTCCCGGACTTCAATGCCCGTTTTGGCGGCATTGACAGTCAGCACGTCCAGGGCCGATTCAGTCTGTTCACTCACGAGGTCGCGTCCCATTTTCGGCCACTCGTCGTCTACCGCGGCGTTCACATAGTTAACCAGCCTCGAGCGCAGGTCGGCATTGATATGCGCAGGCAAATAATTCAGCACCCGAACGGCATCGCTGACCGCGCCAGCTTCCTTTTCCGTTGCCGTTTGTCCTTTCTCGTTTTCCTTCCAGACATCACTGGCCATAAAAGCCATATTCAGGCCGATAGGAACCAGCAGACCGGATATCAGGGTGTGACTCAGGGTGCTGCTGCGTGGTGATGTGCTGTTCCTGCGCTGGAAGCGAATGATCAGGACGATGAGTCCGGACATGCCCAGAAAGAATAATGTGCACAACACCCAGGAAAAGAAGGTAGGGACATCGAACAGCAGATTATAAAGACGCATGGCATTCTCACGATGACAGGAGCGGGATTGATCTGAACCATCTTCCTTGACGTCATAACCTGCGGTCCGTTCGATGTTATGGCCTTTCGTATTCTACCTTCAGTCTGAGCGAGCGATCACGCTGGAAATTGCAATTGAAAAAAAAACCGCAACGGCAACTTGAAAGGACAGAACGACCGCCGAGGAACAGGAAAGCGCGGCAGCTAAAGTAGAGATAACGGTAGAGATAATGACAACTGAATAAAAGGGCAGAGTGACGGCTGACGCATTCATTCTGACTGTTAAGGGAACCACAAATGACAGACACAAACACTAATGGCAGTTGAAAAAAAATGCTCATGACCGTTCACGGATATCAATGACAACGCGAACGTAACGCTACGGGCGGCCAAGGGGCGTCAATGACAACTGAAAAAAATATTGTTTGATGTCAGAGACGCGACGCCGTCTGCAATGCGCGATAATAGGGTAAGGATGTCTACATTACTCTTTATGAAATCGACCCGGAAATTGCTGCAATGAATGAGTCTGCCACCCTGGTTTTCAACCGTTTTCTTTATCTTGCCGAAGATCCGCAAATTATCGAAGCCTGTCTGCGAGATCCCGAAGCCGGTCTGCCCGACTTCGATGCCGAGATTGCCTTGCGGGACGACATTTCCACAGATGAAATTACGCCTGTGGCCATCATGTCACACTACGACGAGAAACTTGGCGGCTTTGCGTACACGGGTGTGCAGGCAGGGGGTCGCAATCCGGTTGCCCGTCATGCGGTCAGGGAAGCCGGGATTCAGGTCGTGGTGGGCGGCGCGAGGTACGGCAAGGGGTCATCGCGGGAGCACAGCCCGGCGGCAGAAAAGCACGCGGGGATCAAACTGGTCTTTGCGCGCAGTTTTGAACGGATATACCGCCAGAATGCCGATAATATCGGGCTGCTGACGTCCACGGACTTTTCCCTGCTGGCACGTTTGCGGGCTGGCCACTCCATTACCCTGGATGAGATTCTTGCCGGACGTGAAGCACTGACTCAGGCCATCCTGCGCAGCGGCGGACTGCTCGCTTATGGCAACCGTTATCTTGGCAGCAGTCGTCCCCAGGCAGCGTCGGTCGCAACGCAACCTCAGACGCTTTTTGAGAAAATCATTGCGCGGCATGTACTGCGCACCGAGCAAACCGGCACCGAACTGACGCCGGGCACGGGAATTTTCCTGCGTGCCGACTGGCGCTTCATTCACGAATACTATACGGGTATGGCGGCGCATATGCTGCATCAGGGCTATCCGAGCCCTCTGCAGTTGTTTGATGCGGCAAGCGTCCTGGCTTTTGAAGACCACACTTCCTATATACAGGAGAGCCCGGCGCACATCCGGCAGGGACTGGTACCGAATATGTTGCGCATGTGCCAGGCCCATCGGGATTTTGTACAGGAAACCGGTGTGCGGTCACATCGCACGCTGACCGAGGCAGAAGCGCAGGCAGACGATGGCAGCAATGTGGCCGGTATTTCACATGCCATGATGGCCGAGCACTACGCACTGCCGGGACAGGTTGTGGTGGGTACCGATTCTCATACCCCGCATAGCGGAGCACTTGGCTGTGTGGCCTTTGGTGTAGGCACGACGGATATGGCCAACGCCCTGATGACCGGGGCGGTGCGCATGACTGTGCCGCCGGGTATTCTGGTGCATCTGGAAGGAACATTGCCGCCGGGCGTTGCCGCCAAGGATATTGTCCTGCATTTGCTCGCATTGCCGCAAATTCGGGGTGGCGCAGGGGTAGGCCGTGTGTTCGAGTTTACCGGAGCAGTCATCGACGCTTTGTCGGTGGATGAACGGGCGACACTGACCAATATGTGTGCGGAACTGGGGGGCTTTACCGGGATTGTTGCGCCGGACTCGCGCACGGTAGCGTTTCTCAGGGAACGGCGTGGCGTCGAGTTTGAGGTGGCCGACTGGATGCATAGCGACCCGGGCGCAAGCTATGAGCAGGAAATCAAGGTCGACTGTTCTACTCTGGATGTCCTTGTTGCCGCACCAGGAGACCCGGGCAACGGACGGGCTGTCGGCACACTGGATAAGGCTATTTCAATTGACATTGCCTATGGTGGCTCCTGTACCGCCGGCAAGCGGGAGGATTTTGATCACTACCATGCCGTGCTGGCCTGGGGACAGGAGCATGGCCTGCGCATTTCGCCCCATGTGAAGCTTTATTTGCAGTACGGTACGACGGCGGTACGCGATTACTGTGTGGAAAAAGGCTATGACAGGGTATTTGAACAAATGGGTGCCGTCATATTGCAGCCGTCATGTGGAGCTTGCGCCAATTGTGGACCGGGCTCTTCGGTCGCCGCGCAGCAGGTGACCATCAGCGCCATCAATCGCAACTTCCCGGGGCGTTCCGGTCCCGGCAAGGTCTGGCTGGCCAGTCCGGCGACGGTCATGGCCAGTGCACTGGCGGGTCATATTACCTCGTTCGCCCGGTTGCAGAATGAAGTCGCCGGGCGTGAAACGCCTGCACATTAGCGTTTTTACAGAAATGTATGGGCTTCGATCAGCGTGGTCGCAATCTGCCCGATCTGCCTCTGGGTCTGCATGGCCTTCTTGCGCAACATCCGGTAGGCTTCCTCTTCGCTGACACCATGCAGTTTCATCAGGATCCCCTTGGCTTTTTCCACATTCTGCCTTTCTGCCAGTCGGCGTCTGGCAATATTCAGTTCTTCCAGGCGCGAGCGTTCTACGGCGTAACGTTCGATGGCCACATCCAGCAGCGACAGCATTCTGGCGGCCGGAACCTCTCCGA
This sequence comes from Pseudomonadota bacterium, assembly GCA_023389155.1. Classification (GTDB taxonomy): domain Bacteria; phylum Pseudomonadota; class Gammaproteobacteria; order Burkholderiales; family Burkholderiaceae_B; genus Advenella. The sequence continues at coordinate 12,851 of JAEWEV010000001.1, forward strand.
CCACGTAGGCGGCCACGCCGGCTTTCAATGACGCGCGCATGAAATTACGATCATTATCGTTGGTGAACATCACAACCGGCAGGGCGCTGTTATTCGAAGTCATGCACAGGCCTTCCAGTGTGTCACGACAAGAAGCATCCGCGCTGACCAGGACAACATCGGGTTTGAGGCTGGACAGCGCTGCAGCAAAGTCGGCAAGGGGAGAAATTTCAGCGACCACGTGAATCCCTGCGTCCTGCAGCTTGCCACGCAGCTCATCATTCTTGTCATCGCGGATCAACATCACATTCAGCATTTTCTTTCCTCTAGTCTGTTGTTAAAGCAAAAGGCGTGCCGGTTTCGCATGCAAGAGAGCAGAAATTCAATGCCCTTTTTCTGTGCGTGGATGGCTGATTGGCGGACCCACCAGCCCGATGCGGGGCAATCTGCACGGTTATTGTGCGCTGCGGGAATCGAGATGCCGCTGGCTGAATGCGTGTTGCTGATGAGGACACGGGATGCGTAAAGCGCCGAGTTACGAGGGTCTGTGCTCAGCATCTGCTGTCCGGGGAAAATGAAAACAGCAGATAAAACAACCTGGCACGCATATTGCTTTAGCTATCGTGAAGGCCAATGGCGGTTTTCGAGAATCATGGAAGTCAGGACAACGGCGTCCTGCAGATACGTCTCTTCACGTGTCCGCAGGACGCCTTCTTTTTTTGGGGTAATGATGAACAGTCGCAAGGAAACAGAAGATGCAGCTCTTCCCGGGAGCTCATCGACACCCAGGCAATCGGGCAGGGACGCAATCGCGCCAGGCAGTGAGTCTCGCCGTCACTGGATGCTGTCCGTCGCGCGCAGTGCTGCCGGAATCGGCGCACTTAGTCTCGCCGATCCGGTTCTGCGTGCCGGAGCATGGGCAGCCGGCTCGGATGCGCCTGAAAAGACGCAAGTGAAGGTCGGCTTTATTCCGCTAACCGATTGTGCTTCTGTGATCATGGCCGCTGAACTGGGTATCGATAAAAAATACGGCATCAGGATTATTCCCAGCAAGGAAGCCTCATGGGCAGGGGTGCGCGACAAGCTGATCAGTGGCAACCTGGACTGTGCTCACGCACTTTACGGAATGATATATGGCCTGCAGCTGGGGGTGGGCGGACCGCAAACGAATATGGCAGTGTTAATGGGACTGAACCAGAACGGGCAGGGAATTACGCTTTCTGCCAAGCTGCGTGAGAACCAGGTGACAGACGGCGCCTCACTCAAAAAAGCGATATCAACACTTGGCAGGCAGCTGACTTTCGCGCAGACCTTTCCCACCAGTACGCATGCCATGTGGCTTTATTACTGGCTGGCTGCACATGATATTCATCCTTTCAGCGACGTACGTGTGATTACGGTGCCACCTCCGCAAATGGTGGCTAATATGATGATTGGCAATATGGATGGCTACTGTGTCGGGGAACCCTGGAATGCGCGTGCCGTCATCGATAAGATCGGATTCACCGCTGTGACAAGCCAGGAAATCTGGCAGGATCACCCGGAAAAAGTGCTGGGGACAACCGCAAAATTTGCAAATCAGTATCCCAACACGGCCAGGGCAGTGACAGCCGCCATTCTGGAAGCGGGTAAATGGATAGACAGTTCACCGGCCAATATGGAAAAGGCGGCAAGGGTGATCGCCGCAAAGTCTTATGTCAATACGCAGGTGGATGTGATTCTGGGTCGCATGCTGGGCAAATATGACAACGGTGATGGTAAGGAGATTCAAAGTGCCCATCCCATGCGCTTTTATGGCGAAGGCGCGGCAACCTTTCCGTACCTCAGTGACGGGATGTGGTTTTTGACGCAGCAAAAGCGCTGGGGTCTGCTCAAATCACATCCCGACTACGCGGTGGTCGCGCGGCAGGTCAATCGCATCGATATCTATAAATCAGCCGCCCAGGCCAGTGGTACGCCACTGCCCGCCAGTGAAAGCCGTGAATCGACACTGATTGACGGTATCAGGTGGGATGGCAGCAATCCGTCAGCGTATGCGGACGGCTTCGCGGTTCATGTTTAGGATCGGGAGAATTCAATGAACACAGCAACCAAGGCACTTTCGCTACCCGCAAGAAGGATACGGCTGAATACCGACTGGATTGGCAAAGTGGTCTATCCGCTCATGGGACTGGTTTCCGTGGTACTCATCTGGAGCCTGATCGCCGGAAAAATTCCGGGTATCCCCACACCCTACGACACCTTGATATCAGCCATTGCCCTTTTTGCAGATCCGTTTTACCGGAACGGGCCGAATGATGTAGGCATCGGCTGGAATGTGCTTGCCTCGTTATGGCGCGTTCTCCTGGGTTTTGGGCTGGCGGCAGTGGTCGGCATCCCGGCGGGCTTCATTATTGGCCGCTACGCACCGATACGTCAGATGACGGCGCCTGTTATCAGCCTGCTGCGTCCGGTTTCGCCTCTGGCCTGGCTGCCTCTGGGGCTGCTGTTGTTCAAGGCAGCCGAGCCGGCAGCGATATGGGCGATCTTCATCTGTTCCATCTGGCCAATGATTATCAATACGGCAGACGGCGTGGCACGTGTGCCTTCCGATTATCTGAACATTGCCCGTGTCCTGGATTTATCGGAAAGAAAAGTGCTGACCCGCATCCTGTTGCCTTCCGTCCTGCCTTATGTGTTGACCGGCGTACGACTGTCTATCGGCACGGCCTGGCTGGTGATCGTTGCCGCAGAGATGCTGACGGGCGGAACCGGGATTGGTTTCTGGTTGTGGGACGAGTGGAACAATCTGAATGTGCAGCACATCATTATTGCAATCGTAATTATTGGCCTGGTAGGAATGTTGCTTGATGCAGCACTGCTGTTTCTTGCCAGACGGTTTGCCTTTGCCGAGGAGTAAGTCATGGAAAAATACGTTGCCGTCGAAGCAGTCAGCCAGATATTCGACACCGCGAATGGTCCGTTTACCGCGCTGAACAATATCAATCTTGGCATTCGCAAGGGTGAGTTCGTCTCGCTTATTGGCCATTCCGGATGTGGCAAGTCCACCTTGCTGAATCTGATCGCCGGACTGACAAAACCAAGTTCAGGTGCGCTTATTTGTGACAATCGCGAGATTGCGGGGCCGGGACCGGATCGGGCCATGGTATTTCAGAATCACTCTCTGCTGCCCTGGCTCACATGCTTCCAGAACGTCTATCTGGCGGTAGAAAGGGTGTTTGGTGCTCACGAAGGGAAAGCCCGCCTGCGTGAACGCGCCACTGCCGCGCTTGAACTCGTGGATCTGGGGCATGCCAGCGGCAAACATCCGAGGGAGATTTCAGGTGGCATGAAGCAGCGCGTGGGCATTGCCCGTGCCCTGGCCATTGAACCCAAGGTGCTGCTGATGGATGAGCCCTTTGGTGCGCTGGATGCGCTCACGCGTGCGCACCTGCAGGATGCCTTGCTGCGCATTGTCAAACGCACGCAAAGCACGGTTGTGATGGTAACGCATGACGTTGATGAGGCCGTACTGTTGTCTGACCGTATTGTCATGCTAAGCAATGGTCCGGCAGCCACCATTGGTGAGATTCTGCGGGTCAACTTGCCCGGGCGTCGCGATCGGGTGGCGTTGGCGGCCGATCCCCGTTATCTGCAATGCCGGGCGGCTGTCATGAAATTTCTGCATCAACGCTATTCGAACCCCGAGCAGGGCAGCCAACTTGCGTTGGTAACCTCTGATCAGATTGAGCAGGAACAGGACAGTGCCATCGTGGCCTGACCCGGAGCAGAATACATCACAAATGAATACAGGCAATATCATGAAAAAACGCAAACTGGTACTCATCGGCAACGGCATGGCCGGCGTACGCACCATTGAGGAACTGTTGAAACTGGATGATCAGCTTTATGACATCACCATCATTGGCAGCGAACCCTACCCGAATTACAACCGTATTCTGTTGTCTCCGGTTCTGACGGGCGAACAGACGGTACAGGATATTATCCTTAATGACCTGTCCTGGTATGAGGCAAACCAAATCAATCTGCTGATGAACCAGCAGGTGACCAAAATCGACCGCGTACACCGTCAGGTGCAGACTGCAAATGGTTCTCTGATTTCCTATGACAGGCTGTTGCTGGCTACCGGTTCGACCCCGTTCATGCTGCCGGTAACGGGTAACACGCTGGACGGGGTTGTGACCTTCCGTGATATCAACGATGTGAACCTGATGGTAGAGGCGGCAGGAACACGTCGCCGTGCCGTTGTGATCGGCGGCGGCCTGCTGGGTCTGGAGGCAGCCAATGGCCTGGCGGTGCGTGGCATGGACGTGACGGTCGTACATCTGGGGCGAACTCTGCTGGACCGTCAGCTGGATGAGCAGGCGGCTACCATGTTGCAACATAGTCTGGAAAGTCGCGGCCTGACGTTTCTGATGGAGCATCAGACCAGCGAAATATTGGATGACGGTCAGGGCCGTGTGGGCGCAATCCGTTTCGCAAACGGCCACGAAATTGCAACCGAACTGGTTGTCATGGCAGTTGGCATACGACCGAATGTGGCACTGGCTGCCAGTGCGGGATTGCATGTTGACAAGGGCATCGTGGTGAGCGACACCATGCAGACTTACGATCCGTGCATCTACGCCGTGGGTGAGTGTGTCAGCCATCGCGGTACCGCTTACGGGCTGGTGGCGCCGCTGTTTGAGCAGGCCAAGGTCGCCGCCAATCATCTGGCCATGTATGGCATTTCCAGATATGAGGGCAGCGTCACGTCTACCAAACTGAAGGTGACGGGTATCGATGTTTTCTCCGCCGGTGATTTCGTCGGCAATGCAAAAACCGAATGCATCACGCTGGCCGATCCCGAAGGCGGACTGTACAAGAAGCTGGTCCTTCAGGAAGATAAGCTGGTTGGTGCCTGCCTTTACGGTGATACGGCAGATGGGGCCTGGTACTTTCGTCTCATTCGTGAGAACAAATCTATTCAGGAAATTCGTGATCAGCTGATGTTCGGTGAAGGTGCAGCAGGTGATGCTGGTCATTCGGGAGAGAACAAGGCCGCCAGCCTGCCCGACAGCGCCGAGGTCTGCGGCTGTAACGGAGTGTGCAAAGGGACGATTGTGAAGGCGATTCGTGAACAGGGACTGTTCACAGTCGACGATATTCGCAAGCATACCAAGGCTTCCAGTTCCTGCGGCTCCTGCACGGGACTGGTTGAACAGATTCTGATCAATTGCGTAGGCGGCGCTGCCGATGTCAAGCCGAAATCGGCCAAACCCATTTGTGGCTGCACCGACGTGACCCATGGACAGGCGCGCAGGGTGATTCGTGAACAGCATCTTGTGACGATTGCAGATGCCATGCACTTTATGGAGTGGCGCACGCCCGATGGTTGTGCAACCTGCCGACCCGCGCTCAATTATTACCTGCTTTCCACCTGGCCCGGCGAAGCCAGAGATGACGGGGCTTCCCGCCTGGTCAACGAACGCATGCATGCGAATATTCAGAAAGACGGGACCTATTCTGTGGTTCCACGGATCTGGGGCGGTGTAACCAGCGCATCGGAACTGCGTCGCATCGCTGACGTCGCCGACAAGTACGAGATCCCCATGATCAAGGTCACCGGTGGCCAGCGCATTGATCTTCTGGGAGTGAAAAAAGAAGATCTGACCCAGGTATGGAAGGAGCTGGACATGCCTTCGGGTCACGCCTATGGGAAAAGCCTGCGTACGGTCAAGACCTGCGTCGGCAGCGAGTTCTGCCGCTTTGGTACGCAGGACTCTACTGGCATGGGTATTGCACTTGAAAAAGATCTGGTTGGTATGTGGAGCCCGCACAAAGTCAAACTGGCGGTTTCCGGCTGCCCGCGTAACTGCTCGGAGTCCGGCATCAAGGACGTTGGCATTATCGCAGTGGATTCCGGCTGGGAAATTTACGTCGGAGGCAATGGTGGTATCAAAACCGAGGTCGCCCAGTTCTTCGTCAAGGTCGCCACCCAGGAAGAGGTGCTGGAATACGCCGGTGCATTTCTGCAGCTTTACCGCGAAGAAGCCTTTTACCTTGAGCGCACCGTCCATTATCTGGACCGGGTCGGACTTGAACATGCCAAAGAGAATGTGGTGAATAACGCCGAGAAGCGCAAAGCCCTGTATGCCCGGCTGCGTTTCGCACTGTCCTTTGAACAGGATCCGTGGCAGGACCGGATACGAAAACGCGTGGCAGCGCCTGAACTTGAAACTCTGGATTTGTGAGAAATGTAATGAAAATTTGTGAAAAATGGATACCCGTGTGCAACACAAGTGAAATACCGGTAAGAGGAGCGCGAGTCATTCGTCGTGCCGGATGCGACGACATTGCCCTGTTTCGCGGCGGGCAGAATGACGTCTACGCGATCGTCGACAAATGCCCCCACAAGGGCGGCCCGCTTTCTGCAGGTCTGGTACATGGTTCATCGGTCACCTGCCCGTTGCATGGGATGGTGATTGATCTGTCGACTGGACAGGTGCAGGCGCCGGACGAGGGGTGCGTGCGAACCATTCCCGTCAAAATCGAACAGGGTCTGGTCAGTCTTGATCTGGCTGAAGGGAAATAGATATGGATACGCCGGTGTCGCTCCAGCGCGTCTCTTCTGTAAAGACGGAAGCGGAACGGGTGACCCGCTCGGTCTGCTGCTATTGCGGAACCGGTTGTGGGGTACGGATTTACAGCAGAGCAAATGAAGTGCTTTCTGTAGAGGGCGATACGGCGCACCCATCCAATGCAGGAATGCTGTGCAGCAAAGGAACCGCACTGGCCGGTACGGCCAGACGTGACCACGCGCGGGTTCTGCAGGCCCGATTGCGTGACAGAAAAACAGGCAGCTATTCTGATCTTTCCATGGCAGAGGCGTTTGATATTGCCGCCCGACAAATCAGTCAGACAGTGAAAGCATACGGTCCCGACGCCATGGGGTTTTATCTTTCCGGACAGCTGCTGACCGAAGATTATGCTATCTTCAATAAAATGGCGCGTACCCTGGTCGGCACCAACAACGTTGATACGAATTCCCGTCTGTGCATGTCCAGCGCAGTCGTCGGCTACAAAAAGACGCTGGGCGCCGATGCGCCACCCGCCTGCTATGAAGATATTGAGCTGGCAGATACCGTGCTGATCGCCGGTTCGAATATGGCCTTTGCTCATCCCGTGCTGTTCCGGCGGCTGATGCAGGCCCGGCAGGTACGCCCGCACATGAAAATCATTGTGATCGACCCGCGCAATACGGACACGGCACAGGCCGCCGATCTGCATTTGGCCGTGACGCCCGGCGCTGATGTTGCGCTGTTTCACGCCATGCTTAACGTCATGGTTTGGGAAGGGCTAGTCGATAGCAATTATATTGAGCGGTATACCCAGGGCTTTGCAGAACTGAAAAATCGTATCCGTGAGTTTACGCCAGAGGCAGCCGAGGTCGCTTGCGGTGTCGCCGCCGCAGATATTGTCACGGCGGCCCGATGGTTCGCGCAGAGTCCGGCGACGCTGTCGATGTACACCATGGGACTGAATCAGTCCAGCAGTGGTACGGCAAAAAACATGTCCCTGATTCATTTGCATCTGGCAACCGGCCAGATCGGCAGACCAGGCACGGGGCCGTTTTCCCTGACGGGACAGCCCAATGCGATGGGTGGCCGCGAGGCCGGCGCCATGGCGACATTGTTGCCGGGACATCGCGACCCGGCACGTGCAGCCCATCGTCGGCAGGTTGCCGCGGCCTGGGGGGTGGACACGCTGCCGGATACGCCGGGATTACCTGCTATCGCCATGTTTGATGCCTTGCTGGAAAAACGTATTCGAGTCCTGTGGATCGCCGCAACCAATCCGGCTCAATCGCTTCCTGATCAGGCCAAAGTGCGCAAGGCCCTGCAAAGCGCCGATTTTGTGATTGTGCAGGAGGCCTTTGCCGATGCCGAAACCCTTGCGTATGCCGACCTGATACTGCCCGCTGCCACGTGGCCGGAGAAGGAGGGGACGATGACCAATTCCGAGCGCAGGATCAGTCGCGTGCGTGCCGCCGTGACCGCTCCCGGGGATGCCTTGCCAGACTGGCAGATCGTGCAGCAGATTGCCCGGCGCGTAGCGAAAATAATAGCGCCCGAAAAAGCCGCGCTATTTGATTACCAAAGTGAAGCCGATGTTTTTTCCGAACACGCCAGCCTGACGGCGGGACGTGATCTGGATTACAGCGAGCTTAGTTTTGCGCTGCTGGAAGAGCTGGGCCCGGTGCAATGGCCCCTGCGGAGAACGGGAACGCAACGTCTTTACAGTGATAATGTTTTCGCTACCGATGACGGACTGGCCCGCTTTGTCGATGTCGGGTTCACCCCAGCCGTCGAAAGTATTTCAGCCCGGTTTCCATTAGGACTGACCACCGGCCGTCTGCGCGACCACTGGCATACCATGACCCGGACCGGACTGTCGCAGACTCTCATCCGGCACGTGGAAGAGCCGTTTATCCATCTGCATCCGTCAGACATGTCGCGCTACCACATTGCTGACCAGGCACTGGTAACGATCAATTCGCGTCGGGGGCGGCTGGTGTTGCCTGCTCAAACCGATGACACACTCAAACCCGGTCTTGCGTTTATTCCCATGCATTGGGGCAGCCGTTTCATGGGCGGGGACGGTATCAATGTTCTGACCCACGGTGCCACAGACCCGCATTCCGGTCAGCCCGAACTCAAGCATTGTGTGATCGGGGTCGAGCCGTTCAAGCCGCAATGGCAGGGGGTGGCCTGGATCCGGGGAGATGCTGTGCTGTTGCAGAGACGTCTGTCGGGTTGGCTCGACCAATTTGACTATGTCGTTGCGGTACCCGTGGCGACCGGCACAGGTGGATTGCGTCTGCGGTTCGCTTCTGCGCAAGTGCCTGAACGGGCACAATTGGCACAATTGCTGGCGGATCTGGACATGGGTAAACCCAGCGTGGCATTTGATGATCCCGCACGTGGTGTATACCGACGCGTGTGTACCGAGACAGGGCGTGTGGCCAGTTATCTTCTGGCCGGCGCAGATCTCAATGCGCAAGAGGCAATCAACAGCTGGGCCGACACAGGAACCCGTCCCCAGTCATTGCTGGCTGCGATGATGGGCCAATCGTCCGCAACGCAACGATCCCGTACCGTATGCGCTTGTCTGGGTGTCACTGACACCGCCATTGTCGATGGCATTCGCGCCGGCATGGATTTGCAGGCACTGAAGCAGAACCTGAAGTGCGGCACCGGATGCGGATCCTGTGTCGTGGAGATTAATCGCATGCTTGGCCACTATGCCGGCACGAAGGCAATATGACAGACGCAATCAAAATCACAGGCGCAAATACAATGACAGATGCAAATACCATGACTGATGCAATTAAAATGACGAACGTGAAAAAAGCGGGTACCAGGGCCAATCCGGATGCTGCCGGCAAGGTCTGGTTGGTCGGCGCGGGTCCTGGTGATGCGGAACTGCTAACGCTGAAGGCATACAGGATATTGCAGCAGGCAGATGTCTGGCTGGTTGATGATCTTGTCAGCGCAGATGTGCGAGCGCTGGCTCCTACTCATGTCCGCATCGTATCGGTGGGCAAGCGTGGGGGGAGCCCATCCACCTCCCAGAGCTTCATTTTGCGTCTCATGGCACGCTATGCAAAATCGGGCTTGCAGGTAGCACGCGTCAAGGGGGGTGATCCCTTCATTTTCGGTCGTGGCGGTGAGGAGCTGGCCTGGCTGGGCGAGCGCGGCATTGCCGCCGAAGCGGTGGGTGGCATGACGGCAGGCCTGGCGTCGGCCAGCGCCCTGAACCTGCCCCTGACCCATCGCGAAGTGGCGCGCGGCGTGGCATTTGTGACCGCACACACGGCCGATAGCAGTCGACCCGACTGGGCAGCCCTGGCGAAAAGTCAGCTGACCTTAGTCTGTTATATGGGGATGAGCCGTCATGAACAGTTGCAGCAGGAACTGCTGGATGCAGGATTTCCTGCAGACCTGCCGGTTGCCGTGGTTGAGCGGGTCTCCTGTCGCAATGAGCGCAGTCTGATCACCACGCTGGTTGCCATGTCTGCCGACATTCGTGCTACAGGACTGGGCAGCCCCGCATTGCTGATACTGGGACGAGCCGTAGATTATCGTGTGCAGGCCAATGCCGAGCCGCTTTTGACAAACACGACAAATCCAGTCGTAATGACTATTGAAAGAGCGGACGTCCAAGGTTGCGGGCAAGCCGATATCGCCGCGGCCTGTTCCGTGCTGGCGCAAGCTGTGTAACTTCTGAGTCAGGAGATTCCAGATGCAGATCTGCGACTTTTCAGGCAGGAATGTCAGCTTTCGAGCTCATCATCGAACCCGTCCAAATCCTGGCGCAGATCCCGATCCCCGATTCAGATATACCTGTCTCCACGGGCATTCCTGCGGTTCATTTGTCGCAGCGTCACAAAAAAGGTCCGGCTGAGGCCGGACCTTTGCTGTTAAAAACCTTGCCGGGCAGATATATCAGCTTGATACTTTTGCCAGACTGTTGCCGGAGCAACGCTGCCGTCGCCAGCACAAGCCAGCTGCGGCTTTTGCAGATCAGGTTTTATGATACAGCTCTGCCCCTTTTTTCATGAACTCGATGGATTTCTCCTGCATACCCTGATGCAGTGCCTTGTCTTCTGATAATCCCTGCTGCTGCGCATATTCGCGGACATCCTGGGTAATTTTCATGCTGCAGAAATGCGGGCCGCACATGGAACAGAAATGCGCCACCTTCATGGAGTCCTTGGGCAGGGTTTCATCATGAAACTCCTTGGCAGTATCCGGATCCAGACCAAGATTGAACTGATCATCCCAGCGGAATTCGAAGCGGGCTTTCGACAGGGCGTTGTCGCGAATAGCCGCACCAGGGTGTCCCTTGGCCAGATCCGCAGCATGCGCTGCAATTTTGTATGTGATAATCCCGTCCTTCACATCCTTCTTGTTTGGCAATCCCAGATGTTCCTTGGGTGTGACATAACACAGCATGGCGGTACCGTACCAGCCTATCAGCGCAGCGCCGATGCCAGATGTGATATGGTCGTAACCGGGAGCAATATCGGTGGTTAGCGGGCCAAGCGTATAGAACGGTGCTTCGTCACAGTGCTCAAGCTGCAGATCCATATTTTCCTTGATCATCTGCATGGGCACATGACCAGGACCTTCGATCATGACCTGCACGTCGTGCTTCCACGCCACTTTAGTCAGCTCTCCCAGTGTTTTGAGTTCGGCAAACTGGGCTTCGTCATTGGCATCGTAGCCCGAACCGGGACGCAGGCCATCGCCCAGCGAGAAACTCACGTCATAGGCTTTCATGATGTCGCAAATGTCTTCGAAATGCGTGTACAGAAAGCTTTCCTCGTGGTGAGCAAGGCACCACTTGGCCATGATGGATCCGCCCCGTGACACAATACCGGTCATGCGGTCAGCAGTCATGGGAATGAAGGGGAGCCGCACACCCGCGTGAATGGTGAAATAATCCACACCCTGTTCGGCCTGTTCAATCAGGGTATCGCGGAAGATCTCCCATGTCAGCTCTTCGGCCTTGCCATCCACTTTTTCCAGCGCCTGGTAAATCGGCACCGTACCGATGGGCACCGGCGAGTTGCGGATGATCCATTCGCGGGTTTCGTGAATGTGTTTGCCGGTAGACAGGTCCATGACCGTGTCGCCCCCCCAGCGGATAGCCCAGGTCATTTTTTCCACTTCTTCGCTGATACTGGAGCCCAGTGCCGAGTTGCCGATGTTGGCGTTGATCTTGACCAGAAAGTTGCGGCCGATGGCCATGGGCTCAATTTCCGGGTGATTGATGTTGGCCGGAATGATGGCACGGCCGCGTGCGATCTCGTCACGGACAAATTCGGGCGTGATTTTTTGGGGAATGGATGCACCAAAAGACTGGCCAGGATGCTGGCGCAGGATACGTGCAGCCAGTTTTTCACCGCCAGGGCCCGATTGGCGAACGCTTTCAATATATTGCTCGATGCGCATGTTCTCGCGGATCGCTACATATTCCATTTCCGGCGTGACGATGCCTTTGCGGGCATAGTGCATCTGCGTGACATTGCGGCCTGCCTGTGCACGGCGGGGCGGGCGCTGCAGTTCAAAGCGCATGGCCGTCAGCTTGGGGTCGATCAGGCGTTCCTGACCGTATACGCTGCTGGGCCCGGACAGCACTTCGGTGTCCTGTCTTTCGTCAATCCAGGCGCGCCGTACTGCAGGCAGGCCCTTGCGGATGTCGATGCTGACCTCGGGGTCCGAGTAGGGGCCACTGGTGTCATAGACCGTAAGGGGGGGATTGGATTCTCCGCCAAACAGGGTTGGCGTGTCGTCCTGGCTGATTTCACGAAAAGGCACGCGAATATCAGGGCGGGAACCCTGTTCGTAGATTTTGCGTGATTGGGGAAGGGCCTGAATGGCGGCGGAATCAACCTGTGCCGTGGAGGCCAGGAATTTCGGGTTTGCACTCATTTTTTGCTCCAAAACAATTGAAATTGGAGCCGAATACGGGACAGCCTTCGTGTTTACGAATGATCTCCCAGCATCGGCATTATCCGTACTGGTACAAAGGGACTCTCTCAACCACGCCGTTTTTGGCGCAGTACCCCTGCTTGAACTGTAGAGTATAGGTGCTTATGCGAATCCAGACAAGCGAATCCGTTTGGTCCAGAAACAAGTCGAATTCGGGCTCCCGAAAGCCAATGGCTCCGAAGGCCGGTGTTTCCGAATGGCTGGCATGACTGACGGAACCGATTTACTGCGATCCCGCACATTTTCACGCCTGGCCGGACACGGCTGCCGATATTGTCTCCGGCATGCCGGGATGTGCTGCGTTGGCATCATGCTGCTGCACTGCAGCGACTTCTCCAATAATGAACAGGGCAGGCGATGCTGCCTGCGATGCCAGTGCATCCAGATCACGCAGAACGCCGGCGTGGGTTTTCTGCGTGGTTCGGGTTGCATGGCTGACGACCGCAACCGGTGTGTCGGACGAACGACCGCGCTTTGTCAGTTCTTTGGTAATGCGCGCCGCGTTGACGGTGCCCATATATACCACCACCGTTTGTCGTGGGCGTGCCAGCGTATCCCAATCGATGGCGTTCTCGTCACGGCAGGTGTGGCCTGTGACAAAAAGCACCGATTGCGCATGATCGCGATGGGTCAGCGGAATACCGGCATAGGCGGAAGCGCCCAGGGCAGCGGTAACACCGGGAATGACACTACAGGCAATACCCTGCTCTTGAACGGCCTGCATCTCTTCGCCTCCTCTGCCAAAAATGAATGGGTCACCGCCTTTGAGGCGAACTACCCGCAGTCCCTTTTTGGCATGACTGATCAGCAGTTCGTTGATTTTATCCTGAGGGACCGAATGTCGGCCGCCGCGTTTTCCTACCGGAACCCGGTCGGCATCGCGACGGATCAGGGTCATGATTTCATCTGAAATCAGCGCATCATGAAAGACGATATCGGCCTGTTGTATCGCCTGCAGTGCATTCAGGGTGAGCAGCCCAGGATCGCCAGGACCGGCGCCCACCAGTGTGACTTCGCCGTGCTGCGGCACGCCCTTATCCAATTGCGTCTGTAATATCGATTCGGCGCCCGCTGTATCTCCGTTCTGAGCAACGCTGGCAAACCGGCTGCTGAACAGCATTTCCCAAAAGCGCCGTCTCTCGGTCAGCGAGCCAAGGCGTTGCTTGACCTCAGCCCGCCAGCGACCGGCGATCGCAGCCATATTGCCAAACTTCTGGGGGATCAGCGTTTCCAGCTGCTGGCGCAGTTGCCGGATCAGAACCGGGGCTGTGCCATTACTGCTGATCGCAATCTGTACCGGGGAGCGATCAATGACAGAAGGCACAATATAGGAACACAGATCTGGATTGTCCACGACGTTGACCAGTTTCTTGCGTGCTTCTGCGGCATCGGATACAGCCTGGTTTACGCGAACATCATCAGTTGCCGCGACTGCCAGGAATACTTCGTCAAGCAGGGGCGGCTCGAACTGGCTGCCACGCAACAGCACTTTCCCCTGATCGACCCACAATTTCAGTTGTGGTGTCAGGTCCGGCGCTACCAGATGGACACAGGCGTTCGCATCAATTAATGCGTGCGTTTTGCGTTCGGCAACCGTGCCACCGCCAACGACCAGCACCGGGCGGCCGGCCAGATTGGCAAATAAGGGGAAGGTCTGCATAAGAATGGGAATGAATTGGGAAAATCGGAATGAGGCGCGAATTGGAGTTATATCTTTATTACAAGTGTAATCGTAGCGTTTTTACAAATAATGAAAAAATATATATCCGCTTATAGCTTAGCACTAATAGTAATAAGTAGATTTTACGTCTGGTCGGGGCTTATATAGTTAGAAGTAATGTTGAAATGACATATCTGTCGTTCGTGTGTTTGTCATTCATTGCTAGCATGGCCCGGTATAAATAGTAAATCAACAAGTGACAAGCCGCGCAGGACGCGGGTCTGACGACCATTCTGCTGCTGAGTGAGCATTGTCCGTGCGCAGGGAAATCAGACATATGAGCTATCCTCCTCTATCGGGGTTACCGATAAACTCGGATATGTTATCCGAATTGCAGAAAAATCTATCGGGCTTGAATCCGCTACAGACCGCCTGGTTGTCAGGCTATCTGTGGGCGCGCAGCCAGCAAATGGACATGCCTGCTGCGGCTGGTGCTGCGCCAGGCGTTGCTGCACCAGCCGCAGAGCCGGTCAGTCCCGTTCTGGTCCTGTCGGCCTCCCAGACCGGGAATGCCCGTCGTGTTGCGCAGTCGCTTCACGAGAAACTGCAGACCGCTGGTGTCGCCAGCATCCTGAAAAATGCAGGTGACTATAAAAGCCGCCAGCTCGCTTCGGAGCGACTGGTTCTGCTGGTTGCGTCCACGCAGGGAGACGGCGAGCCGCCTGAGGAAGCACTCACACTGCACAAGACGCTGTTCGGCAAAAAGGCTCCCGAGGTCAAGGCATTGAAGTACGCGGTGCTGGGACTTGGCGATAGTTCGTATCCCGATTTCTGTCAGGCTGCCAGGGATTTTGATACCCGTTTGAACGAACTGGGCGCAGAAAGACTTTTTGAACGCGTAGATTGCGATCTGGACTATCAGGCCGCCGCCGATGCTTGGGTGGAGCAGACTGTCGCGTGGCTGGTCGAGCATGAAACCCGCAGCACAAGCGCAGATGCTCCGGGCAGTGTCAGCGCCCTGGTCAGTGAGCCCCAGGTGCATGAGCAGATTTACACCCGCGAAAAGCCCTTCACCGCCGCCATTCTGACCAATCAGAAAATTACCAGCAGACAGTCCCTGAAAGATGTCCGGCATCTGGAGTTTGACCTGGCCGGCTCTGGTATTCGCTATCAACCCGGCGATGCATTGGGGGTATGGTTCCGCAATGATTCCTCCCTGGTCGATTCCATACTTTCTTCAGTCAGCCTGGACGGGTCGGAAACGATCAGCCTGAATGATGGCAAGACGCTGCCAATCCGCGATGCTCTGGTGCAGCATCTGGAAATCACCCAGAATACACCTGCCTTCGTCAAAGGGTATGCGCAGATTACCGGCGACAAGGCCCTGCTTGACTTGAGCGCAGACAACAAGGCACTGCAGGACTATATTGCTCAGACACCCATTGATGTGGTCTTGCGTCGCGTGCCCCATGCGCTTACGGCAGAGCAGCTGCTGGGCCTGCTTCGTCCTCTGACACCGCGGCTGTATTCGATTGCCTCGGCTCAGGAAGAGGTTGGTGAAGAAGTACATATTACCGTGGGTCTGGTTGAATACGAACAGGATACCAGGCAGTATCTGGGCGGCGCCTCGGGCTATCTAAACCGTAGGCTCGAAGCCGGCGACGAAGTCGAGATTTTTATCGAGCCTTCGGCGCATTTTCGCCTGCCTCAGGATCCCCAGACACCGATCATCATGATTGGTGCTGGCACCGGCATTGCACCGTTTCGCGCCTTCTTGCAGAAACGCGACGCTGACGATGCCGAAGGACAAAACTGGCTGATTTTCGGCAACCAGTCGTTCAAGGATGATTTTCTTTATCAGCTGGAATGGCAGCAGCTGGCCAAGTCGGAACGCCTGTCGCGATACAGTTTTGCCTGGTCCCGGGATCAGCAGGAAAAAGTCTATGTGCAGCACAAGCTGCTGCAGGAAAGCGCAGAGCTGTGGCAATGGCTGCAGAAAGGTGCGCACCTCTATGTATGTGGCGATGCCAGTCGCATGGCCAAGGACGTCGAATCGGCGCTGCTCGAAGTGATCGCCCGCGAAGGCTCACTAAGTGCCGAGGATGCCGATGCCTATCTGGACGAGCTGCGCGAGTCGCACCGCTATCAGCGCGACGTATATTGAGGATTGATCATGAGTGAAATTAAAGCGCCGGCAGAAAAACTGTCGGATAACGAACGACTGAAAGGCAATAGCAGATACTTGCGCGGTACGATTGCCGATGATCTGAAAGATCCGCTGACTGGCGGCTTTCGCGGAGATAACTTTCATCTGATCCGCTTTCACGGTATGTACGAGCAGGACGATCGTGATATTCGTGCCGAACGGGTAGAACAGAAACTGGAACCGTTGAAAAACGTGATGTTACGCTGTCGCATGCCTGGTGGTGTTATTACGCCTGCGCAATGGCTGGGAATTGACGAGTTTGCGACATCGCATACCATGTATGGCAGCATTCGTATTACCAACCGCCAGACCTTTCAATATCACGGTGTTCTGAAACAGAATATCAGGCCAACCCATCAGTGGCTGCATCAGCTTGGTCTGGATTCCATTGCGACTGCAGGCGATGTCAATCGTAATGTGCTCTGCACCTCAAATCCTGTTGAGTCTGAACTGCATCTCGAAGCCTGGGAATGGGCAAAAAAAATATCCGAGCACCTGCTGCCCAAGACACAGGCCTATGCAGAGATCTGGCTGGACGGCGAGAAGGTTCAAAGTACCGATACCGATACGCTTGAGCCGATACTGGGCAAAAGCTACCTGCCGCGAAAATTTAAAACCACGGTTGTCATCCCTCCGCAAAACGATGTGGATTTGCATGCCAACGATCTGAATTTCATTGCGATACAGGAAAAAGGAAAACTGGTCGGGTTCAATGTGCTGATCGGCGGCGGACTGTCCATGGAGCACGGCAATACCGCGACATTCCCTACGACAGCCTATGAATTCGGATTTATTCCACTTGCCAAAACGCTGGACACGGCGGCGGCTGTTGTCATGGCACAGAGAGATCTGGGCAATCGCAGCAATCGCAAGGCGGCAAAAACTCGCTACACCATTCTTCGCGTTGGTCTGGAGGGCTTCAAAGCCGAGGTAGAAAAGCGAATGGGTTTTGCATTTGAAGCGATACGCCCTTATGAGTTTACGGATCGTGGCGATCGCATCGGCTGGGTACATGGGATCGATAAAAAATGGCATTTGACCCTGTTTATCGAGAACGGACGGGTGCTTGACTATCCCGGCAAAACGCTGAAAACCGGTCTGCGAGAGATCGCCCGGATTCACAAAGGTGATTTTCGATTGACAGCCAACCAGAATCTGATCGTGGCGAACGTTGCCCGCACAGACAAGGCCGCAATCGAGAAGCTTGCGCGCGAGCATGGTCTGATCAGCGATAGCGTGACCGTGCAGCGTGAGAACTCCATGGCATGTGTGGCGTTGCCAACCTGTCCGCTAGCGATGGCGGAAGCAGAGCGTTTTCTGCCTACATTTATCGATCGCATGGACGAAATCATGGCGCGACACGGTTTGAAGGACGAGTTCATTGTGACGCGCGTGACCGGATGTCCAAACGGCTGCGGCAGGGCAATGCTGGCAGAAGTGGGGCTGGTCGGAAAAGCGGTAGGGCGCTATAACCTGCATCTGGGTGGCAACCGGATCGGAACCCGCATTCCCCGGCTCTTCAAGGAAAACATTACCGAAGATGAAATCCTGGGTATCCTGGATGAACACATTGGGCATTGGGCAACAGAGCGTGAGGCAGATGAGGGTTTCGGTGATTTCCTGATCCGCACCGACGTTGTCAAGCCCGTGGTTAACCCTTCAGTAGACTTTCATGATGCCAGCAAGGTGCCGGCGGAAGCGGTAAGCGCCTGATCCTGTTCTGCTGCAGGTCATATCACGTGCTACCGACGGGTAGGCAGGTTGTGGCCGGTTATGAATTTGCGCTTATAGCGTTTAGATTTATAGAACGCCTTATGGAAGAATGACAAACAGCCATCTGCAACATGATTGCAGATGGCTGTTTGTCTTGCGGGATGCGTGACGCTGACGCGGATCAGGCGCTTTTCAGGTAGGCCTTGATATTGGCAGCAAGTTCCTTGCGCTGTTTGCCATTAAGTGAAACGAGGGCGGCTGTTTCTTTTCTGGTCAGCGTTTTGAACAAGGATTCACGCGCCGCAATTTCCGGAGCAACAAAGTTGCTTTCTGGAAGAATAGGCAGTGTTCCATTGATCAGCCAGTCGGAATTGACGCCAAAGAAAACGGCAAGTCGGCTGACAATTTGCGCCGAAGGGCTGATCCTGCGATTGCCCATTTCATAGTTTGCAATTGTGCTTTGAGAGACACCGAGTTCGAGCGCCAGTTCATTCTGATTCATGCCATGATGAATCTTGCGAAGATAGTGCAGGCGCTCGGCGAACGTGCCGAGTTTTGCCGCAGCACGAAGGTCTGGCGAGGATTCAGGATGTTTTCTAGTAGCCATATGAGATAAACCCAATAAATGTTACAACTGGTAAATGCTAGCTAATAATGATAGCCGGGTTTGTGCTTTTTTCTTTAACAATTGTCACTTTTTTACGTTTTTTGAACTAAAAATTTTCTTTTGTTGATGTTTTGTCGCGCTGAGAATCTGCGGCAGCACTAAATCCCATCCTGATTTCAACAGTCATATCGAAAATGCGATATGCGGCATCGAATATCATCAGAAGTTATTTTCTGATGAGCTGTGATAGTTTCTGCTTCACCAGGAGGTATCGCAAAAGCGTAGGCCTGGCGTCTCGCAACATGGATCTGTGACGTATCAATGGCGTACTGTGATAATGTACGTATTGATTGATCATCGAAAATAATCGGGTATTGAAACCAATGGATTTTCGAAAAAGCTGCCAGAATTTGCCGGAGCACCGACAGCAGTATCAATCATCTGATCTTCATTCAATCATTATCACACAACGGTCAATGATTAATACAGAGCACTAAGGATGAGGATGTACCACCATATTGTTCCGGTGGATCAGCTCTTCGTCGCGACAGTTGCCCAGAATGGTTTCGATTTCACGCGTAGGATGCCGCATGATGCGGCGGGTGTCAGCCGATGAGTAATTGACCAGTCCGCGAGCAATTTCGCGATGCTGTGCATCGGTACAGGCCACCACATCGCCCCGTTCAAATTCGCCGATGACATCTGTCACGCCCACTGCGAGCAGACTTTTTCCCTGTTCGACCAGGGCCTTGCGGGCACCGTCATCCAGTACCAGTTTGCCTGGCAGACGCAAGTGATCGGCCATCCACTGCTTGCGGGCCGAGCGCAGGAAAGGAGAAGCGCGCAGTTCGGTGCCGATGGCTTCGCCTCGTCCCAGACGTTCCAGGACCTTATCTTCACGTCCCGAGGCAATAACCGTGGTGGCGCCACTGCTCGCGGCGCGCTTGGCCGCCAGCACTTTGGTCAGCATGCCACCGGTACCTACATGGCTGCCGGCACCGCCGGCCATTTTCTGCAGCGCGGGGTCGCCAGCAGTGGCAAGGTGAATAAAGCGGGCATCCGGATTGTTGCGAGGATCGCTGTCATACAGGCCACGCTGATCGGTAAGGATGATCAGTGCATCGGCTTCTATCAGGTTGCTGACTACGGCACCCAGTGTGTCGTTGTCACCCAGGCGAATTTCGTCGGTCACGACTGTATCATTTTCGTTGACGATGGGAATGACCCCCAGTTCCAGCAGCTTGAAAATGGCCGAACGGGCATTCAGATAGCGCAATCGGTCGGTCAGATCTTCGTGGGTGAGCAGGATCTGGGCCGCACGTATGTTGTGGGCCGCAAAGGCTGATTCATAAGCCTGGATCAGTCCCATCTGGCCCACTGCCGCTGCGGCCTGCAGTTCGCTCATTGCCTTGGGCCGGCTTTTCCACTTCAGGCGCGCCATGCCTTCGGCGATCGCACCACTGGATACGAGAATGAGTTGTTTGTTTTGCCGGCACAGCGCGGCAATTTGCGATGACCATTCTCCAATCGCCTTCGGATCCAGCCCCTGGCCATTGTTGGTGACCAGAGAGGAGCCGACCTTGACCACAATACGTCTTGCGCTGGCCACTGAAGAAACAAATTCACTCATGTTGCAATGATCCGGAAGGGAAAAACAAAGAATAACGGACTCGGTTAATTACCTGGTGGTATCGGTGAGATCGCCACGTGTTTCGTCAAAGCGCGGATCGTCCGGCACATAGGTACCGGCCTGCTTGTCCTGCTCGACCATTTCGCGTGATTTCTCGGCGTCAAGGTAATCCTGCAGGGCCCAGATCAGCGCCTGCGTACCATCGCCGGAAAGGGCAGAGATGGCAAAGACAGGGCCTTCCCATTGCAGTTCGCGACAGAGTCTGTCCTGTACATCCTGCGGATCATTGACCATGTCCAGCTTGTTCAGAATCAGCCAGCGAGGTTTTGAGTAAAGCTCGGCATCATATTTGCGCAGCTCTTCTGCGATGGCGCGCACATTCTGGGCGGCAGATTCTACCGGGTCAAGGTCGGGATCGGGGCTGGAAACATCCACCAGATGCAGCAGTACCCGGGTGCGTGACAGATGGCGCAGGAACAGGTGCCCAAGACCGGCGCCTTCCGAAGCGCCTTCGATCAGGCCTGGGATGTCGGCAACGACAAAACTGCGGGACGTTGACGTGCGTACCACGCCAAGATTCGGATGCAGTGTGGTAAATGGATAATCTGCAATTTTGGGTTTGGCGTTGGAGATGCGGGTAATGAGCGTGGACTTGCCGGCATTGGGCATTCCCAGCAGACCGACATCAGCCAGTACCTTGAGTTCCAGGCGCAGCTTGCGCTGTTCGCCTTCCTTGCCATATGTAAACTGTCGTGGTGCACGGTTGACGCTGGATTTGAAGTGCAGATTGCCCATGCCACCCTGGCCGCCTGCAGCAAGTGTGACCTGCATTCCATGATGGGTCAGATCGAAAAGCTGTTCGTTGGTTTCGGCATCATGGATAACGGTGCCTACCGGAACGCGCAGTGTAATATCGGGAGCAGCCGCGCCGTATTGGTCAGAGCCGCGGCCATTTTCACCATTCTTGCCGCGATGCAGGCGCGCGTAGCGAAAGTCGATCAGGGTGTTGATGTTCCTGTCAGCAACGGCATAAATGCTGCTGCCGCGCCCGCCGTCGCCGCCGTCTGGGCCGCCCTTGGGGATGAATTTTTCGCGACGAAAACTCGCCGCCCCATTGCCGCCTTTGCCGGCAATGACTTCGATGGTCGCTTCGTCAACGAATTTCATAATGGTTCCTGTGTCAAAAATGGTGTCGCCGTAAGAGAGGATGATGATCATCCGCGTATGCAGATCTGGGCGGACGGGCCGGCTCAGAATAAAAAATGCCGTTCACCTGGCGACAAGTGAACGGCACTGCATGATGTCCGGGAAAGGTTTAATCAGCCTTTGTGACGGAAACGGTATGCTTGTTGAGTGCGCCTTTATGTGAAAAGGAAACACTGCCGTCTACCAGTGCGTACAGGGTGTGGTCTTTACCCATACCAACATTGGTACCGGGGTGAAAACGTGTGCCACGCTGACGAACAATGATTGAACCGGCTGGAATGACCTGACCACCGAAGGCTTTCACGCCCAGTCGTTTGGATTCCGAGTCGCGGCCGTTGCGGGTTGAGCCGCCGCCCTTTTTCTGTGCCATGTTTAAGCTCCTGTTGTGTTAACGAACGGATCAAGCAGTGATTGCTTCGATGACGATCTGGGTGTAATTCTGGCGATGGCCCTGGTGCCGCTGATAATGCTTGCGACGGCGCATTTTGAAAATTTTCACCTTGTCGTGACGTCCATGTGCAAGAACTTTGGCTTTAACCACAGCGCCAGCAACCAGGGGAGCACCCACTTTGAGTGATTCACCTTCGCCTACTGACAAAACCTGGTCCAGCGAGATTTCTTGCCCGATGTCTGCCGGTATCTGTTCTACCTTGAGTTTTTGACCTTCGGCAACACGATACTG
>JAEWEV010000009.1 GCA_023389155.1 Pseudomonadota bacterium
CGCTTCACGCTTCCTCCCCACGCTCGGTCACCCTCACGCAGTTGCGCTTCACTTCATTCGTTGTGATCCACTTACGGCGGGACTTGCACCCGCAGGAGTGCGCCCATGCTGGGCGCACACAAAAAAAACGGGCAGGAGACTTACGCTCCTGCCCGTTTTTTCTGATCCGGTCTGATTGCTCAGACCCGCCGGCGTTAATTACTTGAAGATATGCAGAGACCAGGGGAAAACGTAGGCCATCAGCAGCGTCAGGATACCGACAAAGGTGCAGAACACGATACTATGCCTGACGGTGAAACGGAACAGTTCTGATTCACGGCCAGTCAGACCAACCGCAGCACTTGCCACAGCAATGGACTGTGGCGAAATCATTTTACCGGTGACGCCGCCTGTCGTGTTGACTGCCACCAGCAGGTGTGGATCCACACCAATCTGATGGGCGGTGTTGGCCTGCAGTGACCCGAACAGCGCATTCGAAGACGTGTCGGATCCGGTAAGGAAGACGCCCAGCCATCCGAGAAATGGTGCAAAGAACGGAAATGCAGCACCCGAGCTAGCCAGAACCAGCGCCAGCGTCGTAGACAGTCCTGAGTAGTTGGCAACAAACGCAAACCCCAAGACGGCACCGATAGACAGAACGGGATACCGCAGTTCGTACAAGGTTTCGCCGAATAGTTTAATGGCCTCGACGGGTTTCATTCTGAGGAAGAACACCGAGAGTATGGCAGCCAGCAGAATCGCGGTTCCGGTAGCGCCCAACAAATCCAGTTTGTACATCGCTTCATAAGGCGTTGTCTGGGCAACAACGGGCGCCACTTTGCCTACGGCATTATGCAGCAGCGGAACCGGGAATGAAAACGTCCCCACAGCCAGCGCACTTTTGATGCTTTTAACAGTCCACAGAGAAACAAAAACTGTCAGAAAAACAAAAGGCATCCACGCACGTATGATCTGACCGCCAGTATATTTTGATCTCTCGGTATTCGCTTCATAGGGACGCATACCGTCAAACGTGAACACCTCTTTAGGATGCCAGACCTTCAGAAAGAGCGCCAAGCACACCAGGCTGACCAGTGCAGAGGTGATGTCAGGCAGCTCGGGGCCGATGAAGTTGGAGGTCAGAAACTGCGTGGACGCGAAGGTCACGCCTCCCACGAGCACGGCCGGGAAAGTCTGCCTTACACCCCGTACCCCGTCCATCATCGCGACCAGCCAGAACGGCACGATGACGGAAAGAATCGGTAACTGACGACCGGCAATCTGTCCCACATGAAACGGATCAAGTCCTGAAACGGTGCCAGCCACGATAACCGGAATTCCCATGGCACCGAAAGCCACGGGCGCCGTATTGGCGATCAGGCACAAGCCGGCGGCATACAGCGGATTAAAGCCAAGCCCCACCAGCAGCGCAGCCGTAATGGCAACAGGTGCACCGAAGCCTGCAGCGCCTTCAAGAAACGCACCGAAGCAAAAGCCGACAAGCAGCATTTGCAGGCGCTGGTCAGCCGTCAGAGAAGTGACAGAGGCGCGGATGATCTCGAACTGGCCCGTTTTGACGGTGATTTTGTAAAGAAAAACCGCGGTGATAATGATCCACGAAATGGGCCAGATTCCGTAAGCGAATCCGTAGACGGCAGATGCAATGGCCAGATTTGCAGGCATCTTATAAGCAAAAATCGCCACGAGAATGGCGATTAGCAATGTGAGCAGTCCCGCAACGTGACCCTTCAACTTCAGAATAGTCAGTGCGACGAAAAAGAACGCGATCGGTAAAACTGCCAGCAGTGCAGTGAATAAAAGACTGCCATCTACTGCAGTGTAATTCTGTAACCACATGGTATGAAATGCTCCTGAGATACTACCGGCGCATATCATCAACTTTCTGCCACGACGCATCAAGCGGGAATACCCTAAGCCGCATTACAGCCTTCTGCGATGCGGTCTGCACGGAAATCATACGTCAATTAAAAGCAAAAATATTACATTTGTGATATTAAAACCTGACTCAACCCTGAATTTAGCATCGTTTTTTAAACGTCATTTAAGTAAACATCTGACGGTGTCGAGTTCAACAGAGAAATCGCATTCTGTATTATTATTTTGCTGATTCCAGATCCAGTTGGGTACGGTAGCCGGCCAGATTTTTCTGCTCTTCTTTCTCCAGCTTCGGATAGGACAGATCAAGTGACTCCAGCGTTTGCAAGACAGCATCCGCGACTGCGAGACGGGCAAAAGGTTTATCGTTGCCCGGAATGACGTACCATGGGCCAGTATCGGATGAGGTATTTTTAATCGTCTCCTCGTAAGCGTGCATATACTCGTCCCAGTATTTGCGCTCCTCCAGATCGGCACTTTCAAACTTCCAGTTTTTTGCCGGATTATCCAGGCGCTCAAGAAATCGTTTTTTCTGCTCTTCCAAAGAAATGTGCAGGAAGAATTTCAGCACCCTGGTGCCGTTCCGGTCCAGATGTTTTTCAAAATCACGGATATCTTCAAACCGTTCATCCCAGATATGTTCCGTCAGACAGGCTGAAGGCAGGTGCTGCCCGTCCAGAATGCTAGGATGCACCCGGACCACCAGCGTCTCTTCGTAATAGGAGCGGTTGAATACGCCAATATTTCCACGACGGGGCAGACACCGGGTAGTGCGCCAGAGAAAATCGTGACCGAGCTCTTCCTCTGATGGGCGCTTGAAAGAATACACTTCGCAGCCTTGCGGGTTAACGCCAGACAGCAGATTCTTGATTGTCGAGTCCTTGCCCGCTGCGTCCATCGCCTGAAAGATCAGGAGCAGTGACCAGCGATTATCCGCGTACAGTACATTCTGCAAATCTGAAATGCGGTCCACATATTTCCCGAGCTGCTTTTTTGCTTTCTTCTTATTCGGCACCTTCTGAGGATCGGTACGGCATTTTGTCAAACTGAATTTTTTGCCATCAGTAATACGAAACTGTTCAGAAAAACCAGATTTGGGAAGATCAGCCATCAAACGCTCCTGATTGTTGTGATGCAGCGAAAGTCAGGATTGACGCCGCATCTGGACGGTTAGTTGCAGCCTGGTGCGTGTCGGTTGGGCAGTAGCCATGTATGTAAGCTTACCGGCGTATTTGGCACCTGGACGGCATCGTATGGACTTATTCTAGCGTAGGCTGATGAATCATGCCTGTCCGATTACGGCCACCAAGTCGATACAGGATGAATCGTGTACCAGCCACGGAATGACTTCTCTCGAGCCATGTGTATAAGTCCGCATGGTCAAAATGTGATCAGAAATCGAAAACATCTGTCATATCATCAGCTTGGCAATGTTTTACAGAATTATTAAAATCCTATCCACACCATTCTCAACATATTCTGTTGATAAGCAACACTTCTATTCACACGGGGATAAACTTGTGGGTAAGATGTGAGCAAGGTGTGACTAAGTACTGAATAACTATGGCGACAATAATCAAGCTGCTTTTGATCGTTCTGATTTTCTGGTGGATCGGGCGTTTTTTCAGCTCAACACTCAACCGGCTATGGATCGGGACCATCGGGGCAGGTCTGCAATGGGTCACAGTCAATGGCAGTCTGATGATGCGCTGCATTGTCATTGCCGCCCTGCTGTTAGGTCTGCTGATCATCTTTCAATGGCAATAATGCAGACCCGCATGCCTGACGTTCGTCGCATCAGGCCGCCGCTTTCGGCTGCGTCACGTCAACGATCAGGTGCGGTGTTGCCGGCTGCTGCGCTTACAGGAAAGGCCATGCACCCTTTTGCCAGCTGTATTAACTGCAAGCAGTCCGCCCATCCCATAAAAAAACCGCGCTCCGGAATGAACCGGGCGCGGCTTTGACTTGCGGGTTGTTACAACGGGTCTGGTCATGCATTCAGCGCATCCGGACACCGATATATGAATCAGCTATTTTCACGTGCTGCACGTTTACGTTCGTGCTCAAGCAGATGGCGCTTGCGCAGACGGATGTTTTTGGGCGTGACTTCCACCAATTCATCTTCGTCAATAAACTCAACAGCGTATTCCAGATTCAGCTTGATAGGCGGAACCAGACGCACGGCCTCGTCGGTACCTGAGGCACGCACGTTGGTTAGCTGCTTACCCTTGATCGGGTTGACGACCAAATCGTTATCCCGGCTGTGGATACCGATAATCATGCCTTCATACAGGGCTTCACCAGGCGAAACAAACATGCGACCCCGATCTTGCAGCTTCCACAGGGCATAAGCCACAGCGTCACCGTTATCCTGGCTGATGAGTACGCCGTTGCGGCGCTCGCCGATGCTACCTTCGCGCACAGGTGCATATTCGTCGAAAATATGACTCATCAGACCGGTACCGCGGGTCATGGACAGGAACTCGCTCTGAAAGCCGATCAACCCACGGGCAGGAATGCGATATTCCATACGGGTACGACCACGTCCGTCAGATTGCATATCCAGCAGTTCGCCTTTGCGACGGCCGAGCTCTTCCATCACACCGCCCTGATGATCGTCTTCCACATCAACGGTCAGCAATTCCATTGGTTCGTGGCGCACGCCGTCGATTTCCCTGTACACGACACGCGGGCGGGAAACGGCGAGCTCGTAACCTTCACGACGCATATTTTCAAGCAGGATCGTCAGATGCAGTTCACCGCGACCTGATACTTCAAAAATCGTATCGTCACCGGTATCACGAACACGCAGCGCGACGTTGGATTTCAGTTCCAGGTTCAGCCGGTCACGAATCTGGCGACTGGTCACGAATTTACCTTCCCTGCCGGCCAGCGGCGAGGTATTAACCATGAAGTTCATGGTTAATGTCGGCTCGTCGATTTTGAGCATGGGTAACGGTTCTGGATTGTTGGGATCACACAGCGTGCAACCAATGCCGATTTCTTCAATACCGTTAATCAGTACAATGTCACCCGCTTCGGCAGATTCAACCTGCTCGCGCTCCAGCCCCTTGAACTTGAGCACCTGATTGATACGCCCTTTGCTCTGCTCACCGTCTTCACCAAACCGCACCATCACGTCCTGGCCCGGACGGATACGACCGCGGTTGATACGGCCGACGCCGATTTTACCCACATAACTGTTGTAGTCCAGGGAGATGATTTGCAGCTGCAGAGGTGCTTCCTTGTCATCGTTGCGCTCAGGGACATACTGGAGAATCGCGTCAAACAGCGGACGCATATCACCTTCGCGTACGTCATCGGTCAGGCCGGCATAGCCGCTAAGACCGGAAGCGTAGACGATAGGGAAATCAAGCTGTTCTTCTGTCGCGCCCAGTTTGTCGAACAGATCGAATGTGGTATCGATGACAAAATCCGGACGGGCGCCAGGCCGGTCAATCTTGTTGACAACTACAATAGGCTTCAGACCCAGAGCCAGTGCTTTTTTGGTAACGAATCGTGTCTGGGGCATAGGGCCTTCGACCGCATCGACCAGAAGCAGCACGCCATCGACCATGGACAGCACGCGCTCAACTTCTCCGCCGAAGTCGGCGTGTCCGGGAGTGTCGATAATATTGATATGGGTATCCCCATATTCAACCGCACAGTTCTTGGAAAGAATCGTAATACCGCGTTCTTTTTCAATGTCGTTCGAATCCATGACACGCTCGGCAACCTGCTGGTTGTCGCGAAACGTACCGGACTGACGTAAAAGCTGGTCGACCAGTGTGGTTTTCCCATGGTCAACGTGCGCAATAATCGCAACGTTACGGAGCGCTCGGCTCATAATGTATCTTCCTTTTGTCGTATATTGGACGGCAGCAGGCCGTCCGGTATTTCATTCAGGGGTATCAGGCATGTAAGCCTGTTATCCATTTGTTCGAGCTGGTCTATCGTGGTCGAGTCGTCCAGATTGAAAGGGCCCACACGTGTCCGGCGCAAGGCAGTCAGATGGGCATAACACCCCAGTGCCCGACCAATATCCTGCGCCAGCGTACGGATATACGTGCCTTTGCTGCAATCGACATCCAGGACCATCGACGTCTCATCAAGCGACCGCACCTGCAAATCGTGAATTACGACACTGCGCGGTTCTCTTTCCAATTCTATTCCCTGCCGGGCATATTCATACAATGGCCGCCCATCGCGTTTCAGTGCAGAATGCATGGGGGGAATCTGTTGTATTGCACCGCGAAACTGTGGCAGTACTGCATCTATCCGGTCACGGGTCACGGCTTCCGGCGTGAGCTGAGTCTGCTGTACAACAGTACCAGTCAGATCCCCGGAGTCTGTCTCGGTTCCAAAACTCAATGTGGCTGTGTAGGACTTGTCCGCGTCCAGCATGGTGCCGCAGATTTTTGTCGCTTTGCCAAAACAGCAGACCAGCAGACCAGTGGCAAAAGGATCAAGTGTGCCGGTGTGGCCACCCTTTCGGGCATCCAGCATACGCCGAACGCGCTGCAGGGACTGATTGCTGGAATAGCCAAACTGCTTGTCCAGCAAAAGGACGCCGTCGATTTCCTGCCCACGTTTTCTTCCCATCGCTTACCCTGATGTTACTTGCGATCGTCTTTCGTATCCGGGAGCGGATCGACGCTTTCCGGAAAGTCGGCGGGACGATTGGCCCGGTCAATGAGTTGCGTCATCTCGATACCGCGCGCAAGCTGGTCATCATGGAAAAAACGCAAGGTGGGCACGGTATGGATATGCAGCATCTTGAACAGCATGGAATGCAACCAGCCGGCTTTCTCGTTGAGAATGCTTGCTGCATTCTCTGGCTCGGCACCAAGGACAGTAAACCACACCTTTGCGTGGGCGTAATCGGTCGACAAATCCACGCCGGTAAGCGTAATCAGCCCCGAACGCGATATATCGAGCTCGCGCTGGATCAGCACGGCCAGATCTTTCTGGATCTGGTCTGCCAGGCGGACATTCCGGTTTGCACCGGAGGATTTATGACGATTCATAATAATTTACAGTGAACGCGCAATTTCTTTGATTTCAAAAATTTCAAGCTGATCGCCGACTTCAATATCGGAGTTGCCACGCAGGGTAATACCGCAATCAAACCCGGATTTGACTTCCTTGACGTCGTCCTTGAACCGCTTGAGCGAATCCAGCATTCCACTCCAGTGCACAACATTGTTGCGCAGCAGGCGGACCTGGGAGTCGCGACGGACGACACCTTCGGTTACCATACAACCAGCAACCTTACCAATACGAGAAATGCTGTACACCTCACGAATTTCGACCATACCAATGACTTCTTCGCGCTCTTCAGGCGCCAGCATGCCGGACATCGCATTGCGCACGTCATCTACGGCATCATAGATAATGTTGTAGTAGCGCACGTCAATATCATTGGCTTCGGCAAGCTTCTTGGTGCTTTGGTCGGCACGAACGTTAAAGCCGATGACAACCGCATTGGATGCAATCGCCAGATTGATATCGCTTTCAGTGATACCCCCAACGGCAGCATGCACCACCTGCACCCGTACTTCATCGGTCGACAGTTTGGTCAGCGACTGCACCAGTGCTTCCTGTGAACCCTGAACGTCTGTTTTGACGATCAGCGACAGGGTCTGCATGCCTTCACCAATGTTGTCGAACATGGATTCGAGTTTGGCTGCCTGCTGACGGGCCAGCTTGACGTCACGGAACTTGCCCTGACGGAACAGGGCGATTTCGCGCGCCTTGCGTTCGTCGGCCAGAACCAGCACTTCGTCACCGGCCTGAGGTACTTCCGTCAGACCCTGAATTTCGACAGGAATGGCAGGGCCGGCCTTGTTGATCGGCTTTCCATTTTCGTCCAGCATGGCGCGCACGCGCCCAAAGCTTGCGCCGGCAAGCAATGCGTCGCCACGATTCAGTGTACCGCTTTGAACCAGGATCGTAGCAACAGGACCGCGACCTTTATCAAGGCGGGCCTCAATCACAATACCTTTGGCTGGTGCCTCTACAGGCGCTTTCAGTTCAAGTATCTCGGCCTGCAGAAGGACGTTTTCCAGCAACTCATCGATGCCCATACCTGTCTTGGCAGATACCGGGACAAACGGAACATCACCACCGTATTCTTCCGGAACAACCTCTTCGGAAACCAGTTCCTGTTTGACGCGCTCCGGATTGGCTTCGGGTTTATCAATCTTGTTGACCGCAACAACCATAGGGACGCCCGCCGCTTTCGCGTGGTGGATCGCCTCTTTGGTTTGCGGCATAACACCATCGTCAGCAGCCACGACCAGAATCACAATGTCGGTTGCCTTCGCACCACGAGCACGCATGGCGGTAAACGCCTCGTGGCCCGGAGTATCAAGGAAGGTGACCATGCCGCCTTCCGTTTGCACGTGATAGGCGCCAATATGCTGGGTAATGCCCCCTGCTTCGCCTGATGCCACTTTGGCACGACGAATGTAGTCAAGAAGCGAAGTTTTACCGTGGTCAACGTGGCCCATTACCGTAACTACCGGTGCACGCGGCAGAAGTTCAGCATCTGCACCTGTATCCCCGATATCCAGAAACGCTTCGGGATCATCGAGCTTGGCAGCGATCGCATGGTGCCCCAGTTCCTCTACCACAATCATGGCAGTTTCCTGATCCAGCACCTGATTGATGGTGACCATCTGGCCCATTTTCATGAGCTCTTTGATCACCTCGGCAGCCTTCACGGACATCTTATGCGCCAAGTCGGCCACAGTGATTGTTTCGGGCACATGCACCTCGCGAGCAATAAACTCGGGTGCCGCCTGCTGCTTGACCTGGGCATGCTGGTTCTTGTTGCGACCACGGGAGCCCCCGCGACCACCGGAAGAACGCCAGCCATCTTCCTGTCCGGCAGGACCGGAGCGCTTCTCGGCCACCACTTTTTTACCACGGGACTGATCATCAGACCATTTGCCGTCGGTCTCACCTGCTTTACGCGGACTGGCAGGCATGGTTTTGACATCTTTCTTGCCCGCTTTCTTGGCAGCGTCAGTTCCCTCTGCCGTAGGTGTGGCACGCAATACTTTACGCGGCTTATTCAGCATGTCACGCAAGGCAGCTGCCTCAGCTTCAGCCTGGCGACGTGCTTCGTCGCGACGCGAATCGGATGCTTCTGTACGTGGTTCAGCAGGCTTGCGCGGCGGCATGCGAGACGCCCCGGCGTGACTGCCTGGCTGACGAGGCGCAGGCTGGCTGCGACCGGCTTCGGTTTTGCCCTGCTCGCGGCTTCCCGCAGCACGCGTTTCGCCGGCACTTGCCGATTGGGCAGCGGCTGCGACGGGTGCTTTTGATGTGTCTGCCGGGGCAGCAGGTTCTTCTGCGTTCGCTGCCTGTGATTTCTGTTGTTCGTCTTCGTCTTTCCCGGTAGTCGGGGCAACAGTATTTGCAGTAGTCTGCGAGGCGGTATCCTTCTCTTGAACCGGCTCCGCTGGCTTCTGTTCAGCTTGAGCGGGCACTGCTTTTTCTGCGGCAGGAGCCTGGGCAGTTTCCGCCGGAAGCGTTGCCTGAGCGTCCTGCGGTTGCTCAGCCTTCGAGGCTTCTGGCGCATTTGCTGCGCTGGGAGACGGCTGCGCGACTTCGACCGAGGGTGATGCAACTGCCGGATTCGTGTCGGCGACCGCTGCAACGGCATCGTCTGCCTGCGCGGCAGAAGGCGCGTCGGGTCTGCCCTCACTCACATCACGTTTGACAAAGACACGTTTCTTGCGTACTTCAACCTGGATTGTCCGTGAACGGCCAGAGCCATCCGCCTGGCGGATTTCAGAGGTTTCGCGACGCGTGACGGTGATTTTTTTTCCATCTTTTGCACCATGCGCACGACGCAGCGAGTCCAGAAGTTTCGCTTTGTCGCTTTCTGTCACGACATCTTCCACCGATTTCAGATTCACGCCAGCCGAGCGAAGCTGTTCTAGCAACACATTCGCTGGCATTTTGAGTTCGACGGCAAACTGGTTTACGGTATTACTGGGCATTAAGTTCTCTCTTCCCTTACAACGTTTCATTAACTGGCGGATGACCACTGACCAAAGCGTGAACTTCGTTATTCAGGGCTGGACCTACAAAGCTTCTGTGCTTGCGTCTGTCATCGGCATGGCGGCCGACCATGCCATGACGCACGCTCAACAGACCTGCCCTGCAATCACTTTTCTTCGTCATCAAACCAGTGCGCCCGGGCGCGCATGATTAATTCGCTGGCCTGTTCATCTGTCATGCCGGTGATTTCAGCCAGTTCATCGGTCGCAAGCTCGGCCAGATCATCAAGCGTGGCCACACCGGCGTCACCCAACTGGGCGATAAGTTCCGGGGTCATGCCTTCGAGATCCAGCAAATCCTGCGCTGTTTCAACCCGCTCTTCCTGGGCAATGGCCTCGGTGAGCAGTGCGGTACGTGCGCGATTGCGCAATTCGTTGACAGTTTCTTCGTCGAAACCATCAATTTCCAGCAATTCCTGGATCGGGACATACGCCACTTCTTCCAGTCCGGTAAAGCCTTCATCGATAAGGATGTTAGCCACCTCTTCATCTACATCCAGTCTTTCCATGAACATGGTGCGCTGACCGGAGCGCTCTTCTTCCTGACGGTTCTGATTTTCTTCAGGAGTCATGATATTGATCTGCCACCCGGTCAGATCCGATGCCAGACGCACGTTCTGTCCGCGAGACCCGATAGCCTTGGGCAGGTTTTCGCCGTCAACAACGACATCCATGGCGTGCTTGTCTTCATCTACCACGATGGATTCAACGGCCGCCGGAGCAAGCGCGCCAATCACAAATTCCGCAGGCTCATCGGCCCACAGCACGATATCGACCTGTTCACCACCCAGTTCGTTACGCAC
Organism: Pseudomonadota bacterium; assembly: GCA_023389155.1. Taxonomy (GTDB): domain Bacteria; phylum Pseudomonadota; class Gammaproteobacteria; order Burkholderiales; family Burkholderiaceae_B; genus Advenella. The sequence continues at coordinate 10,751 of JAEWEV010000009.1, forward strand.
GGCGGTAACACGTGAGCCACGCATACCGACGCAGGTACCGATAGGATCAATACGTTTGTCATAGGCCACAACTGCAATTTTAGCGCGAAGTCCGGGGTCACGGGCGGCAGCCTTGATTTCCAGCAAACCCTGCTCAATCTCGGGCACTTCGTTTTCGAACAGCTCGCGAATAAACTCCGGCGCGGTACGCGACAGCAGAACCTGCTGGCCTCTTGCCGTACGGTCAACTTTTGCTACCCAGGCACGTACCCGGTCGCCCACGCGCAGATTCTCTTTGGGAATCATTTCGGAGCGAGGCAGGCGAGCTTCAATCTTGCCTGTTTCAATAATGGCATCGCCCTTATCCAGCCGCTTGATCGTACCAGAGATAATGGTTTCGCCACGATCCAGAAAGTCGTTGAGCACCTGCTCTCTTTCCGCATCACGAATTTTCTGGATGATGGCCTGTTTGGCCGCCTGCGCACCGATACGGCCGAACTCTACCGGCTCCAGGGCCTCCTCAAGGTATTCTCCGATCTGAATGCCGGGCTGAATCTCCTGCGCCTCTGACAGCAGCTCCTGGCGGTCAGGCTCCTGTAATCCCGCATCATCGGGAACGACAAGCCAGCGACGATAACCCTCGTGCGACCCATTTGAGCGATCAATAACAACACGAATATCTGCGTCGTCCTTGAAACGTTTTTTCATGGCAGAGGATAGTGCGTTTTCGAGCGCACCAAACACGACGTCACGCGATACGTTTTTTTCGCGTGCCAATGCATCTACAAGCAGAAGAATTTCGCGACTCATCGCTTTTTACCCTTGAAATCAAGAACGGGATCCAGCTTGGCCTTTTCGATATCATCGAAGGCAAACTCAATAATCTGGGACTCGTTCTTTTTAATGTCAAATTCCAGACAGAACATGTCTGTCGGCGTACCATCCGTACTATCTTTGCGCCGCAGCGTGCCGGTGAAGACCTTGCGATTATCCCGTGGCTCGCGCAATTTTACTTCTACACGTGCCTCTTGCGCAGCGAATCTTTCGAAGTCATGACGTGTACGCAAAGGCCGATCAACCCCTGGCGAACCCACTTCGAGCCGCTTGTATTCGATGTTTTCCACTTCAAATACGCGCGACAATTGCCGCGACACCTGCTCGCAGTCTTCAATTGTGACGCCGCCGTCGCGGTCGATCGTGACCCGCAACAGACCTAATGCTGCCCGTTCGACATCAACGAGTTCAACACCAAGGCCGGCGATTGCCTGTTCGGTTAACGTGTATAAATCAGTCATACAATAAAAAATGGGCCCTTTCCAGCCCATTGTTGATTACAGCTATGCGCGAAAAAAAACCGCAGATGCAACAATTTGCAGATGCAGCCAGTTTTTGGCAGCCTACCCGGGATTTACATCCGACCTGGCCTTGGAAAGCCAGTCGCCGGAAAAACAAGGTATACATAGCTGTTTCTGGCTGCAGGCACGATACTGACAACTTCCGTGATGGCTACAAATAGCAGCACCAGAAAGGCCATGTTCAGCATGTTAACTTGCAGCCAGGCAATTAGTTAATCAGAAATTATAACAGACTAATCAATACTTTACTATTTATCCCGATGCGAAACCAATTTACCACAGCCTGAATGTGAACACCCGAGGCTCGCCCTGGCCGCAACGAGGCCGCATCAGCGTCCGTTTCGGTTGCGGCCAATAAATCCCAGCTGGGATTCATGGGCAGACGGACCAGACGGTTGCCACTCGTCACGACTGCGTGCGGGCGTACGCCGGGCGTTGGAACGACCGCCGTTATTCCCTCTGGAACCGTTCTTGCCATTACGCGGCTGTTCTGCTTTATCTGCTGACCTTGCACCATTGCGACCATCCGCACGACCTTCAGCACCCACCGTCTGACGACGACCGTTGTACAGCCCTGTACCGGCACGACCGTGGCGCGGCGCGCCCGCGCCATGTGAGCCGCCGGTCCGGCCATTTCCATTACGGGACTGGCCACCAAGCCGGCCACCGGCGCCATGCGGCCGGGGTTTTGCAGGTGTCTCGAAGCCGGGTGGCATCGCATTATCATGAGAAATCGGCTGACGTGGGCGGCGACTATCGGCGCCATCGTCCTCTTTTACCAGGCCGGTTTGAATCATCAGCGCAGTAACCAGCGCAGGATCGACCTCTTCCCAGCGACCACGCTTCAGGCTGCGCGGCAGAACCACATCACCAAAACGGGTACGGATCAGCCGACTGACCGTTACACCCACCGCCTCGAACATGCGCCGCACTTCCCGATTGCGACCTTCCTGCAGGGTGACACGGTACCAGCGATTGCTGCCCTCACCGCCAATAAATTCCATACTGGTAAATGACGCTGCGCCATCATCCAGCACAATTCCGTTGACCAGGCTTTCACGCTGGGCATCGGTCATTTCTCCAAGGACACGCACCGCGTATTCCCGTTCGTTGCCAAACCGGGGATGCATAAATCGGTGAGCCAGATCGCCAGATGTCGTAAAAATCAACAGGCCTTCTGTATTCAAATCGAGCCGCCCCACGGAAATCCATTTGCCGGTCCGCATTTTGGGCAGTCGTGAAAATACGGAAGCACGACCTTCGGGGTCATCATGACTGACAATCTCGCCGGCAGGCTTGTGATAAAGAATGACACGCGGAGGCCGCTTGGCATTGGGTCGGGTAACCAGCTGGCCATTGACGCGCACCTGGTCCTGCGGACCAACCCGCTGACCGATATGAGCCGGCTCGCCATTGACAGATACCCTGCCCGCAACAATCAGCTCTTCCATATCCCGGCGGGAGCCCACGCCAGCGTCCGCCAGAACCTTATGCAGCTTAGGATTGACCGCATCACTATTGAGAATTTTATTAAGCTTCTGCTCCAGCCTCGCAGTGCCGTCCAGATAGGCCAGCGCCTGATCAGCATCCTGCTCGTCCTGAGCCGGAGTAAATGGACTGACGGGCTTTGCCTGTTCCTGGTGCGTCCCGCGTGCCTGTTGCGCCCGCCCTTTGCCACCGGGCGCACGCCCATTCGGACTGCGACGTGGACGCGCAGGGCCTTTTTTTCTGGGAGCCTCAGCGGCGACGGCCACTTCGACGGGCGCCGCAGTCTGTTCTGTCTTCTCTACCACAGCGTCGGCACGACGACGGCGAAAAGGGGTACGCAACTTGCGACCTTTACCTTTCTGACGGCCCTCGGCATCCGGCGACGCGTTCGTCTCATCCGCGCCCTGGATAGTAATCACTCTGGTGACAGAATCGTTGTCGTATTCGTTTGAACGGCTTGAACGCATTTCGTTTGAATTGTTTTCCGCATCAACGTGATCCGAACTATTCATTATGTTGGTAACTCCAAAAAACTATGTTTTATTTTTTAAATCGTCGTTTTGATTATCATTCGCCTCCCGCTCCGGTGACGACGCATCGGCAGGATCAACGCTATGATCATCTGGCTGTTCATTTTGCGGCAACGAGCCCTCAATTGACTCTGCCGGCACATCTTCTTCGTTCACAGAGGCAGTCGCTTCTGTGGCAGTCAGCGCTACCGCTGGCGCTTCCTTGTCAGTCTCCGCTACCGCAGGCTCAGTCGTTGTCAACTCATTGCCATCGTCAGTACCGTCAGCGAGCTCTTCGCCAACTGCAGGCTGGTCATCCTGAACCTGCATTGCAGAACCGTCATCGTCGCCCTGCTCTTGCACTGTAAGCCCTGACACCTGAGTTTCGGAATCGGCTCGATCATCAAGCTGCTCTTCTGCTTGCGCCTGTCGGGGTTCCGCCTCTTCGGTATCCGCCTGTTCAGGGTCGGCATCTTCAGCATCTGCTTGCCTGGCCGCTGCACTCGCGGACACTGCCGCCTCAGACAACTCCTGCTCCCCGGATTCAGAAGAATCGGATAAATCCGAGTTTGTATCGGACTCGGCCGTCTCCGCCTCGAACGACGTGTCATTGTCGGACAGAGCCTCTTCTGACCCCACGTTATCTGCCGGAACCTTGTCCGACCCTTCTGGTGATTCTAGCTGCTCTTCAGATGGCTGTGGCGAAGCTGTGATATTCATATCCAGTCCCGACAGATCCGGCATACCGGCTTCACCGCTTTCCAGTACCGGCAGGTCATCCAGCGCCTTCAGACCAAGATCATCGAGAAACTGTTTTGTCGTGCCTAACAATGCGGGACGCCCTGGGGCATCACGATGTCCTAACACGTCTATCCAGCCGCGCTCTTCTAACGTTTTGATGATTTGTGATGAAACCGTGACGCCGCGAATGTCTTCGATGTCTCCGCGGGTAACTGGTTGACGCCAGGCAATAATAGCCAAAGTTTCCATGACTGCCCGCGAATATTTGGGCGGCTTTTCAGGATTCAGGCGTTCTAAATACTTTTGCAATTCGGGCCGACTCTGAAAACGCCAGCCACTTGCCAATTCCGATAATTCTAAACCTTTCTCTGCCCATTCGTCTTGCAATACCTGTAACTGTTGTTTAATTACGTCATTATCAACTTCGTCCTGTTCGGTAAACAACTTGCGCAAATCACTTATTCTCATAGGCTGATCAGCACAAAGCAAGGCGGTTTCGAGGATTTTTAGAGATAAATTCTGGTCCATGATGTTTCGCTTTGAGTTATCAGACTTGCATGATAACTCAAAATGGGCTACTATTCTTTTTTACCAGACGCGGGGTGGAGCAGTCTGGCAGCTCGTCGGGCTCATAACCCGAAGGTCGTAGGTTCAAATCCTGCCCCCGCAACCAGATTCAAGAACGGCCCAAGTGCATATCAAGTGCTTGGGCCGTTTTCTTTTTGCCGGAACATCTATGGCGTCTCTTAATTGTGCTTATCAGCTGTGCTTTTATGCCCTTTAGTCTATTTATGTAACCACATATCGCCTAACGGCAGAGTGCGTCTGTTCATTGTGACGACAGTTAGGATTTTAGATTGCAAACCGGTGCATGCCGGCCAGGATTTCATCAACCTTGAAGTCTGCAATGATGTCACACGTGATGCCGGCAATAAGCTCAGGCTCACCCATATCGCGTAGCTGGCGCATCTACTTATACCAGTTCCAGCACTTAGCAGGCTTGCAGAACGAGGCTGTATCAGACACGCCACCAGGGATCGGTACTGCTCAGCAATTGCGCTCATGTCTGTGTCCAGTGAGAAATCGGCTGCATATTGCTTGCATCCATGCAGCATGACGGTCAACGGCAATGGCTTGGATTCGTGCGCCCTTGCAACGAAACGCGTGCAATCTCTTTGCCCCTCCGGGCCAGTGTGTCTGAGATGCTTCAGCCCGCTGGTCATCGTGGTGTTGGCTGGCTATCGTGCCTTAATCTGTTGAATAGAAGTCATAGTCTTGTTTCTCCGAGTAGTCTGAGCAGCGGCCTGGTATAAAGCTGGCTTCGCCGTTGCGATGATCCATTTCAAGGAGAGTTCAGCTACACACTGATTGGAGAAGGAGCTCAATACATCGCTCGAAATTTGCAAACGGCTCAACTGATCGGTTTCCCTCCTCTGCTCGTGGTCAATTCACGCATCAAATCCACCAGCAGCGCAAACATTTGCTGGGCGGCCGGTGATAGACTTTGGCCGGGCCTCGTTACCAAGCCGACGGTACGTGCAATTACAGGCCGCTGCAAGTGCACGAAAGCAAGCTTGGACTTGCGTGCAGGCCGAGCCAGAATAGGAAGAATTGTCAGCCCCAGCCCGGACTGGACACTTGCCAGAAGCGAACTGCGATTGGTCACCACCATGTCAGGATTCACAATCCAATGCGGAATATCCGGATGGTGTAATCCCTCGAACGTGGCATTACCAATCAGTCGCTCCGTTTTCAACATCTCCCAATCAACTGGCTGCTGCGTGTTAGCCAGCCAATGCGATTTTGGACAAATAATACCGAATTCATCAAGTGCAACGGGCTGAAATGCCAACCTGGGATCTCCCGTAAGCAAACCTGCGATGCCAATATCCACCTCTCCGCTAAGAACGAGTTCCCGAACCGCCTGGGATGGGGCATCAATGGCGCGCAGACGCACTTGTGAACATTGCCGGGTAAAACGATCCAGAATATCTGGTAACCATTCGTCTGCAAGCGATGGCATGACCGCCAGAGCCACGGTGCCGTGTCTGGCATTTGCCAATTCATGGGTTTCATACCGTATTCGGTCATGCGCAGCAAGCAACTCACGAAACAGTGGTAAAAGACTTTGACCTAAAGGCGTAGCAACCGCGCGCTTGCCAGGCTCAAACAGCACCCCGCCCACCTGCCGTTCAAGGTCATCCATCGAAGCAGATACCGCGCCCTGGGAGCGAAAACTTGCTCGCGCAGCCTCTATGAAGCTGCCATTTTCAACGGCCACTACGAACTGCCTCAACTGCTGTATTTTGAAGGGTTCCATCCAATAATGCCTACTTAAATTTAATTTTTCAAAATTTTAATTCAATAATTTTGGTTTGACAAAATTCCTTCGGAAAGATGATCATGACGAGATTGAAAAGGAGATGTTATGTCATTAGAGATACGCAAAATAATTTCCTATATCGAGGAGACACATATCGAAGGCGGTAAACAAGCTGGCCGACCTTTATTGATGGTATTGAGTGCTGCAGTCGTGAGAAATCCGTGGGCTGGCACACCATTTACTGAGGATCTTCGTCCTGAAATCCTGCAGATTGCACCTCCCCTGGGTGATTTACTGGTAGAACAAATCCTCAGGCATACCGGTTCAGGAGCACAAGTCGAAGGTTATGGCAAAGCTGCAATCGTAGGCGCAAACGGTGAAGTTGAACATGCGTCTGCGCTAATTCATACTTTACGTTTTGGCAATAAATATCGTGATGCAGTTGGTGGCACCAGTTACTTGAGTTTTACCAATTTTCGAGGTCCGATGGGATGCCCGATTGTCGTGCCAATGATGCATAAAAATGATGAGGGTATGCGTTCACATTACCTCACGGTGCAAACCACGATTGCCGATGCCCCGGGAGCAAACGAGATCGTGGTCGCATTGGGAGCCAGTGTAGGCGGACGACCACATCACCGAATCGGTGATCGCTATCAGGATCTTCGAGAAATGGGGTTGTCATCCGAAAGACAGGAAAACGCATGACTTGCAACTCCCATGTTGAGCGTAGCGGTTCCGGAAACGCAATTGTACTTATTCACGGCGTCGGGCTGGATCTGAGGATGTGGGACGAAGTGGTAGAGGCGCTGGCGGGCAGATTTGAGCTGATCCGTTATGACATGCTGGGCCATGGTGCGACACCTCCATGCGTCAAAACGCCTACTCTGGACGACTATGTGCGTCAATTGGAGCAACTGCTGCAGGAGCAAGCCTTGTACCGACCGAGTATCGTTGGTTACTCAATGGGCGGGTTGATTGCCGGAGAATTTGCTGCACGACATCCCGACAAACTGGACCGCCTTATATTGATGAGCACAATTTTCCGGCGCAGCGAAGCAGAACGCCGCTCTGTACTTGCAAGGCTAGCACGGGCCGAGAACGACGCAGACAGCGACAATGCCCGATCCTCGATCGAACGCTGGTTTTCGCCGGCATACATCCGTTCACATGAAGAGAGAATTTCCGCGTTCAGAAAACGGCTGTTGACTAATAGCAAAGAGAACTTTCTGGCTGCATACCGCATTTTTGCTGCTTCAGATGAAACGCTGCCCAGCGCCGGGCCCCGGATTAAATGCCCGACCTTGGTCGTTACCGGTGAACACGATGCAGGCTCAACCCCCGTCATGGCAGAAGCATTGGCCAATGCTATTTCCGACGCAAAATTGGAAATCGTACCGGAACAAAAGCACATGCTGCCAGTGGAATCGCCCGAAACAATTGCCGGACTACTCACCAAATTTCTAAGTTCAGATATCGCAGTGAAAATCGACTGAGAAATCACTCTCACACGAAGCATCAGAAAAAATAACTGGAAAAGGAGACAAACATGGATCGCAGACAAATGCTGGTCGCGCTGGCCGCATTGGCTTCATCAATCCACTTGGCAAAAGCAACCGCAGACAATCGCAAGAAGATACCGCTGCACATCATCGTGCCCTTCCCGCCCGGAGGCGGTACCGACGTACTGGGAAGAGCCTTAGGGTTTCGTATGGAGCAAATACTCGGACAGACTGCTGTCATTGAAAACAAACCCGGAGCCAGTGGCATCGTGGGTGCGGAATACGTAGCCAAAACCAAACCGGACGGCAATACCTTGCTTTTTTCTGGTCTGGTACCTTCCGTGCGTTACTACCATCGCCCGATGACAGATATCGGAAATGAACTCGCTCCCGTTTGCACCGTTGCGCATTCACCCTATCTGATTGCAGTCAATCCGGCAGTACCGGCAAAATCACTGAAAGACCTGATTGAGATGGCCAAAAAATCGCCTCACACTGTGACTTTTGGTTCGCCTGGAAATGCGACACCACAGCATTTGGCGACGGAGCGCTTCAGCACGCTCACCGGCATCGACATGTTGCATGTTCCTTATCGCGGCACAGGGCCAATGATGACCGATTTGCTGGGTGGTCAGATTCAACTGGTATTCGCAACCATTGCTGCAGCAGAACAACATATCAAATCGGGACGCTTGCGGGCGCTCGCGGTGACGAGTGTCGAACGGCTCGAGCGCTTGCCGGACGTGCCAACTGTCAGCGAAGCTGTCCTCCCCGATTTTTCTGCTGAGATAATCTTCGGCACTTATGTTGCTGCCAATACCTCTACACACGAAATCGCGCAACTGAATAATGCGGTCAATCAGTCACTACAGGATAAGGAAGTTCGCGGGAAACTGCTGGAACAGGGGTTCATCCCCGCAGGAGGTACTCCTGCCGACCTAGAAAAACGCCTTGTAGCAGAAATAAAAGCCGTAGCCGAACTCATTCGCACGGGTCGGGTAAGAATCGACTCCGTATAAACAACTGATGCGTCCATAGACCACAGCAGTTCGGCGCCACGCATGCTGCACTTTCACGCGTTCCGGAGGGCAAGGCAGCAATATCAGTAGACATGGCAATTCGCGTGTCTATCCTGCCGGGCACCAGCAACAGAATATGGGCTGGCATGCAATCAGATTATGATTTTCGCCAGGCAGAACAGACCGTCACGATTCTGTTACACCGGTTTCTCAGACAATGGTGCAGTTTATGCCATACGTGATATTGCAGTGATTTGCTCTCAATCAATTATGTTATAACGGAACTTAAAGTATCTGCATCACCATAATTGCTGCAGCACTACAATCGGCACTATTTCGGGAGACTCATGTTTGACCATGTCAAGTTCGGCGTCAGCAACTATGCGGCCAGCAAAGCGTTCTTTCTACAAGCACTCGAACCTATCGGCGTGACCGTTGCTTCCGAGGGCACGCCAAAATATGGCGTTGAACTGAGTTCAAACAGCGAGGTTTCATTATGTTTGTTTGAGACTGAGGAAAAACCCGCTCACCTTCATCTTGCATTCAAGGCGCAAACCAGGCAACAGGTTGATCAGTTCTATCAGAAGGCCCTGCAGGCAGGCGGAAAAGACAATGGAGCGCCTGGAATCCGTGAGAAATATCATGCGAACTATTATGCTGCATTTGTTATTGGGCCCGACGGTCACAATATCGAAGTAGTTTGCAGCGAACCGGCCGCTTGATATCAGAGCCCTGCTTACGTGACCAAGGGCTACGCGCGGCAAGGCAGTACTTACTATTCATCGCAAGTACAATATTTTGCGTACAGCCAATATTTCCCTTTACCCTGGGTCGGTTTCAAATCTGTACGCCTCGTAATGCGCCAGCCTGTTTTACCCAGTCGGTAAACTGTGCTTCGTCAAGCTGTCCTTCGTAAATGTCCAGATAGCGCACTTCCTTATGACGGGACTCTCCGGGAGGGACAGGCTTCAAAAAGGCGCCGCGGAAAAACGTGACCTTGATGTATTTGGTAAAACAGCGAAAGCTCAGGAACCAGCTGGCCTGCTCGATGCCATAGAAAGCGGAGTTCCATTTGACGGCTTTGCTCAATGTGGGCACAGTCTGTTCGATCAGTGCATCAATACGATGCCCCATCTCACTTTTCCATTCAGGCATGGCTGCGATATATGCTTGTACTTTTTCGTCTCCATACCCTTTAGCGATCTGCGGATTGCCGCCAGAAAGCAGAATCACTTCACCAGCCGCCGGCTTAGGCGCGCTTGGCGGCAGTTTGGCCACTTTGGGCTTTGCTGTTTTCTTGTCTGCCATTTCCCTCACTCCCGTTTCATTTTCCGTCTGTTTCCACCGCTACGCCAGATCTGGAAAGATCTCACCACGCTGGTGAAGCCGCGCAGGCAGATGCATTCTTCGTACACACCCCGGCACAACTCATTCGACTTGCACCAGAACCTGCTCCAGCTTTTCAAACATGCGTTCCCAGCCGACTTTAGCACCGCCCGCAGCCTGTTTCTGATTGGGTCGGAAACCTGATTGCTCCATGCGCAGGAGCGTTCCCGTGCTCGTCGGTACAAGGGTGAAGGTAACGACGCTTCTAAGGTCAAAGGCCGAATCCGCGTGACTGTAATTCCACGTATAAGACAGTGACCTATCCGGATCAAGAGCCAGGACTTCGCAGTCCAATATGCCGCCCCATTCGCCGGTAAGTTTGAAGTGGTGGCCCACTACGGGACTAAAGTCATTTGGCATGAGCCACTCCTGGATCAAATGAGGTTGGGTAAGTGCCCGCCAGACTTTTGTCGGAGAGTGAGGTATTTCGCGCTCAACAACAACGGAGCGGATTTCAGTCGACGTTTCGTTCATTGATCCATCCTATTCAATAAGGTTTCAAGGTCGTCTAATTTTTCCTGCCAAAAGCCCGTCATCTGATTTGTCCAGTCTATTAGCGGAGCAAGGGCACCCAATTGCGCCCGATAGTGAGTCTGGCGACCTTCATGACGATCAAGCACCAGCCCTGCATGCTTGAGTACACCAAGATGCTTGGAGACCGCGGGTTGCGAAACCCCCGCCAAAACGGTCAACGCTCCAACTGTCTGCTCCCCGTCTCGACATAGCCCTTCAAAGATGGCACGTCGCGTAGGATCGGCAAGCGATTTAAATAGTACATCTCGAGAGTTCAAGGCAATCATTCCATAACCACTTGGCTATATAATAACCAAATGGTTATGTAAATGTCAAATCTGAACGTGCCCAGGTTTGAGCAGATATCCCGGTTTACGCTACATCTTATGAACGTCTTATGAACGCTGGACCCGGGAAGGCCTTGGTCCTCCGTCGGCGCCGAGTGATGCTGAGGCTTTGGAGCCTGCACCATGAAAATTTCTGCCAATGATAATCTAGCTGCCAGTTTCAGTCTGGCTGCGCGGCGGTTGCACTGGCTCATGGCAATTTGTATTCTGTCGATGCTGTTCATAGGCGTGGCCGTGGTTGCTGCGGTTACCAAGAGGTATAGCTGGCTATTGGCGCTTCACAACCCGTAGGTTGCGGCTCTGTCACTGCTACTGTGCTTGCGGCTCGACGTAAGAATCTGTAGGGGTACGCCAGCATGATCTGAAGAATTGCCGGGCTGGCAAAAAAATGGCGTCTCATGCATCGCATATCTTGCTGTACCTGCTGACGTTCGCCATGCCATTGATAGGATGGGCCCTGGTTTCGGCAAGTGGCAATCCTGTGACGATCATCGGATCCTGGGCGCCCCGCTATTGCACCAAAACATGCCGGGCTCTCTGCCGTTGTGCGAGTCGCTCACCGCTATCTGGCATATCTGCTCTTTCTGACTGTGTTGCTACGCCTGGTGGCGGCCCTTTTCCATTGCCTGATTCGGCGCGATGGCGTACCGGCATCCATGACCACTGGACCGAAACACGATGCGTGACTGACAGACCTGGATATCGTAAATTTCCTGTCAGACTCGCGAAGAGACAGCTGAAGAGGCACCACAGGAAGTTTCATCGCGGGGTGTATCATACTTGTGTACTATCAGAGGCAGCCAAATTAGCCATTGTCAGCCACGAATGTACGTCCCGGGGCAAAGTTGCCAAACTGCCGTATGGCAGCCCTCCTTGCGCTGTGGGCGATAAATGATGCAGCTCAGCCTGTCCTTCACACACCAAAAGCCTGCCGATAGCCGAACAAGCCGACTGCCCCACCCGTGTGGATGAACACCACATTTTCGTCTTTTTTGAAATGGCCGCTGCGAATAAGCGCTATCAGTCCAGCCATGCCTTTGCCGGAATAAACCGGATCAAGCAGAATGGCTTCCAGTTCCGCTGTCATTCTTACCGCTTCGATCATGGCATCGGTTGGGATCCCATATCCTTCCCCCACGTAGTCGGAATTGGCCACGACGTCGGCGCGCGCAACGGATGCTGCGGGCAGCCCCATATAGTCCATCGTTGACTGCACCAGCTTCCATACATTTTCTTCCTGCTTCTCTTTGGGGGCACGTACGCTGACACCATAAACAGGAATACCGCTGTTACCCGCCCGCAATCCGACCAGCAAACCGGCCTGGGTTCCGGTACTTCCCGTTGCATGCACGACGTGATCGATTGGAATTCCAGCCTCGAAGGATTGGGTCATCAATTCCTGCGCGCACGCAACATAACCCAGTGCACCGACAGGCGTAGAGCCGCCACCCGGAATCACGTAAGGGCGCGCACCGGTACTGCGCAACTCATCGGCCAAATTCTCCATCGCCTGCTGCATGTCCGTTCCCGCAGGTAGTCGCGCGACGATCTCGCCCCCCATCAATCCGTCCAGGAACACATTTCCTGATGAATCATATTCTTCGCTGGCATCAGAAACCCGCTGTTCAAGAAGAATCTTGCATTTCATGCCGGTACGCGCCGCGGCAGCGACGGTCTGGCGCGCATGATTGGACTGCACGGCGCCCTGGGTGATCAGGGTGTCTGCCCCTTCCGCCATAGCCTGGGCAACCAGGAATTCAAGCTTGCGCGTCTTGTTGCCCCCGGTAGCCAGACCGGTACAATCATCACGTTTGATATAGATATTCGGCCCGTCCAGATGGCGGGTCAGATTCGGCATAAATTCAAGTGGCGTGGGAAAGTGTCCCAGGCGGACACGAGGATAGGCGGCAAGCTGTAGCATGATGAGCTCCTGTCAGTCAGATGGGTACCATATTAACGGGAAACTCCACCACTGCCTAATGCCGAGTTGTTGTCGAATTATTCAATTTTTGCATACTGAAGGAGGCGTAATGAAACAACAGTGGATCGAGGATTTTCTGGCCCTGGTAGACGCCGGCACATTTTCCCGCGCCGCCGCCTTGCGTCACGTCACGCAACCCGCGTTTTCGCGCCGCATACAGATGCTTGAAACCTGGCTTGGCGTGGAGCTCATTGATCGCCAGACTCAGCCGTTGTGTCTGACTCCCGTAGCCGAGCGGCATGTGCCAGCCTTCCGCGCGCTCCTGAACGATCTGGTTCAGTTGCGCAACCGTATGCAATCTGAACATAATGGCTCGGCACGCATCGTACTTGCCACCCAGCATTCGCTGACAATTACACGGCTACCGAGTCTGCTCGAAATGCTCACGCGCCGGCACACTCCGCGGATTGATTTCAATGTCTTTTCTGAGGATCGCGATAAATGCGTTGCGCTGTTCATGCGCGGAGAAGCTGATCTGTTATTGTGCATGGAAGAACAGGATGATCCTTTGCGTAAGCTGGTGCCAGACACCATGCGCCTGTCCATGGGTCAGGAAAAACTTATCCCGCTGAGTGCCACCAACAAAAAAGGAAAGGCACTACATCGGCCCAGGCCGGATCATCCACTCAATCTTCTGGCTTTCCCGCAAAACAGCTTTCTGGGCCGCACCATGCATGACCAGGTGTTTACACCGCTGTCACGAAATCATCAGCTGGAGATCGTGCATGAGTCGGTGTTTCTTGCCGGCGTAAAGGAAATGCTCCTGGCGGGATTGGGGGTCGCGTGGCTGCCCGAAAGCCTAGTAGAACGCGAGCTCAAATCAGGCGCCCTTGTCGATTTGACCTCACTGGGCGGCGCCTTCACATCTGTCATATTACAGCTGGGTCTGTACCGGAACGCCCACTCCTCCTACCCTGATGCCCTGGATCGCGTGTGGGAGATGCTTGGCTGGCAGCCATGATGGCATTGAGAATGGTCCGCACCACGGGGGCTTATCAGACAGGTGATTGGTTTATACCCCAGACAGCTACGTTCTGGAAAGAACTAAGCCAGCCGAAGATATCAGCTGGCTTTGTCGACCCTTTTATTGGGTGTGCTTCTGATTCGTCGTGGTCCTCATTGAGGATAATTTTTATTCCTGATTAGGGTTTTTCTCTGACATTACGCTAATTGGTCACCCCATTTGCGCTGGCATTTACCAAGCCATATTAAAGCCGGCAGCGATGCCTATTCCCCCTGATGAATCCCACGCGGTATTCAGTCGAAGATTTTGCTTATCTTTGAACCTGAAAGTTAGGCCACTCGCAATGGCCAGCTGCTTTCGATATCCGGCCATCGCCATGCCAAAAGAAGTGTTAGAGCCAGACGGTGGGGGTGTGAGCGCCGTCATGGCCATGGCACCCGAAATTCCGGCATTGGCGCGTTTGCGCAGCCTTTTCATTTGTGATTGCAATTGGCTGAACCGTTCGTCGGTGTAACGTCTGGAGATGCGCACCGCCTGCTCCTGAGTCTGCTTGTTGCGCATGTCTGTCAACTCACTGGCCGTTGCGAGTAATTTTCCTTCATCGACGAGCGATATGGAAGCCAGGCGCTGGTCTATATATGCTTTGCCATCGGCAAGTGCTTCCTGTCTCATGAGATCGGTGTAGGCATTGGCGGCCTTAATCGCCGCACTTTTCTGTTCTCCTGCGTAAGTGGTTAATTCATTTCTGGCAGTATCGGTGTACGCTTTCGATTCCATCAGGGCAGATGCTTTCTGTTCTCCTGCGTAAGTGGTCAATTCATTTCTGGCGGTATCGGTGTACGCTTTCGATTCCATCAGGGCCGATGCTTTCTGTTCGTTTGCATAGTTATTGGCAGCAGAGACGGCCTGTATTGTGGACGTATCAGTGTAGGTCTTCGCTTCTGAGAGTGTGCGTGCTCCCTCTGACGCAACCACGCTGGCAAGTTCGGCGCCTGGATTCGCCTGGTTTGGCTGCGCCGCTTTGAACTGACGCATCGTAACAGCTTCGTCATCTGCTACGCCATCAAGCAGGCCCGACAATTTCCGCGAGCCAAAATTTACATCTCCGGCCGTGTCGGAACGCGAACCGGTGCCAATGGCGATCCCTCCATGTCTCGCCACAGGAGCAGCATTACGCCGGTCAAGAATAGGTGTGGCTCCGCCGCCGAAGCGCATAAATTCGGCGCCAATCGCAATGCTCTGTTCTTCCGACGCGGTTGCCCCCGCTCCAATTGCCACTGCGTTCAGGCCATTTGCGGTGGCCCGGTGTCCCAACACGACATTGGTCTGGGGATGATCATGTATCTCGGCACACGCCTTTCCGCCTAAACCGAGTAATAACGACAGCGCCACTGCGTGGCAATATGGCTTTAATTTGGTATGTCTGAACATAACGGTACTCTCTGTTGAAATATGACACTTGGTGTTGCCGCAAGCCGAACCGCCATATCGGCAAAAGACAGGCCCGCAAATTGCGCAACAGCAAAATGATTCTAGTGACTCATTAACCGAGAGAAAATCCGTAAATACCGACGAAAAGTGAATTTAGCTTGTCGGGGCAGGATGTAAAAAACCACGGGATCTGAACAGCCTGGGAGCAGCGGGACATGGATCTATATACCCTCCTCAGGAATGCAGGAGCAGTGCAGCAGGTAGTCCCGTTTGGGGATATGCCAGTCGTCATTCCCGACAGGAAATGCGTTACATTAAAAGAAAATACAACGACGAATCGCCGGTCTGGGCAAGGCCCGACTGGTATTCAACATCAAAGGATCATAAGTTATGACAAATACAATACAAACCCAGGTGCAGGCACTGGTGTTCGACGTTTTTGGTACGGTCGTTGACTGGCGTAGCGGTGTGACCGAAGCGATAAGGGATCTTGTACAACAGCACGATCTGCCAGGTATTGATCCGGCGGCGTTTGCTGATGCCTGGCGCAGTCATTACGTGCCGTCCATGGCAGAGGTGCGCAGCGGACGGCGGCCGTTTACCCGGCTGGATATCCTGCACAGGGAAAATCTTGAGAAAACACTGGCGCAGTTTCAGGTGGATACGGCAGGCTTATCTTCCGAGACGCTGGATAATCTCAACCTTGTCTGGCACAGACTGGATCCGTGGCCGGATTCCCTTGCGGGACTGACTCAGTTGAAGTCCGGTTATATTATCGCCCCACTGTCAAATGGCAACATCCGACTGATGCTTGACATGGCAAAGCGTGCCGGTCTGCCTTGGGATGCTATTCTTGGTGCGGAAACCGCAAGCGCCTACAAACCCGCACCCGAAGCCTATCTTCGCACAGCGGAAATATTGGCGCTGGCACCGGAACAGATTTGCATGGTGGCGGCTCACAACGGCGATCTGGCTGCGGCCCGCAGCTGTGGGTTTCGAACTGCCTTTATTGCGCGTCCCATCGAGCACGGACCGGAACAAAAAACCGATCTTGTTGCCGAGCAGGATTGGGATGTAGTGGCGAAAGATATGATTGATCTGGCAAACCAGATCGCACCGCAGTGATCCTCAGCAACCTGGTTTTTATGCCGCCAAAGTGTTCTCGGAGAGGAAAATCCAGCAGGATTTTTTCATTGTATCGAACTGTATCTTCAGTCAGAAGACAGGATTTTCGATACCCTTGAGCGGGTTCTGGAAAGGCAGGCAAGCATTCATGCATCGGCAAATTCGTACTTCACAAAATCTGCCCTGTTGCGGATTACGTGAGCGCAAAACCTGAGCACGGAATCCGGTTCCTTATTACCTTAAGTTACATTCATGACGGTGCATGTACGAAGACGCATGGTACGCTAGGTACTCATGTGATCGGAGTTTCATTCGATGATTTTCACATTAACTGAATAGGAGCAAGACTATGAATAAAGATATTGCAGCCGGTAAATGGGAACAGGTCAAAGGCTCTGTGAAGCAAACTTGGGGCGAGTTGACCGACGACGATGTCGCTCAGGTTAATGGTAGTGCGCAAAAGCTTGCAGGTATTCTGCAGGAAAAATATGGCCGCACCAAAGAAGAAGCGGAAAAACAGGTTGACGAGTTCTGGTCTCGCCATAACTCAGACCTATAATTGTCCGCAGTCTGTCTGATATTGTGATGCGATCTGCATGACGATACGGACGATGGAAATCCCGGCCATCAGATTGACCCGGTTTCCATTTAACGAGATCACGTCATTGGAAAAAACTGCACCGTTCGGGCCGATAGTGGCCTGCACGGTGCAGTTTTTCATGGTAGTGACATTTGAACTCATTGCCCCGTACCCCCCTGCCTTCCACCCTATCTCGCCCAGACTTTTGCCACTACCGTGCCATCGACCCGCTTATGCAACCGCTTTGGTCGCCACGGTCAACCCCGTACATGAGCAATATCAATCGACGCGATAGAAATCTGCAGAATCAGGTACGCTGACTCCCTCGCTCAGTCCAGCCAGAAACAGCACTAGCCCGGTACGAATATCGCGTCCTGCCATATCCCGTAATCGCTGCGCCGGATACTGCTGTGAGTGAACGATGTTATACAGATAGAGCCCGTCCTTTGCTGTAAAACGAACCAGCGCCTTGGCGCGTAGCATGGCCGTTCCCAATTGTTCCTGAATCCGCTCCAGTTCTCGTGTAAAGCGTTGGCGAGACAGAGGCTCGGGCAAATCGATGGTAATTACGCGTATGGGAGAATGACGCTGTACCGGCCGTAACGTCGATCGCGCCACAGGTTCTGTCGCGCCCTCATTCTGGCTCTGATTTTCATGTCGCGAATCGTCAAATGGCAACGCTTCTCCAACATCATCCATACCCATCGGGCCGTATGATTTTTGATTTACATCCGTCTGGCCTGCCCCATCTTTCTCTTCTGTTGCCTCCTTATGTGTAACGCCCGTGCTTTCTGTGCTGCCGGAACCCTCCGTCGCGGCCATTTTCGAGGTAAAGAAAGGCGCCGACGCAACGCCGCTTTTTCGCACTTGTGATAATGCCAGCCCTCCGGGCGCCAGCAATGATGTCCCGTCCAACAGAAAATCCGGCACACTCATGACAGATACGTCGACCAGCGATTTCAGATTGTCTGTGCAGGCGCGTATCTGGTCGGGCGATGCCAGATCTGTTCTGGACAAGAGCACCAGATCTGCCTGCACGATTTGCCTGGACCATTCGATATAACGCATCTGTTCTGCAGCATTGACCGTGTCCACCATGCAAATGGAGCCATTGAATGCATATCGGGCTTTCAGGAAGAAATCATTGTGCAGCGTGAATCGCAAACTAGATGGATCGGCCAGCCCGCTGGTTTCGACAAGGACATGACTGAAGCGGGGAATCCGGCGAGCCAGTGCATCCGTAAACAGGCGCTGCAGCGTAACGTTCATGGAGCCCTGCATCTGGCAGCACAGACAACCACCTTCAAGTAGAATAAGAGAAGGCTGTACAAACGACCAGTTTGCCTGATCGATGCCCAGTTGGCCGATTTCGTTTACGATCACAACCGTATTGGCGAATTCTGGCTGCTGCAGCAGTTGATTGACGAATCGGGTTTTTCCGCTACCCAGGAAACCGGTTACGGCGGTGACGCCAATTCTGTGATCTGGTTCGGTAGCACTCAAGGTCATACAAGGAGTCAGAAGTGTTGGTTGCAAAATATGGTGGGGCGTGGTGACATCTGAAGATGCGGAAAACATGCGGGTTGAACTGTTGCATTCCCTGGCAGAATTACCGGATTTCGACTGGAGTGAGTGGTCTGACGGCAACCCGTTTGTTTCGCCACCGTTTCTGCGCGCCATGGAAAGCACAGGTTGCACGAGTGAAGAAACCGGGTGGCAACCCTGCCACCTGATTCTATACGATGAGCACAACCGGCTTGCCGGTTTTATGCCCATGTACCTGAAAACCCATTCTCAGGGGGAGTTCGTTTTCGATATGGCGTGGGCCCGGGCCTTCAGCCAGTATGGTCTGCAATACTATCCCAAACTGCTCTGCGCCGCGCCTTTTTCACCGGTTACCGGTCCGCGTCTGATCGGGCGTGATGAGGCGTCACGACATATTCTGGCCCAGGCCGCCATACAGGTGGCCGAAAGACTGAACGTTTCCTCTGTTCATGTCCTGTTTCCAGAATCCGACGACCTTTCTGTCCTGCGCCAGTCGGGCTACATGGTTCGCGAAAGTGTGCAGTTTCACTGGAAAAATGCAGACTATGCCGATTTTGACGCTTTTCTGACCAGTCTGACTTATGACAAACGCAAAAAAATACGCCAGAATGCGCGCAAGGTAGATCAGGCAGGTATTACATTTGAATTCAGGCGAGGAACGGACATCGCGCAGGGTGATCTTGCTTTTTTCTTTTCCTGTTACTGCAATACCTATTTCGAACGTGGTCGCGAACCCTACTTGTCAGAAGCGTTTTTCCGGCAATTGCTGGATCAGTCGCCCGAAAGCCTGCTGCTTGTCCTGGCCATGCGCAACGACGTGCCAATTGCGACCGCGATGAATATGATAGGCAACAACAGAATGTATGGAAGATATTGGGGTGCACAGGAATATGTTCCGGGCCTGCATTTTGAAACCTGTTATCTGCAGGGTATCCGCTACTGCGTCGAACACGGGATAGATGTATTCGAGGGCGGCGCCCAGGGAGAGCACAAGCTGTCGCGCGGCATGCTGCCCGAAGCCACTTATTCGGCACACTGGATAGCCAGGCCGGAATTTGCCGACGCCATTCATCGCTTTCTGGATGCGGAAACCCATCATGTGCAGGCCTACCTGGACGAACTGCAGGAACATTCCCCATTCCGAAAACCAGGCACCGATCACAAATAAATTACCCCTCTGCAGACAGATGCGCTATCGGTTTACAGAGGGGGTTTGATATGACGATGATGATCAGGCAGGCTGCGCGGGTTATAAGCTGATCGGGTTGCAAATAGTCCGTTACTTGTCTTCGTTGTCGTTGTCTTTATTCACGACTGGATTGAAGGGAAAGGTACCAAACATATTGCTTGTCTGATTCTGCATCTGTTCCTGCATTTGCACGAACATGTTTTTTGACTGCTCAACGTAATTATTCATCACGTTATTGAGTAACGGAGCCTGAATGTTCATGAACTGGGACCAGGCTTCGGCGCTAAATTGCGGATTGTAGACGCCCTTGGATTGTTCGGCCAGCTTATCCTGGATATCAACAAATGCCTGCATGTTTTTTTCAAGATAGGAACCCATTACGCCCTGCATTGCATGACCGTAGAAACGGATAATATGCGCCAGCATATTGGAACTGAACATGGGGACACCACCAGACTCTGCCTCCAGGATGATTTGCAGAAGAATACTGCGAGTGAGTTCTTCCCCCGATTTGGCATCAAGCACCTGAAAACGAACATTATCCAGCACCAGTTGCCTGACATCCTGCAGCGTGATATAGGTACTGGTCTGCGTGTCATATAACCTTCGGTTGGGATATTTCTTGATTGTCCGGACGGCGTCCGTATCAGTTGCTTTAGTCATTACCTTTTTAACCCTTAATTTACTATCCGTGTCCGAGACCCGGACTTAACCCATGTGCAAACCGCCGTTGACCGAGAAGTCAGCGCCGGTAGAAAACCCGGATTCATCAGAGGCCAGCCATGACACAATGGAAGCGATCTCATCAGGCGTACCCAGACGACGCACCGGAATGGTTCCCACAATCTGCTCCAGGACTTCCGGGCGGATGGCGCGCACCATGTCGGTACCAATATAGCCTGGTGACACCGTGTTGACTGTTACACCACGGCTGGCCACCTCTTGGGCCAACGCCATGGTAAAGCCGTGAATGCCGGCCTTGGCGGTTGAGTAATTGGTCTGCCCGAACTGGCCTTTCTGCCCGTTGACGGAACTGATATTGATGATACGGCCCCAGCGCTTTTCATACATATGCTCAATGACCTGCTTGGTCACGTTGAACAGGCTGTTCAGGTTAGTATCCATGACTGCACGCCAGTCGTCAATGGACATCTTGCGAAATACCCCATCGCGAGTGATACCGGCATTGTTGACCAGCACATCGATAGGCCCGTGCTCCGATTTCACTTTTTCGAAAGCTGCTACCGTAGAGTCCCAATCGGACACGTTTCCGGCTGAAGCATAAAAGGTGTATCCCTGCGCCGCCTGCTCATCGATCCATTGCTGCGCATTGCGCTGTGGTCCACAACCGGCAATCACCGTAAATCCGTCTTTATGCAGGCGCTGACAGATGGAAGTCCCGATGCCTCCCATTCCTCCCGTCACATATGCTATTTTTTGTGTCATTTTGAACTCCTTGAGCTACTTAAACGGTAATAAAATACTACGAATTATTCTTTCAGGCTCTGACTTTGACATAGCTGCCCGGCGCCGGTTCCAGGGGTGGATGATCTGCACTTCCCGGTTTGGACTTTGCCTTGACCTTGCGGCCGCTATGCCCTTCAAGCCATGCGACCCAGTCGGGCCACCAGCTGCCCGGCACAGACTGCGCCTGATCAAGCCAGTCCTGCGCTTCGGTCTCGTGCACCTGCACTGTATCATTGGTCCAGTAATTACGTTTGTTTTTTGCGGGAGGATTGATGACACCCGCAATATGCCCGGAGGCGCCAAGAACGTATCTGGTATCACCAGACAGCAGCCGGGCTGACGCGAAAGAAGCTGTCCACGGCACAATGTGATCTTCTTTTGAACCGTAAACGTAAACGGGCATGTCAATATCGGAAAGATCAACCTGTTCACCGCAGACTCTGAGCGCCCCGGGATGGCGCAGCTTGTTCTCCAGATACATGTTCCGAAAGTACCAGGTGAAGAAAGGCCCCGGCAGGTTTGTACCGTCCGAGTTCCAGTACAGCAGATCAAACGCAGGCGGCGCATTGCCCTTCAGATAATTGCTGACCACGTAATTCCACACGAGCTCATTGGGTCGCAGAAATGAAAAGGTCGTTGCCAGTTCTTTGGCGGTCATCAGGCCGCCCCGGCCCAGCATCTGTTCCCGGTACGTAACGTGCGCCTCATCGACAAACACGTCCAGTATGCCGGTGCTTTCAAAATCGAGTAAAGTCGTCAGCAGGGTGGTACTGGCAACAGGATTGTCGCCGCGCGCCCGGGCTACAGCCAGCGCGCTGCTCAGCATGGTTCCGCCTACACAGAAACCCAGCGCATTGATCTGTTTCTGGCCGGTAATCTGCTGAACCGTATCAATGGCGGTCAACACCCCTTTTTCGATGTAATCATCCCAAGTAGATGCCTGTATGCCATCGGTGTCGGTTATTTTCGGATTGCGCCAGGAAATCATGAATACGGTAAAGCCCTGGCTGACTGCATATTCGACCAGTGAGTTGCCCGGTTGCAGATCAAGAATATAGTATTTGTTGATGCAGGGCGGCACCATGAGCAACGGCCGTCGGTAAACCGTTGGCGCTTGCGGTGTGTACTGAAGCAGCTGGAAAAAGGGATTCTCAAAAACCACAGCGCCCGGTGTCGTCGCCAGATTTTTTCCAACCTCGAACATGGAATCGTCGGTCTGGGAAATCTGGCCCTTGCGCAGGTCACCAAGCAGGTTCAGGAATCCTTTCTGCAAAGATTCACCTTTGGTCTCGGCAAACACCTGCATGGCATCGGGATTGGTCAGGAAATAATTGGCGGGCGACAGTGCATCGTTCCACTGCTCCACGGAAAAACGCAAGCGCTCCCTGATGCTATCGGGAACGGCAGCATCATCCACCATTTTCTGCATGACGTCCGCGGACAGCAGATAAAGATGCGCCATCATCAGATGTTGCGGACTGTTCTGCCATGCAGCACCACTGAACCGTCTGTCGCGCAACGGCGGCAGTTTCCCCTCACGCGCGTCGGTAGCAATTTGCTGCCATTTCTGCAGGAACTCAGCCTGCATGCGGTTCGGATATTCCCCGCCTGCGGTCAAATCCGGCTGGGGCCACCATGCTTTATCAGTCTCTTTGGTCACTCAGGTCTCCGGATATCAACTGTTTTATAAACCGTGTTTTTTCACCGTCTATAAACCATTCTATATAAAAAAAAACAAGACGTCAGACGGTATATTCCCGACTAAGGGAAACCCTGAGCAGACGGATGAATATCGAAAACCTGATCACAAACCCAATGTCAGGATTCCATCCAGATCACGGTTGCCAGTCTTCCTGTCACGGGTTCGCGGCGGTAGGAATAGAACAGATCCCTTTGGTTATAGGTGCAGCATCCGCTCTTCTCGATGTGAGCGATGCCTAGCACCGAGAGGCGACAGGCCGCAATCTCCGGCAGATCGGCAAGCCATTTGCCAGCATGATGCGGGTGTGGCTCGAAACAGTGTGCCAGTGTCGGATTCTCATCCAGAAAAGCCTCACGTACAGGTAGTCCGACTTCGAATGCCTGACGGGAAATGCCCGGACCAATCCAGGCGTAGTCGGGCAGTTTACCCGCCTTCGCTTGCATTTTCTTGACAGTATTTTCCAGTACGCCCGCCGCAAGGCCGCGCCAGCCTGCATGCGCCGCGCCGATGACCCCCTCGCCGCCAAAAACGACCGGCAGACAGTCAGCCGTCATGATGGCCAGCACCCTGCCGGGTGTTGTCGTCACGCTGGCATCGTAATCTCGCGCGGGGGAGGTTCCCGAATGATCGGCATCCCAGACGTCCGTGCCGTGAACCTGATTCAGCCAAACTGGTGTGGCCGCAACCCTGTCGGCCAGGCGAGCGCGATTTTGCTGCACGGCAACGGGGTCATCTCCCACGTGAATGCCCAGGTTATTGGTATCGAAAGGCGCAGGGCTAACGCCTCCGTGACGCGTGGTACAGAAATAGCGTATGCCGGGCCACTCACGTCCTGTTACCTGTAGCGGCTTCACGCTGATCTCCATTGAATCTGCGCCATCAACTGCTCCATATCCGCTTCTCGCTCCGCCTCAAAACTGCGCGATGTTTCGGAAAGCGGATCAATAAAGGTCAGGCGGCGGGCATGCAGCATCTGTCGTGCCGCCTGCCCCAGCGGTTTGCCGTTATATAGCAGATCCCCCAGCAGCGGATGTCCCAGACTTTGCATATGGACCCGGATCTGGTGTGTCCTGCCCGTTTCCAGCCTGCATTGCACGTGGCTGACCGGGGCGTCATCGATATAGCCGAAATTGACACGGTGAAAATGGGTGACTGCCTCTTTGGCGGCAATCGGTTGCACGGTAGACATGCGTACTGGTACGTGGCGGTCGCGCCCTATTGGCTGGTTCACGCTGCCCTCTGCCGCAATATGGCCCATAACCAGTGCCTCGTACTCCCGCCCCATGCTGCGGGTCTGCAACTGCCGGACAAAGTGAGTCTGTGCCGCTTCGGTACGTGCAACGACCAGCAGGCCGTCAGTATCCTTGTCCAGACGGTGCACAATCCCGGCACGCGGCACATGGGCCAGCTCAGGATAGCGGTATAGCAGCCCGTTGAGCAGGGTGCCAGACCAGTTGCCCGCACCAGGGTGCGTGACCAGACCAGCGGGTTTGTTGACCACAATCCAGGCATCGGAATCCGCAATAACGGTAAATTCTACCGGCTCCGGGGTAAAGGCCGATTGTTCCGGCGCCGGTTGCATAGTAACGGTAATCAGATCGTCGGCCCCCACATTCTGACGGATTTTCCCCGGTACGCCGTTAACCAGCACATGCCCCGCTTCTATCCACCCCTGCAGCCGACTACGGGAATGTTCGGGTATGAGGCCAGCCAGCACCTTGTCCAGGCGCTCTCCGATCATTGTCATGGGAAGACGGAATTGGCGCAGGTCAATGTCGGGAATTTCGTCGGCATCCTGCAAAGTTGGCTCTGACATCGGTAGAAAACACTGTAAAATCATATAATGTTCTAATAATAACGCGGCAATGCTATTATCAGATTGCTTTTTGAACTTTAACTAACAGTCACTTCCAAATTATGCATAAACGTTTGCTTCGAACTTCTCTCATTGCGCTGGGCTGCCTGACCATTGCGGGCTGCAGCAGCATGATGAACAGAGATGCTGACAAAACAGCCGGAATGTCAGCTCCCCAGCTTTACCAGGAAGCTCGCGACAACGTTCGCAGTAATGACTACAAAACCGCACGCACCTATCTGGAAGCGGTTGAATCCCGCTATCCGTATTCCAGTTTTGCGCAGCAGTCCCTGATTGATCAGGCATACGTCAACTGGAAGGACAATGAACCGGAAAAGGCAGTTGCCGCCATTGACCGCTTTCTCAGGCTGTATCCCAGCCATCCGGGTACCGATTACATGCTGTATCTGAAGGGCCTGGTTACCTTCACGCCCCCAAGCTCCTATCTGCGAAGCCTGACCGGGCAGGATCCCAGCGAACGTGACCCTAAAGGCCTGCGCCAGTCCTATGCCGCTTTCAATGAGCTGATCCAGCGCTTTCCCGACAGCCGTTACACCCGCGATGCCAAGCAGCGCGTCACATGGCTGGTCAGTACCATTGCAGACAACGAAGTGAATGTGGCCAAGTACTATTTCACCCGTCATGCCTATATCGCTGCGATTAACCGCAGCCAGTCAGTCCTTCGCGATTTTTCCGGGGTAGCTGCTGCCGAACCGGCACTCTATATCATGATGCGCTCCTACGAAGAACTGGGCATGAACGACCAGGCCAGCGACGCAAAACGCGTGCTGGACCAGAACTATCCCAACAGCAAGTATTACGAACAGGGGCTAGATGGCGATGGCGGCTGGCTGTCATGGTTAAGCCCTGCTCGCGTGTTCAACTAACGCAGCAACATTGATCCGGCAGTACAAACAGGGCGACTTTCAGGTCGCCCTGCTGTTTTGTGGGGTTCTGCTGACCTGCGTGATGAAGCATCGTCTGCCTGACTACACTGTGGATATATGGATATGTGTGGATTTTTAATACATCCGATCCGACACGCCAGACAGAACACCAGGCCCTCTGCGTGGGGCAACAGTTCAATCCGTGCCGTCCTCAGCATCCGCCGAAGGTAAGGTCATTTCCGACGAATGATTTTTCAGAAAGGCTTCGGCCTCATCCAGTTTTCGTGTGCGGCGAAACGGCGGAAGTCCACGCCAAAGCAGTTTCCCATAGGGTTTTTCAACCAGACGTCTGTCACCAACCACCAGCAACCCCCAATCCTTCTCTGTACGGATCAGGCGCCCTGCCCCTTGTTTTAGAGCAATCGCGGCGCTGGGCAGCTGAAATTCGAAGAACGGATTGCCGCCGGACTCCCTGCAGGCCTTAATTCGCGCTTCCAGAACGGGATCGTCAGGCGGGGCAAAAGGAAGTTTATCGATCGCAACCAGGGTCAGCATGTCGCCCGGCAAATCGATACCTTCCCAGAAACTGGCGCTGCCAACCAGCACCGCATTCTTCAGCTGACGAAACTGCTGAAGCAATACGCCACGTGAACTTTCTCCCTGGCGCAGAACCGGACGGTCGATAAAATGGGTATCAAATGCCGCGAGCAGCATCGAGGCGATGTTGTCCACGGCACGCAGCGTCGTACACAGTACCAGTACCCCGCCAGGGCTGGCCTGTATAAGCGGAATAAGGGTATCGACAAACTGCTGCTGGAACTGGGGCGATTGCGGCTCAGGCAGATGATCCGGCACGTACAGCATGGCGTGATCCTGATAATCGAAGGGTGACTCCCAGCGTTCAGTGCGCGCGCCATACAACCCAAGCTGGCGGGTATAGTGCGAGAAATCCTTGTAAACGGACAGTGTGGCCGACGTAAAAATCCAGGCTTGCTCCTTGCGTCGCTGCCGCGAAAACGCTTCTGCCACAGACAGCGGCGCCATCTGCAAACGGAAATGATGAAGCCCGACCTCTACCCATCGAACCAGTTGCTCTGCCTCTGTCGCCCTGACGCTCTGTTCGATTTGCTGTCCGGCACGCTGCGTTGGAGTCATTGGCCCCGCATCCGTATCGCGGCTAACACCTTCGGGAAGGATAACGGGTTGCGACCAGCGGTAAAGACGGGCACACAGCTCTGTGCCTGATTTTGCCGCGGCGGCAAGATCCGGATGACGCTCCTGGACCGCCGTGAGCATACCGGTCAGCGTGACCAGCTCGTCGTAAAGCCGGTTCAGGATATCGAAGAAGCGGTCAGCATCGGGAATCTGATCAAATGTGGCCTTGCGTCCAGGCATACTTTCAATCGGCGCAGCCGCCAGCCGCAAGTCCTTCACATAATAGGACACGCGCTGACAGGCTTCGGTCCATTTGGCACTGTCACGCGCATAAGCGAGTGCCGCCACTTCCGTGGACTTCAGAAAATCGGTGATCGTGCCAGAGTAGACCACATCTCCCATAAAGCGAGTCGCCGTTTCTGGCAGCTGGTGGGCCTCATCAAATACAACCGCATCGGCAGCAGGCAGCAGATCAGTAATGCCTTCTTCGCGCAGGACCAGGTCGGCAAAAAACAGGGCATGATTGATGACCACAACATCGGCGTCCTGCGCCTGCCGGCGGGCTTTCAGAAGAAAGCACTCCTTGACGAACGGGCAGTCCTGACCAAGACAATTTTCGCGGGTGGAGGTCACCCGGTTCCAGATATCGGCATCTTCCGGCACCTGTCCGCAGTCAGTCTTGTCGCCTGAGCGGGAACGCGATGCAAAGACGCGAATCTGCCGCAATTGGGATACTTCGTCTTTCGACTTCAGCGCACGTTCGTCCTGCTCCAGGCGCTCAAGATGATAATGACAAACGTAATTACTTCGACCCTTGAGAAGCGCTACCTGTACCGGAAGGGCCAGGGCATCTCGAACGCGCGGAACGTCCTTGTTGAACAGCTGATCCTGCAGTGTACGGGTACCCGTGGAGATCAGGACCTTGCCACCCGACAGAAAGGCGGGTATCAGGTACGCCCATGTCTTGCCGGTGCCGGTGCCGGCCTCCGCTACCAGAACCGAATGAGAACTGATGGCATCATCCACAGCCTGGGCCAGCTGTATCTGCGCATCGCGCAGCGTATAGCCGGACACTGCTGCTGCCAGCGGCCCCTCCTGAAGAAACCAGTCAGAAATATCAAAGTCCAGTACTCGCACAACCCGTCCTACGCCCTCGCCTTGCGGCATTACATGTGGCATCATACTCCAGTTCTGCTGTGCCAACCGGGATGGTTATGGCACAATGTCGCGTTTAGTTTAATTTTTATCGCGAAGCATGAACGTATCCACTACTCCAGTTACCGCCACCTCTGCGCTGGTTGACCCGGCGCGCATTATTGCATTGCTGGCTTCCGAGCTCAATATTCGCGCTAGCCAGATCCAGGCCACAGTGGCGCTGCTTGATGACGGGGCTACCGTCCCGTTTATCGCGCGTTACCGCAAGGAAGTTACCGGCGGCCTGGATGATACCGTACTGCGTAATCTGGAGGTGCGCCTGGCCTATGTCCGCGAACTGGAGTCGCGCCGCGCTGCTGTCCTCGAATCGATCTCCGGCCAGGGCAAGCTCACGCCCGAGCTGAACGATGCCATTGCGGCGGCTGACACCAAGCAGCGGCTGGAAGACCTATACGCGCCATTCAAACCCAAACGCCGCACCCGTGCCCAGATTGCACGCGAAGCCGGTCTGGAGCCGCTGGCCGACCTGCTTCTGACCGACAGCAAGGCCGTACCGCTTGTGGCTGCCGAAGCGTATGTCAACGAGGAGGCCGGCGTAAAAGACACCCGCGCTGCCCTTGATGGCGCCAGGGATATTCTGGCCGAGCGTTTTGCAGAAAATGCCGATCTGGTTGCCGATATGCGCGATTATCTGGGACAGCACGGCTTTCTGTACTCCAAGGTCATTGAAGGCAAAGAAGAAGAAGGCGCCAATTTCCGGGACTGGTTTGACTTCCGTGAATCCATCCGCAGCCTGCCGTCCCATCGGGTGCTGGCCCTGCTGCGCGGCCGCCAGCAAGGTGCGCTGGATTTGCGCATCGGCCTGAGTGACGAGCAGGATGCGCTCACCCCTCACCCCTGCGTAGAACGCATCAGCCGTTTTCTGGAACTGGGCGCCGATTACTCAGCCACGGCCAGTGCCCGCGGTAAATGGCTGGCCGATGTGGCCCGCTGGACCTGGCGCGTCAAAATGCTCACGGCTTTCGAATCCGAATTCATTACCAAATTGCGCGAGGAAGCCGAGGCCGAGGCTATCCGCGTTTTCGCTGCGAACCTGAAAGACCTGCTGCTTGCCGCGCCTGCTGGCCCAAAATCGGTACTCGGCCTGGATCCTGGTATCCGGACTGGCGTCAAAGTCGCCGCCATCGATAAAACAGGTAAGGTGCTGGACACAGCAACCATCTACCCGTTCGAACCTCGTCGCGATCGTAATGGTTCACTGGCTACGCTGGCGGCCCTGGTCAACAAACACAAGATTGAACTGATTGCCATTGGTAACGGTACGGCATCGCGCGAAACAGAAAAACTGGCGGCCGAACTCATCGAAGCACTGCCCAACGCCGGCCTGCGGAAAATCGTTGTGTCCGAAGCCGGTGCCTCGGTGTACTCGGCATCCGAGCTGGCTGCCAAGGAGTTTCCTGATATGGACGTGAG
The DNA here is from genome assembly GCA_023389155.1 of Pseudomonadota bacterium. GTDB lineage: Bacteria > Pseudomonadota > Gammaproteobacteria > Burkholderiales > Burkholderiaceae_B > Advenella. The sequence continues at coordinate 40,422 of JAEWEV010000009.1, forward strand.
TCTGCGCGGCGCCGTGTCCATTGCCCGTCGTCTGCAGGATCCGCTGGCCGAATTGGTCAAAATCGAACCCAAGGCTATCGGTGTAGGCCAATACCAGCACGATGTGAACCAGCGGGAGCTGGCGCGCTCACTGGACGCGGTCATAGAGGACTGCGTAAATGCGGTGGGCGTAGACGTCAATACAGCCTCAGCACCTCTGCTCTCACGGGTATCGGGCCTGAACTCCACGCTTGCACGCAATATTGTGGACTGGCGCGACCAGAACGGCGCATTCCTCACCCGTAAAGCGCTGCTGGATGTCTCGCGTTTCGGCGCCAAAGCATTTGAGCAGGCGGCTGGGTTTCTGCGTATCCAGAACGGCGACAATCCGCTGGATGCCTCGGCAGTGCACCCGGAAGCCTACCCCCTGGTCGAGCGGATTCTGGACAAAATCCGCAAGGATGTAAAAGCAGTAATTGGCAATAAAGAGGCGCTCAGTGGCCTTTCCCCGGTTGAATTTACCGATGATCGATTTGGTCTGCCAACAGTCAAAGACATATTCGCGGAACTGGAAAAACCTGGTCGCGACCCGCGTCCGGAATTCAAGACGGTCACCTTCCAGGAAGGCGTGGAAACCATCAAGGACCTGACAGAAGGCATGATTCTTGATGGCGTCGTTACCAATGTCGCCAATTTCGGGGCTTTCGTGGATATCGGCGTCCATCAGGACGGTCTGGTGCATATCTCGGCACTGTCTGAACAATACGTGAAGGATCCACGCGACGTGGTCCGTGTCGGTCAGACAGTCAAGGTCAAGGTGCAGGAAGTCGATGTCGCCCGCAATCGTATCGGGCTCACCATGAGGCTGAAGGATGATTCAGGTCCTGCACCGCGACGTGATTCCCGTCCCGGTGCAACGGGCCCCAGGTCTGCAGGTGGTGGTCGACCGGCTCCCCGCAATCAGCCACGCAGCGACACGTCGATGAACGCCATGGCAGCCGCATTTGCCAAACTGAAAAAATAAGCGTGATGGCGACCCGCAAGAGTCGCCATCTGCATATTGATCAGTCGGCGCTGACACCCAGTTTGGTAATCAGTGCACCCCAGCGATCCACTTCTTCATTAATGAACGAACCAAATTCCTCCGGGGACATCTTCTGAGGAATAGCTCCCTGGTCGGCCAGCTGTTTCTGGACCTCAGGCTTTTCCACGACTTTAAGAATCGCCTTGTTCAGGGTTTCCACATCTTCTTTGGGCATATTGGCAGGCGCCAGAACCCCGAACCAGGAAGAAATATCGAAGTCCTCGAATCCTTCTTCAATCATGGTTGGCAGCTCGGGCGCGACAGCAGATTTTTCCTTGCTTGTTACGGCCAGCGCCTTGAGCTTGCCGGCACTGATAAACGGCCAGGCGGATGGCATATTGTCGAATTCCATCAGAACGTCCCCGGACATAACGGCAGTCAGGCCAGGCGCACTGCCCTTGAACGGAACATGCAGTATTTCGGTCCCGGCGTCCTGGTTGAGTTGCTCGCCACACAGGAACTGTGAAGAGCCGATACCCGAGGATGCATAGGTCGCCTTGTCCTTGTTCTGTTTGACATACTCGATCAACTCCTTGACGTTATTGACCGGCAGCTTGGGATTGACCACCAGCACATTTGGAACTTTTGCTACTAATGCAATCGGAGAAAAATCCTTTTTCAGATCAAAGCTCAGCTTCTTGAACATGGTTGCATTCACGGAACTGGCAATCGTTGTAACGATGATAGTATAGCCATCAGGTTTGGCACGCGCGACCTCGCTCATGGCGATCGTGTTACTGGCACCGGGTTTATTCTCCACAACGAAACTCTGCTTGAGTTCGTCGCTCAGCCCCTTGGCCACAATACGGGCTACCAGATCCGTGGTTCCGCCCGGCGTGTAGCCAACCAGCACCTTCACAGGTCGAGCATCGGGATACGCTGCATTCGCACTCCCGACAATCCCCATAGCCAGAATCATGGCGCTGATACTCTTTCTGAAATTGATCATCCTTTGTCTCCGTTGTTGGCGGACCGCAAGTCCCTGCCTGTTATATGTTTAAAAAATTACGTACTACTGATGTTGCCCGCAATGCCTTTACTGCCTCATTGCTTTACTGCTCTACTGCCAACAGCTCGACTCACAACCGCAACGCTGACTTCCCTATTGCTTGCTGCTCTGCGACTGTACAGCACACTGCTCTGCTACTTACTTCCACTAGCGTGTTGCCTCATGGCTTGAACCACCCGCACAAGTTCTAATACTTCTGCCCGACTTGCACATCCATCAAGCCGTCTCTCACGCCTGCACCGAATCAACGGGTAGTGCGCGATGCGTTCGCCAGGTTCTTATGTCTACATGTTAATTCATGTATCGATTTCGTGCTCTGGTTCAGCCCACAAACGCTATTGTTCGTCCTGCGACCCTTATCCGCCCTGCTCGCCTTTGCGTCAAGAGCATTACTGCACAGACCATGACGCCAGTCTCTTATCGACATTTCGATTGACATTATATCGATCAATTAATATAGTTGTCATACAAGTATAAATAACATCAGACATCTTATATTAAATAACGACTACGGCGGAGACACAGCTTATGATGCAGAAAATGATTGCCACGGCACTGGTGCTGGGGATTGCAGCAGTTGGGCCAGCGATGGCGGCTTATCCCGATAAACCGGTAAGAATTCTTGTGCCGTTTGTGCCTGGCGGCTCCTCGGATATTACGGCCCGCACGATTGCGCCAGGAATGGAAAAAGTGCTGGGACAGACTGTCGTTGTCGAAAACAAACCGGGCGCCAATGGGGCAATTGCCGCACAGGAACTGAAAAGATCCAAGCCCGATGGCTATACCCTGATGGTCGGCTCCATCGGCACCTTCGCCATTAATCAGGGGCTATACAAGAACCTGTCCTATAACCCCAGCGAGGATTTTGACTACGTCAGCCAACTGGTTCGGAATCCCAATGTGCTGGTTGTTTCTTCAAAAATACCGGTCAAAACCGTAGCCGAACTGATTGAATACGCTGGCAAACACCCCGATCAGCTTTCCTATGCGTCATCCGGTACCGGCTCGTCGGACCATTTATCGGCCGTCATGTTCCGTCAGCGCAGCAATACAACAGGCATTGATGTACCGTATAAGGGCGGTGGCGCCGCGATTGCCGATTTGCTGGGCGCCCAGGTAGATGTGTCGTTTCAGAATCTCGGCGCTGTGCTGACTCACGTGAAAGCAGGGAAATTGCGCGCGCTTGCCACCACCGGCAACGAACGGGCCCCTGACCTGCCGGACGTTCCCACCATGGATGAAGCCGGAATCAAGGACATGGTTGTCTATTCCTGGCAGGGTGTTGCCGCTCCCAAAGGTACGCCAAAGGAAGTCATCGACAAACTTTATCAGGCCGTCAGCGAAAGCCTGAAACAGCCGAAAACGCAGGAAACCATGAAAAAACTTGGCTTCACGATTGTCGGCAACAATCCCGAGGAGTTTTCCAAGTTTCAGAAAGCAGAAGTCAGTCAGTGGACAGATGTCATCAAGGCGGCCAATCTTAGTCAATAGTGCAATGAGTGACCGGGCAGAACGTTCGCAGACCACAGCCCGGTTGCCGTGCAGGCAGGACCCGCCCAATTTCTGAAGATCGAAAATATGGCGCCATCACCGGGCGCCATATTCTTTTGTCCGATTATTCATGCGATCAAACCGGAAGCAATCCCGCAAGCCAGAAGCGGCTCCATACCAGGCATCCATGGGTATTTCGCGGTATATCATGCAGAAACGCCGTACCCGTGCCTTTGACCCGGAGATCCAGACTCAGAAACATTTCATGCCCGGCCTGATGCGCAGCGTCCCAAAATAATATGTCAAACCGGATAACCGGAGCACTGCCGCAGCAGTTCGCGTCACACATCCGTTCCTTCATCCGTTGCCGCAAACTGCATGGCCCACATGCGGGCGTACACGCCATTGGCCTGCAGCAGATCCGAATGCGAGCCCTGCTCCACTACCCTGCCCTGGTCCATGACCAGTACTCTGTCGGCATCGACAATGGTGGACAGTCGGTGGGCAATGATCATGGTGGTGCGATCCTTCGTGATCTTGTAGAGCTCATCCTGAATTGCTCTCTCGGTACGCGTATCCAATGCGCTGGTGGCTTCGTCCAGTACAAGAATGGGCGGATTTTTCAGCACCGTACGGGCGATGGCTACACGCTGCTTCTCGCCACCCGAGAGCTTCAGACCGCGTTCACCCACCTGCGTTTCATAGCCTTCGGGCAGGGACATCACAAACTCATGGATGCTCGCGGCCCTGGCTGCCTCTAGGACCTCTTCATGGGTCGCATCAGGACGGCCATAGGCAATGTTGTAATAAATGCTGTTATTGAACAGCACGGTATCCTGGGGAACAATCCCGATATGCTGACGCAGGCTCAGCTGCGTGTACTCACGAATATCCCGCCCATTGATTGTGATCCTCCCCTCGGTCACATCGTAGAAACGAAATAGCAGGCGAGACAATGTGGATTTGCCAGCCCCGGAAGTCCCGACAATAGCAATCGTTTCTCCTGCGCCAATTGTAAAGCTCACGTCATGCAGAATCTGTCTCTCGGGCTCATAGGAAAAGCCCACATGCTCGAACCGGATCTCGGCAGAACGAGTGCTCAGCGCTGCGCTGTCGGGGGTATCTTCAATTTCCTGATGCTGATCCAGAATGCCGAACATGCGTTCCATATCTGCCAGGGAGTTCTTGATCTCGCGATAAATAAAGCCCAGGAAATTAAGGGGTGCATACAGCTGGGTCAGGTAGGCTGAAATCAGGACGATATCGCCTACCGTCATTTCGCCAGTCGTCACCCGCGATGCTGACATCCATAAAAGAACGACCATGCCAAGTGTGATAATGACGCCCTGGCCGGCATTGAGCAGGTTCAGCGAAATCTGGTTCCTGACAGCCGAATCTACCCAGTCACCCAGATTGGTGTCATAACGCGTGATTTCATACGATTCATTATTGAAGTATTTCACTGTTTCGTAGTTGATCAATGCATCAATCGCCTGCGTATTAGCCATGCTGTCCAGGCTGTTCATGCGCCGGCGCATCACCATGCGTCTCTCTGTTACCACAAGCGTGAAAGCAATGTAGGTTGCAATCGTCGCCACAATGACAATGGCAAACCAGATGTCATAGCGCACCAGCAGGATCCCCATAACCATGACCAGTTCAAGCAGCGTAGGCAAAATATTGAACAGGGTAAAGTTCATCAGGAATCCGATACCCTTGGTGCCGCGATCCATGTCACGGCTGAGGCCACCGGTCTGCCGTTCCAGGTGATAGCGAATGGAAAGTCCGAAAAGATGCGTGAAGATGGCAGTCGCGATTCTCTGTATCGAGCCCTGTGTCACTTTGGAAAACAGCGCATCCCGCAATTCCGAGAAGACACTGCTGGCTATTCTCGCAAAACCATATGCGATAAGTGCCGCTACCGGTAGTACCAGTGCGGTTTTCGGCAGGCTGAGCTGATCGACAATATCCTTCAGATAGACGGGCAGCATCACGCTTGCAATCTTGGCAATAACAAGACAGGCAAGTGCGGCCATCACCCGCCACTTGAACATCCACACATAGGGAAGCAGGGAGAAGATGACCCCAAAGCCCTTCTTTCTTGCGGCGCGCGCAGACGCTGCCTTTGTTTTGCTGTTTTCTGCCGGATTGATCATGATGCCTGCGTTTTCCTATGTTCTGTGCGTCTCATCATGATCGTAACGATGACATCGAACGCTGTGCACCGGCGTGTCATCAGGTACCCGTTTGAGCTGTTGACGCTGTTCACAGCCCTGCGTGCGAAAGGGACATCGGTCCAGGAAAAAACAGCCTTCTGGCAAAACCCTGTTGCCCGGCAATTCCGGAATTGCCTGTATACCTGTATCGGGTAGCGCAGCACCCAGAACCGGCACCGCATCCAGCAGCAAACGGGTATAGGGATGACGGCGCTGATCAAGAACGCTTGCCGTGTCTCCAATTTCGACGATCTGTCCCAGATACATCACTGCTATGCGATTGCTCATGTGACGAATAACGGAAACATTGTGAGAAATCAGAATATAAGTGAGCTGGTGCTCCCGCTGCAGGGTAAAGAGCAGATTGATAATCTGTGCCTGCACCGAAATATCCAGCGCTGATGTCGGCTCGTCGAGCACGATCACGTCCGGATCCGAAGCCAGGGCCCGTGCAATGGCAATACGCTGGCGCTGTCCTCCGGAAAATTCATGTGGAAAACGATTCAGATAATCCGGCGACAACCCGACCTGTTCGGCCAGTCGCCGCGCGCGCTGGCGCATGGCCGCCTCTGTCGACTCACCCTTCACGTACGAAGGTTCGGTAATGATTTTCCAGACAGGCAGACGTGGATCCAGCGACGATTGCGGATCCTGGAACACGATCTGAACGTTGGGACGCCCCTGGCCGCTGTTCCAGTGAAGCAAACCTTCGGTGGGCTGCTGCAGGCCCATGAGCACCTGAGCCAACGTAGTCTTGCCGCAACCAGACTCTCCCACCACACCCAGCGTCTCCCCGCGCCCGACTGTCAGATCCACACCGTTGAGAGCATGGGCCCAGGCACGTGGCTTGCCGCGCCAGTTACGTTTCAGCGGGAAACGCACATGGATATTGTCCAGTGTCAGAACAGAATCAGTCATGCCTGACCTCCTGAACGGTCATCCAGCATGCGGCCGTGTGTCTCGCCCTTAACACAACCGGCATCAGAGGAGGAGCCTTGCTACAGGGTTCGCCCTGCAGTTCGCAGCGGTTCCGGAACGCGCATCCCTCTGGCAGATTTGCCAGATTGGGGACCTGTCCCGCGATCGCCTGCAGCGGCGCACCCGGCTCTGCATTTTCAGGCAGACCGCCCAGCAGACCACGCGTGTAGGGATGAGTTGCTGCATCTATCACTTCGCGAGTCGTTCCCTGCTCCACTACGCTGCCGGCATACATGACATACACACGCTCACAGAACTGCGATACCACAGCCATGTCATGTGTAATGAGCAAAATGGCCGTGCCGGTTTTTCTGGCGCGTTCGCGCAGCAGCATCAGCACCTGTTTCTGCACCGTAACGTCAAGTGCCGTGGTGGGTTCGTCTGCGATCAGCAACGACGGCTCACAGGAGAAGGCCAGTGCAATCATGATCCGCTGTCGCATCCCGCCCGACAGTTCAAACGGGTAAGCATCAAACACCTGCACCGGGTCGGCGATATGCATGTCCCGAAGCAGCCCGATCGCGCGCTCACGCGCCTGTTTTGCCGATAGCGGCGTATGCCTCAGAATGACATCTGTAATTTGCCTGCCAACCTTCATGGTCGGATTCAATGCCGTCATGGGCTCCTGGAAAATCATCGCCATATCCTTCCCACGAATATGTCGCATTTCCTGTTCACTTGCGTCCAGAAGACTTTTTCCCGACTTACGGATGCTGCCCTGCCGAACCACATAGCTATGCGTTGGAATCAGCCGCATGCTCATCATTGCCGTGACCGATTTTCCCGATCCGGATTCGCCGACAATACCCACAATTTCACCAGGCTGGACCTGCACAGACACGCCATTGAGCGCCCGTACCGAGCCTTTGTATACCGGAAATTCAATGTGCAGATTGTCGATATCAAGAACCGGCAGGCTGCCCTTCTCGCTATCGCCCATACCGGGAGTGGACAACGATGCCTCCGGCAAGGAAATTGAAGACTGAGTTTTCGGCATCATTATTTCACCTTCTGTTTCGGATCGAGCATATCACGAACGCCATCGCCGACCAGATTGAAGCCAATCGCAGTGATCAGGATCGCAACTCCGGGAAAGGTAGAATACCACCACTGATCCAGCAGAAAATTGCGGCCCGAGGCAATCATGGCCCCCCATTCCGCAGTCGGCTGCTGCGCACCCAGGCCAATAAAGCCGAGTGCCGCAGCCATCAGAATGGCATTTCCAATATCCAGCGTCATCTGTACAATGACTGGTGGCAAGGCATTGCGAAAGACATGCCAGCGTACAATGTGCGCCTTGCCTGCACCGAATGTCTGCGCCGCACGAACGTAGGCCATCTCGCGAATACTGAGCGTCTGCCCCCGGGCAAGCCGAACATAATATGGGATACGTACAACGGTAATGGCGATCATGGCATTGAACAGGCTGGGACCCAGTGCCGCAGCCAGTGCCATGGTGAGCACCAGTGATGGAACTGACAGCACGATGTCCATCAAGCGCATGATGATCGTATCAACTGTGCGGCCAATAATCCCCGAAAAACAGCCAATAATGGAACCGGTAATACTGGCCATGAACGCGACAAAAATTCCGACACCGATGGACTGCCTGCCGCCATACAATACACGACTGAAAAGATCCCTACCCACTTCGTCGGTACCGAAGAAATGCTGGGCAGACGGCGGCAACAGGCGGCTGCCCAGATCGATGGCATCTGGATCATGCCCGGTAAGCATGGGCGCCAGCAAGGCGGCCGCACACATCAGAAAAATCAGCAACAGGCCGAGCAGCATCATGGGACTGCGTCGTAACTGATACCAGAAATACGAAAGCGAATAAATCAATTGTGAATTTCGTGCAGCGGTAGTCATCAGCCTGCATCCTTGATACGGGGGTCCAGCACGCTGTACAGCAAATCAACCAGCATATTGAGAAGGACATAAACGAACGAGACCAATACAGCAAAACCCATTACGGCCGGGAAATCCAGTGCCTGAATGGACTCGACAACATATAGGCCCATGCCCGGCCAGCCAAAGACGGTTTCGGTCAGCACGGCGCCATAAAGCAGGTCACCCATTGCCAGGCCAAGGACCGTGACTGAAGGAATCAGCGCATTGGGCAATGCATGTCCAAGTATGATTTTCCAGCGGCCCAGCCCGTAGGCCTGCGCCGTGCGAATGTAATCTTCAGAAAGCTGCTCCAGCATGGACGAGCGAATTTGCCGGGCAACCACGCCTAGGTGAACAAAACTCAGCGTGAACGCAGGCAGCACAAGATGCTCAACCGCGCTCCAGAAAATATCCCAGTCTCCGGCGATCAGCGAGTCTATCAGGAAAAAACCGGTAACCCTGGGCGGGTCTCCAAGCAGGCCGTCTATTCTCCCACCTGACGGCAGCCAAGACAGTTGACCGTAGAAGATGATCAGCAACCCCAGACCCAGCCAGAACGCCGGCATGGATATACCGGTTACCGCGAGTGTGCGGGCAATCTGGTCTATCCATGAGTTTTTGTATACGGCAGACAGCACACCCAGCGGGATTCCCACCAGCATCGAGAAAATCAGGGCGACAATAGCCAGTTCCAGCGTGGCCGGAAAAAAGGACAGAAGATCATCAATGACCGGTCGTCCGGTCCTGATGGAGGTTCCCAGGTCGCCATGTACAAGTCCTTTGAGGTACACCCAGTATTGTTCGTAAAGGGGAAGGTCCAGGCCCAGTTTCTGACGGATGCCGGCGACGATTTCTTCGGTAGCCCGGTCCCCGGCGATCAGACGCGCCGGATCACCCGGAATCAGATGAGACACAATAAACGTGATCATCGATACGCCCAGCATTACCAGAATAAGCCATGGCAGGCGCTTGCGCAAAATCTGGAAAAACAAAATAAGCCCTTATGAAGATGGCGACAGGATTTCAAGCTTAAGAACGGACGTACCTGTTGCTGACAGAAATACTGATGATGACCTTGCGCATCGCATGAAGAAAAAACTCCTGAGCCCGCCGCGCAGTGACTGGCTGGAAAAAACAGCTTGACGCTTAGCGAACGTCACCAGGTATGTGCAAGATCGCGAGTGTCGCAGCGTCCACAACCCGGACGCACCCCGGCGAAGACAGCAGTCATGCCGGGCCAACGTCACATGATGGCGTGCGCCGCAGGATCAGTCTTTAGTAATATCCACCACGTTGTAGACGTCATGCAGCATAGGATTGTACGCGTACCCTTTTACGTTGTCGCGCAGGCCCATCTCGTTGCTATGCTGGAACAGGTAAACATAGGCATAATCCTTGAGAACCAGCTTCTGGGCTTCCTGGTAAAGACTGGTACGTTTGTCCTGATCGGTTTCCTCCGCAGCCTGGCGTACCAGTTTGTCGACTTCCTGATTGGAATAGAACGAGCGATTGCCTGGCAGGCCCTGTTTGGACGAATCAAACCAGTAATTCATAAACATGAACGGATCGGCAAAATCGGGAGACCAGTTCCCGATGGAAATATCGAAGTCCCCTTTGCCCAAACGATCACGCATGGTGGCATTGGCCAGTTTTTCAAGCCGAACCTTGACGCCAATAGCCTGCAGGCTGGCCTGAACGGACAGCACGATGGGTTCCCAATACGGTTCTTTGGTGGAATACAGCAGCGTCAGTGGCTTGTCGGGGACCGCATCGCCAATGCTGGCTTTGGCTGCTGCAACATCGGTCTTGAATGCGGGAGCCTCAGCGTCATGCGCCCACATGCCATCGGGGATGGGGCCATTCAGCGGTTTGGCTTCGCCGTTCATGATGCCGTTGATCATACCGTTGTAATCCACAGCCTCTGAAATACCCTTTCGTAACGCCACATTCGTGAGCGGCCCGGTCTTATTGTTGAGATAGAGATACGTCACCAGCAGCGAGGGGACTTTCTGGAACACCACCCCTTTGGCATTCTGCATGGCCTTGACCTGATCTGACTGCATGCTGCCTACGATATCCAGATCACCATTCTGCAATTGCAGGCGGCGGGCCGATGCTTCCGGCACGATCTTGAAGGCGACTTTCTCGAGTGTGGGCTTTTTCGGGCCGCCATAATGCGGGTTGCGCTCCAGAATGAGGCTCTGGCCCTTGTTCCATTTGGCCAGCTGAAATGGCCCCGATCCGGCCGTGTGGCCGGCCAGGAATTTATCAGCTCCGCCCGCTTCCTTCTCAACGGCCGGGTTGACAATACCCGCACCATTGTTGGCCAGCGTGTTCAGGAACGGCGCAAAAGGCTTATCCAGTTTGAATTCGACGACCATGGGTTCTTTGACCGTGACCTGCAGGCCTTCCGGAAACGGTTCGGAGGGCCCCTGCTTCATTTTCATCAGACGATCAAAGCTGTATTTGACCGCTTCGGCATTAACAGGCGTGCCGTCGCTGAATTTCTGCCCCTCATTCAGGGTAAATGTCCAGGTGAGCTTATCGGGAGACGTAGTCCAGCTTTTTGCCAAATCGCCTTCGACTTCAGTAGAGCCGCCATCTTTATACTTGATGAGCCGCTGATAGCTGGGATACGTAATAGACCAGTCGTTATTGTCCATCGTGACCGCAATATCCAGCATTTGCGGATCGGCATTTTTGGAAATGACCAGCATGTTCTTGGGCGTGGCGGCGCTGACAGAAAAACTGAAGGACATGCCCAGGACGGCGGCACAGGCCAGCGACAACGTATTTTTTATAAATTGACGGCGAACTGACATATTAAGACTCCGAAAGACTGTCCTGACGCACAGCGGCAGCACCGCAGGATGCTGCCGGACCATGCCCTGAGTAAAACATCACGGGCATGCGTTTCCGACATTGACTAAAAAAAGGAAATCGCAATAGCGATATTCCTGCGGACAAAAACAAATCTTAGCAAATGTCATTCGAATAGGAAATAGTCATATATCCCTATTACGCAACGCCAGCTTGCCGCTTCTATACGGTCACCAGGGGGCTTTCAATCATCGGGTAATCTTTTGAACCCGGCAGTTCGTAATGCCACCATTCAGACTTGATACCCCTGAAGCCGGCGTGCAGCATAATGCCCAGCAGCAAGAGACGATGTCGCTGCACGCGGGCAGGCAGATCGGGATAATCATGGTGAGAGGCATCTTCCATGGCGTCAAATCCGGTACCCATATCCAGTTCATTGCCCATGTCATCCAGCAGCGTCACATCCACCGCCGTGCCGCGGGAATGATTGGATCCCTGCGAAGGATCAGCCACATACTGTGGGTCTGACAGCGCTGCCCAGAAAATAGCCTGTGCGGCCGCAGGCCGATAGCAATCGAACACCTTGAGCGTATACCCTGCGGAGCGTGCCAGTTGAGAAGCGCGCATAAGCAATGGCGCGGCGTCCCGGTGCAGGGCGCATTGGGCTGTCTGATACACCACCTTGCCAGCAATGTTATTACAGGTGGCATAGACCAGATCGATCACGACACCGTACTCGGCTTCGGTAATAATGGCCAGATCCTGGTCGGTTGCACGGGTATCCATGGTTTTCCTGCCTGAAGAGTGAATAATATTGCGATTTAGTCCCTTAACTGTCCTGGGCCGCCTGGTCTTGTGCAAGCGTGTCAATCGCCTGCAACAGCTTCAAAATCAGGGCTTCGCGCTCCATTTCCGACTGCGTAGCCGGGCTGGATGCCAGTTCCTGCTCATCCTGCACCACACTGATACTGTAGTCGGGATTGCGTCGAATCAGGGAGCGGATGTCCATGGATGACAGCTGCAATGAAAACTGCCCTGCCTCCTTGGGATCGGCGTAACCAGGCGACAGCAGCAGCGTTGCACCGTCAGCCGCGACAAAACGACTGCGAAAGGCGCCATCGTCATCGCGGAAACTGATGAATCGCGGACCCTTGCTGCTTTTCTTTTTGGTCGGCGCCGCGCTGACTGCGCGCGTGGCTCTGCGCAGTCCGATCGCTGCCCGCACTTCCTGCATCAGTGGTGTCGCCAGCTTACGAGCCTTCTCTGCTCCCGCATGCAGGATATCTTCGATCCGGTCGGGATTCTCGATCAGGGTGATGTACTGTTCACGCATCGGGGCCAGAATGTCTTCAAGATGCGCAGCAAGTCTGGCCTTCGCATCCCCCCAGCCCATGCCATCAGCCAGCTCCTGACGAAAGACCTCCGACTCCTGGGGCGTGGCGAACGCCTTGAAGATCAGGAAGAGATGAGACGAATCGGCGTCCTTGGGCTCGCCCGGCGCACGCGAATCGGTCACGATCCGGGAAATGGCATTAGGCAATGCTTTTGCGCCACCCTCAAAAAGTGGAATTGTGTTGTTGTAGCTCTTGGACATTTTGCGGCCATCCAGTCCTGGCAGCGTGGCTACTTCTTCGTCAATCTGTACTTCGGGCAGCACAAAGTATTCACGTCCGGCACCATACTGGTTATTGAAGCGCTGCGCGATATCCCGAGCCATTTCCAGATGCTGGATCTGGTCCCGGCCCACCGGCACCCTATTGGCATTGAACATCAGGATGTCGGCAGCCATGAGTACCGGGTACGAAAACAGTCCCATATTGACGCCGTCATCGGGCTCGTCGTTTTTGGCCACGTTGATATCGACGGAGGCCTTGTAGGCATGCGCGCGATTCATCAGGCCCTTGGGTGTTACGCAGGTCAGAATCCAGCTCAGTTCGGGAATTTCAGGAATATCCGATTGACGGTAAAACGTGACTTTTTCAGGATCCAGGCCTGCCGCCAGCCAGGTGGCGGCTATTTCCAGACGTGAGCGCGCCACCCGTTCGGGATCGTCGCACTTGATCAGCGCATGGTAGTCGGCAAGAAAAAAGAAAGCGTCGACTCCCGGTTCCCGGCTGGCAGCGATCGCAGGGCGAATGGCGCCCGCATAATTGCCAAGATGAGGGGTCCCGGAGGTGGTGATGCCTGTCAGGACGCGCACGTTCTCGCTGTTCCCGTTAGCGGTCGAAGTTGGTTCAGCACTCATAATCTTTTTCCAGCTGCAATAGGTTTATAGTTTCACCGAGGTCCGTCTTTCGGACTCAAGATATTCTTTGGACTGCATTTCGGTAATGCGTGACACAGTCCGGTGAAATTCGTTGGCCAGCACGCCCTCTGTATAGAGTTCCTCGGGAGGACATTCTGCTGACATGATAAGTTTGACATGATGATCATACAGGACATCGATAAGCCAGGTAAAACGCCGGGCTTCAGACGAGTTACGGGGCATCATGCGTGGCACTCCAGACAGCATGATGGTCTGAAAACGATTGGCCAGTTCCAGGTAGTCATTTTGCGAGCGCGGGCCGCCACACAGCTCTTTGAAACTGAACCACACCACCGATCCGGCAACGGCAATGGCGCGGATCACCCTGTTCTCGATATGCAGATTGGTATCCAGCGGTGCCGTATCAGCGAGCCGATCAAATGCTTTACGCATTTGCTGTTCGGTCTCTTCATTAAGAGGCGTCAGGTACATACGCACCTGTTCCAGCGTGCGATGACGATAGTCCACACCGGTATCCACATTGAGCACATCCATGCGTTTTTCAATCAGGGCGACAGCCGGCAGGATCCGGTCCCGATGCAATCCGTCGGGGTACAGTGTGGACGGTTCATAGTTGGACGTCATCACAAAACTGGTGCCGTTTTCAAACAGGTTGAGCAGCAGCTTGTACAGAATCATGGCATCTGCAATATCAGAAACATGAAACTCGTCAAAGCAAATCAGCCTGTATCTGTCGCTGATCCTGCGCGCCACTTCATCCAGCGGATCACTCATCCCCTTTAGTTCCTGCAGCTCGCGGTGCACGCTGCGCATAAACTCATGAAAATGGATCCGTGTCTTTTTCTCGATGTCAACCGTCATATAAAACGAGTCCATCAGAAAACTCTTGCCGCGACCAACTCCGCCCCACATATAAACACCATGTGGCGGTTCGGGCTTGCGAAAGAAACGTCGAAAAGGCTTGCCCAGTTCCTGCTGATAAACCTGCAACTCGTCAGAAAAGACCTGCAGGCGTGCAATTGCCCGCTGCTGGGCTTCATCAGCCTGATAGCCGCGTTCAGCTAGCGTCTTTTCGTAATATTGCAGTACGTTCATGAAGCAAATCGAGTGAAATCAATGCGGGAAAAAGCAACGACTACTGCAGCGTATTGCGCGGCGTCGGTGCGGTGCAGAATAAAGCGGGATAAGGCAGGAACTGTTGCGCAAAAGGCAGGGGTGCCAACGGCACCCCTGATTACCCGATCAGACAGAAGGGGCAGACAACAGGCACCGGTAGCTGCCGGTACCCTTGCCGTCGTCAACATATTAGGTCGATCAGAAGTTCAGAGCACGTTTGTCAACCGCCAGCGCCGCTTCCTTCAATGCTTCCGACAGCGTCGGATGCGCATGGCAGATGCGGGCAATGTCTTCTGACGCGCCCTTGAATTCCATGATCGTAACTGCTTCGGCAATCAGCTCGGAGGCGGTGGGTCCGATGATATGCACACCCAGGACTTCGTCTGTTTTGGCATCGGCAATGACCTTGGCAAAACCGGTGGTGTCACCCAGCGCGCGAGCGCGACCATTGGCCAGGAACGGGAAGCTGCCTGTACGGATCTCACGTTTCTCGGCTTTCAGTTGCTGTTCCGTTTTACCGACCCATGCTATTTCCGGAGAGGTATAGATGACCCATGGAATGGTATCAAAGTTGACATGGCCGTGCTGGCCGGCAATCCGTTCTGCAACAGCAACGCCCTCTTCTTCGGCTTTATGGGCCAGCATCGGACCGCGCACCACATCACCCACTGCCCACACATTAGGCAAATTGGTTTTGCATTCTTCATCTACCGCAACAAAACCGCGGTCGTCCAGCTTCAGACCCACGCTATCTGCATTCAGATTACCGGTAAATGGCACCCGTCCGATAGATACGATCAGTTTGTCTACAGCCAAAGACTGTTCTGCCCCTTTTGCATCGGTGTAGGAAACGGTCACTGTTTTGGCAGTTGTTTTGATGTCACCGATCTTGACACCGGTTTCAATTTTCAGACCCTGCTTGGCAAATGCCTTCTGGGCTTCCTTGGCTACCTGCACATCGGCGGCACCCAGGAATTCGGGCATGGCTTCCAGAATGGTCACTTCTGCACCCAGACGGCGCCAGACGCTACCCATTTCCAGGCCAATTACACCGGCGCCGATCACACCCAGTTTCTTGGGAACGGCGGGGATACGCAAGGCGCCATCATTGGACAGTACCTGTTTTTCATCGAAAGGCAAATTGGGCAAGGCACGTGCAACAGAACCGGTAGCAACAATCACGTGCGTAGCAGTCAGGCTTTCAGTCTTTTTGCCGGTCACGCTGATTTTCCAGATACCGTCTTCTGCTTTGCCATCAAAGGCACCAACGCCGGCAAAGAACGTCACTTTGTTCTTTTTGAACAAATACAGGATACCGTCGTTGTTCTGTTTGACAACAGTGTCCTTGCGGCCGATTAGCGTGTCCAGTTTGAGTTTGACACTGCCAACCTCAATGCCGTGTTCGGCAAAATGATGGTTGGCCTGTTCGTAATGTTCGGAAGATTGCAGCAGCGCTTTGGAGGGAATGCAGCCAACATTGGTGCACGTGCCGCCGGGCTTTGGATTGCCGGCGTCATCAGCCCACGCATCAATACATGCAACTTTTTTGCCAAGCTGAGCAGCACGGATAGCAGCAATGTATCCGCCGGGGCCGGCACCAATTACGACAACGTCAAATTGTGAAGACATAATATTCTCTTGATTTCTATCTTAAGCAGATGCAGGCAGTGCATCCTATGAAAAAACGTGCGCCCCGCTAGGGGGCGCAATTGGGCGCAACGACTTACAGTTCCAGCAGCAGACGTTGTGGATCTTCAAGCGCCTCTTTCATTGCTACCAGACCCAGGACGGCTTCGCGGCCATCAATGATACGGTGGTCATAAGACATGGCAAGGAAGTTGATCGGACGGATCACGACCTGGCCATTTTCCACGACGGGGCGATCCTTGGTGGCGTGTACGCCCAGAATCGCGGATTGTGGAGGATTGATGATGGGTGTAGAAAGCATGGAGCCGAACACGCCACCATTGGAGATGGAGAAGGTACCGCCAGTCAGGTCCTCAAGACTGATTTTGCCTTCGCGTGCTTTCACACCATAATCGGCAATGGTTTTCTCGATTTCTGCAAAAGACAGCTGATCGGCATTGCGAACAATAGGCACCACCAGGCCACGCGGGCTGCTAACTGCGATACCGATATCGAAATAACCGTGATAGATAATGTCCTTACCGTCAACCGATGCATTGAGCAGTGGATATTTTTTCAGTGCTGCAACCGCTGCCTTGACGAAGAAGGACATGAAGCCGAGTTTGACACCATGCTCTTTCTCGAACCGATCTTTGTAAGCGTTGCGCAGGTCGATGACCGCTTTCATATTGACTTCGTTGAACGTAGTCAGAATCGCGTTTTCCTGCTGCGACTGGATCAGACGCTCGGCAATACGGGCACGCAGACGTGTCATGGGTACGCGCTGCTCGGGACGGCCATCCAGAGATACGCCGGTTGCCGAGCCTGCGGGTGCAGCTGCCTGGGCAGCAGCAGGTTTGGCCGAGGCACTGGCTGCGTCAGCCTTGGTCACGCGACCATCGCGGCCGGAACCTTCCACATCGCTTGCCGCAATGCCTTTTTCTGACAGAATTTTGCTGGCAGCAGGAGAGGCAACGCCTGCGCTGCCTTTGCTGGCTTCCGCGGCTTTGGCAGGGGCAGGTTCAGCCTTGGCAGGCGCCGCGTCTTTTTCCGCTGGCGCGGGGGTCGCTTCGGGAGCGGCCGCTTCGGACGCGGCGGCACCAGCCTTGGCTTCCGTATCAATCTTCGCCAACAACTGGCCTGAGGTGACGGTGCTGCCATCGCCTTCGGCGATTTCAGTCAACACACCCGTGGCAGGCGCTGGTACTTCCAGAACAACCTTGTCTGTTTCAACTTCGATCAGAGTCTCATCCTGAGTAACCGCTTCGCCGACTTTCTTTTTCCATTCAAGCAGAGACGCCTCTGAGATTGATTCGGAGAGCTGAGGAACTACAACGTCAATAATAGCCATTTTCAATAATCCGTAAAATTGTAATTAGACCGCTTACTTGGTCAGAATGAAACCTTTGAGTTTGGGCGTGAAAGCCTGTTCCACCAATGCCTTCTGCTGCTCAATATGCTTGGCCATGTAGCCAACGGCAGGAGAAGACGAAGCGGGACGGCCGGCGTAACCCAGGCGCTGTCCGGAAGACATATCTTCATACAGGTGGTGCTGGATATAGAACCATGGGCCCTGATTCTGAGGCTCGTCCTGTACCCATACAACTTCCGTTGCATTCGGGTATTTGGCCAGTTCAGTAGCAAATGATTTATGCGCGAACGGATACAGCTGTTCAACCCGCAGGATGGCAACGTGCGTTGCTTCACGTTCCTTGCGCGCATTCATCAAATCGTAGTAGACCTTGCCCGAGCACACCAGCACGCGTTTGACTTTCTTGCCGTCAATATTACTGTCGATTTCACTCAGGATAGGATGGAACTCTCCGGACGCCAGATCGCTCAGAGGAGACGTGGCATCCTTGTTGCGCAGCAGGGACTTCGGCGTGAAGATCACCAGCGGCTTGCGGAAAGGACGAATCATCTGGCGACGCAACAGATGGAAGATCTGCGCCGCATTCGTTGGCTGCACACACTGCATGTTGTGGTCGGCGCACAGCTGCAGGAATCGCTCGATACGTGCGGAAGAGTGCTCTGGACCCTGCCCTTCGTATCCGTGCGGCAGCATCAGTGTCAGACCTGACTGGCGGCCCCATTTGGCTTCGCCGGAACTGATGAACTGGTCGATCACGACCTGGGCACCATTAACGAAGTCACCAAACTGTGCTTCCCAGATGGTCAGTGTATTGGGTTCAGCGCAGGAATAACCATACTCGAAGCCCAGAACGGCCTCTTCGGAAAGCACGGAATCGATGACCGTGAACGGTGCCTGGGAGTCGGATACATTCTGCAGGGGAATATAGGTACCATCATCCCAACGCTCCCGTTTCTGGTCGTGCAGCACGGCGTGCCGATGCGTAAAGGTACCGCGGCCGGAGTCCTGGCCTGTGATGCGGATGGTATAGCCCGATGATACCAGGGTAGCAAACGCCAGGTGTTCGCCCATACCCCAGTCAAGGTTCTGCTCGCCCATCGCCATTGCGCGGCGGTCGGCCAGCAGTTTTTTCACCAGATTGTGAGGAGTAAACGTGTCAGGCAGCGTAGTAATACGCTCGCCAATGCGCTTGAGTTCGGCCAGAGGCACGGCGGTGTCGGCACTGTCGGTCCATTTGGCACCAAGGAATGGAGACCAGTCGATGGAGTATTTGTTTTTATAATCGGTCAGAACCGGTTCGACGGTTTTCTGCCCGTCTTCCATGAGCTGACGATAGTTCTTGACGAACTGATCGCCCTCGCCTTCTGTGAGAACCCCCTGAGCAGTAAGCTTATCTGCGTAGATCTTGCGTGTACCCGGGTGTGCGCCAATGCGTTTGTACATCAGTGGCTGCGTAAGGGACGGGGTATCCTGTTCGTTGTGACCCAGTTTACGATAGCAGATGATATCCACGACTACATCGTGGTTAAATTCCATGCGGTAATCCAGCGCCAGGCGGGTAGCAAACACCACGGCTTCCGGATCGTCACCGTTCACGTGGAAAACCGGCGCTTCAATCATTTTGACGACGTCGGTACAGTACAGCGTTGAACGCGAGTCGCGCGGATCAGAGGTGGTAAAGCCGATCTGGTTATTGATGACCAGGTGCAGCGTACCGCCGGTACCATATCCTCGGGTCTGCGCCATGTTCAGCGTTTCCATGACAACGCCCTGGCCGGCAAAAGCGGCATCGCCATGCACCAGTACGGGCAATACCTGCTGGCCCAGCGGATCGGCACGGCGTTCCTGACGGGCACGGACGCTGCCTTCTACGACCGGATTGACAATTTCAAGGTGGGAGGGGTTGAACGCCAGGGACAGGTGAATCGGGCCGCCACGGGTAGAAAGGTCACTGGAAAAACCGTTGTGATATTTTACGTCACCATCGGTCAGCCCTTCAGCGTGCTTGCCCTCGAACTCGGCAAACAGGTCACCGGGCATTTTACCCATGATGTTTACCAGCATGTTCAGGCGACCGCGGTGAGCCATGCCCACGACGATTTCCTGCACGCCCAGGTCACCCGCGTGGTTAACCACTTCGTCCATAGAGGCAATAAAGCTTTCTCCGCCTTCCAGCGAGAAACGTTTCTGACCCACATACTTGGTATGAAGAAAACGTTCCAGACCTTCAGCTTCGGTCAGTTGCTGCAAAATGCGCTTCTTGGTTTCTACATCGAACGAGCCATTGCCTTTTGTTGATTCCAGACGTTCCTGAACCCAGCGTTTGGCTTTGGGATCGGACATGTGCATGAACTCCACCCCAACGCTGCCGCAATACGTATCGCGCAGCGAATTGAGGATTTCACGCAAGGTCATGGTGCCTTCTTTGGTGAAATACGTATTTGTAGCAGAGTACACCTGGTCCAGATCAGCTTCGGTCAGACCATAGAAGGCCGGATCCAGCTCTGGAATTTCGGGGCGTTCACGACGTTTTAACGGATCAAGTTGAGCCCAGCGCACCCCAAGGGTACGGTAGGCGGCGATTAATGACTGGACATGAAGCTGTTTGCTGGCCACTTCCAACGGCGGTGCACTGCTGCGCGCGGCCCGGGCAAAGGCGTTGGCCTTGGCGCGCTGGGCGAACGAGGTGACAACAGAATGATGGTTCTGGTCGCGGGTGCTTTCGGAGCCATCTGTGGCGGGAGTATGTTGAAGCTGGTCGAAGTAGTCGCGCCAGTGGTCAGCCACGGCAGCAGGATTTGTCAGGTACTCTTCGTACAATTCTTCGACGTAGGGAGCATTACTCCCAAATAAATAAGAGGTAGATTTTTTTTCAATTTCCGTTGTCATAAATCGCTTCACCGTTGCGGGTGTTTCACCCTTTGAGATGCAGGTATACCTTCCGGGTTACGGCTAGACCGAGTTGCGGATAGCGGGCAGAAGGCACATAACATAGCCTTGATA
>JAEWEV010000017.1 GCA_023389155.1 Pseudomonadota bacterium
AAACCTCGGCGGTGGTCACGGTGCTGGACGGGCACCAGATGGCCAAGAACGGCCGAGCGGGGGCGGCGCTTGCCATCGCCGCACTGGGCTCGTTCTTCGCCGGCTGCTTTGCCACCGTTCTGCTGGCCGCCTTTGCTCCTCCACTGGCTGAAGTCGCCTTTAAATTTGGCCCTGCCGAGTACTTCTCACTGATGGTACTGGGTCTGATTGGTGCGGTCGTTCTGGCTTCCGGTTCTCTGCCAAAAGCCATCTGCATGATCCTGCTGGGTCTGTTGCTGGGTATGGTAGGGACTGACGTGAACTCCGGTGTGGCCCGTTACGACTTCGGTATCCCTGAGCTGCAGGACGGCATTGACTTTGCCGTGGTCGCTATGGGCGTGTTCGGTCTGGCCGAAATCATGACCAACCTGGCACAGAAAGAAAACCGCGTTGACATTACCGACAAAATCGGCAGCCTGTATCCCAACAAACAGGAATTCAAGGAAGCTGCACCTGCCGTGTTACGCGGTACGTTGCTGGGCTCCTCCCTGGGTATTCTGCCTGGTGGTGGCGCGGTGCTGTCCTCCTTTGCCTCCTATACGCTGGAGAAAAAGATCTCCAAGAATCCGGAGCGCTTTGGTAAAGGTCACCCTGCCGGTCTGGCCGGTCCTGAATCTGCCAATAACGCAGCAGCCCAGACATCGTTTATTCCGCTGCTGACACTGGGTATCCCGGGTAATGCCGTGACTGCGCTGATGGTGGGTGCAATGACCATCCATAACATTCAGCCTGGCCCGCAGGTGATGAGCAGCAACCCAGATCTGTTCTGGGGGCTGATCGTCTCCATGTGGATCGGTAACCTGATGCTGGTGATTCTGAATCTGCCGCTGATTGGTTTGTGGGTCAAACTGCTGAAAGTACCTTACCGTGTCCTGTTCCCTGCCATTGTGCTGTTCTGCTCTGTCGGCGTGTACTCATTGAACTACAACGTGTTCGATATTTACATCATGGCAATCTTCGGTATCATCGGATACTTCTGGAGCAAGCTCAAGTGCGAGGGTGCACCGTTGCTGCTGGGTCTGGTGCTGGGTCCTATGATGGAAGAGAACTTCCGTCGTGCCTTGCTGCTGTCCCGCGGTGACTTCACCACCTTCGTCACCCGACCGCTGTCAATGTCGCTGCTTATCGTGGCAGCGATTCTGGTTGTGATCGTGGCGATCCCATCGATCCGTAAGAAACGTGAGGAAACCTTCGTTGAAGAAGAATAAGCTCACGTTCTGAAAGAGTAATCCCCGCCTGGATCCGTAGTCAAAAATAAAAGGATCCGATCAGGCGGGGATTTTTTTCGCCTGCAGATTCCGGATTACGGTCAGATGATGTGGTAAGAGATGCTGAAGGGGGCTGTGACGCAAGATGCGCTCAGGCCAGAGTTCGTCAGGAGCGCAGCGCCGTCAGTTGCCCAGAGATCTCATCTGGCAGGGAAATGGTTTCGGGCTGATGCGAAGGGTGGAATGGCCGAGATCAGGACTGGAGAGCCCTGGGTTCGAGGTATCGGTCGGCGACCTTCCGGCTGGCGTCTGCTTGATATATGAGATTTGGCATATCGGGTTTGCAATATGCCGTCAAAAATTTCAAATCGGAATATCAGGATCGAAATAGCCAGGCCTGGCATTATCAGGCGACTGATGTTTTGATAACATCAAGAGGGCAGGGCGAGCTGCCCGGGGCCGGCCGCGCTTGTCGCGCGCACCGGCTCGATGCATTAAAGCGACCAGCCACCATCAATGATTTGCGCGGTACCTGTAGTGTAAATGGACTCGTCAGAGGCCAGATACAGCGCCAGATAGGCGATTTCTTCAGGACGACCTACACGTCCGATAGGTTGACGTGACACAAAGTTGGCTCGCATTTCTTCCTCGGACGTTCCGTATTTTTTTGCCTGGCCGGCAATCCGGTCTTTCAGGGAAGGCGATTCCACGGTGCCAGGGCAGATTGCGTTGCAGCGAATTCCCTGACCGACATAATCAGCGGCGACCGCTTTGGTCAGACCGATTACTGCCGCCTTGGTTGTGCCGTATACAAAGCGGCTCGGCACGCCTTTGACACTGGATGCTGCCGAGGCCATGTTGATAATGGATCCCTGTTTTTTCTCCAGCATGGAAGGCAGAAAGGCACGGATCATGTGATACATGGATGTCACATTCAGATTGAAGGAAAAATCCCAGTCCTTCTGCTCGCATCCCAGAATATTACCGTCGTGTACATAGCCGGCACAATTGAATAGCACATCGACAGCGCCAATTTCTTTTTGCAGCGCGGCGATTTGCTCGGGACTGGTCACATCGAGCTTGCGTGTTTCGCAGCCTTTGATTTGCGCAAGCAGGCTCTCGTTAATATCGGTAGCGTAGACCTTGGCGCCTTCAGTGACAAACAGTTCGGCTGTTGCCTTTCCGATGCCCTGACCTGCAGCTGTAATTAATACGGTTTTACCTGCCAGACGTTGTCCCATGAGGACCCTCCTTTCGTTTTCATTAATAAAAGTTGTTTTGATATATAAACAATTATGATCTTACCGGAATTGCGGTGCTGCTTCAATGCTGGCAGCAGGCAGGCGTCTCGGGATTTTCCCTTAGCCGCTTCGGAGACGTGAAAAATCCCGTATACTTTATTTTCACTTTTATCAGTAAAAATACGAATTCATGACTGGAACCACTGCCAGCGCTGCCGACTCCCGCTATTCTGCCCCCGCTCTGGAAAAGGGCATGGCCATTCTTGAGGTGCTCAGCGAGAGTACGCAAGGCCACACCATGAACGAGCTGAGCGGCCGCCTGGGGCGGTCTGTGAGCGAAATTTTCCGCATGGTTGTTGTGCTGGAGAAGCTTGGCTATATTGCCGTGGACGCAAATGACCGTTATTCACTGACCTTGCGGTTGTTTCATCTGGCTCACAGGCATTATCCGGTACGGCAGCTGACCGAATGCGCCCTGCCTCTGCTGCAGGAGCTGGCCGTACGCTGTCAGCAGTCCTGTCACCTGAGTATTTACAGGCAGGGACGCCTGGTTATTATTGCGCAGGTGGACAGCCCCGCCAGATGGTCACTCAGCCTGAAGCTGGGGACTGAGATGGGCCTGAGCGATACGTCATCCGGCCAGGTGCTGCTGGCGTTCTGCGATGAGGCAGAACGTACCCGCATGCTGCAGACTCATATCCCGACTGACGGTGAGCTGCCGCTGGCCGACGAAGCGCTGCGGCGCCAGCTGAGCAAAGTGCGCAAGGATGGCTGTTCTGTCATGAAAAGCCGGCAGATACAGGGCGTCACCAACATCGCGGCACCGGTGCGCAACCAGCACGGGCAAGTTATTGCCGCCATCAATGTTCCGCATATCGCCCGAATCGATGCCTTGCATACCCCCTCTGTGAACGAAGTGCGTCCCATGCTGCTGGAGACCGCAGATCGCATCTCGCGGCGACTGGGTCTGGAATAACATCGTCCCGGCGCATACGTACAAAAATTAGCTTTGCCGGAGCAACGTATTCATTCGCAACCTTGACGGATTGATTTCCGTCCCGGGAAAACGTTCGCTTTGTCTATTCACTGAAGGCGACATCAAATGTCATGGTTGTGGCAAGCGACTGGCCCGGTTCCAGTTGCTGCCCCCCAACCTGCATTGGACCGTATTGGGCATTCAGGTTGAAGGCATCGGAGGTGTTGCTGACCGGCTCTGCGCAGAACCACGGCTTGCCGGGGGGACTGTAGACGACCAGAAAATCCAGTGGCTGCGTGGCTGTCATGCGCAGGGTGCGGCGCTCGTCGGGCCAGTGAATATCCACAATATGATCCCAGCCGGTAAACGGGTGATCGAAGACATGTCTGTCGATCGTAATGCCCCTGCGCATTGCGTCGCTATCGGGATGTTCAGCCAGGTTCAGTGGCATGACTTCCTCATCGCTGATCCATGCCTGCCCGACGCCTGCGGTGAGCGTGGTATTCGCATGACGAACGAAATACGGATGGTGGCCCACGCCTAACGGCATGACACGGTGCCCGGTATTGGTAACGGTCAGATGCACCTGCAGGCGCAACGGTTCCAGTACAAACCGCTGTTCGGCAACAAACGGATAGGGCCACGCGTCCTGCGCATGGGTATAGCGGATGACAAGCTGGTTTTCTTCCTGCGACACCACCGTCCACGGCTTGTTACGCGCGATACCGTGAATACTGTGCGGGGACTCGGGTTTGGGCGAGGGATATGTGACACGTTGCCCTTCAAACTCGAAGGTGCCATTGCGCAGACGTCCAAACCACGGCACAAGGGGGAAACTGGACATCTCGGAAACCAGACCGGCATCAATCGCCTCTTGCGAGGCATCACGCAGCCACGGGCAGATAACATCGTCGATCCGGTGGCGATAACCGGCGATGGCGCCGCCGATGTGAGGGGCCACAATGAGTTCGGCCTCATCGGCGCGCAGAGTGATCAGTGTCGTGTCTTTCATACCGTAATCCTTTTGTTGCGATGGGCCATTCAGGCAGTCTCGCCGTTTGGTGGCTCCGATGCCATCTGCCTGTAGCGCTGCAGCCAGCCCAGACCCTGACGGGTACCTTGGGCTGGGTGATACTCACAGCCTATCCAGCCATCGTAACCCAGGGCCTCGAGCCGGGCAAACAGATAGGGATAATTCAGCTCCCCGGTATCGGGCTCATGCCTGTCCGGCGCGCCCGCGATCTGCATGTGCCCCACCAGGCCAGCCCCGACCGATTCGCGAATATGGCGACTGATATCGCCTTCCGTACGCTGACAATGGTACAGATCCATCTGGATACGGACGTTTTCCATATTGACCAGCGCCAGCACCTCGCGGGCCTGTACCTGATTCGACAGAAAATAGCCGGGCATGTCCGTGGGATTGATGGGTTCAATCATCAGATCCAGTCCGGCTCCCTGCAACAGCGAGGCAGCCTTGGCGATCGTGTCCAGATACTGTTCCATGGCAGCCTGGTGGCTACCCGTTTGCGGCACGAGCCCGGCCATGACATGGATGCGTGGCACGCCCAGAATCAGGGCATAGTCAATGGCTTTCTTGACGCCATCCAGGCATTCTGCCTGCCGTCCCGGCAGGCAGGCCAGACCTTTTTCACCGGCAGCTGCGATACCGGGCGGCGCATTGATGAGTACTTGCTGCAGGTCGTGCTCGCTGAGACGACGGCGGATTTCCCCCGCTTCTTCATCATACGGAAACAGGCATTCCACGCCTTTGAAGCCATCGCGTGCGGCCTCGGCGTAGCGATCCAGAAAGGCAACCTCGGTGTACATCAGCGAGAGGTTCGCAGCGAAATTCAGCATGCCTGATACCCCATTTGTGCAAGTAAGCTATCGGGCACATCCACGCCCTGTTCCTCTGCCGTGTTGGCCAGATCGTGGCGACGCGCGCCAGGCAGCCGAACCCCATCGTCTTCCAGCATCGCCGCAATCAGATCTTCAAGACGATTTGCGTAGGTTTGCTGACCGGCCAGTGCCTCGGGATCAATGACAATGAACATCTGTCCCAGTCTGGGCTCATTACCGGTATCGTCATAAAGCGGATCGGCCTCGTAGCCGAAACGTGCCCCTGTAAGCGCCACGCATAACACTTCTACCACCAGGGCCAGCATAGATCCTTTGACGCCGCCAGCGGCCTGCATGCTACCCTTGAGAGCGGCTTTGGCATCGTTTGTCGGTTTGCCGTCGCTGTCCAGTGCCCAGCCGTCGGGGATGGGTTTATCGTCCCGCGCCGCCAGAATGACTTTGCCTCTTGCGACTTGTGACAGGGAAAGATCGATCATAACCGGCTCTGCGTCCTCGCGTGGAAACGCAGCTGCAATAGGATTGGTACCAAACAGTGGACGCTTGCCGCCCCAGGCCGTAATGGCTGCCGGAGAGTTGCTGAACGCCAGTCCGATCATTCCCGCGTGCGCTACCTGTTCCAGGTGATAAGCGGCCATGCCGAAGTGGTGGCTGTTGGTCACCCCGGCAATGCAGATACCGGTTTGCTTCGCTTTCTCAATGGCCTTGTTGATTGCCAGCTCGCATGCAGGAAAAGCCAGACCTGTGCCTGCATCAACCAGCAGCGCCGATGGTTTTTCCTGCAGGATTTCCGGTATGGCTCCACCATCTGCCCGATCCGAGGACAAATGCAGGGCATAGCTGGGCACTCGCGAGACGCCATGTGTTGCAATACCGTGCGCATCGGCAAAAACCAGAGCCTGGGCCGTTGCCTGCGCCATGTCCGGATTGGCGCCCGCGCCGGCGAGTGTGTCCCTTGCCAGTGTAGTCAGAGTAGAAAGTGAAATCTTAGCCATGCCTCGTCCATATTGTTGTGTTGAAACTGATTGTTGTCGCGGTTTGTGCGCCACACACACTGTATGGATCTAATGATAATTCAGGACGGCGAGCCCTGCGGCAAATCCATGTGTACACGGGCATTTTGCCTTGCATTCGAATATCAAAATGCCCGCTATTACAACTGCAATAGCGGGCATGGGTGGTTGGTGCGCGAGTGCAGGGCGCGGCAAACGCCATGCACCCGCCGGGATCAGGCTTCGCAGCGGCCAGTGGTTTGCTACTGCGGAAGCTTATACGCCATCACATAGTCACCCAGTTTGGTCCCGACGGAACCGTGACCGCCGGCTACCAGCACGACCATCTGTTCATTTTTGCTGTTCAGATACGTCATGGGCGTAGCCTGTCCGCCTGCAGGCAGGCGGGCATTCCACAGCACCTTGCCGGTTGTCAGATCATAGGCACGGATGTAGTCATCCACGGCAGCCCCCATGAAGACCACGCCTGATCCGGTAATGATCGGGCCGCCAATTCCCGGCACACCCATAGTGATGGGAAGCGGCAGTGGTGTCAGGTCACGGATGGTTCCGTTCTTGTGTTTCCAGGCGATCTTGCCGGTACGCAGGTCAACGCCGGCCACAAAGCCCCAGGGCGGCTGCTGGCATGGCACGCCCAGTGGAGAAAGAAACGGATGCATGTTGACAGCATAGGGCGCGCCTTCATTACTGTTGACGCCCTGTTCGCCCACGTTCATCTGTACGTCTTTGCCCAGTTCTTCCCTGGGGACCATCTGTGACACAAAGGCCAGTTGCAATGGCATGCCGAACATTACCTGGCGTTTCGGATCGACGGCGATACCGCCCCAGTTGAAAGCGCCGAAGTTACCCGGATACACAATCGTTCCCTGCAATGACGGCGGTGTGTATTGACCTTCGTAGCGCAGGGATTTGAACTGGATGCGGCACCAGAGCTGGTCAAACGGCGTGCCGCCCCACATCTTGCGTTCGGACAGGGGCTCCGGCTTGAAGTTCAGCGCCGATTCGGGCTGGGTAGGTGCACTGTGTTCGCCTTCGATCGTGCCTTGTGGCGCAGTCACTTCCCTGACCGGAATCACCGCTTCACCCGTGCGCCGATCCAGCACAAAGATGTCTCCCTGCTTGGTAGGGACGACCATGGCAGGCACTTTGCCTTTGGCCGTGTTGATGTCAACCAGACTGGGCTGGGCGGGCGAATCCATGTCCCACAAGTCGTGGTGCACGAACTGATGGACCCATTGCGCCTGGCCGTTGTTCAGATTGAGCGCGACCACGGAAGTGGCGTACTTTTCTTCGGCCTCGTTGCGATAGCGGCCGAGCTGGTCAGGCGTGCGATTGCCCATTGGGAAATACACCAGTCCCAGTTCTTCATCGACACTGGCAACCGACCAGCTGTTGGGCGAGCTTTTGCTGTATTTCTGGTCGGGGTTGTTGGGGTCGAACGGCGCGGTGTCGTCGGGATTACCTGAATCCCAGTTCCACAGCAGCTTGCCGGTGCGTACGTCATAGGCACGAATAACGCCTGAAGGCGAGTCGATCGCGTAATTGTCATTGACTGCGCCGGCGACCACAATTTTCCCGTCAGCAATGACAGGAGGAGAGGTGGAATAGTAATAGCCGTGTTGCTTGAACGGCATATTGTGCGTCAGATCCAGCTCACCGTTATCGGCAAAATCCTTGCAGACTTCACCTGTCTGCGGATCCAGCGCAATCAGTTTGGCGGTGGCGGTGGGCAGAAACAGCCGGCTGCTGCAAGTGGTTGGGGTTGAGGAATCTGCACCGGCTGCGTTGCTCACCGTGCTGGTGTCTGCGGTTGTAGCCGCAGCGCTGTCTGCCGGGGCAGGTGCTGCAGTGGCGGTTTCACCAGCGGGAGCAGCATCGGCCTGGGCGCGATCATCTCCCGGCCAGTACGACACGCCACGACATGTCTGGTGCTGACGTTGACCATCGGCGACCACATCGGCCCTGTATTCCCATTTTTTCTCGCCGGTATCGGCATCAAGCGCGATCGCCCAGTTATGAGGTGTGCACAGATAAAGGGTATTGCCGATCTTGATTGGCGTTGCCTGGTAGGTAAATTCATTGGTGTCGCCTTCACCTTTCACGTCGCCGGTCTGGTATGTCCACGCCAGCTCAAGCTTGCTCACATTCTCGGGCGTAATCTGGCTCAGGGGAGAATAGCGCTGACCATAGCCGGTGCGACCATAAGCATGCCAGTCGTTGTCACCGGTATGGTTGCTGTTGCCCATATCCGGCTCGGCATTGACGATGCCCTGAGGCAGTTCGCCGCTGATTTCATGTGTGGGGTTGGCAATGCTGCCCAGAGTTCCTATCGCGATCAGAACGGTCATCACGGCCAGTATTGCCCTGGAATTGGTCGCTTCGTTGGCCGCCATGCGGCGATCGGATTGAAGCCGGCTGCGCACCGGGCGTGCAACGCCGGGCAGCAACAGGATCAGTCCAAGGATAAGGAAAAATCCAAGACGCGTAGCCAGCGGCCACCAGTCATAGCCGGATTCAAAAAACGCCCACACCGCCGTGCCGATCAGGAATGCGGCATACAGGACGAGAGCAAAAGGACGCCGGCGGAACAGAAGAAATGCGGTGATGATCAGGACGATGCCTGCCACGCAATAATAAATGCTGCCTCCAAGGGACAGCAGCCAGCCTCCACCCAGGGCAAGCGCAATGCCGGATAGTAGCGTGATTAAAGCCGCAATGGCGTTCATGATGTGCTCCCGCTTTCAGTTTGCATGTCAAAGGTCGTCACGACACCACGCCAGCGTGAATCTGTCCTTATACCAAAGCAGCCCGGCACGATGTCAGAAGAGATTCTTGCATTCTAGCACTGCTCAGGGGCAAATAACCGGAACAGTGGCACGGATATTCGGTGTTCGAAGCGTGGATTGACATTCGCCTGAACGAATTATGTTTGTACTCCGACCATAGCCGATCTCAATCGGAGCCTGATCCCACCCTGATTGGCCCTGATCGAGCGACCCGACCGGACTGTTTATCCGGAACCCCATCGCCGAATATAACAACGGCCGCTTGCGCGGCCTCGGGCCTGATTGTCGCCAGGATGGAGCCGCGACCCGATGCGAGCCGAAAAAAAACCGGCGCGTCATACGACGACACCGGCTGGGTAAGAAACGCTATGCAAAACAATCGCTGTTCTGCAAAGCGTGTTCAAGCTGAGAGGATCAGAGCTGGGTAATGAATTTGGTTACCAGATAGCCATCAAAGGTTTCTGTACCGCCTTCGCTGCCGATACCACTGTCCTTGACGCCGCCAAAGGGCGTCTCTGGCAGGGCCACGCCAAAATGGTTGATGTTGACCATACCCGCCTCCAGGTCATTGGATACCTTGGTGGCAGTCTGCAGATTGGTCGTAAATACATAGGAAGACAGACCAAAAGGCAGGCTGTTGGCACGCTTGATGACTTCGTCTGTATCCGAGAAGCGGACCACCGGCGCAATCGGGCCGAAAGGCTCTTCGGTCATCAGGCGCGAGTCGTCGCTGATATTGGTCACCACGGTTGGCGGGAAGAAATAACCCTGGCCGCTCAGCGGATCGCCACCCAATTCGACGGTCGCCCCACCTTTGCGGGCGTCTTCGACAAAAGACGAAATCGCACCCACACGGCGTTCGTGGGCCAGCGGACCCATTTCGGTATCCTTGGCGGTACCGTCACCAACCTTGACGCCTTTCAGTGTCTCGATAAATACAGACAGGAACTGATCGTAGGCCTTTTCCTGTACATAGAAACGGGTAGGGGAAATGCAGACCTGTCCCGCATTGCGGATTTTGAACTTGGCCAGCTGCTTGGCGGCTTTGGGGATATCGGCGTCATCAAATACCAGGACGGGAGAGTGACCACCCAGCTCCATGGTGATGCGTTTCATATGGGCGCCGGCCAGTGCGGCCAGCTGTTTGCCTACCGGAACAGAGCCGGTGAAGGACACTTTGCGCACGATCGGGGAGCGGATCAGGTAATCCGATACTTTTGGTGGATCACCCCACACGATATTCAGAATACCTTTAGGCAGGCCGGCGTCGTGGAAAATGCGGGCGATGGCCATGACGGCGCTAGGCGCATCTTCAGGACCTTTCAGGATGATTGTGCAGCCTGCGCCGATGGCAGCTGAAATTTTGCGGATTGCCTGATTGAACGGGAAGTTCCAGGGTGTGAAAGCGGCGCAGACGCCGATGGGCTCGCGCACGACAAGCTGGCGCACGGCCGGATTGCGCGGCTGAATCACACGACCGTAAATACGGCGGCACTCTTCCGCATGCCAATCGCAATGATCGGCGCAGCTGACGATTTCACCGACAGCTTCAGCCAGCGGTTTACCCTGGTCGCGCGTCAGATTCAGGCCGATTTCCTGGGCACGTTCGCGAGCCAGTTCGGCTGCCTTGCGCAGGATCGCAGAACGATCCATGGGCGAGCTGTGCTTCCAGGTCTGGAAGGCACGGTCTGCGGCCTTCAGGGCGCGATCAAGATCCGCTTCGCTGGCGTGCGGCAGTTGTGCCAGGACCTCGCCGGTTGCGGGGTTGACAACATCCTGCGTGACACGGCCGTCTCCTGACAGAAACTCACCATCAATGTAAAGACTGAGTGCTTCATACTGGCTCATTACTTATCCTTTCTATGTCTGTGATATTTGTAAAAAATGCATGGGCTGCCGCTTGCTGTATTTCATTTGCAGTAGCGGACGATTTTTGTCAATTCTTCTGCCTATACTGATAATAAACGGACTGGCGTAATTTTGCATGCACAGCACGGAGTAATGAAATATTTTTCATCAGATGGCTTGCGGCGGCAGTCGTGCGCAGGCAGTTGCAGTTCATCGTCCCAGGGTTCATAATCGCCCCATCCCATGCAGGATTTACATTCTCCGGCATCAATCCGCGCTGCAACGTAACAATGAGAATATTACTGGTTGAAGACGAACCCTCCCTGGCCAGGTGGCTGGCCAAAAGCCTGGCGCGCTACGCCGGCTTCATCGTTGAATGGGCCGACGACGGACTGCTGGCAGTGCGTCGACTGGAACTGGAAGAGTACGATGCCGTCATTCTGGACCTGGGACTGCCCGGTCTGGATGGGGCTGGGGTACTGGCGCGCATGCGGGCTCGCGATGATCGCACACCGGTATTGGTGCTCACTGCCAGGGATTCGCTGAATCAGCGTATTGATCTGCTGCATCAGGGCGCCGATGATTTTCTGGCCAAACCGTTCGAGGTTGGTGAACTGGAAGCGCGACTGACCGCGCTGATCCGGCGAAGTCGCGGTAAAAGTCGTCCCCGCCTGATCCTGGGGAATCTGGCGCTGGATACTTCGCTCCAGCAATTTTTTCTGTCTGACCAGCCGTTGGCACTTTCCCCGCGCGAAACTGCAGTATTGCGCGTGCTGATGCAGCGCAGTGGCGAACCCGTCAACAAACAGTCCATACTGGACCGGGTGGTGGCCGATGACAAAGAGGTGAATCTGGAAGCGATCGAGGTTATTGTGCATCGGCTTCGTAAAAAACTCGCCGGCAGCGGCGCACAGATCGTGACGGTACGCGGTGTTGGCTACAGTCTTGAAGCGCTGGCGACACCGGCATGAGACTGTTTTCCCGCAGCATGAAATCCATTCTGCTCTGGCTGCTTGTACCGGCATTGCTGCTGACCATGCTGACCGCGCTCGGGCTGTCGAACAAGGATTTGCGTCGACAGATTACGGTGGCCTATGACCGGTCGCTCGTGGGGGCACTCAACTCGCTGAATCATAATATCTCGACGCAGAACGGCGGGCTTTCTCTGGACCAGCCATACACGCTGCTTGAATTCTATGAATTGACGGCGAACGCCGATGTGTTCTTCAAAATCGCCGCCGAAGATGGACTGTCGGTTATCGGCAATGCCGATCTGCCCATGCCCAGCATGGCGCTGGAATCGGGTAAAGCCTATTTCTTTGATTCGGATTATCTGGGCGTGCCGGTGCGCTCAGTGGTGATGGCACGGCCCGCCGATCCGCCGCTGTACGGGGATAAAAGTGTACGCATTATCATCCAGGTTGCCGAGGGAATAGGGGACAGGGAATCGTTCATTGATCGCATGCTGTGGCGTTCTATCGGGCGTGATCTGCTGCTGATTGCGGTTGTGATGGTGATCGTGATCTTCGGAATTTTCTTTGCCGTGCGACCGCTGGCGCGATTGCGTCATGACATGCGCGCCCGCACCATTAACGACTTGCGGCCGGTCAGTACCGAAGGGTTGCCCAAGGAAGTCACACCCCTGGTCAATGCCATCAACTCCCACATGCAGCGCTATACCGAGCAGGCGGACAGGCAGCGCCAATTCCTGGACGATGCCTCGCATCAGTTGAAAACCCCGCTTGCCGTCCTCAAGACCCAGCTGAACTACGCGCTGCGCGAATCGGATCCTGCGGAAATCCGCGAAGTGCTGCTGTCCATGAATGAAGGAGTTGACCGGGCAATCCGCATGACCAGTCAGATGCTGGCGCTCGCGCGGGTGCGCGATTCGCTCGATCAGGAGATCTCGCAGAACAGTGAACAGGTGGATCTGGGCAAGCTGGTCAATGATCTGATTGCCGATCTGTGGCCGGTGATCCGCGAACGGCGCATCGATGTCGAGGTGAGTCGTCCTGACGTGCCGTTACGTGTGAACGGCGTGGCGTGGCTCTTGCAGGAAGCATTGCGTAATGTGCTGGACAATGCCATTCGCTACAGTCCCCGCGGCGGCGCTGTTTTCATCGTCCTGGAGCACACGGAGTCGGGAGCGGCAGAAGTGGTGGTCGAAGACAACGGGCCTGGTATGTCAGAAGAAGACAGAGAGAAAGCGGGCACACGCTTCCGACGGGGCAAGGCGGGCAAGCATTTGCCCGGCGCCGGATTGGGACTGGCGATTGTCAATACCATCATGCAAATGCACCAGGCCAGGATGGAGCTGGGGACCGGAGAAAAGCTGACAGGATTGCGCGTTGGACTAGTGTTTTCCCTTAGTTTGAGCCGTTAAAGCCGATTGCGCCGGAAATTGAAAGCTAACCGAAAGGTTGCATCTGTAAGGTACGCATTGTTTCGTGGATAGCCCGCCATGGCGAATGTCCGGAGATGACAGGCCTGTCTTTACGCATAGTCGGATTTTGCGTTCCGATGTGTCGATTCTCAGGCAGGTTCCGCGTAACAGCCGGTCAGGCTGCAGGCCCGACTTTTTCCTAATCCAATTATAAAGATGAGACTAACTATGAGTTCTTCTTTCCTGTCCCGGGTTTTCGGCGCTTCCGTTATCGCCGCCCAGCTTGTCATTGCGCAAACCGCGTTTGCAGATGAGCCCCGTCGTCCTGAATGTATCGCACCAGCCCAACCGGGTGGTGGTTTTGACCTGACCTGCCGTCTGGCCCAGGAAGGCCTGAAACAGAGTGGCGCACTCAAGTCCGCCATGCGCATTGTCTATATGCCTGGCGGCATCGGTGCGGTTGCCTACAACAACGTGGTTGCACAGAAACCCTCCGAAGGCGGCAATATCGTGGCGTTTTCCGGTGGTTCACTGCTTAACCTCGCACAGGGCAAGTTCGGCAAGTACGATGAAAACGATGTGCGCTGGCTCGCTGCCGTAGGCACCGATTATGGCGTTGCCGTGGTACGCAAGGATTCTCCTTATCAGGATCTGAAGTCGCTGATGCAGGCCTTCAAGGAGGATCCAACCAAAGTCGTTCTGGGTGCCGGCGGTACCGTGGGAAGCCAGGACTGGATGAAAGCGGCGCTCACCGCAAAGGCTGCGGGTGTGGATTACAAGAAAATGCGCTTTGTCGCATTTGAAGGGGGTGGCGAGGCCGTAACTGCCCTGCGCGGTGGACACATCCAGGCCTACATGGGCGATGCGGCAGAAGCCTTCACCATGCTCGAAGGGGGCGCCCCCATCAAAGTGCTGGCCGTATTCAACGACAAGCGCCTGGATGGCAAATTCAAGGACGTACCAACAGCCAAGGAACAGGGTTTTGACATCGAATGGCCGATTATGCGTGGCTACTACGTTGGCCCCAAAGTTTCCGATGCCGATTACAACTTCTGGCTTGATGCCTTCAAGAAAATGACAGCAGATCCCCAGTTCGCCAAACTGCGTGAACAACAGGGCCTGTTTCCTTTCGACAAGAGCGGTGCTGAGCTTGACTCCTACGTCAAGGAACGCGTCCAGGAATACCGCAAGCTGGCCGACTCCTTCGGTCTGATCAAAAAATAACAGTCCCCCTGACCGTTGCCTGCAATTCGTTGCGGGTAACGGCTCAGCGTTGTGGCGCTGTGATTTTCTCTGTCTGGAACTACCATCATGAATGATCGCATATTGGGGATCGTCTCCCTGGGGGTGGCCGTATTTCTGACCGTATTCGGCTGGAATCTGCAGGCTCCCTTTTCTTACGAACCCGTGGGTCCTCGCGCCTTTCCATTGCTGATTGCACTGGTTATCGGTCTTTGCGGCCTGTGGCTTATCTATAAAAATGAATTTCGTGCAGAAGCGAATCCACCTGGCGCCAATAGCAGGATTTTCCTGATGATACTGGTGGCCCTGGCCTATGCGTTCCTGTTTCAATGGCTGGGCTTCATCATCTCCACCACGCTCATGACAATGCTGGTTGGGCGACTGTTTGGCGGATCCTGGCTCAAATCTCTGATCGGCGGCCTGGTCATGGGTGCGCTGTTTTTCTTCCTGTTTGACCGCGCGCTTGATGTCGTGCTGCCTGCAGGTATTCTGGAGGGCCTGCTATGAACGGCTTGATCGATCACTTATCCATTGGCTTTGGTGTAGCGCTGACCTGGAGCAATCTGCTGATCGCTGCGGTGGGAGCGTTTCTGGGTACTCTGGTAGGCGTGCTGCCCGGTCTGGGGCCCATCAACGGCGTTGCCATGCTGATCCCGCTGGCCTTCGCCATGAATTTTCCTCCCGAATCCGCGCTGATTCTACTGGCGGCCGTGTATGTGGGGGCCGAATATGGTGGCCGGATCACCGCGATTCTGCTGAATGTGCCTGGTGAAGCCAGTGCGATCATGACGACGCTGGATGGTTACCCTCTGGCTCGCCAGGGACTGGCGAACGTCGCGCTGTCCCTGTCTGCATGGTCTGCGTTCTTTGGCGCCACCGTTTCCGTGGTTGGAATCATGCTGCTGGCTCCGCTGCTTGCCGGCTGGGCGCTGGCCTTCGGACCTGCGGAATATTTCGTCCTGATGGTGTTCTCTTTCTGCTGCCTGACCAGTCTGCTGGGCAAAAAGCCGGTCAAGGGTACGCTGGCCGCCATGCTCGGACTTAGCATTGCCGTGGTTGGTGTTGATGCCAATTCGGGCGTATACCGCTACACCTTTGATTCTGTCCATCTGGCTGACGGCATTGATTTCGTGGTGGTGGTTATTGCCCTGTTTGCCGTGGCAGAGATGCTCGAGATGCTGGAAAAGGTCATGGGCGGACAGCACGTTGAAGTTGACTCCAGTGGCCGCAAAATGTTCAATCTGAAAGAACTGGCCTTTACCTGGTGGAGCGTGGTACGCAGTGCTTTCGTCGGTTTCTTTGTGGGCGTATTGCCTGGCGCTGGCGCCAGCGTGGCTTCTGCCGTGGCCTACTCCCAGGAAAAACGCTACATCGAAGGCAAGGATCCCAAGGCCAAGTTCGGCAAAGGTGATATGCGCGGTCTGGTTGCGCCGGAAGCGGCTGCCACAGGTTCTGCTATTGGCTCTTTCGTGCCGATGCTGACACTA
Organism: Pseudomonadota bacterium; assembly: GCA_023389155.1. Lineage (GTDB taxonomy): Bacteria > Pseudomonadota > Gammaproteobacteria > Burkholderiales > Burkholderiaceae_B > Advenella. Next base: position 16,084 of record JAEWEV010000017.1, read on the forward strand.
GGGGTGCCCGGCTCGGGAACGACCGCGGTGATGATGGGCGCGCTTACGCTTTATAACATCACACCGGGACCGGTACTGTTTGACAGCAAACCCGAACTGGTCTGGGGTCTGATCGCCTCACTGTTCATCGCCAACGTGATGCTGTTTGTGATGAACGTGCCGATGGTTCGCGTGTTCTCTAAAGTCCTGGCTGTGCCTGGCTGGCTGCTGGTTCCCGGCATTCTGTGCATCAGTTTTATCGGGGTGTACGCGATCAATGCCGGCAGTTTCGATCTCATGATGGTTGTCGTTATTGGTGTGATCGGTTACTGGTTGCGGAAAATGGAAGTTCCCATGGCGCCGCTGGTGCTCGGTGTGGTGCTGGGCAACATGATGGAACAGAATTTGCGTCGTGCCCTGTCCATTACAAACGGCGATGTGCGCATCCTGGTAGACAGCAATATTTCAGTTGGCTTGTGGATCGCCTCCATTGCAGTTGTGGTTCTGCCGCTGCTGCTGAGAAAATTCAGCCGCAAGGGTAAAAAGCTGCTTGATGAGGCACTGCCTGACGAAGAGTAATTTGTGTCACAAGGTGCAGGATCAAGCCCTGCACCGGTGATCCGGGCGGCCTGCAAACCACCGGATCCGAACTGGTGACGAAAACTGATCCGATACGCATAAAAAACCGCGATAAACCGAATCATCATTCTGGTTTGTCGCGGTTTTCTTGTCTGCGAGCTTCACTTGCTTCAAAGAATTTGCAGGCATCGCTGAATATGCTGAACCGTCAATCTATGGTGGTCAACCCTTGATCTTCATGCTGGTCGCCTCGATAAAGGCAACCCGTTCTCGCGCAGTGTTGCGTGTGCTTCAGGGTTCAGAATAACGCAATGTCGTCCTGAGCGCCTGCTCCAGCAGTGGTTGCACCTTGTCGGCCTTGGCCTGATCATAGGCGAAAGGTCGCTGTTCTTCCATGTAGGCAATCTGTGTCAGCTCCAGCTGTACGGCATGGATATGATCTGCAGGATTGCCATATTGCCGGGTAATGTAGCCACCCTTGAAGCGACCGTTGGCAGCAGCGGTAAACTGGCCATCGTCTTCAATCTGCTGCGCAAGAACCGCGCACAGTTCGGGATGGGCGCTTTTATTGCCCGCTGTTCCGAAATTGAAATCGGTCAGCTTGCCGGGAAAGAAGCGGCTGATTTCGGAGCGGATGGAATGCGCTTCCCACAGCACCGCATAACCGTGTTCTGCCCTGATGCGTTGCAGTTCCGCCTGCAGTGCGTCATGGTAAGGCTGCCAGAACAGCTCGCGGCGGCGTGCTTTCTCCTGTTCGGATGGTTCGCGGCCCGCCAGATACAGCGGCTCCTTGTCGAACGTGTCGATGGGACACAATCCGGTGGTGTCCTGTCCCGGATACAGGTTTTCGTCGTCCGGTGGGCGATTCAGGTCTATGACGTAGCGTGAATGGACAGGTGTCAGAAATGACGCCCCCCAGTCTTTGGCGAAGGCGTAAAGCTTGTCCAGGTGCCAGTCGGTATCATCGACAAAGTTTGCCACTGGCGCCATGTTGGCGGCAATCTGCGGGTCCAGCGCAGTTCCCATATGCGGAATGGAAACCAGAAGGGGCAGGGTGCCCTTATGCAGCGAAAAAATGTTGTCTGTCATAAATGTTCCGGACGCATCTCGGCTATTTTCTAGAATCCCACTGCCTGACCATCGCGGCGCGAGTCGGATGCCGCAAAGTAGCCATGTTCTGCTTTGTAGATCAGCTGGGCCGAACCGAATTCAAGGCTGTCGGCTGCGGCCACCTGCACATCGTGTCCGCGCTCCTTGAGCGTCTGCACCACAGCGGCGGGCGTATGCGCTTCCAGATAAACCACGGGGCCGTTTTCCACACGGAAGCGCGGCGCATCACTCATGGCTTGCGGATTCTGTGCAAAAGCACCCAGTCGGGCCACCATTTGCGCATGACCCTGAGCCTGCATGCTGCCACCCATGACACCAAAGGACATCAGCGGCTTGCCATTACGCGTAATAAAGCCGGGAATAATGGTGTGCAGCGGCTTTTTCTTCGGTCCAACACAATTGTCATGTCCTTCGCGAACATTGAAACCGCAACCGCGATTATGCATTGCAATGCCGGTGCCGGGCACGACCACGCCTGAACCGAAGCCATGATAATTTGACTGGATGAACGAGACCATGGTGCCGGCTTCATCTGCTGCCGTCAGATACACGGTTCCGCCGCTGGCTGGCATGCCGGCTTGCGGCGTCGAGGCTTTTTTCATGTCAATGAGACCCGCACGCTGCTTCAGATAGGCAGGGGAAAGCAGATCGGTTGCCGAAGCTCTCATATGTTCCGGATCGGCAATATACTCATGCAGGTCGGCAAAAGCCAGTTTCATGGCCTCGATGCCGACATGATAAAAATCGGGACTGTCCAGGCCCATGGATTCCAGATCGAAATTATCCAGAATGCCAATTCCCATGAGGGCAGCAATGCCCTGGCCATTAGGTGGAATTTCGTGCAGCGTCAGGTCGCGGAAATTCGCGCTGATGGGTTCGACCCATTCGGCCTTTGCGCTGTCCAGGTCGGCGGCGGTGAAATAGCCGCCACTTTCATTACTGAAGGCAATGATTTTTTCCGCCAATGCACCCCGGTAAAAGCTCTCGCCGCGAGTCTGGGCGATGTCCTTCAGGGTTGCAGCCTGTTCCGGGAATGTCCAGAGTTCGCCGGCCGTGGGGAAACGGCCATCACGCATAAAGGCCTGGGCAAAGCCGGGCTGATCCTTGCAGGTGTCGCCCTGTTTTTCCCAGATTCGGGCAACGGTCGGGGAGACTTGAAAGCCCTGTTCAGCATACCGGATGGCGGGCTCGAACAAATCTTCAAAGGGCAGCTTGCCAAATCTTTCCGACAGCGCCCGCCAGCCGGCAACCTGTGTCGGCACCGTTACAGTACCCCATCCTTTGGCAGGCATGCTGTCGCTACCGGCGAATTTGTCATAGGTCCACTTCTCGGGCGAACGGCCACATGCGCTCAGGCCATACAGTTTGCCTTCATGCCAGATTTGTACGAACAGGTCGCCGCCAATACCGTTCATCACCGGTTCCACCACAGTCAGGGCAATCGCGGTAGCCAGCGCACTGTCCATGGCATTGCCGCCACGATACAGCATCGACAGGCCTGCCTGCGCAGCCAGAGGCTGGGAGGTGCTGACGACATTGCGCGCAAAAACGGGCATCTTCTGAGAGCGGTAGGGGAAAGACCAGTTTAGATCGGACATAGGAAAAAATTTCAATTGAATAGGTTAGCGCCAGGCGGGCCGACAATTAGCTGCAGGTCATTAATGCCGGATGTAATATCACAATGATAGCTTATTATCATAGCTTATCAGCCGGCGTTGGCGCAGGCCACGGGACAAAGCAGGGCAAACTGCACCTGCACACTCGCCAGCGAAGCCGATAGTGTGGATAATAATGGTAATCCAGACGCAAACCCCATTGGAGGAACAATGAGCAATTCAATTTCACAGCAGGGCAATGACGACATCGCCTTTCACATGCATCCCTACACCAACGCGATTTCGCATGCATCGCAGGGGCCGCTGGTTATTACCCGCGGCGACGGCATTTATGTCGAGGATGAAAATGGCAAGAAATACATTGAAGCCATGGCGGGCCTCTGGAGTGTTGCGGTCGGATTCAGTGAGCAGCGCCTGGTCGATGCCGCCGTGCGTCAGATGCAGACCCTGCCTTTCTATCATCTGTTCACGCATAAAACGCACGACGCCGCCGTACGATTTGCCAAAACCCTGATCGATATTGCACCCGTACCCATGAGCAAGGTGTTCTTTACCAACTCGGGCTCCGAAGCCAATGATACGGTCATCAAACTGATCTGGTATCGGTCCAATTCCCTTGGCCAGCCGAACAAGAAAAAACTGATTGCACGCAACAAGGGCTATCATGGTGTGACCATTGCTTCTGCCAGCCTGACCGGCCTGCCGGGCAACCACAAGGGCTTTGATCTGCCAATCGAGCGCGTATTGCATACGACATGTCCCCATTATTGGCGTGAAGGCAAGGACGGGGAAAGCGAAGAAGAATTCGCGACCCGAATGGCCGCCGACCTGGAGGCCCTGATCCAGAAAGAAGGTCCCGACACCGTCGCTGCCTTTTTTGCTGAACCGGTAATGGGTGCCGGGGGCGTGATTGTGCCGCCGAAGACCTACTGGGAAAAAATCCAGGCAGTGCTGAACAAATACGATGTGCTGCTGGTGGCCGACGAAGTCATTTGTGGTTTCGGCCGTACCGGCAAAATGTTCGCCAGTGAAACTTATGACATCAAACCTGATGTCATGGTCCTGTCCAAGCAGATCTCGTCATCCTATCAACCCCTGTCAGCCATCCTGCTCAACAGCCGTGTATTTGACCCGATTGCGGACGAGAGCAACAAACTTGGCGTGCTGGGTCACGGCTTTACCGCTGGCGGTCACCCCGTAGCGGTGGCGGTAGGTCAGGAAAACGTGAATATCATTCGCGAGCGAAATCTTGTACAAAATGCCTCTGAGACAGGAGCACATTTGCAGCAGCGGCTTGCCGGACTGCGGGACCATCCGCTGGTTGGCGAAGTGCGCGGCGTCGGGCTGATTGCCGGCGTTGAACTTGTGACAGACAAAAAGGCCAAGACCGCGCTGGCGACACCCGGACAACTGGGTACCGCTGTGGGTCGCAAGCTGCAGGAACTGGGCGTGATTACGCGCAATATCGGTGATACGCTGGCGTTTTGTCCGCCACTGATCATCAATGCCGGGCAGGTGGACACGCTGGTGGATACAGTCGCCCAGGCGCTTGATGCCACGCATCAGTCACTCAAGTCCTGAAATGTGTCTGAACCACGGACAGGCGTGACGTCAGTCTGGCGACACGCCTGTCCGGGTGGCCGGTAAACACATCTGGCATATGTCGATTGTGTTTACCGGAACAATCGCAGCGATAAGTGCCGGCTGCAAAGGGGCGTTGTGTTACGCCCCTTTGACAGCCTGAGAAATACTGGAGAAGCAATCCCTATGTCCGCAGCAACGGCGAACAATAACAATCCCCTGGTGCGTTTCAAGAACGTACGCAAGAGTTATGACGGCAGGAATGTGGTGGTGAAACACCTGAACCTTGATATCCGCCAGGGCGAATTCCTGACCTTGCTGGGACCATCCGGGTCAGGCAAAACGACCACGCTCATGATGCTGGCAGGGTTTGAGTCGCCTTCGTCTGGCACCATCGAACTGGCTGGCGAACAGATCGACAATCTTCCTCCTCACAAACGAAATATCGGCATGGTGTTCCAGAACTATGCCCTGTTTCCGCACATGACGGTCGCAGAAAACGTCGCGTTTCCCCTCAAGGTACGCAAGTTTGACGCCGGCGAGCAGCAGCAGAAAGTCAAAACGGCCCTTGCCATGGTCCAGCTCGCTGGCATGGAGAAGCGTTTTCCATCACAACTGTCCGGCGGACAGCAGCAACGGGTAGCCCTGGCCCGTGCGCTGGTGTTTGAGCCCGAACTGGTGCTGATGGATGAGCCGCTGGGGGCGTTGGACAAACAGCTGCGCGAACATATGCAGCTGGAAATCAAGCGCCTGCATGCCGAGCTCGGCGTCACGGTGGTATATGTCACGCATGACCAGGGAGAGGCCTTGACCATGTCTGACCGCGTGGCCGTGTTCCACGACGGCATGGTGCAGCAGATCGGTTCTCCCCAGGATATCTACGAATCCCCTGAGACTGCCTTTGTGGCGGGCTTTATCGGTGAAAACAACCGCACACACGGCACCATCACGCATGCCACATCTCGCCAGGCGACCGTGACCCTGGACAGCGGCATGCAGGTCCAGGGTTTGCAGCAACTGGGCATGAAGACGGGGGATCGGGTCTCGGTTTCCATTCGTCCTGAACGCATTGCGCTCAATCCCGCGGAAAACGCGACCGATGTGCGCTGTACGGGGAAAGTACAGGAGGTGATCTATCTGGGTGACCATGTTCGGGTACGACTGAACATCAATGGCGACCCGGATTTTGTTGTAAAGCAGCCGGTTTCACAGGTCAGGCAGACGATCGCCGTCGGTGACATGCTGGACGTCGGCTGGAATCACGAGTTTGTCCGGTTTCTGGATCCCGTCGAGACGCCGGCAGCGGTATAACCTTTTATGTGGAGTGAGAGCAATGAAAAGTAAAATAATCAGAAAGGCCCTGTTGCACACGGCTTTGATCGGATGCCTGGGAATGGTGTCAGCTGGTGCCCACGCGGCCGATAGCCTGACGGTGGTCTCCTTTGGTGGCGACAATAAAACCGCGCAGGAAAAAGCCTATTACGGCCCGTATGAAAAGGAAACCGGCACAAAAATTACCGCTGCCGAATATAACGGCGAGCAGGCCAAGATCAAGGCCATGGTCGATACCAATAGTGTCAGCTGGGATGCGGTTGAGGTGGAAAGCCCGGAACTGGTGCGCGGCTGTGAAGAAGGCCTGTTCGAGCCGATAGACTGGAGCGTAATTGGCGACAGGGGCGATTTCATAGAAGCTGCCACCGACAAGGACTGTGGCGTAGGCATGTTCGTGTGGTCTGTGGTGCTTTCCTATAACGGCGACAAATTTAGCGATGACGCACCAAAAACCTGGGCTGATTTCTGGGATGTGAAGAAATATCCGGGCAAGCGCGGACTGCGCAAGGGCGCCAAGTACACGCTGGAAATCGCACTGATGGCCGATGGCGTGCCACCCAAAGAGGTGTACAAGGTCCTGAGTACGCCTGAGGGCGTCGATCGCGCCTTTGCCAAGCTGGACGAACTCAAGCCGAATATCCAGTGGTGGGAGTCGGGTGCCCAGCCTGCGCAGTATCTGGTCTCTGGCGATGTGGCCATGACCTCTGCCTATAACGGCAGGATTTCGCAGGCCGCCCGTGAAGGTAAAAACCTGAAAGTGGTCTGGGACGGCAGCGTTTACGATCTGGACTACTGGGCCATTCCAAAGGGCAATGCACGCAAGGACGACACCATGAAGTTCATCGCCTTCGCCAGCAAACCTGAAACCCAGAAGGTATACGCCGAAAATATCGCTTACGGGGCTGTCAATAAAAAGGCCATTGACCTGATCGACAAGAAATATCTTGCCGATATGCCGACCGCGCCCGATAACGAAAAGAACGCGATCCCGCTGGATGTGGAGTTCTGGATCGACAACGGTGTTTCCCTGGAGCAGCGTTATAACGCCTGGGTCGCTAAATAATGTCAGGGGCACGCAAGGCGCTCTGGCTGGTCGTTCCGCTGCTGCTGTTTCTGCTGCTGACCTTCGTTGCGCCAATCGCTTCTTTTCTGGGCAAAAGCGTGGCCAATCCCGAAATGGTCACCACGCTGCCTGATACCACCAAAGCTTTGCAAAAGTGGGAAGCAGGCGCGCCGGTGACCGAAGAGATATACCGTGCCCTGGCAGACGATCTGGCCAGGGCGCGGGCCGAGCACGCCATGGGGCCGCTGATGCAGCGGCTCAATTTCGAACAGTCCGGGTTTCGTACTCTGATCGTCAAAACGGCGCGCAAGCTTCCGTTCAAGATTGATCCGCCCAGCTTCGAGAAAGCCTTTGAAGAGATCGACCCTCGCTGGTCGGACCAGGCTTACTGGGGCATTCTGAAGAACAATGCCCGGCCGCATACGCCGTACTACCTGCTCACGGCACTGGATTTGCGGCAGGCGCCCGATGGCAGTATCGGTGCTGCTCCGCCAGACCAGGGCATCTTCAAGGCCATTTATCTGCGCACCTTCTGGATGGCGGCGATTGTGACCCTCGTGGCGCTTATCCTGGCCTATCCGCTGGCGTATCTGCTGGCGCGCCTGCCGGCCAGATGGAGCAACTTGCTGATGATTCTGGTCCTGTTGCCATTCTGGACATCGCTCCTGGTTCGTACCGCGGCATGGATCGTATTGCTGCAAAATGGCGGGCTGATCAATCGCCTGATGCTTCAGCTGGGGCTGATCGACGCTCCCGTGCAGCTGGTTTTCAATCGGCTTGGCGTCTATATCGCCATGGTGCACATCATGCTTCCCTTCATGATCCTGCCCCTTTACAGTGTGATGAAAGGCATCTCCCCCACCTACATGCGGGCGGCGGTCTCCCTGGGCTGTCATCCGCTGCGCAGTTTCTGGGCAGTGTACTTCCCCCAGACGCTGCCCGGCATCGGCGCAGGGTGTCTGCTGGTTTTCATTACGGCTATCGGATACTACATTACCCCGGCGCTACTGGGCGGACCAAAAGACCAGATGATCAGCTACTTCATTGCCTTTTATACGAATGGCACGATCAACTGGGGGCTGGCGGGCGCGCTGGCGGCCATGCTGCTGGTGGCAACGCTTATTCTGTACGCGGTATACAGCCGGCTTAGCGGCTCCACGCGTCTTGGAGTCGCTTAAATGGCGCAGGCAAACACCATTCTTACCCCTTCCGAACGCATCTGGCGCGTCGTGCACTGGCTGCTGGCCCTGCTGGTGTTGGTTTTCCTGATCGTACCCGTGCTGGTCATCGTGCCGCTTTCGTTCAATGACAGTTCTTTTCTGGTCTATCCGCTTAGCGGATTTTCGCTGCGCTGGTACGAGAATTTCTTCAGTTCGCCGGAATGGATGCTGGGGCTGAAAAATACCCTGATTGTGGCGCCGCTGGCCACGCTGATTGCCACCGTGCTGGGAACTGCTGCAGCCCTGGCCCTGTACCGCGCCCGTTTTCCGGGAAAAGGGCTACTGCTGGGCCTGCTGATTTCCCCCATGGTCGTGCCGGTTGTCATCCTGGGTGTGGCAGCCTATCTGTTCTTTGCGCCACTGGGTATGGCCAACAACCTGGGGCTGCTGGTAGTCATGCATGCCGTCCTGGGAGCGCCCTTTGTGCTGGTCACGGTGATGGCCACGCTGGAGGGTTACGATACCAATCTGAGCAGGGCAGGCGCCAGTCTGGGGGCGCCACCGCTGTATGTCTTTCGCCGGATTACCCTGCCGCTGATCGCGCCGGGGGTCATTTCGGGGGCGTTGTTTGCCTTTGGCACCTCCTTTGACGAGGTGGTGATGACTCTGTTCATTGCCGGGCCAGATCAATACACACTGCCGCGCGTCATGTTCAGTGGCATTCGCGAAAACCTGAACCCCACGATTGCCGCGGCGGCCACGCTGCTGATTTTGTTTTCAGTCGCCATGCTGCTAACACTTGAGTGGTTGCGTCGGCGGGCAGAAAAGCTGCGCATGGCCATCCCTCAAGCCTGAAAAATGCCGCAAAATGCAAAAAGTTGTTGTTTTTCAAGTGCTAATTGCCATTTTGCCCGGTATTTTTACTTGCAACTGTAGTGCAGATAGGATATATTAGAGGACTTCGTTCGTTTACGAGCGGGAAAACTATTTAAACAGATTTCAACCCAGGGTGGCGCAAGCATACAACTTGTGGGCGCGGCCTGACGGGACCAAAACTGGTTATAT
>JAEWEV010000014.1 GCA_023389155.1 Pseudomonadota bacterium
CAGAACGCCAATGCAGACCTTGCTTGAGGGTAAGGCGGTTTGGGAATCGAAGAATGTGAACCAAATCTAATCTGACAGACACTGCATTACAAACGGGTAACTGTCAGATCATGTTTGAGCTAGTACACTTCATAAAACCATGTATTTCTTGCTTTATCTAAATACAGTTATTACCCTTTTCCTACGGAGCTGATTTGAAAGAGCAGTTAGCAAAAATGATATTTATATGAATACTGAAATGCTAACCGCTATGAATGGACTGTAAATGCCATCTTAGGATTAGTAGTTGCAATCTTTTTTGTGCGCTGACTTTGATTAGTGCTCTTTCAATAAAAAGCTATTAGACAAGAATCCTGGGAAAATCAAAATACAATTGCCCGAAAAAACCAATTCTTGACGGACGGTTATATGATCTCTGACGTACCCAAATTTCTAGGCTTGGTTTTTCTCTACTATTTTGCTATGCCGTAACTGGTCAACTTTTTGCGTCGTTATCGTTTCAGTATCGGGTTTGTCATCGTTGCTGCGTATGGTCTCATCACGATGGCGCTCCTCTAGCCCGCTACCAGCAACGTCTTGCCTAGCATAAAGGACGCTCGGATTTGGTTTCGGCTGAAACGTTGTTTTTCCGTTTTCGCCCCCACCCGTAATCATGAGAATGGAGATTTCGGATTAATGTATTGGATTTTCGCGTTTGGTATATTGGTTTCGTTGCTTGTTACCTTCGTAATTTCCTACAAAAACAAACCATCGCAAGGCCCTAACCGCTTTGGCAAAACGGCTTCGCCTGTCGGCTTTACAACTGCGGTATGAAGAGATTCTTTACCGGATACTTTGATTTTACGGGTAGGGCGAGCCGCTCGGAATTCTGGTATGCGATGCTTTTCTATGTGCTGCTGCTATTCGTGCTCGGCCTGTTCAATCTTCCAGACATTGTTGTTTCAATCGTGCTGGTCGTTACAACGATACCTATTTTCTCCATCACCGCACGTCGCCTGCACGACACGAACAGAAGCGGCTAGCATCAGCTCGTCTAGTGGTTCATGCCTGTCAGCACAATCGTTGCCCTGTTGTGGTTCAACGAGGAGCCGTACGATTGATCAGGCGAAAAGAACAATGCAATTGTGAATTCCAACGAAAATTGGGATCGGATGGAAGCGGTTCAAGTATTTCTCGGTGTAGATTTGTCAATAACAATATGCGGTTTATGAAAAGTACACATTTTGTGCGAAGAAAAAGCCTTCGAATCGTGTAAACAATTCGAAGGCTTTAAACTTTAATTTTTATATGTAATTCAGAAGGGAATGTCGTCGTCCATATCCATGATATTGGACGCGGGTTTTTGCGCAGGACGCTGCTGTTGCTGGGGCTGGCTGCGCTGCTGCGGTGCCTGGCGTGAAGAAGAATAGGAATCATCGCCACCAAAACCGCCATCATCCATGCCGCCTGTGCTATCGCGACCACCAAGCATTTGCATCTGGTCTGCGACGATTTCTGTAGAGTAACGGTCGGCGCCGGTGTCCTTGTCCTGCCACTTGCGGGTTTTGAGGCGGCCTTCTACGTAGACCGAGCGGCCTTTCTTGAGGTATTCACCGGCAATTTCAGCCAGGCGGTTGTAGAACACAACGCGATGCCATTCGGTATCTTCGCGGCGCTCGCCTGTGTTCTTGTCTTTCCAGTTAGAGGTGGTCGCAATAGAGACGTTGCAGATAGCCGCGCCATCTGGCGAGTAACGGACTTCCGGGTCGCGCCCCAGATTGCCTACGAGTATGACTTTGTTGACTGATGCCATGGTTAAATCCTGACTATAGATGGTAATACGGGCAGTATCTTAACCACCCTTACCGGCTTGCACAATTGGGTCATTATAGCCATCGAGGGCTTTACGTAGGAGATTTGAAGCCTCGGGCCGTAAAGAACCAGATCGCGGCCAGGGCCGCGCCCATCAGGAAAACTGCGGGGGTTCCCGTGTAGCGCGCAAGCAGGCCGCCCACGGCGCCGCCGGCCGCAACGCCAAGCGCCTGTGACATATTGTAAAAGCCCAGTGCCAGGCCCTTGTGCTCGACGGGTGCGACACGGGAAACCAGCGAAGGCTGCAGTGCTTCCAGAATGTTGAAGGCAACAAAATAGCCAACAAACAGCACCACGATGGCCGCGAACGATTCGGTGGCAAAGGCCATGATGGCCATGACAATGGCCAGGCCGGCTACGCTCCATTCCAGGCTTTGCTTGTGCACGTGCCGGGTTTCTGTATAGAAGACCACGGGAACCATAGCGACGAAAGAGGCCAGAATAACGGGCAGGTAGACTTTCCAGAGCGTGCCGGTCGTGAATCCGCCCAGACCGATCAGCAGCGGAGGCGCCACCACGAAAATGGACATGAGAATACAGTGAAGGCAGAAAACGCCAAAATTAAGGCGCAGCAAGTCGCCGTTTTTGAGAACATCGCGAGGCCGGGACTGGATGGCAGGGATCTGCAGGGGTACCACGGGCACGATGAAGGTGGCTAGCAGCAGGCTGACAAAGCCCAGCAACGAGATGACCCAGAATAGTCCGGAAAGCCCACCATATTCCACCAGCAGCGGTGACAGTACCAGGGCAAGCGCAAATGAAATACCGATAGAGCCGCCGACCATGGCCATGGCGCGCGTACGCACTTCAGGACGGGTCGCATCGGCAACCCAGGCGGTGATGGCAGCGGAAATGGCGCCCAGCCCCTGAATGGAGCGGCCAATGATCACGCCTGTGACGGAGTCGGTAAGCGCACAGATGATGCCGCCGATGATGAACAGCACCATGCCCCCAATAATGACCGGGCGGCGACCGAAACGGTCCGAGGCCATGCCTAGCGGAATCTGCAGAATAGCCTGGGTCAGTCCGTAGGCGCCGATAGCCGCCCCGACCAGCGCGGCGTTCGAGCCCCCGCTCAGGGTTTTGGCTGCGTCGGCAAACACCGGTGTCAGCAGGAACAGGCCCAGCATACGGACGGCAAAAAGCAGGGCTAGCGTGGTACTGGCCCGGCGCTCAGCAGACGTGAGTTTAAGTTTTGCCGGTTTGGCAGCACCTGCTTCAGCGGATTGACTTGGCGCAGCGGAGTTCATTCAGCACAATAAAAAGACAAAGTGGGAGGAAGGTATATCTGGTGTTGACACCTGCGTTATAGTAATGGATTAGTCCGAGAAAAACCAAGTTCGTTCAACAGGAAAAGATAAATTCATGGATGCCATCCGCATTCGCGGTGCCCGTACGCATAATTTAAAAAATGTGTCGCTCGACCTCCCCCGACATAAACTGGTCGTTTTGACCGGTTTGTCCGGCTCAGGCAAGTCTTCCCTTGCCTTTGACACATTGTACGCAGAAGGGCAGCGCCGCTATGTGGAAAGCCTGTCGGCCTATGCCCGGCAGTTCCTGCAACTGATGGATAAGCCCGATGTAGACCTGATAGAGGGGCTGTCGCCGGCCATTTCTATCGAACAGAAGGCGGCGGGACATAATCCGCGCTCTACCGTTGGCACCATCACCGAAATCCATGATTATCTGCGTCTGCTGTTTGCCCGCGTAGGGACGCCCTACTGTCCGGTACACGGGGAGCCGCTACAGGCTCAGTCAGTGGCCCACATGGTAGATCATATTCTGGCCATGACCGCCGACACCCGCATTGCAATCCTGGCGCCTATTGCGCGGGAACGCAAGGGCAGCTACGAAGACGATTTTGCGCAGCTGCAGGCCCAGGGGTTTGTGCGCGTGCGTATCGATGGCCAGATGACTGAACTGGATCCCCCTCCCGTCCTGAACAGGAACGAAAAGCACTCGATTGACGTGGTGATTGATCGCCTGCGGGTGCGTGATGAAAGCAAGCAGCGTCTGGCAGAAAGCATCGAAACCGCACTCAAGCTGGCCGATGGCAGGGTGCTGATTCTGGATATGGACAACAATCAGGAACAGCCTTTTTCGATCCGCTACGCCTGTCCCATATGTAATCATGCGCTGGCAGAGCTGGAACCGCGGCTGTTCAGCTTCAATAATCCGGTAGGCGCCTGCCCCACCTGCGATGGGCTGGGTCATACCTGGTTCTTCGATCCCAAACGGGTCGTGGCCTTCCCCACGCTGAGCCTGTCCAGCGGCGCCATCAAAGGGTGGGACAAGCGCAATGCGTTTACCCATTCCCTGCTCACCAGTCTGGCGGCGCATTACGAGTTTGATATCGACGTGCCCTTTGAAGAGCTGCCCGCGGCTACGCAAAAAACGGTGCTTTACGGTTCGGGCAAGGAAGAAATTTCGTTTCTGTATCTGAATGACAAAGGCCGCAGTTCGGTGCGCAAGCACGCCTTCGAAGGGATTATTCCGAATCTGGAACGGCGCTGGAAGGAAACCGACTCCAATACCGTCCGTGAGGAACTGGGCAAGTACCGCAGTTTGCAGGTCTGCCCGGATTGCGGCGGGTCGCGTCTGCGAGAAGATGCCCGTCATGTCCTGATCGGCAACGAACCGCGGGAGGACTCACGCGTTGGCCTGGCCATTTATGAAGTCGAGGCGATGGCGTTGTCCGAGTGCCTGCACTGGTTTGAAAACCTGACCCTGACGGGCGCCAAGCAGGAAATTGCCGAGCGTATCGTGCGGGAGATCCGTGCCAGGCTTGAGTTTCTGAATAATGTGGGTCTGAATTACCTGTCGCTGGACCGCAGCGCCGATACGATTTCCGGCGGCGAGGCACAGCGTATCCGGCTGGCCAGCCAGATCGGGTCGGGACTGACCGGCGTGATGTATGTGCTGGATGAACCCTCTATCGGCTTGCATCAGCGCGATAATGACCGCCTTATCCAGACCCTGGCGCATTTGCGCGATCTGGGTAACAGCGTAATTGTGGTTGAGCATGATGAAGATATGATTCGCGCTGCCGACTGGGTGGTAGACATGGGTCCGGGCGCTGGTGAACATGGCGGTCAGATTATTGCTTCGGGCACCCCGCAACAGATTGCCGACGATGAAGACTCCCTGACCGGCGCATACCTGAGCGGCCGCAGGCGCATCGAAGCGCATCACCCGCGCAAGCTGGATAAAGACCAAAAATGGCTGGAAATACGCGGCTGTTCAGGCAATAACCTGAAAAGTGTCGACTTGCGGATTCCGTCCGGCAAACTGGTGTGCGTCACCGGCGTCTCCGGCTCCGGCAAATCCACCCTGATCAATGACACGCTGGCAACCCTGATGGCGCATGAGCTGCACCGCGCGCAGAGCGAGCCAGCTCCCTTTACTGCGGTCGAAGGACTGGATCATTTCGATAAAATCATCAACGTTGACCAAAGTCCTATCGGGCGGACACCGCGCAGTAACCCGGCAACCTACACCGGCCTTTTTACACCAATCAGGGAATTGTTTGCCGGCACGCCTGAAGCCCGTACCCGTGGCTATGATCCGGGACGGTTTTCCTTCAATGTGAAGGGCGGACGCTGCGAAAGCTGCCAGGGCGATGGCGTGATCAAGGTAGAGATGCACTTTCTGCCCGACATGTACGTGCCCTGCGATACCTGTCATGGCAAACGCTATAACCGTGAGACGCTGGAAATCCGCTATCGCGGGCGTACGATCAGCGATGTGCTGGAGCTGACCGTGGAACAGGCGCTGGAGTATTTCAGTGCAGTACCGGTCATCAATCGCAAGCTGCAGACCCTGATGGATGTAGGCCTGAGCTATATTCGGCTTGGTCAGTCGGCAACCACACTATCGGGCGGTGAGGCCCAGCGCATCAAACTCTCGCTGGAGTTGTCAAAACGCAGCACCGGCAAGACCATGTATATTCTGGACGAACCGACGACAGGCCTGCACTTTGCCGATATTGCACTGCTGCTGAATGTAGTTAATCAGCTGTTGGAATCGGGCAATACCGTGGTGGTAATTGAACACAACCTGGACGTGATCAAGACTGCGGACTGGATTATTGACCTGGGTCCCGAAGGCGGCCAGGGCGGCGGACAGATCGTTGGCACCGGAACGCCTGCCGACATTGCCGCCAACCCGCAAAGCCATACGGGACGCTATCTGAAGCCTTTGCTCGCCCGGGAAAAAGAGCAGGACGCCGCTCACGCTTTGTCCTGATGCGAAAGCGGAACGGTTGCGGACGTTGCACTTGTTCTGAATGATTCATTTGTAGTGATGGCTTTCGGCTGCAACGCTTAAACGAACTCGCTCCGGCCTCTGGGGCAGGACTGATTCCTGCATTGGCCCCTTCACTCTTCACTCTTTCTGATCTTTTGCCGCGTAGTTGCGCAATTGCTTTCGAATGATTTTTCCGGTGGTGGTCATGGGCAGTTCGTCGACAAAATAAATACGCCGCGGATATTCGTGAGCGGCCACTCGCATTTTTACGTGCTCCTGGATTTCTTTTTTGAGCGCTTCCGAGGGTTCGGCGCCTTCATTCAATATCACAAATGCGGTTACTGCTTCGGTACGTTCATCATCGGGCAACCCTACCACGGCAACCATGCTGACGGACGGATGCCCCAGAATGCAGTCTTCGATGGGGCCTGGACCAATCCGGTAGCCCGCGCTGGTGATGACGTCATCATTGCGACCAACAAAGCGAAAAAAGCCGTCTTCATCGCGTATCCCCATGTCCCCCGTTACCAAAAAGTCACCGGCAAATTTTTCCTTCGTGGCTTCGGGATTGTTCCAGTAGCCAAGGAACATGACAGGATCTGGTCTTCTGACGGCGATATTGCCTTCTGTACCATCGGGCAGAATTTGTCCCTGATCATCGACGATCTGTACGTTGTGCCCCGGCGCCGCTTTGCCCATGCAGCCGATTTTTGGTTCGAAAAGATCCGCACACGAGGACACCAGCATATTGCATTCGGTCTGGCCGTAGAATTCGTTGATGGTAATGTCCAGATTGCGGCGTCCCCACTCTATGAGTTCCAGTCCAAGACTTTCGCCACCGCTGGCAATGGAGCGCAGCGCCAGCGGCCAGCGATCACGCGGGCTTTCCAGTCGTCGCAGCATTTTGAGCGCGGTGGGAGGCAGGAATGTATGCGTTACCTGGTGGCGTGACATGAGATCAAACGCCGCGTCAGCCGTAAATTTTGAGAACCGGCATGCCAGCACGGGAATGCCATGATGCAATGAGGGCATGAGCACATCCAGCAGACCGCCGATCCAGGCCCAGTCTGCCGGGGTCCACATGAGCCTGGCATTTTCGGGGAAAAAATTATGGGAAATTTCCACCCCTGGAAGATGGCCGAGCAGAACGCGGTGCGCGTGCAGGGCACCCTTGGGTTTACCTGTCGTTCCCGACGTATAGATAATGACGGCAGGGTCATCGGCCAGCGTGTTCACCGGCTCAAACGTTTCCGGCTGCTGCTGCAGCGATGGCCAGAATGCCAGAGTGGTCAGGCTATCTTGCGTTGCATCGATATCGACAACGGTTTTCAGTTCAGACAAGGGATCGGTAATGGTGGCCAGTTTGGCCACGCCTTCTGCATTGGTGACCAGCGCCCGCGCGCCCGAATTTGACAGACGATACGCCAGGGCATCGGAGCCGAACAGAGAAAACAAGGGAATGGCGATCAGGCCCAGCTTGTAGCAGGCGATATGGGCAACGGCTGTTTCTATTCCCTGCGCCAGCAAAATACCAACACGATCACCACGCGATACACCCGCCTGTTGCAGGACGTGCGCAAACTGATTGGAATATTTTTTCAGATCGTCGAACGTGTAACGATGAATGTTAGTGGGCGACTTCTCGTGAATGATGGCGATACGGCCGGTACCGTCTGCCCATTTATCACAAACGTCGACACCAATATTGTAATACTGTGGAATGTCCCAATGGGTGGCCGACACCGTGTCGGCGTAGGTTGCATGGCGTTTTAGCAAGACAGGTCTCCTTTTTTTCTCATTGTATCCCGGTTCCCTGTCGGGCCTGCCACTAAGTGGCGTCTTTCTGACTCTCGGAATCCCGTAATTGCCTCATCTGTCGTCGGTATTCCAGCGGTGTAACGCCCTGCAAATTCAGAAAGGCCGTGGCAAAGTTCGCCGAATTGGAAAACCCGACTTCTTCTGCAATCGTAAACGTTCGCAGCGAGGTATTGGCCAGCAGCTCTTTTGCCATTTGCATGCGCAAATCACGAATGCATTCAAACGCACTGCGTCCGCGTACATTCTGAAAGGCGCGATTCAGGCGCTTTTTGTTCATGGATACCAGCGTGCACAGCCGCCGCAAACTGAGATCTTCTGCAAGATTCTCCTGAGCATATTTCATGATGATGCGCACCGCCACTTCATCGTCGCTGTCGGATTTTCGGAGAGACACGGGTTGCTCGACCCGAGGTAAAGGCGTTTCCTGACTTTGACGGGCATGGTGCAAGCGCTGTGATATCGCCCCATGAACACGAATGCGCGCCACGACTTCGTCTACCGGTCTGGATTTGGCAATGAAATCGGCAGCACCGGTTTCCAGGGCCTGCACATGCAGTTGCGGATCGTCGCCCTCACTGTAGAACAGAACGGGAATGTCAGCAGTCAGCGTGTTGGCTTTAAGTCTGCGGCATAAAGGAATGCCATCCAGGCGAGGCAGGCTGAGTTCGGACACGATGACATCGGGTTGCAGCATGATGGCTTTCTCATATCCCGAGAGCCCATCAGAGGCAATGGTGATGCGAAAACGCCCTGCACGAAGGCAGGCAAGAACGCCTTGCAGACTACCGATATTCGAATCGACGAACAGAGTATGAAGACTGCTCGAGGATGGGGCAACACTGTCCATAAAATTTCGCTTGACTGTCAAATTGAAAAAGCGAAATCATTTTCCAACAAGATGCGCTATCCCGATTTTGAAAAAATTCTCGATAGTTTTTGAAGAACGAACGAATCGTACATTTATTGAAAAATTTTTAATATCAGTCAATACTGTCAGCGGGCCACGCCTTCGGCTTATACGACAAACAGACGTTTATATTCCTTGATGGCGTAGCGGTCTGTCATGCCGGCAATGTAATCGGCAATGGCCCGGGCCTGTCTGTTTTCATCATCATGCCGGTAGTCTGCAGGAAGCAGCCGCGGATCATCCACAAACGCCGAAAACAGTGATTGCACAATGGTGCTGGCCTTGTTGGCCATGCGCATGACCTTGTAATGCCGATACAGATTGTGCATGAGAAATGATTTGAGCTCATCGGCCTGCGCGCGCATGGACGCTGAGAACAGCAGCAGCGATGGCGCCTGAATCACATCGTCGCGTGTCTGGATTCGATTGGCCTGCAGATTGTTGCGCGTGGTCTGGGTCAGATCCACGATCAGCGCATTGATCATGCGCCTGATGACTTCTGCAATCAGCCGACGTCCGGTGACATCCGGGAACAGACGGCTGACTTCATCATGAAAGGTGGCAAACAGCTGCACCTGGCGCATTTGTTCAATTGTGATCAGGCCTGAACGCAGGCCATCATCAATATCATGATTGTTGTAGGCAATTTCGTCGGCCAGGTTTGCCAGCTGCGCTTCGAGTCCCGGGCGCTTTTTCTCGATGAAGCGTCGTCCCACCTCGCCCAGCTGGCGTGCGTGAGATAGCGAACAATGTTTGAGAATGCCTTCGCGCGTTTCGAACGTCAGGTTCAGACCGTTGAAGGTTGCATAGCGTTCTTCGAGCTCATCGACTACACGCAGGCTTTGCAGATTGTGTTCAAAGCCGCCCGCCTTGGGGCACAGGCGCTGCATGCAGTCGTGCAATGCATCCTGCCCTGCGTGACCAAAAGGAGTATGGCCCAGATCGTGCGCCAGCGAGATGGCTTCAGTCAGATCTTCGTGCAGACCCAGATTGCGGGCCACCGCGCGTGCAATTTGCGCCACTTCCAGGCTGTGCGTCAGTCGGGTGCGGAATAAATCACCTTCGTGATTAACAAAGACCTGGGTCTTGTATTCAAGCCGCCTGAATGCAGCGCTATGAATAATTCGATCGCGGTCGCGCTGGAATGGATCACGCGCTGGATCGGCCGCTTCAGCATGCTGCCGGCCTTTGGATTGCGAAGGATGGGTGGCGTAAGAAGCCAGTGCTGTTAAGGACATGCTCAGGCCTGACTTGCTGCGGATGCCAGCGCCTGGTCGTGGCTCCGGTTGATCGTAACATTGCCCACCGTCTCGCGCAGGGTTTCCCGGACCTGGTCCAGCGGCGCACCGCGCACGACAGCCTGCCCGATTTTCTGCAGAAGGACGTAACGGATTTCTCCACCTTCGGTTTTTTTGTCTCCCTGCATGAAATCAAGCCAGTTGCTTTCACCCAGATCCGGCGCGACGTTGGGACAACCAATGGCTCGAACCAGTTGACGAACCCGTTCGATATCAGCAGAAGTAAGACCAAGTACCTTGCCAGACAGCACGGCGGCCTGGACCAGCCCGCAGCCGACAGCCTCGCCATGCAGCCAGGTACCAAAACCCAGGCCGGCCTCGATGGCGTGCCCGAAGGTATGGCCCAGATTGAGAATGGCGCGCAGCCTGGTTTCCTTCTCGTCTTCCGAGACAACCTGCGCCTTGAGTTCGCAGCAGCGCGCAATCGCATAGGCCAGCGCGTCTGCATCAAGCGCAACCAGGCGGCTGACATTGCTTTCGCACCATTCAAAAAAATCGCTGTCCAGTATTAATCCGTATTTGATGACTTCGGCCAGGCCCGCAGACACTTCGCGCGGCGGCAGTGTGCGCAGGACATCGATGTCAATATCCACGCTGACAGGCTGGTAGAAGGCGCCAATCATGTTCTTTCCCAGGGGATGATTGACGGCTGTTTTGCCGCCGACAGACGAATCGACCTGGGCCAGCAGCGTGGTGGGAATCTGCATATAACGGATGCCGCGCATATAAGTGGCAGCAGCAAATCCCGCCATATCTCCGATCACGCCGCCGCCAAGCGCCAGGACGACCGCACGACGATCAAGTTTTTCAGCCAGCATGCGGTCGTACAGGGTATTGAGGGTGTCGAACGACTTGAAGGATTCGCCATCGGGAACGATGATGGTGATGATGGACTTGCCTGATGCGGCCAGCGCCTGGCGCAGCAGATCGCCATACAGGCCATCGACAACCGGATTGCTGATAATGACCAGCCTGGTCGCGTTAGCGGGTACCGATTGAGCAATATGCTGCAGGCGTCCTGGTGCAATATGAATGGGGTATTGGCCTGCGGATGTAGCAACGTTGACAGGAGCCATCAGATATTTTCACCTCGTTGTTCGTGTTCATTCAATAGACGGGCAATGGCTTCGAGAACTGTATGAATGGAGCCGTGGCCGGTTTCGACGGTGAAATCGGCCAGGCTTTCATAAATGGGTTCTCGTTGCCGAAGCAGTTCTACAATACGCGCTTTGGGGTTCGCCGTCAGCAGCATCGGGCGGTTTTTATCCTTTGCGACTCTCCGATAGAGTTCGTCACTGCCCGCCTTCAGATACAGCACGATGCCACGCGTGCGCAGGATCTCCTGATTTTCGGGTGCCACAACCGCTCCGCCGCCTGTGGCTACCACCACGTTGCTGCGCAAGGCGATGTCCAGCAGTGCCTGGGTTTCACGGCGACGGAACCCCGCTTCGCCTTCGATGTCAAAAATAGTGGGAATGCTCACGCCGCAGCGCGCTTCGAGCTCGTGATCCAGGTCGAGAAACTCCCGCCCCAGGGAGCGGGCAAGACCGCGCCCTATGGTCGTTTTACCTGCACCCATCATACCGATGAGGAAAATGGGGGCCTGGCCGGACCGGCGGACTTGGGCATTGCCCTGTTCTGATTGAAGCATGTACGTAAAAAGGTTTTTCTCCCGGTTACGCCGGGGCGTGAAAATACGGTGTTCAATGACAGTTGTGAAGGCGCTGTCAATGAAATGGGACCATGTTTTCAATGATTTGTCGTTTATTTGTTGCAACATAGCACATGTACGTGGTGCTGCACAATTCAGTTACAGAAAGAGCCGAAAATTCCAGCTTTTCCCGCTGGAAGGTATTAAAATTGCCTGCGATGAGTACACCAAACCCACCCTCCCGTAAAAGAACTCCGCAGCGTTCGAGCGCAGGCTCGCGTATAGGCCGGTTCCTTGTCCAATCCATCATATTCTGTATCGGCCTTGGCCTTTGCGGTCTGTTATTGGGCACACTTGCCGTCGCGCTTACCTGGCCCAACCTGCCGGATCTGAAGGCGATGACCGATTATCGCCCGCGGGTTCCGCTGCGTGTGTACACGGCAGACAAGGTTCTGCTGGCAGAATATGGTGAAGAACGGCGTAACGTGCTGCGCTTCAATGAAATTCCGGATGTCATGAAGCAGGCGCTGCTGGCGGCGGAAGACGATAACTTCTATAACCACGGTGGAGTAGACTGGTCGGGCGTGGGCCGCGCTGTGCTGGCCAATCTGGTTTCGGGTGCCAAGGCACAGGGTGCCAGTACCATTACCATGCAAGTTGCCCGCAATTTCTATCTGTCTTCGGAAAAGTCCTTCATTCGGAAGTTCTATGAGCTGATGCTCACCTATAAAATCGAACAGAACCTGAGCAAGGACCAGATTCTTGAACTGTATCTGAACCAGATTTACCTGGGACACCGTTCCTACGGGTTTGCAGCCGCTTCGCGCACTTACTTTGGCAAACCCCTGTCGGAAGTCACCGTGGCCGAGGCCGCCCTGCTGGCAGGCATTCCCAAGGCCCCTTCGCGTTTCAATCCACGCGCCAACATGAAACGCGCCGTTGCGCGTCAGCATTACGTGCTGGACCGCATGGAAAAACTGCGCTACATCACGCCAGAGCAGCATCAGCAGGCGCTGGATCAAAAAATTGTGCTGCGTGACGATACCATTGAAACCCCGGAAACCACGTTTGCCCGCCATGGTCAGTATGTGGCCGAACTGGCCCGGCAGCTCATGTACAACGTATACAAAGACAATGTCTATGGACGGGGTCTGAGCGTTTACACGACTATCCGTTCGAAAGATCAGGAAGTGGCCTATCACGCCGTGCGTGACGGAATTATGTCGTATACCCGCCGATCACCCTATCCCGGCCCCGCCGCGCAGGTGGATTTGCCCGAAGGCATAGAGAACGATACCGAACGCTTCGATCTTGCTCTTGAAGATATCCGCAACAAGTATCGGGACAGTGATGATCTGGTGACGGCAGTTGTGCTGTCTGCCAGCGCCACCAAAGTCACGGCAGCAAGAACGCCTGAGCAGATTTATGAACTTAGCGGAAAATCCCTGGGTTTCGTCAAGCGTGCTCTGGTCAAAAGTGCGCCTGAGGCCCGCCGTCTCAAGCGCGGTTCAGTCATTTATCTGCAGAAAGTGGACAATGTCTGGACCATCATCAATATGCCAAGTGTGGAAGGCGCATTCATCTCACTGAACCCGCAGAACGGAGCCATCGAATCGATGATTGGTGGATTTGACTTCAACCGGGGTGATTTCAACCGTGTTACCCAGGCATGGCGCCAGCCCGGTTCGACGTTCAAACCGTTTGTGTACGCAGCCGGACTTGAACGCGGCATTACGCCAGGAACCAATATCTCTGACCAGCCGTTCCATCTGAGCGCCGCACAGACTCGCAGTAAGCCGTGGAGTCCAAAAAACTACGGTAATTCATACAGCTATAGCCAGACCATGCGTCAGGGTTTGTATAAATCCAAGAACATGGTTTCCATCCGCATTCTGCAGACAGTAGGCCCTGAGTTTGCCAGCGAATTCATTACCCGCTTCGGATTTGATCCTGCCCGCCAGCCACCGAAAAGCGCCTATCTGACCATGGCGCTAGGAGCCGGCAGCGTAACACCCCTGCAAATGGCCAGTGCCTATTCGGTATTTGCCAATGGCGGCTATCGGGTCAACCCTTATATTATTGATTCTGTGGTCGATATCTCAACGGGGCGCGTCATCATGAAGGCTCAGCCAGCGGTGGCCGGTGATGAAAAGAACCGCGTCCTGGATCCGCGCACCGCCTATGTGATGAACGATCTGTTGCGTGGCGTCGCCAAGTCCGGTACGGCGGCCCGCACGCAGGCCACCCTGAAGCGCAACGACATCGCCGGTAAAACCGGCACCACCAACCAGTCATTCGACGCCTGGTTTGCGGGCTATACGCCAAAACTGGTGGGTATTTCCTGGCTTGGCTTTGATCAGCCCAAATCGCTGGGCGACAGGGAAACCGGGGGTGGTGCCGCCATGCCCATTTGGCTCAATTACATGCAGACCGCACTCAAGGATGTACCTGTGACTGCACCTGGACCGATTCCTGAGGGGCTCACCAAAGTAGGTGATAATTTTTATTTCTCTGAGTTCCCATTAGGCAAGGCGCTGGCTAATATTGGCGTATCAGGCAGCGGGGCACAGAATCCCAATGCTGCCAAGCCGGCATCCCAGTCTGGAGATGCGATCGGCAAGGCGCTGGAGTCTTTCAATCCTATGGGTGGCCCGCCAATCCGATTCTGACGACAGCGTGAGGGGATAAAGGCGCCGGGAGATGCCCGGCTGTACCGTGCATATCCCGGCAAGGTACGATCAGCAGGCCGTACGCACAGGATAGAAAAGGACTCGTGGCATGACTGCCCGAGTCCTTTTTTAAATGCGCCGGGTGTTTTTACCGACCTGCCGTTTTGCTCGCGGCAGGATGTTCTGCCGTACGTTTTATTACTCGCTGGGCGTTTTTGCTTGCCACTGAGTGTTTAGCTCGCAGCAGCGATTTGCCTCACTGCCTAAGGGTATTGATACCCGCTGGATATGAGTATTAACGTGGCTGTAGCGTGTGCGTAGGTCCAGTCATTGGCCTCATCGTGTTACGACGGGTCTTTCCCGCTTTGGGCAAATCAATTTACAGTGTGATTGTGAGCGCCTGGCCGGTAATGTCGGAAAAAATGGCGCTCAGATTGTCTTCCAGACGGGTTCCATCTCGCGTGTCGACCCAGTGATTATCGTCAAACCGGTAGTGAAAACCGCCAGAAGGGGCTGCCACCCACATTTCCTGTAACGGTGCCTGACTGTTGACCACCACGTGGGTTTTCTGATTGAATACGATGGTAAGCACCTGGCCGCTGCGACTGGCATCCAGATCAATGTCCAGGTCTTCGAACCAGCTGTCGGCCTGTTCGTGGATCTTGTCAAGAATGGCATCTGCGCGTGCAAGAAATTCTGATTCAGTCATAATATCGTTCTGTAAAAAATTTTGAGGATGTGCCGTGTCTGCGCCAAGTATAAAACGCCGTGTGGCCTTCATTGTAACCCTCCTTGTCGGGAGTGTGGGTTTATCGGCTTGCGGCTATAAAGCGCCACTGTATATTCCCACTCCTGAACAGCAACAGAAACTGAAGGAACGCGAAGAGCGGATCCAGGCTCGCAAGGCCAAAGCGGCGGCCGAGAAAAAGGCGCAAAGGAATACAAAGGATAATACCAATGCGGCACAGGCGCCGGCGAGTGCAGGGTCAGCCGACTCCACAGCGGCCCCCTGAGTGGGTTCCACACGGGTCCAATCATGAATACATGAACAGGCCTGTAGCCGGAACGGGTGAACAAAACCGGCAGAGCGGGGCCGTCGTGGTAATCTGACTCGCTGTTGCAATCCAGCGTACAGGACGGCAAAATTCGCGATGCCCTGGGTTTGTCGCCAACACCTTGCCTGATCCGCAGTCTTGATGACCTTGCGTGTTCTCACAGCATTTCCGTTTTTTGCATGCGTCATTTCATTTATTAATCGTTTTATTAACCCCTATTTATCATGTCTGAACAGAATGCCCCGGCGGGTGCACCCTTTTTTCATTACGACGGCCAGAAGTTGCTGGTCGAGTCGATTCCTGTTGCCGATCTGGCCGCAAAGTTTGGGACCCCGCTGTACATCTATTCCCGGGCTGCGCTGAAGGCAGCATGGGAATCCTACGCGCAGCCTCTGGCAGGGCGCAATGCACTTGTCTGTTTTGGCATGAAGGCCAATTCCAACCTGGCCGTCCTGCAGCAGTTTGCGCAATGGGGTAGCGGTTTCGATATCGTGTCAGGTGGCGAGCTGGCTCGGGCCCTCAAGGCTGGCGCCCGCCCCGATACGATTGTGTTTTCGGGGGTCGGCAAGCAGGATTGGGAAATCAACGCCGCGCTGGACGCGGGCGTCAAATGCTTCAACGTGGAATCAACCGATGAGCTGGAGCGGATCTCTGCGATTGCCAGCGAGCGCAGGTGCCTGGCGCCGGTATCACTGCGCGTGAATCCCGACGTAGATGCCCAAACCCACCCCTATATTTCTACCGGGCTAAAAGATAACAAATTTGGTATTGCAATTGAAATCGCTGCTCAGGTCTATGAGCGGGCAGCGTCGCTACCGGGTGTCCGGGTGGTGGGCGTCGACTGCCATATCGGTTCCCAGATTACGCAGATTTCACCCTATCTGGATGCCCTGGATCGGCTGCTGAATCTGCTTGATGTGCTGGCTGGGAAAGGCATCACGCTGCAACACCTGGATATCGGCGGCGGGCTGGGAATCCGATATCAGGACGAAACCCCCATTGCACCGGCGGCACTGCTGGATAAAGTGTTCGAGATGCTGCAGGACCGGGGTTACGGACAGCTGCAACTGATCATGGAGCCCGGACGTTCTCTGGTTGGTAATGCCGGTATTCTGGTCACGCGCGTTCAGTACCTGAAGCATCACGAAAGCAAGAATTTCGCCATTGTTGACGCCGCCATGAACGATCTGCTGCGGCCCACACTTTATGACGCCTGGCATGGCGTGCTGCCGGTCAGCAAGCCTGCCTCGTTATCAACGGTGCCCCTTCAGGTCTACGATATTGTCGGCCCCATCTGTGAAAGCGGTGACTGGCTGGCGCGTGACCGGGAACTGGCACTGGCGCAGAACGATTTGCTGGCCATCGAGTCGGCGGGCGCTTACGGCTTTGTGATGTCGGGTCACTACAATACGCGACCGCGCGGCGCAGAGGTAATGGTGGATGTCGATCAGGCCTATCTGATTCGCCCCCGCGAAACGGTGGAATCGCTGTTTGCTTCGGAGCAGATGCTGCCGGAGTCATAACTGTTTAATGCCTGATTGCAGGACATACCATGAGGCGGATCGTGAGGCGATCCGCCTTTTTGCGCTGACGCGGCTTTTGTCGCTCTGCCTTTTTTTCCTCTTTTCCTCGTACCTCTCTCCCTGACTCTATCTCTATAGCTTTATGGCCAATCAGGCTTGTCAGGCTCCGTCCCCGGACATGTCACGTGCACCCGTTCTCGCAGCCATTTATTCAACACGTTTCGCACCATTACGTCGCACGCGATTTTGATAGGGCCGCTGCGTGCTGTGCTCTTATCACATCTGAATTTTTGTCATCTGTATTGATCAGATGCGTTCATACTTTCCGGTTACGACCTTATATCCGGATATATAAATAAGAAATATCTATTTTACGTATAAGAATCTCTTATATACAGTTGTCATATCTGATCCATCATTCTGGGCTTTCATCATATATGTCTGCTGTTTACTCCCGAGTCGAGAGCTCGTCACCTTCTCCTGTTGCCGGATCTGCCGGCCGCAAGGCCGGATTTGTCGTTCGTCAGCTGGCTGCGCCCCTGGGTGCCGAGGTACTAAACCTGAACCTGCGTCAGCCTTTGAGTGACGAAGACTTTGCACAAATTCGTGAAGCATTTGCAAACCACCATGTCCTGGTTTTCCGCAAGCAGAACATCACGCCCCGGCAACATATTGACTTCAGCCGCCGCTTCGGTCCGCTGCAGATTCATGTACTCAGGCAGTTTCAGTTGCCAGGATATGAAGAAATTCTGCAGATATCCAATATCAAAGAAAACGGCAAGCCCATCGGGCTGGGCGATGCGGGTGCATTCTGGCATTCCGATCTGTCCTACAAGGCCGTACCCAGTCTGGGCTCGCTGCTACATGCCCGCGAACTGCCGGATGTTGGCGGTGATACGCATTTTTCAAATATGCATCTGGCGTGGGAAACGCTAGCGACCTCCCTGCAGAAGACGTTGCTGCCATTGAAGGCTGAACATACCTATATCAAACGTTATGAAGAGCAGCGTGCCATGGCGCCATGGCGGCCAGCACTGACGCAAGCTCAGCTGGACGAGGTAAAACCGGTAGTGCATCCCGTTGTTGTCACACACCCGGAAAACGGCCGCAAGGCGCTGTTTGTGAACGAGCACTTTACGTCCCGTATTGTGGGACTTCCACAAGATGAGAGTGACGATCTCTTGCAGGAACTGTTTGCACACAGCATCCGCCCAGAGTTCATTTACACCCATCACTGGGAGGACGAAGACATGGTGTTCTGGGATAACCGCTCGGTGATTCATCTGGCCGGCGGAACGCCGGATGATCAGCGACGTCGTCTGAACCGGACCACCGTCGAGGGCAGCGCGCCGGTTTGATGACTGTTGTCAATCATCTGCATTCGGCTTCCGGCATGATTGCCTGGCAGTGCACCCGGCGTGACAGCCTCCTGCGGGAAGCAGCAGGTTCTCAGACGAGGGCTCACGCCATTGCCGGCTGACGGTCTCTAACAACGAAGTTCGCTTTTCTTATTCCATGTCGTATTTAACTGACCCAAAGGGCTGATGATGTTCAAAACGCTAAAAACAAACCCCTTTCGCTTCGTCTCGGTGACCTCTGCAGGCCTGGCGGTCTGCGCATCTTTGCTAATGAGCACAGCAGCCCATGCAGAAGGCCAGCTGCGGATTGCCGAGCAGCACGGCATTGTGTATTTGCTGCTGCAGGTTGTACAGGATCAGAAGCTGATTGAGAAACACGGCAAAGCTGCAGGCCTGGATATCAAGCCACAGTGGGTCAAACTGTCAGGTGGCGCGGCCATCAATGACGCGCTGCTGTCCGGTTCCATCGACATCGCTGGTGCCGGTGTGGGGCCGCTGCTGACCATCTGGGACAAGACTCGGGGCAAGTACAATGTCAAAGGTGTCGCCTCGCTGGGCAATTTCCCCTATTATCTGATCAGCAACAATCCGGACGTGAAGTCTATTGCCGACTTCAGCAATAAAGATCGCATTGCCCTGCCGGCGACGACCGTTTCTGTACAGGCGCGAATCCTGCAACTGGCGGCATCCAAGGAATGGGGCAAGGATCAGTTCAAGAAGCTCGATGCACTGACTGTGACGCTGCCTCACCCGGAAGCCACAGCCAGTATCATCAAGGGGGGTACGGAAATCAATGCCCATTTCGCCACGCCTCCTTTCCAGGATCAGGAACTCAAGGGCAACAGCAATGCGCATATTGTGCTCAAGTCCTATGACGTGCTGGGAGGGCCTTCGACCTCTACCGTACTGTATGCCACAGAGAAATTCCGCCAGGACAATCCCAAAACCTATCAGGCTTTTGTGGACTCGCTGAAGGAAGCGGCAACGTTCATCAAGGGAAACCCGGAAGGCGCTGCCGATGCGTATATCCGCAAGGCCGCAAGCAAGATTGATCGCGATTTGCTGATTGAGATCATCAAAAATCCCGATATCGACGTCAAACTGGCTCCGGAAAGAACCTTCCCGCTGGCTACGTTCATGTCTGAAGTGGGCGCTATCAAAAACAGGCCTGAGTCGTATCAGGATTACTTCTTTGACGACGAACACAATAAAAATGGCAGCTGAAATATGACGCTTGCATTAAAAGCCCTTTCTCCACGAGCGTCTTCCACCCCTGCAAATGCGGGGCAAAAGGCACCTGTGCCTAGCCAGGGGGGCGCGATCCGCAGCGGCCAGACCGAGAGCATGATATCTCTGGCACCTCAGGTCAGTCAGACGGCGCGCGAGTCTACTGCCCGCGAATCCAAAGTACTGCTGCGTGCTGATAACGTGAGTCTTCAGTATGAAACCGAAAACGCCATTGTGCAGGCAACCCGGGATGTCAGTTTTTCCATCTATCAGGGAGACCGGTTTATTTTGCTGGGTCCCTCAGGCTGCGGTAAATCCAGTCTTCTGAAAGCAGCCGCCGGCTTTATCAAACCGCGCTCCGGTACGTTCAGTCTGGACGGCAACACGATTTCCGGCCCGGGACCAGATCGCGTTGTGGTATTCCAGGAGTTCGATCAGCTTGCCCCCTGGAAAACCGTATTGCAAAACGTGATCTTTGCTCTGCGAGCCTCGCGCAGTATGGGCAAAGCCCAGTCCAGGGAACGGGCTGAACATTATCTGCACCGTGTCGGGCTGGGCCAGTTTCTGCATGCTTACCCGCATACCCTTTCGGGCGGCATGAAACAGCGTGTCGCCATTGCGCGTGCACTGGCCATGGAGCCGGCTGTCCTGCTGATGGATGAGCCCTTTGCCGCCCTGGATGCGCTGACGCGGCGGAAAATGCAGGACGAACTGCTGGAGCTGTGGGAAGAAACCCGAGTCACCCTGATGTTCGTGACCCATTCCATCGAAGAGGCCCTGGTGGTCGGCAATCGCATTTTGCTGCTTTCGCCTCACCCCGGAAGGGTCCGGGCGGAACTCAACAGCCACCAGTTCAGTCTGGGCAGCGCCGGCAGCAGTGAATTTCAGGCTGCCACCAGCCGTATTCACCATTTGCTGTTCGACGAACAGCCACTACCTTTCCCGTCTGCGAGCACGACATGACTCAGTTGAGCATTCATACAGACCCGCCCATACGACCAGAATTTGAATATCC
Organism: Pseudomonadota bacterium; assembly: GCA_023389155.1. Lineage (GTDB taxonomy): Bacteria > Pseudomonadota > Gammaproteobacteria > Burkholderiales > Burkholderiaceae_B > Advenella. The sequence continues at coordinate 20,618 of JAEWEV010000014.1, forward strand.
GCTGTCCTCGCTGCCGCCTGCTGCCAATGCCGACCAGCTGCGCGAGCCGTTAAGCCTGGCGCAGCAATGGCTGAATCACGACGGATTTCGCAAGGTGCTGATTCTGGTGGTTCTTGCGGTAATCTGGGAAGTGATTGGCCGTGTGCAGGACAACGAACTGCTGCTGCCTACATTTACCGCAACCTTTGAGGCGTTGTGGGCTGACCTGATTAACGGAGAGCTGCCTGCGCGCATGGTGACGTCACTGTCGGTGCTGGTGCAGGGTTATGCGCTGGGTGTGATACTCGCGTTTTTCCTGACCACATTTGCTATTTCTACCCGTCTGGGTCGAGATGTGCTGTCCACGCTAACGTCCATGTTCAATCCGCTGCCCGCCATCGCATTGCTGCCGCTGGCGCTGATGTGGTTTGGCCTGGGCACGACCAGCCTGCTTTTTGTACTGATCCATTCGGTGATGTGGCCACTGGCCTTAAATACATTCTCGGGATTTCAGAGCGTGCCGCAAACCCTGCGCATGGCAGGCCAGAACTATGGCCTGCGTGGACTGCGGTTTGTCTGGGCGATCCTGATCCCGGCTGCCCTGCCATCCATCGTGTCAGGCCTGAAAGTCGGCTGGGCCTTCGCCTGGCGCACGCTGATTGCGGCTGAAATGGTCTTTGGCGCGTCTTCCGGCCAGGGTGGCCTGGGCTGGTATGTATTCCAGCATCGCAATGAGCTTGAAACTGCCCAGGTGTTCGCCGGCCTGGTCATGGTCGTGATTTTAGGTCTGCTGGTGGAAAACCTGGTGTTCAGAACGCTGGAACGCGTGACGGTTCGCCGCTGGGGAACACAGCAATAGAAAAACCGCAGCACAGGCTGCGGCCACATGACATATCGAATATTTGATTTTCCCTGTTGGGATACCTCGAGTCTGACTCCGGGTATCCCGTTTTTTTTGTCCTGCACACCCGGCCGTGCCATACCGTAGTGTGCCGTGTAGCAACGCGTCCGCCCGCGCCCGGACGGCAGGCGCTTTACAATTCGCCGTAAGAATGCAGGCCGGACAGGAAGATATTGACGCCCAGGAAGGCAAAACTGGTAATCACCAGGCCCACCAGTGCCCAATAAGCGGCAAAGGTGCCACGCATGCCTTTCATGAGGCGCAGATGCAGCCAGGCCGCATAGTTCAGCCAGACGATGAACGCCCAGGTTTCCTTGGGATCCCACTGCCAGTACGTTCCCCAGGCATCAGCTGCCCAGAATGCGCCCAGGATGGTGGCCACGGTAAAGAAGGCAAAGCCGATGGAAATGGAGCGATACATGATATCGTCCAGTACCTCCAGTGGAGGCAGCTTGGCGGCGATCACGCGACGCCCCAGCAGAATGCCGGCGACGATAAAGAGGCTGGCAAGGAAATAGAGGAACCAGAAGCCCATATTCTCTTTGTCACGGAAGATAAACAGTTCCGAGACCATGGCGCCGCCGATGACCAGTAGCGGTATCATCGGTTTCCAGCTGGTGGTGGTGCCATGCTGCTTGACCAGATATGCAAACCCCACCATGGCGGAAAGCGCAAACGAACCATAACCAATAAAATTGGCCGGCACATGCAGTTTCATCCACCAGCTGCGCAGGGCGTTATTCAATGGTGTAATCACCGCGGCATCACGTTCAAAGGTATACCAAAGCAGGAAGATAACCGCAGATGAAATAACCAGCAACACGAAACCACCCAGCGCCCGGGTGTTGTACCGTTTCTCGTAATATAGGTAAAAAAGGGCCGTAATCAGACAGAACAGGACGAACACTTCGTACAGATTGCTGACAGGGATATGACCCATGTCCGGTGCAATCAGGTGACCTTCACGCCAGCGCACCAGCAGGCCTGTAAAGCCGGCAAAGACGCCTGCCCAGGTCAGTGCGGAACCCATCCACGCACCCGTGGTGCTCACGAAACCGATCCAGTAACAGACTGTGGCCATGAAAAAAAGTGCGCACATCCACAGAATGGCCGACTGCGAAGATAGCAGGTACTTCAGCATGAAATTGCTTTCTGCATTGGCCAGCTGCCCGTCATACAGCCACAGGGCCAGCCCCGCCGCAATAGCGCAGGCGATCATGAGCTTGCGCGCTGGGCGCCACAGCCAGCCCAGCCAGGCAGCCACAAATGTCATGCCGACCAGAATGGCCTTTTCGTAGTAATCCATGGAATCGGGATACTGGATGATGGCGTAAATAGCGCCAGCCAACAGTACCAGCAGAAACACGACGTCGGTCAGATCCGGCTTGCCGCGCAGTACCCGCTTATCACCCGACTCGGAGATGTTCTTTTCCCAGTCCGAAAGATGGCCGGAGTCAGCCCAGCTGTCGGCGCGGGCGCCGGCGTTTCCTGATGCAGTCACAATTGTATTTGACATAAATGCCCCTAGGCTTTTTCGTTGCCGATAAAGTGATGACGGAACCGTTCGAATTCACGATTGAAATCGAGTGTCCGTTTCTGCGACGTCATGGCCGCCATCATATGGCTGTCCTGATCGCCCTCTCCCGGTTTGACCCAGATCCAGATGCGGCGATCACGAATGTAAAACATGGAGAATACACCCAGTATCAGCAGGACCGATCCCCCATACACCAACAGTTTACCCGGGGAACGCGTTGCCTGCAGGACCGTGGCCTGAATGTGCTGAAAGGTTTTCAGCTGGAAAAACATGGGTGCCGGGTAGTTTGTAAGGTCAGATACGGCGCGCAGGGCCAGATCAAACCAGCGCGCCTGGGATTCGGAATCAGGACCACCGAAGGCAATTGGCGCCAGGCCAGCCTGCTCACGCGAGAGGTTGCGCAGCTCAATGGCGCTGAACAGCAGGTATTCGCGCAGTATTTTCTTCATGGGTTCGCGCAGTTCAGCAGGAACCCGGTCCTGTTCAGGTACGCCTTCGCCTTCGACATATTTGTCTATCCCCGCAAAGCCGTCGGCAGCGAACACACTGAGAGCGCGCTCGGCCAGCTGGATAATGACCGCCTTATCGATACGACCGTCCTGGTTTTTTTCTGCGTAGGCAGTCGCCGCTTTCAGGCGCATGGCAGGGTCGTTGAAGGCATGACGCATAGCCAGAAATTCATCGACCGAACTTTTGCTGTCGGCCGGAATCCGGACATAACGGAACATGTTGTCACCGGGCAACTGCATGCCGATAAGAAAAACCGGCGAGCCCTCCAGCATGACGGGCAGCATGTAGTTATTGAATTTGATTGACTGGTTGCGATCATCAGTCAGTGTATAGGACACACTGGGACCGATATTGTGCAGTTTCTTGTCGTCCCTGCCCGCCGCGCTGCCGGTAACAGCAAGAATATCTTCCTGGAAGGTTTTGGGTGTGGCGGCGCCGGGGCTTGGCGCGCTCAGGTCTTCCACGTTAATGGGCTTGAAGTCATCGAATGTGACGGTATAGTTTTTTGTCTGGCCATGCAGGGTGGTGCTGACAGTTGCCTGCTCGCCCACTGCCCCGGACAGCTCAAACGGCTCGCTGTCACTGCCGGCCAGCGGATATCCTGTCATGGACACCTTGGAGCCGCCATCGTGAAAACTCGACTGATACAGAGTAATGCCATGCATCTGGAACGGATGGTTGACCTCGATGATTTCATTGGAGGCCTGGCCGGTTTGCTTGTCGGTAATCGTGACTTCGCTGGCAAAGCGCTTGGGCATGCCGTTGCTTTGGTAATACTCGATGATGAATTTATTGAGTTTGATGTCAAACGGCAGCATTTGCAGATACTGGCCACCGCTTAGCGCGAGAATGCCGGTATTGGATGAACTGCCTTCCGCAATGGAGACATTGCCGCGAAAACTCGGATTTCCTGCTGAAAAGCGGGAATCGGCCGGCACTTCGGAAACGAAACGGGCCGAGTCGGGAATCGGTTGCTTGGCGCCCAGCCAGATTTGCAGGCGGTTCGGCAGTTCACTATCAAGCAGCCCGCCGATACAGACGACGACGATGGCCAGGTGAGCAAACACGTAGCCCAGTCGGTTGACACTGCCCTTTTTTGCCGCAAGCAATGTGCCGCTTTCGTCATGCTTTTCTTTGAAGGCGTAGCCTTCCTTTTTGAGCCACGCCCGAGCGTGATCCAGGGTGGCCGATGCACTGTGGCCGGTGCTGTGCAGGTCAAGACGGTGAGGGAACGCACGCAGACTGCCTTCACGGATATATTCGCGGAAGGAACGCATGTCCCGGATCATTTTGGGCGCATTGCGTATTACGCAGATGGAAGTAGACACCACCAGAAAGCTCATAATGAGCAGAAACCACCAGGTGTTGTAGATTTGTGCAACGCCGAACTTGCTGAATACGGCGTACCAGTACATGCCAAACTGGTCTGTGTAGGTCAGCTCGGGCTGGTTTTGCTGCAGTACCGTTCCGATAATGCTGGCCACGCAGATAAACATGAGCAGGCTCACAGCAAAACGCATGGAACCGAGCAGTTCGAAGAGCTGGATGCCCCACGCCCTGGTATTTGAACGAGATACTGAGTTTGTCATAAGAAAAAGGGGCACACGATGCGCGTTACCCCTTCTTTGACCGGTAGTAAGGGAAAAGTTCCTTTACGCCAGCCAGAAAATGTTGGTGTCGGCAGTCTGATTTGCAGGCTGCCGAGCCCTTAGCTTGCAAAATTAGCGGATACCGGCTGCGTAATCGGCAACGGCCTGGATATCTGCCTTGTTCATGCGGTTGGCAATTTTGCCCATCATGTTCTCTGCCCCACCCTTGGTACGGTAGCCATCGGCAAAGGCATGCAGCTGGGCTTCAAGATATTCGGGGTGCTGTCCGGACAGACGCGGGAAGGCCGAAGGGATACCCTGGCCAGTGGCGCCGTGGCAGGACGCACAGGCGGGAACACTGCGCTCGGGGATACCGGCGCGCCAGATCTGACGACCGCGGTTGACCACGGCAAGATTATCACCCTGCTTGGCTTTGGCCGGCTGCGTAAGCTGTTGTTTACTAAGGAAAACAGCCAGATTCTGCATATCTTCGGGCGTCATTTGCGCCACAATGGGTGCCATGGCAGTCGGTTTACCATCGGCCGTGCCGCGGATTACCTTGTCTGCGGGCGCTTTGAAGTGTTCGAGCTGAAGCGAAATGTATTCATGAGGCATGCCGGCAAGATTCGGGTACATGGCCACAGCGCTGTTACCATTGGCGCCATGACAGGCCACACAGGCAAGAATGCCACGAGACGTATCGCCTTTGGTGTACAGGGCCGCACCCTTTTCAGCATCAGGGATAGCGGATTTTTCAGCTGCTGCATCTGCGCCGAAAGCAACCGTACCGAAGGCCATACCAGCCAGAACGCTGCCGGCAACCAGAATGTTTGTTAAAACTCGCTTCATGAATATCCTCTGTGATCCCATGGATCTGGGGCGTACTTTTGCAGCCACGGCCCGTATTTTAAAAAATAAACGCTCCAGACACGGAAGTATAAACCTCAAACGTGAATTTAGGCATTTTTTGCCCTAGCAATTATACAATAGAGGACGAATCTTTTTTTGCCGGAACCCCTTGTGTCAATATTACATCGCGCCTCGTTTTACACTTCAGCCGCCCGGCTCGACCAGTTGCCGCCGCCCGGCGCCCCTGAAGTCTGTTTTGTAGGACGCTCCAATGCCGGCAAATCCTCTGCCATCAACGTGCTGACCAACCAGAAACGACTGGCGTTTTCAAGCAAGACACCCGGGCGTACGCGCCTTATCAACCTTTTCGGCATTCCCGATCCGCTGGATCCGGAGCAGCCACTAGGCTTTCTGACCGACCTGCCCGGCTACGGCTACGCGTCGGTGGCCAGGGACGCGCGCGAAGAGTGGGCCGAAGTCCTGGGCGCCTATCTGCGCCAACGAACGTCTCTGGCCGGGGTCGTCCTGCTGATTGATATCCGCCGCGGCGTGACCGATCTGGACCGACGACTGGCCAACTGGATCGCCCCCTCTGGCAAACCGGTGCTGGCGCTGCTGACCAAGGCAGACAAACTGCCTTACGGGCAACGCATCAAGGCGGTGTTTGCCGTCAAGAAAGAACTGGCCGATATCGGTGCGCTTAATGCCGTGCCGTTTTCCGCCACCCAGCGCATCGGTCTGGAAGAAGCCGATAACAGTATCGTGAACTGGATTTCACCGCAGATCGTGCCCTGACTGCCACTTTTTTCTGGCCTTGCCACTGAACTTTTGGGCCACAGACGACTCTGAATGAGCAATATCCCGGCGCTCCATCAGGCGCCCTCTTGCAACACGGACAATACCATGACTTCAATTATTACCGCCGATTTTCCTGCCTCACGCCCCCGTCGAAACCGCCGTGACGACTTCTCGCGCCGGCTGGTTCAGGAAAATGTACTGACCGTCAATGACCTGATCTACCCGGTCTTTCTGAAAGAAGGCAAAGGAATCACGGAAGCCGTGGCGTCCATGCCTGGCGTGAACCGCTACAGTCCCGATACACTTCTGGCCGTGGCCGAGACCTGTGTTTCACTGGGTATTCCGGTCATGGCGCTGTTTCCTTCCATTGATCCTGATCTGAAAACGCCAGACGGCATTGCCGCCACGCACGAAGACGGCCTGATCCCGCGTACTATCGCCTTGCTGAAAAAGGAGTTCCCGGAACTGGGTATCTTGTGTGATGTAGCCCTGGATCCCTACACCAGCCACGGCCAGGACGGCTTGCTGGATGACAATGGTTACGTACTGAACGATGAGACCACCGAGATCCTGCTGCAACAGGCGCTAGCCCAGGCGCGCGCCGGTGCCGATTATGTGGCCCCCAGCGATATGATGGATGGACGCATCGGGGCCATACGCCAGGCCCTGGAAAAGGAAAAACTCATTTACACCCGCATCATGGCCTATTCCGCCAAATACGCCAGTGCATTCTACGGCCCGTTCCGCGATGCGGTCGGTTCGGCAAGCAATCTGGGCAAGTCCAACAAAATGACGTACCAGATGGACCCGGCCAACCGCAATGAAGCCTTACGCGAAATCGCAGCCGATATTCGTGAAGGGGCCGATATGGTCATGGTCAAGCCCGGTATGCCGTACCTGGATATTGTGCGGGATGTGAAGGATATGTTCCGCGTTCCCACCTATGCCTACCAGGTCAGCGGCGAGTATGCCATGATCAAGGCCGCCGCGCAGAACGGCTGGCTGGATCACGACAAGGTGATGATGGAGTCACTTATGTGCTTCAAACGCGCGGGCGCCGACGGCATTCTGACGTACTTTTCGATTGATGCTGCGAAGATCCTGACGGGGCGCCAATAAGCGGGACGTGGGAATGCAGTTGGGAGTGCGTGCGTCGCGTGAACCGCGGCCGGCAGATGAACGGATTTACCGGTGTGAGCGCTGCTGGGTTGACCCGATCAACGGATGACAAGTTAACGGGTTGGAATACTTGCGGGCTGACGGGATAGCGGGAAGGCAGCGTTCCTGGGTTCCTGGCTGCCGCACCGCCTGAATACGAATACGCCAGGCGTGCGCCTGTAAGTGCTTTGCCTGGCTCCCTATTGCCTTGAACGTTTACAGCTTGAACCCGTGGTATTTCTGGCCCAGCGCCACCGTTGCTGCGAAAAAACCTGCCTTGCTGCCACAGTCGTAACGCACGCCATCGTAGGCGAAACCAAAGACATTGCGGCTTTTGAGCAATGCAGCGATACCATCGGTGAGCTGGATTTCGCCACCCGCCCCCTTGCCGATATGGCGCAGGCATTCAAAAATTTCCGGTTCCAGAATATAGCGACCAACGACGGCCTTGTCTGAAGGCGCATCCTCGGGCTTGGGTTTTTCCACGATACTGGAAATCTGGATGGTGTTGGATGACACCGATTTTCCGGCGATGATCCCGTATTTGCTGGCATCTTCACGATTGATGCTCTGGATACCCAGGACGCTGCCGTTGTTGGCATGGGCGGCCTGTATCAGCTGCTGGGTGACCGCTACATCGGCGTCGATCAGATCGTCGGCCAGCAGGACGGCGAAAGGTTCATTGCCGACTACCGGTTCTGCACACAGTACCGCGTGCCCAAGGCCCAGGGGCGCTGGCTGGCGGATGTAAATACAGTTCACATTGGACGGAATGACCTGCCGGACCTGCTCAAGCATTTCCTGCTTGCCCTTTTCTTCCAGTTCGGATTCAAGCTCCGGCATGGAGTCAAAATGGTCTTCGATGGCGCGCTTGTGCCTACCGGTAATGAAAATCAGATCCGTAATTCCTGCCTTGACAGCTTCTTCCACTGCGTATTGAATCAGCGGCTTGTCTACCACCGGCAGCATCTCTTTGGGCATGGCCTTGGTGGCCGGCAAAAAGCGGGTGCCCAGGCCTGCAACAGGAAAGACAGCTTTACGGATCGGATTCATGTAGACCTCATTAATATTTCGAATGGACCTATTTTATGATAATCCCCGTGCCATCAGGGGTATAAGTCCTGCAAGTTCGCAAAGACCGGGTGATGGCGATCCCTTTCGGCCAGCACCCGCTGTTCCCGCGGAATCTGCCAGTCAATACTGAGTTGCGGGTCATCATAGGCCAGCCCGCGCTCATGGTTGGGCGAGTAATGCGCATCGACCTTGTATGAGAATATGGCCTGCTCGCTCAGGACCGCAAAGCCATGCGCAAACCCCGCGGGAATGAAAAGCATCTGCTTGCGCACGCCGTCCAGCTCAATCTGCAAAGACTGGCCGAAGGTATCACTGCTCTTGCGCAGATCAACAATCACATCCAGCACCCTGCCGGCAACCACGCGTACTAGCTTATTCTGCGCATAAGGCGGCAACTGGTAATGCAAGCCGCGGATCACGCCATACGACGACAGGGATTCGTTGTCCTGCAGAAAACGCAGGGGGCGACCCAGCGCATCGTCCATCACCTGCTGCCGGTAGGTTTCCAGAAAATAGCCGCGCGTGTCACTGTACACCTGAGGGGTCAGGAGCAGGACATCGGGAATGACCAGGCGTTCTGTTTTCATACGTGTCCGGGAGAGTGTCGCAGGATTATGTCTGGCTGATTATAGCGGATGGCTGAACAGGGCAACTGGTTGTGGCTGGGCTTGATCGGGTCACCCGCCCCGTGGGGATTTGCGTCCTGTTATGATTGACCACTCAAATTCCAAGGAATGACTCACCCATTATGGCATCTCTGCTTGTTACCGGCGGCGCGGGCTTTATCGGCGCAAATTTCGTTCATTACTGGCTGGAAACCCACCCCAACGACACGGTCGTCGTGCTGGATGCGCTGACCTACGCGGGTAATCTGCAGAGTCTTGCAACGGTCCAGAGACATCCTGCTTTCACTTTCGTTCACGGCAACATCTGCAATACGGACAAGGTCATTGCCCTGCTGCGTGAGCACCGGATCAACACGATCGTGCATTTTGCGGCAGAAAGCCATGTTGACCGATCCATACAGGGGCCCGACACCTTCATCCAGACCAACATCACGGGTACCTACAGCCTGCTCAAGGCGGCACGCCAGGCCTGGCTTGAAGCACCGGCGCTGAAGAACCAACCGCCTGTCCCGCACCGCTTCCACCACGTGAGTACCGATGAGGTGTTTGGCAGCCTGCAGGAAGGCGATCCGGCGTTCACCGAAACCACCCCGTACGCACCCAGCTCCCCCTATTCGGCCAGCAAGGCGGCAGCCGATCATCTGGTGCGGGCGTTTCACCAGACCTATGGGCTTGCCACCACACTCAGCCGGTGTTCAAACAATTATGGTCCCTATCACTACCCTGAAAAACTTATCCCACTTGCCCTGACGCAGATCCTTCACGATCGGCCTGTTCCCGTATTTGGCGATGGGCAGCAGATACGTGACTGGCTGTATGTGCTGGATCACGTACGCGCCATCGATGCCATTCTCTCGAAGGGTCAGCCAGGAGAAACCTGGAACGTGGGCGGACGCAATGAAATGACAAATGTGAAACTTCTGCAGCAACTGTGCGCGGTGGTCGATCAGGTCTTTGCCACAAGACCCGAATTGCAGCATCGCTTTGCGCAGGCAACAGCTGCACGAGCGGGCAAGTCCGCATCTCTGCTTCAACACGTGCAGGACCGACCCGGCCACGACCGGCGTTACGCCATGAATGCGACAAAAATTGAACAGGAACTCGGCTTTGTTGCGCGCGAGCCATTCGAGACCGGCCTTGCCAGAACCGTAGACTGGTTTCTGGACAACGAAGCGTGGTGGCGTCCGGCAATATCACAGTTGAAATAGAATCGTCGTGACAGCGCAACACCGCCAAGAGTCGGAATCGTTGCCATATCACTGGGATACCATGCGTATCTTCTCACAACGGCATTGGCAGGACACATTAGCGCGTTAAAACGCCTCGCGATATTGCGAGATGAGGCTTGGCGCCAGTTCGGTATATTTTGCAGTCGCAACTTCTGTCGATTTCCTTCGTGCATCATCACGCGCTGTTTCCAGCATGCCTGCCGGGATCAACAACATTGCCGGCAACCGGGCCGACAATTACATTTGCGATCACTCAGATCATTTTGATCGTTGAGGCTTTCGACGAAGGAAATATCTTTTGCACCTGGCCGTTATTCAAACCATAAATCTGCCTGAATAAACCGCCGAGCACATCGCGCGAGTTGTTGAGTACTTTGTAGTCCCGCTCTTCGTTCAGCGCTGCAATACTGACGTCGGTCTGTTCGCCCAGGATTTTTCCGCCATTGATCGCACCACCCAGCACCCAGTGCACGGATCCATGGCCATGATCGGTGCCGCCACTGCCGTTCTCGCGGAAGGTACGGCCAAATTCAGACATGACGTAGACCACGGTCTTTTTCCACTGGGGGCCCATTTCCTCTGCAAAGGTTTGCAGGCCACTGCCCAGGCTCTTGAACTGATTGGCGAGCATACCCGTTGACCCGCCCTGGCTGTAGTGCGTATCCCACCTGCCGATATCCAAAAAACCCAGGCTGTATTTGTCTTTCATCAGGGTGGCCATGCGCTTGACCTGAAGATCAAACCCTTTGGCACTGATGGCATTTCTGCTGGCAGCTTCTTTCTCTTTTTCAAACTCTGCGAGCATCATCCTGTGATTGGCAATCCCTTCGGCCACGACATCACCCTGTTTGGTGCCTTTGTACATCTCTTCCAGCAGAGATATCTGGTCATCTTTGTAAACGGATTTCCCTGAACTCGTCAGACCAATCAGCGGGATTCTGGACGGCCCCTGCATGATCAGCGGATTGTTATTGGTAAAAGAAACCGGGTCGACCTTGGCACCAAGCACGCCGGCAAGACGATTCAGAAACCCCGAGCCATAAGACCGCTTGCCATTGGCTGGCTGGCCGCTTTCCATCAGGTCCTGGGTCTCAAAATGGCTGCGAGACATGTCTTCGGTACCCGCAAAAGGAATAAAGGATATCTGCTTCCGCTCCCACATGGGCAACAATGTTTCCTCAAACACTGGATGCAGGGCCCAATTGTTGTCTAGTTTCAAGGCAGCGCCTTCTTCGCTGCCCGGCTGTGCGATGGCGATGCGCGGCCTTGTTTCGTAATAGTCGTCGCTGGTATACGGCACCAGAAAATTGCAGGCATCATATGCGCCACGCAGGAAAATTACCAGTGTTTTGATGTCCGTACTTTCCGCGGCAAACAGCTGGCTGCTGTTCACAGTCAGCGGAAACAGCATGCCGGCAGCAAGAAAATCGCGTCTGTTCATTTTATAAACTCCCTGTTCATCCATTCAGGTGAGGAAAAGAGCATGGCATCCCATAAAACCTGATTCTTTCCTGTCTTGGCCAGCACATCTCGCGTTTTTTGCGACAGATGCGGCTGGATATTCTGTTCAAAGAATGCATTGCGCAACCGTGGAACGGCTCCTTTTATCTTCCCTGAATCATCCCCATACTGGAAAAATTTCGACGAGCCACTACTCAAGAAACGTACTGCTTCAAAACGTTTAAAAAGCTGGCTGGAACCATCCCACATATTTTTTTGCATGGAATAGCCGTCGGGCGTGACGCGGCGGTAGAGTCCCTGTCCCAGGCGATCCAGATAGTAGGCAATCGACCCGTAGTTCTGCAATTGCCTGTCCTCGTATGCCAGGCGCGCGGTCGATACAACCACTTCCATCGGGCTGCGGAACTTGGATTTAAGCGAGGCCTGAAACTCACTGCTTTTGAAAAGCGTTTCGAGCGTCTGCGAAATATCACCGTCAGTTTTCAGAAAGCGGTCGCTCATGGCCTTAATTAGCGTGGTTGGAGGCTTGTCCCCGACAAAGTACTGCGCAAGCTTAGTGCTGATGTGTTTGGCCGTCGCTGGCTGCGTAGCCAGCAAATCCGCCAGCGCTTTGATCTCAGTCCAACCGGTTCCCTTTATCGTTTTGCCAAGCACTGTCTTGCTTCCAAAATCATGATCACGTGGAAAGAATTGAACCCCGTTTTTCCGGAAAAATCCCTTTTTGGCTTTCTTATTCAGTTTTGGCGGTCGGGGATTGAAATTGACACTGATCCCCGTCAGGATCCGCGCTACTTCCGTAATATCTTTTTGTGTGTAGCCGCTGCCAACCCCCAGCGTATGCAGCTCCATCAGCTCACGGGCATAGTTTTCATTAGGCTTGCCTTTTTTATTTTTTGACGCATCAAGATAATCAAGCATAGCCGGATGCGTCATGGTGGCCAGCAGCAAATCCCTGAATTTTCCCAGCGTGTGAGGCCTAATGGCATTGTCTTCGTAGTCACCCACCTGGAAACGGATATGCGCCTTACTGGAGAATACGGAAAAATGGTTTTGCCAGAACCAGGCCATTTGCTCTTTCAATTGCCATGGAGAATAAATGGCACGGATCAGGTGTCGCCGCTTGGCCACTGCCAGCACCTTGTTTCCTTCGATACGAATCTTGGTGTTGAACTCGGAACGTTTTTTCTGATTCTTCTCTTTTTTGACAAACTCCTGACGACGCACGGTCACATCCGCCATGACCTCGTTCATATCTACCACATTTCTGGCCAGATTGGCCTCTGTTGCCTTATCCAGGACGTCCCTGGCAGGAGGATTCAACTGTTGCTCCAGAAACTTGTCACGCCCCAGTTCTTCGTATTTCGCGGCGGTCTGCTTGTTCACGCCATACGTGACGCGACTGAGCCACGCCAGATCCTCTGCGGACAAAGCCGCCAGCGCTATACCCGGACACGAGAGCAGCACCATGACGGCAAGAAGCATCGACGCAAAGCTGCGTGTGAGACAGCGAAACATTGCGTTCGCGATCCCGGGTATCCTGCGGCCGCCTACAGCAGGTGAGCCTATTTCACTTGTGTTTGCGGGTCGAACCGAATTTTTGGCTAAGACAATTGTCATGAACATCTCTGTCAACATTGGGAATCATCGCGCTTATGCAAACGAGTCAGAACAAATTCTAGTGTAGCGAGCGCCACGGCACCATTTACAAATTGAAAGCGGGTGAAACGAGGGTCTTGTGACAGATTATTAGCGCAACGTTCAAATGCGTCGTTAGCCATCCAAACCCACCCTTTACCGCTCAAATAAATCATCGCCAATGTCACGAATCTCTGGTCTGCCGCAGAGTCTTTCGCGGCAACCCCGAAACCGCTAGCTGTGCCCGCACAACCCGATACCTTTTAACCGTCCGCCAATACCAGGAATGACAGGTCATGACGCCGCTACGCACGCCAAGTATCTGGCCCATGTTCCCGGATTTGTATTACTATATCGGGAATGCTTTTTCATAGTCAGGGGAAATGAGATGAAAGTGATGATCACGTACGACCGTCGTCTGCTGGGTACCCGATTTACCAAGTTAAAGCAGTTGATTGATGAACATTTCCCCAGCCGCTGGCACTGCTATGATTCAAGCTATATTGTGTCAACCAGTCTGGGGGTCACGCAGGTACGCGAACTCTTGCTTCCTGCCCTTGACACCAACGACAGTCTCCTGGTCATCGAGCTGGGAAATAAATGGGCTGGCATCGGACTTTCGGAAAAAAACCGCAGCTGGCTTGATCTGGACTGAATCCTCTCTTTATCCTGCCTTGTCATCCGGCGTGTTTTCACACCCGGATCGTCGCTATTTCATTTGCAATCCACGCCAGCAACGTTTCCAGTTGCGAGCGCTTGCCGGTGGTTTCGGGATAGACAAAATAAAAAGAACGTCCTGCTAGTGGCATGTTCGCCGGGCACTCCAGCAACCCTGCCTTTACTTCCCTGTCCAGCAGAAACCGGCTGAGCAAACCCACACCCTGGCCGGACAGCACGGCCTGGATGAGATGCGTATCGTCATTGAAAATGGTTTGTGCCGAAGACGGCGGGAGAGTCTGGGAATGTGTCGTCGCCCAGCGCTGCCAGGTCGGTGCCATCTGGGTATCGTACCGCCATTCCACATGCAATAGCGGCGCCTGCAGCATCTTCCCCAGCGATCGGATATTGCAGCGCGGACTGCACATGGGTACGAACGATTCCGTATACAAATGCCGACTTACACACCCAGGATATTTGCCACTGCCGTAACGTATGGCGGCATCCATCCCCTGCGCAGACAGGTCTACCGGTGTATCACCGGCGTGAAAGCGCAGCGTCAGTTCAGGCATATCCTCCTTGAGCGCCAGCAATCTGGGTACCAGAAACTGACCGATAAAAGATGGGGTGGACGTCAGATTCAGGCAGTCATCGTCAGGCTGATGCGCGAGCTTGCCAAACACCCCTTCTATGGCATCGAAGCTTTGACTGAGAACAGGCAACAGGGTCAGTGCCGCGGGCGTTAAACGCACACGGCGGGTTTCGCGGACAAACAGAGGCTGTCCGATCAGGGTCTCCAGCTTGCGGATCTGATGACTGATGGCGGTCGGAGACACAAACAGCTCTTCGGCGGCCTTTTTCAGGCTTGCGTGACGCGCCGCAGCCTCAAAGGCACGTAATGCAGACAGGGGTGGCATCTTGCGCATAATTGAATGTCCACTTTGACCGGAGGTCGGATTTTTCGCGGAGCAACGCTGGGGGGGTTACCGGCACAATAATTAAGTTTTATTCATGCTTAGCATGAAAAACATGACATTGTCTGCCCATATTATCTGATTCTAGAATGATTTTGTCATTCACATGGATAATTGGAGCTCAATCATGACGACTTTGTTGCATATCGACGCCAGCGCACGCCGCCGGGGGTCCGACCAGGCCCGCCACGGCTCTCATACACGCCGGCTCAGCCGCCTGTTCGTTGATCAGTGGCGACAGCACGATCCCGATACACAGGTGCTGTATCGGGATATCGGCAGCGAGCCACCAGGCTTTGTCACCGAAAAGTGGATACACGCCGCTTTTACGCCTGAAAGCGCGAGGGAGCCCTGGATGATCCAGACGCTGAGCGAAAGTGATCGACTGATAGACGAACTGATCAGCGCGGATCTGATTGTAATGGGCGTACCCATGTATAACTTCGGCATGCCCGCCCAGTGCAAGGCATATATCGACAATATCGTGCGCGTGGGACGTACCTTTGGCTTTGATCGCAGCCGCGGCCAAATCCCCTACTGGCCGATGCTGACCGATATGAACAAAACGCTGGTCTGGCTGACTGCCAGTGGCGACACCGGCTATGCCGAGCGACAACCGCTGGCGCACATGAATCATGTCGAGCCTGCGCTGCTTACCGCCATGGCCTATATAGGGATTACGCAGCACGTTGGCACGCGCGTTGAATATGATGAGTTCGGTGGTGAGCAGCTGGCCGCCTCCCTGGAAAAAGCCGAGGGCGAGGTGCGGCAAATGGCCAAATCACTGGCGCTATCGTCCCGACAGACGGTAGAGGCGCTGGATTGATTAGCGTTGCGCCTGCTGCAGTTTTTCCAGGAACCGGTCGGCTTTCTGGAAACCCACTACCCGGTTGTTCTCCATTTCCCTGCCCTGGCGGTCAAAGAAAATAATGCCGGGCGGGCCGAAAAGCCGAAAGCGCTTGAGCAGTTCACGATCTTGGGCATTGTTGCCCGTCACATCAGCCTGCAACAGCAGCATTTGATTCATGACGCCGGCAACCCGGCTGTCAGTGAAGGTGAATTTTTCCATTTCGTGGCAGGAAATACACCAGTCGGCATAGAAATCCAGCATGACTGGCTTGCCGGCCGTGGCGATGCGCGATTCAAGCTCGGCCAGTGAGGTGACGCGTTCAAACTTCACGCTCGCCACCTGCGACTGGCTTGCGCCATCGACCTGAGCAATACCCTTGAGCGGTGAAAGGGGATCGCGACTGCCGGTAGCCAGACCGATGAGCAATAGCAGGGCCCAGGCCGCGGCCAGCAGTCCAAGCGCACGCAGCATCAGGCGCAGTGGTCCCACAATGCCTGCCGCATCTGCATCGGAACGGAAAGCGCCAAGCAATACCGCCAGGCACATGCTCAGGAAGGCCCATCCGAGCATCTGTGCCCACAGCGGGATGATGGGCATCAGCATCCACAATGCCGTGGCCAGCAAAAGTAGCCCGCAGAAATACTTGATCCCTTCCATCCAGGGACCGGCCTTAGGCATCAATGCCCCGGATGTGGCGCCCAGAATCAGCAGCGAGGCACCCTGACCCCAGGCTAGCACAAACAGCGCCAGTCCGCCCAGCACGACATTGCCGGTCTGGGAGATGAAAAGCAGAATCCCCGCCAGCGGCGCCGCTACGCAGGGTCCGCAAATAAGCGCAGACAGCATGCCCATACCGAGGGCGCCGCCGTAACGACCACCGGGCAACCGCGACACCTTATTGTTCAGGGACGTTTGCAGCGACACCGGCACCTGGATGTTGAACGCCCCGAACATGCCAATGGCAAGGATGATCAGTACCAGCGCAAAGGCTGAAAGAACCCAGGGGTTTTGTATCCAGGCGGCCAGGACTGAGCCGACCGAGGCAGCAGCAATACCTAGCAGTGTATAGACAATCGCAGTGCCAAGCACGTACATCAGCGTCAGCGCAAAGCCGCGGCCCCTGGAAGGTACCCCGCCGCGCGCTTTCTGGTCACCAACAATCACCGAGAGCAGAATGGGCAGCATAGGCAATACGCAAGGCGTAAAGGACAGCACGACGCCCAGCGCAAAACAGATCAGAAGAATACGAAGTACGCCCGCTTCGGAAAGCCAGCCGGCAATGGTCGTATCACCGGCATCAAACAGGGAGCCGGCTGAGGCGCGGGTCGATCCACCCTGACCAGACGGTTCGCCATCCGTAGCGCCGGTCAGCGTGCGGGTAAGATCCGCAGAGGAAGAGGAAGAAGAGGGCTGACTGGCGGAAGGGCTGGAGGAGGACGCGCTGGAAGTGGGCCCGCGGGAGGCCGCTACCTGATCACCGGAAGACGCACTGACGGCCCCTACCGGCGCTACACCTTTGATCACACCTGTGCTGCCGCCTGTGATGCTCAATCCGCCGCCGGGCGCAGGCTCAAGATCGACTTCATAGGTCATGGGTGGATAACACAATCCTGCATCGGCGCAGCCCTGCCCGATCACCTGCAGCGTAAACGCCGTGGTCTGTTTCTGGAAGGGAATCCGGATGCTCACCTGATTGTGAAAGACTTCCATGTTTTTATCGAAGGTAGGATCATACTTGACCTCTCCCTTCGGAAACACCGGTGTACCGAGCAACGCGCGAGCCTGGGACTCATCTGTGTCGTCCTTGACATGGAATTCGAAGCGTTCATGATACATGTAGTACTTCGGCGCGATCCGATAGTCGATGCGCAGCTGCGATGGAGACTGCATTTGTGCGGAAAAGACAAACGCCTGTTCCGGATCCAGGAACTCCTCTTCAGCATGCGCCAGCGGCGCCACGAGGATTAGCAGCAACGCCACGAGCCACATCAGCCACGTACCGCGGCGCTTCAAATCGGACAACATGAACACACGTACTCTCTATATCGATGTTTGCGCCCGTATCCAGTCCAGATACGGCACATGCCCGCCAGAGACGGGCAGAATGAGAATTTCGGGAACATCGTAGGGATGCAGCTGGACAATCCGCTCCTGGCAGCGCAGGCTGGCCTGGCTGGAGGTTTTGATGGTTAGCGTGATTTCCTCTGTCCCTTCAAGGTTTTCGTTCCACAAATAGATAGACAGTCCAATGGGGCTTAAGTTCACGCAGGCGGCCAGACGCTCCTCTACCAGGACATGGGCGATCCGTTTTGCCAGCAGCAGATCCGGCACGGTAGTCATCATGACCACGCAGTCGGTTGTCATAAAAAGCCTCCTGAGTACAAAATTGACACTACTCCAGCGCCATCCCCTTGCGTTCGGGAATCAGAAACAGCGTGGCAAGAATATCCAGCACATAAAGGGACGCCAGCAGACCCAGCGCGACTTCAAAGGAATACGCCGCGGCAAGTGCGCCAACCACTACCGGACCAAAGCCACCGACCGCCCGGCCGATATTGAACAGCACGTTTTGTGCCGTGGCCCTGGCTGTCACGGGATAAAGTTCGGAAATCAAGGCTCCGTATCCACCTATCATACCATTGACGAATACACCCATGAGGGCCCCGCCCCAAAGCAGCGCTGCGGGCGACTGAAGCTGGGAGTAAACGAAGACCATGATCACGGCGCCGATCTGATAGATCAGAAAGCTGGGCCGTCGACCGATGCGGTCAGCCAGTTGCCCGAAAAGCCAGATACCCAGGCTCATGCCCACGACGGTCATGGCCGTCCAGCTTGCGGATTTGGTGAGCGAATAACCAAACTGCGTGGACAGATATGACGGCATCCAGATCATCAGACCGTAATAGCCGAAGTTTTGCACCGAGCAGAGAATGATGACACCCAGGCTACGCCGCAGCGTCTCTGCATCCTTGACCAGCAGTTTGAGAGGCGCCAGCGTAAATGAACGTGCCACAGGTGTTGACTTGAGAAACTGCTCGGGTTCACCGATATAGGATCGGACCACGAAAGACACAATGGCCGGCAGTACACCCACGGCAAACATGCCGCGCCAGCCAATGACAGGGAGCAACAGGGGGGTGAGCAGCGCCGCTGCCAGCACGCCAGCCTGCCAGCCCAAACCGACATAGGACGAGACGCGTGCACGCTCCGATGGACGACAGGCCTCGGTAGCCAGCGCCATGCCAATGCCGAACTCTCCGCCCAGACCCAGACCCGCGATGGTGCGATACACCAGCAAGTCCCAGTATCCTTGCGCCAGCGCACACATGCCGGTAAAAACGGCGAACAGCAGAATGGTCCAGGTGAGTACGCGCACCCGCCCGTAGATATCGCTAAGCAACCCGAAGCCAATACCGCCGATTACCGCACCCACCAGCGTCCAGGTGACCAAAGAACCCGCTTCGGTGCTGCTCAGGCCCAGACCCGCACTGACTGCGGCCAGAATAAAGCCCAGGATCAGCAGATCAAACCCGTCCAGGGCATAGCCGATGGACGAGGCCCAGATGGCTTTTCTGGCATTTTTTTGGGAGTCACGTTCTGCGGACGCAGCAAGACCTGACACAGACGAAGCACGCATTGTTCGTTCCTGGTGGGAAAGGAGAGGGGGAATTTTTTGCAGGCCATATTGTAGCGCGCCCATGCCTGTCATGATTCTGAAAAAATCAGGCGCAGCAAAAAGAACAAGGGTTTCATGGACAGCATCACTTCACTTGTTCCAATTGGTCGAGTCGGCAAACCGCCGGAGATTGCCGGCGCGGCAATCCTTCTTCTGTCTGACTAGCCCACTTACATGCGAGGCAGTGAAACCGTTGTCGATGATGGAATGATTGGCTTGTGATCCAGCCGGGTATGCGTCGGGAGGGGCATGATAGCCTGCCGCAGGCGCGAGTCCGAAAGTAAAAAAAGGCATCTGGCGAACCAGATGCCTTTTGCAGCCAGCCTGTGAAAACCGGCAGGCAAAGAAATACTGCAGTCCACCGATGCCTGGGCACCGGCTGTCGACTGGCGGTACGAGCCTTACTCGGCGTCTACCACTTCGTCAGCGACTTCGGGACGGTCAACCAGTTCCATGAATGCCATTGGAGCGTTATCGCCCTGACGGAAGCCCATTTTCAGAACGCGAGTGTAACCACCGTTGCGCTCTTTGTAGCGGGGACCAATCTCGGCAAACAGTTTGACGACGGCATCACGGTCGCGCAGACGGGCGAATGCCAGGCGTTTGTTGGCCAGGGTTGGCTCTTTGGCCAGTGTGATAAGAGGCTCAATAACACGACGCAGCTCTTTTGCTTTAGGCAATGTCGTTTTGATCGCTTCATGCTGGATCAGAGATACAGACATGTTGCGGAACATCGCCAGGCGATGGCTGCTGGTACGGTTCAGCTTACGTAAACCACTACGGTGACGCATGATAATTTCCTTTGAATCTAGGTTAAAAGACGGCAAGTGCCGCCTGTTGACCGGCTCTTCTATCCTGCTATGACAGTTGTCATAACAGGCGGTCCGGTTGGCATAAAGATGGAATCAGGATGTCGTTATGACGATGCTGATTCCATCCGTTTTGTCCGGCTCTCTGGCGAGAGAACCAGCTATTCTACAACAATTGTGCGCCAAAGCGCTGACGGGTTCCAGGCTTGCACCCAAAACCGGTCAAATCAGATATCAGGGACGCTCAAGGCCCAGTGGTGGCCAGCTTTCCAGCTTCATGCCCAGGGTCAAGCCGCGTGCAGCCAGTACTTCCTTGATTTCGTTCAAAGACTTACGGCCCAGGTTTGGCGTTTTGAGCAGTTCGTTTTCGGTACGCTGGATCAGATCACCGATGTAATAGATATTTTCGGCTTTCAGGCAGTTGGCGGAACGAACGGTAAGTTCGAGATCGTCAACAGGACGCAGCAGGACCGGATCAATTTGCGGTACGCCGCGAACGGGTGTTTCGAATGTATCGCTGGCGCCTTCGAGAGCGGCGAACACGGAAATCTGGTCCATCAGGATACGAGCCGACTGACGTACGGCTTCTTCAGGAGAAATCACGCCGTTGGTTTCGATATCAAGAATCAGTTTGTCCAGGTCGGTACGCTGTTCCACACGGGCGCTTTCGACAGCATAGCTGACGCGGCGAACCGGGCTGAAAGAGGCATCCATCTGGATGCGGCCGATGGTGTGTGAACGTTCATCGCTCAGCGCACGCATGTTGCCGGCGACATAACCACGACCCTGTTCAATCTTGATCTGCATTTCGAGCTTACCGTTATCGGTCAGCGTCGCAATCAGATGGTTCGGATTGATGATTTCTACGTCGTGAGGCAGATCGATGTCGCTGGCAAGAACCGGACCGGAACCAGATTTGCGCAGTGTGACGGTCACTTCTTCACGATTGTTCAGTTTGAATACAATGCCCTTCAGGTTCAGAACGATGTCAACGACATCTTCACGCACGCCTGTCAGCGTAGAGTACTCGTGCACCACACCTGTAATCTGCACTTCTGTAGGTGCAAAGCCTGTCATGGAAGACAGCAGAATGCGACGCAGCGCATTGCCCAGTGTGTGGCCATAACCACGTTCGAACGGCTCCATGACCACTTTGGCGTGGTTGTCGGTAACCGGTGTGACTTCAATGGAACGGGGTTTCAAAAAACCTTGAGACATAGCTCTATTTCCTTTTCAATACCCTCGGCTCGTTACACCGATAAGGCTGATGGATAAGATAAAAACTGCTTGGAGGGACAAAAAACAGGAAACCGTAATGGTTCCCTGCTTTCGTTATTGCATTAACGTGAGTACAGCTCGACGATCATGGATTCGTTGATATCACGAGCGACATCAGCGCGGTCCGGCACCTGTTTGAAGGTACCTGTCAGTTTGCTGGTGTCCACTTCAACCCACTGTGGCAGACCGTTGCCGGATGCCAGTTCCATAGACTCTTTGATACGAGCCTGGTTTTTGGATTTTTCACGAACAGAGACGACATCACCATTGCTAACGAGCATTGATGGAATGTCTGCCTTGTGGCCGTTCAGCTCGATTGCACCGTGTGCAACCAGTTGACGGGCTTCCGCACGTGTCGAACCGTAACCCATACGGTATACGACGTTGTCCAGGCGTGATTCGAGCAACTGAATCAGGGTCTCGCCAGTGTTGCCACGGCGACGCTCAGCTTCAGCGAAGTATTTACGGAATTGCTTTTCAAGCACACCGTACATACGTTTCAGTTTTTGCTTTTCACGCAGTTGCAGGCCGTAGTCGGACGTACGGGCACCGGAAGTGCGGCCGTGCTGACCGGGTTTGGAATCAAGCTTGCATTTGGAGTCGAGTGAACGACGTGCGCTTTTCAGGAACAGATCAATGCCTTCGCGACGCGAAAGTTTGCATTTTGGTCCAGTATATCGTGCCATTTTTTTCCCTTGCTAAATTAGATACGACGACGTTTAGGAGGGCGGCAACCGTTATGCGGGACTGGCGTGATGTCTGAGATACTGGAGATTTTGATACCCAGTGCATTCAATGCACGCACTGAAGATTCACGACCAGGACCAGGGCCCTTGATGCGTACTTCCAGTGTTTTGATACCATATTCCAATGCTACACGGCCCGCTGACTCGGCTGCAACCTGCGCTGCAAAAGGCGTCGATTTACGAGAGCCTTTAAAGCCCGCGCCACCCGACGTCGCCCATGACAAGGCATTGCCTTGACGGTCAGTAATTGTGATGATTGTATTGTTGAAAGATGCATGAACGTGTGCGATACCGTCCGATACAACCTTTCTGATTTTTTTGCGTGCGCGTGCAGCGCCGCCAGAAGCTTTCGCCATAATCTACCCCGATTATTTCTTCAGTGATTGTGCTGAACGACGTGGGCCCTTGCGTGTACGTGCGTTTGTACGTGTGCGCTGGCCGCGAACGGGCAGACCACGTTTATGACGCAGACCACGGTAGGTACCCAGGTCGATCAGACGTTTAATCGAAAGTTGTACTTCACGACGCAAATCACCCTCGACCGTGAACTGAGCAATCTGTTCACGGATTTTTTCGAGTTCTGCATCTGTCAGATCTTTCACTTTCTTGTCAAAGGCCACACCGGCTGATTCGCAGATTTTGCGAGAGCGTGTGCGTCCGATGCCGAAGATAGCGGTCAGACCGATTTCTGCATGCTGATGCGGCGGAATGTTAATGCCAGCTATACGGGCCATGTCTGTTCCTCGTTAAGTCGATGCGTCAGGATTAACCCTGGCGCTGCTTGTGACGTGGATCTGTACAAATTACTCGTACAACTCCGTGTCGTTTAATGATCTTGCAATTACGGCAGATCTTTTTTACCGATGCCATTACCTTCATGGTTGACTCCTAGTTTTGTTTCCGCTTATTTGGAGCGGAAGACGATTCTTGCGCGAGACAGGTCATAGGGTGTGAGCTCTACTGTTACCTTGTCACCCGGAAGAATCCGAATATAGTGCATTCGCATCTTGCCGGAAATGTGGCCTAAAACCACATGTCCGTTTTCGAGCTTTACACGAAAAGTGGCGTTTGGGAGGTTCTCGACAACCTCACCCTGCATTTGTATGACGTCATCCTTTGCCATGATCTATCTCATCGGTAAGCTCGAACCCTTGAA
>JAEWEV010000016.1 GCA_023389155.1 Pseudomonadota bacterium
CAGAACGCCAATGCAGACCTTGCTTGAGGGTAAGGCGGTTTGGGAATCGAAGAATGTGAACCAAATCTAATCTGACAGACACTGCATTACAAACGGGTAACTGTCAGATCATGTTTGAGCTAGTACAAATGAGCCCATCGCCATCGCTTCGAAACGCTGCAACATGCCAGTCGTGTGGCGAAAATAGCGATTTCGGTAACTTAGGTTCTTATTAGCCAGAATCCTAATCCATCTCAATGAGCTTATTTATATTGTTAGGTAGCATAGATGCCGCCTTGAGAAAAATTACTTCAGTAGAGACGGAAATACTGAGAATATTTTTACAAGTGAGTAAATTTTATGCGTGAATTAACGATTAAAGAGTTCGACTTAGTCTCAGGTTCTGCTGGTCAAGTACCTGTGATGGTAGGCGGCGCCATTGTCGGTGCTGTTGGATATGCCGGTTTGGTATACGGAGGTCAATAATTTTCCTGGACTGAGCTCGGTTTAGCTGCTGCTGAAAGAGCTATTGCCTCAATAAGTGGCGGGGAGAAAGTCGCAGCCTTTTGTAACAAAGAAACTTCTTCATTCCATGAATGCTGCATATGCTATCGGTGCCCTCACTGGAGCTTTTACTATTCAACCACAAGACGGAAACAACTACTGTGAAGATAGTGGAAACTACTGAACTTTCTAAAAATAGGGATTAGTATGCGCTGGATACATTTTTTTTCAATAGCAGTAGTATTAATCTTTGCTGCACAGTTTATACATTATCTAATTAAGGGCATAACATATAAATTTAAAAATCCATTTACGCCGACTGTTCTCGCTCTCGCACTGGCCGGAATCGCAACTGTGATCCATTCCTATATTTTTTAGTATTGAAATATATCGGCGACTTTTAAATGGTGATAGATACGACTTAGTTTTGCAATGTTTTACGCTTTCCAACGTATCGATAATCATACCGCCAGTATTTTCCACCTGCGGCGGTAACGTACAGGTAAAGGCCACCGCCATCGACCAGCTTATAGGGCTTGTCTTTTGGCTTGGCATGTTTGATTTCAGTATCTTTTAGACTCATCTGACGGTATCTGCAATTGAGGGTATATCGAGATACCGCCATTTATACCGTCAATTGGTGGCATCTTCAAGCCTACCTTTGCATCCTAATACAACCAAACAGGCAATAAAAAACCCCGCAATTCATTGAATTCACGGGGTATTTCGTATTTATACATTACTTAACGTATACAAGTCTGGCGGGTTGGGGGGGATTCGAACCCCCGATACGTTACCGTATACACGCTTTCCAAGCGTGCGCCTTCAGCCACTCGGCCACCGACCCTGCTTCTTTAGAACCCTTAACCGGATCGCGGTCTTCAATACCACTTGACCACCATCCTGGTTGATAGAACTCTGTCTTTGAGACCCAAAACCGGCAAACAGCTTCAACAACCGTCCGATCTCAAATTAGCCTGCTATTTTAGCATTCTTTCCACATAACGCGCAATCATATCGATCTCAAGATTGACTTTTGTGCCTGCTTTCAGGTGTTTAAGGGTGGTGACCTGCAGAGTGTGGGGGATGATATTGATGCTAATTTCGCATCCGTCTGCGTTGTCGTCGACTGAATTGACGGTCAGGCTGACGCCGTTTACCGTGACGGAACCTTTGTATGCCAGGTAGCGCGACAGTGCGGCGGGAACCTGGATGCGCAACTCGTGCGATTCGCCCACTTCTTCAAATGTTGTGACCTGCCCCATGCCATCCACATGGCCCGAGACCAGGTGACCGTCAAGCGAGTCGCCCAATTTGAGAGATCGCTCCAGGTTGACTTCTCCTGGCTGATCCAGTCCGGCGGTTTTATTCAGACTCTCGCGCGAGACGTCGATCTGGAAAGTCCCTTCGCCCAGCGAGACCACAGTCATGCAGGCACCCTGCACGGCGATAGAGTCTCCCAGGCCAATACCAGCCAAATCGAAGTTGTTGGCTTCGATGGTCAGATGGACGCCATCGTCGGCGCTGGTGCCGGCGGGTTTGACTTCGCTGATGCGGCCAACGCCGCTGATAATTCCTGTGAACATCTTTTACTCCGTATCGGGCACTGTGTCGCCCGATTGCAATTGTAATTGATTCCAGCGCATCGGCAGTCGGGCACGCAGTCGCAAATCTTCTCCGCAGCAGGCGGTGTCGAAGAACGCGAAGCGATAGGCGTCGGCCAATACGGTAAATGGGGTGTGCTGTACGGCAGCACGGGCATCGCCCAGGATTTTCGGGGCCATGTATACGAGAAGTTCGTCCACGCACCCTGCCTGCAGAAGTGCGCCATTCAGACCGGGGCCGGCTTCGACATGGACTTCGTTAATGTCCTGCTGACCCATCCAGGCCATGACCGCTTTCAGATCGACATGTCGGTTTTTTTCATTGACGGTGATAACGCGGACATTGCGCTCTGCCAGACGTGCTGCCTTGGCCTCGTTGTATTCGGTCACGAAAACCCATACCGGTCCGCCGTCAAACAGTCGAGCGTCTTCGTCAACGGCAAACTGGCTGTCGATTACCGCCCGGATGGGCTGTCTGGGTGTGTCGATATCACGTACGGTGAGCAAGGGATCGTCGTCGGAGACGGTACCAGAACCCGTCAGGATCACACAGGCACGGGCTCGCCAATGATGGCCGTCAGTCCGTGCCTCGGCTCCTGTTATCCATTGTGAGCGGCCATTGTTAAGAGCAACTTTACCGTCCAGCGTGCTGGCAATTTTCATGCGCACCCAGGGACGCTGTATGCTCATACGGGAGACAAAGCCCGGATTAATATCCAGCGCCTGATCTAGTCCCATGCCAGTTTCTACCGTGACACCAGCGTCGCGCAGCTTTCTGATACCGGCGCCACTGACTAGCGGGTTGGGGTCCCGGGCTGCGATGACCACACGGGCAGGTTCGGCGGCGAGCAAGGCATCTACGCAGGGTGGCGTGCGGCCATGGTGGCTGCAGGGTTCGAGCGTGACATAGAAAGTTGCGCCGCGAAGGTCATGACCCCGCACCTGAGCATCACGGATGGCGCAGATTTCAGCATGCGGCCCGCCGGGTGGCTGTGTCGCGCCCTCGCCCAGAATCTGATGGTTTTTTACGATGATGCAGCCCACTCGAGGATTGGGGCTCGTGCTGAACATCACGCTGCGCGCCAATTCCAGCGCCCGGTTCATATATTCCAGATCATTCATAAGCAATTTCCCGATGGCAAAGTGCGCCAGGCGCAGCGTCCAGGATACAGGGCCGTCATCACCGTCTGATGACAAGTGTCATGTGTCGCTGGTGGAATCCTGACGGCCTGTGGTGTGGTGCGGCTTCACCGGTTTTTGCATTTCCTTGATGGCATTGACGAACTCTTCGATATCCTGGAAACTTTTGTATACCGAGGCGAAACGGACGTACGCAACCTGATCAAGCTGTTTCAGTTCACTCATGACAAGTTCGCCGATATGATCGGTAGAGACTTCCTTTTCTGCAGTATTGAGCAGGGACTCCTGGATGCGTGCCACCGCGCGCTCCAGCAGTTCGGTGCTGACCGGCCGCTTGCGCAGCGCCAGTCGCAAGCTGGCCTGCAATTTTGCAGGATCGAATTCTACCCGGGTGCCGTTGCGCTTGACCACGGCAGGCATGGCCAGTTCAATGCGCTCGTAAGTCGTGAAGCGCCGGTCACAGGACAGGCATCGGCGGCGGCGACGGATCGTATCGCCTTCTTCTGATACCCGCGAGTCCATAACCTGTGTATCGTGGTGTGAACAAAACGGGCATTTCATATTGCAGAAGTCCTGTGCCGGGCAATAAGGTTATTGCGTTGAAGATACGCGTGGCTTATTTATAAACCGGGAAACGCGCAGTAAGTTCGTTCACTTTAGCACGAACGGCTGCGATATTGGCCTCGTCATCAGGATTATCCAGGACATCGGCAATAAGATTGGCAGTCAGCTCCGCTTCGGTTTCGGTAAATCCGCGGGTCGTCATGGCAGGGGTGCCAAGACGGATGCCGCTGGTAACAAACGGTTTTTCCGGGTCATTCGGAATGGCGTTTTTGTTGACCGTGATATGAGCCTCACCCAGGCGGGCTTCTGCGACCTTGCCTGTGATACCTTTGGCGCGCAGATCGACCAGCATGACGTGGCTTTCTGTTTTACCGGAAACGATACGCAGTCCGCGTTTGACCAGCGTATCAGCCAGCACCTTGGCGTTGGCCACAACCTGGCGAGCATAGTCGGAAAACTCGGGCCTGAGAGCCTCCTTGAACGCGACGGCCTTGCCGGCAATCACGTGCATAAGCGGGCCACCCTGAATGCCGGGGAAGATGGCAGAGTTGATGATTTTCTCATGCTCGGCTTTCATCATGATGACGCCACCGCGCGGACCACGCAGAGATTTGTGCGTAGTGGACGTGACGAAATCTGCATGAGGAACCGGATTGGGATACTGACCACCGGCAACCAGGCCTGCATAGTGAGCGATATCGACCATTAGGTAGGCATTGTTCTCACGGGCGATGTTGGCCAGGCGCTCAAAATCGATTTTCAGGGAGTAGGCAGATGCACCTGCCACAATCATTTTAGGCTTGTGCTCTTTGGCCAGCTGCTCCACTTGCGCATAGTCGAGCACTTCGTTGTCGTCCAGACCGTAAGGAATGAAGTTGTACAGTTTACCCGAAGCATTGACTGATGCGCCATGAGTGAGGTGACCGCCTTCTGCCAGGCTCATGCCAAGCACGGTGTCACCGGGCTTGAGTACAGCCATGTATACGCCCTGATTGGCCTGTGAGCCGGAGTTTGGCTGTACGTTGACCGCTTCCGCGCCAAACAGTTCTTTCAGGCGTTTGATCGCCAGCTCTTCTGCGATATCCACGAATTCGCAACCGCCGTAATAGCGTTTGCCGGGATAGCCTTCCGCATATTTGTTGGTCAGCTGTGTACCCTGGGCCTGCATGACAGCAGGACTGGTGTAGTTCTCAGAAGCAATCAGCTCGATGTGCTGCTCCTGACGCGTGTTTTCCTTTTGAATGGCACTCCAGAGTTCAGGATCTACCTTGTCAAGAGTTAGCGAGCGGTCAAACATAACGTATCCTATATAAATCGCGTAAGTGATTAAAATTTAAAATGAAACTTTGGGGTTCAGGGAATAAAGGCCCATGATAGTCGCCTTGTCCAGAACGTGCGGCGTAATGGCTTCTGCCACGTCGGCGCAGGTGAAGCTGCCGGTTAGCGGGAGTTTGTCGATATCCAGCGCATAGACAGTGAAGTAGTATCGGTGCACCAACGCGTCGTTAAAAGGCGGACATGGACCGTCGTAGCCGAAGTAGTCGCCTTTCATATCGTGGTCGCCGGCGAACCAGTTGGTGAAATCATTGATCCCCTGACGCATGTCTTTTGCTGCCATGGGACCACTCTTTCCTTTGGGCGTGACACCGTTGGAGAATTCGCCTTCGGCAATTTCATTGGTGTCTGCCGGAATATCGATCAGGCCCCAATGGTAGAAATCTACCCGCGGCAGCGTAGCGGGTACCTCCCGGTCGGCCTGGTTCACATCATCAGGTTTGCTGGGCACGTCTTTGTCTACGCACAATATAACGAAAGAACGCGTTCCTTCGGGTGCATCGGACCACGCCAGGTGAGGGTTTTTGTTGTCCGACAGTATCATATGCGCCTGGGCATCCGGCTTGGCGAAAGCGTTGACCGGCTTGATTGCTTTTTCATTTTCAAATGACTGGCTGCTGATTTTCATGACATCCCCTTCATATACAGTAAAAACAGATCAAAATGCGCTTGTGGCGCGAATGAACAAAAGGCAGATAATTCGAACGCCTGCCCCTTGTTCGTGAGTACGCTAAGTGACCGGGAGCCGGAGAAAATAGCCGTCCTGGATCATCCAGGGCAGGCACAATCCCGTCAGGCGCTCACGGTAACCCGAGCGAATTTGCGTTTCCCAACCTGTACCACATAGGTGCCGGCGCCCAGCTGAAGATTCTTGTCTTCTACACGCTGGGAATCGACCCGCACCCCTCCCTGCTGTACATTGCGGCCCGCTTCGGTGCCTGAACTGGCAAGGCCCGCTTCCTTCAGAATACGCAGGATACCCAGCGGCGCGGGGCCAAGGTTGATTTCCGGCATCTCTTCGGGTATGGCGCCATCACGGAACCGGGCTTCGAAATTGGCAAGCGCAGTGCGAGCATCGGCTTCGGAGTGAAAGCGCGCGATAATTTCCTGCGCCAGTTCGACCTTCACGTCACGTGGATTTCTGCCCTCTTTGACCTGTTGCGCAAGTGTAGCAATGTCCTGCAGAGACTTGAATGAAAGTAATTCATAATAACGCCACATTAATGTATCGGAAATGGACATGAGCTTGCCAAACATGGAGTCAGGCGTTTCGGTGATGCCAATATAGTTGTTCTTGGACTTGGACATTTTTTCTACGCCGTCCAGCCCTTCGAGCAACGGCATGGTCAGAATGCACTGGGCAGGCTGGCCGTATTCTTTTTGCAGTTCACGCCCCACCAGCAGGTTGAACTTCTGGTCGGTACCCCCCAATTCCAGGTCGGCCTTGAGCGCGACGGAATCGTAACCCTGCATGAGGGGGTACAGAAACTCATGAACTGAAATGGGTATACCGCCCTTGAAACGCTTGGTGAAGTCATCGCGCTCCATCATACGGGCCACGGTATAGCGGGAAGCCAGCTGAATCATGCCGCGCGCGCCCAACGGATCGCACCATTCCGAGTTGTAACGCACTTCTGTACGGGCGGGATCCAGTACCTTGCTTGCCTGCTCGTAGTACGTCTTGGCGTTGACCTCAATCTGTTCTCGCGTGAGAGGCGGACGGGTGGCGTTTCGGCCACTGGGGTCGCCGATCATGGAGGTGAAATCACCGATCAGGAAGATGACGTTATGCCCCATGTTCTGAAGCTGGCGCATTTTGTTGAGCACCACCGTGTGCCCAAGA
The DNA here is from genome assembly GCA_023389155.1 of Pseudomonadota bacterium. Taxonomy (GTDB): domain Bacteria; phylum Pseudomonadota; class Gammaproteobacteria; order Burkholderiales; family Burkholderiaceae_B; genus Advenella. Next base: position 6,970 of record JAEWEV010000016.1, read on the forward strand.
TGAATGTCTGGTGCAGTTGGGTCCAGACCCAGTTTGATACGCAACGGCGTACCGGTGTTACGGCTGTTTTGCAGTTTGACGGCAAATTCGGATTGAACCAGCAGTTCGTCACAGCCTCGCAGGACTGTTTTCAGATCATTTTCGACTTCCGGACTGATGGGTGTTTCTGGCGATGACATAGATTTTTGGATTCCTGGGCGCGGGCAGAAAGGTCTAAGTGGAGCTTTGGCAGTGAAACCAAGCGTATAAACGCCCTTTTGCGCAAATTTCAATGTTAAATTATACCCTTTTCGGCCACGCAGATGCTTATGACTCAAGCTCAGGAACCCCGCTATTTGATCGGTTTGATGTCCGGCACCAGTACCGATGGCGCCGATGGGGTGCTGGCCTCGTTCCATGGCAATGAACGACCGCAAATTATCTCCTTCGCTTCCCGCCCCATGCCGCCCGGGCTGCGGCAGAATCTGCTGGATCTGAACCAGGCGGGGTCAAATGAACTGGAGCGGGCCGCCATCGCCAGCTGCGAGCTTGCTGACCTGTATACCGATGTCGTGCGGGATCTGCTGCAGCAGGCGAATCTCGCAGCCTCCCAGGTAGAGGCGATTGGCGCACACGGACAGACCGTCAGACATCGGCCCGAGTTGGGTTTTACTCTTCAATTGAATGCCCCTGCACGCCTGGCTGAAAATACGGGAATCGCTGTCGTTGCCGATTTCCGTAGCCGGGATGTGGCGGCAGGCGGCCAGGGCGCGCCACTGGTGCCCGCTTTTCATGAGGCAATGTTCGCCGGCGATCATACCGTGACCGCTCTGAACCTGGGCGGGATTGCAAACGTTAGTATCCTGCGTCCCGGTCACGACGTAATCGGCTTTGATACGGGCCCTGCCAACGTGTTGCTGGACTTGTGGTGCCTGACCCACACGGGAAAGCCATATGACGAGGACGGCGCCTGGTCCGCGGGGGGAAATATCCACCCATTGCTGCTGCAGACTCTGCTGGAACATGAACCCTGGCTGCAATTGCCCCCGCCCAAGTCCACCGGACGGGATCTGTTTAACCAGCAATGGCTGCAGGCAAGACTGGAAGGCTTCGCGTCCATTTCGCCGCAGGATGTGCAGGCGACGTTACGGGCCTTCACGGCCCAAACCGTTGCTCAGGCGATTCAAGCCCATGCCGCCGATTGCCAGACCCTGATTGTCTGTGGCGGCGGCACCGGTAACCGCGCCCTGCTCCGGGAACTGGCGTCACGCTTGCCTGGCGTGCAACTGAGCACCAGTGACGCTTATGGTATTCCATCACAGTCGATGGAGGCCCTGGCTTTCGCATGGCTTGCTCATGCGTTTCTCACAGGCCACAAGGCAGGCACACCCTCGGTGACAGGGGCAAGACACAAAACCATACTGGGCTGCCTGTATCCGGCGTAACAGGTTTGACCCTGAGCGTGCTCATACCGCAAGATCGAGGCCACTGACCTCACACACAAATCCAATAAAAAATCCGGCCCTCCCATGAGGGAGCCGGATTTTTATCACTTCACAGCAACACTATTTGTTTGCCAAATAGTGATGTGCCAAACGCGGATAAACTGAAAATGGCGGTCGGCCCGCCAGCGAATACGCAAAATTTCAGTGTGTGTGGCGCTTCAGCGCGAGTGTACACAGAAACCCCGGCACTGAGGCGATCAGCCGTCCGTTTCAGCTTCTGACTTAGACGGAGAAGGACGAACCGCAACCGCAAGTGGTGCTGGCGTTCGGATTGCGGATCACAAATTGTGAACCTTCGATATCTTCCTTGTAATCGATTTCTGCACCGACCAGATACTGGAAGCTCATTGGATCAACCAGCAATTGGACGCCGTTTTTGTCGATTGTCGTGTCGTCTTCATTGACGACCTCGTCAAACGTAAAACCGTACTGAAAACCGGAACAGCCGCCACCCTGCACAAATACGCGCAGTTTGAGGTCGGGATTCCCTTCGTCAATAAGCAGGTCCTTGACCTTGGTTGCCGCAGCCTCGGTAAAAAGCAGCGGAGAAGGAGGGGCTTGAAGATCGACAGATTCGAGAACAGTGCTCATTTTTTAGACTCCTGGTGGGATACAGCCACCGTTAGCAGAAATTCATTTTACCATATGGCGCAATCAGGAAGACAGTTCGGTGGTTCGTGACACCCGTACGGTGTTGCCTTCGAGAACACGCATGGTGATCTTTTGGGGAACGAAACCTTCGGGGAACATCAACAGGCCCTGAATCCGCTGAATGGTCTCGAAATCCAGTTTCAATATGGGGGCCGGCGGAATCTTTTTCAAGTCCGTCACAGAGGGAATGCTGTCCGATCCGGTACTGGCATGCTCGATCGTGTCGGGCACCAGATCTACTGTGGTCTCTTCACCCTTGAGTAATCCGCTAGCCGTTAACTTGAGTTCACCCTTGAACACGGTGCCGGCCGCAGCCTGCCGCGAAACCAGCACCTTGAAACGCACTCGCTGGCCTTCCAGAAGCGCATCAAAGCCTCTTACACTCACTGCTCCCTGGGGACCGGCCGGCACCAGCTCATCGTAGAACGACAACTGCTCAGACGTACGGGAAAGGTCATCCTGCAATTTTTTGACCTGCTTTTCGTACTCGGCTATGGTGGCCTTTTCGATTGACAGCTGCGCCTCGGAGGTATCAAGCCGGCTCTGAAGCGCGGTCAATTTGATTTTTTCCTGCAGTAACGTGTGGGACAACTGCTCAGACAGTTCGGTTTTCTGGCTAAGCATTTCCCGTTGCATCATATTGTGCGTGTAGTAATACGCAGCGCCGCCTCCCAGGCCGACTCCGACGAGAAACAGAAAAGTGCGTGCAATCATGGAAGCGGTCCGCCAGATCAGGGAAGAATGGCCACGGCCCCCAGACCTGTCTGCTCTGGCAGTCCGAAAAGCAGATTCATATTCTGTACTGCCTGCCCGGCAGCCCCTTTGACCAGATTATCCTGAATAGCAATGATAATTAGCTGTTTACCGTTGCCCGGGCGATGCACCGCAATGCGCAGGGTGTTGGACGCCCTTACGGAGCGGGTTTCGGGCTGACTGCCCGCCGGCATCACATCCACAAACTGTTCGTCGGCGTAACGGGTCTCGTACAGCTCCTGGAAATCGGTGTCCAGCGCTTCGTCCTTGATCGTGACATAAATGGTGGAAAGCATGCCGCGAATCATGGGAACCAGATGGGGCACGAACATCAGATTGACCGGTTCCTGTGCCATTGCGCTTAACTGTTCGGTAATTTCGGGATGGTGACGGTGCCCCGCTACACCGTACGCCTTGAAGTTATCGCCCGCCTCGGAAAAAAGGGTGCTGACCTCGGCCTTGCGCCCGGCACCCGACACGCCGGATTTGCAGTCGGCGATAATGTTGTCAATATTGATCAGCTTTTTCTCGATCAGCGGCGCCAGGCCCAGAATGACGGTGGTCGGATAGCACCCAGGATTTCCAATAACCGTTGCGCCGCCAATCTTGTCACGGTTCAGTTCCACCAGACCATAGGCGCTGTCACGCAGAATATCGGGGCAACTGTGCGGCATTTTGTACCACTTTTCAAAGACGGCGGTGTCCTGCAGACGAAAATCGGCCGCCAGATCGATAATTTTGACGCCCGCGTCGATCAGCTCACGCGCCTGCGACATGGCAACACCATGAGGCGTGGCAAAAAAGACGACATCGCACTCTGTAAGCGCCGCATGTTCTGGCGTGGAAAAAGCCAGATCGACATGTCCGCGCAGATTGGGGAACATGTCCGATACAGGCATTCCCTCTTCCTTGCGGGAGGTGATGGCATGCAGTTTGACATTGGGATGGGTTGATAGCAGACGCAACAGTTCTACCCCTGTATAACCCGTGCCACCAACAATACCGACTTTGACAGTTGAAGAGGAAGAAGCCATTGCGTAATACCCTTATTATTTGCGTTCAGAAAACTATTATAAAGAATCCAAAAGAAAAAGGCCGCTAAGGCGGCCTTTTCGACATGCGACGAAACAATTAGCGTTTGCTGAACTGTTTCCGACGACGTGCCTTGTGGAAACCCACTTTTTTACGTTCAACTTCACGGGCGTCACGTGTTACAAAGCCGGCTTTTGACAGCGCTGGTTTGAGTGTGGCGTCGTAGTCGATGAGGGCGCGGGTAATACCGTGGCGCACCGCACCAGCCTGGCCGCTTTCGCCGCCGCCGTGTACATTGATGTGAAAATCAAAAGATTCGACCATTTCTGTGAGCACCAGGGGCTGGCGTACAACCATGCGGCCTGTTTCACGGGCAAAATACTGATCAACAGGCTTGCCGTTGACAACAATATTTCCTGAACCTTTTTTCAGAAACACACGGGCAACTGACGTTTTACGACGGCCCGTTCCATAATTCCAATTACCGATCATGATTTATCCTTAAAATTCCAGCGTTTTAGGCTGCTGGGCAGTATGAGGATGCTCGGCACCCGCGTACACCTTGAGCTTCTTGATCATGGCGTAACCCAGGGGACCTTTAGGCAGCATGCCCTTGACGGCTTTTTCGATAGCACGGCCAGGGAAACGCTCTTGCATTTTCCTGAAGTTGGTTTCGTAGATACCGCCAGGATAGCCAGTATGACGGAAGTATTTTTTGTCTTCCGATTTGGCGCCGGTTACAACGATATCGGCTGCGTTAATAATGACGATGTAATCGCCGGTGTCAACGTGAGGGGTAAATTCCGGTTTATGTTTACCGCGCAAACGGCGTGCAACTTCGCTGGCTACACGACCAAGGACTTTGCCTTTTGCATCAATAACATACCAGTCACGTTTGACTTCATGGGGCTTGGCCACAAAGGTCTTCATGATGTATTCCTAAAATTTGAGTTT
>JAEWEV010000021.1 GCA_023389155.1 Pseudomonadota bacterium
GACACTTTACCGGCGGCCGGCAGGTGGTATTTTGTAATCTGGGCAACATCGATATTACGATATTGCGGGCGCTGTTTTGACGGGGTGTCTGACATAACGGCCTCTAGGAAACAAATTACAACAACAGTGATAAAAAAATAATGAAAACGCGCGTGAAAACGCGACGAACCATAAATGGCGCCTCGCATCTCCTGATCGAATTAGTTTAAACCATTTCGATAATGATAATGTTCTGTCACATATAAACCGCGGCGAATCTCCATGGGTCTGTCCCCGTAGGTATAAGATACACGGTTGACCTGCAGCAGCGGAGTGGACACTTCCACCCTGAGCAGGGCGGCGGTTTCCTCATCACAGGATACGGCCTTGATCGCTTCATCGGCGCGAACCATGTTCACTCCGAACTCGGTTTCGAAAAAACCGTAGAGCGGACCATTCATGGACTGCAGCTTCTCGATGCTCAGGCCCTTGAACGTATCTGCGGGGAGCCAGATTTCATCCAGCACCGTGGGAACGTCACCAAATGACATGACCCGGCGGATATAAATAACCGAATCGCTGCCACGCAGCATAAGCACCTTTGCCACATCAGGTGTTGCGCGTTGCCGGGAGCATTGCAAATAGACACTTTGCGCCCGGGCGGCGGTTTCTTCGCTGTCCGATTTTAACCTTAAAAACCGGTAACGAACCTGAGCTTCATGATGCGTAGCAACAAATGTTCCCTTGCCCTGGCGACGAATCAGCAGATTGTCGGCAGCAAGTTCGTCGATGGCCTTACGTACCGTTCCCTGGCTGACCTGGAAACGCGATGCCAGCTCAAGCTCGCTGGGGATACTCTCCCCGGGCTTCCATTCGCCTTCGTGCAGACTGCGAACCAGCAGGTCCTTTATCTGTTTGTACAAAGGGCTGAATGCAGCGGCGGCTGATTTCAACGAGGGGGTGGGAATTTCAGACATGTTCGGGGAACAAATTAAAACCTGTTCATTATCTCATATTGCAAGCAGAATTGTCTATTCTTATATAAGATATAAGTTATAAGACAATTTGACGATGCAGAAGATTTCTACTAAGCTTTAGCATTAAAATCAACTCAATCGCATTCGTTTTTCCCCTTATCTACATTGGAGATCCCTATGTCCAAACCCGCCGTACGCGTCGCCGTCACAGGCGCCGCCGGTCAGATCGGCTATGCCCTGCTTTTCCGCATTGCATCAGGCGAAATGCTTGGTAAAGACCAGCCTGTTATCCTGCAATTGCTGGAAATCCCGGACGAAAAAGCGCAAAAGGCCCTCAAGGGCGTCATCATGGAACTGGATGATTGTGCATTCCCGCTGCTTCAGGAAATCACGGCTCACAGCGATCCGAAAACCGCATTCAAAGACGCCGATATCGCTTTGCTGGTCGGTGCCCGCCCACGCGGACCCGGTATGGAACGCAAGGATCTGCTCAAAGTCAATGCACAGATCTTCACAGCCCAGGGCAAGGCACTGAATGAAGTAGCAAGCCGTGATGTCAAAGTGCTGGTTGTCGGCAACCCTGCCAACACGAATGCCTACATCGCCATGAAATCCGCACCCGACCTGCCTGCGAAAAATTTCACCGCCATGCTGCGCCTGGATCATAACCGCGCCCTTACCCAGCTGGCCCAGAAATCCGGCAAGGCCGTCAAGGACATTGAAAAACTTGTTGTTTGGGGTAATCACTCTCCCACCATGTATCCCGACATCCGCTTTGCAACAGTGGCTGGCGAAAGCCTGGAAAAACTCATCAACGACGATGCATGGAACAAAGACACGTTCATTCCTACTGTCGGCAAGCGTGGCGCCGCCATTATTGACGCCCGCGGCCTGTCGTCCGCCGCTTCTGCTGCGAACGCCGCAATCGATCACGTACGAGACTGGGTCCTGGGCAGCAGCGGCAAATGGGTCACCATGGGCGTGCCTTCTGACGGCTCCTATGGCATCCCCGAGGGCATCATTTATGGCGTGCCTGTCATTACCGAAAACGGTGAGTACAAGCTTGTCAAAGACCTTGAAATCAACGAGTTCTCTCGCGAGCGCATGGATTTCACCCTGAAAGAACTGCTCGAAGAGCGGGACGGCGTAGCCGACCTGCTGGGCTGATAGTCAAATCTGAAAATAGCCACGGTGCCGTGGCTATTTTTTTACTTCACAGCGACCAAGCACAAAAAAAAGCGTTCCAAAACAGCTGACAATTATCTTCTGAAGGACAGTGTTCGGTCGCCATAGCGCGGATAATTATCTGCACAACACTTTTATCCGGAGATACTCCATGTCAACTGTTTCCTCTGCAGGCGCCCGCTTCCGCCAGGCCCTCTCCGAAGAAAAACCGCTGCAGGTCATCGGCGCCATCAACGCCAATCATGCCTTGCTCGCCAAACGCGCCGGATTCAAGGCCATCTATCTTTCCGGAGGCGGTGTCGCTGCGGGCTCGCTGGGTTTACCAGACCTTGGCATTAACACACTGGACGACGTCCTGACTGATGTGCGTCGCATCACCGATGTCTGCGATACGCCCCTGATGGTCGATATCGATACGGGCTTTGGCCCCTCTGCGTTCAATATTGCCCGCACAGTCAAAAGCCTGATCAAATTCGGCGCCGGTGCCTGCCATATTGAAGATCAGGTGGGCGCCAAGCGCTGCGGCCACCGACCAGGAAAGGAAATCGTCACCACGGGTGAAATGGTAGATCGCGTAAAGGCAGCCGCGGACGCGAAGACCGACAGTGATTTTTTCCTCATTGCCAGGACCGACGCGATTGCCGTTGACGGCGTTGACGCGGCGATTGAACGCGCCATCAAATGTGTCGAAGCCGGCGCGGATGGCATCTTTGCCGAAGCCGCCTACGATCTGCCGACCTACGAAAAATTCGCCAGTGCGATCAGCGTTCCCCTGCTTGCCAATATTACCGAATTCGGCCAGACGCCACTGTTTACCGTAGAAGAGCTCGGTGGTGCAGGCGTGGGTATGGTACTTTATCCTCTGTCAGCCTTCCGGGCCATGAACAAGGCCGCAGAGAACGTCTATACCGCCATTCGCCGCGATGGCCATCAGAAAAACGTGATCGAACAGATGCAGACTCGCGATGAACTCTACGACCGCATCGGCTATCACGATTTTGAACAGAAGCTTGATGCCCTGTTTGCCAGCAAAAAATAATCCCCTCACAAAAGCCAGGAGATAAACCATGTCAACAAAAGCTACCAAGTCCGCAAAAGCCGCCAAAACCGCGACAACTCCAGCGACACCCACTACCGGAGACAATCCTGCAGGATTCAAACCCAAGAAGTCGGTTGCGCTCTCCGGCGTTGTTGCCGGCAATACCGCGATCTGCACGGTCGGACGCAGCGGGAACGATTTGAACTATCGCGGCTACGACATTCTTGACCTTGCCGATTCCAGCGAGTTCGAAGAAGTCGCCCATCTTCTGATACACGGAAAACTGCCCACGCAGGCCGAGCTCGCGGCCTACAAGCAGAAACTTAAGCGCTATCGCGGCCTTCCTGCCAATCTGCAAACGGTGCTGGAGTCTTTGCCGGCACACAGCCATCCGATGGATGTCATGCGCACGGCCGTGTCTGTCCTGGGATGCACGCTGCCCGAAAAAGATGATCATAACCTGGCCGATGCACGCGACATCGCTGACCGCCTGATGGCAAGCCTGGGTTCTGCCCTGCTCTACTGGTATCACTTCAGCCATAACGGTCGGATTATCGATGTACAGACAGACGACGACAGCATTGGCGGACATTTCCTGCACCTGCTGCACGGCGAAACGCCCTCAAAAGAATGGGTTCGCGCGATGCACACCTCACTGATCCTTTATGCTGAGCATGAATTCAATGCCTCTACCTTCACCGGACGGGTTGTTGCCGGAACAGGGTCGGATATGTTCTCTGCCATCACGGGAGCTATCGGCGCACTGCGCGGCCCCAAACATGGCGGCGCCAATGAAGTCGCTTTTGAAGTTCAGAAACGCTATGACAGTCCTGATGAAGCCGAAGCCGATATTCGCAAGCGCGTGGAAAACAAGGAAGTCATCATCGGATTCGGGCACCCCGTGTATACCATTTCCGATCCACGTAATGAGGTGATCAAGCGCGTCGCGAAAAAACTGTCGCAGAGCGCCGGCACCACCAAAATGTTTGACATTGCAGAGCGCCTGGAATCCGTCATGATGGACATCAAAAAGATGTTCCCGAACCTGGACTGGTTCTCTGCCGTGTCCTACCACATGATGGGTGTTCCAACATCCATGTTTACACCGCTGTTTGTAATCGCGCGCACTGCAGGCTGGTCTGCCCATATTATCGAACAGCGTATCGATAACAAGATCATCCGTCCAACGGCAAACTACACAGGCCCGGACGACCAGAAATTTGTTCCGTTGTCCAAGCGCAAGTAATTGCATTTGTCATCAAAATTGTTATACAGGTAACTTCATGTCCAGCCATATTTCAAATGTCCGTCCTGAGCCAGATCAGGTACTTGTCGATATTGTCGACTATGTCCTCAACTACGAAATCGATAGCGATGTCGCGTATGAAACCGCACGCAACTGCCTGATCGACACCCTGGGTTGCGGCCTGGAAGCGCTCGAATATCCCGCCTGCCGCAAGCTGATGGGACCGATTGTGCCAGGTACGGTTGTGCCCAATGGTGCCAAAGTGCCAGGCACGCAGTTTCAGCTTGACCCCGTGCAGGCTGCGTTCAATATCGGCGCCATGATCCGCTGGCTCGATTTCAATGACACATGGCTCGCTGCAGAATGGGGCCATCCTTCAGATAATCTGGGTGGCATTCTGGCGACGGCCGACTGGCTATCACGCAATGCCGTGGCCGCCGGCAAGGCACCCCTGACCATGCGCGACGTGCTGACCGGCATGATCAAGGCGCACGAAATCCAGGGTTGTATTGCACTTGAAAATTCGTTCAACAAGGTCGGTCTGGATCACGTGGTATTGGTCAAGGTGGCCTCTACTGCCGTGGTCGCTCAGATGCTGGGCCTGACCCGCGACGAGATCATCAATGCCGTATCACTGGCGTGGGTAGACGGGCAAAGCCTTCGCACCTATCGTCACGCCCCCAATGCCGGCAGCCGCAAGTCATGGGCCGCTGGTGACGCCACCAGCCGCGCAGTGCGGCTGGCATTAATTGCCAAAACGGGTGAAATGGGCTACCCCTCTGTATTGACAGCCAAGACCTGGGGGTTTTATGACGTGCTGTTCAAAGGCCAGCCATTCAAATTCCAGCGTCCGTACGGCAGCTATGTCATGGAAAACGTGCTGTTCAAAATTTCCTTCCCGGCAGAATTTCACTCCCAGACTGCCGTGGAATGTGCAATGCAGATTCATGATCAGCTGAAGGCGGCAGGAAAAACCGCAGATGACATCAAGAAAATCACCATTCGCACCCATGAAGCGTGCATCCGTATCATCGACAAGAAAGGTCCGCTCAATAACCCTGCCGATCGCGACCACTGCATTCAGTACATGGTTGCCGTACCGGTGCTGTTTGGCCGCCTGACTGCCGGTGATTACGAAGACGGCATCGCTGCGGATCCACGCATTGACGCCCTGCGCGACAAGATTGAATGCGTTGAGGATCCTGCCTTCACTACCGACTACCACGATCCTGAAAAACGCTCGATCGCCAACGCCCTGACCGTCGAATTCAACGACGGCAGCAAGCTGGATGAGGTGGTTTGCGAGTATCCGATTGGTCATAAACGTCGTCGTAAAGATGGCATCCCGCTGCTGGAAGCCAAGTTCCGTACGAACCTGGCACGCATTTTCCCTGGCAAACAGCAGGAACGCATTTTGGCAGCCTCGCTTGACCAGAAAACGCTGGAGTCTATCCCGGTACACGAATATGTAGACATGTATGTCATTTAGGAAAGTCTGCATCTGACAATCACGATCAGTGCACCACAGCCGCTGAAAAAAATCGGCCCCATTGCCTTGCGGTAAGCAGGCAATACAGCAACGGCATCCCTGTGATGCCGTTGTTCTTTTGGATTGCTCAGACTGCACTCATCCGGCAAGATACAGGGTAAGGAAGGCTATCAATTTAGACGCTCACCGACGCAAATATCATCAGTACGCGTCCTGCGCGCCCTGCATATCGGCGATTTGGCTTACTATAACAACATCTGTCAATTATTCTGTTTTTCCATTCGCTACCATGTTTCATCCCTATATTGCGACCGCGCTGCCGTTTATTCTCAGCCTGCTGGTCGCCTGTTTTGTTATCGCAACCGTTTCTCTTCTATATCTGGCTTTTGGCTCGCTCAGGGAAACCAATGCACTGCTCAAACATCCCTATCTGACGCAGCAACCCTTCAATCGCTATCCTCTGGGTATCCGGGGCGCGATTCTGCTGGACTATTTTCTGCGCCTGTTCTTTCCCAACTCTACCTTCTGGCTTGCCGGACATGCCAACATTCTGCTGGCACACGTGAATCCAAAAACCGTGCCGCTGCGCATACGCTGGCCATTGCTTGGTCTGTGGGGTTCTTGCGTGCTGGGCATTGTACTGATGATTATTTTCTGGGCGATGATGGCCACCGCACACCGCCAATAGAAAATGGGAATCTGGCAGACGGGCAGCCAACGCCTGTTATTTACGCCGGTTATTGATACGTATTATTTACCAAAGGATTCATCGATGACTCTGCAGATTACTCACCGCCCCGACACCGGACGCATTGAAGCATCCGTAGAAAATCACCTTTGCTATATCGACTACCGGCAGGACGGTAACGTCATGCATGTGTTGCATACAATTGTGCCCGACGCCGTCGGAGGGCGTGGCATTGCCGGACAGCTTACTGAGTATGCCATTAATCTGGCCCGCAAGAACGACTGGAAGATCAACCCCGTCTGCACCTATACGGTCGCCTACTTTAAGCGTCATCCGGAAATCAACGACATCCGGGCATAATTACCTGCCTTGATTAATCCTGCGAGATTGCCTGGCTTTATGTGGCAACGGGCGCTGAAACTGATGGTCTCAGCGCCTGTTGCACGACTCGTTTTCTAGTTACTGATTTTCAGATTCAACTGCTGTACTGCCTTGGCAATTGCCTGCGGATTGCCCATTTGTGTCTGCATGACAAATGACATGAGCTGCAAAGGCGGCGTGGGGCTTGCAGAAATGACCAATGTTTTTGCGTCGTTTTTCATAAAGCGGCTGATTGCCGTGCAAACGGCTTCTGGCTCGGCCACACCTAGCGCCGGGGCCTGCTGCCGGCAATCAGCTTCGGATTTATCTAGCCGAGCTTCAAACGCCTGTTTCTGCTCTGGCGTGGGTTTGCCATCAACAGGGGCTACGCCCTGCTGAACATTAACAACGCGAGGCATCAGTCCAGCGTCATCAAACTTCACATTCAGTTCCCGCACCGTGACCGGAGACAACTCGCTGATCAGCAATAGCGGATTGGATTTAAGTTCCTCGTCACGCGTACGAATCGTGTTAATGAGCCGGGCGATTTTGTCAGCTTTCAGAACAAGATTGAAGTTACCTACATCCGGTTGCTGGAGGGTCGCATCGTAATCCAGGGTATCCTGTTTCTCATTGAGTGAACCCTTGATCCGGCCGTCCATCAGTGGCAAGGTATCATATCCGAGCTGACTGGCCTGTTCCGTCAGGGCCGCACGAAACGGACTGCTTCCTGTCTCGTCAGCCAGCCCCGAAAATGCAAAATCCACTTTTTTGTCGTCGCCGTCGGTCTGCAGATCGTGGACTGTCACCTCCTTAATGGTAAAGAACTTGGCGGGATCATCCTTGCGGACCACTTTTACGTCATGCAAAGAGGCGTTCCCCATTACCGTTGCGTCAAGCGAACCCCAGGTCACGTTATTTTGCATATTATTTTCGACCAGATAAGCGTTGAGTTTCTCCTCGATTTGGGTTTTGACATAGTAATTGGCACCAAACCAGGCAGCAGCAGCCACCACAACGAGAGTACCAGCGGTAAGAACGAACTTGCGGGATCCAGCCATTTTATTTCCTTACGAGAGTAAACGCCCCCAAACGACAGGGAACATCCGCATCCTGACACAAAATTGAAAATTCGTGCGTGACGCAAGCAGATTGTAACGGGTTTCAATGAATTGTTGCAGTGTGACCTTAAGTCTTATGTCTTATATAAGACATTTGCTTATATATGGCTAAACCCTTATAATGATAGGTGAAATTCAATCTTCTCCTCCTCTATTCAAGGGTCTTACCATGTTGGAATCCTATCGTCAGCACGTCGCAGAGCGCGACGCGCTGGGCATCCCTCCGCTGCCTCTGTCAGCCAAACAAACCGCAGAACTCATTGAGTTACTCAAGGCGCCACCGGCCGGTGAAGAAAGCTATCTGCTTGATCTGATTACGCATCGCGTACCTGCCGGCGTTGACGATGCTGCCAAAGTCAAAGCGTCTTACCTGGCGGCCGTTGCTTTCGGCACCGAAAAATGCCCGCTTATTTCAGAAGAAAACGCCACCGAACTGCTCGGCACCATGCTTGGCGGCTATAACATCAGCCCGCTCATCGAGCTGCTGGATAACGAAAAACTCGGCACGATCGCTTCTGAAGCACTGAAGAAAACCCTGCTCGTATTCGACGCATTCCATGATGTCCAGGAAAAAGCCGAGAAAGGCAATGCCAACGCCAAGGCCGTCATGCAAAGCTGGGCTGATGCAGAATGGTTCACCACCCGCCCCGAAGTACCTGAAAGCCTCAAGATTACGGTTTTCAAAGTCACCGGCGAAACCAATACCGATGACCTGTCTCCTGCCCCCGATGCATGGAGCCGTCCCGATATTCCGTTACACGCCCTGGCAATGCTTAAAAACCCGCGTGACGGCATCGAGCCACAGGAACCCGGCAAAATCGGCCCTATTGCCCAATTGAACGACTTGAAAGCCAAGGGTAATCTGGTCGCTTATGTGGGTGACGTGGTCGGAACCGGCTCCTCACGCAAATCCGCAACCAATTCCGTACTGTGGTTTACCGGACAGGACATCCCCTTCGTTCCCAATAAGCGATTTGGCGGCGTCTGTCTTGGCAGCAAAATCGCCCCGATCTTCTATAACACCATGGAAGATGCAGGCGCGTTGCCAATCGAGCTTGATGTTTCCAATATGAACATGGGCGATGTGGTTGAACTGCGTCCCTACGAAGGCAAAGCGCTTAAAGACGGCAAGGTCATCGCCGAATTCAAAGTCAAATCCGAGGTTTTGTTTGACGAAGTTCGGGCCGGTGGGCGCATTCCGCTGATCATTGGTCGCGGTCTGACTTCCAAGGCCCGTGAAGCACTGGGTCTGCCACCGTCTACCCTGTTCCGTCTGCCGGTTGATCCGGCCGATTCAGGCAAAGGCTACACACTGGCGCAGAAAATGGTTGGACGTGCCTGTGGCCTTCCTGAAGGCAAAGGCGTACGTCCCGGCACCTACTGCGAACCCAAAATGACTTCCGTGGGAAGCCAGGATACGACCGGCCCCATGACACGCGATGAACTCAAGGATCTGGCCTGCCTGGGCTTTTCCGCTGATCTGGTCATGCAGTCTTTTTGCCACACCGCTGCCTACCCCAAACCCGTAGACGTGAAGACCCATCACGAACTGCCCGACTTCATCAGTGACCGCGGCGGTATTGCACTGCGTCCCGGGGACGGCATTATCCACTCATGGCTTAACCGCATGCTGCTGCCTGACACCGTAGGCACCGGTGGTGACTCCCATACCCGCTTCCCTATCGGTATCAGTTTCCCGGCTGGCTCCGGCCTGGTCGCGTTTGCTGCTGCCACCGGCGTTATGCCACTGGATATGCCCGAGTCTGTGCTGGTTCGCTTCAAGGGCAAAATGCAGCCCGGCGTCACACTGCGTGACCTGGTCAATGCGATTCCGCTTTATGCAATCAAAAACGGCTTGCTTACAGTGGCCAAACAGGGCAAGAAGAACATCTTCTCTGGCCGCATTCTGGAAATCGAAGGTCTGCCCGATCTGAAAATCGAACAGGCTTTCGAACTGTCGGATGCGTCTGCAGAACGATCTGCTGCTGGCTGCACCGTACGCCTGAGCAAAGAGCCCATTATCGAATATCTGAACAGTAACATCACACTGCTCAAATGGATGATCGCCAATGGCTATGAAGACGAGCGCTCACTGGGCCGTCGCATCAAGGCCATGGAAGCCTGGCTTGCCGATCCTCAATTGCTGGAGCCCGATGCCAATGCCGAGTACGCAGCCGTCATCGAAATCGATCTGGCCGACATCCACGAACCCATCGTGGCCTGCCCTAACGATCCCGACGACGTCAAAACCCTGTCGGATGTGGCCGGCGAAAAAATCGACGAAGTCTTTATTGGCAGCTGCATGACCAATATTGGTCACTTCCGCGCAGCTTCCAAACTGCTCGAAGGCAAACGTGATATTCCGGTCAAACTCTGGGTAGCTCCTCCTACCAAGATGGACCAGAAGCAACTGTCCGAAGAAGGCCACTACGGCGTGCTGGGCGTTGCCGGTGCGCGCATGGAAATGCCGGGCTGCTCGTTGTGCATGGGTAACCAGGCACAAGTTCGTGAAGGCGCAACCGTCATGTCCACCAGTACCCGTAACTTCCCGAACCGTCTGGGCAAGAACACGTTCGTGTATTTGGGTTCTGCCGAACTGGCTGCCATCTGCTCCCGCTTGGGTAAGATCCCAACACGTGAGGAATACATGGCAGACATGGGTATTATCAGCCAGAACAGCGAAAATATTTACCGCTACATGAACTTCGACCAGATCGAAGACTTCAAGGAAATCGCTGACTCTGTCGGTATCTGACGCAGAAAGGCCAGTCTTTCGGGGCTGGCCCTTACGCCTTGGAGCCTATCTGACAGTCGCAGCAACGCAAGCAGTACACCGGTCCCAGTGGCCGGTTTTTTTATGCTACATTCGCGTTAAATCAGCTACCCATACCGGGGGCCCGACAATGCCCCCTACAGACCGCTTTCTTTGAGTAAAGCCGCTAGCATGCATCTGAACCACCCCATCCCCATTCTGCGAATATTTTCCATCCCGCTGGCTGAAGCTTTCTATTTTGATTTTCTGGGATTTGAAAAGCGCTGGGAGCATCGCTTTGCCCCCGGCATGCCACTGTACATGGAAATTGCCCGCGATGATCTGGTGCTGCACCTGAGTGAACACTACGGAGATGGTACGCCGGGTAGTGCAATATTCCTGCCCATGGAGGGGATCCATGAGCTGCAGCAGAATCTGCTGGAAAAAAAAGCATCGTTTGCGCGCCCCGGTATCGAAAAGGCGTCCTGGGGATTCACCATGGATATTTCTGACCCTTTCGGGAACCAGCTCAGATTCTGCGAGCGTCATCAAGAATTCGGCTGAGCAGATAGTGCTTGCCAGCCTTCAATAGCACTGTATCGGTGACCCGGCCATAACAGTTTTGCGGCAAAAACCACCATTGCGTCAGAAATTCCGGGCTTTTGCACCAATCGCTTGAAAAGCCGCGCCGGTGGTGGTGTAATCAACAGCATACTTTACCAGATAGACGCTTTATACGAATTAACAAAATTTCTATAAAAACATGTCTTTTACGCAAGACTTGCGGTTCTGTATGGGTTAAAGCCATTTCTGTGATGCCGGGCTGTGCCAGTGTGCCGTCCGGCATCATCTATCAGTCCGAACAATTCCAATAGTCACTATGAACCGAGTTCCCTATCAGTTTTCCAAACGTGCAACCCAACTGACCAGCTCCGCCATCCGCGAGATTCTGAAAATTACAGAAAGACCCGATGTCACGTCCTTTGCAGGCGGCCTGCCATCCCATCTCGGCTTTCCGGCAGAGCAGATTCGCGCTGCATACGATCGTGTATTGTCAACCTCCCCCAATGTCGCCCTGCAATATGGCCCGACCGAAGGCTATCGTCCGTTGCGTGAGTGGGTGGTTAGTGATTTCAAGGCGCGCGGAACCCATATCGATGTTGAAGAGGTGCTTATCGTATCAGGATCCCAGCAGGCACTGGATCTGATCGGCAAACTGCTGATCGATCCCGGTAGCAAAGTCCTGGTCGAGTCACCCAGCTATCTGGGTGCATTGCAGTCATTTTCACTGTTCGAACCGGTTTACGAACCGGTTGCCACCGATGATGGCGGCCTGGTTCCCGAGGCTCTCACCGAAGACAAAGCAGAGGGTGCACGATTCATTTACTGTCTGCCCAATTTCCAGAATCCCACAGGGCGCACCATGAGCCTGGAACGGCGTCAGGCGCTCGTCAAGCGCTGCGCCGAACTCAATGTGCCTATCGTAGAGGACGATCCCTACGGCGAGCTGCGCTACCTTGGCGATCCCCTGCCCGGTCTGCTGCATCTGGGCCGTGAAGCCGGCGCAACGGTGCTGCGCATGGGGTCTTTCTCGAAAGTGCTTGCACCCGGAATGCGACTGGGATACCTGGTCGCGCCACGGGAAATCATTGCCAAACTGGTTCAGATCAAACAGGCGACCGACCTGCATACTGCTACCGTCACGCAAATGGCGGTGTATGAGACTATCAAGGACGGTTTCCTGACCACGCATCTGCCCAAGGTACGCGAATTGTATCGGCATCAGTGCCAGTATATGCTGGATGCCATGGATGAACATTTCCCCAAGTCTGCAAAATGGACCCGTCCAACGGGGGGTATGTTCATCTGGGTCGAAGTCGACGAAGGGTTCGACACTACGGCGTCACTCGCCCAGGCTGTCGAAGAGTACAAAGTGGCCTACGTACCCGGCGAACCGTTCTACCCGGACGCCAATGCACCAAAAAATACGCTGCGCCTCAGTTTTGTAACGGTAACAGAAGAAAAAATCCGGGCTGGTATTGCCGATCTGGGCAAACTCTTCACGCGCTAAGCCGGCTGGATATTTAAATTCAACTGTAATACTTCGCAAAGGCGGGTATCCTCGGGATATTCGCCTTTTTTGTCGTCTGCCCGGCACGTAAAAAGGAGTAAAATGAACTACACTTGTTGCTGTATGTGCAGAATCATTTCGGAGAAAAAAATGTCGTTGGCAAGCACCCTTAAAGAATTCAAAATCGGCCGCAAAGCCGCAAAATATTATTCTCTACCCGAGCTTGGGCGACAACTGGGCGTAGACATTCAGTCGTTGCCCGTCTCCATCCGCATTGTGCTCGAATCCGTACTTCGCAACTGTGACGGGAAAAAAATAACAGAAGAACACGTGCGCCAGCTTGCCAACTGGCAGCCAATTGCTAAACGCGAAGATGAAATTCCATTTGTGGTTGCCCGTGTAGTCCTGCAGGATTTTACCGGGGTGCCCCTGCTTGCCGATCTGGCAGCCATGCGCGCTGTCGCAGACAAAATGGGCAAGGATCCGAAACGCATTGAACCACTGGTTCCCGTCGATCTCGTTGTCGATCACTCGGTCATGATTGATTATTTTGGTACCAAGAATGCGCTGGATCTGAACATGAAAGTGGAGTTCCAGCGAAATCAGGAGCGCTACCAGTTCATGAAATGGGGTATGCAGGCTTTTGATACCTTCGGCGTAGTGCCACCCGGCTTTGGCATCGTGCACCAGGTCAATCTGGAGTATCTGGCTCGCGGCGTCTACCAGAAAAACAATGTCTACTATCCAGACTCCCTGGTCGGCACAGACAGCCATACCACCATGATTAACGGTATCGGCGTGGTCGCCTGGGGTGTGGGTGGTATTGAAGCCGAAGCCGCCATGCTGGGTCAGCCAGTCTACTTCCTGACCCCGGACGTCATCGGCGTCGAATTGACGGGCAAATTGCGTGGTGGTGTCACAGCAACCGATCTGGTTCTCACCCTCACAGAACTGCTGCGCCGTGAAAAAGTCGTGGGCAAATTCGTTGAGTTCTGCGGCGAAGGCACAACAACACTGTCAGTCACCAATCGCGCAACCATCGGCAATATGGCTCCCGAGTATGGCGCTACCATGGGTTTCTTCCCTGTCGACGACCACACCATAGACTACTTCAAGGGCACGGGCCGCACAGACGAGGAAGTGGCTGCGCTGGAAAGCTATTTCAAAGCCCAGCAAATGTACGGCATCCCCAAAGGCAAGGACATCCGTTATACCAAACTGCTGCATCTGGATCTGTCTACCGTCGCCCCCTCTCTGGCCGGCCCCAAGCGTCCGCAAGACCGTATTGAAATCGGCAACGTCAAGGACACCTTTGCCGAGCTTTTTGTCAAACCTGCCCTCGAAAACGGCTTTAACCAGAATCCGGAAAAATTCGACCAGGTTTTTGAAACCAGCGAGGGCACCCGACTCAAAAATGGCGATATCCTGATCGCAGCCATCACCTCGTGCACCAATACATCCAATCCCAGCGTAATGCTGGCCGCAGGTCTGCTGGCCAAAAAAGCAGTCAAGGCCGGCATGAAGATATCCAGTCACATCAAAACGTCCCTCGCACCCGGCTCCCGCGTAGTCACAGAATATCTCACCAAAACCGGACTGCTGCCCTACCTGGACAAGCTTGGCTTTGACGTGGCTGCTTACGGTTGTACGACCTGTATCGGCAATGCAGGAGATTTGGCCGCAGACATCAACCAGTCCATCACCGAAAATGATCTGGTTTGTGCAGCCGTGCTGTCCGGCAACCGCAACTTTGAGGCGCGCATTCACCCGAACATCAAGGCTAACTTTCTGGCCTCTCCTCCATTGGTGGTCGCCTACGCACTGGCCGGCACCATGAATAAGAACCTGATGACCGAGCCGGTAGGCAAGGGCAAGAAAGGCGATGTCTGGCTGGGCGATATCTGGCCAAGCGAAGAAGAGGTACAGGAACTGCTGGCCGCAGCCATGCAGCCCGAGGTTTACCGAAACAATTATGCCCAGGTCAAGTCCAATCCCGGCAAACTGTGGGAGAACATCAAGGGGGTGTCCGGTGATGTCTATAACTGGCCGGAATCGACCTATATTGCCAAGCCACCGTTCTTCGACACATTCGAAATGATCCCTTCACCCATGCCGCCGGTCAAGAATGCCCGTGCACTGGGCATTTTCGGCGACTCGGTAACAACCGACCACATCTCTCCTGCCGGTTCCATCAAGGAGACCTCACCTGCCGGCCGCTGGTTGAACGATCACGGCATCATGAAAGCCGATTTCAACAGTTACGGTTCCCGTCGCGGCAATCATGAAATCATGATGCGCGGGACCTTCGCCAATGTGCGGATCAAAAACCTGATGATTCCGCCACTACCTACCGGCAGCCGTGTCGAAGGCGGCGAAACCCTGCATCAGCCTGACGGTGAGCAAATGTCCATTTACGACGCAGCGATGAAGTATATCGATGATGGCGTGCCTACCGTCGTGTTCGGTGGCGAAGAATACGGCACCGGTTCCTCACGTGACTGGGCTGCAAAAGGCACCCAACTGCTTGGCGTCAAGGCTGTCATCGCCCGCAGTTTTGAACGTATCCACCGTAGCAACCTGGTCGGGATGGGCGTACTCCCGCTACAGTTCAAGGGAACCGACAATGTGGATACCCTTGGCATTACCGGCAGAGAGTCGTTTGACATTAGCGGACTGGAGCAAGGCATCAAGGCTCAGCAAGATGTTATCCTGACTATTCGTCGGGAAGACGGGACATCCCAGGATGTCGAACTTCTTCTGCGTATTGATACACCAATCGAAGTTGACTATTATCAGAACGGCGGCATTCTGCCGTTCGTACTGCGCCAGCTGCTTTGAATAAAACAGGGGCCACGCCGTGACGATGCACCAGGCACAATACGAATACGTATGCCGGGATATCGTCGGCCTTTGTAAGCGAATGGCGCTATGCCCGATCTGCGTTACGGCACGCGGTCCCAACTGGCTGCCTGGTCTGCTTTTAAATGGCGGGCAGGCAGCACAATATCATGTGTAATGACTCGGAAAAAAACCGCCAGCCTTCATCCCAGCGATCAGCCACTACTTGATTTATGCCTAGCCCTGAAACAGTCAGGCTGCATTGTCGAAGACCGCTATTGGGAGAATCTGATACAGACAGCGTTGCTGGAAATTTTCAGGCAGAATCGCAAGAAAACGGTAGAACGGCTTCTGGATCATCTGTCCGACGAGGATTCGGAAACGCACGACATCCTGCTCGAACACGCCGAAACGCTATCGGAATCCTGCGAGTGGATCAGTCACGATGTCAGCTACGACTGCGTTTTTGTTGCGGTTCCGGTCATTGCCTGGACACGTTTCGAAATTCCCCTGCCCGTCCTCGATGCCGCCACGCAGGAGTCGATCAGCATCGCATTGAAGGAGCATGTGGCTGCCAGCGAAGTACGCATGGCCATCCACCCCCAGTTATTGAGCGTCGACCAGATGCCACGTTCCTTTACGGGGGTGTTCCAGTGGATGAGAGCGATTACCAGCAAAGTTTTCGGGTCACCGGTGCGTTCGGGCGTACCCGTAGATGAACAACCCGAAGGCCTGCAACTGATGTCCGACAGCCGGTTCGTACTGGCTGCTTTCTGCGCGCCTAAAGGACAGCCCGTGTTCCGCTGGCAAGAGGGTGATGGCCCGTACAGTGAACAGCGTAACACCTGCCTGGAAAACTGGCGCACGACGGCAGCGCCGATGTTTCAAAAACTATTACCGGCTTGCGGGCTTGAACTGATGCTGCCGGATGCGTTTTATATCGCCAATCGCCAGGCCGACAAGCGTATCCGTTTTGCCGCGATTACCGCGGCTACCCAGTGGCTGCAAACGGTTTTCGATTCTCCGCCCGATGCTTTTCGCGCCACGGTTGCCCTATATCAGGACAGTAACTTGCGGGAAATCCGTGTCGGCTTCACGCTGCTGCAATCCCATGAAGTCGTCTATGGATGCCTGTGGCCCGTATTTCCCGACGAAGTCGAAGATCAGCAGCTTGAAACAATTAACGATTTTGCTCAGCTCGATACGCTCTTCGATCATCTGCAATTGAATGGTATCCGTCATATTACCTGCCTCAAGGAAGTCCTGGACGGCAGCGGCGATGTCTCGGACGAACCCCTCTTCCCCAATCCTGCGGGCGAGCTGATGCCCGTTATGGTGCCCGACACGCCGGAGGATCCGATTGGACGATTCCACTGATTCTCCTGATGTCATCCGGCCTGTCGAAGGCAAAGCAGGGCCGGACATCGATATCTTCTGCCGCGTCATTGACAATTTCGGTGACATCGGTGTGTGCTGGCGCCTGGCGCGGTCCCTGCAGAAGGAATGGCCAGCGCAGGTCAGACTCTGGGTCGATAATCTGGAGAGCTTTGCCCGACTCGCACCCGCAGTGCAACCTGACAGGCCCGAGCAGCAGGTTGATGGTATCCGGATCATTCACTGGACTGACAATACGGGTCCGCATACGCCGGCTGAACTGGTGATTGAAGCCTTTGCCTGCGACCCGCCAGCCGACTATATTGATGCCATGCCCGGACGTACCCGCTTGTGGCTCAATCTGGAATATCTTTCGGCAGAGTCATGGACTGCCGGCTTTCATGCGCAACCATCGCCGCAGCGCAATGGGGTGTCAAAGTACTTCTTTTTCCCCGGTTTTTCCGGTGAAACTGGCGGGCTCATATGCGAGCAGGGTCTGACAGAACGTCGTCGCAGTTGGATTCATTCTTCCGTCCAGAAAAAGCAGTTTCTTAAAAAACTGGGCCTTTCCGATGCGCAGACCTACCTGGAAAACGACGCACTGTTCGTGAGTCTCTTCTGCTATGCTTCTGCGCCATACCGGAGTCTGCTGCACGCCTTGCGCAAGTCGCGCAGGCCAGTCGTACTGATGGTGCCACAAACCGTAATACCCCAACTGGAGCGTGAAGCAACAACAGTGCTGCACGGGGCAGTTTCCATCGTCATGCATGAGCCGCAAGCCATTTCAGCCAGTTCGGCGCCCACGGCGGTCAACATCGCCGAAAAAACCTCAAGGGCCTCTGGAGAAAGCATTATCGGGGCAGCAGCCACATCCGTACAGAGCAAAGATGGTCAGGTTGACCGCAATGCGCCGCTGCCTGGACTCACCCTGTTGCGCATCCCTTTTCTTCCCCAGGACGAATACGATCAGCTGCTCTGGCTATGTGACCTGAATTTTGTGCGAGGGGAAGACAGTTTCGTTCGCGCTATCTGGGCACGCAAGCCTTTTCTCTGGCAAATATACGAGCAGAGTGAAGATACGCACCTGAAAAAACTCCAGGCATGGCTGAGCCTGTTTCCGGGCCAGGAAGAAACCAAGGCGATGATGCGTAGCTGGAACTCCCCTTCCCGACATGCCTACTTTACGCAACAGCTGACCGCCCTGCTGAACACGCCGGGGCAGATGCACAACTGGCGCCGCAGTTGTCGTACGTTTGCCGAAAATTTGTCTAAAAACAAGACATTATCGACTTCGATCCAGTTTTTTTATGAAAAAACGGCCAACTCAGGCTAAAATCATACTTTTTTCCGCCGGCGTCCGCACTCAGACTCCACGCCTGTCCGGTTTGCAGCGGAATCAGCCACACCCATTCCACCCGGAGCATATTTAATGAAAACCGCACAAGAACTGCGCGTAGGTAACGTCGTCATGGTGGGCACAGAGCCCCTGGTCGTGCAGAAAGCCGAATACAACAAATCCGGTCGTAACGCCGCTGTTGTCAAACTGAAATTCAAAAATCTGCTGACGGGCTCCGGCAGCGAACAGGTATCCAAAGCCGACGAGAAATTCGAAGTCGTTCTGCTGGATAAAAAAGAATGTACCTATTCGTATTTCTCAGATCCCATGTATGTGTTCATGGATGAAGAATACAACCAGTACGAAGTGGAAGCCGAAAGCATGGGTGACGCACTGAATTATCTGGAAGAAGGCATGACAGTTGAAGTTGTGTTCTACGAGGGCCGCGCCATCTCTGTTGAACTGCCTACGATTATTGTTCGTGAAATCACTTATACAGAACCTGCCGTCAAAGGCGACACCTCAGGCAAAGTACTGAAACCGGCAAAAATCAGCACGGGTTTTGATCTGGCCGTTCCGCTTTTCTGCAATATCGGCGACAAGATCGAAATTGATACCCGCACCAACGAATATCGCAGCCGCGTTATGTAATCAGACATAATCGGGTTGCTGCAGACATCGCCTACACGCCTCTGCCAGCATCCTTATTATGAGAGAGCCTGCCGGGCCATGCTGATCTGATCAGCCAGCCGGCGGGCTTTTTTTCAACTCTCGGCTTCTATTGACATACCGCGTTTATCACGTTTATCCATATCCTGCTTTTGTTAACGTTCCGCTTAACCGGTAGCCTGCTTTACACGGCACCTCATTTAAATGACAGCGGATTAAATGACAGCTGCTGTACGTGCAGTACTGCCTTCAATGACTGCCGGTTCTTTTGCGCTCAGCCCCGGGCATACACATACCCCGTTCTGCAGCACGGGCGCCTTCGCGGTGTAGCCACGAACCATTGATCGCGCAATTCATTCTTCGGAAAAAATCATTCATCGCAAAAATCGTTCCTTGCAGATGTCATTACGCGAAGAGGTAATTCATTACGGAAAAATGTAATCGAAAAAATTATCAATCGCGAAAGTTATTGAAACTCAATGGCGCATCAGCCACTTCCTTCTTCAGCAGGGCTATGACGTCCTGCAGGGTGTCACGTTTGGCACCCGTTACCCTGACGGTATCTCCCTGGATGCTGGCCTGCACCTTCAGTTTGCTGTCCTTGATAATACGAACGATTTTCTTGGCCAGATCACCTGTGACACCTTTGCGAATGGTGTTGAACTGCTTGAGCTTGTCGCCGGAAATTTTCTCTTCCTTGCCTTTTTCCAGGAAGCGCAGATCAACGTTGCGCTTGGCCAGCTTGTTAAGCAGCACTTCACGCACCTGCGTCACCTTGAAGTCATCATCGGCATAAATCACCAGTTCCAGATCCTTCTGTTCGATACGGGCATCGGAGCCCTTGAAATCGAAACGGGTAGAAACTTCTTTATTGGCCTGATCAACCGCGTTGCGCACCTCGGTCATTTCAGCTTCGCTGACCACGTCAAAACTTGGCATTCCTCTCTCCATCTATTGAAATTAAAGGATATTCTACGCGTCCTGCCACAGTGATTCAAATTATCCATAACGCTTTGCTGAACGGAAATATTTGTCGGCGAGCGCAGGCAGCATCTGTCACAGATCGGGCAAACTTGGTAGACTTTATATGACTCTGTCGGAGTAGCTGCTATCCGTACCCAACCATGAACAAGGATAACTATTATGAGTGCCCTCAATATACTTGAATCCCTGCTAAACGCCGGCAAATCAGCCATGAATCAGGCAGGAAGCTCAGCCGGCACCGCCACAGCCGGCAATAAGCCTCTGCTCAGTGACAGTGACAAAACGACCCTGAGTGCCGGAGTACTTGGCATGCTTGTCGGCCACAAGGCCAACAGCAACCTGGCGACCTATGGTGGTCTGGCCGCCCTGGGCACCGTAGCTTACCGCGCCTATCAGCGCTGGCAGGCAAACCAGTCTGACCGCCAGCCCGAAATGGAGGCCTCCCCCAATACCGCGGCAGCGCCCGCCAGTGAACCCACTCCTATTAACCAGTTGCCTGCCGCCGAAGCCGAAGTGCAGAGCAAGGCCATTCTGACTGCGATGATTGCCGCAGCCAAGGCCGATGGTCATATCGAAGAAAACGAGCAAACCATTCTGGATCAGTATTTCAGCAAAATGAGCACTCCAGAGGAACAGGCCTGGCTCAAGGCCGAACTGGCCAAGCCCGTCGATCCCGCTGCCGTTGCCAGTCTGGCAACAGACCCGCACCTCGCCTCGCAGATGTATGCAATCAGCGTATCCATTATTGATGCCTCCAATTTCATGGAAAAGGCGTATCTGGAAGAGTTGGCCAAACAGCTGGATCTGTCTCCTGAATTGAAGGCAGAATTGGAAACCCAGGTCGCCAAGGCTTAAGGAAAGCCCGGTTCGTCAGAGGAATGGGCCGCGACGACAAAATCAGTGCCATCGCACATGACGGGAATTTTGCTGTCATAAGCATGAAAACGGCCCGTCACATTCCGGGACGGGCCGTAATACGATATCACCTGAAGATCGTACTAACCGGCACGAAACCTGCGCGGGCTAAGCAGGTCAGGCTCTACACCCTGAGCAAGTATATCCTCGGCTACGGGCTTGGTCAGGGCAAGTGCTGCTGCCAGTCTGGCCGTCGCATCGGAAGACTGGATTCCATATCCACCCTGCCCCGCCAGCCAGAAAAAACCCTGTACGACAGGATCCCAGCCAACCACAAGGTTGCCATCCGGCGCAAAGCTGCGTAAACCGGCCCAGACATGCGTGGGTCTGCGAATCTGCAGCGTCGTTGCCTGTTCAATGTAATAAATGCCGGTTGCAATATCCAGCTCTTCCGGCACCACATCATGCGGATCCACATCATCAGCATTGGCCGGGGACCCCATCAATTGTCCGGCATCGGGCTTGAAATAAAACTTTTCCTCGATATCGCACACCATGGGCAGTGTCGTCAGATCCAGACTTTCGGGTGGGGGGAAGGTGAAGGCGCTGCGCCTGCGCGGCTGTATGCCTACAGAAGCCACACCGCAAGCCTGTGCCACCACATCAGCCCAGGCACCCGCGGCGTTGATGACGTGACGAGCGCGAAACGTCCGTCCATCCGCGCTCTGCAACGTCCAGATGCCGTCTTCCCGCCGGCCACTCTGGATGTCCGCGGAAAACTGCAGTTGCGCACCCTGGCGCTTCAAGCCCCTGAGATACCCCTGATGAAGCGCGTCGACATCGATATCTTCGGCATCCCGTTCGTAGATGCCTCCATAGAGGTCGTCGGGTTTCAGACACGGCACAAGATCCAGCACCTGCTTTGCGTTCAACCATTCAACGTTCGGTGCCCGGGCAAGCAGCTCACCGAAGGCAGCATCAATCAGATCTTTCTGGCCCTGCGTCGCCACGTAGACACAGCCTCGAGGATGCAGCACCGGATTTTCAGAAAATCCGCTAGTAAGGGCCGATTCAAAAAAACTCCGACAGGCGCGCGTAAGAGCCTGCAACTGGGGCGGTCCATACGTTTCGATGAACATGGCAGCAGATCGCCCCGTGGAATGGTAGCCCGCGTGCGCCTCGCGCTCCAGTACCAATATCCTGGCCGACTGTTGCGATAGCCGGTAGGCGACAGAAGCACCGGCAATACCAGATCCGATAACAATAAAATCAAACACCGATACATCGCTCACTACATCTCTCCGATTTCAGTTGTATCACTGCGGCCAGCCATTACTGCTGCCTGCCTCAAATCAATTCCGGCATATCACTGCCGCTACCCAGGCACAGAGTGGGCACAGCCAGTGCACCCACCGGTATTATGGATCAAACCGGGAGCAAAAGCACGACCGAATCTGCAGCCGTATCGGGTATTACAGCCAGCCCGTCTTGCGGAACTGACGGAACAGCAGTCCGCAGATAGTCAACATCAGCAACATGACTAACGGATAACCATAACGCGAGTCCAGTTCAGGCATATTCGTGAAGTTCATACCATAGATCCCGGCAATCGCAGTCGGCACTGCCAGTATGGCAGCCCACGACGCCAGCTTTTTGGTAATGTCGGTCTGGTGCGCCTGGGCGATCATCTGGCTGGCCTCGAAAGCGAACGCCAGTGATTCGCGCAAGGCGTTCATCTGATCATCGATTCGCGCGACCCGGTCGGCCACAATGCGGTAATACGCCTGTGAATCCTGCTCCACAAAAGCGAGGTTAACCACCGACATCCGGGTACAGATCTCTATCACAGGTGCAATTGATGTGTGAACACGCAGCAGATCACGCCGCTGCTTGTACAGCTTGCGTACATCCGATTCGCGAAAGCCGTGAAGAATCATTTTCTGTTCCAGCTGCTCCACATCGGCTTCGAACTTGGATGCCAGTGCCAGATAACTGTCGGCCAATCCGTCAAGAATTTCGGCGACCACGAAATCGCTGCCGCGCGCGATCAGTTCCGGTGACCCTTCCAGGCGTTTTCGCACCGGTGTGTTGGTCATCGCCTCGCCCCGGCGAACGGTCAGGATAAAGCTTTGCCCAAAAATCATCTGCATTTCGCCGTAGACAATCTTCTTGCCTTCACGTGAGATGGTCACGGCAACAATCAGAATATAGTCACCATAATCGATGACCTTTGGGCGGTAATGTCGCTTGAGAATTTCCTTGGTCGCCATTTTGCTGAATGACAGGTTTTTACAGGTCATCCGCAGTTCTTCGTCGGTAGGATCTTTCAGGCCTGTCCAAAGCAGGTGATCCGGATCGCGCTTATAGCCCGAAATTTTCTCTGGCGCGATGACTCCATGACGCTGACCACAAACATACTCCACCGACGCCACGACACCCGAGGTATTGTCAGCGCTGTGCGAGGTCTTTTTGGAGGGTGACGATTTAGAAGCAACGCGCTCGGCGCCGGCAGTTGAATCGGGGCTATCGGCATCGCTGTCCGGGTTGTATGTATCGGTTGCTGTCGCATCAGGTCCCAGCGTGGACGCGTCAGTGTCTGCGCTATCGGCCTGCCCATCTGCGAGTTTTTCCTCCGCTTCGGCAGGCTCGACACTGTCGTTCAATACCTCCCTGGCGACTGTTTCTTTTTTATCTTTCATGAAAGGCTCCCTACAGAGTGGCGATAATACCATTCTTTACCTTACACCCTCATTTCCGACAATTGCAACCGCCTCAGGGGCAAAACCCAGTATAGTCCGCCAGACCTCGGGTAATGATCATCCGTTGTACTTCACTGGTTCCCTCATAGATCTGTGTAATGCGCGCGTCCCTGTAGAAACGCTGTACCGGATAATCTTCCAGAAACCCATAGCCACCGTGAACCTGTATGGCCTGCGAACAGACTTTTTCCGCCATTTCAGAGGCAAACAGCTTGGCCTGAGAGGCCTCGGAAAGACATGGAAGACCTTTGTCTTTCATGGATGCCGCATGCAATACCAACAGTCTTGCCGCGTTCACCTGGGTATGCATGTCGGCCAGCATATTGGCAATGCTTTGATGTCTGATCAGCGGTTCGTTGAACTGAACCCTGTCCTTTGCATAGTCAATCGCCGCTTCCAGGGCAGCACGGGCAATTCCCACAGCTTGTGCGCCAATGCCGATACGTCCGTTCTCCAGGTTGGACAGGGCGATGGATAAACCCCGCCCCCGCTCCCCTAAAAGATTTTCTTCAGGAATCTTGCAATTTTCTAGCGTAATTGCGCAAGTGTCTGAGCCGCGTATACCCAGCTTTTTTTCAACCCGGCTGACGATAAAACCAGGCGTATCAGTAGGAACCAGGAACGCGGAAATGCCGCGTTTCCCCTCATCGGGGTCGGTCATGGCAAAGACGATTGCCAGCTTGGCGCGCTTGCCATTGGTAACAAACTGCTTTGCACCGTTGAGCACCCATTGGCCGTTTTCCAGGCGGGCACGAGTCTTGAGGTTGTGCGCCTCAGAGCCGGCCTGGGGTTCTGTCAGGCAAAAGCAGGCAATGGCACGCCCGCTGGCCAGGTCGGGCAGCCACTGCTTTTTCTGTTCCTCGTTACCACTATTGAGCAATGTGCCACACCCGACGGAGCAGTGAACGGACACCAAGGTGCCGGTGGCCGCATCCGCGGCAGAAATTTCCTCCAGCGCCAGTGCGTATGACACGTAATCGGTCTTTGAGCCGCCCCATTCCTCAGGAACAACCATACCCAGAAGGCCAAGCTCCCCCATCTTCAGCAGGACATCGTCATCAATCCAGCCCTCAGACTCCCAGCGCTCGGCCTGAGACGCGATTTCCTGCCTCGCAAAGTCCCGCGTCATATCGCGAATCATGCGCTGTACTTCACTGAGCGCCGTATCGAATGTACTCATTTTTCCACCTTGCCAAGCGACTGGATAATCCCGGAAAAGTCCAGATGCCCGTTACCCTGGCTGCTGAAAGTCTGATAGAGCTGTTGTGCGGTAGCCCCCATCACCACGGGCACTTTGGCATTGCGCGCCGCCTCTGTGGCAAGTCCCAGATCCTTGAGCATGAGGTCCGATCCAAAACCACCGGCGTACCCTTTTGATGCGGGCGCACTTTCAACGACACCGGGCCAAGGATTGTAAACTTCGGTACTCCAGCAACGGCCTGACGAGGTATTGATAATGCCGGCCAGGACCTTGGGATCCATGCCCAGCGATACGCCCAGGCTCATGGCTTCGGCAGCGCCGATCATGGAAATACCAAGCAGCATATTGTTTGCCACCTTGGCAACCTGGCCGTTTCCGGCGCCACCACAATACACAATGTTCTTTCCCATCTGTTCCAGTATGGGCCGAGCCTTGTCAAACGCCGTCTGTTCTCCTCCCACCATGAAAGTCAGTGTGCCGGCTTTTGCACCGCCGGTCCCTCCGGATACCGGCGCATCAAGCATGCTGTTGCCCTGCTTCTGCGCGGCGGCTGCGACCTCGCGTGAGGTTTGCGGGTCGATTGTGGAAGAATCAATCAGCAATACATCGGGATCAACCGAAGCGAGCACTCCCTCTTCCCCCAGATACACCTTGCGTACATGAACCGATGCAGGCAGCATGGTAATCAGTATGTCGGGCCTGGCGGCAGCAATGTCTTTCGGAGAAGTCGCCGAGGTCGCGCCGGCCCTGACCAGTTCGGCTACTGCCGTGTCTACCAGATCGAACACCTGCAACTGATGTCCGGCCTTGAGCAGATTCAGCGCCATCGGGGCGCCCATATTGCCCAGTCCAATAAAGCCGATATTCATTTTTTGTCTCCAGTTTTTTCAGCCTGCATGGGACGGAAATTGTCTCTAGTTGATGCAGACAGTGGGATAGTCGGGTCAGCACGCCAGACTTCGCAATTACGTGCTCGCGGCATGACTGACCACCGAATTATTATACAAATGCGGATACTGCAAGATACTGCGAATCGGCCATTCAGAATGTCATTTACAAGACGATCTGCTGGGCACGCAGATTCTGACCGGTATCTTTATACGACGCGCGAGATCACTTGGCCGGACTCAAAGTAGCGGTCAAGATTGTCGACCACACGCTGGCTCATTTTTCTACGGGTTTCCACGGTAGCGCTGGCAGAATGCGGCATAAGCGTCACGCGTTTGTGTGTTCGCAGTGCCGCGGGGACATCCGGTTCGTGTTCAAATACATCCAGCGCGGCAAAACCCAGTTTATCTTCCAGCAGCAGTTCAGTCATCGCGGCCTCGTCAATCACGGTTCCGCGTGACACATTGACAACGGTACCTTTCGGTCCCAGCGCAAGCAGAACTTCCCGATTGATCAGATGATGCGTTGACGGCCCGCCAACGCAGGTCAGCACCAGATAATCTGCCCACTCCGCCAATGCAGTGAGCGACGCCTCATACCCGTAAGAGACATCGTCACGGGCCTTGCGGTTGTGATAACGAATCTCGCAGTCAAACCCAGTCATGCGGCGCGCAACGGCAGAGCCGATGCCACCCAGACCGACAATCCCGACGCGCTTGCCGGAAACGCTTTGCGCCAGCGGAAACGCCCCTTCAACTGGCCAGCGGCCTTCTCGCACATATTGATCGCCCCACACCAGCTGTCTGGCGCTTCCGAGCAGCAGACACACCGCAAGGTCGGCCACGCAATCATTAAGCACATCAGGTGTGTTGCCCAGCTGTATTCCCCGTTTTTTCAGTTCGCCAGCATCAATCGTGTCATATCCGACGCCGAAACTGCTCACCACACCCAGATCCGGCAGGCTGTCAAGCCATTCGTTTTTCAGGCCATGTCCGGCAGTGGTCACCAGTCCGCGCACCTGCTTGCCATTTTCGGCCAGAAATGCAAGGGGGTCCTTCTGTTCCCATAGCTTGATGATGTCGTAGTTGTTCTGCAGATGCTCGTTAACCAGTGGTGTCCCACTGGCAACCTGAACGATTTTTGTCTTGGCCATATGCCCTCCTTGAATAAATATGTGTGGCGATGAAAGGGAGAATACCACGAGTGTGATCACGTTACCGCGAATGGAGATTCGCAGTGATTACGGGACGGATATCGACTCCCATCCGGAACATGGAATACCGCGCAAGTTGGCGTTTTCCCTGAATAAAAGTGTTACTCGTTGTAGAATATCTGGTTACTCCCGGGATCGGGCAACTTTTATTGCAAATTCGATGTCTCTTATAGTCCACAAATACGGCGGAACCTCCATGGGCTCCGTTGAACGAATCAGGAATGTTGCGAAACGCGTAGCCAAGTGGCATAACGCCGGTCATCAGGTTGTTGTTGTGCCTTCGGCCATGTCCGGCGAAACCAACCGTCTGCTGGGTCTGGCCAAGGAAATTTCCCAGCAGCCCGATGGCCGGGAGCTGGACATGCTTGCCGCGACCGGAGAACAGGCCAGCAGCGCCCTGCTTGCCCTGGCTCTTCAGGCAGAAGGAATCAAGGCCCGCAGCTACACGGGTTGGCAGGTACCTGTCAGAACCGATTCCTCCTATACCAAAGCACGAATCAAATCGATCGAAGACAAGCGTATCAAGGCAGATCTGGATGACGGTCGCGTAGTTATCGTAACCGGCTTCCAGGGCATCGATCCCGAGGGTCACATCACCACACTGGGCCGTGGCGGTTCTGATACGTCCGCCGTTGCCGTTGCTGCCGCCATCGGTGCCGATGAATGTCTTATCTACACCGATGTCGATGGGGTCTACACCACCGATCCGCGTGTAGTACCCGAAGCCCGCCGCCTGGCCGTTATTTCTTTCGAAGAAATGCTAGAAATGGCGTCGCTGGGCTCCAAAGTGCTGCAAATCCGCTCGGTGGAATTTGCCGGCAAATACAAAGTGCCGCTACGCGTCCTGTCATCACTTACTGACCCTGCCATCCCGCTGCAGGAAGAAAAAAAGTCGGGAACGTTAATTACTTTTGAGGAAGATTCAAAAATGGAATCCGCTGTCATTTCCGGTATCGCCTTCAGCCGCGATGAAGCCAAACTGACGTTGCTGGGTGTACCTGACAAACCCGGTGTTGCCTACGCCATTCTTGGGCCTGTGGCAAAAGCCAATATCGACGTCGACATGATCATCCAGAACCAGTCAGTAGATGGCACCACCGACTTTTCTTTCACCGTGAACCGCAACGAATTCAAGCGCGCTACCGATCTGCTGAAAGATACCATTCTGCCTGCCGTTGGGGCCCGCGAAGTCGTCACCGACGACAAAGTGTGCAAAGTATCCATCGTGGGTATTGGCATGCGTTCCCACGCCGGTGTTGCCAGCCAGATGTTCAGCACCCTGGCACAGGAAGGCGTCAATATCCAGATGATCAGCACCAGCGAAATCAAAACCTCGGTTCTGATTGACGACAAATACATGGAACTGGCTGTTCGCGCCCTGCATAAAGCTTTCGGGCTGGACCAGGAAGCCGAGCAGGCCTGATAAGGCCTCATGCGCAGCGCCGTGACCGGACCGGATCGTCCGGTCTGGCGTTGCGGTCGCCAGGATCTCTTGTATAGCGTGGCTGCAACACACGGGTGGACTGTGAAAAAGTTGCGGGTTGATTGAGCGAATTTTCTGGCAGACATGGCAAAATCCATGTTAGAATCTCGGATTGTTCGGAGACGTGGCCGAGAGGCTGAAGGCACTTCCCTGCTAAGGAAGCATGTGGGCTAAAACCTGCATCGAGGGTTCGAATCCCTCCGTCTCCGCCAAAAACACCTAAAAGCCCTTGAATTTCAAGGGTTTTTTTATTTTACCTGTCGGCTTCTTTCAGTTAACCTTCCCGCAAGACCTCTGCAATCACCTCGTACGCTGCCAGCAGCTCCTCGTCCGGGACGACATAGGGTGGCAGCAAGTACACGCTGCGTCCGATAGGACGAATCAGCAAACCTTTGTCCAGAAAGCGCTGATGCAGCTGTTCCCCTGTACGTAATTCGGACCGGGGAAGATCAAAGGCAGCAACGGTCCCCGTCACCCGGACCCGCTCCACGGCCGGCGCCTCGAGCTGCAACTTGCGCATTCCCTGCTGATGGCAGTCAAACAAACGTTGCAGCGCACGCGTCGTTTCTTCTGCGACAAGCAGCTTTAGGGAAGTCACCGCCGCCGCACATGCCAGCGGGTTGGCGGTGTAAGAGTGGCCGTGGGAAAAAGCCCGATCCGCTTTATCCGACAGAAACGCCTGGTAGATCGCATCACTGGTGATGGTTAATGCCAAGGGCAGAAAGCCGCCGGTGATTCCCTTGGATACGCACAAAAAATCGGGCACCACCGCAGCCTGTTCGAAAGCGAAGCGCGTACCGGTACGACCGAAACCTGTCATCACTTCATCAAAAATCACCAGCGTGTCATATTTGCGCGCTAATAACGTGGCCTGGGCAATAAATTCAGGCCGACACATGCGCATACCGGCGGCTCCCTGCACCAGCGGCTCTACAATCATTGCCGCCACCTGCCCTTCGTGCTGCGACAGCATTTTTTCCAGCGCCGTCAACGCCAACTGCTCACGCGTTTCCACCTCGTCATCATCCAGCCAGGTTTGTGCAAAAGGCACGACGAGCGTGTCGAAGAAGAACGAACGGAAGTGATCATGGTAACCACAGTGGGCACCGACCGACATCGCGCCGACAGTGTCTCCATGATAGCCCCCTTCAAATCCGATAAACAGCTTGCGGTCCTGCGAGAACCTGTTTTTCCAATACTGATGCGCCATTTTCAGCGCCACCTCGACTGCAGTCGAACCGTTGTCCGAAAAAAAGAACTTCCCGAGCTGCGCCGGCAGGATGCCGCCCAGAGCCTCACAAAGCTGCACCGCGGGTTCATGCGTACATCCGGCAAAAAGAACGTGTTCAAGCGTGCCAGCCTGTCT
The DNA here is from genome assembly GCA_023389155.1 of Pseudomonadota bacterium. Classification (GTDB taxonomy): domain Bacteria; phylum Pseudomonadota; class Gammaproteobacteria; order Burkholderiales; family Burkholderiaceae_B; genus Advenella. The sequence continues at coordinate 29,874 of JAEWEV010000021.1, forward strand.
TGCAATACTGTCTGCGATCTGCGGGCATCCGTGTCCAAACAGATTCACCCACCAACTCGATACCAGGTCCAGATAGGCCTTGTTGTCAGTGCCGTAAAGCCAGGGGCCACGACCGCGCGAGATCGCCAGACGCGGGCCTGCGGTCTGTTCCTGCGTAAACGGATGCCAGATCAATGCCTTGTCTCGCTCAACCAGGGTAAGTGACGATGCCATCTCCTGTTTCATGACTCACCTTCCAATGCAGCGCATAGCGCGGCCGTTGGTGTAACGCTGTCCAGCGTGGAAGCCGAAACCTCTTTTAGCAAGGGGAACTGTTGCAGCACAGCCGCCTCACCATAATCCGCGATCGTGCGCGCCAGCATCTGCGAAGATTCACCATTCAGGATGACCCCCATTATCCGTATTCGCCGTGATCGTAATGCCGCGAGTGTCAAAAGCGTGTGATTGAGCGTTCCCAGCCGCGTCGATGCAACAAGCAATACCGGCAGCGCAAGGGATGTGATCAGGTCGATCATCATATAACCTGCACCCAGTGGAACCATCACACCACCTGCCCCTTCCACCACCAGTCGCGACGCATCAGGCAAACGGATATCGGCAAGCGAAAGGTGTCGTCCTTCCAGTTCCGCGGCATAATGCGGGGAAGCCGGTACCCGCAGTCGGTAGGACTCCGGATGGATGTGGCAGTCGGCATAACGGCCCACCCGTTCGCTATCGGTGGCCGGATCAACTCCTGCCTGTACAGGCTTGAAATAGTCCAGATTAAACTGACGGCACAACCAGGCTGACACAACCGTCTTACCAACATCGGTATCGGTCCCCGTGACAAAGACTCGCATCACAGGCTCCCTGATAATTCACAAGACATATGCTTCATGATAGCCTGCGAAAGCCACGTAACACTGCTTGAATCATGCTGGGCACCAAGGGCAATTCGCAATCGTGACGTACCGGTAGGAACCGTAGGAGGCCTGATGGCGCAGACCAGAACATTGTCCTGATGCAAGGCATTTTTCAGGGCCAGCGTATCGATTTCCTGCGTCAGACACACCGGAACAATATTGCTGCCATCACCCAATACCGTCATACCCTGGGCTCGCAACTGTCGGCGCAGCATCTGCGCCAGGTCAAACAGACGCTGTCGTTGCGCTTCAAGCCCTGGAAGCATTTTCCAGGCTTCGTATGCTGCCGCGACCGTCATGGGCGACGGCGCCGTTGAATAGATAAACCCGGCAGTGCGGTTCATCACAAACTGCTTCAAGCCGTGGGTGCAGGCAATATAGGCACCTTGCCCGCCAATCGCCTTGCTAAACGTCCCCATCACCAAATGTGGCACACCGGATAAATCCACCGAAGTGGAGAGGCCGTATCCTTGCGGACCGTAAAGTCCGGTAGCATGCGCCTCATCCAGATACAGAAAGCAGTCAAAAGCGGCAGCCACTTGCACCAGGTCGGCAAGGGGGAGAAGATCCCCCTCCATGCCATGGACGGTTTCGGCAACAATAAAAGCAGGACGCGAGTCAACGCGATGCGCCTGTAATTTACGGCGCAGATCGTCCATATCATTATGTTCATACAGCACATAATCGGCGCCAGACAGAAACAGCGCGTTATACAGACTGGAATGATTGAGTCGGTCAAAAAACACCAGTGGCGCTTCTGGCAGCACTCGCTTGCCCAACAGACTGGCCAGGACGGTCATGTTAGCCTGATATCCGGTACTGAAAATCAGCGCAGCTTCGGTCCCCTTGTCACGAGCGATCTGCTGCTCGAAGGATTCGATCAGACTGTTATTTCCCGACAGAAGACGAGAACCCGTAGACCCTACACCCCATTCTTTTGCAGCGGTAATCGCTGCATCTATTACACCGGGATGCCGGCTCAGTCCGAGGTAATCATTGCTGGAAAAGTCGTGCAATACGGCGGCATCTGTCGCAGGCAATGTGCGAAGCCGGTTTCTGGCTGCCTGGGCATTGCAGTACTGTTCATAAAATTGATACATGGAATCACACCTGTCATTTCTGTCGCAAATAGGATGTCCCGGCACATGCCGGGCCTAAAGAGCAAAGGCGACGTTAAGGCATCATTCTAGAAAAACTGGTGCAAAATTGAAATTTTAAAAACCCTGCCAGATGACGACAATATAAAAGAAGAAGCATGATGTTGGGCGAAAAGCGAGCTTTCCGATCTGACGATTTGCGGTCACATTGAACACGTTATGCAAGCGCTTAGCCTTTCGGCATTGCGTTCTGACGTATCCTGGTCTGGCTGAATCTGCTACGCAAGTTAATTTCTGCAATCTGCGAGGCGCTAGTATCTTGCCGGCGCCTCGCAGATCGTTTATTGTCTAATCATCACCGTTAAGCCGCCAGCAGAATTGCCGACAGGCCATGCTGATACGGCCCCCGCAGCGCTTATCACTTTTGAAATACTTATATGTATAACCCGTCTCACTTTCGCTGCACCAATCATCAGGAAATCACTAACCTGATTCGCAACTTTCCGCTGGGACTGCTGATTTCAAACGGACAGGAAGGCATTCAAGCCAGTCCCCTGCCCTTTCTCTATTTTCCCGAAGAGGGGGAACACGGCGTATTGCGTGCCCATTTGGCCAGAGCGAACCCGCACTGGAGAAGCTTTGAACAGGCCAGTACCTGTCTCGTCGTATTTCAGGGTGAGCACGGCTACATCTCGCCATCCTGGTATGCAAGCAAGGCCAGCACTCATCAGGTCGTGCCAACCTGGAACTACGCCATGGTGCAAATGCATGGTACCGTCAGAATCACCGATGACCCCGACTGGCTGCAAAGTCAGATCAGCGCACTGACTGCACAGCAGGAAAGCGGCATGCAGCAACCCTGGCAGGTTACCGATGCGCCGCAGGAATTCATTGAGCGCCAGAAACGAGCTATCGTCGGGCTGGAGATCACTGTTTCCCGTGTCGAAGGCAAATGGAAGATGAGTCAGAACCGCAGCGCAGCCGACCAGTCCGGTGTGATTGCCGGATTAGACCAAGACCTCGGACCGGAACGTAATACCGCACTCGCGCGCGCAATGGAAAAATCGCGCAAAGCATGAAAATCGGGGACACAAGATAGGATTCTATATTAGCGAATTGATATGGCATCTGTAGTACTCATGATGGTGCATGACAATGACGCACGGTATGCAATTCCCGGCGTTTGTCCATGCCCCCTCTCCCCCCGAGAAGCATCACTCGATAAAGATCCGATACTGAACAAAGTCGGTCTTGTCCGCGATCTGGTTATACAGCGTCTGTGCTGCATCATTGCCCTCGCGCGTCGTCCAGTAAAGCCAGTCATAACCATTTGACGCAGCGAACCGTTGCGCCTGCTCGACCAGCTGGCGAGCCAGGCCATTCTGACGATGTGCTTTGGCAACAAACAGATCATTCAGGTAAAGGCGATTTTTGATCGACCACGTTGAGCGATGGCCGATCAGATGTGCAAAGCCGGCTACCTGTCTGTCACGAACGGCAACCAGCGCATGCATAGGCTCTTTTTCGTCCAGAAAACGCTGCCACGTTATCTTCGTGATTGCCGGGTCCTCCCGTTCAAAATAAAAATCCAGATAATCCCGCCATAACGGTAACCATTGTTCAAAATCTTCGGGACGTGCGAATCTGATTTCCATTTCCGGCATGTAATTTCCTGTAATAAAAAGCGTTCTGTAATGATGGTCGGCTAAACACAAGTGTAAAACTATAACAGGTCAATTGCGGCGAGAGTTAGCCAACAATGACTGCCTTTTCATCCACCGAATTAGTGTTATCATTTAGACAGTGAAACCGGTTGGTTGCCATTCTATCTGACACTAATCTGAATACGATATTCCTTATTAAATTTTTATTAAAGACAGGAGTTACTATGAAACAGAATAGCAAGACAGACGTGAAGAAAAATTCTAAAAATCGTCTGCAACTGGACGAAGCTGCGATCGAAAGAGCCAAAGGCAGTCTGGATGATGGCGCAGTCATCACCGAAGATAATCCATGGCGTGAAGATATTATTCGATTGCTCAACGGTGCGCTCGCTACAGAGCTGGTCTGTGTTTTGCGCTACAAGCGCCACCACTTTACCGCGACAGGGCTGGAATCCCCGGCCATTGCAGACGAGTTTCTGGTGCATGCCAATGAAGAATCCGCGCATGCAGATTCAATTGCAAAACGCATAGTGCAATTAGGCGGGGAACCGGATTTTTCTCCCGCCACACTGCTGCAACGCAGTCATGCGGACTATAACGATGACGCCGACCTGCACGATATGATCAAAGCCAATCTGATTGCCGAACGGGTTGCAATTGAATCGTATACGCAGATGATCGATCTGATTGCGGATAAGGATCCAACAACACGTCGACTTCTTGAAGGCATACTGGATGCCGAAGAAGAGCATGCCGACGAGCTGAGCGACTGGATGAGGTCTGTTGCAAAGTAAATAAAGATTCCAATCTGCGTGCATATTACAACTGAAAATTTTGGTAAAAAATTGTTGCAGTGAAAATTGCTCGTTGACAGATCTATCCGAATCGCGGATTATTTCGCTTGTATTTCAGACCTTCCCTTTGATGGAGAATAAATCATGAAAAAATTAGGACTCGTTGCTGTACTGGTTTCTCTACTCGGCCTGGCAGCCTGCAATACTGTTTCCGGCGCAGGGCAAGATCTGCAACGTGGTGGTGCTGCAATCTCCGGCGCAGCCGATCGTCATAAATAATACAAACGAAATTGCTCTCAGGGTGCCCTGGCCCCCAGGGCTAACCCCGCCGGCATCGTTTGTCCGCGAAAACTGCCTCGTGCCTTTGTGCACCAGGCAGTTTTTTTATGTTCGCGAGCGATGAACTGCTTCGGGCGATAGCGCAAGGCCACTATCTTTCCCAGCCTGTTGGCTACATCGTTCCGTCACCCACCCCTTCAAACTTGCTGAGACTTGTCGACCTTCTTAGGGCTAACCCGAGTTGTTATAGATCAAAAATGTGGCTAATATTGGCGCCAATATTATTGACAATATATGGAAATTTACATGCATCAAATGGAAGGAATTCGATCCGAGGATGTCTTCGGAGCCCAGCGCGCCGCGGAAATTTACGATATGGGCAACAGTACGATCTTCGCCTCCCGCAAAGATCCCCGTTTTTCCTATTGCACCTATGCACCAGGGCGGAAAAGTCGCAAGGGCGAGCCGCCATCCCTGGTGGTTGTGACTCATGGAACCGGCCGTGCTTTTACGGAATATCGAGATGCCTTCGCAGACTTTGCACACTGGAACAATTGCATTGTCCTTTGCCCGCTGTTTCCTGCCGGAGTGTTAGGAGATGGCAATCGAGATGGCTTTAAGCAACTAATTGAAAGCGATATCCGCTATGACCACATCCTTCTTGATATGGTCGATGAAATTGGCAGTAAATTCGACTTCGATGTGAGCCGCTTCGGCCTTTTTGGATACTCGGGTGGCGGGCAATTTGCCAATCGCTTTTGTTTGCTGCACCCGGAACGGCTGTGGGCTGTGTCTATCGGCGCCCCTGGTTCAGTGACGCTGCTGGATACCCGACGCGACTGGTGGGTGGGTATTAGGGGTATGGAGCAAAAGTTCGGCATCACACTGAATATGGAAGCATTGAAAAATCTGCCGGTTCACATGATCGTCGGCAAGGCCGATCTGGAGACTTGGGAAATCACCCACAAGGAAGGCGGCAAATTCTTTATGCCTGATGCAAACAGCGCGGGCGCAACACGTCCCGAACGTCTTGCCACATTGTGCAAAAGTTTCCAGGAGGCAGGCGTAAACGTCAGAATGGATCTGGTGGATAATGTCGCGCACAACGGCCTGGCATGTGTACGTCAGGTACAGGATTTTTTCGCCGATGTTCTGCAGGATATTCGTCTCAATCACAATCGTGATAAGGTCACTCGCTAACCCGCATAAATAGGAACGCTCATGTTCAGATTCATGTTGTCCCGTTTTGCCATGGCTGTGCCCACTCTGATTATTGTGGCGATATCGGTTTTCATCCTGATCCGTCTTATTCCGGGCGACCCTGCACAGTTACTTTTGGGAGATATGGCTGACCCAACCAGTCTGGCTGACCTGAGAACCCAGCTTGGACTCGATCGCAGTGTCTGGGAGCAGTTCATTATCTGGTTCGGCAAAATGCTGCATGGCGATCTGGGCATGTCAATTAATCAGGGCGTTCCGGTTCTGGGTCTGGTGTGGGAGCGATTCTGCGTCAGTGTTCAGATCGTGCTTACCGCGGTGTTCATTGCGACGATCATCGCCGTTCCCGCAGGCATTATTGCAGCATGGAAACAGAATCAGCCCGCGGACCTGTTACTGATCGGGCTTGCAACCGTTCTGGTGTCCATCCCTACCTTCTGGCTAGGCCTGATGCTTCTGATTTTCTTCGGCCTCAATCTGGAATGGCTCCCGGTGGTCGGCTATGTGTCCATTGCTTCGAACTGGAAAGCTGGCCTACTGTATCTGGTGATGCCGGTAATGACCCTCTTCATTCACGAGATCGGCGTGATCATACGCATGTCCAGGGCGAGTGCGCTGGAAGTTTTACGGCTTGACTACGTCACGCACGCACGCGCCAAAGGACTGTCTGAAGGCGCCGTCCTGAGACACCACGTTTTTAAAAATGCCTTTGGCCCGACATGGACGCTGATCGGACTGGTATTAGGTAATCTGCTGGGCGGAATCGCTGTCGTTGAAACCGTATTTACCATTCCCGGCCTTGGGCGCTTACTGGTCGATTCCATCTTTGCCCGTGACTACCCGGTTATCCAGGGATGCCTGCTGTTTGTTGCCGTTATCTACGTTCTGGTCAATCTGGTCGTAGATCTTTGTTATCCGATTTTTGACCCGAGGGTCACAGCCGAATGAAACTCAAAATTCCATTGAACGCGCTCCTGGGGAGCCTCATTGTAGGCATTCTGCTAATTATCGCCATCACCGGCGTATTCTGGACACCCTACGACCCACTCAAACTCAATTTCGCCAGCCGACTCCATGCTCCCAATGCGCAATTCTGGCTGGGTACCGATGAGTTTGGGCGTGATGAACTTTCTCGCCTGATTGCCGCCGCCTCCACCAGCGTCTGGATCAGTTTGCTGACAGTTTTCCTTGCTGTGACCGGTGGTACCTGCATTGGACTCTTGACCGGCTATCTGCGTGGCTGGACCGACCGGATCATCATGGCGTTTAATAATGCTCTCCTGGCATTTCCCGGGCTGTTGCTCGCGCTGGGCCTGCTGGCAATTTTTGGCGCCAACAAATACGGCATTATTTTCGCACTCGGGCTGGCGTACATTCCCTCGGTTACCAGGATAGTACGCGGAGCGGTACTTTCGCTAAGGGAAAAGGAGTTTATTGAATCGTCCCGAGTCCTGGGAAACTCTGAACTGTATACGATGTTCCGACACGTGCTGCCTAACTGCCTGGCCCCTATCACGGTCATGGCAACGGCAATGTTCGGCTGGGTCATTCTCGCAGAAAGTGCGCTTTCCTTCCTGGGACTGGGTGTACCACCACCTGCACCCACATGGGGGAATATGCTGGCTTCGGCCCGTCCCTACATAGACTCTGCCACCTGGCTCACCATTTTCCCGGGTATATGCATTGCCATGACACTGCTTGGAATCAATCTCCTGGGAGACGCCATCCGGGATCGCCTGGACCCACATATGCGAGGTGTGCGATGACAGAAAATCTGGTTTCTGTTTCAAACCTGTCTTTGGCCGTTGGCACCGGAGGCCGGGAAATCGTAAAAAACGTATCCTTCGACATTGCTCCTGGTGAAATGGTTGGCATTGTAGGTGAATCCGGCAGCGGAAAGACTCAGGCCGCCAGGGCAATACTGGGACTGACTCCTCCTCCGCTGGTACGCACGAAAGGCACCATCTGTTTCGAAGGCAGCGAGCTTACCACTGTGCCTGCGGCGCAGCTCAGGGCATTACGAGGTGCCCGTATCGGCATGGTTTTCCAGGAACCGATGACGTCATTAAATCCATCGATGACCGTGGGTAAACAGCTTAACGAAGGGCTTGCCCTGCACCGTCGCGACCTGGGAAATACCGAGAGGCGCAAGCGAATTCTGCATATGCTGGAGCGCGTCGGCATTCAAGACCCCGTCGCCGCCATGCAGGCATGGCCTCATGAGTTTTCGGGCGGCATGCGTCAGCGCATCATGCTCGCTTCGGTCATGCTTCTTGAGCCGGCGTTACTCATTGCGGACGAACCCACCACAGCGCTTGACGCTGTCGTCCAACGTGACGTACTGGAACTGATGGCGGCCATGACGAGGGAACATCATACTGCCGTACTCATGATCAGTCATGATTTACCTATGGTTGCGCGCTATACGGAAAGAATCATTGTCATGCAGCACGGCAATGTCGTCGAAACCGGCAGGACCGAAGCGCTATTGTCCGCCCCCTCTCACCCCTACACCCGTAAACTGCTGGCAGCCATACCGCACCGCAAGCCTGCGCGCACCGTGCCCGATTCCCCGCCATTGGTGCAAGTCAAAGATCTGATCATCGACTATCCCGGCAAACGCCGACTGTTTTCCAGCGCTAGCGCCAATCGTGCATTGAAGGGAATCAGCCTGGACATTCATCCGGGCGAGGTCGTTGCCGTGGTCGGAGGATCAGGCTCAGGAAAAACAACACTGGGACGCGCGATTGCCGGTCTTCTGAAGCCTACTGCCGGTCAGATTCTGTTTGATGGACACCCCCTGGACAAAGCGAGCGCGGTCTGGCATGACTATCGCCTCAATTGTCAGATGGTGTTTCAGGACCCCTATTCCTCGCTGAACCCTCGGATGACCGTTGGCCAGCTTGTAGAGGAAGGACTGCGTCATATCGGCGAGATGTCCGCTCAGGACCGCTTAACACGGGTTCATGCCGTTCTGCAAGAAGTTGGCCTAGACGTGGAATATGCGCTGAGATATCCCCATGAGCTGTCGGGTGGCCAGCGTCAGCGCGTAGCCATTGCCAGAGCGATCGTGCGACGCCCATCGTTCATCATCGCCGACGAACCGGTTTCGGCGCTGGACGTAACCGTAAGAGCCCAGGTTCTTGACTTGTTCGCCGAACTGCAGAACAAGTATGGATTTTCCTGCCTGTTTATCAGTCATGATCTGGGCGTTGTCGAACAGGTAGCAGATCGCGTAGTAGTGATGCGCCACGGTGACATTATGGAACAGGGCACGCGTGACGCTATTTTCGATAGACCTGCACATGACTATACAAAAACGCTATTATCTGCCATTCCCGCTCTGGAACTCGCAGAAAGAGGTGGGGTTAAACTAAAATGGCGTTTTGCAGAACACGGCCAGTAAGTGTCCTGCCTGGCAATTCGCCGACAAGACAAATAAAATGCCACATCAGGTCCTATTGGAGTATTTCATGTCGCAACGACCCACGTCCTCTACCCGCCTTGCCGATGCGATTGCCTCTGACATACACAGTGGCAAGCTCGGCCCGGGCAGCTGGCTCAAACAGGTCGATATTCAGGAAAGGTATGGCGCAACACGCCTGGATGTACGCAAGGCGCTTGACCAGCTTGTCATCAAACGGCTGATAGAACATATCCCCAATCGCGGATATCATGTGCATGTGCCCGACCCGGTCAGGCTCGATGAAATCCGCGATGTGCGAATACTGCTTGAATGCGGTGCCCTTGAGGATCTCATCCAGCATATCACCCCAAAACAAATCGCGCACATTCGCGAGCTGGCCAACAAATTCGACAAGCTCATCTCTACCGGTACCCTCTTGGAACAATATGCGGCAAATCAGGCATTCCATCATGCGGTGTATGACTTATGCAAAAACCGCGAGCTAGTCCGCCTGATTCGCGAAATCAAAACCGGTACCCCCGCAGCTCCCACGACCCAATGGATCAATCATGCACGTGTCCAGCAATCAGCCAAAGAGCATTTTGAGCTGGTCGAGGCCTTGAGCAAACATGATCTGGCACAGGCGCAGGCGGTAGTACGGCAGCATATCCAGCAATCAGAGCGCGTCTGATATCGGTTCTTTCTGCAGAAATAGGGGTAACTACGGGGTGACGAACCATTCATACTGCGGCAAAATTTGTCAAATATTGGCGCCAATATTATTGGAAATATAATTTACTATTCGAGGAAATTCCTGTGAACACTCACCCTTCCCTGCGTCTGACTACGCTTCTGATCGCGCTTTTTGCTCTTCCCGCTGCGGCGAATGGAAAACCTGTAGTCGTCGCACAGCCCGCTGATATTCGGTCAACCAATCCGGGGGTAAATCGGGACAACACGACCGATGGCGTCATTCTGAACGTTGTTGAAGGGCTTGTGGGATATAAAGCTAATGGCAGCGTCGGTCCTCTGCTCGCGAAAAAGATCGATATTTCAGACGATGGTCGAACATATACTTTTACCTTGCGCGACAATGTCAAATTCCACAATGGTCAGCCCATGACATCCGCTGACGTGCTGTGGAGCTGGAATCGGTACATGGATCCTAAAACCGGGTGGCGATGTCTTGGCGAATTCGATGGCCGCAACGGTCTCAAGGTCACCGAAGTAACGGCGCCTGATCCCAACACAATCGTCATGAAAACCGATAAGGCCTCGGCTGTATTTCTGGATACGCTCGCGCGCACCGATTGTGCGGAAGCAGCCGTTATTCATCGCGATTCCGTCAAGCCGGACGGAACCTGGGACAAACCCATTGGCACCGGTCCGTATATGTTTGACTCCTGGCAAAGAAGCCAGTATGTAACACTGAAAAAATTCGCTGATTATCAATCTCCCGCTGGCGACAAACCCGATGGTTATCTGGGAAAGAAAAATCCAGTTAACGAAGAGGTCAGATTCCTCGTCGTGCCCGATCCCTCCACGGCAAGAGCCGGCCTGCAATCGGGAGCTATCGATGCGGCGCAGGTCACCTTCTCTGACTACCAGGAGCTGAAGAAAAATCCGGATGTGGCAGCCATTCTTCCGCAGGAAGCCAGCAAACATACGCTGCTGATGCAAACGCGCGATCCCGTGCTGAAGAACAAAAAACTGCGACAGGCGATCGCCGCTTCGCTGGATATCCCGCAGATCGTGATGGCGGCCAGCGAAAACCTGGTCAAGGATGCGAACAGTTCCGCCATTCCCGCCTATTCCGCCTACTATGATGAAACGCAGAAAAAGGGATACACTTACGACCCGGAACTTGCGAAGAAATTGCTAGCCGAGTCTGGCTACAAAGGCGAGAAAATTGTTATCTATGCGAACAAGCGTGCCCACGTTCCCAGCTATCAGGTCGCAGTGATGGCTCAGGCAATGATGCAGGCCGTCGGGATCAATGCTCAGATCGAAGTACTCGAGTGGGCAACCCAGCTGGACCGCTACAATCGCGGCAATTATCAAATGAGTTCCTTCAGTTATTCTGCCCGCATGGATCCCTCACTGAGTTATGAACAGTTCGCGGGCGACAAGGACAAACAGCCCCGCAAGGTGTGGGACAACCCGGAAGCAGAGAAACTGATCAAAGCCAGCTTTGATGAGTTCGATACCGGTAAGCGTCAGCAGATATTTGATCAACTTCATGAAAAAATGCTTGACGATACGCCGCTCATTATTCTGTTTAATGGTGCGACGGCATGGGGATATCGCAAAAACGTCAAGGGATTCAGTGTTTGGGAAGGCAAACCACTGCTGTGGTAAGACGTTACGCGGGCTGATCAACGCCCGCGCTCAACTGCATTTTCTTATAATCAGCCCTCTGCGACTATCTGTCGCAGAGGGTTTTTACTTGTGTTTTATTGATCCGATGGCAGCAACACAGGATCATCTGACAGGCTGTAACGAGTGAAGGTTTTATTCAGGGCGGGCAGCGGCGCTGCATCCAGGATACCAAACGCCGGCTCCATCACCACCATTGCGACTGTTGCCGACAGATTATCATGGCTACCCGGACGAGGAGGACGACAAACTGAGTATGGTGTACCAAAATCGTCAAACAAAGCCTGTTTAAGATCATTAAGATCCAACTTCTCGCGCTCATTCAAGAGTCTGCGCACCCGCCAATCTCTATAGGAGCTTTCCGGGGTGCTGGCGCGCCCGGTATCCAGCAGCTTGCACATCGCGACAGGACTGACCCAGTGATTGGCATGTACGATCAGATTGTCATCACCAGGATAAATAGGAAACGCTTCATTGGTCGTACACTCGAAATCAATGCCAAATCCCTGAGCCATACCCAGCATGATATTGTTTGAGCATGATTTCGGCGTCGTGGCTACAGCCTTGAGGGCCAGCGCGAAATGCTGCTGCTCCAGAACCTTGCGGCGAATCAGCGACAAGGGAGTTCCCAACTGTCCAAAATCCCTATCAGACTCCAGATAATTGGCGGTAATGGAAACGCCTGCACTGTTAAGACCACTTCGCGCCAGACCGCCCGCTTCAACGAAGGTAAGCATATCCGGACCGTCTTCGTTACGAATACGTAACACGACCGCTGTATCTACGCATTCCGCACGCCAATCCCAGTTCTGGGCATGCAGCAAGTTGCCACTAGCGGATCGCTCGGGCAGTACTAGCGCTCCAGTACACCCATCGTCAGGCTCCAGCTCAACGGCTTTGTTCTTTTCTGCACGCGCTCTTGCCAGTACTTCGGTACGTGCATTGATCATCACAATATCTTCGAAGGTCACGTCTGCGCCTTTTGCAATACCACGCATTTCATCCAGATAATGTGGAGCATACTCCTCAACGACCGGGACGAAACTGCCAATCAATTGCATACGCTGGGATTCACTGAATCCCAGATCCACCAGTGTCTGACCATAGAGTTTCACGCTGAGTCGAACCCGCTCCCGTGCTTGCTGTCCATATTGAACACCGCGCTCATAGGGCGCACCGGAAACGGAAATAAAGGGAAAGGGCTTGGGTATTGACATAGTAGAAATCCGGAAAGCGCTGCAGGGCGGCACCCATCGTCAGACGCAAGGCAGCAACAAACAAATCAAAGTCATATGGGCAGTATTATTGTAGATTATTTTGGCGCCAATTTATGCGTGGGTTTACCCTAGCATGATCCGACCATGCCGGGTAACACATCAATGTTCAGCAAAAACGGAGGGGCTGACTTTACGCCAGAACTTTTTTCATTCGTTCAAAATCGCGACGATACTGTTTGGCCAGTCGTGTTTTCTGCGCATCAGTCAGGATTTTGCCAGAAGCCTGAAAAAACTTCTTTTCTTCTTCACGCAAATGGTGATGCACTTTTTTAGACAATGCCTTGGCCTGAGCCAGCCATCCGGGAGAGTTGGACGGTTCTGACTGCAGATCCTCCAGCATTTCCTCGATATCGTGATGTTCGGCCAGCGCATGACGCGATGGGGAAAGCCCATTATCGTCCATCAGAATCGGGGCGTACAGAAAACGCTCTTCTGCCGCCGCATGCGCTTCCAGTTCGATAAACAATTCTTTGAAAATTTCGTCTCTGCTGCCCGTCCCAGGTTTGGTACGAAGCAGCCGCTTACAGAGGCTGCGTTGCACTTCATGGCTTTCTCTCAGTGCATCATAGATCGTTTCCATCGATACTCCCTTCTTTATTGTTCAAATTTTTGGCTCTACAGGTCACGCAGGATGGTTGCCCCCGCGAATGAACGCATCTATTGCCTGTCACTTGACCGACGGGATCCGTTGCATTAATGACCATGGCACTGTTTAAATAGTAACAAATCGCGTTGCATTAGCGCAACAAAATTACCGTATTTTCCATAGCTGGCCGCTTGCAATCGCATGCTATCGACATTTTTCCATTTTCCTGCTGAAAACCACTTGCAATCATCCCCCGTTTCGAGCATAATTCTTTTCTTGCAGTTGCAGCGCGCCCGTAGCTCAGTTGGATTAGAGTACTTGGCTACGAACCAAGGGGTCGTGGGTTCAAATCCTGCCGGGCGCGCCACATTACTTAGGGTCTCCAGATGGAGGCCTTTTGTTTTTGTGATTTTCGTTTTTGTGATTTTCGTTTTTGTGACTTTCGTTTTTGTGACTTTTGTTTTTGTATTAATGAATCGAGTTTGTATTATTAAAACGGGCTCTACCCCATAATCGGGGAATAGGGTACTCACCAAACCTGATTCATTTGACCATTCCAACCGCATTGAGCCAGTACTCGCAAGCGGTCATTCTCAACATTTCTGAACCCATACGCCCGACGAGAGAGCATGTCCATTTTAGTATGGAAGCCCGGCTCTGCCCCACCCCGACTCTACTGCAAAGATCCAGCCTGTGCAGCAGCCCTGCTCAATAACATCCTTGCGGGCGAAGATCAATCTTAACTACTGATCGCACCGCATCAAATGATGCAAACCTTCGGGGATCTATCAGAAGTGGCTAAAGCAACAAATTTAAATCTGACACTGCTGCGAATTGGCGGCACGCCACCCTGTAGCACAACGAGAATTGAGTCTGATTTCGAGTACCATAGCGCAACTTCTGGCTGAAATTCATGTCATACAGTTACACCCGTGATATGGAGACTCAAATGAAACGACGACTCGTATTGCTGATCCCAGCTATCTTTCTAGCTGCCTGCGCCCAAAGAACCGTAGGCCTACCCAATCCTGCATCGTTAAACTGTGAAGAACTGGGCGGGAAAATAATGATAAAAAACAGCCAAAAGGGTGAGGTTGGCATTTGCATACTTCCTCAGGGGACTGCGATAGAGGAATGGGAACTCTATCGCCAAACACATCCCCAGCTGACACTGTAAAGTGCCTATAATGGACGAACTTTACACGATGAGGATTTACATGAAACTGCTATCTGCACTTTGTTCTTCTGTGTTTGTCCTGACGGCCTGCGCCCAGCAGTCTGCGCAGATGCCCAACCCGGCCTCCGCATACTGCGTGGAAAAAGGCGGAAAGATTACCATCAAAAATACGGAGCAGGGCCAAATTGGCATATGCACGCTTCCCGATGGTAGCGAAGTCGAAGAATGGGAACTCTACCGTCGGGAAAATCAGCAGTAACAATACAACCCGGCCACTTAGCAAGTCGCGCCAATGGCAAGATAGGAAAATCAAGGCTTCAATGTCTTGATCCACGTATCCAGCGCATCTGCCAGTGCCTCGGGCTGCTCTGGCACCAGCGCGTGACTTGCATCTGAAATCACAACTGTGCTGATTCGTGAGCCAAATTCTTCTTTCATTTCGTTCCGGGTTGATTCAGGTTTGAACGGATCGAGTTCGCCCTGCACTTCAAGCAAGGGAGTACTCCCGCCCGACCACCAATCAGACTGTTTGGTTGCTTTGCCCGCGGCATTCTGGCTTTTGCTCACGTCCGCATACCCGCCTGTCAGCCACGAACTTGCATCATGACCTTTGGCGAAAAAGCCATATTCCAGGGCGGCCAGACGCTGCGCTTCTGGCACGCTTTGGTCCGTTGCATGACGTACTTTTTCTACCAGATCTGGCATCGCTTTCGGATAGCTTTTGGCGGCCGCAGCGATAATTACCACACCACGTACCGCATCCGGATGATCGACAGCTGTCGTACGGGCAACCCAGTTTCCCAACGCATGCCCTGCGATGACCACCGGCTGTTTAGCGACCTGCTGGATGACCTGATTGATATCATCGGCCAGGTCATGCAGGGTAATGCCTTCCATCTTGCCACTGCTTTTTCCGATGCCACGAGGCTCAGGGCGAATCACCTGATAGCCCTTTTTCAGGAGAAATGGCACGACCGGATCAAAATCCTCTGCCCCGCGCCCGCGCGAAGGAAGCAGGACGATTGGTGTTCCCGTTCCATTAACGAACACTTCCACTTTCGAGCCCTTCCCTGTGTCTATGACCTGGGTCTGGGTATCGGCGATTTTGCTTGCATTAGCGTTAACAATGCTCATTTGAATGCTGAGGCAGATTCCTGCGACTAGCGGCAATAGCTTTCTCATTTCGTCTCCGTCACTGTTGATATTCGAAGAGCAAATATTGAAGTATTACGCGCCAGGCCGCCAGATATTCAGGTTTATTTCAGTTATAGACTATGCGCATAGCATGTGTCAACTCGACTATTCATATGTCATTGACAGGAATGATTGGCACGATTCCCTTGTGAATATAGTCGCCAGTGCTATCAATGGCAACAGTAACCGGAAAGTTGCGGACTTCGAATTCGTAGATGGCTTCCATACCCAAATCCTCAAAAGCAACAACGCGCGACTGGGTGATTGTTCTGGAAATCAAATAGGCGGCGCCGCCGACTGCAGTCAGGTAGGCAGTCCCGGTTTTCCTGATCACGTCAATGGCTTGCGGGCTGCGTTCAGCCTTTCCGATAGATACGAGCAACCCGGCATTTTTGATAAAGTCTTCCAGATAGGCATCCATTCTATTGGATGTAGTCGGGCCTGCCGACCCCACAACTTCATCACCCATCGCATCTACCGGTCCGACATAATAAATCGCGCGCCCTGAGAAATCGACAGGCAAAGGCTGATTATTATGAATCATATTGACGATGCGCTTATGCGCCGCATCCCGGCCTGTCAGCAACCGCCCCGACAGCAGCAGCATATCACCTGCTTTCCACTGACGTACGCTTTCCAGTGTCAGTGTATTCAGATCGACTGCTTTCGCTGGGCCGCCCACACTGACCCTATCAGGGATTCCCTCCCACAGACTGTCATCATGGACGGGCATGGAAACCGGCCCGCTGCCGTCCAATTCAAATGTCATATAGCGTGTCGCCGCACAATTGGGCACGATAGCAACAGGCAACATGGCGGCATGACAGGGAGCATGTCGCACTTTGATATCCAGAACCGTAGACGTTCCACCCAGACCCTGTGCCCCGATGTCCAATTCGTTATTGATTCGATCATAAAGCGACAGGCGCAGGCGTTCATAATCATCTGGCTGGGCTTTGCATCTGATTTCCTGAATATCGATAGGCTGATGCAGTGCCTCCTTTGCCATTTGCATTGCCTGTTCCGGGCTGCCGCCCAGACCAATGCCCAGTACCCCAGGCGGACACCAGCCAGCACCCAGTTTCGGCATCTGTTCAAGGATCCAGTCTTCAACCGATTCGTTCGGATTTAACATGGCAAACCTGGCCTTGACATCGCCCCCTCCCCCCTTTGCACTCACTGTCACGCGCAAGCGATCCCCTCGTGTCATTGTGATATGCAAAACGGCGGGCGCATTATTGCCAGTATTTCTGCGGGCGCCAAGAGGTTCTCCAACCACCGTCGCTCGCAGAGGATTGCCGGCAAAGGTGTAGGCTGCAATCACTGCACGGTCTGCGACTTCCTGTAATGACGGCATTTCCTGAGCGTCGGAGGAAAACCGGATATCCATGCCGATTTCAAGAAAGATATGGGCAATACCGGTATCCTGGCAGATCGGACGTCTGGCCAACGCACTGAGCTTGCTGTTGATCAGGATTTGCTGAATGGCATTTCTCGCGTATGGGTTTTCTTCGGCGACATAGGCGTCCTTCAAGGCGCGAATATAGTCAGGCGGATGATGATGACTGACATATTGCAGCGCATCGAAGATGCTTTTTTCCAGATCTTCCAGACGAATGATTCTCATAGCTTATTGCGGTTCGATTCCTGCATCCTTGATAACACCAGCCCATTTGTCGATTTCCGACTCGGTAAATTTCTGGAATGCATCTGGTGCGTAATTTTCCTCAGGCAACAGGAATATTCCCTGCTGCGCCATCTTGTCGGTAAATTCCTTATTCTGCATCACTTTCTTATAGGCCTGATACGTGGTGTCAATTACTTCGCGCGGTGTGCCTTTTGGCGCGTAAATACCATACCATGTGGATGCCTCCATGCCGTCGATGGTGTCAGAGATGGTTGGCACATTGGGGAACTGGTCCATCGTTTGTGATGACGTCAGGGCCAGCGCGCGTATTTTATCTCCCTTGGTCTGCGGCAGCGCTGTATTGGTCTGGTCAAAAATCGCATCAAGCTGACCACCCATGACATCATTGAGCGCGGGACCAGCTCCCTTGTAAGAAACCTGCATAATCTTTATTTTTGCCTTGGCGGCAAACAACTCGGCTACCAGGTGTGAACTGGAACCGACGCCCGCGTTGCCAAAGTTGATCTGACCAGGATTCGCTTTGGCAAAATCGATCAGTTCATTGACGGTTTTATATTTTGAACCAGAGCTAACCATCAAAACCAATGGTGTATCTGGAAAACGGAAAACAGCATCAAAATCCTTGACCGGATCATATTTCATTTTTTTGTACAGTGACGGTGCCGCCGCCATATAACCGAAATGACCAACCAGGAAAGTATAGCCATCGGGCTTGGCATTGGAAGCTTTCGTCGCACCGATCTGGCCACCTGCTCCTCCAACGTTTTCAACGACGATCGGCTGCTTCAATTCCTTGGAAACTTCCGCGGCCACCATCCGGGCCATTCCGTCGGTCGGACCTCCGGCAGCAAAAGGAACGATCCAGGTCACCGGACGATCGGGATACGATTGAGCATGCGACAGCCCAGTAGCAAACAAGGCCGCCAGCGAGAAGATGGAGAGTGTGGTGATTTTCATAAAGATTTCCTTGTGGATGTTCAGACTAGGGCCGAAGCATTCAGAGCTTTGACGACCATTTCCTGCGACTTGCCCAGATAATTGGCTGGATCGATCAACGACTCAATCTGCTCCCGAGACAGGTGTTGCGTCACTGCCGGCATTTCCATAAGTGCTTCGGCCAGCGTCAGACTGCCACCGTGAACCTTGCGGCACGCATCGTAGACAACCTCATGAGCCTGGTGTTTTCCCAGATGAGGAGCGAGTCCCATCATCACTGACTCGGCCACGATCAGACCTTTGGAAATTCCCAAATTTTTCTGCATTTGTGCTGCATCAACTTGCAACCCACCCAAGGCAAAACGTGCCTGATTCAGTGCACTGGCAGTCAGCAGAAAACTTTCCGGGATGGCAATCCACTCGGCATGCCAGGGACCTGTGGCGCGTTCAAAATCCTGAATCATCGCGTCAAGCATCAGACCTGCATGCTGCCGTACGCCTTTGGCGCAGGCCAGAATGATTTCGCTTGAAATAGGATTTCTTTTCTGCGGCATGGTGCTGCTTGCGCCTCGTCCCTTGACAAAGGGCTCATAGACCTCAGCGTATTCGGTAGAGGCCATCAGCATAATGTCGAGCGCAATTTTTCCCAGTGAGCCCGTGACCAGTGCGAGGAAGTTCAACGCCTCTGCAAAATGATCTCTGGCAACATGCCAGGTCGTTACCGGAATTCCTAGCCCAAGCTCTTTTATCATCTCGGCCTGCACCTCCAGCCCCCTCTCACCCAGCGAAGCAAGAGTGCCGGCAGCGCCAGCCAGCTCGCCAACTTCAACGCGCGGTCTGAGTTCCCGCAGACGCTGCTCATGTCTGTCAAACATGCTGAGCCAGATCGCGCATTTATAGCCAAATGTGATAGGAAGCGCCTGTTGCAAATGTGTGCGACCCGCCATGGGGGTGTCTTTATAGGTCGCGGCCAGAGTTTGCAGTATTTTCCTGAGTTCACGGATATCCGTTTCCACCAGTGCAAGCGCCTCTCTGATTTGCATGGCATTGGCGGTATCCATAATGTCCTGTGTAGTCGCTCCCCAATGGATATACTTGCCGGCCTCCCCACACTGCTCTACAAGCTGGTTGACCAAGGGCAGAATGGGATATCCGACGTTTTCCGTATCGTGTTTGAGCCGTTCAAAATCCAGTTGCTCGAATTTGATCCGGCTTTCAATTTCCGCCGCAGCCGTTTCAGGAATAACATTCAACCGTGATTGCGCCTTGGCCAAGGCAATTTCAACTGCAATGTACTTGCGAATCAGGCTGGCATCTGAAAATACCTCGCGCATGGCTGGTGTGCCAAAGGTATCGCGAAACAGGAGGGAGTCAAAAACGGTGGATCCGGCTGAAAGGGTCATGAGTGATTTTCTCTAATATGTACGAACATATAAATATAATATATTATGTACGTACATATTAAATATCGGTAATAACCCTTGTTCTGTGAATTGCCCGTATAATTTCGAGCATGAAAAAAATGACCAAGTATCAGGAAATTGCGCTAAGCCTGAAAGAAGATATTGCATCCGGAAAGTACGCAATCGGCGCCCTGCTGCCCACTGAGTTCGAATTATCCGCAATTTATGAAGCCAGTCGCCAGACTGTCAGGTCTGCCATTGCCGAATTGGCCCGGCAGGGATTTGTCAGCCGTACTAAAAAACTGGGAACGCGAGTTGAGTCAACATCGCCACAAAACATGTATCTGCATAGGCTCAACTCCATCAATGATCTGGTGCAGTTCAGCAATCAGAATAGAAAAGTCGTGCAGGCACTGAAAGAGATCGTCCTGGACAAGCAGCTTGCCCTGGAGCTGGGACTGGAACCGGGCATTCACGCCTTGAAAATATCAACGGTGCGATATGGCAAGGCTGAAGAAAAATTGCCGATAGGCTGGACCGATATCTACGTCGTGTTAAATGGTCTGGATCTGGCGTTACTGGCTGACAGGATCAGGGCGCAACCTGATGTGCTCATCAGCTCGATACTGGAGTCAGAGTTTAATGTGACCCTCAAAGCCGTGCGTCAGGAAATTGATTCGATTATTGTGCCGGAAGCGCTGGAAACCGTGCTGCAAACGCCCTCTCCGGCCTCTGCATTAAAAGTCATCAGGCGATATATTGACCAGAACGATGAAGTCGTCGAAATCAGCGTCACGCTGCACCCCAGCGGGCGATTTTCCCTGTTGCTTGATGCGAAACGAGAAATGTAGCGGTCTTGTTCGGATTTAGGTAATAGAAACCCGGTCGCCTCCGTAGGTAACTTACGAACACGATTTGAGCAGGTTGATACGCTGCATAAGCATTCTCTCTTTCAACATCTTCTTGCGACGAATCGATACAATGGATTGCCAACTTTCTCAGTCTTTCCATACCCTGAATCGACAACTGGCAGATCAACCATGAATCTTACCCTGCGCCAAATGAAAGCCTTTGCTGCCCTGGCAACGATTCGCAATTTCACAAGAGCGGCGGAGCATTGCAGCATCACGCAGTCCGCATTTAGCGCATTAATAGGCAATCTGGAAAGCGGTCTGAACGTCAAGCTTTTCTCGCGAAATACGCGAAACGTGGAGCTTACTGCAGAAGGGGAAGTCTTTCTCAATATTGTCAATCATCTTATTCCACAGACCGAGAATGCGTTATCAGAAATGCAGGATCATGTATCCCGCCGTAAAGGCCGGGTTGCCATTGCTGCTTTACCAACAATATTCTCCGCGTTGCTACCAGAGATTATTGCGACCTTCCTGAACCGATACCCAGGTATCGAACTGATTGTTGAAGATGTGCCAAATACTGCCTGCGTCGAACTCGTTCGAACACGCAAGGTTGATTTTGCCCTTTGCGCCTCCGTAGAAGCAGGTGCGGATTTGGTCATGGAAAAACTCGCATCCGATACTTTTTATTTTGTCTGCCAGAGAACACATCTTCTTGCACATAAAAAGCATCTCTCAGTGCAGGATATTCTGCCGCATCCTATTATCGTGTTTGAAAATGCCAGCAGCATACGGCAACATCTGGATGCCTCCGTGTACCCGGAACAATGGATAAGGGCAATACAAGTCAACAATCTGTCAACTGCTGCAGGACTGGTCGGGGCGGGCATTGGTCCGACTATTGTTCCGGTACTTGGGCTTTGCCAGTTCAATCTTAAAGTTCTGCGCGCGATTCCCGTTACGTTGCCTCTTAACGAACGTGATATCTGCCTATTGCGTCGCAAGGAGGCAACCGAATCGATTGCAGCGCAGGAATTCATTGTTCTATTGCGCGATCGACTGACTCAAGAGGTAGCAATGTTGTCGATGCGGGATCCTGGCTCCAGATAACAGGCCTTACTGCCTCTGCGAGCGATACTCGCGAGTTTCAATTTCACGATGCCTATCAATTAATCGTTTTTATCGATTAATTTACAAAAACAATCCATATATTAGCTAACCCGATAACGGTAGACTGCTCCAAAGAATAACAACACGCCGTCTAAACCGAAAAGGAGACCTATTCATGAATTATTTCATAAAACTCGTACAGGCGACACTCTGTGCCGCACTGTCCGCCATTACTCTCGGTGCTCATGCTGACGAGTATCCAAGCAAACCCGTCCGCATTACAGTTGGCATGGCGCCAGGCGGTTCAAATGACACAATTGCCCGCTTGATTTCAGCTGAATTGTCGGAAAAAATGGGCAAAACCTTTGTGGTCGAAAACAAACCGGGAGCCAACAGTACGATTGCCACGAATGAATTAAAGCGAGCGAAACCGGATGGCTACAACCTAATGCTTGTTATTTCGTCGCACGTTACTAATACGATGCTGTATCCCAATTTGAATTACAGCTTGGACGACTTCAAGCCGGTTACCGTAATTGCAGAAACTCCCTTTGTTCTTGTGGCAAATCCCAAATTCAAACCTGATACCCTCAAGGAATTCATTGATCTTGCCAAATCGAGTGATCAGAAAATAGACTTCGGCACGCCCGGGCTGGGTTCAACCCAGCATATTGCGATGGAATTGATGGATCAGATGGCTGGCATAAAAATGAACCATGTCCCTTATAAGGGGGGAGCACCCGCTCAGACGGATCTGCTTGGAGGAGTCATACCGGTAATATTTGCAACCCCAACCCAAAGTCTTCCATTCATTGAGAAGAATCAACTGAAAGCAATCGCCGTCACTTCAAAGGAACGATTGCCGCAACTTCCCCACGTGCCAACTTTCAATGAGGCAGGACTAGCAGGCTACGATGCGAATGTGTGGTTTGGCATTATTGCTCCAAAAGACACTCCTGACGAAATCGTTCAATCACTAAACAAGGAAATCACCAGTATCGTAAAAGGGGAAAAAATCCGCACGAGATTGGAAGACCTTGGACTGACCCCTATCGGCAGCAGCACCGAGCAGTTTCGACAGTTGCTGGAACAGGAACAGGCCAAGTGGCAAGAAGTCATCAAAAAAGCCAATATTAAGTTTCAGTAAATCTATCTACTACATCTACTTTTTTCATCATCAGGAGTTTTGAATCTCATGCCAGTCATTGAGTCTGTTTCCGTTTGCATCGCACGCGTCCCTCTGGATCAGCCGGTAACTTTTTCTACTCGCTGTGTCAAAGCACGCGAATATTGCCTCATTCGCATCCGTTCCACCGATGGCATGGAAGGTCTGGGCTATTGTTATGCTGTCAATAGCGCCGGACGCCTTCTAGCCGTTGCGGTGACCGATCTCCTCGCAGCCAGACTTGTCGGCCAAGACTCTCACCGGGTTGAAGGGCTATGGACAGAAATGTACCAGGAAGCCTTGCTGGTCGGGCGCACTGGCGCAGTTATGCGTGCCCTTTCCGCACTGGATACTGCTCTCTGGGATTTGAACGCCAGATCAGCAAAGCTTCCCCTATACAAATATCTCGGCGCAAAATCACTTGATCGTGTCCCAGGATATGCAAGCGGAGGCTATTATCTGCCAGGCAAAACGACCGATGACCTTGCCCAGGAAATGTCCGACCACGTAAAACAGGGATTCAAAGCAGTAAAAATAAAAGTTGGACTTGAAAGTGTCGCAAACGAGCGAAAACGTCTTGCTGCAGTACGAGAAGCTATAGGTGACGATACTCGTTTAATGCTGGACGCAAATAATGCATGGCGGGATCTGCCCACCGCCCTTGAATACATGCGTTGCTTTGAACCTTTTAATCCATTTTGGATTGAAGAGCCGTTCTCTCCGGACGACATAGATAACCACGCTCGACTCTCCAGGGCAACACCAATTACCGTTGCAACCGGTGAGGTGGAGGCGGGACGATGGCGCTTCAAGGACCTGATCGCTCAAGGAGCAACAACGTTGCTCCAGACTGATGCAACTGTCTGCGGCGGCATTACGGAATGGAGGCGGATCGCCGCCACGGCAGCGAGCCACGGCCTAACCGTAGAGCCTCATGCCTGGCACGATGTCCATATTCATTTGGTCGCCAGTACGCCGAATACGACTTACGTGGAGTGGATGCCGGATGATCATATCGTAAATTTCCGCAAGGTGATTGATCGTCAGCTGATCGCGGAAAATGGAGATCTGCTGTTGCCGGAAGATCACGGTCTGGCTTTTCAGTTTGACGATGCCGCGATCGAAAAATACGGCGTGGTTTATCCGGGAGAAAAAGACCGATGGATTACCATCAGTTGAATGCGCACACACGTCCGTTAGGGCTTTTGCTCTCCGACAAGGTGAACCAGCAATATGGATTGCGGTTTGAAGAACTGGCGGAAAAAAATGAAGTTGTCATTCGCCGCTATCCTTTAACAGGTGTCGGGGAAGAAGATTACAGCCGTATTGATGCTGCATTTTTTTCTCGCGACCTGTATGCGGGAAGTTCAATGATCTCACCGAGTCCGTTATCGAGTGCTTTTTTTCGGATCGTTAATAATGCAAAAATGCTTCAGTGGCTGCATGTGTGCTCGTCTGGTCTGGATCTTCCCCAATATGCAACCAGCCTTGCACGGGGTATCCACGTAACCACATCCAGTGGTTCCACGGCCATACCAATAGCACAGACAACAATGGCCGCCATGCTTTCCCTATCGCGAGGATTTGGGCACTGGCTGCCGGCTCAGGCTAGTCGGAACTGGGCGCCTCTGTCAGGTGACAATTTGCCAGCTGATATTACCTCGCAACATGTTCTTATTGCAGGTGCCGGTGCTATTGGCCAAGCGCTAGGACGAATGTTATTAGCTGTAGGATTTCGAGTGACGGCGGTTCGCAGAAAGGCAATCCCTTTAGCTCCGTTCGATAGCGTTATTGATTACAGCCAACTCGACCATGCATTAGCCACCTGCGACTGGCTCGTTCTTGCTTTGCCGCTGAACCAAGAAACCCGAGGGATAATAGATCGACGGCGTCTAGCCCTCATGCCATCCAGTGCGTATATCGCCAATATCGGGCGAGGCGCACTTATCGACGAAGAGGCGTTGACGGAAGCGTTGTCGTATGGTCGCATTGCAGGCGCCTATCTGGATACCTTCGTTCGGGAACCTCTGCCACCGGCATCACCCTTGTGGGGTTTGCCAAACGTATGGATCACGCCTCACAATAGTTCAGCCTCACGCGGTCACGAGCAACGTGTTGTCGAAAAATTCGAGCACGAATATAAAAAATGGCTCAACGTGCATGTCAAACACTCCCCGTCATAAATACCGAAGGCCTGTTTTGGTGTAAAACAATTCTCGGATCCCAATTTGCCGATTTACCCCGGGATCCACTTTCTATTAATTTGGATCCGTTCTTCGAATGTGGTATGTTGGTATCAATATTGCGTATTCTAAGCGCGCCTCACGGCGCATGCTCACGAGTTTCGGAACGCACACTAGGACAAATAACTTCACAGAGGATATCAATGGGACTTCTCGTTGACGGCAAATGGCAGGACAAGTGGTACGACACGGCAAGCAGTGGTGGTCGGTTTGTGCGCAGTGACGCTCAGTTTCGCAACTGGATCACACACGATGGCAGTGCAGGCCCCAGCGGCACAGATGGATTCAAGGCCGAGGCCGGGCGTTATCACCTGTACGTGTCTCTGGCTTGCCCCTGGGCGAATCGAACATTGATCCTGCGGACTTTGAAAGGTCTGGAGTCCATGATCAGCGTCTCGGTGGTGAACCCTTATATGGGCAGCCACGGCTGGTCTTTCGAATCTGCTCCCGGTGTCATTGCTGACCCTGTGGGAAATGCGGATTATCTCTACGAAGTGTATCTGCGGGCGCAACCTGACTATAGCGGACGCGTCACCGTACCGGTACTCTGGGATCTGCAACGCAATACTATTGTGAATAACGAATCAGCAGAAATCATCCGCATACTCAATTCGGCGTTCGATGGTATTGGCGCCAGGCCTGGAGACTATTCACCTGCCATGCTGTTGTCAGAGATAGACAAAATCAACGCAAAAATTTACGAGAATGTGAATAACGGTGTTTACAAGACAGGCTTCGCGACAAAACAGGACGTTTACGAAAAAGAAGTTGGCAGGCTGTTCGCTACACTGGATGAACTCGAGTCAGCACTGGGACAGCGCAGATATCTGCTGGGTGACACCATCACGGAGGCAGACTGGCGCCTGTTTACCACGCTGATTCGTTTTGACGCGGTCTACCACGGCCATTTCAAGTGCAATCTCAGGCGACTGGTGGATTACCAAAACCTCTGGAGCTACACGCGCGAACTTTATCAATGGCCGGGCGTGGCCGATACCGTCAATTTCGATCACATCAAACAGCACTACTATCGCAGTCACCCCAGCATCAATCCGAATGGCATTGTTCCATTGGGGCCGATACTTGATCTGCAACAACCGGCTACACGAGCGTGGAATCGACCCTAGCGTGCCTGCCGGGGACGGCGCAATAGGGTGTATGCAATAATGCCCACCGAAAGCACGAGGGCTGACATCACAAAGGCAGAGGTAAAAATATCCCCGCCTTCAAAACGGAATATGTCGTGCGCTTTACCTGAAGCCCACTGCATAAAGGACGCGCCCAGGAAAAGTGATGTATTGAACAGTGCAATCGCCCTGCCTTGCATATCCTCGGGATATACCTCTTTGGCATCAGCCAGTTGCCATACCGTATTGGCTGCAGCAACGGCGATAACGACAATTGCCGCGATGCTGCTCCATAGATGGTGGCTGTATGCGAGATACAGGAAACCGGCAACAAGAAACCACGGTTCTATGCAAAGATAACGGTAACGTTTTCCGGGACCCGGATCGAATTTCCCAAACAGCATGGGGCTGAACACCGACACCACCGAGAGTATAAGTGCCAGGTTCCCCGCAAATACCAGACTTACCTCATAGCGCTCTACCATCAACGGTCCCAGCCAGAGTCCCCGCAGCGTCAGAAATGCAGCATAGATAACAAATACCAGTGAAAGAATGCCCGGTGTTTCGCGTATCTGTAATAACGCTTTATAACCTGATATCGAACGCACAGCCAGCAGGGTTTTCTGCCGCAAGCTAAGCGAGGTCGAATCCAGCGCATTGTCCACATTACGCACGCCAAAGAAAATCAATAGCCAGGTCAGAAAACTCAAGACCGCCAGAATATAAAAACAGCTACGCCAGCCAAAATGATCAACCAGCCAGGCGGTCGGCGTTGACGTAAAAATAAGACCCAGGCTGCCTGATCCCAATGCGAACGCGTACATCATGGAAAACTGCTTCCCGGTAAAATGCCGTGCCATCAGGACAATGCATACCAGAAAGGCAGGCGCACATCCGAAACCAATCAGAATTTGACCCCACTGCAGCATTGCCGGCGACACCGCCATTGCAGATAGCAATGCACCCACAACCGAGAACGGGGATACGAAAATAATGGTTTTGCGGATGCCGAAATTGTCGATCAGGATTCCAATCAGCAGCTGAAGACAGCCAAATGCAATATGAAAGGAACCGATCACACCCGCAAGCCTGTCGCTGTTCAGGGCAAATTCGGATTTAAGCGGGACAGAAAGAATGCCTCCAACCGTGCGGTAGGCCTGACTCAGAATAAACCCGGAGAGCAGCAAATAAAGCATGAGTTTGACTTTATTGATTGAAATCGACTGCGTGTTCAACGGGCGCCTCTGATCGAAATAGTCATATTGAAGTTTTGATTGTAGCGCAATGCAACATAACGACTGCAATAGTGCGATTTGATCCATCGTTTTTTAACTAAACAAAGAATCTTGCCGCAAAACCCGCACTCATCAGGACCATAAACCTGATGCGAATCCTGATTATTGAAATCAATCGACAGCTTCAAGCAACGCCTTGGCAAGATCCAGAAGCACGGGGCCAAGCCGTCGTTCAATCTCTGATACTGCCAGTTGCGTGTTCACGCTGACATTCAGGACATGGACAGGATGATGGTTGAAATATAGCGGTGTGGCCAGGGCAACTACATTGGGCTGCCACGATGCCGTGCAATACCCCATCTGGTGCACATTTTCTATCGATTGCATGATTTCCCGTTCCAGCGACTTCCAGTCGACGTGGCGGTGAAGCTGCAATTGCTGCAAAAGAGCATCCCTGGCTGCCGGTGACAGACTTGCCAGATGAGCGTGACCCAGTGAGGTCAGTTCGACGGGAACCCGCTGGCCGGCGACCACGTTGCGTAAGGATATTTTTCGATTGAATCGCACCGATTCCAGATAAACCATTTCTTCACGGTCAAGGATCGCAATGCCAACATTGATTTTATTCGCCTCCGCCACGCGCCGCATCAGGGGCGCTGCCGATCGGAGCACGGGCGAGCCGGAGCGCATGGCATGTCCAAAACTCAATAAAGGAACGGCCAGCCGGTAGGCCCTTTCGCGGGAGTCATACTCCAGCATCCCCGTTCTCACCAGCGTCTGGGTCAGACGACTGACGGTTGCCGGCGCAATCCCCGTTCGGTCCGCCAATTCACTATTGCCCATTAAATCCGCACCGGGCCGAAAGGCGCGCAAAATCTCAATCCCACGCTCAAGCGAACGATTCTGGGCAGGCCTTTCCAGGCGGTTCTGCTTCTTCATTCTTACCACAGATGTCTCCCACCGTAATTCCATAGAGTGAAATTGCAATATTAACTTGCTGCAGTTTAGCGCATAAACTGATTCAGTATTTTCAATAAACCCGTGCCACGACTTCCGATTCACGTGAACCGATCCGCAACTCGCGGCAATCACGATAAAACCGTAAATTCAGACCTCCCGGAGGAGAAAAATGAAAATGAGACAACTATCCATTCCCTGCCTTAGCACAGTCAAACGTGCTTTGATCGGCATCGCCGCAATTACTACCCTGGTTGCCGTGCAACCTGTTCTGGCAGCCTTTCCAGAACGCCCCGTAAAACTCATCGTCCCTTTTGCGCCAGGAGGCGGGACTGACATGATTTCCCGATTACTCGCCGACGGGATGTCACAGGAATTGAAACAGCCGGTGATTGTCGAGAATAAGCCCGGCGCGGG
This sequence comes from Pseudomonadota bacterium, assembly GCA_023389155.1. Taxonomy (GTDB): domain Bacteria; phylum Pseudomonadota; class Gammaproteobacteria; order Burkholderiales; family Burkholderiaceae_B; genus Advenella. The sequence goes on from JAEWEV010000021.1 coordinate 58,939, forward strand.
CACCACCATCGGCTCGGCTGACGTGGCCAGGGCCAGACCTGACGGATACACCTTGCTCATGGCAACGTTTGCGCACGTCGTTAATCCGTATCTGCATCCTAAGCTCCCCTACGACACAGACAAAGCATTTGCTGCAGTCAGCATGATTGGCCACTCACCCAGCGTGCTGGTTGTCAAACCCGACAGCCCATTGAAATCAGTCAAGGATCTGCTTGATGCGGCACGGGAAAAACCGGGACGCATTACCTATGCATCGCAGGGCGTAGGTACATCTGCACACCTGGCAGGTGAACTTCTGGAAACACTCGCCAAAGTCGATTTATCTCATGTTCCATATCGTGGCGCCGGACCTGCGTTAAATGATCTGCTTGGCGGCCATGTCGATATGATGTTTGGCACCGCGGCGGCAGTCGGATCCTCCCTGGCAGCGGGTACGCTGCGGGCTCTTGGCGTGACCACAACAGAGCGCTCTCCGGCTTTGCCCGATATTCCCACTATTGCCGAAAGCGGTGTCCCGGATTATGTGCTGGACAGCTGGTACGGCTTGTATGCGCCAGCCGGCACCCCGGCTGACGTCATTGAAAAACTCAATGCGGCTGCACACAAGGCTGCCAATACGGAAACATTCAAGAACAAAGTACAGAGCGAAGGCCTGGTGATTTCCACTGGAACCCCCAAGGAACTTGATGACTATATAAAAGGTGAGCAGGCTCGCTGGAAAAAAGTCATATCAGCCAGCAAGATTACGCTGGACTAATATCAATCAAAAAAAGGAATGAAAAAGATGACACCGACACTCGTCAAGGTCGAAGTAGATGCCGGTATTGCAACTGTGTATCTCAACAGGCCCGAAAAGCGTAATGCGATGAGCGATGATATGCGCACTGAGTTTATCCACGTTCTGGAGCAGATTGCCGCGGACAACGCCATTCGTGCGCTGGTTCTGACCGGCAATGGTAAAGGGTTTTGTGCCGGCGGAGATATTGCGGGCATGCAACGCCGGATGGAAGCTCCCACGGGCGAAATCGCCATTAATGGCTGGCGTCGCCAGCAACGGGTTCATCACGCGATCTCCCTGCTATATACCATGCCCAAACCGACGATTGCAGCGGTCAACGGTGCTGCATCGGGCCTGGGCGCCGACACCGCAATGAGTTGCGATTTCATCGTCGCTTCCGACATGGCGACATTCACCTGGTCATATATCAATCGTGGACTGATCCCGGATGGCGGCGGCATGTACTTCCTGCCAAGACGTATTGGCCTGCCCAAAGCAAAAGAGCTGATATTCAGCGGAAGAACCGTCAAGGCAGAGGAGGCGCTGACTCTGGGAATTGCTGATCGGTTGACCTCGCCCGATACCTTGCTGAGTGATGCCCGGCAATGGGCAACAGAATTGAGTACCGGCTCCGGTACCGCACTGGCACTGGGAAAAACCATTCTGAACCAGACCTTCGAAATCACAGCGGATCAGGCATTTGCACAGGGCAGTCAGGCCCAGGGGATCTGTTATACCAGTACAGAACACCGTGAATCGGTCATGGCATTTCTGGAAAAAATGAACAGCAGAAAATCGGATGGAGCAACGGATCGGACGAAACAATCATGAATGCAATATCACGTCTTGTACACCCACGTAGCGTGGCAATTATCGGTGCATCTGCCGACCTGAAAAAAACAGCCGGCCGTCCGCTGGCGTATTTGCTCAAGCATGGATTCGATGGCGCAATCTATCCGGTTAACCCGCGCGTCTCGCAGATTGGCGACCTTACATGCTATCCCGATATCGAATCGATTCCTGCCGTACCGGATGTGGCTATCGTCCTGCTGGGCGCGGAACGCGTTCATCAGGCTGTAGCAGAACTGGCAAAGAAAGGGACAGCAGCAGCCATCGTTCTGGCTAGCGGCTATTCGGAAGCGGGCGACGAAGGGCAGCACTTGCAGCAACAATTGCTCAGTGCTGCCGGGCCTATGCGCATACTCGGCCCGAACACCATCGGACTGGTGAATCTGACAGATAACATTCCCCTTTCTGCAAGTGGCGCACTGGAAATGGACACCTTTCCGGTCGGTGCCGTCGGCGTGGTATCGCAGAGCGGAGGCATTCTTGGCGCCCTGCTCTCACGTGCTGCCGCACGCGGTGTGGGCCTGTCCAAACTGATCTCCACCAGTAATGAAGTGGATCTGGAGCTCGCTGATTTTATTGAATACCTGATAGACGATGACGCAACCCGAGTCATTGCCCTTTACATCGAAACCATACGCAATCCACGAAGGTTTCGGGCAGCAGCCCTGCGCGCAAGACAGGCCGGCAAACCCATCGTCGCATTCAAAATCGGCAGATCCGAAGCGGGTGCGCTGGCTGCCATTTCGCATACCGGCGCGCTGGCGGGCCAGGACACAATGTATGACGCGTTGTTTCGACAAACTGGCGTGATTCGTGCCCAAAGATTCAGCGATCTGCTTGATATGCCGGCAGCGCTTACGACTCGCAGAACACTGCATGGCCGGCGTATTGCAATTCTCACATCCACAGGAGGCGCGGGTACGCTGGTTGCTGACAGTCTTGGCGTTGCCGGTTTTGAAACGCCAGCACCGGGCTCCCAAACTGCTACCGCGTTACGCGCCATGCAATCTGGAATGCCCGCGGCACTGGATCGCAATCCGGTGGACGTCACCCTCGCCGGATTGCAACCTGATCTGTTGCGCAATGCCATCAGTACTCTTGCTGAAAGCAGCGATTACGATGCACTCATCATGATTGTTGGCTCTTCAAGCCTGGCCCATCCGGAACTGATGGCAAATGCAATTTCCAACTGCCTGCCCATGACTGAAAAGCCCATTCTGGCATTTGTTAGCCCTCATGCACCGCATGTGGCAAGTCTGCTTAATGAGAGAGGTATCCCGGCATTTATGGAGCCGGACTGCTGCGCCGTTGCACTGGAAGCCATGTGGCAAACCAGAACCGTTACATCATCACCCCCATCGCCCGACTCCGGGGCGCGCGCTGTCTGCGGAGACGTACCTGTGGGTTCGCTGAATGAGTCCCAGGCCAAGGCGCTTTTTGCACGTTATGGCATCCCGAGCGTTCATGAACAGATCGTCAGCAATCCCACGCAGGCACAGGAGGCCGCAAGACAATTCGATACGCCCGTTGTCTTGAAAATGTTATCCAGCGAGATTGCACATAAAAGCGATGTGGGTGGCGTTGCCGTTCGCGTACCACCGCAACAGGTCGCAGAAAGAATTGCACAGATGCAGGCGGAGGTCAGCGAAAAGGCCGGCCTGTGCCCGGAGCAGTTTCTGGTTCAGGAAATGGTAACGGACGGCATAGAGCTGATTCTTGGCTTTCACCGCGATGCACTGGGAAGCGCTGTTTTACTGGGTATGGGTGGTGTGACCGCAGAACTGCTGAAAGACACCGGCATGCGGCTGCTGCCAGAAAAAGGTGGACTGACTCTTGACGAAGCCTACAGTCTGATGCGCGAACTGCGAACGTGGCCATTACTGGATGGCTATCGCGGTCGTAATAAAGCGGATCAGAAAGCCCTGGCGCAGGCCATCGTAGATTTTTCCCACATGATTGCCGAGCTTGGCGACCGGCTGATCGAAGCAGAAATCAACCCCCTGTTTGTCCTTGACGAAGGCAAGGGAGTGAAAGCGGCGGATGGGATTGCGATACTGAGCGCGCCAGCGCATTAAGTCAACAGGCTAATTGTCCGAGCTTTACGCATATCTCGTGCTTCACGGGCTTTTATGAGCACAGCACCCGAGTATCGTCAACACCACAGCATCAAGGAAACAGAACCGCTGGCTGCCCTTTTTCCCACGGCGTGTATTTTTCCATCACGCGAGCAAACAATTCGGATGCTTTCCATTGCGCCAGCCAGCGCTGCACCTGCCGCCATTCCTGATCGTCGAACCACGTAGAATCGGTATGAGCATACTGCCGCACAAACGGCAAAATCGCCATATCTGCGAGGCTGCAGCGGGATCCGGACAAATAACCGGTTTGTGATAGTTGCCGCTCAATTGACATCAGCCACACAGCGGCAGCATCCCGATGTGCCAGCCCGCTTTCCAGCGCATACCGCTGCGGGTATTTGTAGCGGTCAAGATGATATTTGAATACCTGTTCACAGGATTCGATGAGTGCCAGCATATCGGCCAGGGATCCTGCTGGTGGCACCAGCCATGCTTGCGGATCATTCTGCTTCAATGCCCACAGCATAATATCCAGGCTTTGATCGACAACCTGCCCGTCCTGCGTAATTAGAACCGGCACCGTCCCTTTTGGGGACGCAGCCAGCATGTCCGCGGGCTTATGGCGTAACACGATTTCGCGCAGCTCACATGTCTGGGCACTTGCTGCCAAGGCAAGGCGCGCGCGGATGGCATAAGGACAGCGACGGAAGGAATATAGAACAGGATAAGACATGTACAACCGTGGTCAAAGACAGGTTATGCCTATCACAAGCCGGATAAGCAGTAATCACCTGACTCTACCATATTTGCCATCCACGATGGCCACAGCAATTATTTTGTGTTGCTGTCGCCAGTCGAAGCCGGCTTGATCTTTGCCATGGCCTTTTCGTAATCTGCGTGGGCGGCAGCGCGGTCCTGTCCTCCGTATTCAACGCTAAGATATTCAACGATGGCAGGAATCATTTCCTCCTGCAACGGCGCCTTGTACACATCTTTCATTTTATGAACGGTGGCATTCCAGTAGGCAGGCGAAGATTCCGGAGGCTGCGAAGAAGCATACTGAGCAGAATGACAGATCACACACAGGCCACTGACCGTCTGATAACCCGGCAGATCGCTCTTCTTGTAGCTGACGGTTTCCCTTGGAAATTCCACGTCCGCGGCCATGGCCACGAGCGGCACCGCCATACAGGCACCCGCGATAGATTGGAGCATGCGTTTATGCAGGTATTTCATTTGTCTACTCCTTATGCGGCCAGTACACGAATCTGCTCGATGCGATTCATGCGATAACCCGAGGGATTCCAGTTGGCCTGCATGGGCTGCGTTTCACCTTTCTGGTTTGTCGCACGAACCATGAGCTGATGTTCGCCTTTTTTCTGTGGCGTAAATTCACCAGTCCATTCGCGGAACGAGTACTTGCTGATTTCCTCACCAAGTTTGGTTTCAGTCCACGTATTGCCGCCATCGCTGGATAGCTGTACGGACTTGATGCCCGAACCGCCATCAAAAGCAATACCGCGCAGGGACAGCGGCTTGCCAACCGTTGCCGGCGCCTCATCAGCTACGTTTGTAATGAATGACCGGACAGAAAAGCGCTGGATAGGTATGGTTTTCTCGGGAGTTTCTCCGGGCTTGACGCAATGACATTCGTTATCAGGAATGCGATATGCCTTGCTCATCCAGAACCCATCGAAGACGTCATCCATGACCTCGATGTCATTCAAATGTTTGACCCAGTAGGTTCCGTAGTAGCCAGGCACCACCAGACGCAAGGGATAGCCATTGAGAAATGGCAGATCTTCGTCATTCATGGACCAGGCGAGCATGACTTCTCCATCCATACCATGATCGATATCCAACGCCTTGATGAAATCCGGCCCGTCTGAAATGGGCGGACGATCCAACCCATTGAAGGCCACCTGTTTCGCCGTTGTTGCAACGCCTGCAAGATCCAGTACATCCTTCAGGGCGACCCCTTTCCAGCGCGCATTACCCATGGCACCATGAGCCAGTTGTCCGCCGTTGATACGAGGCTCAAAGAAGCCCCTACTGTTGCCGGAACACTGATGCACAGCGGTGATTTCCTTAACCGGCAATTTTTTCAGTTCATCGAGCGAGAGTTCCAGCGGCTTGTTCACCGAGCCATGTACTTTCAGACGAAATGTGTTGGGATCGATTTCGTTGGGAATGCCACTCCAGTGATAGCGTACAAAGAACGCATCATTTGGCGTGATCAATCCTTCGTTGAAAACGGAAAATGGTGTCTCCAGTTGTGGAGGGCGAGTTGTCAGAACAATCAGAGGACGTTTCCCCGGAAACGCTTCCAGGACACGCTCCCCGTTACCGAAAGGCAAGGTAATCGTATCTTTGCCCGCGGCAGCAAAAGCGGGCGCAAGCGCGAGACCCGACCAAAGGCCAATGCCGGTATAGCCTGCAGATTTCAGAAAGCGCCGTCTGGTGGCAATGGTATTCGTATCATCTGGCATGTCTCTTCCTTATGTTATCCGGGTCTTGCGAGTATCCCGCATTGCCGTAGCTGGCTTCAGCATGCTTTTTCATACTGAAGATCAGGAAAATAGTAATAATAATATTACTACAAGTGATTTAGCATTCATAGTTCCAGACAGACAACTGTGATGGTGCCAGAGACGTAAAAAGTGCCGGGAGAATGGCTCTCTCCGGCACTTTCATTCAGATATATGTCAGATTTGCTAGCCGTTTACCTCACGGGTGATACATCACTGCAATGCTGAGCACACAAATCCCACTGTACGAGTTACGGTCAGCGGTGGTGGCGATCCACCGGACGATGCGCTATCGGTCTGCGTGCCGGCGCTTGTCGAGTCTTGTTCAAAATTTTTCCGTTACGTGCATCCACTTCCACTTTTACCACTGATCGGGCATGCCTCACATCTACGCTATAGGCGCGACGCCCCTTATAGTGATCGGGTTCCGCCCTGTAGGCTTTGCCGCCAACAGCTTTTTCTGCAATGCGCATTGCCTGTGCGGGAGAAACGTCCGAACGGTGTCCTGAATGATAGGACAATGCCTGAGTCACAGGTGCTGCTGCAACAAGTAAACCTATCATGCTGGCAGTGAGCAATTTTTTCATGATTTCACCTTGAGAATGTCTCAAAAATAGTCGCTGGAATTTCAGCCTGAATCGAACGCGAACAGACTATCTGTCGCATCGGAACTCAATATAATCAGAAAAAAATCGGTACCTGTAATTTGAAAGGCATTGACATATCTGACGAAGGAACGTAATCCATTGCAGTCAAATGCCCACATAAATGACTAACACATGACCCGGAGCAGTAACGGGCCCGTGATTAAACATTACGTAATCCTGGTCAGATTATGACATTTGTCACCGCTCATTCACCCTTCAGCGGCCTGGCCCCAGAGCAGTCAGTCAGCAGGATCCATAAGCAACTGCACCTGCCCACGTCGGCATACAATATGACAACCCTGATGTTTCAGCAAAATATTGCGATCGTAGCCAAGTGCATGAACCTCCCGCAATTGACGCAACCATTGATTGAGACGTGCTTCGGTAGGCATGGGAATGTCAGCCCGGCGCAGCCACTGGCGAATCATGTTGGCCTGGCGATATAAAGGCAACTGGCGCCAGCGGACCAGCGAAAAGGACAGTCCGTCAGACGCGAGCTCACAGTCGCGCAAATCCATCTCTCCGAGATCTCGCAGCATCAGGGTGCTCTCAGACATCACCCGCGCATGTCGCAGCAAATTGCCCTGCCATTGCGGCCAGCGTGCGTTCAGAACAGGCGTCAGCATTGTTCTTACCGCGGCACGGGTATATCTGGCATCCTGATTGGTCGGATCACTGACAGGAGCCCAGCCGGTACGGGTCTCGTAACGGGCGGCAGCCTCCAGAATACGGCGCCTGTCAATCTGCAGCCAGGGCCGATACAGATGCAGATTGTAACGCAGCGTCTGCGCTGCCATGCCGCTCATCCCCTGCACCCCAGCTCCGCGCAAAAGCCTCAGCAGCATGGTTTCCGCCTGATCATCGCGATGGTGTGCGAGCAGCAGATGATTGCAATCGTGATAGCGTGACCATGACAGATAGGCGCTGTAACGGGCTTGTCTGGCGGCCGCTTCTGTACCTTTACCCGTATCTGCCGCGACCTGCACCGGGAGATAATGGAATGCCACGCCAAGCCGACGCGCCAGTTTTGCGGTATGCACCGCCCATGCGTCTGCTTCATGCAGCAGACCGTGGTGAACATGTATGGCGTGAATGGTTTTGTGCCATCTTGCGGCAATCCGGGCAGCCCCAACCAGTAGCATGGCCGAATCGGCACCGCCGCTGACGCCGACAGCGATATCGGATGCCTTTATACCAGAGAACACCGAATGCAGAGGCTGAATGAGCAATTCATCTTCCAGCCCTTCTGAATCGGGCACAGAGGGATTATTTATCCTGGACTCGACCATAGGACATGAGTCGCTCCAGTCGTTTGTCTAGCAGTTCGTCGACATCCATACCCGACACCAGACGCAAGGCTTCGGAAAGCGAGCGTTTCAATGACCTTGCCATGCCGATGGCGTCGCGTTGCGCGCCACCTACCGGCTCGGGAACGACTTTATCGATCAGGCCCAGTTCCAGCAGGCGTGGTGCCGTAATGGCCAGCGCCTCGGCAGCCACCGGTGCCTTGTCGGCACTGCGCCACAGGATAGAAGCGCAGCCTTCCGGAGAAATGACGCCATAGGTAGAGTATTGCAGCATCTGCACAACGTCGCCCACTGCGATTGCCAGTGCGCCGCCCGAGCCGCCTTCGCCGATGATGGTGGAAATAATGGGTACGCGCAGTTCTGCCATGGCGTACAGATTATGACCGATAGCTTCGGACTGACCGCGCTCTTCTGCACCGATACCGGGATAAGCGCCAGGCGTATCCACAAACGTGAAGACAGGCAATTCGAACTTTTCTGCCAGACGCATCAGGCGTAGCGCCTTGCGATAGCCTTCGGGGCGTGGCATACCGAAATTGCGCTTGGCCCGCTCTTTGGTATCCCGTCCTTTCTGATGGCCAATGACCATGCAGGCCTCGCCATTGAAGCGGGCAAGCCCGCCAACGATGGACAGGTCGTCCTCATACATGCGATCACCATGAAGTTCGTGAAAATCGGTGAAAATTTCACGAACATAGTCCATGGTGTAGGGTCGTTGTGGATGCCGTGCAACCAGCGCTGTCTGCCACGGCGTCAGTTTGGCGTAGATATTGTTGGTCAGACTTTCGCTTTTTTGCTGCAGCCTGGTGATTTCTTCGGAAATATCGACAGCCGAATCAGAGGAAACATGACGCAACTGCTCGATTTTCTGTTCGAGCTCTGCAATGGGTTCTTCGAATTCTAAAAAAGTAAATTTCATAGTTGTCTTGTCATGATGGTTTTTCACGTGTATTTCAGGCAACAGTTTCCAGACTGCGCCATAAATACCATGTAGCCACTGTTCGCCACGGTTGCCACGATTGCGCCACTTCGCGAACCTCGTATCTGGATACGGGCTCTCCGCTAAAGTAGTGCACCGAGATTGCCTTGAGCAGGCCCGGATCATCGATGGGCAAAATGTCGGGTCGGTGCAAATTGAAAATCAGGAACATTTCCGCCGTCCAGCGACTGATGCCCCGAATTGCACACAACTCCGTTACGATATCTTCGTCGTCCATTTTAGACCATTTCAGCGGATTTACTTTCTTCTCGTTGAAATGGCTGGCCAAATCCAGAATGTATTCGGTCTTGCGCTTGGACAACCCCGCTTCCCGCCATTGCGCCTCATTGTATTCAAGAACCGCGGCGGGCGTCGGGCGATGACCGCAAACCTGCGTGAAATTCTTCCAGTGAAGGTCGGCCGTTTTCGTAGAAATCTGTTGTCCGATAATGGCGCGCGCCAAAGTCACAAATGCCGTTTTATTAGTCGCGAGCCATAGGTTGGGATAGGCCGGGATAATCTTGCGAAGAATCCGGTCTTTCCGGATAAGAAACGTAACCGCTTCGTCCCAGTATTCCGGTTTGACCGGCGCGGGTGCTGCAGATGACATGTCTTCCCCTATCAGGCGCGACGCCATTGCGTCAGGCCACCTGGTTTATCCTCTAGTTCTACGCCCTGTTCTTTGAGCTGCGCGCGAATCTGGTCGGCTTTGCCGAAATCGCGCTCCTTCTTGGCAAGGCGTCGCTGTTCAATCAGCGATTCAATATCCGACTCGCTCAGCGCCATGGCGGGTTCTGCCTGAGCTTCGCGTCGGGTGTAGCGGGTCGGAGACTTCAGATATTGCTGCGGATCCTGCTGCAACAATCCCAAAACACCACCCAGCGCGCGAATTCGGCCACTAAGCTGCGCACTGCTCTGCCGGTTGGCCTCGGTCACCATTTCAAAAAGCACGGCGATGGCGACGGCGGTATTGAAATCATCGTCCATTGCCGCCTTGAATGACCGTTCGTACTCCTGTGACCAGTCTATCGCCTGCGCATCGGCCACGCCGGTATTGTTGAACGTCTGGTAAATACGGTCCAGCGCCGCCTGCGCGTTGTACAAATTGTCAGGAGTAAAATTCTGCGGACTGCGGTAATGGTTACGTACGACGAAAAACCGCAGCATCTCGGCCTCGCGCATGTTAACCGTGTATTCGGGTGTCGCGGCATCGGGCTGCGTACTGACCGTCTCTCTGATGGTACGGAAATTGCCCAGCGATTTGGACATTTTCTCGTCGTCTACCATCAGCGGGCCGCAATGCATCCAGCATGTGGCCAGCTTACCACCGTAAGCGCCTTCGGACTGCGCTATCTCGTTTTCATGGTGTGGAAACTTCAGATCGGGCCCACCTCCGTGAATATCCAGCGGCTGACCCAGCAGTTCACGGCTCATGGCGGAACATTCAATATGCCATCCCGGACGCCCGCGCCCGTATGGCGATTCCCAGATGGAGTCTTCGGGTTCATTGGGTTTGGCCGCCTTCCACAGGACGAAATCAAACGGATCGCGCTTGCCGTCGGAGACCGCCACCCGGTTCCCCGCACGGAGATCGTCGAGCACCTTGCCAGAGAGCTTTCCATAACCAGGGAAACTGCGAACCGCGTAATTGACGTCGCCCTCTGGCGTCTGATAGGCCAGATCCTTTTGCTGCAAGTCGCTGATAATCTGCAGCATTCCGGGAATATGGGCTGTCGCGCGCGGTTCCTGATCGGGCGGCTGTACACTCAGCGCACGTTCGTCTGCATGCATGGCATCAGTATAAAAAGATGTGACGGCGTGCAGCGGCTGATTGAGTGAGACAGCTTTATTGATGATCTTATCGTCAATATCGGTGATATTGCGGACATATTCCACCTGATATCCGCTCTGGCGCAGCCAGCGCTGGACGACGTCAAAACTGACCAGCATGCGGGCGTGGCCCAGGTGGCAGAAATCATAAACCGTCATGCCGCAAACGTACATCCGCACCTTGCCGGGCTCTGCTGTTACAAGGGGCTCTTTGTTGCGGGAAAGGGAATTGAATATTTGCATGGCGGAGATAAAAAACCGGGCTCGCTTGCGGTCGGGATTGACCGATGCAGCAAAGAAAAAAGCCGTAGCAGGTTGGGGTTTGGTACGCCACAAGCTCAACTAAGGCTAAAATACGAAGGACTAAGTATAGCAATTCCTTGCGAGAGGCTGCTTGTACTTGAAGGTTTTCTTTCACGATTTTCTGGATACGCGCTGTGAAATTCAATGATATTCACCGTTCGCTGATGTTGTGTTCGCTGTGCCTGTTGCCGGTCGCGCCGCTATTGGCTCAGCAGAACACTGTGCCCTACCTGGCCGACACCCATCATTCGAACGCTACTGCCAATACCATACCGTCACCGCTGTACAACCGGGATGGCGGTGCCAACGCGCGCGAACCGGGCTGGCAAGGGCTGGCCAATGTGCTGAAAAAACTGGAACCTTCGGTAGATACTTCCATTCCCGAAACAGCATCGGGTGCCGCCAGCCGCCTCAGCGGAATGATATCCCAGGGTCAGGCCGCGCAGGCTCTACAGGAAATCGAACGCAGACAGAACGCGAACGACCGGATCATTGCGCCGGCTACCGATGTACAAATGTTATTTCTGAAGGGGCGAGCACTGGCCGCACTGCACCGTAACACGGAAGCCCTTGAGGTCTATCGCAGCATGACCTCCAGCTATCCGGAACTGGCCGAGCCGTGGAATAACATGGCGGCGCTTTACCTGCAGGCAGGACTGACCGACCCGGCCTATGAAGCCCTGAAAACAGCGCTTTCCATCAATCCCCGCTACGGGGTTGCCCTGCGCAATATGGGTATGGTGCAATTGATGCTGTCCCAGAAGGCTTTCGCCGATGCATCGCGCAATGGCATCCCGGGTGCCGCCGGCCAGGCCGAGGCAATCCAAAAAATTATCCAGGGAAACTGAACGTGATCTCATCTTTTGCCATCTCTCGCCGCATCGCCGGCTTTGCATTGGGCGCCGTTCTTTCGCTCACCGCAATACAGGCTGCTCACGCAGCAGAATCTTCAACCAAAAAGGAAATATCCATGAGCCAACCACAGGTCAAACTGCAAACCAATCAGGGCGACATTGTCCTGGAACTGAACGCTGAAAAGGCGCCAGTTACTACCGAAAATTTTTTGAAATACGTCAATAATGGTTTTTTTGACAACCTGATCTTTCACCGTGTCATTAAAGGTTTCATGATTCAGGGCGGCGGTTTTGACGTAGACATGAAACAGAAAGCAACGGAAGCCCCTATCAAGAATGAAGCAGACAACGGCCTGAAAAACGACAAGTACACGATTGCCATGGCGCGCACCAATGATCCGCAATCGGCAACGGCCCAGTTTTTCATCAACGCAAAAGACAATGACTTTCTGAATTTTTCCGCTCCCACAGCTCAGGGCTGGGGATATGCCGTTTTTGGTAAAGTGGTCGAAGGCCAGGACGTTGTCGACAAGATCGAAGGCGTGAAAACGGGTAATCGTGGTTTCCATCAGGACGTACCGGTGGAACCTGTCATCATTGAAAAAGCCAGCGTTGTCGGCAACTGATTACACACTGCCCGGAACCATCTGGGTAGCTTCGGATATTCATCTGGCGCGGCAGGTTCCTGAAACCTGTCGCGTTTTCTATGCATTCCTGGCCGAAGCTGCAGAACACGCGGATGCCTTGATTCTGGCCGGTGATATATTCGATGCGTGGGTCGGCGACGATGCCGTCCTGAACGCCCCCGAACCCTGGCTACAGGAAGCGGTGAGCCACCTGACACGCACCGCAAAAGCCATTCCATTGTTCATAGGTCATGGCAACCGTGATTTCCTTATGGGCGGGGCGTTGGCAGATCGGCTTGGAGCCACCCTGCTTGCGGAATCCACGCTGTTTCATACTGATGCCGGTCTGGTTCACATCAGTCACGGCGACGAACTGTGTACGCACGATACCGCGTTTCAGCGCTTTCGCAAGGTGTCTCGGCACCCACTGGGAAAGCGCCTGTTTCTGTCTCTTCCATTGAAACTGCGCCGAATGATCGCCCGGCGTGCACGCAAGACCAGCATGCATGCCCACGGCACCAAACCCATGTATCTGATGGACGTGGCTCACGAGTCAGTCGCGCAGGTGTTTCGTACTCACCCGGCCCTGATTCATATGGTTCACGGCCATACCCACAAACCCAAATGTCACCAGTTCGAAGAACTTGGTACCCGTCGCTGTCGCTGGGTGCTGCCCGACTGGGAATGGGATCATCCGCCCTTTCGCGGCGGCTATCTGTCCATCAGCGGGTCAGGCATTACCATGCACCACTATCGCGCGCCTGAGAGTAGCTGAGTTTGAAGTTCTCGTAGTCCAGTGTCTGCGCAATTTACGTGAGGCCATCTTCCCAACCTTGATCTAGCGCCCCTGAAAATGCGGCTTGCGCTTTTCCCTGAAGGCAAGGCTGCCTTCCCGGTAATCTTGGGTCATGCCCATTTCACGCTGTAATTCGATTTCCAGGTCCAGCTGACGTGGCAGGCTGTTGTCTGCACTCGCATAGAGTGCATGTTTTGTTGCCGCCAGGGCCCGTGTTGCACCGGTAACCAGTTGCGTATGAACGGTCTGCATCTCTGACTCCATCTCACCATCAGGAATGCATTTCCAGATCATTCCCCACTGCTCTGCCTGTTCTGCCGTCACGGGTTCCGCCAGCATGGCCGCGCCCATGGCCCGCTGGGTACCAATCAGGCGTGGCAGAAAATGCGTAGAACCGGCATCAGGAACCAGGCTGATTTTGGCGAAAGCCTGAATGAATTTCGCCGATTTAACGGCAAATACCAGATCGCAGGCCAGAGCCAGGCTCATACCGGCACCAGCAGCCACGCCGTTGACGAAACAGACGATCGGAGCCGGCAACGCACGCATGCGCAGAATCAGTGGTTTGTAGTTTTTTTCCAGTGCTTCGCCCAGGTCCCGGAACTGGCCAGGCTCCAGGGGCTGGCGTTCACCCAAATCCTGTCCTGCGCAGAAACCGCGGCCGGCACCCGTAAGAATGACACCCCGCAAATCCGCACGCGATTCAAGAAAGTCCAGGGCATCGCGCAACTCATCATGCATCTGCTGGGTAAAGCTGTTGAGCCGCTCTGGCCTGTTCAGCTTGATGTATCCCACACAATCCCGATATTCAAACTCAATCGTTTCGTACTCTTTCCTGTCCACTGCCGCTCTCTCCTGAAAATTCAATATTGGACTGCACCGACGGTCTTCGCCGGCATTCGCAAAGCGCTCATGATACTCAATCTGATGCGTGATCGCCTGCAAACGTTCAATACAACTGCAATGTGACTACATCTGGCTGCAAATCACAATTCTGTATTCCGGAAGACCCCGTTCAGCTGCGCTTTATCGGAAGTGAAGACCAAGGGAAAACGTGGGTTAAGTGTGTCTGAAGCTATCCTTCGGGAAAAACAGATTGTCAAGCGGTCCGGCCGGAATCGATACTGTATGAATATGCCATTTTCGAAACAGGAATCACCCATGACCGTCAGTAATCAGGCGCTGGAAACCGGCGCGGAAAAGTACTATCACACGCAGTTGCAAAAAGGCGTCTTCACAATACAACGGTGTAGCGACTGCGACAAAAGCCTTTTCTATCCACGCATGATATGTCCGCACTGCGGAAGTGAAGATCTGCAATGGTATGAGCCATCAGGAAAAGGAACTGTCTACTCCACAACGGTCGTTCGCAACAAACCGGAAAAAGGCGGCAACCGCAACGTGGCACTCATTGATCTGGATGAAGGTCCTCGCATCATGAGCCGGATTGACGGCGTGGAACCGGAAGCGGTCCGGATCGGACTGCGGGTGTCGGCGCGCGTCATACAAAAAGAGGACACCGCTTTGCTGATCTTTATTGCCGAAGGAGAACAGGCATGATTGATCAAAAACTCCGTGGGGCAACAGCAATAGTCGGTGTAGGGCATGCAGGGCTTGGCCTGGCTGAAGGTTACACCGAGATGGAAATTCTGGTCCAGGCGGCTTCCCGGGCGGTGCGCGACGCCGGCCTGAGTATGCGGGACATAGACGGTATTGCCACGGCCAGCGTGTCCTCTACGATGTGGGTCATGCCGGTCATCGAACACTTGGGAATCAAACCTACTTTCATCGACAACACGATGGTAGGCGGATCCAGTTTTGTGGCTCATCTCATGCCGGCCATCCAGGCGCTGGTGTCGGGTCAGTGCAATGCGGTGCTGGTGTGTTATGGCAGTACCCAGCGCAGTTCCACCGTCAACCGCGCAGCTATCGGCAACATGCGCAAAAGCATGGATCCGCAACCTTACGAAAATCCTTATGAGCCCCTGAGCCCGCTCAGTTCCTATGCACTGGCCGCTGCCCGGCACATGCACGAATATGGCACCACCCGGGAGCAGCTGGCCGAAGTCGCCGTGGCTGCCAGGCAATGGGCCGGGCTCAATCCCGAGGCGACCATGCGCGAGCCGCTCACGATCCAGGAGGTGCTGGACGCGAGAATGGTCTCGGACCCGCTAACGGTACGTGACTGCTGCCTGGTCAGTGATGGCGCCGGTGCCTACGTGCTGGTACGGGCAGATCATGCCAAAACCCTTAGGCACAAGCCGGTTTATGTTCTGGGCAATTCAACTGCCGTATGGAACCGACAGATCTCTTCCATGGACGATCTTACGGTTACCGCTGCCAGCCAGTCTGGGAAAATCGCATATGAAATGGCCGGAGTCAAAGCCTCCGACATTGATGTTGCCGAAGTTTACGATGCCTTCACCATCAATACCATCCTCTTCATGGAAGATCTGGGTTTCTGCAAAAAAGGCGAAGGAGGCGAATTTGTCAGCAAAGGTGGCATCGCGCCAGGCGGACATTTTCCCGTCAATACCAACGGTGGGGGCCTATCCTGCGTTCATCCCGGCATGTATGGCATTTTCATACTCATCGAAGCGGTCAGGCAGTTGCGCGGGCAATGCGAAGCGCGCCAGATCGCTGATGCCGAACTCGCCCTTGTGCATGGAAATGGCGGCACCTTGTCCAGTCAGTCCACTGCCATTCTCGGCACCGAGGCCACGCTTTAACGAAGCGCAACAGGATTGATTGACATGATAAACAAAATACTTGAAACACATGAAGAGGCGTTAAGCCAGATTCCGGAGGGTGCCTCCATTATGGTGGGTGGCTTCGGCGACGCGGGCATTCCATTTGAAATTCTCGCCACGCTCAGGGACATGGGAACACGTAACCTGACAATCATCAGCAACAATGCGGGAACACGCGAGGTCGGCATTGCAGCGCTGATTAAAAATGGCCAGGTCAGAAAAATTATCTGCTCCCATCCCCGCCCTCCTCAATCAGATATTTTTGCACAGGCATTTCGTGCAGGACAGATCGAACTGGAGTGCACGCCGCAAGGCACGCTGGCAGAACGCATGCGCGCAGCGGGCGCCGGGCTGGGTCCGTTTTTCACCCCGACCGGCTACGGTACGCGCGTATCAGAAAACAAGGAAGAACGCGTGGTCAATGGTGTAGGTTACGTGCTGGAAGAACCCCTGCATGCCGATTTTGCGCTTGTGCGTGCCCATATGGGCGATCGCTGGGGCAATCTGACATATCGCTGGGCTGCAAGAAATTTCAATCCGGTCATGTGTACCGCGGCAAGGCACACGATTGCACAAGTAGACCAGGTCGTCGAACTCGGTTCGATCCATCCCGAACAGGTCATGACACCCGGCATTTTTGTAAAAACCGTTGTCCCAGCAGGAGCACGCCATGACTGACTATACCCGACTCGACAGGGAACAGATTGCACAACTGGTCGCACTAAGCCTGCCAGATGGAGCATATGTCAACCTTGGTATCGGCATGCCAACATCAGTTGCGGACTATCTGCCATCGGACAGGGAAATTATTCTGCACAGCGAGAACGGTATCCTTGGTATGGGACGCAGCGCGATTGAAGACGAGATCGATACCGATATCATCAACGCCAGCCGCAAGCCTATTCTGCTGCTGCAGGGCGCCTCAATTACCGAGCACACCAATTCATTTGCCATGATGCGCGGCGGCCACCTGGACTATTCTATCCTCGGCGGGTTCCAGGTGGCGGAAAACGGCGACCTGGCCAACTGGATCACCGATGCGCCAAACGCCATTGCCGCAATCGGCGGCGCAATGGACCTGGCGGTAGGTGCCAAACAGGTGCTGGTCATGATGGAACACACCACCAAGACCGGGGGTCCAAAGCTGCTGCGTCAATGCACCTATCCCCTGACCGGTACCGGTGTTGTCGATTTTGTGTATACCGATCTTGCCATCATCCAGGTGCGGGATGGACGTTTCGTCATTCGTGCCATGGTAGAGGGAATGACGCAGGCGCAATTGCAGGAGCTGAGCGATGCAACACTGCATATGGATAGCACCTGCCAGACCATCGGAACAGACGATGCAGGGCAACCCTATCTTTATCCCGCAGACTAGCTGTTCATCGGAAATCTGCCACTGTCGCCTGTGCGCGCCGCGAAACGTTCAGGAGGCAGACAGCAACCGGTTATCCCAACTGCACAGTGACACTTGAAGCAGCGGCGATACCGCAGGACAAGGTTTTACAAGGGCCCAACAGCGGCCATCACAACTGAAAAAAGAGAAAGGGAGACACGATGACAATAGCATTAAAGAGACTGCGACACCGGTTCCTGCACACCACCGCTATACTGGCGGCAGGTCTGGTACTGGCAGGGCCCGCAAAGGCCTTCCCCGACAAACCGATTACGCTGCTGATTCCTTATCCACCAGGCGGCAGCGCAGATATGCTGGCCCGTCCGATAGCCGCGCAAATGCAGAAAAACACCGGACAGCCGGTCGTGCTCGAATACCGCCCCGGTGCCGGCGGCACGATTGCCACTGCACAACTTGCCCGAGCGAAACCTGATGGTTACACCGTTTTGATGGTGCTTGCCGCTCATGCCATTAACCCAAGCATGTACAAATCACTACCCTACGATACGGAAAAGGATTTCGCACCCGTCTCGGTCCTGGCCACATTGCCCATGCTGGTCGCAGCGGCAAAACAGACACCCGCCAATACCATTCAGGAACTGATTGATTACGCCAGAGCGAATCCTGACCAACTGACCTTTGCCTCTGCCGGCAATGGCAATACGAGCCATCTGGCTGCTGAACTTTTTAAAAGCGCAACGCAGACCAAAATGGTACATGTACCCTATAAAGGCAGCGGTCCTGCCGTGGTCGCCATGCTCTCGGGTGAAGTTTCACTCATGTTCGACAGCATTTCGACTTCACTGCCCCACGTCAAAGCTGGCAAGCTCAAAGGCATCGCCGTTACAGGAAAGAATCGCTCGGCTGTTCTGCCCGACGTGCCTACGGTTGCGGAATCGGGCGTGCCAGACTTTGAAGTCAACGGATGGTACGGCATTCTCGCGCCTGCCGGTACGCCCAAAGCGGTTGTCACAGATTTGAACAAGGCATTCAATGATGCAGCCACTACTCCGGCGATCAAAGCGCAGCTGACTGAATACGGCTACGAAATTGAAGGCTCAACGCCTGAACAGTTCTCTCAGCTCATTACAACTGAAATCAAAAAATGGAAGGCGGCGGTAGATCAGTCCGGCGCCCGCGTGGAGTAAACACCGGCAATCCTGGCGACAAGGCTAAGCACAACTGAGGCCAATCTGTCGCCCGGCTTCTTAACAGACAATTGGAGAATCCTATGTCAAAGCCGCAATGCGTTCTTGGTACCCTGCTGATGTTGCTGGCTCCCGGCATCAGTGCAGCATCCGACACCTGGCCTGACAAGCCAGTCAAACTGGTTGTTGGCTATGCTGCTGGCGGTCCGGTGGATACCGCAGCAAGGCAGTTCGCCAAGTTTTTTGGTGACCAAATCGGACAGACTGTTGTGGTTGAAAACAGAACCGGCGCCAGCGGCATTATTGCAGCTGAGAGCGTGGCAAGATCCGCACCGGACGGCAGTGTACTGTATTTTCTGGCCAGTCCTACGCTGACCATTACGCCGCATATCCAGAAAGGCGTGCAGATTGATAAGGACAAGGACTTTCGTTACTTGGGCAATCTGGTCGAATATACCAACGTACTGGTCGTCAATAACAATCTGCCGGTAAAGTCGATACAGGAACTCGTCGACTACGCCAAAACCAATCCAGGTACGCTGTCCTTCGGTTCTGCCGGAGTAGGTTCCTCCAACCAGCTGTCTGCCGAATTGCTCAAGCAGCGAACAGGTACGCAGATGCTGCATGTTCCCTATCGCGGCAATGCACCCGCCATGATTGATGTGATCGGCGGAAAAACGTCCATGATGTTTGACATTACGGGCACCGCCATCAATTACATCAAGAGTGGCAAGGTCAGGGCCCTGGCCGTCACATCGAAAACGCGTAATCGTGCCCTGCCCGATGTGCCATCCATGTCGGAAGCGGGAATCAGCGATTACGATGTGACGGGCTGGTATGGCATCGTGGCACCGGCAAAACTGAGTGATGCGACCGCGCGTAAAATAGAAGCCTCCCTTGCCGACGTGTCCAGCAAGCCGGATTACCAAGAACAGATGGAAAAGGCTGGGTATACGGTCTCGTTACGCAGCGGGGTCGAACTGAAGTCGCGGGTTGACAAGGAATACGCACTCTGGAAGCAAGTGACCGAAAAAGCCGGAATCAATACAGCCAATTAAACAATGCGATCTCCCTGCCCTGGTCCATCCTGCCTGCATGAGGCCGGGGGGCTTGCAGTATCGGCTGGCAATCATCAAGTTAACGCGCGGTGCAGATATGATATTCCATCTTTGTTCGCCGAGGCCTGCGGGTGCCTCATATATACGGTGCTAACAATGCAGCATGCATAGAGCAGCAGTCGCTTACCGAAAAAAGCGTTCAGATCCGCTTAAGGGACTGCGGTCTGAACGCTACGCAAATAAGGCTGTTGTTCAGCCCTGAATGCTGATTCCTGCATCGGTAACGGTCTTATGCCATTTGGCAATTTCAATTGCAAGGAACGCACCAAAACCCGCCGGTGTCGTTGGCATGGGTTCAGAACCGCTGCCATGCATTTTCTCGATCACGGCCCGATCTTTCAATTGCGCGTTGATGCCTTCATTGATCTGCGTGACAATTTCTGGCGGCGTTCCTGCGGGGGCAAACACGCCACTCCAGGAATAAGCCTCATAGCCTGGCAGCCCCTCGTCGGCTATCGGAGCGACATCCGGCGCCAGATCAGAGCGCTGCGGATTGCCTACCCCCAGCGGGATGACCTTCCCAGCTTTCATAAACGGCAGAGCCGAGGTTGCATCAGCAAACATCAACTGTACCTGCCCTCCGACCAGATCCTGCACCGCCGGCGCGCTGCCCTTGTAGGGAACATGCTGCAACTTGACACCAGCCATACTGGCAAAGAGTTCACCCGCCAGATGCGTACCACCCCCTGTGCCGGACGAACTGTAGGCGATTTTTCCAGGCTGAGATTTTGCGAGTGCAATCAGCTCCTTGACCGATTTCACGTTGAGCGATGGATGCGCAACCAGTATGATAGGAAACCGCGCCAGCCCGGCAACGGGTACGAAATCCTTCTGGATGTCATAATCCAGCGATTGGTTCAGGCTGGGCAAAATGGCGTGGTGAATCGCGGCGCAAAAGTAGTGATAGCCATCCGGCTTTGCCTTGGCTGAGAGCCTGGCGCCCAGAATGCCGCCCGCTCCCGCCCGATTATCAATGACGGCTGTCTGCTGCCATTGCTGGCTCAACCCGTTGGTCACGATGCGCACGGCAGTGTCTACCGGACCTCCAGGTGCAAACGGGACGATAAAATTCACCGGTTTGCCGGGCCATTCTGCCGCAAGACCGAGAGCGGGCCGCAGGCCAAAGGCAGCAGCGCCGCAATAAAGCATGGACTTGAGCAGGGTTCTTCGATGCATCATTTCGGTTGTCAAAATTGTCTCCTTATTCCGGTCATGGTTCTATTGAGCATGACTCCAATGAACCTGCCAGTATTGTGATTGAATGCAGACATTCAATTATGCCGCCAGATCGGTCACCGGATTGTTTTTTATACCTGAAGGATACCCTCAGCGCTGCCTAAGACGGCACTGGATGTGCCGGACTGTAAAATCATGACTGGGCGCTATGGGGAATGCTGTAATCGATGACTGATGCGCTCGCTCGGATCCGGGCAACACGACGTGACCTACTGGCGATCGTGCATGCGATGGGACACATCCAGTAAGTGTTCGATGAATTTTTCTGCATAGGCTGGCAGATCGCGCCCTGCCAGACGACATATATTTCGTTCGCGATCTGCCCACGCATCAGTAAGTCTGAGAATATGCAGGCGGGACGCACGACTGTAAGCGCGAGCACACTCCACAGGGACAATTGCCAGCCCGATACCCGCGTCGACCATGCGGCACACAGCCTCAAAGCTGCCTACATGCACTCGCTGATGGAGACGTTTACCCATTTTGTATGCCTTGTCATCCAGAAAAGTCTGTATGGCACTTTCCGGATTGATGCCGATAAACTGATACTGATCAACCAAAGTTTCAAATGAAATTTCCTCCAGATCTTTCAACGGATGGGCCAGGTCGGTCACGGCGACAAGTTCATCACGAAACAGGGCAATGACATCGAGCCCGTCCAGATTAACATTGCTGGACACAATGCCGATATCTACTGAGCCGCCACGAATGGCAGACACAATTTCCTTGGACAACTTCTCTTCCAGTGCGATATCGATATCCGGATTTTCTGCCAGGTAGGACGACAGCGCCTCAGACATAAAGGAATGGGTGGCTGCCGTGTTGGCCATGATTCGCAGCTTACCCTTGATACCACTGGAAAATGGCTGAAGCTCGGCGTGCATATGTTCCAGCTGCTGGAAAACGCCTTTGGCATATTTCAGAAAAACCTCGCCCGCAGGCGTGACACTCACGCCAGTGACTTGACGGATAAGCAATCTGACCTTGAGCGAATCCTCCAGATTCTTGATACGCGCACTTGCCGCGGGCAGCGACAAAAACGTCTTTTCCGCCGCTCGGGTCAGATTCGAGGTTTCTCCAATATTGATAAACAGTTTCAGATCAGTCAGGTCATAGCGCATCTTAAGCTTATACGAAGGGGGTGATTGAGAAATACGAACAATGTCATCTGTGATTATGGCCTATTATGAAATACCACAGCAATAAATAGTAATCCCTAACCGGCGTCTGCCAGCCAGGCAGAATACCGGATCAGAAAAATTCACAGGAGAACCCGATGGGCGCAATTGCGGAAGGAAAAGTAGTGATCGTTACCGGAGCCGGTGGTGGTATTGGCAGGGACATTGCACTGGCTTATGCCAGATCGGGCGCAAAAGTGGTGGTAAATGACATTGGCGTATCGCTCAGTGGCGAAGGCGGGACAGATGGCCCGGCCCATGCGGTCGTCGATGAAATTACTGCTGCGGGTGGGACGGCCGTCCCCAGCACTGACAGTGTCGCCGGGTTTGAATCGGCGAGCCACATTGTGCAAACGGCAATGGATCACTTTGGTCGGATCGATATCGTGGTCAATAACGCAGGCAACCTGCGCGACCGCCTGTTCCACAAAATGAACGAAGAAGAATGGCGGCAGGTAATTGACGTGCACCTGCACGGTACGTTTTTTGTCAGCCGCGCTGCAGCACCCTATTTCCGGGAACAGGAGTCGGGCGCTTATGTTCATATGACATCGACATCGGGACTCATCGGCAATTTCGGCCAGTCAAATTACTCCGCAGCAAAACTGGGGATCGCCGCCCTGTCCAAATCCATTGCACTGGATATGTCACGATACAACGTACGCTCAAACTGCATTGCTCCCTTCGCCTGGAGCCGCATGACCAGTTCCATTCCGGCCGAAACTGCTGAAGAGAAAGCACGCGTGCAAAAACTGCAGAAAATGGAAACGCACAAAATCGCGCCCATGGCCGTCTACCTGGGCAGCGATGCCGCAAGTGAAGTGACAGGGCAGATTTTTGGCGTCAGGGCGAATGAAATCCTGCTCTTCAGTCAGCCGCGTCCGATTCGCTCCTTGCATATGTCCGAAGGCTGGACTCCCGAACTGATTGCGCAGATAGCGATTCCGGCCATGCAGGGCCAATTCCACAAACTGGAACGCTCGCCCGATGTGATCAATTGGGATCCGATCTGATAACGGGAACGGCTGCATGACTCTAGATTACGAACGAATCAAAAACTGGTCCTTTGCCGATATCCGCCATGACTATGGCAAGCGGGATTGCATCCTGTATGCACTGAGTATCGGCCTGGGTTCCGACCCCATTGATCCATCACAACTGCAGTTCGTGTACGAAAAAGCCCTGCTTGCCTTTCCCACCATGAGCAGTATTCTCTGTTATCCGGGATTCTGGATGCAGGATCCCTCCACAGGTATCGACTGGGTCAGGCTGGTGCATGGCGAACAGCACAGTGTCTGGCACAAGCCACTGCCGGCAAAAGGCGTCCTGACAGGGCGAACCCATATTTCACATGTCATCGACAAAGGCGCGGACAAGGGCGCACTGGTAATCGCCGAGCGTAATATGTATGATCAGGAGGACTCGCTGGTCGCAACCATCCGCCAGACAACGTTCTGCCGCGGGGATGGCGGATTCGGCAAGGGCGATACGCCTCCCGTTGCGCTGCCCGCCGTACCCGAAAGACCTTGCGATCATCAATATGAAGTGACGATAGCACCCAACGCAGCAATTTTGTATCGCCTGAATGCTGACCCCAATCCGCTGCATATTGACCCTGACACAGCAAAGGCCGCGGGCTTTGAACGACCGATTCTGCATGGCCTGTGCACCTACGGTCATGCGGCAAGAGCAATCCTGCACACGTGCTGCGACAGTGATCCGTCAAGGCTCTATCGTTTCGATTCACGGTTTTCCGCAGCAGTCTATCCCGGAGAAACGCTGGTGTGCGATGTCTGGCGGGAAGGTCCACTGGATATTCACTTCCAGGTACGCGCCAAAGAGCGAAATGTTATTGTACTTAGCCACGGCTATGCAGTACTGCGCGACGCGGCATCATAAAAAGTGCCGGTCGCGGCCGGCACTTTCCATAATTATCGCGTCATCAGAAACACTTTATGCGATTTGATTCCACGCCCACAGTCCAACAATAATACCGAAGACAATCCGGTACCAGCCGAAAGGACGATACGATGCGCTGGACAGAAAACGCATGAGGGCACGCACGACAAACAGTGCGCTCACATAAGCGGCGATAAAACCCAGGACCACGGCCAGCAGATTGCTATTGGTCAGTTCCCCGCCGTGCTTGTACAGGCTCAGGACCGTGGCTGCGATCATGGTTGGCATGGCCAGAAAGAACGAGAATTCGGTGGCCGTCTTTCGATGAATCCCGGCCATCATGCCTGAAATAATGGTGGCGCCCGAGCGTGATGTTCCCGGAATCATGGCCAGACACTGGGCAAAGCCCACGACAAGCGCCTGTTTCCAGGTAATGTCATCCAGGCTTTTGGTCTGGTGCGCCAGTTCATCTTCCTGCAAGGTTGTATGCTTGGCCATGGTCGGGCGCCGCTCCACCCACAACATGATCAGACCTCCAACCACAAGTGTGAATGCATACACCATAAATTTCCCATCCAGCAGCTGGTTGATCTGATTGATCAGCAACAGGCCGATAATGGCTGCGGGCAGAAACGCGATGATCAGGTTCATGGTGAAACGCTGTTCGGTTTTGTTCCCCGTAAACGTGCCCACGATGATTTCGCGCAATCGCTGCCGATAAAGCCACATCACGGCCAGAATCGAACCCAATTGAATGACAATTTCATAAACCTTGAACTGTCCTGAATCAAATCCGATCCAGTCGCCCACGATCAGCAGGTGCGCTGTACTGGAAATAGGCAGAAATTCGGTTACACCTTCTACAACGCCGAGAAAGACGGCTTTAATCAGATACCACACTTGATCCATAACGACTGACTCCGAACCGGACAGAAATCTACTGCTTCAGCGAGATAAGCATTTGAGTGAAAATCTTGGGACTCGCAGCCAGCACATTGCCGGTCTTCATCCAGGTCTGTTCGCCTTCGAAATCAGCAATCAGCCCCCCCGCTTCCAGAATCAGCAGACTACCTGCCGCCAGATCCCAGGGTTTCAGGTGCACGCCGCAGTATCCATCGAAACGTCCGGAAGCGACATAGGCGAGCTCCAGAACCGTGGCGCCAAGACGCCGAAACCCCGAACATTCATCGACCAGCCCATAGTAGCGCTCTGCGCCCGTGCGATTGGAACCGGATACGGACGGGAAACGGCCGGAGATCAGCGCCTCGGAAAACCGGGTGCGGGAACCCACGCGAACGCGGCGATCATTAAGGAATGCCCCGCCGCCGCGTGTGGCGGTAAACATTTCGTTGCGCGCCGGATCATAGACAACGGCCTGAGTGACCACCCCCTTATGTAACAGGGCGATGGAAACAGCGTAGTTGGGGAAGCCGTGAACAAAATTGGTGGTCCCATCCAGCGGGTCAATCACCCACTGATATTCAGGAACCTCGTTTTCCTTGTCGCGGGGGCCAGGCAGATGGCCGGATTCCTCGCCCAGAAATGCGTGGTCCGGATAGGCTTCACGCAACACCTCGATTATCGCCTGTTCTGCGTTCCGATCAATTTCGGTAACATAATCGTTTGGCCCCTTCCGGGCAACCTGGACTTTGTCCAGATCAAGACTGCCACGATTGATAATGGCGCCGGCACGGCGGGCGGCGCGTACGGCGATGGTGAGCATGGGATGCATAACTGTCCAGACTTCGGTTGAGTAGTAAAATAGGCATTTTAATGGACAATAATGCAGACTTCTGCAAATCCATTCATTTCCGTCCATATTCATGCCGCTTGAAGGAAACCTATGTCACCGCTACATACCCGGGTCCGCTTTATTATGGTGTCACCCACCCACCCTGGCAACGTGGGTTCTGCCGCCAGAGCAATCAAAAACATGGGGTTCGGCGAACTTGTCCTGGTCAACCCCCGCGATCCGGCTATTTTGCAAGGCGAAGAGGCTCAGGCACTGGCAAGCGGAGCAACCGATATTCTTGACGCAGCGCAAATTGCACCCGATCTGGATTCAGCCCTCAACGGCATTACCCTGGCGTTTGCGCTCACTGCCCGCAGCCGCGACATGGGTCCGCCGTCCCTGGATATCCGGCAGACTGCCCAGCTATCCAGAACCCATCTGCATAATCACGCCGATACTCGTATTGCAATTGTGCTGGGGACGGAGCGCACCGGGCTGGATAACGATGATATCAGTCGCTGCCATCGCATCTGTCATATCCCCGCTAATCCTCAGTACAGTTCACTGAATGTCTCGCAGGCTCTGCTGCTGGCGGCCTGGGAACTGAACTACGCCATACAGGCACCGCACGCGACACAGCACGTCGGTAAGGTTGCGGAGCCCTCGGCATCGCAGGCCACCGCAGTAGCCACCCCGCTAGTCCAGCCCGAAATGCCATCAACGTCAGCAAGAGATGATCGTGATTACGCGCCGGCCGAAAAAGTCGAGGCGTTTATCAATCATTGGGAAAGTGCGCTGATCGGGATCGACTTTCTGAATCCGAACCATCCAAAGAAACTGATGCCCCGCATGCGCTATATGTTCACCCGCATCCATATGACTCATGAAGAGGTCGATATGATGCGGGGTGTATGCACCAATATTCTGAAAACCGTGTACCGGCCCTAGTTCGCCTGTGACGGTCTGGCCTCAACGGCAACACGGACAGGCAAGGGACTCTGGAAGCCTTCGTTTTCCAGGCGCATCTGGACTTCGCGATTCAGATCGTTCTGCAGACGGGCGAAGTCACTGGCGCCAGACCACACCCGCAGGGTCAATGTGACCACTCCGTCCTTGCGATCGCTGACAAAGACCGACGGTTCAGGCATTTTCAGGGCGGAAGACTGCTCATCAAGCAGCTTGCGCAGTACGTCAATGGCGCGATTGATGTCTTCACCGTAGCGGATGAATGCGGGAATATCCATGCGGCGGTTCTGATTACGACTCAGATTCGTAATATTGCCATTCCAGACTGTGCTGTTCGGAACGGTGACGTGTACACCATCCGCCTGCACGATACGGGTCAGAAACAAACCCACCTCATCCACCGTACCGGATATTCCACCTGCGATGGTCACACTTTCCCCCGCGCGCAGCGGACGCAGCCCAAGCAGCATGATACCGGCGGCAATATTTTGCAGCGTCCCCTGCAAGGCCAGGCCAATCGCCAGACCGGCAGCGCCCAGCACGGCGATCAGGCTGGCGGTCTGGACCCCGAACTGCGACAGCACGGCAATGATGGTGAAAATCCGAATACTCCAGATCACCACCGTACGGAACATGGGAATGATGGTGGGATCGATTTTGTCCGATCTCGCGCTCAGTCGCTGCACCACGTTACCCAGCCATTTGGACAGGGTCCAGCCAATGACAAGAATTGCAAAGGCTACCACCACATCAATGGCAAACCGCTGGAAAAAAGGCCAGAAACTTTCGATATGCTGTATGTCCATTTATTACTCTCTTGATGATGTAATGAGAAAGCCGCCTGCCCGCCGCTTTACTCGGGGAATAAGCCCTGGCCCGGATGGCGGACATTTGGCGCGTCAGGATTTTAACGTGTCATAATGACAGAATATACTTCAGGACAGCAAAGCAACGTCGATATTTCAGAGAGGATTTCTGCTGAATACGGCCCGTTTCCAGATGACCGCGATCAACACCAAATTCATGAACACACAACAAAGTACGCCCTCCTCCTTTTATTCGCCAAAAAGAATCGGATTTTCCAGTTTTCGTGAACCGGCACAGGCTTATGAGGAACTGCTACGTATTTACGAACGCAATACCCTGTTCATTCGCGAATCCTTTTATCGCTACATCAGTGGGGAAAATAATACCGACCGGCGCACCCGCGCGTGCTATCCGGCCATTCGGTTTCATGTCCCGGATCACCAGGAAGTGGACTCACGCCTGTCATACGGACATACCACCGAACCTGGTCTGTATCAGACAACCATTACCCAGCCCCGGCAGTTCAGGGCCTACCTGCTTGAACAGATCGCACTGATCATGAAGAATCATCAGTTGCCGGTAGAAATCGGTGAGTCTGATGTCCCCATTCCGCTGCACTTTGCCTTTACCGGTGGTCAGTATGTCGAGGGCGTCTATGCCGACACCATCGGTTCATCTTTGCGCAATTACTTTGATGTACCCGACCTTGCCGTCATGGACGATGCTATTGTTAATGGAACCCTACGCGAGGAGCCGGGCCAGCCTCTTCCGCTCGCACCGTTCACTGCACCGCGCATTGACTACTCATTGCATCGCCTGCAACATTACACCGCAACCGCGCCGGAACATTTCCAGAACTTCATACTGTTCACCAATTATCAGTTTTATGTCGACGAATTCGTCGGTCGTGCAGCACAACTGATCGAGGACGATACCTCTGGCTACTCCTCGCTGATCGAACCGGGCAACCATATTACCCGCAAGGGGCATCCCGATCCCGTTCAGAAACTGCAGCGGCTGCCGCAGATGCCCGCCTATCACCTGAAACGGGAGGACGGCAACGGAATCACCCTGGTCAATATCGGTGTAGGTCCGTCCAACGCAAAAACCATTACGGATCATATTGCTACCTTACGACCCTCCGCCTGGATCATGCTGGGTCATTGCGCCGGCCTGCGCAATACACAGCGCCTGGGCGATTATGTGCTGGCTCATGGTTATGTCCGTGAAGATCACGTTCTTGACGCGGACCTCCCACTATGGGTACCTGTGCCGCCGCTGGCGGAAATCCAGATTGCACTGGAGCATGCGGTTGAAGAAATTTCCGGACTGTCTGACTGGGAACTCAAACGGATCATGCGTACGGGAACCGTCGCAACCATCGATAACCGGAACTGGGAATTACGCGATCAGCATGAGCCCGTGCAGCGCTTCTCGCAATCCAGAGCCATTGCACTTGACATGGAGTCAGCCACCATTGCCGCCAATGGTTTCCGTTTTCGTGTTCCTTATGGAACCCTGCTGTGTGTGTCGGACAAGCCGCTGCATGGCGAACTGAAGCTGCCTGGCATGGCCTCGGATTTTTATCGCAAGCAGGTCAGCCAGCATCTGCGCATAGGCATGCGCGCACTGGAGAAACTACGGGAAATGCCACGCGAACGGCTTCATTCGCGTAAACTGCGTAGCTTCATCGAAACCGCCTTCAAGTAGTCCTATATTTTGAGTGCCGTCGTCAATGCCGCGTTCCCGGTCTTTGCGCTGATCCTGATCGGTTATATCGCTGCGCGCCGACATATTCTGTCGGAGCAGGCCAGTCAGCATTTGAACAGCTATGTCGTGTGGCTGGCTTTGCCCGCGCTACTGTTCCATTCCATGGCCAGTGTCAGCTGGCAGGAGTTGAAACAGATTCCCTTTATCCTGGCTACGATCGGGGGCATGCTGTCCACATTCATCATATTCATGTTCTGGCAGCGACGACGTTTCCCCCTGTCAGACAATAGTGTGGCCAGCCTGGCGGCCTCATACAGCAATACAGGCTATATGGGTCTTCCGCTATGCATGTTGGCTTATGGTCAGGCCGGCATCACACCTGCCATTATCTCAATGATACTCACCGCCTGCGTGCTGTTCGCCCTTTCCATTGTCTGCCTGGAAACCGGTTTGCAGAAGCACCGCAATATCTGGACCAGCATGCGTCATACAGGAATGGCGCTGGCAAAAAATCCGCTCATCGTCTCGCCGGTGGCGGGCATCGCGCTGTCGGGCCTGGGAATTGCCCTGCCTGCACCCATTGCAGAACTTGCCCGCTTGCTGGGCAGTTCAGCAAGCCCCTGTGCGCTGGTCACAATCGGCCTGTTCCTTGCGCAAACACGCAGCACCCGCCCGCATCCGGCACTGACCGCAGTCCTGTTCATGAAAATGCTTTTTCTGCCGGCGATTACCGCCGTGCTGGCCTTCCTGGTGTTCGACATGCCGCCGGTACAGCGGGAAGCCGCCGTGCTGCTTGCCGCCCTGCCCATTGGCACTGGACCATTCATGCTGGCAACCATGTATCAGCGCGACACGCAACTTGTATCACAATCGATATTCGTTTCCACGGTGTTATCGGTAATCAGTGTTTCTTTGCTGCTTGCCTATTTCCACGGATAGCAACTGTCATTGAATTCCAGCCGCGCGTGCGGCCCCTCATGCAGAAAGCTGCGCCACACGGTAATATACAACTTTGCATGTTGACTGGACTGCCGGGCCTGCGTTTGTAACCGGATGGTTCGGAACGCGCTGATTACTGCCAATCCTGTGGAGCACTGTATGAACCCTTCAATTGTCATCCTGGATGACTGGGAGCACGGGCTTACCCGTCTTGTTGACTGGTCCGATATTCAAAACCGGAGCCGACTGAAGATCTATCACGACCGCCTTCGGGACGATCAGCTGATCGCTGCGCTCAAGGATGCACAATGCGTTGTATTGATGCGGGATCGCACACCCTTTCCCAAATCCCTGATCTCGCAGTTGCCCAATCTGAAGCGGATCATATATACGGGTACCAGGAATAACACACTGGATCAGGCGGCAGCAGAAGAAGCGGGCATCAAAGTGACGCCCACCGAGTTTGGACCGTCTAAAGCCGGCACCTGCGAACTGGCCTGGGCGCTCATCCTGGCATCCCTGAAGAAACTCCCTGATCTGTTCCTGACATCCCCGCAATCGCCCTGGCGCAGCCAGGCAATCCGCGAGCATCTTCCCGAAGTGCTGGAAGGCAAGCGGCTGGGCCTGATCGGTCTGGGTCATATCGGCAAGCGCATGGCGGCGGTGGGTCGTGCTTTCGGCATGCAGGTGCAGGTATGGAGCCCTCATATGACGCATGAAAGGGCTCAGGAAGACGATACGACAGCAGTATCACTGGAAACACTGCTATCCACTTCGGATGTCGTATCACTGCATATTGTCGTGTCTGACGCCACCCGCAAGCTGCTCAACAGCGAAACGCTGCCTCTGATGCAGCCGGGTTCACTGCTGGTCAACACCTCGCGCTCCACACTTATTGACACACCCGCGCTGGTACATGCCCTGAATCAGGGGCGACCAGGATTTGCGGCACTGGATGTTTTTGATGATGAACCAGGCGCCAATCCGGAACTGCTGGGGTTGCCAAATGTGATGCTGACACCTCATATGGGTTTTGTCAGCGAACAGGTATACCGCAGGTTTTCAACCAATGTGCAAGCTCAGCTGACTGAATGGCTGGATGAAGCCGGCCCGCAAGCTTAACTCTCAGAATGTTTCACACTGTCATGACTCACACCATACCACCCCATTCCGCCCTGCTTATCGTTGATGTGCAACCGGATTTTCTGCCCGGCGGTCCTCTGGCCTGCGAACAGGCTGACAGTATACTGGCACCGGTAGCTGCGGTCCTGGCGCAAAACCTGTTCGCACATTATGTTGCGACCCAGGACTGGCATCCTGCAGGCCATGTTTCATTTGCCTCTTCCCACGAGGGTCGCAAGCCCTTTGAAAGTATCGAGCTTTACGGGCACGAGCAGGTCATGTGGCCGGACCATTGCGTTCAGGGCACGGACGGCGCCGCGCTGCATGACGCCATCAACTGGGATATGATGAATGTCATCGTCCGCAAAGGTAGCGACGCTGCCGTGGACTCCTACAGCGCATTTCGGGAAAATTTCGATCCTGCCGGCGCGCGACCAGCTACCGGGCTTGCCGGCTGGCTGAAGGATCGTCAGGTGCAGAATGTGTATGTCTGCGGACTGGCCCGTGATGTCTGTGTCCTGTGGAGCGCGCAGGACGCGCGCGCTGCCGGCTTCAATACCTTTGTGATCTGGGACGCCACGGCTCCTGTCAGCAGCAGTACCAATGAAAAAACACGGGCAGCATTTGAACAACAGAATATCGAAATAGTCTATAGCAATCAGCTACGCCGCGCCGAATAAGAGTAGACCAAATGAACAGGGCACGTTCTCGTGCCCTGTTTTGTATGAATGTTCGCAGAGCCGGCATCCGCCAGTCATCTCGCCTTGCCGTGCCACTGGTTGAATCAATGCTGCTCGATAAAGCTTTTCAGGAACTCCTGGGTTCGCGGTTCTTGCGGATTGACCAGAACTTCTTCCGGCGTGCCCTGCTCTACAATCTTGCCCTTGTCAAAAAAACAGACACGGTCAGAAATCTGCTTGGCAAACTGCATCTCGTGCGTCACCAGAAGCATGGTCAGATCGTCCTCTTCTGCAAGACGCTGAATAACATTTAGCACTTCACCCACGAGCTCGGGATCCAGCGATGACGTGGGTTCGTCAAACAGCATGATGTTCGGTTTCATCGCCAGGGCGCGCGCGATGGCAACGCGTTGCTGCTGCCCGCCGGATAGCTGGCTGGGAAACTTGTCACTCTGATCAGACAGACCCACCAGTTCAAGATACCTATCGGCACGCTCATTGGCATCTTCCTTGGACAGCTTCAATACCTGCACAGGGGCCTCAGTCACATTACGACGCACCGTCATGTGAGGAAACAGATTGAACTGCTGAAAGACCATGCCCATTTCCTTGCGCATTTCACGCAAGTGCTCTTCTCCCGCGGGTACCAGTTCACCGTTTTTTTCTTCATGCCATAGCGGTCTGCCGGTGACATAGATCACACCTTCGTTGATGGTCTCAAGTGTCATCAGGATGCGCAGCACCGTGGATTTTCCTGAGCCGGAAGGTCCGATGATGGTCACTTTCTCACCCTTGCGAACCTCGAAATCCAGTTCATCAAGAACCGTCACGTCGCCAAACTTCTTGACAACTTTTTCGAAGCGAATAATCGGCTCACCCGTATCGAGCCGGGCGGCAGCACCATCCACGTTCACAACATCTTCATTCTGCCCATTGTCCTGGACGGGGGTTGAATTCTCATTATTCATCGGATTGTTCATCGTAATGGTATTCCTCGTTTTGGCAGATGGGTATCCAGATAGCGTACGCCGTAAGAGGCGACGATCGTCAGTATCAGATAAATGGCACCCACCATCGATAACGGTATCAGATAATTGAATGTGCGGTCGCCAATAATTTTTGCCACGTTCAGCATTTCCAGAACAGTGACGACCGACAGCACAGGCACATCTTTCATAATGGAAACCAGATAATTCCCCATGGCCGGGATGATGCGGGGAATGGCCTGCGGCAGAATAATAAAACCAAACGTGCGCACGGGTGGAAGATCCAGCGCTCGCGATGCCTCTGTCTGCCCCCTGGGGATGGACTCAATACCGGCCCGATAAACTTCCGACAGATAGGCACTGTATTGCACGCCCAGCGCCAGCGCACCAGTCAGGAATGCAGGCAGCACGATCCCGTGTTCCGGAAGAACGTAATAAAGAAAGAAAAGCTGTACCAGCAGCGGTGTATCACGAATGAATTCCGTAATAAACTTTGCAGGCCATGAGATGATGGCCAGACGTGCACTTTTAAGCCCGGCCAGAATCAGTCCCAATACCATGGCCACAAAAAAACCCAGCACGGTTGCCTGCAGCGTAATGACCAGACCTTTGAGCAATATCGGAAAAATGGATACCGCGAACGCCCAATTGCTGCTGGTGTCCCACTCAATACCAAAAAGCATAATCAGGCCCTCCCTGCACGCCAGCGGCCGACCGACCGCTCAAGCAGTTTCATGATGCCGGTCAGGATCAACGCCATGCCAAAATACATAAACAGCAGAATCGTATAGACCGTTGTACTGTCCTGTGTGTAGTTGCGGATCTGCTCGGCCCGGAAGGCCATATCACCCAGGCTGATCAATGACACCAGCGCGGTGTCTTTCAGATTCTGGACGGCAAGATTGCCAAAACTGGGCATCATTTCGGGAATGGCCTGTGGCAGGCTGATAAAGCGCAATGTCTGGCGGGGCGTAAAGTCCAGCGCCTTGGCCGCTTCATATTGCGAGCGTGGAACAGCCTGAATCGCACCACGTACTACTTCGGCGCCATAGGCGCCAATATTGAAGCCCAGCGCCAGCGTACCTGCAACCAGGGGTGCCATGCGAAAATCCAGTCCGATCGCCTGCCCCAGTAAAGGCAGTGCAAAGAAAAGCCAGAACAGCTGCACCAGCAGCGAGGTGCCCCGGAACACTTCAATAAAGCAGATCGAAAACCCGCGATAGAACCAGTTGCTGGAGAGCTTGCCGATACCGAAAAAAAATGCGGTCAGGCCACCGAGTATGGTCGAATAGACTGTCAGCTGAATGGTTACCCACGCACCCTGCAGAAGGGGCGTCAGATATATATTCCAATCCATCTGTCACCTTTGTATTGTTGGATTAGTATGACGGGTGAAAGGCAACGGTACACAGTCCGCTGCAATTTTCCCTCATCGCCGCGCCATCAGGTGCTGCGGGTATACTTCATGAAACCGGCCAATGAATATATGCAGGCACGCCGTGTGCCTGCATATCAGCCCTAATGCCCCAGATTTAGTTTGCGGCGCAAAGCTGTTCTGTGGTCTTTTTGGTAGATTCTTCCAGATCATGATCGGTAAAGCCGTAATCGGTCAGGATCTTTTTCCACTCAGGGGTTTTCTTGAACTTGGCCAGTTCTTCATTCACTGCCGTGCGCAGATCGTCAGAATTCTGGGAGAAGGTAAAGCCGCCCCAGCTACGGGCTGGTGTACCGTCGATGACCGGATCTTCGAATTTCTCTGCAGGCTCTACCTTGTCGCTTTTTCCTGCCAGTTCACTTACCGTCAGGCTTGTCGCAGCATAGGCGGCGGCGCGACCAGTGGACACGGTAGAAATGGCATCTGCATTATTTGAAATTGTCACCATACGACTGTCATCGACACCGAGCTTTTGCATCATCTCAAGCTGATCTGCGCCAGCCATGATGGCGACTTTCTTGTCGGACTTGGCAAAATCTTCATACTTGTGAAGATTATCCGGATTTCCCTTAGCAACGAGCAGCCCCTCGCCATAAGAACTGTTGGGCTCGGAGAAGGCTACCTGCTGGCAGCGCTGAGGCAAAATGGCCATTTCAGCCGCAACCATATCAAACTGGTCTGCTTTCAGACCGGGAATGAGCGAGCTGAAGCCCGTTGTCACCCATTTGATTTCCTTGACACCCAACTGTTCCATAATATGCTTGGCCACTTCCGGACCTGCACCTTTGGCTTCACCTGTCGGGTCAACGAAACCGTAGGGGATCTCATTGGCAACAGCAATCCGTACGACGCCCTTGTCCTTGATCTCCTGTAATGTAGCGGCCGATGCTACTGTACCAAAAGCCGCAGCGGTAGCTACGGCGAGAGCCAGCAGGGTTTGGGTTTTGCGGATTCTATTCATAGTCTTACTCCCCTTGAAGTTGATTTATCCTGAAGTTTTCACCAGACAAATAAGCGTGAAAATTGCATTTGAAATAACTTTCATACACAGAAAAATGCATCTTGAATATATGCTGAAATTTCATTGCAACACGGAGCATTCTCTGCGCGAGCGGTTATCGCTTCATATATAGAAGTAACATAGAAAATTGGTGAAGCACAACCGCAATAACCTTATATCTGTATATTTGTTACATTCACAATCGATCATTTATATGAAATATTTGCATGAAATTTCACGGAAATATTGCTATTGCAATTACTTCTTTCAGGCATTCAAAAAATAAAATAAACACCGCCAATCCTTGCTGCTTGTCCCAAGTTTCAACGTTGAATATCACCTCAGGCTAGCGTGGTCGGGCAAGGCCATCAGGATCTCAGATATCAAAAATATTCGTCAACATTGCTTGCGGCTAGCACCACAATACGAAGGTATCGCGGCATTCTCCCGATGTAGCGAGACTTTATTTGAATTAGTCGTAGTCATACCCGGCTTTTGACAAATTTTCAAAAGGTATCAAGACTGCACTCATCCATTCCTGGCAGGGTTCACATCCGAGGATAAACAGAACGAAATACCAGCAATCCTGAGTCTGCGGTTGTAAACGTATTGCATTGATGCCCTGCCCTGCACCAGAAGATCGTAAAATAGCCGATTGCAATTCGGTTTAATTGGACAGTTTTCAACCTATGTCAGCAGAACCCAGTAAAAACGCGGCTTCTGGCCACACCCCCATGATGCAGCAGTATCTGCGCCTGAAACTTGAAGCGGGTTCGGTGCTGCTGTTCTATCGCATGGGTGATTTCTATGAAATGTTTTATGACGACGCCGAAAAAGCTGCGCGGCTGCTCAACCTGACACTGACCAAGCGCGGAACATCCAACGGCCAGCCCATTCCAATGGCCGGTGTGCCGGTGCATGCCATGGAGACGTATCTTGCGCGCCTGGTGGCGCTGGGTGAATCCGTGGCCATCTGCGAGCAGATCGGCGATCCGGCAACAAGCAAGGGTCCCGTCGAACGCCAGATTGTGCGTATCGTTACACCCGGTACGCTGACAGATGAAACGCTGCTGCCCTCGAAGCTGGATCGGCCGCTGCTATCGGTGTTCCTGCCCGCAAAGGGCAAGTCGCCCAAATATGGGCTGGCATGGCTTAACCTGGCCAGCGGGGAGTTCAAGGTCACACAATGTGAACAGGATGCGCTGGAATCCGAAATTCACCGCATCGCGCCGGCAGAAATCGTGCATGCGGACTCCTTCGTGTTTGAAACAAAATTTGCCGGTTCCGTCAGTCATACAGCTGATTGGCACTACGATATAAGCGATGCTGACAGCCTGTTGTGTCGGCATTTCCAGATTGATTCGCTGGCCAGCTTCGGCATGGCGGATATGCCGGCAGCCATTTGTGCCGCCGGCGCACTGCTGCGCTATGTGGAACGGACCCAGACGCAATCGCTGTCACACGTCAGGCATATCACCGTGGATCACGCGCTGGATTATCTGGTGCTGGATCCGGTAACCCGTAAAAACCTGGAGATTACCGAAACCATCAGCGGAGAAACCCGACCCACCCTCTTTTCCCTGCTTGATCACTGCGAAACGCCCATGGGCAGCCGCAAGCTGCGTCAATGGCTGCATCATCCCCTGCGATCCAACGCGCAAATCCGTGCACGCCAGACTGCCGTGTCAGCCATGCTGTTCGGCCGACCAGACGGACCCGTACATCCCCATATTGCACTGGACAATCTGCGTGCCGAACTCAATGCTTTTCCCGATCTTGAGCGCATAGCTACCCGTATCGCCTTGCGCTCTGTACGACCGCGCGAGCTGGCCAGCCTGCGCGACGCACTGCAAAGGCTACCTCAGCTACAAACCATTTTGCACAGTCAGCATGCCAATGCCGAGAGACTGGATGTACTGAATGCAGAACTGACGCTGGATCCGCAACTGCATTCCACCCTGCATGCTGCCATTGCTGCCGAGCCCGCAGCCATGATCCGCGACGGCGGCGTCATCGCCGAAGGTTTTGATGCTGATCTGGACGAACTGCGTACGCTGGCCAGCGACAGCGGCGCCTTTCTGGTCGAAC
Organism: Pseudomonadota bacterium; assembly: GCA_023389155.1. GTDB lineage: Bacteria > Pseudomonadota > Gammaproteobacteria > Burkholderiales > Burkholderiaceae_B > Advenella. The sequence continues at coordinate 96,704 of JAEWEV010000021.1, forward strand.
TCGAAGCACGCGAGCGTGAACGCAGTGGGATAGGCAATCTTCGCGTCGAATTCAATCGGGTGCATGGTTTCTTTATCGAAGTATCCAAAGGACAGGTTGATAAAGTGCCCGACGATTACCGGCGCAGGCAGACCTTGAAAAATGTGGAAAGATATATCACGCCCGAACTGAAAGGATACGAAGACAAGGTGCTGTCGGCCCGGGACCGCTCTTTGTCGCGTGAGAAATGGCTGTATGAACAGTTGCTGGATACCATGCATGCCTGGGTAACTCCCCTGCAGCGTTGTGCCCAGGCCATCGCCGAACTGGACGTGTATCTTGCCCTGGCCAGCCACGCCAGAGACAACGAATGGGTCGCCCCGGAGCTGGCCGACCATCCTGTGATCAATGTCGAAGCGGGGCGCCATCCGATAGTTGAACACAGCATTGAACGGTTTACCCCCAACAGCTGCCTGATGGATCAGGAGCGACGCATGCTGCTGATTACCGGTCCCAATATGGGCGGTAAATCAACATATATGCGACAGACCGCGCTGATCGTCCTGCTGGCCCGCATGGGCAGCTTCGTTCCCGCCACCTCTGCCACTGTGGGTGTGATAGATCGCATCTTCACCCGCATCGGAGCCGCTGATGACCTGGCTGGGGGGCAATCCACCTTTATGATGGAAATGACCGAAGCCGCCACCATTCTGGCGGCCAGCACGCCCAACAGTCTGGTGCTGATGGATGAGATCGGCAGGGGAACGTCGACCTACGACGGCCTGTCGCTGGCGTGGGCCATTGCGTGCCGGCTGCTGGATCACAATCATGCGCTTACCCTTTTTGCGACGCATTACTTCGAAATCACGCGACTGCCTGATCTGAACCCCGCCGCGATCAATGTTCATCTTGCTGCTACCGAAGCAGCCAGCGGCATTGTCTTTCTGCATGAAGTCCAGGCAGGTCCGGCCAGTCGCAGTTATGGGATCCAGGTGGCCCAGCGTGCCGGCCTGCCCGTCGCCGTCATCCGTCAGGCCAAGCGTGAGCTGGACCGACTGGAAAGCCAGGCCGGAGATATCTCTCAACTCAATCTGTTTAGCGCCACCCACGAAGCCGATGACCAGCACAGTGACGACGCGCTTGAGCTCACGGCTCTGCGCGATGCCCTGCGCGGTCTGGATCCCGACGATATGAGTCCGCGCGAGGCGCTGGACGCCCTGTATAAACTGCATAACCGCTTTGGCGGAGAATCATGACCTCAATTGATATTCACGCTCCCACACCCTTGCTTGGCGGATACAGTCCTGCAGTATTCATGCGCACTTACTGGCAGAAAAAGCCACTGCTGATCCGGCAGGCCATTGCCGGTTTCAGGAGTCCGATATCGGCGGCAGGCCTGAAAAAATTGGCGCGGCGCGACGATGTAGAGTCGCGCCTGATCTGGCAGGAAAATAACGAATGGAATATGGAGAATGGTCCGTTTGCCCGCTTCCCGAAAATATCCGAACCGAACTGGTCCCTGCTGGTGCAAAGCGTGGATCTGCATGATGATGCGGCCGCCGCGCTGATGCAGCAGTTCCGTTTTATTCCTGACGCCCGCCTGGACGATATCATGATCAGTCTCGCGTCCATGAGTGGCGGCGTCGGACCGCATTTTGACAGTTATGACGTGTTCCTGCTGCAGGGCAGCGGACAGCGGCGCTGGCGTATCAGCCAGCAGAAAGATCTTTCCCTGGTGCCCGATATTCCATGCAAAATTCTGCAGCACTTCGAAGCAGAACAGGAGTTTGTACTTGAGCCAGGCGATATGCTTTACCTCCCGCCCCATGTGGCACACGACGGCGTGTCGCTTTCGGATGAATGTATTACGGTTTCCATTGGCTTTCGGGCGCCCCCGCTGGCAGTTCTGGCGCGAGGCCTGCTGGAAGTCGCAGCGGACCAGCTGAGCGCCAAAGCAGGCCTGGGTTTCGGCCCTTATTCCACCCCCCCGCTTCCCGGGCCGGATCTGTCCGGCATGTTCCGAGACAAGGGCCTGCCCGCGACCACGGAACCGGCCTGCCTGCCGGATGAACTCGTCAACAGCGCGCTTGCAGCGGTGCGGAAAATTGATTTCAATGAGCGCATGGCATCGCGCTTTCTGGGATGCTGGCTCACTGAACCGAACTCACTGACCGTATTCCCTATTGCCGAAGACATGACCGATCTCGAAGATGTGATCGCTGAAAACGGCAGTCTGATTCTTGATCGCCGAAGCCGGATGATCTATCGCGGGAATGATTTGTTCATCAACGGCGAGGCGCTGGAAATGAAAGCCAATGCTGTTTTAAAGAAATTTGCCGACACGCGCCGGCTCGATGCGACTGATCTGAACAAAGCCAGTGACGCGACACTTTCACTTCTGCAGGAATGGATGGATGATGGCTGGGTCATTGCACAATGAATCCATCGGTCTTCGGCAGCGCTGCACTCATGGCAGTCAGTGAACGCATGACGTGCAGCGTCAGCTTTGAATGAGACTGACCCTTCAGGGTGTAAATGCCGATAGCGCGCTCCGGGGCACCTTTCAGTAGCGTAATCCGCAGATCATCTTTCATGAAAGGTCGGGCAGCAGACCACGGCAATAGCGCAACCCCGCAATCTCCTCTGACGAATTGGGAAATGGTATTCAGATCTCTGAGTGCAAAAGTCGGCGCAAATGTTGCTCCCTTACGCGCAAAATACTGATCGACCCCTGATCGCGTGCTGGTGCCCTGTGGCATGGAAATAATTGGAAGCGCAGATAATCCCTGAATATCCCATTTTTCGAACGGGATAATGACCTCGGGACGATGCATGAGAACGAAAGGTTCCACGAAAAGCTTTGTAAACCGGAGCATATCGTATGTTTCTTCTCTTGCCGCCAGCACCACATCGGCTTTTCGCGCGTAGAGCAGTTCCATGGCTTCGCTGGCAATCAAGTCGAATACCTGCACATGAGCTTCAGGATGAGTGTTGCGCAAGCCGGTGATCAGTTTCGGCAATAGCGTTGCCGCCAGCGTAGGCAAGGCAGCGATGGCCACTCGCTGATTGCCAAAGCGGATGATCTGCTCAAAATCGTTCAGACCTTCCTGATAGATTGCCACAGTCTTTCTCGCAACGTCCAGCAACGCCTGTCCGTCACGTGTCAGGCGGACGTGACGCGTACTGCGTTCAAACAAAGGAACCCCCACCACGTCTTCGATTGATCTGACCAGCTTGCTAAGTGTGGGTTGCGTTATATGCAGCGCATCAGCCGCTTTGTGAAAGCTGAGTGAGTCAGCCAGCACCACAAAAATCTGCAATTGTCGGGGAGATAAATTCATGCCATTTATCTATTAATGATGTAAAAAAATGAACTTATTCTTTTCGGAGTTTGAGTGTACCCTTGAAGTGAAATTATGCAAAGAGGAGTTCAACATGTTTCGACTGGATGGCAAAGTGGCGCTGGTCACGGGTTGCGGCACAATGGAAAGTGGCTGGGGAAATGGCAAGGCAACTGCTGTTGCATTGGCAAGACAGGGAGCAACGGTATATGGCTGTGACCTGAACCTTGAAGCCGCTGAAAGAACGCGCCAGATCATTCTCGAAGAGGGAGGTGCCGCGACGGTACAGGCATGCGATGTAACCGAATCGGACGCTGTTGCAGACATGGTTGCACACTGTCTGAAGCAGTACGGACGCATCGACATTCTGGTCAACAATGTTGGCAGATCCGAGCCGGGCGATCCCGTCACAATGAGCGAAGAGGTCTGGCGCGAGCAACTGGATGTGAATCTGACCTCTTCCTTTTTATGCTGCAAACACGTTATTCCAGTCATGGAACGTCAGGACGGCGGATCCATCATCAACGTATCTTCCGTCGCAGGGCTGCGTTACGTGGGTAAACCACAAGTGGCATATGCTGCCGCAAAAGCTGCACTGATGCAGATGACGGCAACCACAGCCGTGATTTATGCCGAAACGAATATCCGGCTCAATTCCGTGGTGCCGGGGTTGATGTTTACGCCGCTGGTTGAACGTCTCGCCACCAAATATGCTGCGGGCGACTATGAAGGCTTCGTCGCGCATCGTCATCGCCAGGTACCCATGGGCAGAATGGGCGATGCCTGGGATGTCGCCCACGCCGTGCTCTTTCTGGCGAGTGACGAAGCCCGTTACGTCACTGCCCAGCAGATTGTGGTGGATGGTGGCGTGACTATGGCTACACGCTGACCATACAAAAGGAAAAATACATGGACAAGACAGCAGGCCGCCTGAGCGGCAAAATTGCCATTGTGACCGGAGCGGGCAGCGTGGGGCCTGGCTGGGGAAACGGACGTGCCACTGCGATCCGTTTTGCCCAGGAAGGCGCGACTGTGCTGGCGGTCGACCGGGATCTGTCTTCAATGGACCAGACGCTTGAGCTGGCAGGCGATCAGGCTGTCGGGATTCGTCCCCTCACATGCGATGTCACTGACGAAGAGGCAGTGAAGCGCCTCATCAGTGCAATTACGTCTGAAATGGGGCGAATCGATATCCTGGTCAATAACGTGGGTGCCCCGCTTCCAGGTGGCCCCGAAAAACTCACAATGCAGCAATGGCAGGACCAGATTAATCTGAATCTGACCAGCGTTTTTCTGACCTGCAAATACACGCTTCCGCAAATGGCCTCTCAGGGATATGGTGCCATTGTGAACGTAGCGTCGACCTCCGGGATCCGATGGACGGGGGCCGCCCAGATCGGCTACGCCTGCGCCAAGGCGGGTGTCATTCAGTTCGCAAAGGTAGCGGCTGTCGAATACGCTTCCCGCGGGGTGAGAATCAATACGGTCGTGCCCGGACAGTTGCATACCCCGCTGGTAGACGCTTTCCTGGCAAAAGATCAGGCGGATGGCGACACCGAAGCACTGCTGGCGCGCAGAAAAGCACGCATCCCCATGTCCATAACAGGCGATGGCCGCGACACCGCGAACGCCGTCTTGTTCCTATCATCAGACGAAGCACGTTTCATTACCGGCACCGACATTGTCGTTGACGGAGGAATGAGTGTTCGATGTGACTGAAAAGCATTGCAGAATGAATCCTGCGATGTACCCCTATGACAAACCAACGAGGCACAGAAATGGCACGAATACCCTATGCAACCCTTGAAAAGCCCGAAACACGGGATCTCGAAACGCGGATTTCCGCAGAACGGGGAAAAATATTTCATCTTTATGCAATGTTGCTTAACAGTCCTCCCATTGCCGAAGGATGGCTGAACTATCTTACTGCGGTCCGTCAGAAAAGTTCACTGGCCGCCGACGTCAGGGAGCTGCTGATCATGCGCGTGGCGGTACTGAATGAAGCTGATTACGAGTTCGCACAACATATGCCATTTGCATTAAAAGCCGGTTTCACCGAATCACAGATGGAGGATTTGAAAAAAAACAATCTGCAGGTTTTTAGTAACAGAGACCAGGCGCTGATTGCCTATTGCGACGCCATGACACGGGAAATTCGTGTCTCCGACACGGTCTTTGATGCCGTCCGCCCTTTCTTCAATGATCAGCAGATTGTCGAAGTCACGGCAACAATAGGCGCTTACAACATGGTTTCACGCTTTCTGGAGGCATTGCAGATCGATCACGATTGAACTAAGGCGGACAAAAAAACACTTTTAGAATAATCAGGAGGAAGACAACATGAAGCTTCATTTGAACAGATGGAAAGCTGCAGCTGCGTTTTTTGCCAGCGTCTCCATCATGAATTGCGCAACTGCACAGGAGTCATTCCCAAAGGAACCCATTCAGCTGGTAATTCCGTTCGCACCAGGTGACACCGATAAAATGCTGCGCCCAATTGCAGATAGAATGCGCGATGCACTTGGGCAGTCTGTCATATTGCAATATAAGCCCGGCGCCGGCGGTGGCGTAGGTGCAGGCCAGGTTGCCGCCGCCAAGCCCGATGGTTACACGCTGGCGGGAAGCTCCCCCGGGGCGCTTGTTATCGTGCCGCTGGCCAACAAGGATATGAAATACCAGACCGAATCGTTCGCACCGGTTGCCGCCTTTTCCAAAGGTGCATTTCTGATTCTGGTGCCAGGAGACTCTCCTTACCAAACCCTGAAGGATTTTGTAGATGCAGCAAAAGAGAAGCCCGCATCAATTACCTACGGCAGCTCTGGCACGATGGGCATCACGCATTTGCTCACGGAAATCTTTTCAAAAAATGCCGGGATCCAGCTCATGCATGTCCCGTATCAGGGTAGTACACCGGCAGTGACGGATCTGCTTGGCAAGGAAATCAACATGGCAATGTCAGCCGTCGCCCCCGCCCTCGGGTATATCCAGACGGGCCGACTGAAAGCGCTGGCCGTTATCAGTGACACGCGTTCTCCCCTGCTGCCGGATGTACCGACCGTGGCGGAGTTGGGCTATGGCGCCAGCAGTCCGGCTTTATATGGAATCGTAGCACCCAAAGGGACACCCAAAGAACGCATCGATCTGATTTATCAGGCAGCGAAAAAAGCGGTAGATGAGAATAAAGAGGAAATCTCGAAGAACCTGGCAACGCTGGGCGCAGAAATCAACTTGCTGGATCCTGATGCTTACAGCGCTTATTTACAGGAGCAGAAGGCCATGTTTGCAAAAGCGATAGAAGGTCTGAACACAGGGAAGCCTTAGCGCAGAGGCGTCAATACAGGCCGATTGGCGTTTGTCGGCGGTACCCTTGAAGGCAGAAAAGCCCGGCGTGCAAGCCGGGCTTTTTTATACGTGGAAAAACGCGATATGTCCTGGACAGACTTATTACATTCTTTCGGCCAGTACCGTCAGAATGCGGCGCGCTGTTGCGGTATTGTCAGTCTGCCCCTCTTCATTGCGCACTGTCACAACAGACTGGCTACCTTGTGACGTCACGACAATGGTGTAGGGCAAAGGTGTGATATTGCCTTTGTCACCCCACAAGCGGCTGATGAAATTGGAGGCTTGACGTTTTTCGCCCGTATCGGTATCCAGGTAACGAACAACATAGGTTCCGGCCTGTGGATCACGACTGTCAACCGTAAAACCCGCTGAGTTGATCGCCGCTCCGACCTGGTTGTAGGCTTGATCATGTCCCATTTGCAGAGGCAATGCCGCAGCATCTGCCATCACGACAGGATGAGCGGGCGCAGTGGCTGCCGACGCACTCTGACGAACCTGGGCCTCAGCCTGCTGTTTCGTCGCCCCCAGGAACACCATGAGGCGTGACAACATGGCAGCATTCAGACCCGGATCTTCCTTGGCAGGCAGCCATTTGAAAGTCGTACCATCCCGGTCCATTGGCGTTTCAACCATGCGCTCGTGATTGATGAAGACCAGCGTTTTGCCGTTAGAGCGTTCCAGACGGGTACGGAAGCGCTCACGTTCGCCGCTGTCTTCAACCATGTTGATAATGGCGCCGAGTGCGCGATTCAACAGGTTACCCGGTATTTTTGCACGATTCTCTGCCCAGTCTGTCTCAATAAGACCGGCCTTGGGATTGTCGCGATTGATCGTAAAGCCGGTATCAACCCAGAAGTCAATCAACTTGGGATAGACGACGCCGGGCTCCTGTGCCACTTCCAGCCAGCGGTTGGCGCCGGAACTCTGGATTTTCAGGCCAGGCGTTTCAGGCAGGACTGATGCCCCGGACGCAGACTCCTGATTTGCCTTGGCAACCGCCTTGTTGTAATCGTTGGCAGATGCATAGCCTCCCGGTGCCTTGTACTCCGGTTTGATCTGTGAAGAAGACAGATCAGGGGGCAGGCTCAGGGGGTCGCCCCTTACGGTACTTTTGTAGTCGACCTGTTCGGTCTCACCCATGACTTCGTCCATGACGTTACATCCTGACAGCATGGTGAGTGACAGTAAACCAGACACTGCAAGAAAGCGTGCATTCATACGCATATTCTCAATCCTATATTATTTGACCAGCCCGAGATTTTTCAGGGCAGTCAGAACAGTTTCGTGATGCTGGGCGCCCAGATCACACATTGGAAGCCGATATCCGGCCTGGATAAGGCCCATTTGGACCATGGCCCATTTGACCGGAATGGGGTTGGCTTCCACAAACAGTACTTTGTTGACACCGGCCAGTTTCTTATTCAGTTCCCGTGTTCGCGGAACGTCTCCGGCCCTTGCAGCCTCGCACAGCTCGTGCATGAGGGCAGGTGCAATATTGGCAGTGACCGAAATATTTCCGTTACCACCAAGCAGAATCAGTGCTGCAGCGGTGGGATCATCGCCGCTGAATACCTGGAAGTAATCGGGCTTGTCACGAAGCAGCAGTCCCAGGCGAGCCATGTCGCCCGTAGCGTCCTTAATGCCGATAATTCCCTGTACCTGGGCTAGGCGCAGAACGGTATCATTGGATAGATCCGCAACCGTACGGCCCGGCACATTGTACAGCATGATGGGCAGACCACCTTCGCGGGCGATAGCCGAAAAATGCTGAAACAGACCTTCCTGGGTCGGCTTGTTATAGTAAGGCACCACAGACAGGCCTGCATCGGCACCCACTTCTTTGGCCTGCTTGGTCAGGTAAATGGCTTCTGCGGTAGAGTTGGCACCGACACCTGCAATAACAGGGATACGACCTGCCGTGTGCTCTACTGCAACTCGGATCAACTCCGTGTGCTCTTCCACATCGACCGTAGGGGATTCGCCTGAGGTCCCCACCACCACCAAACCATCGGATCCTTCCTGTATATGCCAGTCGATCAGCTTCTTGTATGCGTCGTAATCAATATCCCCATTGGGTTGCATTGGTGTCACCAGGGCAGGGAAACTGCCCGTGAATACAGGATACGAAGAACTGTCGACCGACATGATAGAAACGTCCAGAAAAGGTTGATGTTAAATGCCTAGCATATAGCTAATTCGGTAGTTTAATTGAAATGCATAAAATTAATGGAAAATTTCATGACAAATCGCTAAAACCCGTTTCAGTCGAAATCTGAACGCCTTTCGGCCCGGAAGTTGACCATACGCCCAGACTTTTAAAAGCCTTGGTGCCAAGAGAAATTACCCTGCCAGACCGATAGTGGCTGGATCCCCTGCCCCTCGACGAATGATCTCGGGCGTAGCCGTGGTCAGGTCGATTACCGTTGTCGGCTGAGTCGGGCACGAGCCGCTGGCAATCACGCCGGCCAGCGCATGACCGTAACGGTCGGTAATCTCATGCGGATCGTTCAGCGGCAGGTCTTCACCGTCAGGAATCAGTGAGGTAGACAACAAAGGCGCGCCCAGCTCCTCGATAAGCATAAGTGTGACGGGATGGTCGGGTACCCTGACGCCTATGGTTTTTCTGGACGGGTGGGAGACGCGCCTTGGAACATCCTTGGTGGCTTCCAGAATGAAGGTCCAGGGGCCGGGCGTTGCATTTTTCAGCAAGCGATACTGTGCATTGTCCACTTTGGCAAACTTGGCGATCTCTGCCAGATCGCGAACCAGCAGTGTGAGGTGATGGCGGTCATCCAATCCCCGCAGGCGGCGCAATCCGTCAGCGGCAGCCTTGTCATCCAGACGGGCCACCAGCGCGTAGCTGGAATCGGTCGGGATGGCAAGCAGGCGGCCATTATCCAGCAATTGAGCGGCCTGCTTGAGCAGCCGAGCTTGCGGATTGACCGGATGTACATCAAAAAGTATGGACATAATTAGAATTTCGCTTTGTGATTGCTATGCTTATATTGTAGCGAATTGAATGACATATCGCGCCTGTTCAGGTTAGAATCACGGGCTAGGTTGTCTCCGTAGCTCAATTGGATAGAGCACCCGCCTTCTAAGCGGGTGGTTGTGGGTTCGATTCCCGCCGGAGGCACCACCTTACCTCATATCGTTACCAAAAAGCAAAAAAATTATAAAAATCATGGGCTTGTTGTTGTGTCGTTTCGTTCATTTATGAATTTCCATAAGAATCGATAGAAACATTTATCTACGAACCATCCAGAAATAGACCGAAAAACCACCCACGATAGCGCGACGACACAAAGGCGCTATCCTGCTCTGGTCACGTGACAATCTTGCGCACATACCAATCAAAGTAGAACCACTTCACATACATGCCCTTCTCTTGGCCGCTAAGCGTTTCATTGCCACTGGCATACATCACACCATCGTAGTGCATCAGGATATGCCGGTGGGCTTTCAATTCGGCTTTGTGCACCCACCGCGGCCATGCGTTGATGCCACAATCTTTTTTGACGTAGTGAGTCAGAAATTTGCGCAGGGCCTGCACCCCCGTATCATTTAGCTCACTGGTCAGATCGTACTCGTTCATCACCCGATGGCAGCAGAATAAGGCCTGCAGCTCTTCGCGCGTTACCTGCCGCCGGGGGTTGGGATTATTAATTGCGTAGTCCATAGGCGTGAAATTATACTGTATAAAAACACAGTATTTATACCGCAAGAACGCTGCCAGAATTGTAAAAATCCGGAGCCGGTAACATGTGTCAGGAGTGTCTCGAATGATCAGGCACCTCGCAACAGGCACGTCACTCCGCTGAAAAAACAGACTCAGGGAAAAGGAAACACGGAACCAATCACTCAACCTGCAGAGGTCGCGCATGCGTTTCAACTCGCATGGAACACTCACGACATGTCCGCTTTTGCTGCCTTCTTGCATCCAGACGCGATGTTTATGAACCGGTTCGGCCGTTATGTACGCGGGATTGATGAAATCGTCCGCCTGCATGAGCCTATCCGCGCCACCAGAGATGAATTAGAGGTATGGCGTGGCCAGCCAGATCAGTTTGTTCCTCAGAACAGCCGCCAGACCCTGTTTGCGCAGGGATTCGAACGTCACGCGCTCGCCATGCGCGATTTCGTTGTCGATGGCGTCGCTGATCCACCCAGCAAGCCGCCGGTCATAGACTTCGATATCGATTTCGAAGTTCAGTCTGAGACTGCGGGAATCCCAGTTTGATGAACCGATCAGCGACCAGCTGTCGTCCACCGTCATCAATTTGGAGTGATCGAAGTTGCCCGAGCCTTTCCATACCCGACATCCCGTTTCGATCATCTGATCGATCTGCGCCATCATGGCATACTGGATCAGACGCAGATTGTTTTTCCCCGGTATCACGATATCTACCTGCACGCCCCGGCGGGCCGCCGTGGTCAATGCTCCGATCAGAACCTGATCTGGCAGAAAGTATGGCGACTGAATGCGGATATGTTTCTGGGCAACGGCACAGGCTGCGAGCAGAAGCTTGTGCGTACTTTCGATTTCCCTGTCAGGACCGGACGGTACGCAGCGAGCGGCCATATCTGCCGGCATAAAGGAAGGCTCGGCAGCCAGCCAGTCGCCCAGTTTCAGCTGCTCGCCGGTAGAGAACAGCCAGTCGTGGCAAAAAACGACCAGCAGCTGGGCCACAATCGGACCCCGCATGCGAAAGTGTATGTCCCGCGCCGTACTGTCATGAGTGATCTCTGTCAGGAATTCCTCACGAATATTCATGCCGCCGGCGAATCCGTACAAGCCATCGATAATCAGAATCTTGCGGTGGCAGCGCATATTGGCATAAGGCATACGCCAGGTAATGGCGTTGGTTTCGAACAGTTCGACCGTCACACCGTGCTCCCTGAGCCTATGCACAATGGTCGGGTGAGAATACCGTACGCCAATGGAATCGATGAGCACACGCACGCGAACGCCACGCTCGAAAGCAGCGATCAGGCTGTCAGCAAAGCGGTGGCCCACAATGTCATTGTCGAAAATATACGTCTGCAACAATACCGACTGCTCTGCGGCCTCAATTGCCTGCAGCATGGCCGGATAAGCCTGATCGCCCCCATTCAGGGGAATGATCTCATTGCCACCACACAATGGAAAACGTGTCACCGTATCGCTGGCTTTTTTCAGCGAGATGCATTGCGGCGCCGCGTATCGTGCCAAATCCGTTACGATCACGCTGGTGTGGTCTGCCCCCTCCTTCAGCAGCCGGTCGCGATGGGATTTAATTCGCGTCTGCCGGATCCGGTTGATGCCCACCACAAAATAAAGCACGGGCCCAAGGAACGGGGAAAAGATAACGACCCCGACCCATGCAATGGCTGCTCGCACATCGCGTTTGGTCAACGCAATATGTATCGCTGCAGAGACGCTCAGAAGCACACTTGCTGCGAAAATCAGATGGGTTTCGTACTGAACCAGAAATTTCCACAGGGAAGACATCACAAAAACACTCGCTTACCTTCAAAGCCACCAAAAGACAACAAATTAGTGTGTTGCGCCAGTTATATCTTGTGCCGAGTAACGATACTTGCTATACTCTCACGCTTACTCGGATGGTGACTGTAGCTCAGTTGGTAGAGTCCCGGATTGTGATTCCGGTTGTCGTGGGTTCGAGCCCCATCAGTCACCCCAAAAAATTTAATAATAACAGAAACTTATAGGTTCCCGCATACTTCATAACTGTGCATACGGGAAGAAAAACAACAAAAAACGCGTCCCCATAATGCGTGGGAAATAATGTACCTTCCAACCGCAGGCTCTACCCCATAGCCGGGAGATAGGGTACTCACCAAACCTGATTTATTTGACCATTCCAATCGCATTAAGCCAGCACTCGCAAGCGGTCATTCTCAAAATTTCTGAACCCAAACGCCCAGCACAGGACGACTCCTTATTTCCAGAGCGCCCTGCTAATCACGCGAGCGTCGGTTAAGCTTCCAGATAGAGACTAAGGCTGAAATAAAAAACGATATCAGCAGGCCGGCAATACCGGCGACCACGAAATTGCCAAGAAATATCCAGAACACGATGGTCAGCAAGAGTCCGACCGTCAGTGGCCTGGCTCCCATGCCCGACAAAATATTTCCCAGCTTTGACAAGACACCCTTCACTTTTCTTCCCTGATTCTTGCGCTTTGTTGCGCACACGACTAAGATCATTCTAGGATATACCCTAATCCGGGTAAATTCTGTTTCGCTCATCGCGGAAATGGCTTAACTTTACGTTAACGTCAATTAAAACCCTTACCCCGATTCACGTTTCACCTGAACCCCCTGCAACTCTGGGTTCACATCGGGTAGCAGACGTGATGAGTTGCAGCAAGATCACTGCTGCCATTCATCAGGACGATATCGCATCGCCCCGGAAAGGCGGTGAACATTCCACGTCATTGCACATACCGTTCACAAGACGACTATGAGGCAGAGGCGGGAATCATGCGCTTATATGCTATGCACCATATCGGAGACAACAGTATGAATGCCCCACTACCCAAAGTGGCACAGGATGCCCTGAAGAATACCACCATTGACGACAAATACAGCCTGGAGAAGGGTCGTGTCTACATGAGCGGCACGCAGGCGTTGGTTCGGCTGCCCATGCTGCAGAAAGACCGTGACAGGCGCGCAGGCCTGAATACAGGCGGTTTTATCTCGGGCTATCGCGGCTCGCCGCTGGGCAATCTTGATCTGAGTCTGTGGAAGGCAAAAAAGTATCTTGCCGAACATGAAATTTCATTCCAGCCCGGCGTCAACGAAGAACTTGGTGCGACTGCGGTGTGGGGCTCGCAACAAGTCAACCTGTTTCCCGGCGCGACCAAACAGGGTGTATTTGCCATGTGGTATGGCAAAGGCCCCGGTCTGGATCGCTCCATGGATGTCTTCAAACATGCCAATTCCGCCGGTTCCAGTGAATTCGGGGGCGTGCTGCTGCTGGCCGGCGATGACCACGCGGCCAAGTCTTCCACCGTAGCCTATCAGTCCGAACACAATCTGCAGTCTGCCGGTATCCCGGTCCTGTATCCCTGCAACGTGCAGGAATATCTGGATTTCGGCATTCACGGCTGGGCCATGAGCCGCTATTCCGGTCTGTGGGTAGCCATGAAGTGTGTCACCGATGTGATCGAATCCAGCTCTTCTGTGGAACTGGATCCCACCCGGGTCGACACCGTCATTCCTGAAGATTTTGACATGCCCGAAGGTGGGCTGTCGATTCGCTGGCCCGATCCACCACTGGATCAGGAAGCCCGGCTGAACAATTACAAATTCTACGCAGCACTGGCGTATGTCCGCGCCAATAAACTGGACAAAATCATTTTTGACTCCCCCAAGGCGCGCTTCGGTATCATGACTGCCGGCAAAGCGTATCTGGATGTGCGCCAGGCCCTCACGGATCTGGGCCTGGACGAAGAGACCTGTACCGATATTGGTATCCGCCTTTACAAGGTGGGCTGTGTCTGGCCCCTGGAGGCTCAGGGCGCCCGCCAGTTTGCCGAAGGCCTGGACGAGATTCTGGTGGTTGAAGAAAAACGCCAGATCATGGAATATGCACTGAAGGAAGAGTTGTACAACTGGCGGGACGACGTACGACCCGATGTTTACGGCAAGTTCGATGCCCGTGACGATGGCGGCGGTGAATGGTCGGTTCCACGCGGCAACTGGCTGCTGCCTGCCAATTACGAGCTGTCGCCGGCAATTATTGCCAAGGCGATTGCCAAGCGCCTGGAAAAACACACGTTGCCCGACGAAGTGCGCAGTCGTATCCAGGCCCGTATCGCCATCATTCATGCGAAAGAACAGGATGCCAAACGGCCCGTAGTGGTACAGGATCGCAAACCGTGGTTCTGTTCGGGCTGCCCGCATAATACCTCGACACGAGTCCCGGAGGGATCCCGTGCCGTGGCCGGCATTGGCTGCCACTACATGACCATCTGGATGGACCGCAACACCGATACGTTCACCCAGATGGGGGGCGAAGGCGTGCCATGGATCGGCCAGAAAGATTTCACCAGCACCAAGCATATTTTCGCCAACCTGGGCGATGGCACGTATTTCCACTCTGGCATTCTGGCCATTCGCGCCTCTATTGCCGCCAAAGTGAACATCACCTACAAGATCCTGTTCAACGATGCGGTAGCCATGACGGGCGGACAGCCTGTCGATGGCACCCTGACCGTACCGCAGATCAACGATCAGCTTTACGCCGAAGGTGTCGCCCGTATCGTCATCGTCAGCGACGAACCGGAAAAATACAAAGGTGTTTCGCTTGTCGGCAAACCCGATGTTTTCCACCGCGACTCCCTGGATGATGTCCAGCTTGAACTGCGCGATACAGAAGGCACCACCATTCTTATTTATGATCAGACCTGCGCTACCGAGAAACGCCGGCGTCGCAAACGCAACGCCTATCCCGATCCGGACCGCCGTGTTTTCATCAACGAAGCGGTCTGCGAAGGTTGCGGCGATTGCAGTGTAAAGTCCAATTGTCTGTCGGTGGAACCGGTAGATACGCCCATGGGCAGCAAACGGCGTATCAATCAGTCTTCCTGCAATAAGGATTACTCCTGCCTTAACGGCTTTTGCCCGAGTTTTGTGACGGCAGAAGGCGCGAAGATACGCAAGCCGCAGACGGCTACCCTGTCTTTCGAAAAAATTGAATCGGATATTCCCGAGCCGTCCATGCCGCAAATTGAGCGCTCCTTTAATATTCTGGTGCCTGGCGTGGGCGGTACCGGCGTTGTCACCATCGGCGCGCTGCTGGGTATGGCGGCCCATCTGGAACAGAAAGGCGTCAATGTCCTGGACATCACCGGGCTGGCCCAGAAAGGCGGCGCCGTTGTCAGTCATGTACAGATTGGCAATCAGCCTTCCGATCTGCATTCGACCCGTATTGGCATGGGTGAAGCCGATCTGATTATTGGCTGTGATGCCATTGTGGCTGCCTCACGCGAGATCACCTCCAAAACGCGCAAGGGCGTCACAGTGGCGGCAGTCAACAGCGCCAAGGTGCCGACCGCCGAAATTTTCCAGGACCCAAAATGGCAGTTTCCCTCCGCGATGACCGAACAGGACTTGCGGTCATTGCTAGGCAAAGACAAATGTGATTTCCTGGACGCCAACGCCTATGCCGTTGCGTTACTGGGCGATGCGATCTTTGCCAATCCGCTGATGCTGGGCTATGCATGGCAAAAAGGATGGATACCCCTGCATCATGAAAGTCTGGAACGCGCAATTGAACTTAACGGCGTCGCCGTGGATAAAAATCTGGCCGCCTTCGAATGGGGTCGGTACCTGGCCCACCACGGTCTGCAGTCAATCCCACTCGAGAAGAGCTCGCGCACGGTTCGACATGAAAACCTGGTGAACATGCCAGAGAGTATCGATACCCTGATCACGCGGCTCGCAGATCATTTGACCAGATACCAGAATGAGCGATATGCAAAGCGCTTTACGCAAGCAGTCGAACGGATCCGCGCAACCGAGACGGACCGGGGCTTCAAGGGCCATGTACTGACCGAAGCCGTCGCACGCAACCTGGCGAAATTGATGAGCTACAAGGACGAGTACGAGGTGGCGCGCCTGTATACCGATCCGGCGTATTTCGATAAACTGCGCGCGCAGTTCGAAGGAGAACCGGGCCGCGATTATTCGCTGCATGTGCATCTGGCCCCGCCCGCCTTCAGCAGGAAGGATAAGAAAGGCCATCTGATCAAGAAAAAATACGGCCCATGGGTTCTCAAGGCCTTTGCAATACTGTCACGCCTTAAGGGTTTGCGCGGCACCGCGCTGGATCCCTTCGGCCACACAGAGGAACGTCGCGCCGAGCGTGCGCTGATCGAGGAATACTTCGCGATGCTGGATGAGTTCAACACCAGTCTGCATGAAAGCAATTTCGACAGTGCCCTGGCGCTGGCTCGCCTTCCTGATGACATTCGTGGTTATGGACATATCAAGGAAGCCAGTATGGAAAAAGCCGCAAGCCGTCGCGCGCAGTTGCTTGAAGACTATCGGCGCCCTGTCCTGAGCAAGGCTGCCTGACATCAGGAAAGTCTTCCCAGGCACGAAATCAGGCCCCGGACGCAGCTTCAGCACGCACCGGGGCCTGATTTCATGGTTGATTCGAAACTTTCATGCACACCGCTTTATCGTCAGAAGTTACAAAGCGCCAGCCGATCGTCTCTATAATAGATGCTTTGATCATCTATTTTTCGGAGACGTTATGAAAACCAAGCCCGTTCTCGGCCAGGAAGAAGTGCAGAAAATCATTGAGGCAGCTGCTGCACATGCTGCCAAAAACAGCTGGGCCGTAACCATTGCGGTTGCCGATGATGGTGGCCACCTGCTAGGACTGAAAAGACTGGATGGCGCCGCTCCCGTTTCTGCCCATATCGCACCAGCAAAGGCACATACCGCTGCCCTGGGTCGCCGCGATACCAAAGGCTATGAAGACATGATCAACAACGGACGGGTCGCATTCCTGTCAGCACCTGCCCTGCAAGGCATACTGGAAGGCGGCGTACCGGTGGTTGTCGATGGCCAGACCATCGGTGCCGTTGGCGTTTCAGGCGTCCAGGCCAGCCAGGATGCGGAAACGGCGAAAGCAGGTATTGCTGCCATTACCGGCTGAGTCCGGTCTGCAGGCCCCGCTCGCGCTGGCCTGCCCCTGCCGGATATAGCTTCAGTCGCGCGCAGTTGCGAGTCTGCACCGGTGCCTTGTGCCATGCCAGCTCGTATCTGCGCCTGAACCTGTGATTACACGTTTGCACCAAGGCGGTGAATTTTTACAAAAAATCGCGTCGAATTCGAACATTTATTGCCCAAGTTACCAAAAATGCGCCAAAAGCGATCAGGGCAATCACCTATATCATGCATTTTTCGCTGCACTGCACACAATATAGCGGTATGATATTTACCCCTTGCATGACTTCACCGTAACAACAGCCGCATGCCCATGATTTTCAGGGCCGCTTACCGGTGCCTGAACATGCGATTCCCGTAACCCTCAACCCGCATTACATTCCACTTATATGACACATATCGATACGACGCTGGCCCGACTGGCCAAATCCAGCCCATCGCAATCCGAGTTCTATCAGGCTGTTCGGGAAGTACTGGAATCTTTGACTCCCCTGTTCGAGAAAGAAAAACATTACCTGGATCAGAACATCATTGAACGGATCGTCGAACCGGAGCGTCAGATCATGTTTCGGGTTACCTGGGTAGACGACAAAGGCAAGATCAATGTCAACAAAGGTTACAGGGTAGAATTCAACTCAGCCATCGGCCCGTACAAGGGCGGTCTGCGTTTCCACCCCAGCGTATCGGCCAGCATCATCAAATTCCTGGGATTCGAACAAACCTTCAAGAACTCACTCACAGGCCTGGCGATTGGCGGTGGCAAAGGCGGCAGCGATTTCGATCCCAAAGGAAAGTCCGATAACGAAATCATGAGCTTTTGCCAGGCGTTCATGTCCGAGCTGTACCGCCATATCGGCCCAACCATCGACGTCCCAGCCGGGGACATCGGTGTAGGGGGACGCGAAATTGGCTATCTTTTTGGCCAGTACAAGCGACTTACCGGCCGTTACGAGGGCGTGCTAACTGGTAAACGGGTTCCATGGGGCGGCTCTCTGGTTCGCACAGAGGCAACCGGATACGGTTCGGTGTATTTCGCTCAGGAAATGCTGCAACATACCGGCGACCACCTGGAGGGCAAGATCTGCGCGGTTTCCGGCGCAGGCAATGTTGCCATCTACACCATAGAAAAACTCTACCAGTTAGGTGCTACGCCGGTTACCTGCAGCGATTCCCGCGGCATGATTTATCACAAGTCCGGTATCAAACTGGAAACACTGAAGTCCCTGAAAGAGAGCCAGCAGCTTCCCCTGCAGAAGTATGTTGAAATTCATCCCGACGCGATTTACAAAGCCGTGGCCGACTATGCAGCCGATCGCAATGAGGTGTGGTCTGTGCCGTGTGACCTGGCCTTCCCCAGTGCAACACAGAACGAGCTGAATCAGGCCGATGCCCTGGCGCTTCTGGCCAACGGCTGCAAATTGGTTGCCGAAGGCGCCAATATGCCGTCCACTCCCGAAGCCGTAGAGGAGTTTCTGAAGGCAGGCATCCACTACGCACCCGGCAAGGCAGCAAACGCCGGTGGTGTCGCCACAAGCCAGCTGGAAATGGCACAGAACGCAGCAATGATTCAATGGAGTTTCGACGAAGTCGACCTGCGCCTGAAAAACATCATGAAGAACATCTTTACGACAGCATGGGAAACAGCTGAGGAATTCAATCAGCCAGGCAATCTGGTACTTGGCGCCAATATCGCCGGGTTCCGCAAGGTCGCCGATGCCATGATTGATCAGGGCGCCGTCTGATCACGCCGCGGTTTGTCCAGTCTGCACCGTCACAAGCCGCAGACTGGTGATCTGATCGTTATTATGGCCGCTGTCAGCGGCCATAACTGTTTAACAATGCCTGTTTAACAATACAATAACAGCGCAACAAAACAAAATGCCTCCCGGTCTTGTGGCCGGGAGGCATTTTATTGCAAGGTACTCACGTACCCCTTGCCTGCGAATTACTCCGCAGGTTTGTCTGATTGCTCTGCGCTTTCAGCGGCAGCACCTTCCTGCGCGCCTTCCAGACCACCAATGGCTTTGGCCGACAGACGCAGACGTCCACGATCATCGGCTTCGATAACCTTGACCTTGACTGTCTGGCCGACGGTCAGCACGTCATTGATGTTGGCAATGCGGTAGTTGGCAATTTCAGAGATGTGAAGCAGGCCATCACGACCAGGCAGAATCTGTACAATACCACCGAAATCGAGCAGACGCTGTACTGTCCCTTCGTATACCTGTCCAACTTCCACAACGGCAGTCAGTTCTGCGATGCGGCGTTCGGCTTCTTTGGCCTTGTCCAGATCCGCGCTTGAAATCGTGACCACACCTTCATCACTGATGTCGATCTGGCAACCGGTTTCTTCGGTCAGCGCGCGGATCGTCGCGCCACCTTTACCAATCACATCACGGATTTTCTCAGGATTGATTTTCATGGACAGCATGCGAGGAGCAAAAGTAGACAGCTCCTGGCGTGAGCCGGTCAGCGCTTCTGTCATTTTGCCCAGGATATGCATGCGGCCTTCGCGAGCCTGCGCCAGCGCAACCTGCATGATCTCTTTGGTAATACCCTGGATTTTGATATCCATTTGCAGAGCAGTAATACCATTTTTGGTACCTGCCACTTTGAAGTCCATATCGCCCAGGTGATCTTCATCACCCAGAATATCGGTCAGCACGGCGAACTTGCCGCCATCCTTAATCAGACCCATAGCCACGCCGGCAACATGATCCTTGACCGGTACGCCTGCGTCCATCATGGCCAGTGAACCACCGCAAACGGAAGCCATGGATGAAGATCCATTGGATTCGGTAATTTCGGATACCACGCGAATGGTGTACTGGAAATCTTCATGGGCTGGTAGCGTAGAAATCAGCGCGCGCTTGGCCAGACGGCCATGGCCGATTTCACGGCGTTTAGGGGCGCCAAAGCGACCTGTCTCGCCAGTCGCAAACGGAGGCATGTTGTAATGAAGCATGAATCGGTCACGGTGTTCACCCATGACAGAATCGATGATCTGTTCGTCCTGTTTAGTACCCAGCGTTGCAATAACCAGCGCCTGTGTCTCGCCGCGGGTAAAGAGTGCACTGCCGTGCGTACGGGGCAACACGCCCAGACGAATGGAAATGGGACGTACAGTGCGGGTATCGCGACCGTCAATACGTGGCTCACCAGCCAGAATCTGACCACGAACAATTTTGGATTCCAGATCAAATAGAATATTGTCTACCGTCACTTCATCAGGTGCATCCTGTCCGGCCTGTGCTGCCTGCTCTGCCAGCGTCTGTTTAACTGCAGCAGTGACTTCGCGCAACTTGGTCGTCCGTTCCTGTTTCTGGCGAATTTCGTAGGCGTTTTTCAGACCAGCTTCAGCAGCGGCAGTCACGGCAGAAATCAGGGCTTCGTTTTTAGGTGCTGGCTGCCAGTCCCATTCGGGCTTGCCGGCTTCAGCCACGAGTTCATGAATAGCATTAATGGCGGCCTGCATTTGCTCATGACCGAACACAACGCCACCCAGCATGATTTCTTCAGACAGCTGCTTGGCTTCAGACTCAACCATCAGCACGGCATTTTCGGTACCGGCAACAACCAGATTCATTTCGGAATCGTCAAGCTGATCCTGTGTAGGATTGAGCAGATACTGACCATCCTTGTAACCGACACGAGCAGCGCCAATCGGGCCATCAAATGGGATGCCCGAAACCGCCAGGGCTGCAGAACTGCCAATCAGGGCAGCAATATCGGGATCAATCTGGGGATCAACGGAAAGCACGTGAACAATCACCTGCACTTCGTTGTAAAAACCTTCAGGGAACAGCGGACGCAGCGGGCGGTCGATGAGCCTGGATGTCAGGGTTTCTTTTTCGGAGGGCTTACCTTCACGCTTGAAAAAACCGCCGGGAATGCGACCCGCAGAATAGGTTTTCTCAACATAATCGACCGTAAGCGGGAAGAAATCCTGCCCGGGTTTGGCATTCTTTGCCGCAACGACGGTGGCCAGCACAACGGAATCTCCCATTGAGACCACAACGGCGCCAGACGACTGACGGGCGATTTCCCCTGTTTCCAGTACAACTGTATGATCGCCATACTGAAACGACTTGGTCACTTTGTTAAACATTTTTCATTCCTTACATTAAAGCCAGACGGATTGGTCCGTTTTCAACCGCACACCACGATTCTGTGTGCGCGCACCCATCCCGTTCAGGCACAATAAAAAAAACCGTGCCAGGCGCCAGCCTGGCGCTCTGCACGGTTTTGTGTTGGGCGCAAACCCAATATCACTTACGCAGACCGAGTTTTTCGATAAGCGAGCGGTAAGCGTCAGGGTTACGACCTTTCAGGTAGTCGAGCAGCTTGCGGCGGCGGCTAACCATACGCAGCAAACCACGACGAGAGTGGTGGTCTTTCATGTGTTCTTTGAAATGACCGGTTAATTCGTTGATACGCGCGGTCAGCAAGGCGACCTGTACTTCTGGAGAACCGGTATCGCCCTGGGCGCGACCGAACTCGGCAACAATTTCGGATTTTTTGATATCAGCTACTGACATTGTGTATAAGCCTCATGAACTGGCGGTAAAACCGAGGCGTTTTACCGTGATAGTATTAAAAATATTGGATATTGTCCTGACTTAGGTAAAGCATAGCTATTCCGTTGCAACATAAAACGCTACAATAAACCGTACCCGGGAAAGCATACTCAAAACCAGCCTTGGAACCCGAGCCTCAGCCAAGACCGACAATTATATATGATTCGGCCGGAACATGCACGAAAACCTTAGCCAAACAGGTCCAATTATGTCCAATTTCCAGCATTTTCCCCCATTTTTTGGCCCATTTTCCAACACTTCCGGGTCTGGACGGCATACCGGCTCGCGCCGGCAACCGTTGGCGCCACGCAAAATAGTGCGTGTGATCAGCATTACCGGGCTATGTGCCACGCTTGGCGCCTGCGCTACCTACCGTGATGTGCCGCCCAATTCCCCGCGATCAGTGGTGTATGAAACCATGGGCCAACCCAGCTTAACCTGTCCGCTTGACAGTGGCGGTGAACGCAGCATCTGGACCCTCCAGCCCAATGGACAGTATGCCTATGGCGCGCGGTTCAACGCCGCGGGCATCACCGATAGGGTCGAATCCATACTGACCGATGCCAATTTCCGCAAGCTGGATACCGGCATCTGGACCGCGGACGACGTTCGATGCGAGTTTGGCCCCCCTGCCCGCATCACCCGCTCAGGCCTGGGGGAAAAGAATGAAGTCGTATGGGAATATCGTTACAAACAGGCCAATGTCTGGAATTCGCTCATGTACGTCTACTTTGGCCGTGACGGGGAACGGGTCACGCACTATCACCCTGGACCCGATCCCGCTTTCGAGCGCGAGTTCGAATTCATGGGATTCTGAATCCGACACCCATACGCTCGCTCTGTCTTAGTCTTTGCGGAACCAGTCTTGAGGCTTATTCTTTGAATGCGGTTCTGCAATATGCGGCTCGGTGCGCGTGGCAGCGCCTTCGCCCCCAGGACGAGGCGGATCCTCGGCGGTGCCTGCACCCGCTGAAGACGCCTGATGCTCGGTCGAAGCAGAGGTTACCGAATCTTCACCCGCCCTGCTCTCTCGGCGGCTGTCGTAAAGCTTCTGCGCACGACGCCAGCGAAAATACCAGACAACCCATCCCGACAGTCCATATACAATAAACAGCAGAAAAAGCACGATGGGCGGATCGGACGAGACGAACGCAAACACGAGCACCAGTACCAGCATGATATTTTGCGGTGACAGTTTTTTCTCCAGGGCAAGCGATTTGCCACTGAAGAACGGTGCGTTGGAAATCATGCTGATCCCCGCATACACTGTGAGGATGAACGCCAGCCAGGCCAGTGATTCATAATCGGGAATGCGGTTGTCCACCGACAGCCAGACGAAACCGGCAACCAGGGCGGCCGCGGCAGGACTGGGCAGCCCCTGGAAAAAACGACTGTCGACTACGCTGATATTGGTATTGAAACGCGCCAGGCGCAGTGCAGCGCCAGCGACATAGATAAAGGCAGCAATCCAGCCCCACCGACCCAGCGCCTGCAGCTGATATTCATACATGACCAGCGCCGGGGCAACGCCGAACGAAACCATATCCGACATGGAGTCATACTGCTCTCCGAATGCCGACTGGGTATTGGTAAGCCGCGCCACGCGGCCATCCATGGCATCAAGCACCATTGCCACGAAAATGGCAATGGCCGCCACTTCAAAACGCCCGTTCATGGCCTGTACAACAGCATAAAATCCGGCGAACAGATTGGCTGTCGTAAAGGCATTGGGCAGCAGATAAACGGCGCTGCGGGGTCGGGGCAAATTCTCGTTCATATGGTCTGAGCCTGATTGGCGGAAACAACACTGTCGGGCAGATCGGCAAGTGCAGTAGAGGTAGCGGATACCTTGTCACCGATAGCAACGCGTGGCCGCGACTCGGGCGGCAGATACACATCAACTCGGGAACCGAAGCGGATAAAACCATAACGCTCCCCCGCGCGTCGCGAATCACCCGCCTTAACGTAACAGAGAATGCGGCGGGCCACCAGACCGGCAACCTGCACCACTGTCACGTGCTCACCGGAATCCAGACTGATATGCACGGCATTCCTTTCATTCTCTACAGATGCTTTATCCAGTGCGGCGTTGACAAACGAGCCTGGGAAATACTGTACCTGCGTGACGCGGCCCGACACCGGGAAGCGATTCGAATGCACATTGAAGACGTTCATGAAGACACTGATTTTCAGGGACTCTTGCTGAGTATAGGGATCGATGGTTTTGTCTACCGATACGATCCGCCCGTCAGCGGGCGCGAGCACAACCCGATCACCATCGGGCGCCTGGCGTTGAGGATCCCGAAAAAACTGAATCACGAAAACTGCCAGCAGCCAGAAGATCAGTCCCACACCCGTGGACCACCAGGTTACCAGCAACGCAAGAATGACGGATCCGGCGATGAATGGCCAGCCCTCTCGAGCCAGGACAGGATGCGGATAAGATGGTTTGTACATGTAATTGGGAACCGACGATTGAAAACACTATTTTAGTCGCAAACACCGGCAGCCGAGAATGGGGGCCGTGTAATCGCACAATTTTTGTACGGCTGCGCGCGGCACGGTGCAGCATGGATGGTCAGAACGGCGTCTCTGCATTGTCCCCTTACAACCTGTCGTCAAGGACCCAGCTTGAGTCGACCCGAATCTGCCTGCGGGCGCAAGAATTGAACCTGAGACGGGCCAAATGCATTTTCGCCGGCTTGCCCTTAAGCGGTTCCGAATCTGTCAGCTTGCCGGAAACGCTCTTTTTCGTGCATGCCCCAAACCTTCATGGTGCAAACGCAAACCACCGCAGCGCAATATGTTTCCGAGTGTATCTTTTGTTTTAAATCTCGTTAAAATCCATTAAAAATACAACTGCGTTTTATCAAATTAGCGTTAATTTATTTAAAAGTTAGGGTTAAACCTGAAACCGGAGCATGAGCATTTCGTTCATACTAGCAACACCGTTATAAAGGAGTTTTCCATGAAGTTATCAAGTCTCGTGCTAGCAGCACTCATTTCTTCAATAGGTTTGTCTGCCCACGCCGAAGGTCGTCTGGACAAGATCAAAAGTACAAAAACAATTTCCCTGGGTTATCGTGACTCCTCCATTCCTTTTTCATATCTGGACGGGGGAAAACCAATAGGTTATTCCAAAGAAATCTGCGACGGTATTGTTAAGGCCCTGGAAAAACAACTGGGCACCGAGCTGACAGTAAAACAGGTTCCGGTGACCTCTGCCAGCCGTATTCCACTTATCATGAACGGCACTGTTGACCTGGCTTGCGGTTCCGCCACCAACAATGCAGAACGCCAGAAGCAGGTTAGCTTCGCCCCAACCACATTTGTCACTGCGACCCGCTTTGTCTCAGCCAAAGCTGACAATATCAAGGACGTAGCCGGCTTCAAAGGCCAGACCGTAACGTCTACCGCGGGCACCAGCAATATCAAATGGCTGGCTGCAACCAATGCAAAAGAAAACCTGGGCATGAATATCATCCCGTCCAAAGACCATGCCGGCGCATTCCTGACTGTTCAGGCAGGTCGTGCAAAAGCATTCTTCATGGATGACGTGCTGCTTGCCAGTCTGGTTGCCAACTCTGAAGACCCCGACAAATGGGTCATCAGTGAAGAGCCTCTGACCATCGAGCCATACGCTGTTATTGAACCCAAGGACGACCCTGAGTTCAAGAAAGCCGTGGATGATGCTGTAATCGAAATGATGAAAAATGGTGAGCTGGAGAAACTGTACACCAAATGGTTTGAAAGCCCTATTCCTCCAAAAAATATCAATATGAATCTGCCGATGTCTGAGCCACTGAAAAAAGTGATCCAATCGCCAACAGACTCCCCAGATCCGGCAACTTACCAATAAGCCGGCATCTGTCCGACGGCACAAAACACAGCGGTAGCGGGTTTTGTGCCGTTTTTTGTTTTCTATAACTTGCGTTTCAAATTATGTCTATCTCCACATTTTTTTGTGATCCGGCGAATATCGACAACGCGGCCCTTTTCTGCCAGCTATCTCCTAGCGGAAACACCTATCTTGACGCATTTTCCACAGCTGTCGTGTGGACTCTTGAACTGTCATTGATCGCATGGATTCTGGCTTTTGTCGTGGGTGTCGCTGTGGGTATCGGACTCACCAGTCAGAACCGATTGGTGTCCCGATTCTGCTCGGGCTACGTTGAACTGTTCAGGAACATTCCTCTGCTGGTGCAACTGTTCCTGTGGTATTACGTGGTTCCGCAGGTATTGCCCGCGAGCCTGGGAAAAGCCATCATCGGCATGCCTTATCCGTCGTCGGTGTTCTGGCCGGCGGTATTGTGTCTGGGGTTGTTCACCTCTTCAAGGATCGCCATTCAGTTGTCATCGGGCATTCGTTCGTTGCCGCGCGGGCAGTCTATGGCAGCCACAGCCTTGGGTCTGACACGCTTTCAGATGTACAAGTATGTACTGCTGCCTATGGCCATGCGTATCATTACGCCGCCCCTGACTTCTGAAATGCTCAACCTGCTGAAGAACTCATCGGTGGCCTACACCATCGGTTTGCTCGAGATCACTGGCGCCGCGGCATCCATGCAGGAATCCACCTTCCAGACATTCCCTTCATACCTGGCGGCCACCGCCCTGTATGTCATCATCAACTTATTGATTCTGGTAATTATGTCGGCCGTTGAACGTTTCTTCAGTGTTCCTGGCTTTATTTCAGGAAAAGGGTAGGAGCACACGATGAATTTTCAAGATCTACTTATCTCCGCTTCGTCGGTCAGTATTGCCGCCTTCGACTGGCATGTGCTGCAGCAGGCCGCCCCTGCTCTGCTCAAGGAAGGCCTGGTCTTTACGCTTAAGCTGACCCTGTACTCCACTGTCCTGGCCGTGATCTGGGGCACCGTGCTGGCGATGATGCGTCTGTCGTCCATCAAGATTTTCCGGATTTTTGCTGGTTCCTATGTGAACGTCATGCGTTCGCTGCCACTGATCCTGATTCTTTTCTGGTTTTTCTTCCTGGTTCCCTATATCCTGGGCTGGATCGACTTCATGTGGGCTACATATGTAGACGGCAATCAGTCAGCCAGACTGGTATCACGTCCGCTGAATGGATTTACCTGCGCACTGATCACGTTTACGCTGTTTGAGGCAGCCTATTTCTGCGAAATTATGCGTGCCGGTATCCAGTCTATCCCGCGCGGCCAGGTTGGCGCCGGCTATGCACTGGGTCTGCGTTATTTCCAGGTCATGCGTCTGATCGTGCTGCCACAGGCTTTCCGCAACATGCTGCCGGTGATTTTTACGCAAATGATTGTACTGTTCCAGGATACGTCACTGGTGACCGTGCTGTCACTGAATGACCTGCTGGGTATGGCGCGCATTAACGCTGACATCACTGGTCGCCCCGTAGAGCTGTATATATTTGCAGCCGCTATCTATTTTGTCATTTCTTTAGTTTGCTCTCGTCTGGTCAAAGTGGTCGATCGGCGTTTGACGATTATTCGATAAGGTATTTCTCCATGGCTATGATTGAATTTAAAAACGTTAGTAAATGGTATGGAAAATTCCAGGTTCTGACCGATTGCACAACCGAAATCAACAAAGGTGAAGTTGTGGTGGTTTGCGGGCCCTCGGGCTCAGGCAAATCCACGCTGATCAAAACGGCCAACGGCCTGGAGCCCTTTCAGAAGGGTGAGATTTTCTTCAATGGCGTATCGGTAGGCAGTCCAAAAACGGATCTGCCAAAACTGCGCTCCAAAATCGGCATGGTGTTCCAGCATTTCGAGCTGTTTCCGCACCTGTCCGTCATGGAAAATCTGGCTCTGGCCCAGATCAAAGTACTTGACCGCTCCAAAGACGAAGCCATGGAACGTGGCCGCAAGCTGCTGGAACGTGTTGGTCTGATCGAGCACAAGGACAAATTCCCCGGCCAGCTTTCCGGCGGCCAGCAACAACGTGTCGCCATCGCTCGTGCGCTGGCCATGGATCCCATGGCCATGCTGTTCGATGAGCCCACTTCCGCGCTGGATCCGGAAATGGTCAATGAGGTACTGGACGTCATGGTCGACCTGGCCAAGGAAGGCATGACCATGATGGTGGTCACGCACGAAATGGGCTTTGCACGCAAAGTGGCAGATCGTGTGATTTTCATGGACGCCGGCCAGATTGTTGAGGACTGCGTCAAGGAAGAGTTTTTTGGCAATCAGGAAGCACGTTCCGACCGCGCCAAACACTTCCTTTCGAAAATCCTGGGACATTGATCTTTCGGATCGCAGGAACAAAGCCGGCCTTTATTCGGGCCGGCTTTTTTTTGCAAAAAAACTGAGCCGTCAGACGTTCTTGTTTCATGCGCAAAAGTTCGCGTTGAACCGCCAAATATTCAACAATCGGCTCGTATATTTCACATCCTCCCGCCTTGCCCTCTTGCAGGTTTACTGCCGGCAGTTCAGCGAACGATAACCGGAGCCTGTGTGCTGCGAGAATATATCACCGAACAGAATCGCCAGTAGATTGTGTGTCATACAAAAAAATGTCGCCGAAACCTGATGATAGGTTTCGGCGACAGACTTTGCTGGTCGCATCCCCTCGGAGAATGCGCTACTGCAGCGGGATCAAACCCTTTCGATAATGACTGCTGCGCCCTGGCCGACGCCAATACACATGGTGCACAAGGCGTAACGACCACCCGTGCGCTGCAGCTGGTACATGGCTGTCGTTACCAGGCGGGCGCCGGATGCCCCCAGGGGATGCCCAAGCGCGATCGCCCCGCCATTGGGATTGACGTGAGGTGCATCGTCGGGCAAACCCAGGTCACGCGTCACAGCAAGCGCCTGGGCGGCAAACGCCTCGTTCAACTCAACGATATCCATCTGTTCAATAGTCAGGCCGGTTTTTTCCAGTACCTTGCGCACGGCAGGGATCGGGCCCACGCCCATGACGCGGGGCGCGACGCCGGCCACTGCCATCCCTACGACACGCGCTTTTGGCTTGAGGCCGTATTTCTTGACAGCTTCGTCAGAGGCCAGCAACAACGCGCATGACCCATCGTTGACGCCGGAAGCATTGCCTGCAGTAACGCTGCCATCAGGACGTACGACGCCCTTCAGTCTGGCCAGTGCTTCGGGTGTGGTTGCACGCGGATGCTCATCGGTGTCAACGACAACAGGATCACCCTTGCGCTGCGGCACCGTGACAGGAATGATTTCCTCCCTGAGTATGCCATCTGCAATGGATTTTGCCGCACGCTGTTGACTGCGCAAAGCGAAGGCATCCTGGTCGGCGCGCGAAATCTTATAGTCATCCGCCACGTTTTCCGCTGTTTCCGGCATGGAGTCCACACCAAAAGCCGCCTTCATTTTCGGATTGACGAAACGCCAGCCAATCGTGGTATCTTCGATTTTTGCAGCTCGTGAATAGGCCGATTCGGCCTTGCCCATGACAAACGGCGCACGTGACATGCTTTCCACGCCACCGGCTATCATCAGATCGACTTCGCCAGACTTGATGGCGCGGGCTGCTGTACCCACCGCATCCAGGCTGGATGCGCACAGACGATTCAATGTCGCACCGGGCACCTGCACATCAATCCCAGCCAGCAGCAACGCCATACGGGCGACATTACGATTGTCCTCACCGGCCTGATTGGCGCAGCCATAAATCACGTCATCCAGTTTGCTCCAGTCTACTTCAGGATTGCGCTCCATCAGTGCCTTGATCGGCAGCGCCGCCAGATCATCAGTGCGAACGGTGGACAGGCCACCGCCATATCGGCCGATGGGTGTGCGGACAGCATCGCAAATATAAGCGTTATTCATACAATTCCTCTGTTATTTGATTCTGATTTCAAGTGTGATGGACAGATCAATTGAAGATGAGTTTCGCCCCCGTCAGCGACTGCAATTCTTCATCTGTAATATCAACAAGTTTTTCCACGACCGTCATGCCCGCGCCCGTTACTTCCAGGACCGCAATGTCGGTGTAGACACGGCTGACCACGCCCAGGCCTGTAACCGGCAACGTGCATTTCTCAAGAATCTTGGGCGAACCATCTTTGGCATTGTGCTCCATGAGGATAAATACCTTGCGCGCACCAACCGCCAGGTCCATGGCACCACCCACTGCCGGAGGTTCACCTGGACGCCCCAGTGACCAGTTAGCCAGATCCCCGTCTGCAGATACCTGCATGCCACCCATGATGCATAAATCAAGGTGACCACCACGCATGATGGCAAAGGAATCGACGTGATGGAAAAAGGCGCCGCCGGTAAGCAGCGTGACGGGTTTTTTGCCCGCGTTGATCAGCTCGTTGTCAACGTCATCCCCTGTTGCCCCGGGTCCCATGCCCAGAATACCGTTCTCGCTGTGCAGCAGAATTTCGTCTTCTGCTTTCAGATAATTGGCCACAAGTTCCGGCATGCCGATACCGATATTGACATAGCTGCCTGGAGCGATATCCCTGGCCAGACGCTCCGCCATTTGATTTCTGTTCAATTTATTCATGATATGACCTGCTTAACTGGAAACGGCGGGATTGGCGACTTCGACAATCCGGTTCACAAAAATTCCGGGCGTGATAATCGTTTCCGGATCAAGTTCACCCAGCTCGACTGTCTGCTTGACCTGCACAATGGTTGTTTTTGCTGCCATGCACATGACCGGCCCGAAGTTGCGGGCAGCCTTGCGGTAAATCAGATTACCCCAGCGGTCACCCTTTTCTGCCAGCACCAGCGCAAAATCCCCATGTATGGGTTTTTCGAAAACGTAATCCACGCCATCGATATTGCGTGTTTCCTTGCCTTTGGCAAGATCGGTACCATAGCTGGTACGTGTGTAGAATCCGCCAATCCCTGCGCCTGCAGCATGCAGGCGTTCTGCGATTGTTCCCTGGGGGACGCATTCCAGTTCAATCTTGCCAGCCTTATACATCTCATTGAACACATATGAATGGGACGCCTTGGGAAACGAGCAGATCATCTTGCGCACGCGCCCTGCCTTGATCAGTGCAGCCAGACCGGTGTCGTGATTGCCTGCGTTGTTATTGACTACCGTCAGCTCTTTTGCACCCTGATCGATCAGGGCGTGAATCAGTTCTGTAGGGTGGCCGGCTCCGCCAAACCCACCGATAAGCACGGTGGCGCCATCAAAAACATCGGCGACTGCGACGTGAATATCGTCCATAAATTTATTAATCATCTCTATTACCTGTTGTTTCCTTTGTCTGAATCTGTTTTTCTGCCATTGCTCAAGCCATCCATTATTTCACATTTCATACGTGGCAGATTATCCCAGTGCCCGCCACAGCACTTTTCCCGATGCGGTTTTGGGGAGTGCCTCGGTGAATGCAATTATTCGCGGCGCTTTGTACGACGCCATCCTGTCACGGCACCAGTCCATGATGTCCCGTTCCGTTACCGCACCACGACTGTTTTCACGAAGCACGACCCAGGCCTTCACCGTTTCGCCCCGTTTTTCGTCGGTGACGCCGACCACGCACGCCTCCAGGATGGCCGGATGTGCATACATCATGGCTTCAACTTCGGCCGGCCAGACTTTGTAGCCCGAGGCATTAATCATGCGTTTGAGTCTGTCCACCATGAAATAGTAGCCGTCCTCGTCCATGCGTCCCAGATCACCCGTTCGCAGAAAACGCTTATTTTCAATTGTAATAAAGGCCTCTTCCGTTGCCTTGGGACTATTCCAGTAGCCCTGCATGACCTGCGGTCCATGCACGATGATTTCTCCCACCTCTCCCTGCGGCACCTCCTTGAAAGTGACAGGATCGATGATGCGGGAATCTACATCAAATATGGGAATGCCCAGGCATTGCTTTTTCGGATGACGTTCGGGATTGATATGCGTAGGCGCCATGACTTCTGACATGCCATAGCCTTCGATATAAGTCAGACCGAAATCATGGTGCAATTTTTCTGCAACGGCTTCAGGCATGGCTGCACCACCACCGCTGACGCGGGCAATGCTTGACAAGTCATAGGCCGCCAGATCAGGCATGGCCAGCAGATCAACCACCATGGCGGCAATCAGGGCAAGCCGGCCAACACGATAACGTTCGATGCAGCGTGCCGCCACCCCGCAATCCCATCGCGTCATAATCACGTTTGTGGCACCCAGATAGATCGCGCTATTCATCACTCCTTCCATGCCGGTCACATGAAAAAACGGCAGCACCCCCAGGAATACCGCATCCTGATTGCCACCGTCATACCAGACGGCCGGAGACACGGTGTTGTACATGGTCGAACGGTGCGTGTGAATGCAACCCTTGGGATGTCCGGTAGTGCCCGACGTATAGGGCATGACCGCCATGTCTTCTGGCAGAACGCGAGAGTCTGCGGGCTTGCGCTGGCGTGCAATGGCTGCCTTCCATGACACTACGCCATGACCGGTCAGCTCAAGGGCAGGCTCTGACA
Organism: Pseudomonadota bacterium; assembly: GCA_023389155.1. GTDB lineage: Bacteria > Pseudomonadota > Gammaproteobacteria > Burkholderiales > Burkholderiaceae_B > Advenella. Next base: position 129,032 of record JAEWEV010000021.1, read on the forward strand.
CGACATCTGGAAGCCTCAAATCTGTCCCCGCTGCAGGCAGGTAATCGTGATAGGCAGCCACCAGCTTATGGGCGGGCGCTGATGCCCCCAGCGCAGCAACCTGATCGTGCAGTTCCTGTCCGTAGATAATGACAGAGGCGCCGGTATCACGTATGTAATGCTGCAGTTCTTCAGCACGATTCATCGGATTGATTGGCACCACCACGGCATCAGCCCGCAAAATTGCGTAATACGCAAGCACATACTGCGGACTGTTCTGCATATACAGCAGGACACGATCCCCCTTCCGCACGCCGCAATCGTCCTGCAGGAATCCGGCAAGCGAGCACACTTCCTGCAGCACCTGCGCATAACTATAGCTGGCATCGTAATAGACCAGGCAGGGTTTTTGCGGGTAGCGCCGGGCCGACACCTCCAGATTGGCATGCAGTGAGGTTGCCGGCACACTCAGGCTGATACTGCGACCGCGAGGCCAGACGGACGAATAATCCGGACGCATCATGCCACTTCAAACAGCCCGGCTGCGCCCTGCCCGCCTCCAATACACATGGTGACCACAACGTATTTGACGCCACGGCGCTTGCCTTCGATCAGCGCATGGCCAACCATGCGAGCACCGGACACACCATAGGGGTGACCAACAGCAATGGCGCCGCCATTGACATTCAGCCTGTCATCGGGAATACCGAGTTTGTCGCGACAGTAAAGAACCTGGCAGGCGAAGGCTTCGTTCAGTTCCCACAGCCCGATATCATCCACTTTCAGGCTCGCCCGTTCCAGCAATCGGGGGACAGCAAACACCGGACCGATACCCATTTCATCAGGCTCACAACCGGCCACGGCGAATCCCCGGAAAATACCCAACGGAGCTATCCCACGTTGCCGCGCCAGTTCTGCATCCATTAACACGCAGGCCGACGACCCATCCGAAAACTGGCTGGCGTTACCCGCAGTGATCACCCCTTTGGGAAACACGGTGCGGATTTTTGACACTGCCTCCAGCGTGGTATCGGGACGGATACCCTCGTCTGCCGATATTGTTATTTCACGGCGCGCAATGCCGCCGGTTGCCTTATCGAACACACTCATGACAGTTGTCATGGGTACGATTTCATCATTGAACAGGCCGGCGGCCTGGGCCTGCGCGGCGCGCTGCTGGCTGCGCGCACCGTATTCATCCTGGGCCTCACGAGTAATGCCGTAACGCTTGGCGACGGTCTCGGCCGTTTGCAGCATACTCCAGTAAAGCTCGGGTTTATGCTGCTTCAGCCAGGGGTCCTGCCGCATGAGGTGGTTGATATCATTCTGCACGCAGGAAATACTTTCAACCCCACCGGCAACCATAACCGGAACCTGATCGACAATAATGCGTTGCGCGGCCATCGCGATCGCCTGCAATCCCGAAGAGCAGAACCGGTTCACAGTCACCCCGCCGGTAGTGACCGGCAAACCCGCCCGCAAGGCAATGGCACGTGCGATATTGCCGCCCGTCGTGCCTTCAGGAAAGGCAGAGCCGATTATCACATCTTCGATTTCTGCCGGTTCCACGCCGGCGCGTGTCACGGCATGCGACACTGAATGGGCCCCCAGCGTGGCACCATAAGTCATATTGAATGCACCCTTCCAGGATTTTGCCAATCCGGTTCGGGCGGTGGAAACAATGACGGCTTCTCTCATGTCTCTTCTCCAGAATGTTTCTTACTGCTGATCGTATCAACCCGGCATTATCGTGCTTATTTCAGCGCTTCGCCGCTCTTGGCGTGCTGCTCCAGCAGTGCTGCCGGTTTCCAGGCTTGCGGTCTGGCCGATGTTGCACCGAACTTGCGAAGGGCCCGCAAGACATTGAAGAGACCAGCCTGTTGCGCATAGTGCATTGGACCGCCACGATGCAGAGGGAAGCCGTAGCCATTCAGGTAAACAATGTCGATATCGGAAGCACGCAGGGCGATGCCCTCTTCCAGAATTTTGGCGCCTTCATTGGCCAGCGCATAAACGCAGCGTTCTACGATTTCCTGATCGCTGAATTTGCGAGGTTCGATCCCCTTTTCCTTGCGGAAGGTCTCGATCAGTTTTTCTACTTCGGGATCAACCTGGGGTTTGCGATCCCCAGCGACATAGCGATACCAGCCAGCACCGGTTTTCTGTCCGAAGCGGCCAGCCTCGCATAGCCTATCGGCAACCACTTCTTCGTAGCCTTGCGGATCGGCTTCTTTTCTGCGCTTGCGGATTGCCCAGCCAATATCCAGGCCAGCCAGATCGCCCACGCGATAGGGACCCATGGCAAAGCCGAAATTTTCCAGGGCACGGTCGATCTGTGAGGGCGAAGCGCCCTGCAGCATGACTTCGTCTGCCGCATCACGATAGGAATACAGCATGCGATTACCGATAAAGCCGTCGCACACACCCGAGACCACCGGCTTTTTGCCGATTTTCTTGCCCATATCGATACATGTTGCCAGAACGTCCTTGGCCGTCTTTTCGCCGCGTACGATTTCCAGCAACTTCATGACGTTTGCCGGGCTGAAAAAATGCAGGCCAATCACGTCTCCGGGACGCTTGGTGAACGAAGCGATTTTGTCCACATCCAGCGTCGATGTATTGGAGGCCATAATCGCGCCCGGTTTGATGACACGGTCAAGTTCGCGAAAGACCACTTCCTTGACTCCCATGTCTTCAAACACCGCTTCAATCACCAGATCCACTTCGTTCAGGGCATCATAGGACAGCGTTGTGGAAAGCAGGTTCATGCGCTCCTCCACCTCTTCCGCCGTAATCCTTCCCTTCTTCATGGTGTTTTCGTAGTTCTTGCGAATGGTGGCAACTCCACGCTGCAGCGCTTCTTCTTTCTGCTCCAGCAGGACCACTGGAATGCCGGCATTCAGATAGTTCATACTGATGCCCCCACCCATCGTTCCGGCGCCGATCACGCCAACACGGGCAATAGGACGCAGAGGGGTATCGGCCGGGATATCGGGAATCTTGGTCGCTGCGCGTTCTGCCGCGAACACATGGCGCAGCGCAAGGGACGCTGGCGAGGTCATCAGCTGGGTAAATTGCTGACGCTCAAAGGCAAGCCCTTCGTCAAATGACATTTGTGTACTTGCGGCGACCGCTTCCACGCAGGCGGCAGGTGCCGGAAACTTCGCAGATGCTGCCTTGGCCGCATTGCGGGCGTTCAGCAGTAACCCTTCGGCATCGGCATCTTCAACCTTGAGATCACGAATGCGTTTGAGCGGCGCATCACTGGCCAGGCTTCCGGCAAACTCAATTGCAGCGGCTTGTGGATCACCGTCAACCACCTTATCAAACAACGCGGTGTCGGCCAGCGCAGCAGCCTTCACGATTTGCCCCGACGTAATCATGTTCAGGGCTTTTTCCAGCCCGACCACGCGTGGTAATCGTTGCGTCCCGCCCGCACCCGGCAGAATGCCAAGTTTGACCTCAGGCAGACCCACTTTGGCTGCTGCTGCCGCAACGCGATAATGCGCGGCCAGCGCCAGCTCCAGTCCGCCGCCCAGGCACACACCATTAATGGCTGCCACAACGGGTTTCGCAGACTGCTCCAGAACCTCAATTACGGTACGCAGCGTTGGAGCCTGAGAGGCCTTGGGCGTCCCAAACTCTGTCACATCGGCGCCACCCGAAAACGCACGTTCAGATCCGCCTATCACAATTGCACGAATTGCAGGGTTGCCGTTGGCACGATCCACCCCTTCTACGATCGCTGTGCGCAGTCCAAGTCCGAGCCCGTTCACCGGCGGGTTATTGAAAGTAATAACGGCAACGCCGTCCTTTTCTTCGTAGAACGCATGATCCATGGCGTGTGTCTCCTTGTCGGGCCAGATTGATGATGGAGGGACTAACAATGCTCCGGCAAAATTGTTTTGCATAGCAGAACTATTGCACCCACTGATCTCTGGATAGTACTATCTGGGCCACCCGACTGTAAAGTGATTTGTGGGCCTGGATCAATTCTGCATCATGAGTACGCCGGCCTTTCCATTTACAGGATTGCTCGCTATAATGAATTCCATAAATCAATTACTAATTCCACACTGCAGAACATTTCGCATTTATCGCCCGTTTACCCCAGTCCAAACCGGCCACGTATCTGCGGTTTCAGCATCCGAGCCTGAAGACTTGAATAGGAAGACCACTCATGGATATCCGCTACACCCCCGAACAACTGGCATTCCGCGACTCGGTTCGCGCATTTCTGGAAACGGCAGTTCCAGCTACGGTTCGCGACAAAACCAATCAGTGCCTTCCTCTGACCAAAGCCGAAAGACAGCAGTGGCAGCGTAGCCTGTTTGAGAAAGGCTGGGGCGCACCATCCTGGCCAGTAGAATTCGGCGGTACCGGCTGGGACGCCGTTCAGCGCCATATCTTTGAAGAAGAATGTGCTGCCTTCGGCGCACCGGAGCAATTGCCATTTGGCCTGAAAATGGTTGCTCCCGTGATCCAGAAGTATGGCAACGCCCAGCAGCATGAGCGCTTCCTTCCACGCATCCTTTCGGGCGAAGACTGGTGGTGTCAGGGCTACTCGGAACCCGGTGCCGGCTCAGATCTTGCCTCCCTGAAAACGACCGCCGTACGCGACGGGGACGACTATATCGTCAACGGCCAGAAAACGTGGACCACCCTTGCCCAGCATGCAGACTGGATCTTCTGCCTGGTTCGCACCAACCCCGAAGTGCGCAAGCAGGAAGGCATTTCGTTTCTTCTTATTGACATGAAAACCCCCGGCATTACCGTCAGACCCATCATCATGCTGGATGACGGACACGAAGTAAACGAAGTGTGGCTGGAGAATGTCCGTGTGCCCGCCGAAAACCTGATCGGCGAAGAAAACAAGGGCTGGACCTACGCAAAATTTCTGCTTGGTCATGAGCGTACCAATATTGCCCGAGTAGGCCGCTCCAAAGCGGCGCTGCAGCTTGTCAAGACGGCGGCGGCCAAACAGATTGGCAACGACGGCCAGCCACTATTGCAGGATGTTCGCTTTCGCGATCGGCTGGCACAGGTGGAACTGGATCTAATGGCACTTGAAATTACCAATCTGAAACTGATTTCCCAGGAAGGCAGTCATCATGCGCCGGGGCCAGAAGCCTCTATTCTCAAAGTGAAAGGCTCTGAAATCCAGCAGGCCATTACCGCCCTGGCCTCCCAGGTCGCCGGCCCCTACGCTGCAGCACATATCCTGCCTGACGACCAGGTGCATGAACTGTCCGCTGCATTCCCCCAGGCGCAGGAACATATGACGGCGCAGTATTTCAATTACCGCAAAACTACCATTTACGGCGGATCCAACGAAGTGCAAAAAAGCATTATCTGCCGGATGATTCTGGGCCTGTAAACCGCCCGCCCTCTTTCCCCTGATTACAGACACAGAATACATACGGAGTCATCCACATGGACTTTACCTTTACCGAAGAACAGCTCGCTCTGCAGGACACGCTTGAACGCTTTGTCGACAAAGACTATACCTTTGAACAGCGACGTAAAAACCTGGCAGCGCAGCGTCATTTCAATGACACAACCTGGGCGTCATTTGCAGATCTGGGCATTCTTGCCTTGCCGTTTTCCGAAGAAGACGGGGGCCTGGGCGGCACACCACTGGACACCTATCTGGTCATGCGCACCCTGGCCAAAGGACTGGTTCTTGAGCCCTATATCAGTACGGTCGTGCTGTCCGGCACATTCCTGCAACAGCACGCCACCCCCGAACAGCGCAGCGTTCTGATCCCGGCCATTGCCGATGGGTCAGCACGCTTTGCGTTTGCGCATTACGACATGGAATCACGCTACCAGGAATCACGGATCCATACCCATGCCACAAAGAACGGGAACAAGTGGGTTCTCAAGGGCCACAAGGCCATGGTGGTAGATGCGCCCGTCTGCGACCACTGGCTGATAACAGCCCGAACATCCGGCGACGTCAGTGACAGCAACGGCCTGTCGGTGTTTCTGGTCAAGGCAGACCAGCCTGGTATTACGGTCAAATCCTATCGTTTGCACGATGGCCACCTGGCCGCCGATCTTGTCATTAACAACGCAGAAGTGTCTGCAGAGGCGCTGATCGGAGCAGCGGATACGGCGCACGGTGCAATCATGCTGGCGCTGGCAGCAACCAACTCGGCACTGGCCGCAGAAGCCGCCGGCCTGATACAGGCCATGAACGAGGCCACCCTGGAATACTTGAAAACGCGCAAGCAGTTTGGCGTTGCCATTGGCACTTTTCAGGCGCTGCAGCATCGCATGGCCGACATGGCCATTGCCGCGGAACAGGCTACCTCCATGGCGTTGCTGGCAGCCATCAGTCAATCCGCTGACAATCCTCAGGAACGAATCAGTAAAGGCGCCGCGGCAAGAGTGCTGCTTGCCAGGCTGTCGCGCCATGTAGGCGAAGAGGCCGTGCAGCTTCACGGTGGCATGGGCGTAACCGACGAACTGGTGGTACCGCATTATTTCAAACGTGCTACCGTGCTCAATACCCAGTATGGCGATGCAGACTTCCATTTGCAGCGTTATAGTGATAGCCTGCTCGACTCTGCAACTGCCCGAAATCCCGCCTGAGGAAACGCGAATAATATGACTGATCAGACCATTCCAGAAAACTATCGGCTGCTGGATCGCTTCAGCCCCTTCTCTGATTTGACCGGACCTTTCTATGAAAAAATTGTAGACAACCGTCATGCCGGCATCGCCATTCGCATTCAGGCGTCTCATCTGAACAAGATTGGCGTGGGCCATGGCGGCATCGTCATGACGGTGGCAGACAATGCTTTTGGCGATGCCATTCTCAACGCCCACGACGAACCCGTTTCATTTGTCACCATGTCACTGACCTGTGAATTCATGTCCGCAGTGCGAGAAGGCGATTGGCTGGAAGCCACGGTCGATATACAACGCAAGGGAAAGCGGGTGATATTTGCCAATTGTGATTTGCGGGTGGGCGACAAAAAGGTGGCGTTTGCCACCGCGCTCTTTTCCATGGTAGAAAAGAAAGTGGGCTGATGTAACGGAAAGCCGGGCGATCACGCCGCCAACCGTTCGCTGGATGCGCAGGCACAGGTTGCACGCAGTGGCCTCAAGGCGTTTCCGGCAATCTGCTAAAGCCCCAATAAAACCCCAATAAAGACATAAGGCGGGTATACGTCGCCGGGGCGCAGTTTGCCACACAAGGAAAAATGCCGACTTCGTCGATTCACAACGAAATTCGCCGCGCCGGGTAAATGCTCGACCCACCGACTCTAAAAAAATCAGGCCGGTTGCCCTACCGTCTCTTTGAGCTTGCGAACGACCTCCAGTAGTCGGGGCCTGGCCTCATCCAGCAGAAAACGCTCGGACAGGTTAAACGACGGCCCACCGCAACTAATAGCCATGATGGGAAACTGGCGTCCCAGATTCAATCCGACCGCAATGGCATTCACATCCTTTTGCCAGTCACCGAAAGAGCAGGTGCAGCCCAGCGTCTCGTAATCGGACAATGACGAGGAGATACCGGCCATTAATGCGTCACTGGCCTGCTCGTCCAACTCCCGGACACGACCGAAAATTTCTTCCCGCTCCTGAACCGGTATCTCTGCCAGATACGCGCGCCCCATTGCAGTGGACACAATGGGAATGCGTGCCCCCACATCCATACTTAGCGTCAGCGCAGACCGGCTGCGGCAGTTTTCCAGATACAGCATGGATAAACGATCTCGCGTACCCAGCGTGACCATGCCCTGCGTCTCATCAGCCAATGCCTGCATCAACGGCCGGGCGACCTGGCGAATATCAAGTCTGGCCAGCAGGCCCACGCCCAGCGAGAGTGTCGCAATACCCAACTGATACTTGCTGCTCTCTTCATCATGTGTCAGATAGCCCAGCCGCGTCAGCGTATAGGTGATCCGAGACACGGTGGACTTTGGCAGCTTGCATCGCTGGGCGATCTCCTGATTGCCCAGCACCTTGTTTCCAGACCGAAAGCACGCCAGCACGTCAAGCCCACGCGCAATGGCCGTGATGAAATGCCGGTCATCCTCGTACTCACTGGCCAATGGAGGTTTGTTGATCGTTTTCCTGATGTCAGTTGTCATAATTAGAAATTGCCTTTGTAATTCCAATAGGCAGAATATAAAATCCAGATTGTTTTGGCTGCGCACGCGTTGGCATTGGTGCCGACCATTGCAATGATACTCGTTTTATACTATGTTTAAAAAGAAAATTTCATTGCCCGTCTGTGCAGAGTAGACTATGATTAACGCATTGCATAGTGAAATTCGTAAATCACAATTGTACCGCACTGCGGAATGTTATTTCAAATTTCGCTATCTTCTGGCCACCAGGCCTGCCCGCGCGTCGCACTCTGTTGTGCAGTCGGCATGCCGGCGGGCATCGTTCGTGTCAGACGCATACGCTCACGCATGCGCACCAGCACGACAATTGACATCATCTGACTGAGGTTGCTTTACATGACTCATCCCGTTGTACAAGAATTGCGCGCACAAATGACGCTTCCTGTCATCTGCTCACCCATGTTCATCGTTTCCAATCCGGATATGGTTATTGAACAATGCAAGAGTGGGCTTATCGGTTCCTTTCCTGCCCTGAATGCACGACCCGCATCGCTGCTGGATGATTGGCTCGCGCGCATTACCAGCACATTAGATGAAGCACGCAGCAGCAATCCGGAACAGAAGATTGCCCCTTTTGCTGTCAACCAGATTATTCATACGTCCAATGACAGACTTGATCATGACATGCAGACCTGCGCAAAGTACAAGGTCCCTATTATCATTACCAGCCTGCGGGCGCCCAATGATGTGGTGTCCTCAGTCCATGGCTGGGGTGGCCTGGTGTTCCATGACGTGACGACTATCCGGCATGCAGAGAAAGCGCTGGAGGCTGGCGTTGACGGCCTGATTCTGGTGGCTGCCGGTGCCGGAGGACATGCGGGAACTCTCAGTCCTTTTGCGCTGGTGTCTGAAGTGCGCAAGTTCTATGATGGTCCGATCATTCTTTCAGGGTCTATCACAAATGGCAATGCCATTCTGGCTGCCCAGGCCATGGGTGCAGATTTCGCATATATCGGCACGCGCTTTATTGCCAGCCAGGAAGCCAATGCAGACCCCCGCTACAAACAGATGATCGTCGATACGACAGCCAAAGACATTCTCTATACTCCCTTTTTCACCGGCATCCCTGGCAATTATCTGGCACCCAGTATCACAGCATCGGGGCTGGATCCGGACAATCTGAAGGTAGAGGAAAAATCGTCTACAAACTTCGGTTCTACCCGCGTCAAGGCATGGAAAGATGTATGGGGTGCCGGCCAGGGTGTAGGAACCATTGATTCTATCGATCCCGTTGCCACCATCGCGCAGCGCATGCAACAGGAGTACGAAGTGGCACGCGCACGCATTTCTGAAGAGAGCGCATTATGACAGACCTGATAAGCAGCGACACCGTCAAGGTAAGCATCAATGAACGTGTTATGACAATTGTTATTAATCGTCCTGCGCAGAAGAATGCGCTGGATGGCGCAACCTACAATGCATTGACCACGGCTCTTGAGCAGGCCACCGGCAATCCGGATCTGAATGCCATTGTTCTGACCGGCGCGGGGGGCTATTTCACGGCAGGGAATGACCTGCGGGACTTCGTCAAGACACCGCAGGCCGAGAGTCCGGCGCTTCGGTTTCTGAAGTGCATCAGCAAGGTTGATATTCCCATCATCGCCGCGCTCGAAGGCGGCGCCGTCGGTATCGGCGTCACGATGCTTTTGCATTGCGATTTTGTAGTGGCAGGCACCGGAACACAATTGCGCATCCCGTTCGTACCGCTTGGCCTATGTCCCGAAGGCGCCTCCAGCTTGTTGCTTGCACGCTACGTAGGGATTCGCAAGGCCAACGAATGGCTGTATCGCGGTCAGCCTTTTACCGCAGAAGAAGCCCAGCAGGCAGGATTAATCAACCGCGTCGTCGTTGCCGGAGAGGCTGAAAGCACCGCGCAGACACTCGCCCGCGAAATGGCTGGCCAGTCAAGACTTGCTCTTGTCAGCACAAAAGCCTTGCTGCAACGGGCCTCTGCTGCAGACGTCGCAGCCACACTGGACGCCGAGCGCGAACGCTTTGTGCAATGCCTGGTTTCGCCAGAGGCCAAAGCCGCCTTCAGCCGCTTCCTTTCCAAATCCAAACCCCAATCTCAAGGATAAATAACAATCATGATACGTGACCAGGAAACCCAAACGTTACTTGAAGATGGTGTGCGTCGATTTGTCAGCGAAGTGCTGGTACCCGCAGAAGAAGACGTCGCGCGGACAGATGAAATTCCCCAATCCATTCGCGATCAGATGAAGGAACTGGGTCTGTTTGGCCTGACCTTGCCCGAAGAATATGGCGGCCTGGGTCTGACCATGGAAGAAGAAGCACGCATCGCCATGGAACTGGGCCGCACCTCGCCGGCATTCCGCTCGTACATTGGTACCAACAATGGTATCGGCTCCTCCGGCATTGTGATTGATGGCACGCCAGAACAGAAAGAGAAATATCTTCCACGTCTGGCCGCTGGCGAACTTATCGGATCGTTTGCCCTGACAGAACCTGAAGCCGGTTCTGACGCGGGCTCTCTGCGTACCACTGCAATACGTGACGGCGACGACTACGTGATCAATGGCACCAAGCGATTCATCACCAACGCGCCGCACGCCGGAATCTTTACGGTCATGGCGCGCAGCAATCCGGAAATCAAGGGTGCATCGGGCATCTCTGCCTTTATCGTGGAAGCCGGTACACCCGGACTGACGCTGGGCAAGCGCGACAGCAAAATGGGACAGAAAGGCGCCCATACCTGTGATGTGATATTTGATAACTGCCGTGTCCCGGCAAGCCAGCTGATCGGCGGCAAGGAAGGCGTGGGATTCAAGACGGCGATGAAGGTGCTGGACAAAGGTCGCCTGCATATTTCCGGTGTCGCCATCGGCGCGGCCAAACGCATGCTTGCCGATGCCCTCAGCTTCGCCAGGGATCGTAAGCAGTTCGGCCGTCCCATTGCCGACTTCCAATTGATTCAGGGAATGCTGGCAGACAGCAAAACCGACATTTACGCGGCCGAATGCATGCTTCTGGATGCATCGCGTCGTCGTGATAATGGAGAAAACGTCTCGGCACTGGCTTCCTGCGTCAAGTATTTTGCGACTGAAATGTGCTGCCGCGTTGCAGACCGCGCTGTACAGATCCATGGTGGCTCAGGCTATATATCCGAATACGCCATCGAACGGTTTTATCGTGACGTCCGCCTGTTCCGTCTGTATGAAGGAACTTCTCAAATTCAGCAAATCATTATTGCCAAAGATCTGATCAGGGAGGGAAATATCTGATAGCGAGCTGTCACTTTCACGGTATATCTTGTATTACGCATGCAGTTTTACAAAACAGAACCGTAATTACCAGACAGAACCATAGCCATTATTTTTATTATCAAAAAAATTTTTATTATTAGAAAACAGGAGACAAATGTGATCAACCCAGGAAAATTCATTTCTTCCGTAGCCGGGGCAGCATTGTTGATGGTCGGTATGACCACAGCTCACGCAATGTCAGAAGCGGCCAAGGCATTTCCGAACAAACCAATCACCATTGTGATTGGCTATACGGCCGGCGGTTCTACCGATATCCCGTTCCGCGTGCTGGCAGAAAATCTTGCAGGTATCCTCAAGCAACCCGTGATTGTGGAAAACAAACCTGGTGCGGGCGGAGTTCTGCCTGCCATGCAACTGCACAATAAAAAACCGGATGGCTATACGCTGGCCCAGACACCAACGCCCGTATTTCGTCTGCCATTCATCAGCAAAATCGACTGGGATCCAGCCAATGACCTGACCTATGTTATCGGCCTGGCAGGCTATTCTTTTGGCCTGGTCGTGCCTGCAGATTCACCCATCAAATCGATGAAGGAATACATTGAATACGCCAAACAGAATCCGGAAAAACTGACCTACGGCTCACCAGGCATCATGACAACCCTTCACATCACCATGGAAGCGATTGCGCAGGATGCAGGCATCAAGCTGACTCACGTTCCCTACAAAGGCAATGCGGAATCGCTCAAGGCAATTATCGGCGGCTTTGTCATGTCAGTGGCCGACACGCCAGCCTGGGCTCCTTACGTACAAAACGGCAAGCTGCGACTGCTGTCTACCTGGGGTGAAAAACGCAGCAAGAAGTTCCCCGATGCCCCTACCCTCAAGGAAGCCGGGATTGATCGCGTCCAGCTTTCCCCCTTTGGCCTGGCAATGGCAAAAGGCACAGATCCGGACATTGTGAAAAAACTGCATGATGCACTCAAGGAGGCAATGGAAAAACCCAATTACCGCGAAGCACTCGAGAAATATGATATGGAGCCGCTATATATGAGCTCCGAGGAATATACCGATTTCGCCAAAAAAACGACGGCTGACGAAAGCAAAGTATTGGAATCACTGGGCTTCGAGAAGAAATAAGCGCCACGCCCGATACGGTTACCGGGTCCAGACAATAAGTCTGCCCGGTTTTCCCGATTCCTTATCATTCAAATATTTTGAATGAAATCAACAAATAGCGTGAAACAAACTCACCCTGCATTGCAGCATAATAGTGACATGAAAGCGCCACAGGCAACTGCGGCGTCTGATCCCACAAACATATATAAGGGTTTTACCATCATGTCCGCTAATTTTCTGGATCAACTGAAAAACCGCCGTACCATTTATGCGCTGGACCGCGACGTCAAACTCAGCAATGAAGACATTGTCAATGTTATCCAGAGCGCAATCAAACACGCCCCTTCTTCCTTCAATTCCCAATCTTCCCGGGCAGTCATCCTGCTGGGCAAACATCAGGACCGCATTTGGGAAATTGCCAAGGAAACGCTCAAGGCCATTGTCCCTTCAGACGCATACCCGGCCACAGAGGAAAAACTCAGTCGTTTCCAGGCTGCCTACGGTACCGTACTCTTTTTTGAAGACGAGAAAGTGGTCACCGGACTGCAGGAAAAATTCGCCCTCTATGCAGATAATTTTCCTATCTGGTCCGAGCACTCTACAGGCATGGCGCAGCTGGCCGTGTGGACCGCGCTGGCCGAGCATGGCATTGGCGCCTCGCTGCAGCACTACAATCCGCTCATCGACGATAAAGTCAAAGCAGAATGGAATATTCCTGCCACCTGGAAACTGCGTGCGCAAATGCCTTTTGGCAGCATCGTCAACCCCGCAGGTGAAAAAGAATTCATGGACGACAGCGAACGTTTCCGCGTCTTTGCCTGACCAATTTTTCGATTACCCAATCCCCATGGTTTTGTGTTGAATGCCGTATTACAAATTCCATGGTGCAGAATCAGAAAAACCCATATTTATAATGGTTTTCCCTTGACCGTTCCGCTCTGCAAAAGCCCGCCAGTACTTGCTCTGCGGGCTTTTGTCATTTTTCGGCATTCCTTGCTGATTTCCTTGAAAAGGCCATATTTTTTTTATTGAATATTTGTTATCCTTCACCCGTGACTTCTATAAACGATAAAGGATTATTCCAATGAAAATAAAAGGAACATCTCTTCTTGCACTCTCGGCTATCGTGGCCATGGCTCTGCCCTTTTCTGCGCAGGCCGCCTGGCCCGATAAACCCATCAAGGTTATTGTTCCGTACACACCCGGAGGCGCTACCGATACCGTAACCCGCGTGGTAATGCAAAAGCTGTCGGAAAAACTTGAACAGCCGATTGTCATCGAAAATAAACCCGGCGCCAACAGCACAATCGGCACCGCTCAGGCTGCCCGTTCCAAACCTGACGGATATACATTTGTGACCGTGCTGGCGGCCTATTCTGCCAACCCGCACTTGTACAAGCTGAACTATACCGACGATGATTTTGTACCGGTCTCGCATATGGCCGATCTGCCGCTCTTTCTGTTTGTCAGCAAACAAGTGCCGGCCAAAAACGTCAAGGAACTGGTTGAGTATGGCAAAAAAAATCACCTGACCTACGCTTCCAGCGGCACTGGCTCCAGTGCGCATCTGACCGGCGCCCACTTTGCGAGCGAAGCCGGCATTGAAATGACGCACGTACCTTATAAGGGCAGTGCCCCGATTCTCGCTGATCTGCTCAGCGGCCAGGTCTCGATGGTGTTTGATCCGATTCTGGTGCCCATGGGCTACGTGAAGGAAGGCAAACTCAGCGCCCTGGCAGTCACGTCGGCGAAACGCTGGGATGGTGAAGATGATATCCCCACCATGGAAGAGGCCGGCTTCAAGGGCTTTGTCATGAACTCCTGGACCTCATTGCTTGCACCTAAGGGAACCCCTCAGGAAATCGTCGATCGCGTTTCCTCTGAAATTGCTGAAATCGTAAAGGATCCAGAGGTGAAGGAAAAATTCAAGACTGCCGGTTTCGTACCCGTTGGCGGCTCGGCCGCCGAACTGGCTGAACTGATCAAACGTGATTCAGACCTGTACGGCAAAATCATCAAGGAAAACAATATTACGGTGCAGTAACCTCTCATCTGTTCACTCGCAAAAAAAACCCGGCTCCCTGTATTCAGGCAGCCGGGTTTTTTAGGAATCAAGAAATAGATGTTAGCGGGTATGCCCCTGCCCTGAAGAAAAAAGATGCATATGACACCAGTCATTAACCTAGGGTAAACCCCTGCTTGTTGTCTTTGCACAGAAGATTATCATAGACAGTGTCGATATACGTTGTTGCAGGAGAGTCCAGCCCTGCTGGCGCCGACGGAGCAACCACCCCGGAAACTCTCAGGCAAAAGGACTGCAAATAACGCGACGCTCTGGAGAGAGGCCATGTGCCCACCGAAGGGGAACCGGACTCAAAAAGCCCGGTGAAACTCTCAGGTACCGTGACAGATGGGGTATGCAGATCGTGTGATTTGCATCACCGCTATCGGAGATTATTATGTCACGTGTCGCCATCATCGGCGCCGGTATTACCGGCATCACTTCCGCTTATACACTTGCCAGACTGGGCTATTCGGTAACTGTCATTGACAGGCATCGGGATGCCGCCATGGAAACCTCGTTTGCCAATGGCGGCCAGCTTTCTGCAAGCAACGCAGAAGTATGGAACAGCACGGCCACCATCATGAAAGGTCTGCGCTGGATTGGCAAGCGTAATGCACCCCTGCTGCTTAACCCGGCCCCCAGCTGGCATAAATACAGTTGGCTGGCTGCTTTCATCCGCAATATACCCAATCACAAACGCAATACCATTGAAACCACAAGGCTGGCGATCGAAGCACGCCAGCACCTTTATGCCATGGCAGAACAGGAAAACATCGACTTTGATCTTGAACGTCGTGGCATCCTGCATATTTACTACGACAGAAAAAGTTTTGATAAAGCAGTAAAAACCAATACCTTGCTGCAAGCAGGCGGATTGGAGCGCTACGCAGTTACCCGCGAAGAGGCAAAATCCATCGAACCGGCACTGACACGGGAGTTCTTCGCAGGTCTGTACACGCCATCGGACGCGACCGGAGATATTCACAAGTTCACTAACGGTCTGGCTGCCGCCTGCCGCAGACTTGGTGTCCGTTTTGAAATGGACACCACCGTCACTCGCATCGTAAGTCAAGAACACAGCCACCAGATTTTCTACGAACGCTACGATGACAGCGGCCCCGCTTTTTTTGAGACCGAGAATATCGTCGTGTGCGCCGGCACCGGTAGCCGGGCAATTGCCCGCATGCTTGGTGACAGCATGAACGTGTACCCGGTAAAAGGCTATTCGATCAGTGTGCACCTTGATGATGCGGCCAGCATCGCGGCCACGCCACGGGTTAGCCTGCTTGATGAGGACGCGAAAATCGTGACGAGCTTCCTGGGTGACCGGTTCAGGGTAGCGGGTACCGCTGAATTCAACGGATACAACAAGGACATCCGGGCAGATCGGGTACAACCATTGATTGACTGGACCCGTCATATGTTCCCTGACATACCGACCCGCCATGTCGTTCCATGGTGCGGGTTGCGTCCGATGATGCCCGACATGATGCCGCGCATCTGTCAGGGCCGCAGATCAGGTGTGTTCTACAACACTGGCCACGGGCATTTGGGATGGACGCTGTCTGCCATTACCGCCCAGATGCTTGGGGAGCTCGTAGAGACCTCGGTAAACCGACCGACCATGCAACCGGCGTATTGAAAGACAATGCCCAAGGGGGTAGGCCTTTGGCTATTATGGTTGCCGGTTGCCAGTTGCCGCTACGTGACACACGCAACGCCATCGCATCGCGACATCAGATGAAAAAAGGACTGAATGCTATTCAGTAAAGCATTCAGTCCTGACACGGCATTCGGATATTTCTGCGCCTTCTGAAAACCCATTAGCCCCACTGGCGCAGCACCTTTGCCTGCTCGAATTTGCTATACAAGAATCTTATCCAGAAAATCACGGGCGCGATCACTGCGAGGTCGGTCAAAGAACTCATCCTTATCCGCCTGCTCGACAATGCTGCCCTGATCCATAAATACCACTTTGTCAGCAACCTGTCTGGCAAAGCCCATTTCGTGAGTCACGCATAACATTGTCATGCCCTCTTTGGCCAGCTCGACCATTACATCCAGCACCTCATTGACCATTTCCGGATCCAGTGCCGATGTGGGTTCGTCGAACAGCATCACTTCTGGATCCATGCACAGGGCGCGGGCAATCGCCACACGCTGCTGCTGGCCACCTGAAAGCTGACCAGGGTGTTTTTCTGCATGTGCTTGCAGCCTCACACGTGCCAGTAGCGCGCGAGCTTTTTCTGTTGCCTCGGCTTTGGGGCGCCCCAAAACCTTCTCCTGCGCAATGGTCAGATTCTCCTGCACCGTCAGATGCGGAAACAGTTCGAAATGCTGAAAGACCATTCCAATGCGTGTACGAAGCAGATTCATATCAGAGCCATGGGCACGGATCAAATGCTCCTTGAAATAAATTTCACCCTCCTGGTAGGGCTCCAGACCATTGATAGTTTTAATCAGGGTCGATTTACCTGAGCCAGAGGGGCCGCAGAACACGACCACTTCGCCTTTGTTAATTGCAACGCTGCAATTGTTCAACGCCTGAAATTTTCCATACCATTTCGATACATTTTTAAGTTCAATCATATTTCACTCTTCCCTGGACGAATTTGACAATCATGGTTGCAAGCGAACAAATCACCCAGTACGTCAGACCTGCAAACAACAGCATTTGAATCAGCGTTCCATCACGCTCGCCCACACTCTTGGCCCGGCTGAAAAAGTCGCCCAGAGCGATGACATAGACCAGTGATGTATCCTGGAAAATCACGATACATTGTGTGAGTGTCACGGGCAACATCTTGCGCAAAGCCTGCGGCAGGATGATAAGCCACATCGATTGGGCCCAGCTCATACCCAGTGCTCTGGCGGCATTGGATTGCCCGGCTGGCAGACTCTGGATACCCGCACGGATGATTTCGCAGAAAAAAGCCGCTTCAAGTAACGAAAATGCCACCATGGCCGATATCAGACGAATATCCACGCTAGGCGAAATGTTCAATACTGATTTGAGTACCTGCGGCACGATCAGAAAGAACCATAGCAATAGCATGACAAGCGGAATTGAACGAAAAAGCGACACATACATCTTCGCCAGCCAGTTCAGAACAGGCACTTTCACAGTGCTCATTGCAGCAAGTACGATACCAAAACCCAGTCCCGCCAGAATCGCTACCAGTGTTACCTGCAGCGTGAGCCACATTCCGGTCATCAGCAGGCCGCGGGATTGAACGATCATGTTCCAGTCTAAATCAAACATATCAATCTCCCAGCAGACCAGGAATATGACTGCGGTTTCTGATGAATCCCATCAATCGGATAATGACAAAATTAAGAAGCATATAGGCCAATGTGACGCAGATAAATGATTCATACGGCTGCGATGTATAGTCGACCAGCTGGCGGGCCTGTCCAGACAGCTCCAGCAGGCCGATAGTGGACGCTACCGCTGAATTTTTGGAAATAATCAAAAACTCTGATGTCAAAGGCGGAATGATGGTGCGATACGTCACGGGCAGCAGAATATAACGGTATGTCTGAGAAAGCGTAAACCCCAGCGCCAGCCCGGCACTTCTCTGGCCACGCGGCAGCCCTTGAATACCGGCACGGATTTGTTCGCAGATCCGTGATCCGGTATATACGCCCAAAGACAACACAGACACCACAAAAAATTGCATGGAGGGGTCCAGGTTTTTTATCCAGTCGCCCATTGAGACCGGAAGCATCTCTGGCACGACAAAATACCAGATAAAAAACTGGACAATCAGAGGAACATTACGAAACACCGAGACGTAGGCTGTCCCGATGAAAGCCAGCGCCTTATTGGGTAGCGTCCTCATAACGCCGAACACCGAGCCCAGAATCAGTGCAAGTATCCAGGCAAACGCAGTCAGCAAAACGGTATTGATCAGGCCAATACCAAGCCATCCCAGATATGTTGTATTTTCACCGGTTGCCACCTGCTCTAGCAGAAAGCCCCAATTCCATTTGTAATCCATTTGCGATACCACCATAAAACGCAATCACTCGCGTTATTTATTGCATGAGCCATAGAACCGTAAGAACATCAGGGCGTCGGTTTGTCATTTGGGTTGGAAAAGAGTTTTTTCATACCATCTGACATTTCGAATTCCAGATTGAGGTTCTTTGGAGGAATCGGACTTTCGAACCACTTGCGATAAATTTCCTCACCCTTTCCAGACGTTTCCACATCAGCAATAACCTTGTCCAGCAGATCTTTTATTCCTTGATCATCCTTGCGGACCATGCAACCGTATGACTCATAAGATTGCGGCGTTCCGGTTATGACATAGTCATGCGGATTCGCAGTTTTTGCCCGTTCACCGGCCAACAGGGCATCATCCATCATCATGGCCTTGGCGCGTCCTGTCGACAGTGTCAGGAAGGATTCGCTATGATCCTTGGCACTGATAATTCGCATACCCAGCTTTTTCTCGACATTCAGTTTCCGTAGCAAGACTTCAGAGGTCGTTCCCGCCCCGACAACCACTGTCTGGTTTTTCAGATCTTCAAAATCCTTGATGCCCGAGTCTTTCTTGGCTAGCAATCGGGTACCGATCTGAAAAATACTGTTTGAAAAAGTCACCTGTTTTGCACGCGATTCATTATTGGTGGTCGTCGTACATTCAAAATCGATGGTGCCGTTCTGCAGCAGCGAAATGCGGTTTTGCGACGTAATCGGAATCATCCTTACCGTGAGATCCGATTTTCCGGTAGCCACCTTGATTTGGTCCAGAATCAGATTTGTAAAGTCTATGGAATATCCGATTGGTTTCTGGTTGGAATCGTAATAGGAAAATGGAATGGACGCTTCACGATAGCCGACCACAACAACACCGTCATCTTTGATTTTTTTCAGTGTGCCATCCAATGCATCCTGTGCCATTGCCTGTGTTGCGAATGTACCTGACAATATAGCAGCAGCCGCAAGGCCCGCCATTGACGTAATTTTATGGTTGAAGATCCTGATCATTATTTTCTCCCTGATTAATCTGGCCTACGATATGTGATACATCAATTAAATAAAGCTGACGCTCCGATTCGTGCACGGAATCAATACAAATCTGCATACCGTCTCTGCTCCAGCGGGGATGCAGATCGCATCGATTGACTTTCTTGAGCACGGGATCTGTATAGAAACTTCCCAGCTTATGACAAACGCCATTATCCATGTCAAACAGAATCAGCAGACGTTCGTTAGTTTGTGCATCTGGATAAGTATCGCTCAACAGCCAGCGCTTGTTGACGGGAGAATATGTCATGTGACCATTCTCCGTAAGCACATCCCGGCCTACAATTTGTACATCCCCCGCATCCGAGTCGCTGTAAAGATGATAATGAATCTCTCCCGCATGCGGACTCCACACGATAATCCGCTGATCATCACACCATAGCGGATGTGATATTTGATATTCGGATTTTTCATAGTCAAAAGTGCCGACTGACTCGGGATCGAAATCGCTGGCAAGCTGCGGTAATGGGTGGTCTGAGTCCTCCAGCAGACGAATATCCGTGCCATCCGGATTCATGGTAATCAGTCGATGTAAAAAGCAGGTTTCGTCTTCGACTCTTTCGGTCCACCGGTGCAGGAAAAGCACGCGGTCGGAAGAAGGATTGATTTCCACATGGGATATCCAGTGAATGGCATTATCCATCGAGCTGACATGATGAAATTCGCTCAGTTGCCTGAAATTGACGATCAGTCTGTATTCTCCGGATTTCAGATCCAGATAATAGATGCCGTCATTGTTCGGCGCCTTTTCGACGACTGGCGGATTGACTTCCCAATAACCAATCGTCTCATGAGTAATGAAAAGTCGACTGTAATTGACGCCCAGCGCATAATCACTATTCGGGGCGACAACCGTGATGGGTACGGCAAAATGTTTTTTCTCGCCTGTATCAACGTTGCAGACGGTTGAGCGAAAGCCCGGATAAGGGCCGCTCAGATCGTCTGTGCGGGTATTGTAAATGCAATAACTGCCTTCCCACCCGTCCAGCCATTGCAACTGGCATCCCATTTGCCAATTCCAGGTCGTGCTAGTATCAACGGCAATAAAATTGTCAGCGTCGGCCAGATCGAAATAACCGACTTCTGCTACCAGATCCGGCGCCAGTTGTGCCGTCATGAAGGGCACACGATTTGCGAGCAATCGGGTACCGGTCTTGTCCCAGTTGGTCTTGTTGTAGTATCCAAAAAAATGATGCTTGCCATCGTGGCCAACACGCCGGCAGGGGGAAATACTCGGAATGTACTTAGTTTGATCCATATTGAAATGGCGCCCGGACGGGCGCTGTGAATTCGCAAAATGACAGACTAAGGCCCGCAGTCAATACATTCCAATTCTTTTTTAAACTATATCTATTCAAAATTGATATACTTCAGAGGGCGGCAAGGTCTTTACTAGGGGATACTCCTAATGGGTAAATCATTGAATTTCCAGCAACTCACTGCCTTTCGAGCAGTCATGCAAAGCGGAACCACAACGGCTGCCGCGCAAATGCTGAATACAACGCAGCCGTCTGTCAGCCGACGCCTGCAGGAACTCCAGACATCAACACAACTGAAATTGTTTGAGCTTCACGGGGGTCGCCTGCGCCCCACCAGCGAAGGCCGGCTGTTGCATAAAACCATTGAAAGATATTTTGACGGACTGGAAAGAATCGAAACCGTAGTCGATTCCATGCGCAAAGCTGGTGTCGGTACACTGCGCATCGGCTGCACCCCTACGCTCGGAATTGGATTGCTCCCGCAAGTCATTGCGGAGCTGCTCAAGAAATTTCCCAAGACGCACATCAGCCTTGAAACCGCTGGAACGCCGCAACTGTCCAACCTGCTTCATCAGGATTTGCTGGATATTGTATTGACCACAGGCCGTATTGAAGACAGTGACCTTCACACGGAAGTGCTGACCAGTACCTCCGCCGTCTGTGTGCTGCCGCTGGATCATCGGCTGCGGCAGTCGGACCGTATTAATCTGGAAACAATAAACAACCAGAAAATTATCTCACTGAGTGACAGCGATGAACTCACGCAAAAGATCAAGGCGTTTTTGCATTCAAATCACATTTCACACGATTTTATTATTGAAACGCCCTCGTCCATAACGGTGTGTGCACTGGTCGCCGCAGGAACCGGCATTGGCATTGTGAACCCCTATGTCGCAAGCACCTTCGAAGACCGTCTGCTAATCAAGCCATTTCATCCGCAAATAGCCACTCCTGTCCAGCTCGTCATGCCCACTCATACTGCGCCGTCATTGCTAAGCAACCATTTTATCGATATCTTGAAGTCGTATATCCAGCAGCTGAAATTCGGGTGAAGTGGCAGCGGAAGTACCAGTCATCCGCCGCAATGTCACACTTGGTTTATTGTGGAGCGCAAAGATACTTACCTGCCGCGAAACGCATATTCCTGATGTAACGCGTGGCATATAAATAAAAATAAGGCCGACAGCACGTATCAAGTGCGATCGGCCCTATTTAATCAACTGCGATTTAATTCACCGTCACGTTCGACGTTTTGATAACCTTGGCCCACTTCTCGGTTTCGCTCTGGATGAACTTGGCGAAATCCTCGGGTGTACCGCCAGCGGGCTGGCCGCCTGTGCTTTCAAACGCTTTTTTCACTTCCGGCTTTTTCAGGATGTTGTTGAACGCGGTATTCAGTTTGCTGATAATCGGTTCCGGTGTTCCTGCCGGTGCAATCACGCCCTGCCAGTTATAAGATTCGAAATCTTTCAGGCCGGCTTCCTGCATGGTGGGCACATCTGGTAGCAAAGGCAGGCGCTTGGCGCTGGTAACTGCAAGAGGATGCACTTTTTTCGACTGAATGGCCGGCATCGCTGCATAGCCCATCTCAAACATCATTTCGATGTGGCCCGCCATCAAGTCGCTGCTGGCAGGAGCGCCGCCCTTGTACGGAACGTGAGTCAGATCGATCTGGGCGTCGGTGGCAAAAAGCTCACCAGACAGGTGATGGGCACCCCCAACTCCAGACGAACCAAAGGTCAGTTTACCTGGTTCCTTTTTGGCCAGTTCGATCAGATCTGCTACGGTTTTGGCATCCACTTTATTGCTGACACTCAGAATCAGCGGAGCTTCTTCAATTAGAATCACCGGCGCCAGATCTTTGCTGACGTCATATTTCACGTTCTTGGGCATCAGCGTGGGATTAACGGAAAGCGGAGCCAGGTTTCCGCTGCCAATCGTATAGCCATCCGGCTTGGCGCGAGCGATAAAGTCGGTACCAATCACACCACCTGCTCCGGCTTTGTTCTCTACTACAACGTTAGCCTTCAGTTCTTCGCCCAGTTCCTGGGCCAGCAGACGCATGCGGGTATCGGCAAAGCCTCCTGCGGCATAGGGAATAATAAAGGTAATTGGTTTGGAAGGCCAGTTATCCTGCGCCGTGGCAGTCGCTGAAAATGCCAGCGCGCCGCTGGCGGCAATAACAGTACTGACAGTCATTTTTTTGACGAAGTTCATGGTTTTTCCTCGTTTGTGATGATTCGTTATTATCATAGTTTGCAAAGGCGCCTTGCGCCCTCTTCCAGGGTGGCATCATCCTTTGAGAACGACAGGCGGATGACGCCAAGATCGGTTGCGTCCGAATAGAATGCCGACACGGGAATGGTTGCCACTCCATATTCTTCAATCAGCTTGCGAACCAGTTGTACATCAGACAGGTAGCTAAATTGATGAAATCTGGCCAGCATGAAAAAACTGCCTTTGCTTGGCTGGATTTCGAATCGGGAGTCTTTCAGCGCATGGGCCAGCAAATCCCGCTTCTCCTGATAGATCGTTGACAGATTCAGATAGTGGTTCGGTGTTTCCATCATGGCAGCCAGCGCGTATTGCATGGGCGTATCGGCAGCGTACATAATGAATTGATGGATTTTACGTATTTCAGCTGTAATTTCTGCAGGCGCCACGCAGTACCCGACGCGCCATCCGGTCACGTGAAACGTTTTGCCGAAAGAGGTGACCACGATAGAGCGCTCACGCAGGTCCGCGTAGCGTGACATGCTGCGGTGCATGTCCTGGTCAAATACCACATGCTCGTACACTTCATCTGAAAGAATGATGATATCGGTGTCTGCCACGATTTCCTGAAGCGCAGCAATGTCTGCATCGCTCAGGATGGCGCCTGTAGGATTGTGTGGTGAATTGATAATGATCATGCGCGTGCGATCATTGACCGCATCACGAACGGCATCCCAGTCTATTCCGTAAGCAGGTGGCTGCAGCTTGATTGCCACTGGCACTGCCGATTGCAATTGCAATATCGGCGCATAGCTGTCAAAACAGGGTTCAAAATAGATGACTTCGTCGCCGGGGTGAATCAGGGCCGTGATAGCGCAGTACAGCGCTTCGCTGGCACTCGCCATGACAGTCACTTCTGTGACCTCATCATAGCTATGACCATACAGCAGCTGAATTTTCTCGGCGATTTTATTGCGCAGGGACTCAATGCCAATCATGGGCGCGTACTGATTGTGCCCTTCGGACATGGCGTCAATGGCGTGATCGATCAGCTCTGGCGCACATGGAAAATTGGGAGCACCCTGCGCAAGGTTGACTGCCTGGTAGCGTTCGGCAAGGTCACCGATAACGCTAAAAACGGTCGTGCCGACATCGGGCAACTTGGAACGGATCTGCATGATCGGTACCTGGGAAACGGAATGAAAAAAAACCGGCCGCCCGGGCCGGTTCCGTTCATCACGTCATCGGTTTACTTGGCGACCCAGTCTGCGTTGAAATATTTTTGGGTAAGTTTGCTTATCGTACCATCTTTCTTGAGGGCATCAATGGCTGTATCCAGCCGCTTTTTAAGTTCCTGGTCACCTTTTCGGATACCAAAGCCGGTTCCCACGCCCAATACCGAGGTATCGTCCAATGGATCGCCGGTAATCTCATAGTCTTTGCCCTCGGGCTTTTCCAAGAAGCCGCTGATCGCGCTTGGCGTTTTCTGCACGGCGGCCTGGATGCGATTGCTTTGCAGGTCCTGGTAAATCTGATCCTGCGAGGCGTAAGACACAATTTTCACACCCTTGGGTGCCCAGTGTTTTTTTACGAATGCTTCCTGTGCAGACCCCTGCAACACGCCCACTGCCGTTGAAGCAAGGCTTTCAGGCGTTGCCTGCAGACCCGATCCCTTTTTTGCAATCAGCTGGCTGGGCACGTCATAAATAGGCACGGTAAAATCGATGACCTTCTGGCGTGGCTCGGTAATATTCATGGCCGAGTTGATGTAATTGAACTTTCGCGCATTCAGCGCAGGAATCAGTCCGTCAAAGCTGGTTTCAACCCATTCACATTTGACTTCCAGTTTGGCGCAAACCGCATCATTCAGTTCCACATCGAAGCCGACGAGCTTGCCATCCGGTGTCTTGCTTTCAAATGGGGGGTACAGGGCCTCGACGCCCACTTTGAGCACTTCCTGGGCGATCACAGCTGTGGTAAAGGTGCTGGCGGCAAGAATGCCCGCCGCAATAAGGGTTTTGATATTCATAGCTTGCCGACCTTAAAAAGAAAAACCTCTGACAGGCAGAGGTTTCGATAAAGAAATAGCGCAATCTGCCTGCTGTGGCCGTGAACAGAAAGTCCATGGCCTGCCCGGCCATCGGAGCCGAAGACAGTCGCGTTGCGCCAGAACCGAAAATACCGCTTCCGGCGCAAAAGCCTACTCTTAATTCTTGCTTTGATCAACCAGTTTGTTTTTGGCGATCCATGGCATCATGGCACGCAGTTTGGCACCAACCACTTCGATTTCGGATTCGGCGTTGATGCGACGACGTGATGTCAGCGTAGGTGCACCAGCGGCGTTTTCGATGATGAAGCTTTTCGCGTACTCACCAGTCTGGATGTCTTTGAGTGCCTCACGCATAGCCTGGCGAGTTTCATCTGTCACGATGCGCGGGCCGGTCACATACTCACCGTACTCGGCATTGTTGGAGATGGAGTAGTTCATGTTGGCGATGCCGCCCTCGTAGATCAGGTCAACGATCAGCTTGAGCTCGTGCAGGCATTCAAAGTATGCCATTTCGGGAGCGTACCCGGCTTCAGTCAGTGTTTCGAAACCAGCCTTGATCAGCTCAACCGCACCCCCGCAAAGTACGGCCTGCTCGCCGAACAGATCGGTTTCGGTTTCTTCACGGAAGTTGGTTTCGATGATGCCGGCACGACCGCTACCGATGGCGCTGGCATAAGACAGAGCGACATCGCGCGCAGCGCCGGATTTATCCTGATGTACAGCAATCAGGGAAGGCACGCCGCCGCCCTGGGAGTACGTTCCACGTACGGTGTGACCCGGAGCTTTGGGGGCAATCATGATGACGTCGATGTCATCCCGTGGTACGACCTGGCCGTAATGCACGTTGAAACCGTGTGCAAAAGCAAGTGCAGCACCGGCCTTGATGTTTCCGTGAACGTGCTCTTTGTAGACCTGGGCGATGTTCTCGTCAGGCAGCAGGATCATGACCAGATCTGCAGTTTTGACGGCATCGGCCACTTCCGCCACTTTCAGGCCAGCGTTTTCGGCCTTGCTCCATGACGCGCCGTTTTTGCGCAGACCCACAGTTACGTTAACACCAGATTCGTGCAGATTCAGCGCATGGGCATGACCCTGGGAACCATAACCGATAATGGCAACGTTTTTTCCTTTGATCAGGGACAGGTCACAATCTTTATCGTAAAAAACTTTCATTTAAAGCCTCAAGAATTAGTTGAATTTATATATTTAATTTGCTGTACTGCGTTGCCAGCCAGTTACATCACGCGCAGGATCCGTTCGCCACGTCCGATACCGGAGACACCCGTGCGAACCGTTTCCAGGATTGCGCTACGATCCAGGGCCGACAGAAAGGCCTGGATCTTGTCCTGCACGCCGGTCAGTTCGATTGTGTAGGACTTGTCAGTCACATCCACAATATGGCCCCTGAAGATGTCGGCCAGGCGCTTGATTTCTTCGCGCTCCTTGCCTACGGCACGAACCTTGACCAGCATGAGTTCGCGCTCGACATGTGCCCCTTCGGTCAGATCGACTACTTTAACCACATCAACCAGACGGTTCAAGTGTTTCGTGATCTGTTCGATCACTTCCTCGGACCCGGCGGTCATGATAGTCAGGCGCGACAGGGTTGCATCTTCAGTAGGCGCAACCGTGAGCGTTTCAATGTTATAGCCCCTGGCGGAGAAAAGACCGACCACGCGCGAAAGTGCACCAGGTTCATTTTCCAGCAGAATGGAGATAATATGTTTCATGGTTTCCCCTTACAAGTCTTCTGAACCCAGCAGCATTTCCGTCAGGCCCTTGCCGGCCTTGACCATGGGCCAGACGTTTTCAGTCCGGTCCGTGATGAAGTCCAGAAAGACCAGACGGTCTTTATGCTTGCCAAAAGCTTCCCGGATGGCCGGCTCGACATCTGCCGGTTTATCGATCTGCAGACCGATATGACCATAGCTTTCGACCAGTTTGACGAAGTCGGGGATGGAATCCATGTAGGATTCGGAATAGCGTGACTGGTAATCGATTTCCTGCCACTGACGAACCATGCCCAGATAGCGATTGTTCAGGCACAGCACTTTCGGTGTGAAATGGTACTGTGTGCAGGTGGCCAGCTCCTGGATATTCATCTGGATGGAGGCTTCGCCTGTGACGACTGCAATCTGCGCATCGGGATGGGCCATCTGCACGCCCATGGCATACGGCAGTCCAACACCCATGGTGCCCAGGCCGCCGGAATTGATCCAGCGCCGCGGATGGTTGAAACGGTAATACTGTGCCGCCCACATCTGGTGCTGACCCACGTCGGATGTCACATAGGCATTGCCTTCGGTGACCTTGCACAGGGTTTCTATCACAAACTGGGGTTTGATCAGTTCGCTGCCGTGATCGTACTTGAGACAATTGCGGCCACGCCATTCATTGATCTGTTTCCACCAGTTCTGCAGGGAACGAGGAGATTTCTGCTCTGTCTGCGCATCGGCCAGCTGCTGGTTCATGTCCTGCAGCACCTCCTTGACATTACCCACAATGGGAATATCCACTTTCACGCGCTTGGAAATGGAAGACGGATCGATATCAATATGGACGATTTTGCGCTGCGACTGGGCAAAATGCTTCGTATTGCCAATCACGCGATCATCAAAGCGGGCGCCAACGGCAATCAGCACATCGCAGTTCTGCATGGACATGTTGGCTTCGTACGTGCCATGCATGCCGGGCATACCCAGATATTGCTCGGAATCGGGATTCTGTGCTCCCAGTGCCATAAGCGTAGTGGTTACCGGCGCGCCGCTCATGCGTACCAGCGCGCGCAGTTCTTCGGAGGCATCCGCGAGAATGACGCCGCCGCCCGCGTAGATCATGGGCCGCTCGGCGTTGGCCAGCAGTTGCGCGGCTTTCTTGATCTGACCCAAATGACCCTTGACCACGGGCGCATAGGAGCGCATCTTGATCTCGGACTTGGGTGGGGCGTATTTGCACAGTGTCATGGAGATATCCTTGGGGATATCTACCAGAACCGGGCCGGGACGGCCCGTGCGGGCGATGAAGAAAGCCTTGCGCATGGTGTCTGCCAAATCCCTGACATCACGAACCAGGAAGTTGTGCTTCACACAAGGCCGGGTGATACCGACAGTGTCGCATTCCTGGAAGGCGTCTTCACCAATGGCCTTGGTCGGTACCTGTCCGCTGATGATGACAAGCGGGATCGAGTCCATGTAGGCCGTGGCAATACCGGTGACCGCATTGGTCAGCCCCGGTCCGCTGGTGACCAGACAGACCCCTACCTTGTTGGAGGAACGGGAATAGGCATCAGCGGCATGCACGGCAGCCTGCTCGTGTCGCACGAGAATATGCTTGAAATCTTTCTGTTTGTATATTGCGTCGTAAATGTAGAGCACCGCGCCGCCAGGGTAACCGAAAACGTGCTCGACGCCCTCTTCGGCCAGGCAGCGCACGACGATATCGGCGCCATTGAGTTCCATGTTATTTCCTTTCATAACCAGCATTCCCGCGTTGATTG
>JAEWEV010000034.1 GCA_023389155.1 Pseudomonadota bacterium
AAGCAGCGTATCGTAACCATGACGGTTGAGATATTCCGCGAGAAGCTGGCGCAGGGCAGGATCGTCATCGACGACGAGAATTTTTGTCAGTTGCTTGTCCATAGTGCCTCATCTTGCCAAAGGGTAGAAAATAGCGCAAGCGATAGAAATACGCTGAAATCGGAAACAGCGGTGCCTGCGCCGCGGATCAGCGGCCGACCTGGAAAGTGCGTGTCGTGATCACTTTCCCGGTTGCCACATCGGTAATTTTAACGGTAACGCGGCGCGGGGTCATGGTAGGCGGGATATCCACTGTTCCGTTCACCTGCTGGAAGTCGGTGACATCAAGCGGAATCGGGTCCAGTTCAGCAGTACCGGAACGACCGTTGCGATAGCGGCCATTGACGGCGAACTCGATAGAGGCCTGAAAATCGGCGTCCTGCTCGTTTTTCTTCATGAGCAGCATGCTGTAGCTCAGCTTGCCCGTCGGCCCGCTGAATTCGCCCACCCGGATGCCCAGTGCGCTTCCGGTAGGATCGGCGGGAATGACTTTCTTGATAAGCGCCAGGTTACTGGACAGCTCTTTGGCCTGGTTCTGGATTTTGTTCAAGGCCCCTGTCTGGGATTCCAGCTGCGTTTTAAGGGCGTTGCGCTCCTGTGTCACCGACTCGAGCTGGGACTGCAGGCGCTGGCGGTCTGCCGTCAACGATGTGACCTCGCTGGTCAGTTTATTGGATTCATCCAGACTAAGGCGCTTGGGACCATAGTTGGTTTGCAGGAACCAGTAGCCACCTGCTCCGATAATAATTCCGGTAAAAAGCACGCCCACCCAGGGCGGCATGCGACGATGGCGGCGACGGCTGCTTGTTTCAAAAACAGAAGGTTTGAAGGCGGCTCTTTTTGAAGATCCAAACATGGGAAGGTAATCCGTAAATCAACAGCATGATATTGTACATTTTCTGCCGGCGATTTAGCGGGCGTTGCGCAGTTCCCGGTCAAGTTCGGCCAGCCTTTCGGGTGTGCCGACGTCGGTCCATTTCCCTGAGTAGTGGAAACCCTCTATGGAGCGTGTCGACATGGCCATCTTCAACAGCGGGGCAAGCGGTACCGGTTGCCCAGCCTCGATATTGCGGAAAAGGCTGGGGTGGTAGACGCCGATACCGGCATAGGTAAGTGCTGACGCATTTTGCGTGCGCGGACTGAGGTAACCCTGGGTGTTCAGATGGAAATCGCCCTCCGGATGATGTGCCGGATTGTCCACCATCAGCAGCCAGGCCTGGGAGGGGGAATCGTGCAGACGATTCACCACGCTGACGGCCTGCATGGGATTCCAGTCGCACCAGACGTCGCCGTTAATCACCAGGAACGGCTGATCGCCAAGCAGCGGCAGTGCTTGCGCAATGCCACCAGCCGTCTCAAGAGCCGTGGTCTCACGGGAATACTGGATTGCGACATCAAACTGGCTGCCATCGCCCAGTTCCGCCTCCAGCCGGTCACCCAGCCACGCGTGGTTAATGACGACGTCGGTAATGCCTACGGAGGCCAGACGCTCCAGATGATGCACAATCAGCGGTTTGCCATCGACGGGAAGCAGCGGTTTGGGAAGCGTGTCGGTCAGGGGACGCATGCGTTCACCGCGTCCTGCCGCCAGAATCATGGTTTGAATCAAAATGTATATCCCACTTTCGTTTCGATATTGTCCAGCCGGTCAAGCAGACGCAGTAGGGGACGGAAGGCATTGTACCTGGCAGCTACCTGGCGTACATATCCGTTTACGCGTGGCATATGCTGCTGATAATGAGGCTTGCCGTCACGGATGGACAGCCGGGCAAACACACCCAGGATTCGCAGATTGCGCTGCAGCCCCATCCACTCGTAATCAACGTGAAAGTCCGCAAAATCGGCGGGAACCGGGAGACCCGTTTTCTTTGCCAGTTCCCAGTACCGGATGGCCCAGTCCAGCTGCTGCGGTTCTTCCCAGGTGGTACGTGCGTCCATGACCAGTGAAACCAGATCGTAGGAAATGGGGCCCAGCACGGCGTCCTGAAAGTCAATGATACCGGGACCACGACCGTTTTCAGGATGGTCGTTGAACATAATGTTAGGTGAATGAAAGTCCCGATGAACAAAGCAGGTGGCCTGTCGTGCATTATGGGCAGTAAGCTGTCCGAAGATCGCCTCCAGCGCTGTTTGCTCCTTGTCGCTCAGCGTTGTTTTGCAGTAGCGCGCAACGTACCAGTCGGGAAACAGTGAAAGCTCTTGCTTCAGTCTTACAGCGTCGTATACGGGCAGATCTCCTGCCGGAACCTGCTGCATGTGGACGAGCGCCTGCAGTGCATCACGATAATACGTTTGAAGCACGGCATCGTCCAACCCTGCGACGATACGGTGATAATACGTATCATTGCCCAGGTCGGTAAGCAGCAGCAGGCCGCTTTTGGTATCTTCTTCCAGAATGCGGGGTACATTCAGGCCTGCGCTGTCCAGTCGCCGCGCGATATCCAGAAAAGGGCGGCAATCTTCGTGGGCAGGCGGGGCGTCCATAATGATCAGGCTTCCGGCTTCTGCATCCACACGGAAGTAGCGGCGGAAACTGGCGTCGCTGGATGCGGGGCGCAGGCTGTCGGCGCGCATCCCGTATTTTTCGGCCAGAGAGGCCAGCCAGGTCTGAACCAGTGCATAACGGTCGTCCACGCCGGTTGAGGAAGGGGCGTTTGGGTGAGCGGAGGAGGCTGCAGGGGTCGTCATGAGAAGTTGTCGCGAAAAAAGGTTTGATATCAGGCGCTTGTGCCGCGCTCTGATTTTTATTTCTGCAAATGGGACTGGCATTGCCGCAGTTTGCTGTTGATAACTATAATATCGGGCTAAAGTAAAAACTTCAGGCCTTCCGTATTTTATGCGGTATCCTCTGTTTTGTCCCGCGCAGGCTGCAAGTCTGAAAAGGCTCACGGCGATTTGTTGCGGGGACAGATTGATTTTCCCGTCTCAGCCCCGGGGAACAGGGCAGCAGGACAGGTTTCTTAAATTATTTCCGGTAAAAAGCACAGTGCGAAAGATCTGTCACCTATTCCTTCTGACCGTATCCCCCATCGCGTTTGCCCAGACCGGTGTCTCGGTGCCCGGGATCGGGCAGAGCACTGTGCCCCGTCTGTATGTCTCACCGATGTTGACGAGTCCAGCTCTCAACAATGATGAGATTGTCACATTTACCGATAGTGCACGGGCTGACGTTACGGATAATACCAATCGTATCACGCTGGATGGTGGTTCCCAGATTCGCCGTCCCGACGCCATTCTGAAGGCAGATACCATCGATTACGATCGCAGCTCAGGTACCGTCACGGCCACCGGCAATGCGCGCCTGCTGCGGGACGGCAACCTGATTACGGGTCCCGGCCTGCGATACAACATCGACAAGGTTAACGGCACCATTACATCGCCGGTCTACAGTCTGGCAACGGGCGGGAAGGGTCAGGCAGCTGAAGCCAATATCATCGATGACAACCATCTGAATCTCAAAGACGCCACCTATAGTGGATGCAGCTGTGAACAGCCGTTCTGGCAGATCCGCTCGTCCAATGTGAATCTGTACAACGACGAAAACGAAGGGATCGCCGAAGACGGTACGCTTTACATCAAAGGCGTGCCGGTGCTGTGGTCGCCGTATCTGACTTTTCCGATCCGGGCAGAGAAGAAAACGGGTTTTCTTACACCCACATACGGCATGACGTCGCGTAGTGGGCTGGACCTGACTGCGCCGTACTTCATCAATCTGGATCCGCAGTACGATCTGACACTGTTTCCACGGTATCTGAGCAAACGCGGGCCGCAAATGGGCGCCGAATTCCGTTATATGCAGCCGAACTATACCGGTACGCTGTCCGGCACCTATATGTCCAAAGATAAGCAACTGGACCGCTCACGCTGGATGTATTCCTGGCGCCATGTGCAATCGCTGGGCTCGATGCTTGGGCTCAATTTCAATCTGTCGGTAGACTGGAACGGCGTCTCTGACGATGATTATTACCGTGATTTCACCGACATATCTACCGTTACACAGGCCGACAAAACGTACCTGAACCGTAATATCACGCTGGGCTTTTCGGGCTACAAGTACTGGGACGGCTATCTGCAAATTCAGAAGTACCAGACGCTGCAGGACTCGACCACGGACGACATTTATGGTCAGTACGAGAAAGTCCCTGAGCTGCGCGTGCACGGGGCGCGTTTCGACTGGCACGGCCTGGATATGGAAACCACCAACACCCTGACGCGATTCGAATATCCAACCTATTTCGGTTCCAAGCTCACAGACGACGTCATTGACCAGACTGACGGTCATCTGCGCCCCAACGGTACGCGCCTGACCTCCTATACCACGCTCAGCTACCCCATTGTGCGGTCTGGCTGGTATATCACCCCGAAAGTTGGCGTGCATGCATCACAATATGAAACCGACTGGTTTACCCGTTACGGAGAATATTCATTCTACAGCCAGAGCGGCAACCAGCGCCGATCCCTGTCACGGGTTCTGCCCATCCTGTCGCTGGATGCCGGGATGACCTTCGAACGCGATACGACGCTTTTCGGCTACCCGAGTACGCAGACCCTGGAACCCCGGCTGTACTATTTGTACATCCCATATCAGGATCAGAGCGATATTCCCATCTTCGATACCGATGTCAGCCAGTTCGGTTTTGCCAGTGCTTTTTCCGAAAACCGCTATAACGGTGGCTGGGACCGGATCAATAATGCCAATCAGGTCACGCTGGGTCTGACATCGCGCTGGTTCGACAAGGATACCGGCTTTCAGCGGCTGGCCCTGCAGATCGCGCAGCGAAGATATTTCGACACGCAACGGGTCACGTTGCCTTATGAATCGCCGCGTATCGGCACCAAATCGGACTGGATTTTCGGTGCCGAAGCCGCGTTGACCAATAAATTCACGACACAGGCGGCCCTGCAGGTAGATCCGTATCAGGGCAAGACCACGCAGAGCTTTGCGTCGGTCAAATGGACGCCCAAGCGCCTGACCTCGCTCTCGCTGTCCTACCGATACCAGCGCGACCCGTATGCAGACGAAGAGCGCACCGACATCAATCAGGGTAATCCGCTGTCTTATCAGCTTCAGGGCAAGGAGACGGTCAGTTTCGCCGGACAGTGGCCATTTACCCGCAAGCTTTACGGGGTGGGCAGGGTTGATTATTCGCTCAAGGAAAGCCGGGT
Source organism: Pseudomonadota bacterium (assembly GCA_023389155.1). Classification (GTDB taxonomy): domain Bacteria; phylum Pseudomonadota; class Gammaproteobacteria; order Burkholderiales; family Burkholderiaceae_B; genus Advenella. Next base: position 5,206 of record JAEWEV010000034.1, read on the forward strand.
CACCCAGCATATAGTGGGTGTGGAGTATAAAGGGGATTGCTGCTGGACCGGACGAGTTGTTTTGAAACGTTACGCCGTTTCGAAACAGGATTCGAATTCTGCTATATTCTTTCAGTTGGAATTGGCAGGATTGGGCTCAGTCGGCAAAGATCCGATGGAATTGTTAAGACAGAATGTGCCAGGATATGAAAGCGTCAATACTCCTGTTCCGGCTAGGACATCATTTGAAAGGTATGAATAATGCGTAAATTGGGTTTCATGAGAACAGCCGTTGCTCTCGCCATCCCCGCCATTTTTATTGCGCTGCCGCCTGCAGTGCAGGCGCAGCAGGCAAAGAAATCAGGTGCGCCGCAGCAGCGTGCGCCCGGGCAGTTCGCTGATGGTATCGCGGCCGTCGTCAACAATGAAATCATTACCATGCGTGAGCTTCAGCAGCGCATGGCCAGCAATCGTGTCACCAGCGGGGGCCAGAATCAGGCCGAGCAGGCAGTATTGCAGTCGATGATCGATGAAAAACTCATGCGACAGGATGCCGAGCAGTTCGGCATCAAGGTGAGCGATGCGCAACTGTCCCAGGCGATGGAAAATATTGCCCAGCGCAACAATCTGCCTCCGGAGAAACTGCGGCCCGCCATCGAACAGATGGGGTTGAACTGGAACGACTATACGCGTAATCTGCGTAACGAAATGGTTATGGAAGAGTTGCGCACCCGCATCATCCAGAGCCGTGTCAATATCAATGAATCTGACGTAGACGCCTTCCTGAAGCAGAATCCCACAGGGATTCTGCCGGGCAAGGCTGCAGCACGAGAGAATCAGCCCAAGCCGCCGCCACAGAAACAGGTGGTGGTCGAGCGCTCGTTTGAGCCCAAGGCCATTGCGTTGCAGCACATCTACATTCGCGTGCCGGATAACTCCAGCGAGGATGTGGTCGCAGCAGCACGCAAGAAGGCGGATGCAGCCATGGCCAAGTTGCGCGCAGGCACTAACTTTGCCAGCGTCGCCAAGGAATACTCTGACGGTCCAGAGGCCTCTGCCGGTGGTGAACTGGGTATCCGGATGTTCGAAGACTGGCCATCGCTGTTTGTGAATGTCACGAAAAAAGTGCCGGATGGTCGCACGACCGGGGTATTTAAGGCGCCTAACGGCTTTCATATTCTGAAAGTGGTGGAACGTCGTGGACTGATTAAGGAAAACAAGCGCGTGGTTACGGTACAGCCGCCAGCGCCACCCCCACCACCTGTACCGCCCATTGAAAAAATGGCAAAACAGCAGGGGCCGGTGAATATTACCGAGACCAAGGCCAGCCATATTCTGATCAAAATCACGCCGGTATTTTCCGATAGGCAGGCGCACGCAAAAATTGAAGATATCCGCCGTCAGATTGAGGGTGGCATGTCTTTTGCCGATGCCGCCAAAAAATATTCCCAGGATACCTCGGCACCGCTGGGTGGCGACGTTGGCTGGGTACCTCCCGGCGCTTCAGATCCTGCTTTTGAGAAAGCCATGAATGCGCTGCAGCCTGGTCAGATTAGTGCGCCGGTACGGTCGCAGTTCGGCTGGCACCTGATTACTGTGGAAGATCGTCGCAGTTCCGACAAAAAGCCGGAAATCCGCCGCAATCTGGCGCGTCAGTCCCTGTTTGAAAAACGGGCAGAACCGGTTTATGAGGACTGGTTGCAGCAATTGCGTGCCAAGGCCTATATCGACAATCGCCTGACTAACCAGAAAGACAAATCGTAGAGCAGGGTAGAATGGCAGTCCATCAGGCACGCAAGCGGTTTGGCCAGAATTTTCTGACCGATGAAAGTGTGATCGAATCCATTGTGCGTGCCATTGGCCCCTCGCGGGGTGACCGGGTTATCGAAATCGGGCCCGGGCTGTCTGCGCTTACGGTCCCGCTGCATGAGCGCCTGGATCATCTTACTGTCATTGAGATTGATCGCGATCTGGCGGCCCGTCTGCGCAAGCGTTTCCCGGAAGACACACTGACGATCCACGAGGCCGATGCCCTGACTGTCGATTTCGCGGCGTTTGGCAGTGACCTGCGTATTGTCGGAAATCTTCCCTACAATATCTCCAGCCCTTTGTTGTTTCACCTGGTCGATTTTGCCGAACAGGTACGTGATCAGCATTTCATGCTGCAGAAAGAAGTCATTGCACGCATGGTCGCGCGACCTGGCGAGGGCGATTACGGTCGCCTGTCAGTAATGCTGCAGTCCCGTTATAACATGCGTCATTTGTTTAACGTACCCCCCGAAGCTTTCGATCCGCCACCTAAAGTGACCTCGGCGATTGTGCGCATGGTGCCGCTGCCGGACGATCGCCCCAGGGCAAAAAGCGAGAAGGCATTTTCCCAGCTGGTTGCCCGGGCGTTTTCCCAGCGCCGCAAAATGCTGCGCCGCGTGCTGGCTGACTGGCTGGTGGACTGGGACGTAGTCAATATCAAAGAGACCGCCAGAGCCGAGCAATTGTCTGTTGCCGACTTCATTCGGCTAGCCGATTACCTGGTGGATCAGGGTGTGCTCGCTTGAGTTTTACTTGCGTGTTTGCCTGATCAACTAGTGCGAGAATGTCTGCTGGCGATAATTAAAAAAACAGCGCAGAAGGAACAGACGTCGTGCAACAGAACGCCTGCAATAGGGCGTCTGCAACAGCACTTCTGCAACAGCACCCGTGCCGAAAGGGAACACTGGTCTGCCCCTGTTGGACACCTGAAGCCAGGGCTGGCCCGACACGCCAGATGCCACTGGCATCAAATCCTTGCTACGGCTTGCGGGATTGACGCCCGGCGAGGAAAACGGCCAGGATATCGCGGCTGCGCCGGGTTAGCAATTCACGGGTCTGCTGCATCGTATCTTTCAAGGTCATGGGCCCGGCCGGTAGGCTGAAGGCAGCAGTGATTCCCCCTTCATATACTTTCGTATAGTCGTGATGCAGGGAGCCAGCCAACGCGATAAGTGGCACCTGATGTCGGCGCGTCAGGGCGGCGATGCCGGCAATGGTTTTGCCCCGCAGCGTCTGGGCGTCCAGGCGGCCCTCGCCGGTGATGACCAAATCTGCTTTCTGCAGATGTACATCCAGACCCGCATATTCAGCAACCACTTCCACACCGGGCTTGAAAACGGCCTTCAAATACGCCAGGGCAGCAAAGCCAAGTCCGCCTGCAGCGCCCGCGCCAGGCTGATCACGTACATCATTGCCAAGCGTTTTCGCTGTTACATCGGCAAAGTGGGAAAGCGCCTCATCCAGATACCGGACATCTTCGTCACTTGCACCTTTTTGCGGGCCAAAAATCGCCGATGCCCCATGATCGCCGCAAAGCGGATTATTGACGTCAGACGCAATCAGCCACTCCGTATCGGCAACCCGGGGATCCATGCCGGACAAATCAATTTTGGCGAGGTCATAAAGGGCGGCAGGCCCTTGTGGCAGCCGATCTCCTGACTGATCGAGAAATTGTACCCCCAGTGCGTCAAGCAGCCCGCTGCCGCCATCGTTGGTGGCCGATCCACCCAGTCCCAGCACGATACGGCGGGCGCCCTGATCCAGGGCAGTGGTTACCAGTTTTCCCAGCCCATAGGTACTGGCACGCCGGATATCACGGTTGTCTTCAGCTATCTGCTCCAGGCCTGCGGCACTGGCCATTTCGATTACCGCGGTCTGGTCAGCCAGCATGACCCATTGGGCCTGGACGGCTTCACCCAGCGCGTTAACGGTATCCACTTGCAGCAAGGGCGCGTTCGTGCTGCTGGCGATAGCTTCGACCGTGCCCTCGCCACCATCGGCCATGGGCATCAAAATGAGGGTGGCATCGGGCACGATCTCCTGTATGCCTTCGGCAATCGCCTGGGCGACTCCCGAAGAGGAAAGACTCTCTTTGAACGAGTCGGGGGCGATGACGATATAAAGAGGGTCATTCATCAAGAAAATCATCCATGCAAAGCAGTTTCATACTATTGGTCGCGCCAATCACGCCGTAATGATCTCCCTGCAGAAGCAGCACCCAGTCGCCGCGACTCAGTGACTGGTACTTGAGCAGTTGTGCTACGGCAGCTCGTGCCACATCTGTATCCCTGACCACCGAGGGGTCGAAATGTACCGGATACACCCCCCGGAACAGTGCGACACGGTTACGCGTGCTGTCGTGTGGCGTCAGGCAATAGATTGGCACACCCGAGCGGATACGCGACATGATCAGCGGAGTATGGCCACTCTCACTCAGTGAAATAATGGCGCGTACTTTGTGAAAATGATTCGCAGCATACATGGCTGCCAGGGCAATGGTCTCATCAAAACGCGTGAAGGTTTCGCCCAAACGGTGGCGGGACTGGGTCGTGGTGGGGTGTTTTTCGGCACCCAGGCAAATACGCGCCATTGCCTTGACTGTTTCCACAGGATAAAGGCCAGACGCACTTTCTCCGGAAAGCATGACGGCATCGGTGTAATCCAGCACGGCATTGGCCACATCGGACACTTCGGCGCGGGTGGGAAACGGATGATTCATCATGGATTCCATCATTTGCGTCGCGGTAATCACGAACTTGTTCAGTGTGCGCGCATGACGAATGATATTTTTCTGTATGCCTACCAGTTCCGCGTCGCCCACTTCCACGCCCAGATCACCACGGGCAACCATGACGCCGTCACTTGCCGCGATCAGTTCATCAAGTGCGCGGTCGTCCGCTACAGCTTCGGCCCGTTCAATCTTGGCAATAATCCATGCGTGGCTGCCTGCCTCCTCAACCAGTCTTCGTGCTTCTTCCATATCCCGTCCATAACGGGGGAAGGAAACCGCAATGAAATCGACGCCGATTTCTGCCGCCAGCTGAATATCGGCCTTGTCTTTTTCGGTCAGGCTGGGTGCAGACAGGCCGCCGCCGCGACGGTTGATACCCTTGTTGTTGGACAGCTCGCCGCCCGAAGTGACGGTGGTGTACACATTCTGTCCTTCCACCCGGACCACCTCAAGCACAATGCGGCCATCGTCCAGCAGAAGCTCATCGCCTGGCCGGCAGTCGGTCACCAGTTCGGGATAATCGATGCCCACGATGTGGGCTGTGCCTTTCTCGTACGGGTAACCGTTGGACAGAACGAATTCCTGTCCCTGTTCCAGCATGACTTTTTGGTTTTCAAACCGCGCAATCCGGATTTTGGGGCCCTGCAAATCACCCAGAATGGCAATATGCACATCAAGCTTCTCTTCCAGCTTGCGGATAATCCGCGCTCGCTCGCGATGATCATCGGGCTCTCCATGCGAAAAATTGAAGCGGGCAACGTTCATCCCGGCATCAATCATGGCTTCGATTTGCGCTTCGGAAGTGGTCGCGGGGCCCAGTGTGGCAACAATCTTGGTACGACGTCTGGCGTTGGTCTGCATGGTCATGAAGGCGGTTCCTGTGGCGGATTCAGCGGCGGACAGCCGCTATGCTATTTGTGATAGGGAAAGGTGGCTCAGCGAAGACCGGTACCTTCTGATGCCATATCCTTACGTTCAATCAGCTCGATTTTGTAGCCATCAGGGTCCTGCACAAATGCAATTACTGTCGTGCCACCCTTGACCGGTCCGGCTTCGCGTGTGACATTGCCACCGGCTTTTTTCACGGCCTCACAGGCTGCATACGCATCAGGTACGCCGATTGCAATATGTCCATAGGCGTCACCCATATCGTACTGGCTGGTGCCATGGTTATAGGTCAGTTCAAGTTCGGCCTGATGCGGGTTGGCTTCAAATCCCAGGAAGGCCAGGCTATATTTATATTCGGGATTTTCGGAACGGCGCAGCAGTTTCATGCCGATGACATTTGTGTAAAATTCAATGGATCGTTCCAGGTCGCCAACGCGTAACATGGTGTGCAGAAATTGCATGATGTCCTCGTAGTTTCGTAAAGTGATTCGTCTCGCAAATGCGAGTTCCTATGATACACGATCACTGTCCGCGTACTGCACCGGAAACGGCATTTTCTGGGTGAGCAGACGTCCGGATTACGGTATCTGCGGACACCCACATCTGCAATGGCATCAAAGAATGCAAGAGGAAGACAAGGCCGTGAATCGGCCATGGGATTGCCGGACGCACACAACTCACCCGGGTTTCAGGACTCCAGTTCCGGCAGGGCCGACATATCCGTGGTTTTCAGTTTCCGCATGGCAGTTTCGTAGCCGGGCAGGATGATGCCAACCTGCTCCCAGAACCTGGCGCTATGATTCATCTGCTTCAGGTGTGCTAGCTCGTGAGCAATTACATAGTCGATAACATCATGAGAAAAGTGAATGAGGCGCCAATTAAGTCGAATGTTGCCGCTGCTGTTGCATGAACCCCATCGCGCACGTGCGCGTGACAGTCGCCACGCGTGGAAGTGCAGGCCTGCGCTGGCAGCCAGCAGACGGATACGTTCATCGATATAATCCTGCGCCTGCGCGCGCAGCCAGCGTGCCGCCGCGACACGCCGCTCGTCGGGATCGGTTGCCGAAAGAGGTAGCCAGAGCGTATCGCGGTCACGGGGGCGAAAAGGCTCGCCGTCAAAATGTGGCTTGCGGGCCTCGCTGTCAATGTCAACTGAAATCGTGACACCAAGATAGGGAAGCTGTGTGCACGACCGCCAGGTTGCCTGCGCATCGGTAGCAGACTCAAGGCGTTCTCGCCAGAAATCCAGCTTGCGCTGTATCCACGCAGATTTTTCCAAAACCGCTTCATCAATCTGCTTCAGAGAGACCCAGTACGGCGCAGTCACGCGCAGTCCATCGCTGCCAATCACAAATCCGATACTGCGACGACGGCTGCGCAACAACATAAACTGGATCAGCCCTTCTGTGGTCGCAACGGTGCGCAGGCGCGCGCCATCGGGCAGAAGCGGAGCAGAGGTGTGGAAGAGTTCAGACTGCGACGTCATGGTAGCGTTCAGGGTTCAGTACGCGCATTTCGCCCTCGATCCATGCCCGTACCTCTGCCATCACTTCGTCGGGTGCTCTGCCGGCTGGCTCGATGGGTGGTCCGAACGAAATCGTGACTAGCCCCGGCCTTTTCACAAAGGGTTTTTTAGGCCAGCATTCTCCGGCATTGTGCGCAACCGGAATAATCGGGGTATCGGAATGGACAGCGAGTCGAGTGCCGCCCAGCTTGTAGCTGCCTGCCAGTCCGGGAGGAATCCGGGTCCCTTCGGGAAAGAGAACCGGCGCACGACCCTCTGCCAGTCGCTGCGTGCCGATTTCCATGACCTGCTGCATGGCATTTTTTCCCTGCTTTCGGTCGATGGCGATATTGCGCAGACTGGCCAGGCCCCAGCCGAAAAACGGAATGTAATTGAGTTCACGCTTGTAGACGAAGCAGGCCGGTCGCGGCAGAAACCAGGCAAAAAACATGGTTTCGTACGTGGATTGGTGCTTGCTCAGATAGATGATTGGCGCATCGGGAATGTTCTCTGTGCCCTTGGTTTTGTAGCGGATGCCCACCAGCACTTTGGCGGCCCACAGTACCATGCGTGGCCACAGCACCGTATAGCGATAGCGCCAGATAAAGGGCAGCGGCATGACCAGAACGCAGCTGATGGCGTAGGGTACAACTGTGATTGCCTGAAATAGTACAAATAGAACAGAGCGCAAAAGGAGCATGATCAGGATTCCGTAAGCCAGCTTTCTACCACGTCAGCCAGCGTAGGTCGCACTTGTACTGAATCGGGCAGCCCCGGGTCGTTAAGCGTTTTCTTGCCATTGCCCGTTTCGACCAGCCAGGTCTGGCACCCGGCAGCATGGGCTGCCGTGATGTCACGCAGCGAATCGCCGACACTTACAACCTCGTGTGCCGGTACATCGTAGCGATTCAGGATTTCCAGAAACATGCCAGGTAAAGGCTTTCGGCAGGTGCAACCGGCATCTGGCAGATGTGGACACATGAAAATGGCATCAATGTGTCCGCCAAGCAGGGCGAGCTGCTGTTGCATTTTCTGATGTATGGCAGTGAGTTCGTCGGGTGAGAACAGGCCGCGTCCCAAGCCTGACTGATTGGTGGCGACAACCACCTTCCAGCCGGCACGGGACAGTCGTGCAATAGCTTCCAGACTGCCCGGTAGCGCGACCCATTCGTCGGCTGACTTGATGAAGTCGGGACGGTCTTCGTTGATTACACCGTCGCGATCCAGGATGGCTAGCTTCATTGTGCCAGCCTTGAAATGTCTGCGACCAGATTCATGATGCCATGCAGTTGTGACAGCAGGGCAAGACGATTATTGCGGATCGCAGGATCATCGGCCATAACCATGACATTCGTAAAAAAGTCATCGACCGCGGGACGGGTTTGCGCCACTGCGGCAAGGCTTTTCTCAAACTGTCCCTGGGCCGCATCTGCGCGCGCTGTGGATTCAATGCTCGACAGCGCTTCGTAGAGCGCTTTTTCAGCCGGTTCCGTGAACAGGCCCGGATCAATGTCAGGGAGGTCGCCATCGGTTTTCTTCAGCAGGTTGCCGATCCGCTTGTTGGCGGCCGCCAGACTTTCGGCTTCAGGCAGCTGGGCGAAGGCGGTTACCGCCTGAATTCTGGCGCTCATCTCCTGCAGGGGGGGGCGCAGGGCGATAACAGCATCTACCACCGACTTGGCGTAGTCGCTGCTAAGCTGGTTGCGATAGCGCTCGTAAACATAGACAAGCACTTCGCCCGCGGTATCTTTGTCCAGCTGTCCGGGCTGGAATGTTTCCGCGGCAAAGTCAAGCAGGGCGGGAAGATCAAATGCCGGCTGGCTTGCCGATGTGGCGTTCAGATATCCACCCGCTGCCAGTTGTTCCACGGCACTGATAATGCCCAGCGCAGCGCGGCGCAGACCGAAAGGATCGCGTTCTCCGGAAGGTTGCAGCCCGATGCCCCAGATGCCAACCAGCGTTTCCACGCGTTCGGCGATGAAAAGGACAGCGCTGACCAACGTATCGTCGGTTACCGGCGTGTCAAAGCGGGTCCGGTACTGGCCTGCGAGTGCCTTGACGACCTCGGCGGGTTCGCCATCGGCCTGCGCATAATAGGAGCCCATGATGCCTTGCAGTTCCGGAAATTCGCCAACCATATTGGAACTTAAATCCGCCTTGGCAAGTTGCGCCGCACGATCAGCGTGGGCAGCATCGGCATTCAGGGCATCGGCCAGGAAGACGCTGATACGGCGCAGTCGTTCAATGCGATCATGCTGCGAACCCAGTTTGTTGTGGTAGACAATATTATCCAGCTGCGCCACACGCGAGGCCAGTGGTGATTTTCTGTCGGTTTCAAAAAAGAACTCGGCATCGGCCAGGCGCGGGCGAATCACGCGCTGGTTACCTTCAATAATGTGATGGGGATCGTCCACCTGCATATTGCTGACGATCAGAAACTGGTGCGTCAGCCTGCCGGTGGCAGGATCAAACAGCGGAAAGTATTTTTGATTCAGGCGCATGGTCAGGATCAGGCATTCCTGAGGCACTGCCAGGAATTTCTCATCGAACTGGCCCACATAAACGGTGGGGTGTTCAACCAGCGCAGTCACTTCGTCAAGCAGCGGCGTGACTTCGGATTCATCGCCGAGCGATGCGCCCAGCGAACTGGCCGATTCGTCAAGTTGCTTGCGAATGGCATCGCGGCGGTCGTCGAACGAGGCGATAACATGCCCCTGTTCTGCCAGTGCGCTGGCATACTCGTCCGCCTGGTTCAGTGTAATGTCGCCTTCGCTCATGAATCGGTGGCCACGTGTACGGTTACCGGCGTCGATTCCCAGAATCGTAATGGGCAATACGTCGCTGCCGTGCAGCACAACCAGGCCGTGGACAGGACGCACGAATCGCACACTGGTGTGGCCGTCGGCCAGCTGGTAACGCATCACTTTGGGAATGGGCAGGCCGGACAGGGCGCCCTCTACAACGGTTTGCAGGACATTTTTCAGCCGGGCGCCGGGCGCTGTGCCGTGAGCTACCAGATATTCCTGTTTGCCGTCAGATTCGCGAACCAGATCGGCGGGGGTCAGATGTCCCAGGTTTTTTGCCGCCAGCTTTTTCAGCAGGGCGGGAGTGGCTTGGCCTTCGGCGTCCAGGCCAACCTTGACGGGCATCAGCTTTTCCGAAAAGGGCTGATCAGGCGCCACCGCGAGGACCTGGCTCAGATGCGCGGCAAGGCGCCGTGGCGTTGCGAAATGTTGGGTGACATTGTCACTACCCAGCAGATGCTGCTTTGCCAGGCTTTGGGTAAGACTGTCAGCAAATGCCTGACCCAGTTTCTGCAGAGCCCGGGGGGGCAATTCTTCGGTAAACAGTTCAATAAGTAAGGGCGAATTCATGATACTGCCTTGTTATTCTTGAGCATGGGAAAGCCAAGCTGCTCGCGTGAATCATAGTAAGCCTGGGCGACCTTGCGTGACAGGTTGCGAATACGACCGATATAGGCGGCGCGTTCGGTCACACTGATGGCGCCGCGCGCATCCAGCATATTGAAGGTATGGGCCGCCTTGAGCACGGATTCATAGGCAGGCAGTGCCAGGGGAATCTCGACCAGTCGCGCGGCTTCCTTCTCGTAGTCATTGAAATGGGCAAACAGCATGTCGGTGTTGGCGTATTCGAAGTTATAAGTGGACTGCTCCACCTCGTTCTGGTGGAACACATCGCGATATAGAACCTTTTCTCCGTTAGGGCGGGCGGTCCAGACCAGATCGTAGACGCTTTCCACATTTTGCAGGTACATGGCCAGGCGCTCCAGTCCGTAGGTGATTTCACCCAGGGTAGAGGGACAATCCAATCCGCCAACCTGCTGGAAATAGGTAAACTGTGTCACTTCCATGCCATTGAGCCAGACTTCCCAGCCCAGGCCCCATGCGCCCAGCGTGGGATTTTCCCAATCGTCCTCGACAAACCGGATGTCATGCTCTTTGGAATTGATGCCTAGCGCCTCGAGCGAGCCGATATACAGGTCCAGAATGTCCGGTGGCGCGGGCTTGAGTACCACCTGGTATTGATAGTAGTGTTGCAGGCGGTTGGGGTTCTCGCCATAACGGCCGTCCTTGGGGCGGCGCGATGGCTGCACATAGGCAGCATGCCAGGGCTCTGGCCCGATCGCGCGCAGAAAGGTAGCGGTGTGCGAGGTTCCGGCACCCACTTCCATATCGTAGGGTTGTAACAGGGCGCAACCCTTGGTATCCCAGTATTCCTGGAGTTTCAGGATAATCTGCTGAAAAGTTAGCATGGACGACTCAAGATAATTAGTAAAAGCTGAATCGCCGATTTTAACGGATTTGATCCGCTGTTCGGCTGTTTCTTGCGAGACTCGGAGCATCTGGACGGATTTTGTCCATGGAATGATTTAAAGTTCTGGTATCACAAAAATGACAGTCAGGAGATATCATGTCTGAATTAATCAAGTCTGAAATACGGGATCGCGTCCTGGTGCTGACCATCAATCGTCCCGAGGCCCGTAATGCGCTCACCTATGACACCTCCTTTGCGCTTGCCGATGCGCTGGATCGGCTGGATGCCGACGACAACCTGACTGTCGGAATTCTTCGCGGCGAAGGCAATACCTTCTGTTCCGGCATGGATTTGAAGGAATTTGCCCGTACTCAGCGTCGCGCCGTAGTGCCAGGTCGCGGTCTGGGTGGGCTGGCAGAAGCGCCACCTGCCAAACCGCTCATCGCCGCCGTTGAGGGCTATGCCCTGGCAGGCGGATTTGAACTGGCACTGGCCTGCGACCTGATTGTTGCGGCCAATAACGCCAGCTTCGGCTTGCCAGAGGTCAAGCGCGGTCTGGTACCGGGTTCGGGTGGCATGTTGCGTCTGCCGCGGCGCCTGCCTTATCACATTGCCATGGAAGCGCTGCTGACGGGTGACATGATTGCGGCGGCCCGAGGGTATGAGCTGGGTTTGGTCAACGCGCTGGTGGAACCGGGTACTGCACTGGAAGCTGCGTTAAAATTGGCAGAGAAGATCGCTGCCAACGGTCCGCTGGCAGTTCGCACGGTCAAACAGGTGGTCACCGAGTCGCAGGACTGGCGGACAGACGATATGTTTGCCCTGCAGAATCCGCGGATGGCGCATATCTTTACTTCGGAAGACGCCAAAGAGGGCGCCACGGCCTTCGCCGAGAAACGCCCCCCTGTGTGGAAGGGCAGGTAATTTTTACTGGTAAATACTTTAATCATGACAATTGTAATCAAACAAGATGATCTGATCCAGTCTATTGCAGATGCGATTCAGTTCATCAGCTACTATCATCCGGCCGACTATATCCAGCACCTGGCGCGCGCTTATGAGCGCGAGGAAAGCCTGGCTGCCAAAGATGCGATTGCCCAGATTCTGACCAATTCGCGGATGTGTGCAGAGGGCAGACGACCCATCTGCCAGGATACTGGCATTGTGAATGTATTCCTCAAAGTGGGTATGGATGTCCGCTTTGATCTGTCCTGTACCCTGCAGGAAGCCTGTGATGAAGGCGTTCGCCGCGGTTACCTGGATCCCGACAACAAGCTGCGCGCATCCGTTCTGTCCGATCCGATATTTGAACGCAAGAACACCAAGGACAATACGCCCTGTATCCTGCATGTCGAGCTGGTTCCCGGTAACACCGTAGACGTACAGGTCGCTTCCAAGGGAGGCGGATCAGAGAACAAATCCAAGTTCGCCATGCTCAACCCCAGCGATTCCATCGTGGACTGGGTTCTGAAGACCGTGCCGCTCATGGGGGCCGGCTGGTGCCCCCCAGGTATGCTCGGAATCGGGGTTGGCGGTACTGCAGAAAAAGCCATGCTGATGGCCAAGCAGTCGCTGATGGAAGATATTGATATGTATGAGCTGCTGGCGCGCGGCCCGCAAAATAAACTGGAAGAACTGCGCATTGAGCTGTACGAAAAAGTCAATGCACTGGGTATTGGTGCGCAGGGCCTGGGTGGCCTGACCACCGTGCTGGATATCAAGATCAATACGTATCCGACCCATGCTGCGTCCAAACCCATTGCCATGATTCCCAATTGCGCGGCGACGCGCCATGTACATTTTGTGCTGGATGGCTCAGGGGTGGCAACGCTGACGCCTCCGTCGCTCTCTGACTGGCCCGATGTTCACTGGGCACCCGACTACAATACCTCCAGGCAGGTAAATCTGGATACGCTCACGCGTGAAGAAGTGGCCAGCTGGAAACCCGGCCAAACGCTGCTGCTCAACGGTAAAATGCTGACCGGACGAGATGCCGCTCACAAACGCATTCAGGACATGCTGGCAAAAGGCGAACCGCTGCCCGTGGATTTCACTAATCGTGTTGTCTATTATGTGGGTCCGGTGGATCCGGTGCGCGATGAAGTCGTGGGTCCCGCAGGTCCGACCACCGCCACGCGGATGGACAAATTCACCGACATGATGCTGGAGAAAACCGGTCTGATCGCCATGATCGGCAAGGCCGAGCGCGGCCCGGTTGCCATCGAGTCCATCAAGAACCATCGTTCTGCCTATCTGATGGCGGTGGGTGGCTCGGCCTATCTGGTCTCCAAGGCGATCCGCAATGCGAAAGTGGTGGGATTCGAAGATCTGGGCATGGAAGCCATTTACGAATTTGAAGTCAAGGACATGCCAGTGACCGTAGCGGTCGATTCCAGTGGCACGTCTGTGCACACCACGGGTCCCCGTGAGTGGCAGGCAAGGATCGGCATTATTCCGGTACCCGCCTGACCTGTGTTTTTCCCTGAGCTATCGGATACCCCTGGTGGTATCCGGTGGCCTTGGAAATTCGCCATACCCTGCGGGGCGAGCAATTCTTAACTAGCGCTTCCCTGCAGAAGTTTCTCTCCCAAATCCCCATCTCTCTTTGCGATCTCTGCGCCCGGCCAGCTGGCCGCGTCGTCGCGCGCGTCGCATGTTTTGCATCCATCTATCCGTCAGTCGCAGGACTCTGTGCCTCCTCCCGAAGCAAAGCGTTAGAAACAATTCACGTTTGGCCGATGTGCGAAGCAGGCCATCCTAGTCACTTCATTCGTTTCCTAAACGGATGAGTCAGGGCTACTCGAATTATCTGGTTACACAATGTCATTTTTCATCGCCCTAGGGTGGGTATTTACTAATTGTTCCCCCTACTGGCGGTCTGTAATCTTGCGCTGTTCAAGTCAGCCCCGCATTTTTGCGTCCAGGCTGGCTTTTTATCTTATTTAGAAAGGAACAGTCATGAAGATTAATGCGACACGCATGATTCTGTCAGTCCTGCTGGGTGGGCTTGCGACGACCGCGCAGGCAGCAGGCACTCTGGTCTACTGCTCAGAAGGCAGTCCGGCCGGTTTCGATACCGCACAATACAGCGCCGGTACCGATTTTGATGTTTCTGCGGAAACCGTCTATAACGGCCTGGTCACCTTCAAGCGCGGAACGACAGAAGTGATTCCGTCACTTGCTGAAAAGTGGGATATTTCCGATGATGGCCTCACGTACACCTTCCATCTTCGTCCGGGCGTCAAGTTCCAGACTTCGCGGTTTTTCACGCCGACACGTGGTCTGACTGCAGACGACGTGGTCTATACCTTCCAGCGCATGATGAGCAAGGATCATCCGTTTCGCAAGGCTTACCCGACCGAATTTCCCTACTTTACCGATATGGGCATGGACAAGAACCTGAAGTCCGTGGAAAAAGTGGATGACAATACCGTCAAGTTTGTCCTGAACGAAGTGGATGCGGCCTTCGTGCAGAACATGGCCATGCCTTTTGCCGTGATTCTTTCGCAGGAATACATGGAAAAGCTGCTCAAGGATGGAAAACCGGAAATGATCAACCAGCAGCCGCTGGGAACCGGCCCGTTCGTATTCGAGCGCTACCAGAAAGATGCACAGATTCGCTACAAGGCAAACAAAGATTATTGGGATAAGGAAGAAGGTCCGCTGGTCGATAATCTGATTTTTGCCATCACCAAGGATCCGTCTGTCCGCGCCCAGAAACTGAAGGCAAACGAGTGCCAGCTGGCATCGTATCCCTTGCCTGCCGATGTGGATCGCCTCAAGCAGGATCCCAATCTGAAGGTGCAGTCCAATCCCGGCTTCAATGTTGGCTTTATCTATTACAACACCGAGAAAGAGCAGCTGAAAAAACCGGAAGTGCGGGTGGCGCTGGATATGGCCATCAACAAGCCGGCCATTATCAAGGCTGTCTACGGTGGTCAGGGCGTGCTTGCCGATGGTCCCATGCCTACCAGCCAGTGGTCCTATGACGACACGATCAAAAGCCGTCCGACAGACGTCGAGAAAGCCAAGGCCCTTCTCAAGGAAGCGGGCTACCCTGATGGATTCGACATGGGCTTGTGGTCTCTGCCGGTCGTGCGCCCCTACAACCCCAACGGCCGCCTGATGGCTGAAATGATCCAGTCTGATTGGGCCAAGATTGGCGTCAAAGTCAAGATCAGTACCTACGAATGGGGTGAGTATCTTAAGCGCGCCAAACAGGGTACCCACGATGCCATCATGGTTGGCTGGACGGGTGATAACGGGGATCCCGACAACTGGCTCGGCAATCTGCTGTCATGCAATTCGGTCGGCGGCGTCAACTATTCGCGCTTCTGCTACAAACCGTTTGACGACCTGGTGGTCAAGGCCAAGCGGGTGACCGATCAGGAAGAACGCACCAAGCTGTACAAGGAAGCGCAGAAAATTTTCCACGAGCAAATGCCGATGTCACCTATCGGAACCTCGATCGTCAACGTACCCATGAACAAAAAAGTGGAAGGCTTCAAGATCAGTCCTTTCGGTTTGTTCCAGTTCTATGGCGTCAGTCTGAAATAACGATTTCGGTACTTGTTTGAATCAAAGAGGAGGCTGCCCCGCAAGGGTGGCTTCCGCTTTGTCATTGTTTTTCAGGACACGATTGATACGGTGTTTTTTCACCTGACATCAGTGTCCACGGAGGCTGGCCCGATGTTTTCTTTTATTCTCAGGCGTCTGGCGATTCTGATTCCGACCTTTTTCGGCATCACGATCCTGACGTTCCTGCTTATCCATATGATCCCGGGCGATCCGGTGATGACAATGCTGGGTGAACGTAATGTTGACCCGGAAATGTACAAATCCATGATGGCAAGGCTGGGGCTGGATCAGCCTTTGCATACGCAATACCTGCATTATGTGGGCGGACTGTTGCAGGGTGACTTCGGCAAGTCTTTCTCAAGCCAGGCCAGCGTGTGGAGCGAATTTATTGCATTGTTTCCCGCTACGCTGGAACTGGGAATCTGTGCGCTGCTGTTTGGTGCCGTTTTCGGAATTCTGCTGGGCGTGCTCGCCGCCATCAAGCGGGGTACGATTCTTGACCATGGCGTGATGGGATTGTCTTTGACTGGCTATTCCATGCCCATCTTCTGGTGGGGATTGATGCTGATCATGCTGTTTTCTTCGTATCTGGGCTGGACACCCGTATCGGGCCGGATCAGCCTGACGTATGACGTGCAGCCTTATACGGGTTTTATGCTGATTGATTCCGTGATTGCACAGATCCAGGATCCCGAATATAACAGCGGGGCCTTCCTGGATGCTGTCATGCATCTGATTTTGCCCTCCATTGTACTGGGCACCATTCCCCTCGCGGTGATCTCGCGCATGACCCGTTCTTCCATGCTGGAAGTCATGGGCGAAGACTATGTGCGTACCGCCAAAGCCAAAGGGTTATCGCCCAGACGTGTCATTTTTGTACATACGCTTCGCAATGCCATGATTTCTGTTGTCACGGTAGTGGGTCTGCAGATCAGCTCGCTAATCGGGGGCGCGGTACTAACCGAAACCATCTTCTCATGGCCTGGAATAGGAAAATGGCTGGTCGATGCGATTTTCCGCCGGGATTATCCCGTAGTCCAAAATGGCTTGCTTATTGTGGCCATTCTGATCATTCTGGTGAATCTTGTGGTAGACGTGGTGTATGGCGTCGTCAATCCGCGAATTCGTCACGCGAAATAAGGGCCCGAACATGACTCAGGTAATTCCTGCCGACAACGTTGCGGCACCCGCGGGGACGATTGGCTATCCTTCACCCCTGCGCGAATTCATTGGCAGTTTCTCCAAAAACAGGGGCGCACTTGCCGGCTTCAGTTTTCTGCTTCTCATGGTTCTGGCGGCAATTCTTGCTCCGTGGATCGCTCCTTACGATCCGCTGATGCAGTTTCGCGAACATATGCTGCAGCCGCCGGCGTGGCAGGAGGGCGGCAGTATCGCCTATCTGCTGGGAACCGACGAAGCGGGGCGCGATATACTTTCCCGGCTGATGCATGGGGCGCGTCTGTCGCTGGTCATCGGTTTTTCAGCTGTGATCATCACGCTTGTTCCGGGAATTTTGCTTGGTCTGCTGGCGGCTTTTTTTCCGAATTCGGCAGGCCGTGTACTGATGCGCATCGCCGATATCATGATGTCCCTTCCTTCGGTACTGCTGGCAATTGCCATCATGGCGGTGCTTGGCCCTGGTATCACAAATGCAATGATTGCAATTGCGGTGGTCGGCCTGCCTGGCTACATGCGTATCGTTCGGGCATCGGCCATGAGTGAGCTGAGCAAGGACTACGTCATGGCGTCCAGAGTGTCCGGTGCGGGTGTTCTCAGATTGATGTTCATCGCTGTGCTGCCCAACTGCATGGCTCCGCTGATCGTGCAGGCGACGCTGGGATTTTCTTCGGCCATTCTGGATATCGCAGCGCTGGGCTTTCTTGGGCTTGGTGTACAGCCTCCGGCGCCCGAATGGGGCACCATGCTGGCCACGGCGCGTGATTATATTACCAGCGCCTGGTGGGTAGTGACTTTTCCCGGCCTGACCATTCTGCTGACCGTCCTTGCCATTAATCTCGTGGGCGATGGCTTGCGTGATGCGCTTGATCCCAAACTGAAGCGCGCGGCGTAGAGAGGCAAAAATGAGTTTATTGACTATACGTAATCTGTGCGTGCAATTCGGCACCAGGGAAAAACCATTTTTTGCCGTGGACGGCGTTGACCTGGATGTGGACCAGGGTGAACTGCTCGGTATCGTCGGCGAATCAGGTTCCGGCAAATCCGTATCCATGATGGCCATGATGGGACTGCTGGACGGGCAGGGGACGGTCACCTCAGACCAGATGCTGTTCGACGGCAGAGAACTGTCTACCCTGAGTCCACGGGAAAAGCGAAAAATTATCGGCAAGGATATCGCCATGATTTTCCAGGATCCGATGACTGCACTGAATCCCAGTTACACCGTTGGTTTTCAGATTGAGGAAGTTCTGAAGGTACATATTGGCCTGGACCGCAAGGCCCGCCGCCAGCGGGCAATTGCGCTGATGCGCGAGGTGGAGATTCCCGATCCTGAAAGGCGGCTATCTGCCTATCCTCATCAGCTTTCGGGCGGCATGAGTCAGCGCGTGGCGATTGCCATGGCGATCGCCTGTGAACCCAGGTTACTGATTGCGGATGAGCCCACGACGGCGCTTGACGTGACGATTCAGGCCCAGATCATGGAACTGCTGCTACGCCTGCAGAAAGAGCACGGCATGGCACTAATCATGATTACGCACGATCTGGCTGTGGTTTCCGAAGTGGCTCAGCGTGCAGTGGTGATGTATGCCGGCCAGGTTGCCGAAACCGGCGCGGTGCGCGATGTGTTTTTCCAGCCGGCACATCCCTACACCAAGGCACTGATTGCCTCTATCCCGGAGTCCTGTCGCGGCGCGCGGCGTCTGTCAACCCTGCCGGGCATGGTGCCAGGTCAGTACGACCGACCTTCGGGTTGCGTGCTCTCACCGCGTTGTCCGATTGTGCACGAAAGATGCGTGGCCGAACGCCCTGAACTGATCAGCTATAGCGGCCGGGCAGTGCGCTGTCATACTCCGCTGATCCCTCTGCAGGAAATCAAGTCATGAACGATATCGTACTGAAAACAGAAAATCTGGCACGGCATTACGATGTGTCGCAAGGGTTCATGAAGCCGCGCGCCACGCTGAAGGCCCTCAATGGCGTTTCCCTGTCGCTGGAACGGGGCAGAACGCTGGCTGTAGTGGGGGAGTCCGGTTGCGGCAAATCCACGCTGGCCCGGCAGATCACCATGATTGAACCGCCAACGTCGGGATCGTTGTGGCTGGACGGCAGGCTGGTCGACACAGGCTCGGCGTCCCAGGTGAAGGCTCTGCGCAACAAGGTGCAGATGGTATTCCAGAATCCTTATGGTTCTCTGAATCCACGCCGGAAAATCGGCGACCAGCTTGAAGAGCCGCTTATTATCAACACTGACGTGAAAAGTGCGGAACGCAAGGCTCGGGTGCGTGACATGATGCAGCGTGTCGGCTTGCGGCCAGAACATTTTTATCGCTATCCGCATATGTTTTCCGGTGGGCAACGTCAGCGTATTGCCATTGCCCGGGCGATGATGCTGCGCCCCAGTATTGTCGTGGCGGATGAGCCAACCTCCGCGCTGGATGTTTCCATTCAGGCTCAGGTACTGAATCTTTTTCTGGATCTTCAGGAAGAACTGCGTACCTCCTATGTATTCATTTCCCATAACCTTTCGGTTGTGGAACACGTTGCTGATGATGTGATGGTGATGTATTTGGGGCGGGTAGCAGAAAACGGGCCGAAACAGACCCTTTATGCAAACCCCTTGCATCCGTATACACAGGCGCTGCTATCTGCGACGCCCTCCATTTACCCGGAAAAGCGCGCGATAAAAATCCGTATTGAAGGAGAGTTGCCTTCGCCGCTGAATCCGCCGTCAGGCTGTGCGTTCCATAAACGCTGTCCTCATGCAGTCGCGCGCTGCCGTACTGAAGAGCCGCAATTGCGAGAGGTTGATGGGAGACAGGTCGCCTGTCATCTGGCCGAGCAGTTTGTCTGATCGCGGGCGGAATGTCGCCCTGTAGAGTCGGGGAGAGTCGATCCGCAAGCTGTGGGGGGGGTCCGGTCACAGGGCGGATCATCTGGTCGTTGCCCTGGCGGCCATTGCCAATATTTATCGCGAATATTCGCGATGCCTTGTGATGACCTGATCGCTGCAAGCCGCCAGCCACTCGACAAGGGACTTGTTAAGCAACTGCATGTCGGGCGCAATATCCAGCAAGGGGCGCAGCACGAAAGCCCGCTGGTGCATGCGAGGGTGGGGCAGGGTCAGCTGTGGTGTGTCCTGAACCAGATCGTCGTAGGAGAGAATATCCAGATCCAGTGTGCGCGGTGCATTGCGGTAGGGGCGCTGCCTGCCGTGCGCGTTCTCCACTGACTGCAGCGCGTTCAGCAGATCGGTGGCAGACAGCGCGGTGTGCAGCCGCGCCACCGCATTGATGTAGTCGGGACCGTTGGCATTTACCGGGCTGGTTCGATAAAAATCAGACACCTGCTTCACCTGTGTACCCGGCAGGGCGTCGATGTCGTCCAGTGCCTCATGCAGGGTCTCTTCACGCTCGCCCAGGTTGGAGCCCAGGCCGATATAGGCGGTATGCACCAGACTACGAGGCCGTGGGCGCTTCAGCGGATGTGCCTGCGCCGCCTGTCCCACCTCCCGTTCTGCCAGTGCCTTTGCGCGCGTTGCTGCGACGCTTGCGTCGCTTGCGCGGCGTTGCCGGCGGTGCTGCCTGCTGTTCCGCGGTCAGGGCTTCGATCATTTCTGTGCGTTCGCCTGGCGGGGCATCGGCCAGATCCATCCACCATTGTGCCAGCACGCTGTCAAATTCGTTACATGCCGCACGCAGTTGCAGAAAGTCACAGGCCGCCCGAAAGCGTGGCTGTTCTGTCATGCGCCAGATTTGTTTGGGGATGCGACGCTCGAAGCGCGGTTGCATGAACCAGATTTCCCGCATGTCGGCAGTATGCCTGCGCTGAATGGCCATTTTGGTAATGTGTGTGTCAATGACCAGATCCGCGGCCTGGCTCAGTGCAGGGATGGTATGCTCTTTGCGCTCCAGGTTCCGTTTCCAGTTGACGTCAACCATTCTCCAGAGCAATGCGGCAAACAGAAAGCTGGGGCTGACGGATTTGCCAGAGCGAACCCGGTGGTCGGTGCGTTCCAGCGTAAGCTGAACAAACTGCTCGCCGCCGGGTTGCTTGAGCACTTCGTCAATCAGGGGCAGCACGTTCTCATGCAAACCTTCGCTGCGTAATTGCTCAAGCGCGACAATGGCGTTGCCGCAAGTAAGCAGCTTGAGCGTTTCATCAAACAGGCGCGAGTCGGGAACGTTTTTGATTAGCCCGGCCAGGTTGCGTATTGGCGCCTGAGTGGCGGGTTCAATTTTGCCATTGAGCTTGGACGCAAATCGGACTGCCCGCAGCATGCGTACCGGATCTTCACGGAAACGGGTTTCGGGATCGCCGATCATGCGCACGAGATGATTCTTGAGATCGGCCACGCCATTGTGATAGTCGATCACGATTTCTTTTACCGGATCGTAATACAGGGCGTTCAGCGTAAAGTCACGCCGTGCCGCATCTTCCTGTTGGGTACCGAAAACATTGTCGTTCAGGATTCGACCATCGGCATCGGTGTGCTGTGTGCCCTGTGAGGGGGCGCGAAAGGTCGAGGTTTCGATGATTTCCTGGCCGAAAACGACGTGTACCAGCTGAAAGCGCCGCCCGATGATGCGGGCACGGCGAAACAGGGGACGGATTTCTTCCGGCGTCGCATTGGTGGCGACGTCAAAATCCTTGGGTTCGTAGCCCAGGACAAGATCCCGGACTGCACCGCCCACGATGAAGGCATCGTAACCTTTTTGCTGCAGCACTTCGCAGACCTTGACGGCATTGCGTGAGACCAGGCGCCGGTCAATTTTGTGCTGCTCCTTGGTGTATAACTGGCGTTTGTCTTTCTGTACCGGAGGGGCAAAAAGCCGGCTGACGAACGTGCGAATTGTATTTTTGATCATGTGATTTGTTGTTGTTGCTTCCTGTTATTGCAGAGGAAATAAATCCAGGACCGGCCAGCCTTTCTCTTTTGCCAGTTCCCGAAGAGGCGGCACCGGATTGGTCGCGACAGGATGGGTCACCACTTCAAGCAGCGGGATATCATTCTGCGAATCGCTGTAGAACCAGCTCTCGGAGAAGTAGTCCAGTGTCAGGCCGATGCGGTCCAGCCATTCGTTCACCCGGGTCACTTTCCCGGCCTGATAGCTGGGCGTACCCAATACTTTACCCGTATAACGGCCATTTTTGTACTCTGGAACGGTGCCGATGACATTCGGAATCCCAAATGCCCGGGCCACGGGCGTGATGACGAATTCGTTGGTGGCAGACACCAGGCAGCACAGGTCACCCTGTTCCAGGTGCTTTGCCACCAGTGCGACAGCTTCGTCGCGGAAGGCCGGCCTGACGACCTCCTGCATATACTGTTCGTGAAAGCGCGCCAGATCGTAGGGCGTATGCAGGTTGAGAAAACTCAGCATGAATTCCACTGATTCCTCAATTTTCAGCGTACCGGCGGTATATTTTTCCATCAGCTCATGATTTTTTGCCTGGACAACCTTTGGATCGCCGCCCCAGCCGTTGCGGGCCAGAAAATCTACCCAGTGTCTGTCAGTATCGATGGGCAGCAGGGTGTGGTCAAGATCAAACAGGGCGAGTCGTTGCGTCATAGTGGCTTGTTTGTAAAGGTTTCAGGCAAGTCAGAACTGCGGAAGTGTCTGGGGTTATGGAAGTCCGGATATCAGGGATGTCTGGATTGAAGGTACGATTTTAACAAGGGAACGGTGATTGCCCGCTTTTCCGCCAGAGAATAGCGATCAAGGGCGTCCAGTAACGAGGATAAGGCGCTCATGTCGCGTGCATAGTAGTTGAACATCCAGTCGGTCACCTCGGTACCCAGGCGGATACCTTTGTCGGTGGCACGTTGCAGCAGCGCGCCACGGCGTTCGTCGTCGCTTAGCGTTTCAAGGCGATACACCAGATCCCAGCTTAACCGGGTCCGAAGATCTTCCCTGATCTGCAACTGCCGGGGTGCGCAGGGCCCGCTACAGAGCAGCGTAAATGCCTCGGGCGTATCCTGCCTGGCCTTCCACTGGTTAAATAGCCCGAAAAGAGCAGCGGCTTGTGTTTCCGACAGTTCATGAACATCATCGACGGCAATGACAAAGGCGGGCAGAACCGGTTCGCCCGGATCGGGCAGCGTATCGGTAGCTGCATTCACGAAAAGCCCGTTCTGCCTTGTGGCTGCGCGTAGCAGATGTGTTTTGCCACTGCCGTGTTCGCCCCAAAGATAAAGGCTTTGTCCCGACCTTGCGGCACGCAGGTGGCTGATCGCCTCGCCATTGCGGCCTGTCACGAAATTGTCGAAACGGGGCGGCACGACCGGCAGGACATCAAGAATAAGTTGTTCTGTCATGATTGATAAAAGTCACTGCGTTGATACTGACCGTAGACTCGGCGTATCAGTACAGACAGGGCGGCGCTGATGGGAAGTGCCATCAATACACCAAAGAAACCGAAAATCTGTCCGAAAACGAACAGCGCAAAGATAATTACCAGAGGATGCAGGCCGATGCGCTCTCCCATAATTTTGGGCGTGAGAACCATGCCCTCCAGAATCTGGCCCAGCCCATAAACGATGGCCACGGAGATAAGCCCGTAATAATTGTCAAATTGCAGCAGGGCGGAAAGAATCGCCAAAAGCAGGCCGAATGTGACACCCAGATAGGGGATGAATACCAGCATGCCGGTCAGCACGCCGATGGGAATCGCACTTTCGAACCCGGCAATGGACAGTCCGGTACTGTAATAAGCAGCCAGAATCAGCATCACCAGAATCTGGCCGCGCAAAAAACTGGACAGCAGACGGTCAATATCGTGGAACACGCTGAGTGTAGCGTCCAGAAACCTGCGAGGAATCACTTCCCTGATCGACAGAATGAACTTGTCCCAGTCAAACAGCAGGTAGACCAGCACAACGGGTGTGATCAGCAGGTTGACGAAAAAGAAGATGACCGCTGAACCACTGGATTTGGCGTAGGTGATAATGGTGGTGGTCAGGCTATCGGTGCCGGTGATGGCATCCTGCAGCATTGCCCTGATTTTCAGGATATCGATCTCTGCCGAGACGCCAAACAGGTTGTTAAGCTTGGGTGCAATATTGATATTGTACTGTGCGACCCAGCCCGGCAATTGTTCGATGGCCAGCCCAACTTCTTTGCGCACCAGGGGAATGACGATCAGTAAAACGCCCAGGATGACCGCAATCAGCAGGAAGAACATGATTCCAACAGCCAGCCAGCGGGGAAATTTGAGTCGCACCAGCATGTTGACGCCTGGCACCAGAATATAGGCCAGCGCCATGCCCAGCATGAAAGGAGTCAGTACCGGAGACAGGATATAAAGCAGAACGAGCAGTATCAGGCCGACTCCTGACCAGAGAAGGGTCTGTTTCCGGCGCAAAATATATTCGTTCATCGTAAAATAAGGCCTTCCTGTTCAATTTATTGACATTTTACATATTTAGGCAGCCCGCTCATGACAAATTCAAACAAATCTTCCTTAACGTATCGCGATGCCGGTGTGGATATCGACGCCGGGGATGCGCTGGTTGACCGGATCAAACCGCTGGCAGCCAAAACCATGCGGGAAGGCGTCATGGCAGGCATTGGCGGATTTGGCGCCCTGTTTGAAGTACCCAAAAGATTTCGCGAGCCTGTTCTGGTATCAGGCACTGACGGGGTCGGCACCAAGCTGCGTCTGGCTTTTGACTGGAACCGCCATGATACAGTGGGAATCGACCTGGTAGCCATGAGCGTCAACGATATTCTGGTACAGGGCGCAGAACCGCTGTTCTTCCTGGATTATTTTGCCTGCGGCAAACTGTCTGTGGATACGGCAGCCCAGGTTGTCGGCGGCATTGCCAAGGGCTGCGAACTGGCTGGCTGCGCACTTATCGGCGGCGAAACGGCTGAAATGCCGGGCATGTATCCTGACGGAGAATACGATCTGGCCGGTTTTGCCGTCGGCGCGGTAGACAAATCGTCCATCATCGATGGCAAAAGCATTGTGCCGGGCGATCGCCTGCTGGGCCTGGCTTCCAGTGGCGCGCATTCCAACGGGTTTTCGCTGATTCGCAAGATTCTGGAGCGCGCTGGTGCCCGTCCGGACGATGACTTCCACGGTCAACCGTTGGCAGACGTGGTCATGGCACCTACCCGTATCTATGTCAAACAGGTTCTGGCTGCGCTGACCAAACATGGCACCGCGCTCAAGGGAATGGCACATATTACGGGCGGCGGTCTGCTTGATAACGTCCCCCGCATTCTGCAGGAAGGCCTCAGCGCCCGCATCGATAAAGCGGGCTGGACATTGCCGCCATTATTCCAGTGGCTGCAACAGGAGGGCCAGGTCGCCGATACTGAAATGCATCGTGTATTCAATTGCGGAATCGGTATGGTACTGGTGGTTGCTGCCGATCAGGCAGACGCCATTGCGGCAACGTTACGCGAACAGAGCGAAACCGTTTTTGATCTGGGCGAGATCGTTAAGCAGGAAGAGGGTATGGCCCAGGCCGTTGTCGTCTGATAAATCCGGCAGGCAGCGTAAAGGCAGGCAGATAGCCTGCCTTGTTTCATTGCGTCGGCATATCCGGCTGCGTACGGCTGGAAAAAATGACCACGTGCCGGCAGGGATGCTACATATCCGGCGTTCCACTTCATCAATCAGGTTTGCAATACCCAACGTTTGCAGGGGCGTGCTTCGTCTTTCAAGGTGGGGTTGTTGATGTGCGTCAGGCGTTTACATCAGCGTTACTTTCATCAGCGGGGCAACGGCGTCAATCACGCTCGCGGTGACGTTCGAATCAAGACAATCTACCACTTGCCGGTCTGGCATGCTGCGCAGCCAGGTCAGTTGTCGCTTGGCAAGCTGGCGCGTCGCGGCTATGCCTTTGTCGCGTGCCTCTGTCAGCGTGGTCTGACCTGCCAAATGCTCCCATAGCTGCCGGTAGCCGACACAACGGATCGATGGCAAATCCTCATGCAGATCATCCCGATCCCGGAGTTGACGAACTTCATCCACAAATCCTCTTTCCAGCATCAGGTCAAAACGCTGAGCGATCCGCTCATGCAGGACCAGGCGATCCGAGGGTTCCAGGCTGACAATATGAAAATGATGGCTTCCTTCGCGCACGCCTTCCTGTTCAATCAGGGTCGAGTATGGCTGACCACTGATCAGGCAGACTTCAAGCATTCGCTGAATGCGCTGACGATCATTGGGGGACAATCGGGCAGCCGTAACCGGATCCAGTCGTCCGAGTTCTTCGTGCACATGGGGCCATCCATGCTGCCGAGCCATCTCGTCGATGCGAGCCCGAATGTCGGGATCAGCCGGGGGCAGGCAATTGAGGCCCTGGCGCAGCGCGTTGAAATACATCATGGTGCCTCCCGCCAATACTGGGATGTGGCCGCGTTCGCGAATCTGTGTGATCAGGCTGTGGGAATCCAGCAGAAATTGCGCGGCGCTATAGGTCTCGGCAGGATCGCGGATATCCAGAAGATGCTGGGGAGTTTCTGCCCGTTCTTCAGGCGTGGGTTTGGCGGTACCAATATCCATCCCCCTGTAGATAGTGGCCGAATCAACGTTGATGATTTCGATGGGCCAGCGGCGGGCAAGCGCCAGCACACCGGCACTTTTTCCGGAGGCTGTCGGGCCGGCAAGGCAGAGGATGGCTTGCGTCACTGGCCGCGCATGAACAGTCGGTCAAGATCGTTCATGCTCCATTGGAACCAGGTGGGCCGTCCGTGATTGCACTGGTTAGCCCTTTCGGTGTGCTCCATCTGGCGCAGCAGTGCGTTCATTTCCTCAATCGTCAGTCGCCGGTTGGCCCTTACCGAGCCATGGCAGGCCATGGTTGAAAGCAGTTCATTGCGTTGGCCGGTGAGCTGTTCGGAAGCACCCACCATGTCCAGCTCCTTAAGTACATTCAGCAGCAGTGACTCGATATCGCCACCCGCCAGTAAAGAAGGGACGGAACGCACAGCGAGCGAGCGGGGGCCTGTAGCGCTGACCGTCAGGCCAAGTGTGATCAGGTGATCCCTGTGGCTTTCCATCACCGCCACATCGTGTTCGCTGCAGTGAATTACATAGGGTACCAGCAATTCCTGTTGCGGCAGCGCCTGCTGGTCGAGCAGGATTTTCAGGCGTTCATAGACCACGCGTTCGTGCGCGGCATGCATGTCCACCAGAATCAGTCCTTTGGCATTCTGCGCCAAAATATAGACACCATGCAGCTGCCCCAGCGCCATGCCCAGCGGATACGGATCGGCATCGTCGCCGGTATCGGGCAGACCGGTAGCTTGAGGCATGTTTGCCGTGGTGGACGGGGATCGCAATGAAGCAGAGGGAGTGGCATAGGGCGAGGTAGCGTTTCCGACCTCTTTGCTTATGCCCAGATCACCTTCCTGCACATGTCGGGTCGCCGGGTCCAGCGGCGCGTAAAAGTGCTTCCAGCTATCAGCCGATTGCTGTCCGGGTTCGTGCAGACGCAATGAAGACTGATAGCCATCATTGTAGCCACCGCCTGTACTGCTGCCATTACCTGTTTGCCGGATGCCGCCATTTGGCGGAAACGACATTGCAGTCTGATTGCCATTACTCGGATTGCCGGAATCTTTTGTGGCGTCGGGATAGGGCGGGGATTGCCCCGCGGCCCCCTGCAGGCCGGCAGGCATGCGATCAGGCAGTGCGTTGGCGGCAGCGGCCTCGCCACCGGCAGCCGCCAACGCCTGAGTCAGCACCTGGCCAACGAAGCGATGAACGGCGCCACTGTCGCGGAAGCGTACTTCGCTCTTCGCCGGATGGACATTCACATCCACGGCTGTAGGGTCAATATCAAGAAACAGAACATAGGCGGGTTGCCGGTCGCCATGCAAGACATCTGCATAAGCGGATCGTATCGCATGGCTAACAGTACGATCACGGACGAAGCGGCCATTCACGTAAAGGTATTGACGATCGGCGCGCGCGCGTGCTGCGTTGGGCAGCGTAATCAGACCGCGCAGGCCGGCAGCGGGTAGCGCAGCTTCCACCGGGAGCCCCGCCTGGGTGAATTCATTGCCCAGTACGTCGCGGATACGTTGCAACACGTCCACCGGCATCCATTGCCGGTAAGCCTTGCCGTTGTGAAACAGACGAAAGGCGATATCAGGATTGGCCAGGGCAATGCGTTCGGCCACGGCGACGCAATGCCCCAGTTCGGTTGCTTCGGATTTCAGAAATTTGCGTCGCGCCGGTACCGCATCAAAGAGCTGGCGTACGTCTATGGTGGTACCCGTGCTGCCGGCAGCGGGGCTGATCTGCAGGGATGTACCGTCGATTTGCCAGGCGTGGTCGTCTGCCTCGGTGCGCGAAGTGAGCGTTACCCGGGCAACGGATGCGATGGAAGCCAGCGCCTCTCCGCGAAACCCCATAGAGCTGACCGCTTCCAGATCGCCCAGGCTGTTGATCTTGCTGGTGGCATGCCGGGTGAGCGCCAGCGTCAGCTCATCCTGGGGAATACCATGGCCATCGTCAATAATGCAGATGCGGCGAATGCCGCCCCCGTCCAAGCGGATTTCAATGCTACGCGCTCCGGCATCCAGGGCGTTTTCCAGCAGCTCCTTGAGCACGGACGCCGGGCGTTCGATGACTTCGCCGGCGGCAATCTGGCTGATCAGCGTATCGGGCAGGGGAGCAATGTGACGGCGTTCAGACATGAATAAGAAGGCAATAGGAAGGGCAATGGATCATTTTACCGTGTTTGCCTGCACAGTTGCGGTCAAGGCTGACAAATCAAAACGCCTCCCGCAGGGAGGCGTTGGGCAGTTACAGTTGGTAGCCGGGATCGGGAACGAACGGATTTTTTTACCGTACGAGAGCCGCTATCCCACGCGAGCCAGCGGAGGATTGGTCGAAAAGTAATCGTTGACGCCCGAAAAAATGGCTCTTGCGATCTTGCGCTGATTGGCCGGGCTGCGCAGGAAGTTTTCCTCTTGTGGATTACTGATAAACGCCGTTTCGACAAGAATGGAAGGAATGTCTGGCGCCTTCAGAACGGCAAAACCGGCCTGTTCCACCTTGCGGCTATGAATTCCATTAATCTGCGCCAGGGAGCCCAGCACCCGGTGGCCGATTTTCAGGGAATCGTTGATTTGTGCGTTGGTAGACATATCCAGCAGCACACTGGCAGTTTGTCTGTCGTGAGCCCCGATGTCCAGGCCACCGATCAGATCCGAGGCATTCTCCTTCTTGGCCAGCCAGCGGGCTGCTGCACTGGAAGCGCCGTTGCGTGACAGGGCGAAAACCGACGTGCCGCGTGCCGAGCGGTTGGTAAATGCATCGGCATGGATGGAAACGAACAGGTCTGCTTTCACGCGCCGAGCTTTCTGGACCCGAACATGCAGGGGCACAAAGAAATCGGCATCCCGCGTCATGTATGCCCGCATATTGGGCTTCGAATTGATCACGTCACGCAACTGGCGTCCGATGGCCAGAACAATATCTTTTTCCCGCGTACCGCGTCCGCCGATGGCGCCAGGATCTTCGCCTCCATGCCCGGGATCGATGGCCACCAGAATGGGGCGATTCGGATTGGCGCGTGAAGGCTGGCGGCCTGCTGTAGCAGGATTGACCTGACCGTTGACAGAGGGAACAGGGGCATTACTGTTGTTCTGTGCCAGATTGTCCAGCACCTGCGCCAGGGGATCGTTTGCCAAATCGTTGGCCAGTGCCATGATGGGATCTTTGGCAATTTTGGGGTACAGATCCAGCACCAGCCGGTATTGATAGTCACCTACCGGTTTGAGCGTGAACACCTGGGGAGCGATAGGCTGTTTCAGATCAAACACAAGACGTACCACATCGGCCCGGTTCTGGGCAACGCGTACGGTAGATATATAGGGATCGTTGGGCCGGATTTTGGAAATCAGCGAGTTGAGCGCCTGACTGATGCTCAGCCCCTGAATGTCGACAACAAGGCGGTTCGGGCTGGTCAGCATGAAGTGCTCTGCATGCAGCGGCGCACTGAGTTCAAGGGTAACCCGGGTATATTCGTCTGCCGGCCAGGTACGTACGGCCAGAATTTGACCACCTGCAGCTGCAGCGACCTTGGAGATGACGGGAAGGGACAGCAGCGTGGCTGATGCACCCAGAATGCGCCGACGGCTCAGCTGCCGCCTGTTGGCATTTCCCTGTGAATGAGCTGTGTTATCCATGTCTTGCCCTTTTCCGAAAAAGCGTTAAATTGTGCCGTTCTTCCTGCCGATTCGTATATCAGGTTCAGTTCAAGATCTGGTTTTGGAAGTCCAGGTCCTGCTTTTTCTGCCCACTCTATGAATACAATAGCGTTTTCGCTGAGATTTTCGCGAAAGCCAGCATCAAGCCATTCGTCGTTATCGGTAAATCTATAAAAATCAAAGTGATACAAGTATAAACTAGAAAGATTATAGGTTTCAAGCAAAGTGTAGGTTGGACTTTTAATTCGTCCGGTCACACCCATGGACCGTAAAAAGTGGCGAACGAAAGTCGTTTTACCGGCACCCAGATCGCCTTTCAGGTAGACGGCGGCACGCTTGCCCTCAGCCTCAGTTTTAGCGTAAGTTGTTGAAAAATAGTCGGAAAAAATATCAGCCAGGCGGGCTGCCAGGGCTTCCGTCGCTGCTTCGTCGGGCAGGAACTCAGAGGCGCTGGACAGCGAAGTATCAGGGGGTAATTGCGCGTTGGACATGGAAATCTGACAGCTCCATGGAAAAAAATATAAGGTAAATTATAAAAAAATGCCGAGAACTGCTTAAAATATAATAGAAAAGTTCCAGCGAATGCGTGGCTAATTTACCAATTTGTGGCAAACGAATAGCCAAAATGGGATAGTCAGAACGCAAATCACGGTACCCGCAGAAATTGCAGTGGCTACAGTGCGTCCATCTCCACCCATGCGGGCGGCAAGAATATACGCGGAAGATGCCGGGGGCAGGGCGGCGAAAAGCACCAGAATGCTCGTTTCCAGTGAGGTCAGCGAGAAAACCATTGCCAGGGCGAACGCAAAAACCGGCATCACCATCAGGCGAACGGCCAGGATCCAGCTGATTATCTTGCGGTCCTGGCTGCCGCCTTCCAGCGAGAGGCTGGCTCCCACACAAAGCAAGCCCAGCGGGATGGCGCTATTGCCCAGTTTGGACAATGTTAGCTCCAGCGTGTGCTCCAGTCCCAAACCTGAAAAATTCAGCAGCAAACCGGCCAGCGTCGCCAGCACCAGTGGATTTTTCAGGATTTCCAGCCATACATTGGATCCCTGAAAACGCGCCAGCGACTTGACGGCCAGCACATTGGCAATGGGCACCGAAAAGCCGACGATCACGGCCATAATGGTCTGACCTTCACTGCCAGCCAGTGCGGCAGACAGGGAGAAACCCACATAGGTGTTGAAACGGTAGGCACACTGCGCCAGTGAGGCCAGTGCAATGGGGCGTGGCTGCAGAATAGGCCGTGCCAGCCAGGCAGTCAGGTATCCTGCCAGGCACAGGATAACGGCAATTGCCAGCAGCCTGCCGGCAGACCCTGGTGAGATGGGCGTGTGAGCGATGGATTGGATCAGTAAAGCCGGAAACAGGATGTAGTACACCAGCCTTTCGGTATTGGTAAAGAATTCCTGGGAAAATTTCAGCTTGTGAAGCAGCACCCACCCCAGTGCGACAATAATACAGTCCGGGATGACAAGCAGGGCAATATGCATAGGGTCAGGCGAGCGGGTTGAATTGAAAGAATATGGGCTAGAATCCAATCATAATTCAGAAAGCCGTGGCAGGTTGTCGATCCCATTTTTTGTTATGAATAAATTACCATGACCACTAAGCAAGCATCCGCGAGCGCCCACCAGCAGGAAATAGATCCCTTCATCGACGCCTTATGGCTTGAAGACGGGCTATCGCAGAACACATTGATGGCGTACCGCCGTGACCTGAAAGGGTTTGCCGACTTTCTGGCCCGCGCCAGGCCGCCCAGAACGTTATTGCAAACCACCCGCGAAGATATCGAAGGCTGGTTTGCCGCCAAACATGCCAGCAGCAAGGCCACTACCGCCAATCGTCGCCTTGCCACACTAAAACGCTATTTTGCCTGGGCCATCCGCACGCATCAAATCAGCGAAGATCCCTGCCTCACCCTGCATTCGGCAAGGCAACCCGTCCGCTTTCCCAAAACCATGAGTGAACAGCAGGTCGATCAGCTGCTGGAAGCCCCCAACACAGCCGATGCGCTGGGGTTGCGTGACCGTGCCATGCTGGAAACGCTTTATGCATCCGGCCTGCGCGTCACGGAACTGGTCAGTCTGAAAGTGCTGCACCTGAGCCTGAACGAAAACGTGGTCAGGGTTGTGATGGGCAAGGGCGGTAAAGACCGGCTCGTACCGCTGGGTGCGCAGGCGGCCTACTGGCTGGAAAGGTATCTGAAGGAAGCGCGCCCGGAACTGCTGGGCCGAAAGCAATCCGACGACCTGTTTCTGACCCGGCGAGCCGCAGGCATGACCCGGCAGGCTTTCTGGCAACTCATAAAGAAATACGCCCTGCAGGCCGATATTCATACTCCGCTGTCGCCACATATTTTGCGCCATGCCTTTGCGACTCACCTGCTGAATCACGGCGCGGATCTGCGTGTGGTGCAACTGCTGCTGGGCCATGCCGATATCTCTACGACCCAGATCTACACCCATGTTGCACGCGAGCGACTCAAACAGCTACACGCACTGCACCACCCGCGAGCCTGATGCGGCAAGTACTCACGGAATACGATCACAGTAGCGATTGCGTTGAAAAGATTGCAGTAGAATATGGCCTGCTTCAACAACTCCGGTGTATCCGGTAAAACGCCATGGCTGCCAGTAAACATGTCTCTGAAACGCCTGCCACCCAGATGCTGAAAAAGCATAAGGTGATGTATACAGAACACATATATGACTATATTGATCATGGCGGCAGTGCCGAAGCAGCACGGCAACTGGGAGTAGATCCGCATGCCGTGATCAAAACGCTGATTCTGGAAGATGAGCAGGCCAAACCGCAGGTCGTACTGATGCATGGTGACCGTGAGGTTTCCCTGAAGAATCTGGCCCGGCAAATTGGCGTCAAAAAAATGCAACCCTGCCAGCCAGCAGTCGCACCCAAACATTCTGGCTATCAGATCGGCGGCACCTCGCCTTTCGGAACGCGCAAGCGCATGCCGGTCTGGGTGGAGCAAAGCGTGCTTGCTTTGCCACAAATATTCATCAATGGCGGCCGCCGCGGTTATCTGCTCGGAATCGCCCCCCAGGTCCTTGTGGACCTGCTGCAGGCGCGGCCGGTTAATGTCGCCAACGAGACATAGCAGTGCTGGCTCAGATACCGTGCGCGTACGAAAATTGCAACATGCGGGCACATGAATACCAAGATAACCATATCTCATCGTTTCATATCTTAGCGTTTCCGGTAGCCATCGCGGGCGGTCGTGGTTGGAAAGGCTACACTGAACAAACGCGCCCTCAACAACGGGTAAAATTCCCCATAAGGCACGTCAGCGATTAAGAACGCGATGATGTTATCTTGCTTTATCGAGAGTTTTTAAAAAGGGTGATGGATGAAAGACTATTATGGTGCGCGTGCCCGGGAATACGACAGAATTTATTTAAAACCTGAGCGGCAACCCGATCTTCGAAAGCTGGAAGCATGGTTGCCTACCGTGTTCGCTGATCACTCGGTTCTGGAAGTAGCTTGCGGCACTGGATACTGGACGCAATTTTATGCCACTGCGGCGCGTCAGGTCGTGGCGCTGGATGCGGCGCCCGAAACACTGACAATTGCACAGCAACGCGTTGCAACCGATAAAGTCACGTGGATGCAGGGTGACGCCTATCAACTTCCGGTGTTCACCACGCAATTTACAGCCGCCTTCGCCGGTTTCTGGTGGTCACATATCCCTCTGGATAAAATTGACGGATTTCTTCGCGAACTTCATCGCGTGCTTGATCCAGGCTCGACAATCGTGTTTCTTGATAATCGCTTCGTGCCGGGCAGTAGCACGCCGCTTGCCGATGCCGATGCAATGGGGAACACGTACCAGATACGTCATCTTGATGATGGTTCAACTCATCGTGTACTGAAAAACTTTCCGACCCGGGAGGCATTGATTGCTGCCGTGTCTGCTTATTCACAGTCGAGCCAATATCTGGAATGGGATTATTTCTGGGCGCTTAAGTACACCTTGCACGGATAACCATCGTAGCGGAAAAAGGGCGCTCGAAAGAACCGGCTCAATGACGGTTGCCATATGATTGTCCACCTGGCACCAGACCCGCGCATGGCTATCAGGGGTATTGTTTCGGCTTTTTGTGGGAGAATCCTGTGGGTAGTTTTATCTTGGATTTTATTAGAAATAGATAAAACGGACAAAAACCATAGCCACTGACTGACTGATTTTTATCAAAATTGATGTATTTATAAAATGGCATAAAGATCGCTGGCCTCGCCGACAGGAATCGAACCTGTAATTGGCCCTTAGGAGGGGTCGGTTATATCCATTTAACTACGGCGAGAACGGCTGTTTCTGCGTAAAAGCACCGCACATTATATGCTAAAACCTCCGGCTAGGGTTTGGGCGGGAGCGGCTGTGGTCAATTAAGCGCCGCGTGCAGAAACAGAACGCCCGTGCCGGTATAGCTCGTGCAGCCGAGCGCACAAAAGACGACTAAAGGCTAGCGGATTCGATACTCTAACCGAAGCCGGCGGTTGTCGGCCTCTTTCCCGGCAAACAAGGGAGGTGCGGGCCTGTCTGGTGTCTTTCAATCTTTTCTCATTTCGTGATAGCATCGTTTCTATTAATTCGTTGCGTATGCAAAGGGATGATGCTATGGGTGAAGCGACGCCTTCCGAATATATTCATACTGTTAAAGAGCAAGCGGTGTTTGAACTGGTACGAATGTTGGGCGTTAGTAATGAGCAACTTGATGGCGTGGCGGCAGAAGTTCAGGCTTGGGTTATGTCGAATCGGGCTGCGGACGATCCATCACTCAGAGCAAAAACAGACTTAGCAATGGAGATGCAAAATTGGATCAACTCCATTAAAGATTGGATCAACTCCATTAAAGATTTGAAACAACGGTTCAGCGCTTTTCATATAGATGCAAAATCCTGAGAATATTTCTGCATTGGCTGGGAACCCCTATCTGCCTTCCTCTTTCTGTCATGCAAGTTCGAATCGTTTTCTCAAATTCTGGACCGTTCTTCAGGCAGCAAATAATCTGCGTTTTATTTAGCAAAATCCGTTCTTGCAACTCATCGTGAGACACGCAGTTTTGGGCGGCGACAATGTTGCCTGTGTTCGGCGGGAAAAAAACAAAGCCCGCTCACGCGGGCAATTCCATTTAGTCGCGCTCAGATAACAGGCATCTGTATATCAAGCCGCCTACGATAGCCCCAACAATGGGTACAACCCAGAAAACCCAAAGTTGCGATATTGCCCAGTCACCTTGAAACAGCGCAACGCCCGTGCTTCTTGCCGGGTTCACAGAAGTATTAGTCACAGGGATGCTGATTAGATGAATCAACGTCAAGGCCAGACCAATAGCGATTGGTGCGAATCCTGCCGGCGCCCGCTTGTCTGTTGCTCCATGAATAATAATCAGGAAAAAGGCGGTGAGGACAAACTCTGCGATTATCGCTGCTGTTAAAGAATAACCGTCAGGAGAGTGTTCGCCATAGCCATTAGAAGCGAACCCGCTTGCGCTTGCATCGAAACCTGCCTTACCACTGGCGATTAGATAGAGAACGCCACCTGCGATAATGCCTCCAATTACCTGAGAAATAATATAAGGCAATACGGTGTTTGAGGGTATTCGTCCCCCAGCGAACAACCCGAGCGTTACAGCAGGATTAAAATGACCGCCTGAAATGTGGCCTACCGCGAATGCCATTGTCAAGACTGTTAGTCCAAATGCCAGGGCAACCCCTGCAAATCCGATGCCCAATTCTGGGAATGCTGCAGCTAGAACCGCACTTCCGCAACCCCCAAAGACCAACCAGAATGTCCCAAATGCCTCCGCACTACATTTCTTAATCATGTCTCTTCCTTTGTTAATATGAATTGTGAGGAAATTATGCGAGCAATTGATTGGCTAGACAATAAAACTTTCGTCAATTCGGGCTGCTAAAGATTTACAAAATGTACCGTTGAGCTCGGAGGGGCAGCAAAATAAATGAAAACCCGCGTGTGAGCGGGTAGGGGAGTTATTTAACAGCTAGTGTGGCTTCGAAAGGTTTTAAAAGTTCGCTATAAATGCGAGCTTAACTTTTACACGAACAGTGAGTAACTTAACAGTCATTTCAATTTCTCCAATGACTTGATGTGGATTGGAGATACGGTCTGCCCAATTACAACGACATAATTGAGCCCGTCGACATTCCAGACATCGTGCCGCGCAATCTGCAATATTTCATTCGCTGAACCGATGCGACAAAGTACTAGTTGATTCAGCTTTTTTCCATCTTCCCCGCCTCTAAAAAGGGTTATCTTTTCCCTGCCAAGCGTAGCGTGACTCCGTCCGATATCCCGTGCCCCACTTGACTGTCGGAAATGAAATTACGCACCCTGGTGATGTCGTTCTCGGTACCCCATTCAATCCGATCCGCCACCGCCGCTATCGCCACCACCACAATTTCCGCCTGCGTCTGATACGTTGCAACTGTCACCTCCGCCTGATCCGCTTCCCGTGTCTGCTCCGGCAATGTAATACCCCTCCGACGATCTGCTGCGACGACGCTTTTTATGGAGTTTGTTCGCAATCCAGAAAAAGCAAACCACAGCAGTAATCGGTCCGATAATAATTAATAAGTCAATTCCTGCCATTCGCTCGCCCCATACATTGAACATTAATACACAAAGCTAGATAGAAGCTAGCTATTAACTTTGAAGTCTGTGTAGTGAACCAGGAATTCTCCAGTAGTATCAAAGCGCTTTGCGTCTTTCCACGTAACTTTTATTTTGTAATATTTTGTAGGGTTTTGTGAAAACTTTAAATAGAGTAATAAAAAAATTCAGCTATCATTAAGTTTCGATTCAAAATTTTACAAAAAAGAGGAATGACCGTGGCAAACACACAATCGGTTGACCTGAGCAGTGAGCGGACCGAAGCAAACTTCGATCAGAATATTTCACAAGTAGGTATTGATTACACGATCATAAATAATCATGGCGCTGATACTGGTACTAGTGCTCATGTAAGTAATTTTATGAATCTACAGGAACCTTATGAGGTTAGATATATTTCCAATATACCAGATGGGGCGAATTCAGGAGATTTCCACTTCTCAGTCGGGCAGGGGGCAAATATCAATTTAAGTTCGTTCCAGCAACTGGGAGAACACGCCAATACTACAGTGAAACTTGCCCCAGATTCAATCCTTCACATAACGGCTGATGATATTGATAGCGAAACCCTTGCCGGTATGCAATTCGATATGACTAGTGATGGTAATTCGACATTAATTTTTGATTCAATGTCTGGACTTGATGGTGTCCCATCGATCGAAGGTTTGTCTCCGGGCGATATTATCCAGTTAAACGACGCCGCAAGTGGCGCGGTAGAGAATGGGCAAATAGTTTTTCACGATAGTCAAGGAAATGTAGTAGGAAAATTCGATGCTCCCGATCAAGATTTATCAGGTGTGGTATTTGACGGGAAGACGATGACCTATGCTTGTTATCTAAGAGGGACACATATTGCGACCCCAGACGGTGAGATCAAAATTGAAGCTCTGAAAGCTGGTGATACTGTCCTTACCGCCAGTGGCCGCACAGCCAAAGTCAAATGGCTGGGGTATCGGACTTTGTATAAAAACCACATTCCGACCAAAGACTCGAAACGCGCATTTCCGATTCTGTTCAAGAAAGGCTGCATTGCTGACAACGTGCCGCACCGTGACTTGATTATGTCGCCGGGTCATCACGTCAGTTTTGATGGTAATCTGGTCTCTGCCATGAATCTGGTCAATGGCAAGTCAATTGTGCAACTATTGGATCTGCCCTCCTTCCAGTACTTTCACGTCGAGCTTGAGCAGTTCGATGTCCTTCTGGCCGAAGGCGTGCCGGCTGAGTCTTATGTGGATACAGGCAACCGTAAGATGTTCCAGAATGCTCGTGAGGTAGCCATGAATCCGGATTTTGGACCTGCAACTGGCCGACCTGACATACCTGGTATTAAGGTTGTCAGAAAGGGCCCTGTGCTTGAAGGAATCCGAGCACAACTGCTTGAACGCGCACATTGGATGCAAGTGCCAGAAGAACAGAAGCGAGCGGGGTAGCTGTTACTTTTTCTTAGCGCCAAGCAACCGATCCATACTATTGTAATTCGGTGGCTCTGGCGCCGTAGAATGCAATCACCAGGTTCTACGAGGGCTAGGGGAAGCACGATGTTGAGGAAAAATTGTGGTGACCTGTGAGATATCTAATAGACTAAGTAATAACACCGAATTCTAATTCTCTTAGTCTCTCTAACTATTTATCATTATCGTGGTGCCACACCATGGCGCGTCTGCATCATTAGATAACAAAGCTTCTGATGCGCGGAGCTATGGAATGCCGTCTTGGTGGGCTCGACTCACTATGGATATTAACCAAGCCTGCAACAGGGGTATATAGGCAGTATCGTCAGCCGAACCGTTGTAATCTGGATGCATCCGCTGATTTTTAGAGGTTTAATTTCTTTGCCTTGCGGACAGCCTTGCTATCATGGCTTAAAATAAAATGATCGGCCAAACAACGGGAGATTTTGCATGAGCAACGATACTGATTTTGATACTGCATTTGATGACATCGATTTTGATGCGATTGAAAAGAAAAATGCCGAACTGATCAAAAAAATGGATGAAAATGTGCCTGAGGTTGATAACGACTGTGGCGACGCCTGCAAGATCTGATCGACACCCATTATTCAGAATATGTGCCCCGCGCTTTTTTGTGCCGGGGCTTTTTCATATCTGCAGAAACGCACGATCAGCATTAATCCGTTTTTTGCATATGCCTTTCAAAGTGCCAGCCTTCGCACACCACGCTCACTGCCGGGGTATTGCTGCATTAATTATTGCTGCATTAATGTAAGCCGATGAGCAGGCCAATGCCAATGATGCCCAGCACAAGCGCACTAATGGCTGCATAAACATAATTCCGGCTTCGCAGAAACATCAGCAGCATCAGCACGACACGCGTTATGGGGAGCAGAACGAATATCACAACGCCGATGGTAACTAGCTTGTAGCCGATGTGCGCCAGATTCGCTACCAGACCGAGCGTCTGCAATCCTCCCAATATCATGCCGGCCGCAATGACAATACAGGCGAGCAGGGTGCCATGCCATAACAGCGCCGCAATGATTTTTTCCTGAAGCGCAGGATTGTCCAAAGATTGTTTCATGAGCTGCTTCCAAACAGATGGATGTCAAATGCACTTAGCATCATCTGTATGGCAAGTGCAATAAGTACCACGGCAAATAATGTACGCAGCTTTTGCGCAGAGAGTCCCATCAGCAATCGGGCACCAGCGATCGCGCCTACGACCGAGCCTAAAGCGACGGGCCCGGCGATAGCCATGTCTACGTCTCCGCGAACAAGATAGGCTCCGCCACTTGCGGCCGCCGTTACACCTATCATGAAATTCGAGGTGGCCGATGAGACTTTGATCGGTAGCCGTAGCGCGACATCCATGGCCGGAATTTTGAGTACGCCGGAACCGATGCCAAGCAAGGCAGAGATTACGCCGGCGAAATACATCAATATAAGACCGAAAGGTACCCGCGTGACCTGATATGCGACTTCGCTTCCCAGTACCCGATCGGGAAACGTTGAATGAAGTCGCAGGCGTGTTGCCCAGCTTTTCGGATCCGGCGTTCCGTCTGCAAGAACTTCGCGTCGGCGGGCGATCATCTGCTGCGCCGATAGAACCATGATGACAGAGAACAATCCGTATAGAAACGGTACAGGAATGATGCCTATCAACAGCACGCCCGTCACCGCGCCGAGCGTGGTCGCTGTTTCCAGAACGATGGCAAGCTTCACATTAGTCAGTCCGCCCTTGAGGAATGGCGAGGCGCTGGCGCAGGAGCAGGCAATGACCGAGACAATGCTCGCTGCAATGGCGACATGGATATCAATGCCAAACGCAAGGATCAGTATGGGAACAATGAATATGCCACTTGCCATACCGAGCATGCCGCCAAGCACGCTGGCGCCCAGTGCAGCGGCAAAAAGCCAGAAGATGGTAGAAATTTCCATTGTGATTCGCCTGACTGTCAGCGGTTGCGGCGCGAGAGCGTTGTCGCAAAGCGGATGGCATCTCCCCGGTAATATAGTTTCTCGTAATCCACCGGCTTCTGTTCGTCGGTGAACGAGGTGCGTTCAATTAAAAATATGGCGGCGCCTGGCTCAACCTCCAGTGCTCGCGCAACACGTCTGTCGGCAACGACCGCTTCAAGCTGGTATCTTGCTTCGATCAGAGGCAGCGCATATTTATTCTCAAGCAGATCGAAAATGGGTTCCGCATCCAGATTGTTGCTGACCACTTTTTCGCCGATCTCCACAGGAAGATACGTTTCATCAAACGACATAGGTATGCCATCAGCAAGGCGCACGCGCTCGATGCGATAGACAGCGGTGCCTGGGGTCAGGTCAAGGTGTTGTGCAACCGTTACATCGGCGTTAACAATGCGCTTGTCGAGCAGACGCGAACTCGGGTGGCGCCCCAGCACCACCATATCCTCAGCAAAGCCCGTAAGTTGTGTCAGTTCCTGGAGGATTTTTGGCTGGGTAACGAATGTTCCCCTGCCGCGCCGGATTTCTACCAAACCACGGGCGACGAGATTCTCTACTGCTTTGCGCACGGTAGTGCGGCTCACCGCAAATCGTGAAATCAGTTGTTCCTCGGCAGGTAGCTGTGTACCCGGTGCGAGCCGGCCCTCAGTGATCTCCGAAAGCAGGGCGGCTTCGATCTTGGCGTATAAAGGCGCGCTGTCATGGGTGTCAGGTCTCATCAGAAATATGATGACATCATGACGTCATGATGTCTACTGAAAAATTGATAGATTCTGTATCGGGAACGACGAGGCGCCTGTAGGACTGATGTATTTCGTGGAATACTGGCTGTCGTTTCAGCAGGATGGGTCACATGGATAAGGTCTGGGTTCAGCGGGTATCGCGTGTCGATGCGCAGGAGTTGATCAAGTTTAATCAGGAAAACCGGAACTACCACCGGCCTTGGGTTTTCCCATTCCTGGATATGGTCGGGTTTGACAGTTGGTATGCCCGCAGTCTGACTGCAGCCACAGTCAGTTTCGTAGCGCGAGAGATCACCTCCCGGGAAATCGTGGGTGTGATCAATATCAACGATATTGTGATGGGGAGTCTGCAAAGCGGATATCTGGGCTACTACGGTTCATATATGTATTCCGGAAGAGGATTGATGACCGATGCGTTGCGGCTGGTAGTTCAATATGCGTTCGTTGAACTGGGTCTGCATCGACTGGAAGCGAACATACAGCCACAGAACGCGGCTTCAATAGCGGTAGTGCGACGCGTGGGTTTCGTCAAAGAAGGTTTTTCGCCCCGATATCTGTTTATTGATGATGCGTGGCGTGATCACGAAAGGTGGGCAACTGTGGCAGATCGTCAGGGATAATCGCTACTCGTTCAGACTGAAGTAGACGGCAGGCCGGATACAAAGCCTATCGAATGGCGATGGATGATCCTATGCCGTTAGCCTGCGCAGCAAATCCATTTTTGTTATTTGCGTAAGCATGCAGGGCTGATAGATGAACGGGCGGCATGGCATCGATCTGCACCATAGTCACATCGGAGCCAGAGGAAAGCAGCGGGTTATGATGCGATGAACGCAATCGCTGGCTGATTTGAATCTTAGCCGATTTTGCCTGGTGTGTCGGGATTCCGATCCCCATCGTTATCATAAACGTGGTTGGGGTCGGCCATCAGTCTTTGAAACTGACCCTCACGGCTGATCAGCATTTCAAAATGCGTTTTTCCGTCCTGGATTTTTGGGGTGAGCAATACCACCTTACCCTGTGTTTTCTCTTCGACATCACGGACGATTTCCGTCAGGCCCTGGATCGTCCTGCATTTGCGGCGCTGGTCGTCATCGGGGTTGTCTGCCGCGAACGCGCCATAACTGAGTTGGGCCGCTAACGAAGACAGGACCAGCTTGAGCAGTACATCTTTCATTTTCTTCTCCTTCTGCTTGTCTGCCAGGAAAGGGGCAATAAACGGCGGGGCCGCGGTGGTGTGGGTGACCTGCACATGGAGGTGATCACATGCGGGTTCAAAGATAGTGCAAGCCTGGACGCAGTCAGGCGGTTATGACGCGCCAGCAGGCTAAGACGTCTGCCGTACACTATCCAATAGAGAGATATCTGTTGAGCGCAAAGTTTACCGGCTTGTCTTGCATCAATCCAGTAAATATTTCAGGTCTGTTATGACATTTTGTGCTGCAGTGCCGCGCCGCGCCCGTGTTTTTCGGCCATCGCTGAGCTCCCAAGCCTTTAACTCGCAACCAGTGCGTGCGACTGCCAGCACCAGCTGCTGCAATATACTGACCTCGCCGTGACAGGCGCAAACTCAGCCGTTGCCGAAATGCTGCACCGCGGGTCGGACAACGCCATGGATTGCCTGTCATAATACCGTTTTGCGGCTGCCGGTTTTTCCTGTCCGGCGCTTGTTTGTTTTCCGGATGCGCATATATGGTATTTTCATTTGAGACGGTCACGGCTGAATCGGTGGCAACGTTTGATCCCGACAACACCGTTATTGTTACCGTTAACAACCGGCTGGTGTGGCGGGTTCACGCCATGCTGCTCGGTTTCGCCGGGCAGGAACGGGCGATCATGCAGCTGCCGGTCGTGTGTTCCCTCAGCAAGTGGCTGAATCAGCTG
Source organism: Pseudomonadota bacterium (assembly GCA_023389155.1). Lineage (GTDB taxonomy): Bacteria > Pseudomonadota > Gammaproteobacteria > Burkholderiales > Burkholderiaceae_B > Advenella. Next base: position 48,040 of record JAEWEV010000034.1, read on the forward strand.
CACCAGGAGCGTCTGTTTTGTGCGGACAGCAGCATGCGCAGGCATCGGCTCAGTCCTTTTGGTGCACGCCTTGTGTGGGAAGAGGCTGTTGAATCTTTGCAGGGTGATACGCCGCTGATTGATGTGCAGCAGGCGGCATCGCGTGCCATGGCAGCCAGTCACGATTGCGATGAGTGGATGGTGCAGGTGCAGCCCCACGAGCAGACAGAAGAATATCAGCGCTTTATTATGTGGCGGGATCGTTATGAGCAGCGCTGCAACGAACTTGATGCTCAGGATGACAATCAGCTATATAACTCGCTGATTGATTCGATCGCTTCGGGTGTGCTCGCACGATTACCCCAAACCCTGGTTCTGGCCGGATTTAATGAATATTCGCCGCGTTTTACGCGCCTGCTCCAAGTGTGCGCTGAACGCGGTTGCAGAACGTTGTCCCTGTCCATGCCACGATATCAGGACTCGCAGCGCAGGCTATTGGTACAGCAGGACCGCAGCAGTGAATGGGTTGCCGCCGCGCACTGGGCATCTTCGCAACTGGCTGCCCATCCGCTGCGGCGGGTGGCAATCGTGTCTCCGACGATGGAAGCCGACGCGGTATTCGCACGAAGGATTCTGGATCGCGAGCTGTCTGTTACGCCGTTTGCACCGACGCATGGTTACAACATGACGGTGGGCCGAACACTTGCCGAGTGGCCTGCGGTCCTGGCCGCGTTCCGCTGGCTGTCGCTGCTTGCCGCCCTTGCGGAACAGGGCGCGGTCAGACCACCACAATTCGGGGAAGCCCTGTTGGCCGGATTCTGCGCAGCCACACCCGCTGAGCAATCGGCCATGGCGGTTCTGGATGCGCGCTTGCGCGATTCTCAGGTCATTTCCTGGGGCGCCGATCAGGTGTGTGCCCAACTGGATCGGCATGCTCCGGACTTCTCCTATGTCTTTCGGCAGACGCTGGGACAGTGGACGAATGCCGCATCGAGTGGCCGTCAAAATACGGAACACTGGACCCAGGCTATTCGCGATACGCTTGCCAGCCTGGGTTTTCCGGGCAGCGCCCTGTCCAGTACCAATTACCAGGTGTGTGCGGCGTTCGATGCGTTGCTGCATACCTTTTCACTATTGGACCTCTACGCCGGCAAATTGTCCGGCATGCGTGCGGTCGCGCTGTTGCAGCGAATGGCGCGTGAAACTATGTTTCAGCCCCAGCGCGATCCCGACGTACGACTCGATGTGCTCGGGTTTCTGGAAGCGGAGCACGGTCAATGGGATGCTGTATGGGTGCTGGGACTGACAGACGATGTGCTGCCTGCCAGTCCCGATCCTAATCCGTTATTGCCGGTGCCTGCCCTGGCTCGTGCGGGCGCGCCCCGCGCAACGGCCGAACGTGAAAAGACCTGGGCTATGACAATGTTGCAGGCCCTGTGCGAAGTGGCACCCAAGGTCGTACTCAGTTATCCGGCAACCGAGGCGGATCGGGACTTGCGGCCTTCGCCACTGCTGGATGGTCTGATAGGGAAATCAGTCGATGTATCAATAGATGGGCAAGAGAGACAGGGAGGGGGTGGGAAAGAGGCGCAAAAGCTTGCCTCCTTTTCCGTGGCGCGTAGCGAATCGCTGGCACTGGAAACATTGCAGGATACGCGTGGTCTGCCACTGACCGAGGTACTGGAAGGGGGGTCTGATCTTCTGGAAACCCAGGCACTCAATCCTTTGTGGAGTTACGTTAGATACCGGCTTCTGGCCAAAGGCCTCAAACCTTATCCGGAATCACTGAATGCCGCCATTCGTGGCACCTTTCTGCACAGCATGGCGCAAAAAGTCTGGGAGATGCTGGGCAGTTCCCGGCGGCTGAAAGCACTTACTGCTGCACAGCAGAATGAACTTGTCACGCAGGCAGTGGACATGGCGGCAGACCAGACGCTTGCTGGAGTGTCTCCCATGCTGGCGGCGCTGGAAAAAGAACGCGGACACCAGGTCATGATGACACTGCTGGATCTGGAACGCGGACGCCCTGATTTTCACATCGCCGGTGTTGAGCAAGCGGCTTCGTGGCATCATGCCAATGTAAAGGTTAACCTGCGTGTGGACCGCATCGACAGAACAGAGCGCGACACCAATGTGATTATGGATTACAAATCGGGTCAGCGCACCCCCGAATTTCACAAAGACTGGATGCGCCCGCAACCGGTCAATCTGCAACTGCCCCTTTATGCTACTGTTCTGCGTCAGCCTGACGAAGCCGGCCAGCGGGAACATATAGAGGCGCTTCTGTTTGCAAAGCTCAATGCCAGGAAAACAGAATTTGGCGGTCTGGGTGACGATGATACTGGTATCGCCGGTGTGGCGCCACTGGCCAAGGTGGCACCCCAGGTACCCTGGGAGTCACTGCTTGATCGATGGGAGCAAAGTCTGCAGCAGTTGGCTACGGATATCTCCGAGGGCCTGGCAGAGAACCGCAGCTGGATCGAAAATGACCTGACCTATTGTGATGTAAAACCGTTTCTGCGCCTGAATCGGGAGGCCAATGATGAGTGAACTGATGATTGAGCGCCGACCCAGTGATTTTGAAGCCCGTGCACGGGCACTGCAAACCGATCATTCCTTTATTGTTCAGGCGCCTGCAGGATCCGGAAAAACCGAGTTGCTCACTGACCGTATTCTGGCTTTGCTGGCCGGCGTTGGCAAACCTGAAGAAATTCTGGCAATTACCTTTACACGCAAGGCGGCGTCGGAAATGCATGCGAGGGTTCTGAAAAAACTGCGTGCCGGTCTGTCAGAACAGGAACCGCAAAGCGCGCACGAGCTCAACAGCTGGCGCCTCGCGCGAGCGGCCCTGGCGCGCAATGCCCAGCAGGGCTGGGATCTGCTGAATCATCCGGCGCGCCTGAAAGTGCGAACCATTGATGCGTTCTGCGCGCAACTGGTCCGCTCCATGCCCTGGATGTCAGCCATGGGCGGCATGCCGGGGATTGCCGATAACCCGGGACAGCTGTATCTGCAGGCGGCGCGACGCATGCTCGAACACGTTGATCATGAAGAATGTGTACAGGATGTCCTGCGTCACATGGACATCGATCTGGCATCGGTAGAGCGGCTGGTTGTGGACATGCTTGCCAGGCGTGACCAGTGGCTGCACGAAACGGCGGACCCCGACGCGGCAATGATACAACTGCGAGACGCACTTCAGGACGTCATGGAGCAAAAGCTGCAGCGCCTGGCCGATGTGATGCCGGCGGGTTACGCCAGTCAGCTTGCACCCATTGCCTGCCAGGCCGCAGCCAGCCAGGCAGAGTTGGGTGTTGACCTGTTGCAGGCGCTACGTGATTGGGATGGCTCACCATTGCCTGGTCTGGTCGACGCTTTGCCGCAATGGCAGGCTTTGTCACGGATGCTGCTCACGGGCGGTGGAAGCGTACGCAAGCGGCTCACAGTCAAAGAAGGGTTTCCGCCAAAAAGCGAGCATAAATCGGCCATGGAAGCATGGCTCAGGGCGTGGACCGATTGCGTTTCGGAATGGACTGCGCCACTGGCTGAGGCGGCGACGCTGCCTCTCGAAGTGCTCAGCGAACGCCAGTACAAAATCATCCGATCCTTGTTAAAGGCGCTGAAACTGGCGGCCGCTGAACTTACGCTTGTCTTCCGTGAAGAGAGGCAGGTCGATTTTATTGAAATTGCCGAGAGAGCTGCCATGGCGCTGGGCTACACTGACGACCCCTCGGACATACTGCTGAAACTGGATGCCAGTATTTCCCATATTCTGATCGACGAATTCCAGGATACCAGCCAGATCCAGATCCAGCTTATACAGAAGCTCACGCTGGGCTGGAGTCCGGGCGATGGACGTACGCTTTTTCTTGTAGGCGATCCCATGCAGTCCATCTACCGCTTTCGCAAGGCGGACGTGGGACTGTTTCTGCAGGTGGCCCAAACCGGCATCAACGACCTTCCGCTGGAAAAACTAACGCTGACGGAAAATTTCCGGTCCCGAGCGGGCGTGGTAGATTGGGTTAACCAGTCGTTCCGCCAGGTTTTCCCCAAGGAAGACGATCCGAACCTTGGCGCCATCCGCTATACCGATTCGGTCGCCTTCAATCCAGCCGATGCGGATCCGGCCGTTGCCTTCCATCCTGTCTACCATCCTGACGGAAAGGATTCGCGTAAGGCGGAAGAGGACGCCGAGGCGCAGACGCTCGCTCTGGTGCGCGCTGCGCTACAAGCCCATCCTGACAGTCATCACCCCGTTGCCATCCTGGTCAAGGCACGTTCGCATCTGGGCAAACTCATGCAGCTAATGCAACGTCATCATATTCCGGTGCGCGCCGTGGAGCTCAATCCAATACGCGAGGAACAGTCGGTTGTCGATCTCATTCAGGTGATTCGCGCGCTGGCGCATCCGGCAGACAGGGTGGCCTGGTTGTCGGTGCTGCGCTCGCCGGTCTGCGGCCTCACGCTGGCGGCACTCACACAGCTGTTTGGCGAGAATCGTGACACCATTCCCTATCGCCTGCAAACCATATTGGCTAATGAGTCGGAGTTTGCGCCGTTGCTGGGCGAACAGTGGCCGCGTTTACAGCGTTGCGCGCTCATTTTGCTAAATCGCAATTATCTGACTACCGACGTCTCGTTCTCTTCGCATGTGGAATCGGTATGGAGGGCACTGGGGGGTTACGGAGTGTACAGTTCGGATACGGCCTTCTCTGATTTTCAGGCGGTTTTCGATTTGCTGGATAAACTTGCCCCCTACGGCGACCTGAATCCGTCCGATCTTGAAGAGGCACTGGAACGACTGTATTCCGCTGCTGTGACCGAACAGGCTGCAGTGGAAATCATGACCATGCACAAATCCAAAGGCCTGGAATTCGAAGAGGTGATCCTGTATGGACTGCACCGTCGTCCTCGGGCTGATACAGCACCACTGCTGCGGTTTGAACGCAGCCAGAACCGGCTTCTTATGGGCCCTATCAAGCCCAAAGCGGCCGAAGAAACCGACAAACTCTCGGCCATGCTGGGCGCGATGGAAAAACGGCGCAGCGAATATGAATTGGACCGCTTGCTGTATGTGGCGGCTACGCGTGCGCGTCAGCGCCTGCATCTGGTATCCCATATTCCCTGCAAAGAGGGACAAATCTCGGCGCCGCCATCAGGCTCGCTGTTATCCCGTCTTTTCGCGCTGTTTTCCTTTACCTATTCCCCGTCAACGGAAGACAGCAGCGACAATGAGAATTCCACCGGCGTCGCTGAGGTTCAGGGGGGCGATTTGAGCCGCATTGCTTCCCCGGTGATTGCGCAGCTTCCCGCTCCGTCGGTAAACAATGTTTTGTCCTTGCCGGCGGGCAAGGGTTGGCAGTTTGACGATAAATTCGAGGCCAGTATTGGTATTGTCACGCACGCCTGGCTGGCCCGGATTGGGCAGGATCGGATGCGTGGGTGGGATGTAACACGGCTGGAGCAGGCGTTGCCCGTCATAGTGCGCCAGCTGGAAAATGAGGGGCTGCGCGAGACGCAGGCCATTATTGGAGCGCAGCGTGTTCAGGTATTGCTCACCCGCTGCCTGGCCTCGGAAAGAGGGCGCTGGCTTCTGTCGCACGAGCACAGCCGACAGGAATGGGAGCTGACCGATATTGATGGCAAGCTCCTGATCGTCGACGTGGCCATCTCCACAGATAGCGGCTGGCTGGTGGTGGATTTCAAAACAGGCGTTCGCCGTGAGTTCGAGACCCAGGAAGTCTTCGAGTTGCGCATGAAGGAGACCTACGGCTCGCAGTTGCAGGGGTATTGCGAGCGCCTGTCCCGCTTCGATGGTCGCGCCGCCCAGGCTGCCATTTACGCCCTGGATACCGACGACTGGATCACCTTCGACGTTGCTGTCTCTGACGTGTTGGGATAAATTCTCCCCAACGGGGGCGAAACTTGCTAAAATGCAAAGCGGTGGGTCCCTTCGCATGGGCCGGCGGTGAAACTGGTCAGGTCGGGAACGAAGCAGCCATAGTCGTTCAGGTTCAGTGCCGAAGTAAGGCTCACCCCCCGCATTCACGAACAAACGTCACCCTAGTGGTGGCGTTTGTTTTTTCTGGGATAAAATAAACGGTATGAGCTATCTTGTCCTTGCCCGTAAGTGGCGTCCTCGCTCCTTCGAAACGCTTGTTGGCCAGGACCATGTGGTCCGCGCGCTGACCAATGCGCTCGACACCCAGCGTCTTCACCACGCCTGGCTGTTCACGGGTACACGGGGAGTCGGCAAGACTACGCTGTCGCGCATACTGGCCAAATCCCTTAACTGTGAAACCGGTATCACGTCCAAGCCCTGCGGTGTTTGCCGCGCCTGCGTCGAGATTGATGAAGGCAGATTCGTAGACTATCTGGAATTTGACGCGGCCTCCAATCGCCGGGTCGAAGAAATGACTCAGTTGCTGGAACAGGCCGTTTATGCGCCCAGTTCGGGTCGATACAAAATCTACATGATTGACGAGGTGCACATGCTTTCCGGGCATGCGTTCAACGCCATGCTCAAAACACTGGAAGAGCCACCTCCGCATATCAAGTTTATTCTTGCAACCACCGATCCGCAGAAAATGCCGGTCACTGTGCTTTCCCGGTGCCTGCAGTTCAATCTGAAGCAGATGCCGCCTGACGCCATCGTTTCGCACCTGAATCACGTGCTGACGGAAGAGGGCATCAATTTTGAAATTCCTGGACTGCGTCAGATTGCACAGGCCGCATCGGGTTCAATGCGGGATGCCTTGTCGTTGACGGATCAGGCCATCGCATTTAGTGGCTCCAATATTACTGGTGATGCCATACGCGATATGCTGGGCACCATAGATCAGCGGTTTCTGGTGCGACTTCTTGATTCCCTTAACCAGGGTTCGGCGCAGGGCGTCCTGGATATTGCAAATGAACTATATGAACGTGGCTATTCGTTTGCCGGCGCACTGGCCGACCTTGCTGTTCTACTTTCGCAGATCGCCATTGAACAGCGCCTGCCGGGTTCGGCTCTGACTGAAGCAGTTCTGCAGGAAGATATCGTACGCCTGGCGCGCACCTGCCATCCCGATACACTGCAGCTGTTCTATAGCATTGCCGTGCACGGACGCAATGAACTTGCACTGTCTCCCGATGAGTATGCGGGCTTTGTCATGACCTGCCTGCGCATGCTCTCGCTGATCACTTCTGAACCGGCGCACAGTACAGCCAGCGAATGGCATTCTGGCAATGGTTCTGCATCGCATAAAGCGCCTGCTGCGGCATCGGCAAAAGCGGAAGCCCACGGGGACTCGCATTCGTCGATACCCGCTGAACAGGGTGGCAGTGCGCTACAGGGCCAGGAGGAATCTGACGCGTCCGCGTCAGGCAACGCCGGCACTACGGGGCGGCAAAAAAAAAATCTGAATGACGTCGCTGGTGCGCAGGTTACTTCGCGGGCCGAGGCAATGGCAGGATCAACGCAGTCAATTGCGGCAGACGTAGATTCCGCCGCGACAGCAACGGTATCAGCAGTCAGCGAGGGCGACGCTTCAGCGTCTCAGTCCGATAGGACATCCCATTCGCGACTTGATGAATCGGTTGATTCGGTGGTGGATGAATCTGCAGATTTCGACCCTGATGTGTCTCATGTCGGGGGTTCACAGGCTAATGAATCTTTTAATCCACAATCATCATCCGGCGCGCCACACGTCATTGCATCCGATATTGACACGCGCGAGCCTGTAGCGCGCGAAAATGCATTGCCGGTCAAGCTGGCGCCACAACGTGAACCGATCCTTGTCCCGCCCTTGCAGTCCACGGCAAAATCCGCTAATGAGCGTCCCGCGTGGGAAGAAGAGCCTGGCAACGCAGAGTGCGCAGAAACGCAGCTTGCAGAGATGTCGCAGCCAAGGCATGATAATGTCAAGTCTGATAATTTCAATCGTGAGAATATCAGTACCGGCGAAACCAGGGAAACCGGCGAATCATCATCAGGCCCTCCCGTCTGGGAAGATATTCCGCCTGATTGGGAAGCTGCTGGCCTGACCGGCCAGACAGATGAGGACGGTGATATTGTGCCGGTTGACAATATGCCGGGCGACATGGATCAAACCTGGGTGCCTGCGCATGACGACCCTCAGGCTCGCAGGCCGCTTTCCGCAATGAATGCCCGGGAGTGGGTACAGCTTGTGGCAGAACTTCCGTTAAACGGGTATGCAGCCGAGATGGCCCGCCGCTGTGAATGGATGGGGCATCAGCGAAACAAGATCACACTGCGGATTCCCGTCAAGGGGCAGAATGATCTGAATTCAAAGATCAAGCTGGAAACGGCCCTGTCTGAATATTTTCATGAAGTGGTTCGTGTAGACATGGTATTCGGCCAGACAGGGGATGATACCCTGCATGCGGTAGAGCAGGCCGAACGCGAAGCTTTGCAGAAGCGGGTGGAAAAAGCGGTGCAGGAAAACGAATTTATCAATACACTGATTGCTGATCTGGGTGCACGTATCGTGCCTGGCAGTATCGAGCCTTTCAGTCAAAAAAGCTCTTGATGTCAATCGCAATATTTTGCGCTATATAGGAACTTGTTCATTATGATGAAAAATCAATTGGCCGGTCTGATGAAGCAGGCCCAGCAAATGCAGGAAAACATGAAAAAGGCGCAGGACTCCCTGGCCGATATCATTGTGGATGGCGAATCCGGCGGCGGCATGGTAAAAATTTCCATGTCCTGCCGTCATGACGTAAAGCGCGTCACCATTGATCCTTCACTGCTGGGGGAAGACAAAGATATGCTGGAGGATCTGGTTGCTGCCGCGTTCAATGATGCATTGCGCAAGGCCGAAGCGACAACGCAGGAGAAAATGTCCGGTGTGACTGCCGGTATGCCTATGCCTCCAGGAATGAAATTTCCCTTCTGATGCGCGATATTCTGCCTGAACCAGAGCCGCTCAGTGCCCTGATCGAGGCGCTGCGACGTCTGCCCGGCGTGGGTCAGCGTTCTGCCAGGCGCATGGCCTACCATTTGCTGCAATATGACATTGCAGGTGCCGATCAACTTTCACGCGCTTTGGGTAACGCCGTGAGGGATATCCGGCACTGCGTCCGCTGCAATTCATTCTCGCAGGCCGAAATCTGTGAAACCTGTCTCAATCCCAAACGTAATGCGGCGCAGCTTTGCATTGTAGAGACTCCGGCTGATCAGAATATGATCGAAGCCAGCCATGGCTACCAGGGATTGTATTATGTGCTGATGGGACGCATTGCGCCGCTGGAGGGCGTGGGGCCTGCGCAGCTGAACTTTGAGCGGTTGCTCAACCGCGCGACAGACGGGACGGTCAGCGAGGTCATCCTGGCCACCAATTTCACGGCAGAAGGGGAGACCACTGCCCATTATCTGACAGAAATTCTGCGGGAAAAAGGCTTGCAGGTATCACGTATTGCGCGGGGTATTCCCAGCGGCAGTGAGCTCGAGTATGTGGATGCGGGCACCATTGCCTGGGCATTCATGGAGCGGCGCGGCGCAGATTGATGGTAACGGATGCTAAGGAAATTGAATCTTCCGTGAAATCAACATTGCATCTTGGCGAACGATTGCCAGGCAAATCTCAGAAAGGGCAGGGAGCGAAATGTCCGCCTATTCCGGCAGAGTGACTGCCTGAAATCATGTCCGCTGATCTAAGACCTGCCTGAAACTACGCAGCCCGAAATCACACTCGGCATAAAACAGAATCCGGTTAGAAAAAACGGCTTTGCTCCCAATCAGGTAGTTCAAAGCCGATTTTTTCCTTCTGCGCTATGTTAGATTGCCGATTCAGATTATTTCTGTCCGCGACGTTCTTCGATGAGGGCGTCCAGCTTGATGGCATCGGCAACAAAAGTGCGTATGCCTTCACTGAGTTTTTCCGTTGCCATTGCATCTTCATTTAACAGGAAACGGAAATTCTTCTCTTCCGGAGCGATCGAGGGGATGTCCTGTTTGGCTGCCATGGATTCGTGAAGACGTGCATTGACTTCGGTATCGCCTTGTGACAGCTCGCCCAGCAATTCAGGACTGATAGTCAGCAGATCGCAGCCAGCCAGCGCGAGTACCTGACCGGTATTGCGAAAGCTCGCGCCCATGATTTCAGTCTTGATGCCATGGCGACGGTAGTATTGATAGATGCGCGTAACAGATTGCACGCCTGGGTCATTTTCACCACGATTGTCATCTTCAATCCATTTGCTGCCGGCTGCTTTTTTATGCCAGTCGTAAATCCGGCCCACAAACGGCGAGATCAGTGTGATGCCGGCATCTGCGCAGGCGACTGCCTGAATTAGCGAGAACAGCAGTGTCATGTTGCAGGCGATCCCTTCTTTTTCCAGGATGCGTGCGGCTGCAATGCCTTCCCAGGTAGACGCAATCTTGATCAGAATGCGCTTGCTGTCTACCCCGGCTTCCCTGTAAAGCGCGATGATGCGGCGAGCCCGTTCGACAGTGCCTTCTGTGTCAAATGACAGTCGGGCGTCCACTTCTGTTGATACGCGCCCCGGGACGATCTCAAGAATGCGCCGGCCGAACTCAACCAGAATGCGATCCAGCGTATCAGCAGGCGTCGCATCAGGATGCGCGGCGAGCGTGTCATTCAGGATTGGCTGATAGGTTTCCCGAGAAAGTGCCTTGAGGATCAGCGAAGGATTGGTCGTGGCGTCGGTAGGTCGATGCTCACGCATGCTTTCGAAGTCACCGGTATCGGCGACCACAGTTGTGAATTTTCTGAGTTGGTCAAGCTGATTCATAATGGATATTTCCTGCGTGCCGTCCATGCTGTGAAGCGTTGAAGTGGCAGCAAACCAGTAGGTTTACGGCGACGGCTAAATTGTAAATTAACAGTTGATTATTTCAAAATCTTACGGATACGTGTATATTACCTGCAATATGCAGATAGGATGCAATTCCCGTCTGACAACATATATAAATGCCATTCGGATCGGTGGGAGACTATCATTTGTGACTGCCCCGTCACTGGACATCGCCCGATGCCGAAAGCGACGCAATTTTCTGCGTCGTCCAGCTATTGTAAATGTGATTATCATGATGGCTCCGGCAATCCGGCTAACCGGATTTTTTTTCATTTGAACTGTACAGGAAAGGGTTAAGGGCAGAATGCTTGTCAAGTGGTGCAGAGCGATGTTGCTTACGGGACTCGCTGCGATGTCAGGTACATTTATACCATCTGCATCCGGCCAGATCATTTCGTTCGCAAGTCCCTTTGTCGGAGTCGCATCCGCAGAACAGGAGATTGCCCTCAATCCATGTCTCCCGGAAGCCGAAGTTCATAAACAGTTCGGTGCGACCGCGGTCGAACATCTGCGCCAGGCGGTCGCAAGCTGGCCGGCAAATATGTGCCAGGACCGAACGGTTGCGCAGAACCTCGCCGACTGGCTGTATAACAGCTCTGCACTGCTGGCAAAGACTGACAGGCCGCTGGTTATGGCCGACATCATCGCGAAACGCAATAGTCAGCTGCAAGCCTGTCGCGACATCGCCTGCTTGCGCGATTCGCTGCCCACCATGGTAGATTGGGCAAAAACCAATCTTGATCGCACTCCGGTCTATGGAACTGACGATCAGCCGGTAACCGTCGAGGGCGCGCTTCTGTCTTTGCCTAAACTGTCGCTGCGAAATCTGAATGTTCCGTTGCCTGGCCAGGAGAAGTTTTGTGGTGGGCACGACATTGACAGTCTGGATTTTTTCAGCACCAATCTGAAGGTCTCAGGCAAAGCCTATGTTCTGGCCAAATGCAAGGCCGACAAAGGTGATCGCAAGACCTGGATTCTGGAAAATGATGGCGGCAAACAGTGGCGGGCGGTGGTAGACTTGCGCGCAAGCTCCATGCATATCAGCGCTCTGCTACGCAACAATCACCCCATCATTACCAGTTCCCTTGAAGTGCCGCGCGGAACACGCGTGCGCATCCTGAGCTATGACGGATACAGCTACAAGGAAATGTTGCGTTTCCTGCTGGTCGAGGACCGCAGCCGCCTTGCTCATGCCTTCGAGATAAAGACCCGATAGGCTCGGGATTTCTTGCTTAATTAACCTCAATTTTTTTCTATCACGGGGCCATCCCCGGTATAATAGAAAGGTTTACTTATCGATACCAAAATTTGGGGTTCTGCGTGCTCACGTCTACCATATTCGAGGATGATCCTCAATTTCCACCCGCAATTCTAGCTCTGGCAGATGGCACGATTTTCAAGGGAATATCCATCGGCGCAAATGGCCATACCGTGGCCGAACTGGTGTTTAATACGGCAATGACCGGTTACCAGGAAATTCTGACTGATCCCAGCTATACCAATCAGATCGTCACCCTCACTTATCCGCATATTGGCAACACCGGGGTCAATCCCGAAGATATTGAGTCTTCCCAGGTGCATGCTGCGGGCCTGGTTATCCGCGACTGTCCGCGCCGACTTTCCAATTACCGTGCTACCCAGTCCCTGCCCGAATATCTGAAGGAACAGGGCATCGTGGCCATCTCGGGCATCGACACCCGCAAGCTTACCCGTCGCCTGCGCGAAGGCGGGGCCCAGGGTGCCTGCATCCTGGTAGGCGCCGACGAACAGAAAGCAGTAACGCTGGCCGCTGGCTACACTGGCATGGCGGGCCAGGATCTGGCCAAATCCGTTACCCGCAGCGAGCGGGAAGACTGGCATCAGGGCACCTGGCAGCTTACTCAGGGTTATACAGAGCCTGATCAGAGCAAATTTCATGTTGTCGCCTATGACTTTGGCGTCAAGTCCAATATTCTCCGCATTCTGAGCGATCTGGGTTGCCGCCTCACTGTGGTCCCGGCCCAGACGCCTGTAGCCGATGTGCTTGCGCTCAATCCCGATGGCGTTTTCCTGGCCAACGGCCCCGGCGATCCCGAGCCCTGCGATTACGCGATTGAGACAGCTCGCGTGGTCATGGACAAGCGTATTCCGCTTTTTGGCATCTGTCTGGGACACCAGATTATGGGTCTGGCGCTTAATGCGCAAACCGTCAAAATGAAAAACGGCCACCACGGCGCCAACCATCCTGTTCGCGACGTTCAAACCGGTCGTGTTTACATTACCAGCCAGAATCACGGCTTTGCTGTTGACGCAGATACGCTGCCTGACAATGCCCGTGTGACCCACGTATCACTGTTTGACGGCTCCCTGCAGGGCTTTGAGCTGACCGACCGTCCTGCCTTCTGCTTCCAGGGCCACCCCGAGGCGAGCCCAGGCCCGCACGATATTATCGTGCTGTTTGAAAAATTCATCCGCTCCATGAGCGAAAAAAACTAGAGATATCATGCCCAAGCGTACCGACATTAAAAGCATTTTGATCATCGGCGCCGGTCCGATCATTATTGGACAGGCCTGCGAATTTGATTATTCGGGTGCCCAGGCGTGCAAGGCCCTCAAAGCCGAGGGTTACCGTACCATTCTGGTCAACAGCAACCCGGCCACGATCATGACCGACCCGGAAACGGCCGATGTGACTTACATTGAGCCGATAACCTGGAAGGCCGTCGAAAAAATTATCGAAGTCGAGCGGCCCGATGCGCTGCTGCCCACTATGGGTGGGCAGACCGCACTGAACTGTGCACTGGATCTTGCCCATCATGGCGTGCTGGAAAAATATAACGTCCAGATGATCGGCGCCAATGAGCAGGCTATCGAGAAAGCCGAGGATCGTCAGAAGTTCAAGGAGGCCATGAACAGTATCGGACTGGAATCGGCCAAGTCCGGCGTGGCTCATACTCTGGACGAGGCCTGGGAAGTGCAGAAACGCATTGCCACTGAGGCCGGGACCAGTGGTTTTCCCGCAGTTATTCGACCTAGCTTTACACTGGGCGGCACAGGCGGTGGTATTGCCTACAACGCTGAAGAATTTGAAACAATCTGCCGTCGTGGTCTTGAGGCATCTCCAACCAGTGAACTGCTGATTGAAGAGTCGCTGCTTGGCTGGAAAGAATACGAGATGGAAGTGGTGCGCGACAAGGCTGACAATTGCATCATTATCTGCTCGATCGAAAACCTGGATCCCATGGGCGTGCATACCGGTGATTCCATCACCGTGGCACCTGCACAGACGCTCACTGACAAGGAATACCAAATCATGCGTAACGCATCGATTGCGGTATTGCGCGAGATCGGTGTGGAAACCGGCGGATCCAACGTGCAGTTTGCGGTGAATCCGGAAAATGGTCGCATGATTGTGATCGAGATGAATCCCCGTGTATCGCGTTCCTCTGCGCTGGCGTCAAAGGCCACGGGTTTTCCGATAGCTAAAGTGGCGGCACGCCTGGCCGTGGGTTATACCCTCGACGAGCTGCAGAATGAAATTACCGGCGGCGAAACCCCCGCGTCTTTTGAACCCACGATCGATTACGTGGTCACCAAGATCCCGCGTTTTGCCTTTGAAAAATTCCCACAGGCCGACTCCCGCCTGACAACACAAATGAAATCCGTAGGTGAAGTCATGGCCATGGGCCGGACTTTCCAGGAGTCTTTCCAAAAGGCCCTGCGGGGGCTGGAAGTGGGTGTAGACGGTCTTAACCAGAAAACGCTTGATCGCGAAAAACTGCAGGTCGAGCTTGCCGAGCCCGGTCCTGAGCGGATCTGGTATGTTGGTGATGCATTTGCCCAGGGATTTACACTGGACGAAGTACACTCCCTGACTAAAATCGATCCATGGTTTCTTGAACAGATCAAGGAAATCGTTGATATCGAACTGGAACTCGAACAGAAGACGCTATCAGATCTGAATGAAACCGCAATGCGTCGCCTGAAGCGCCGGGGCTTCTCGGATCGTCGTCTGGCGTTTCTGCTGGATGTCTCTGAGTCTGAAGTGCGCAAGGTGCGTCATCAGTTGGGTGTGCGTCCGGTCTACAAGCGGGTCGATACCTGCGCCGCCGAATTTGCCACTAAAACGGCTTACATGTATTCCACTTACGAAGAAGAGTGCGAATCACACCCGACAGACAGGAAAAAAATCATCGTGCTCGGCGGCGGCCCAAACCGTATCGGCCAGGGTATCGAATTTGATTACTGCTGCGTCCACGCGGCCCTTGCGCTGCGCGATGATGGTTACGAAACCATCATGGTCAACTGCAATCCCGAAACGGTATCCACAGATTACGACACGTCCGATCGTCTTTATTTTGAGCCTTTGACGCTCGAAGATGTGCTGGAAATCGTCCATTTAGAGCGCCCGGTTGGCATGATCGTACAATACGGCGGACAGACCCCTTTGAAGCTGGCGCGTGCGCTGGAAGCCAACGGTGTGCCTATCATCGGCACCAGTCCCGAATCCATCGACGTGGCCGAAGATCGCGAACGCTTCCAGAAATTGCTGCAAAAACTGGGTCTGCGTCAGCCGCCCAACCGCACCGCGCGAACCGAGGCCGAAGCCATCGCGCATGCGGCCGAAATCGGCTATCCGCTGGTGGTGCGTCCAAGTTATGTACTGGGCGGGCGCGCGATGGAAATCGTCCATGAGCAGAGCGATCTGGAGCGCTACATGCGTGAAGCCGTCAAAGTCAGCAATGACTCTCCGGTACTGCTTGATCGCTTCCTGAATGATGCCACCGAGGTTGACGTAGACTGTCTGGCGGATGAAGAGATCGTGTTTATCGGCGGTGTGATGGAACACATCGAACAGGCTGGTGTGCATTCGGGAGACTCGGCCTGCAGTCTGCCTCCGTATTCGCTGTCTCCCGATGTGATCGAAGAGATCAAGCGGCAGACGGGGCTGATGGCCAAGGCATTGAACGTAAAAGGACTGATGAACGTGCAGTTTGCCATCCAGAACAGTCAGGTTTACGTGCTGGAAGTCAATCCACGTGCCTCGCGCACAGTACCGTTTGTCTCCAAGGTCACCGGCTATCAGCTGGCCAAGATTGCTGCCCGTGCCATGGCAGGCAAATCCCTGGCAGAGCAGGGCGTGACCCAGGAGGTCGTGCCGGATTATTTCTGCGTGAAAGAAGCGGTCTTTCCTTTCGTGAAATTTCCTGGTGTTGACACCATTCTTGGCCCGGAAATGAAATCGACTGGCGAAGTCATGGGTGTGGGACGGACATTTGGCGAAGCTTTCGTCAAATCCCAACTGGCTGCGGGAGTCATTTTGCCTGATACCGGCACCGCTTTCATCAGCGTCAAGGATCAGGACAAATCCAAAGCGGTGGAATTGGCGCGTGGTCTGGTTAATCTGGGCTTCAAGGTGGTTGCTACACGTGGTACGGCTGCCAGACTGAACGAAGCGGGCGTTGAGGCACAGGTGGTCAACAAGGTCACTGAAGGTCGTCCGCACGTGGTGGATATGCTCAAGAATGGTGAGATCCAGCTGGTTATCAATACGGTAGAAGAGCGACGCAATGCCATTTCCGACTCGCGTGTCATTCGTACGCAATCGCTGGCTGACCGCGTCACGTTTTTCACCACGCTGGCCGGCGCCCGGGCCGCCATCGAAGGTATGCAGTATCTGCGTGACGCCGATGGCATCCAGGTTTATTCCTTGCAGGCTCTGCACGCGGAGTGTGCGCCAGCAGATAAGGCGTAGATCGGTTGCAGTGATCGGACTGGTGCTGTAATCGCGCTGCGCGATGAACCCAGGCCCCGGCAGGTTTACCGTGTCAGCTAAGCAGCCAACAGTCGCCATTGATATGGTGTAGCTAATAAGAATGATTGCCATTTTTCTTCGTGAAATTTGGCAATTTTTCTTATTAGGCCTTGATGATGGCAAACGTCTCTTAAAATATCAGTTCGTATTAGATACTTTTCAGGAGCAGTATGATGAAAGGCCATCCCAAAGTCATAGACTATCTTAACTTCCTGCTGTCGGGCGAACTTGCCGCCAGGGACCAGTACTTCATTCACTCTCGCATGTATCACGAATGGGGCTACACGAAACTGTTCGAGCGGATTGGTCACGAGATGCAGGACGAAACAGACCATGCCGACGCATTGATCCGTCGTATTCTCCTTTTGGAAGGTACCCCCCAAATGGTGTCTGCTGAAATCCGTGTGGGCAAGGATGTTCCCGAGATGCTCAAGCTTGACCTGGATACCGAGTTTGAGGTTCGCGACAATCTGAAGAAAGGCATCGCGCTCTGTGAAGAATCCGGAGACTTTGTATCTCGTGAAATGCTGCGCGTTCAGCTCGAGGATACCGAAGAAGATCACGCTCACTGGCTGGAGCAGCAATTGCGCCTGATCGACCGTATTGGTCTGCAGAATTATCTTCAATCACAACTGTAATGTATGCAGTCGTGATATCAACCCTGCGATAATCATATCCGCATGCGAGTGTTCATCAGTGGTGCAAGTAGCGGACTTGGCGAGGCCTTTGCCAGGCACTACGACAGCCTGGGCGCGCAGCTTGGGCTGTTTGCGCGTTCTGGGGATAAATTGCAGGCGCTGTCTGCCTCGCTGTCGAAGCCGGCCAGCTGCTATACCGGCGACGTTCGTATCATTGCTGATCTTCGTGCGGCAGCGACAGATTTCCTGCAAGGTGGTCCGGCCGACATCGTGATTGCCAATGCAGGGATCAGCGTTGGCATCACGAATGGCATCCCTGAGGACTCCGATGTTTTTCGTGAAGTGATCGAAACCAATGTGCTGGGGATGGGAGCAACCTTCGAGCCGTTTATTGCTGCCATGCAGAAAAGGGGAGCTGGTACGCTTGTGGGCATCAGCAGCGTCGCTGGTGTGCGTGGCTTGCCGGGTTCCAGTGCGTACAGTGCATCCAAGGCGGCAGCAACGGTTTTTCTGGAGAGCCTGCGTATAGACTTGTACGGTACGGGTGTCAGGGTAGTGACCATTGCCCCCGGATTCATTGATACGCCAATGACTCAGCACAACCCCTATCCCATGCCCTTTCTGATGAAGCCTGAAGATTTTGTCCGGCGTGCTGCGCGGGCAATCCAGTCCGGGCGGCGGTACACGGTTATCCCATGGCAAATGGGGGTGGTCGCCAGGCTCATGCGTTTTATTCCCAATGCGCTCTATGACCGCATTATGAGTCGTGCGGGCCGCAAGCCCCGCAGACAGTAAACGCGATCGGGGCTACGCAAGCGTGCCAGCACGTCGGCGTCGCAATGATCCTCCCGTTCGGTTTCTGTTCTAATCCGTGTCTCCAGTTTCTTGATTCTGTCGCTCACGCTGCTCAATACGCGTGGATTACGCAAGACATTCGGGCCGCTCCGGATGCAGGCGTTTATATTTCAAACCTCATATTCCCAAATACAGTCAGGCAACGACTTCGGGCAGATGTGCCGCGTCAGCCCAGGACAGGATCTGCCAGCTGTCATCCTCAAGAATCCGCAGGCGATTGATGCTGGTATTGCGCTGTGTGAACTCCCGGGGGGCGTCCGGAGGGTAATTACCGGCTGCCCGCCACATCATGTCAATCGCACCGCCATGACTGACGAGCATCACAATTTCATTGCGGTGCTGTTGCGCCAGCGTATTAAGGGTCTGCCGGATTCGTCCATAGAACGTTGCCAGGTCTTCGGCCTTGTGCTCTACGGGATCCAGTTCAATTGCCAGATTGTGGTTGCGCGCGGAATCGAACCCTGCAAGTGCAGACCAAAGCTGCCCTTCCAACACACCGTAATTGCGTTCGCGCAGGCCGTGCAGGCGCTGCACTGTTTTGCCGCGTGACCGGGCATAGGGAAGGGCTGTCTGGTAGGCGCGTTCCAGATCGCTGCTATAAATATGGGCCGGTTCTGCATCGGCAAAATGCTGCAGAAGGTGCTCGCCCAAAGCCTGTGCCTGCGCAACACCGTTGGCGTTAAGGGGGATATCGCGCCATCCCTGCAGGCGGCGCTCGGAATTCCAGTCGGTTTCGCCGTGGCGGATAATCCAGAAATCGGTATGTGACATAAAGCGGTTTTCGAATAGTGTGGAGTGATGAAGCGGGCAATGGCACGCTAGCGGTATCAGGAGCTGACAGTGTCAGCGCAGGGCGGTGCAAGCTGCGCGCATCGCTGACAGCGCCCGGCAAAGGGACAGCCCAGGAGGCAATGCAAACCGCAGTTTTGCTTGCTCTGCGTACCACTCAGGCCGTACACTTCATATCCAGCAAAATATGACATCATACCTTGAATGGGGAAAATAATGAGTGGACCTTTTTTTCCGATCTGGCGGCGTGTTGACCGTGCCCGCGATCATCAGATTGTAGCACCGGATGAACGTCTTTCCTGGCCGCAGACGGCGGTCATGGGTGCCCAGCACGTTGTTGCGATGTTTGGCGCAACGGTGCTTGCTCCCCTGTTGATGGGGTTTGATGCCAATCTTGCGGTCCTCATGTCCGGTATTGGTACCCTGATTTTTTTCTTCTTTGTTGGTGGGCGTGTTCCCAGTTATCTGGGGTCGAGCTTTGCCTTCATCGGCGGCGTCATTTCCGTAACGGGATATACCGGTAGCGGCTTCAACGCCAATATCGGTGTGGCTCTGGGGGCGATCATAGTCTGCGGTTTCGTCTATGCGCTGGTGGGGTTGGTGGTGTGGTATGCCAACAGCCGAGGCAATGGCTCTGCGTGGATTGAACGGCTTATGCCGCCAGTTGTCACGGGAGCGATTGTTGCCGTCATCGGCCTGAATCTGGCGCCGATTGCTGCCAAGGGCGCAATGGGCACTGGTTCCACGTTCGATGCCCTCATGGCGCTGATGACCATCCTGTGTGTGGCGGGTGTTGCCGTCTTCACCCGAGGCATGATTCAACGCCTGCTGATTCTGCTGGGCCTGATTGCTGCCTGCGTGGTGTACTGGCTGCTGACCAATGTCGCTGGTCTGGGAACGCCAATCGATTTTTCCAGCGTGCAGGCTGCGGCCTGGTTCGGCCTACCCACTTTGGTCGCGCCCGTCTTCAGTCTGCCCGCCATTACGATCATCGTACCGGTTGCCGTGATTCTGATCGCTGAAAACCTGGGCCATATCCGCGCAGTCAGCGCAATGACGGGGCAGAACCTGGATCAGTATCTCGGACGCGCTTTTGTGGGTGATGGGGTGGCTACCATGATTTCCGGGGCGGTTGGCGGCACAGGTGTGACTACCTATGCAGAGAACATCGGCGTCATGGCGGTAACCCGCATCTACTCCACACTGGTTTTTGTGGCAGCTGCATGTATTGCCATTCTGCTGGGTTTTTCCCCCAAATTTGGTGCGCTGATCCACGCCATTCCGGGGCCTGTGCTTGGTGGCGTTTCCATGGTGGTTTTCGGTCTGATCGCCATTGCCGGGGCCCGTATCTGGGTGGTCAACCAGGTTGATTTCGGTGATAATCGCAACCTGATCGTAGCCGCCGTGACGCTGCTGATGGGCGCGGGCAATTTCACCCTGGAGTTTGGTGCATTCAAACTGGAAGGCATTGGAACAGCAACGTTTGGCGCCATCATTCTGTACGCATTGCTGAATCTGCGTTCGCAACGTCCTGCAGCGCCGGATCAAAGCCCCTTTGATCGCGAGTCTGGCTTATAGGTTTGCAATAATTTCAAGTGTTTTCAACACTTTAGCAACATTTAACCCAAGGCTTGCAATTTGTCGCGGAATTGGGGACAATGACGTAACGATGTCCCTGGCACTAACTTACCAGTGCCGGGGTTTATTTTTGTTTTTTCATTTCTTTGGCGCCTGATCCCGACATCGTGGGCAAGGCCTATAACATTACAGCACGCTCATCATCATGGCACCATGGGTGCGATGGGGGCGTTTTTACTTTTTTGAGACAGATATGGCAGGTATTCCATTAACAGCGCAAGGTGCGAAGCGCTTAGAACAAGAATTGCACCGCTTGACCAGCGTAGAACGTCCTGGCGTGATCGAGGCCATTGCTGAAGCGCGCGCGCAGGGCGATCTGTCGGAAAATGCAGAATATGATGCTGCCCGTGAGCGTCAGGGCTTTATCGAAGGCCGTATCAATGAGCTGGAAAGTATTCTTTCCAACGCGCAGATCATCGACCCATCCAGTCTGGATGTGGACGGTCGGGTTGTGTTTGGCGCAACGGTCGGCATTGAAGACCTGAATTCAGGTAATCATGTGACTTATCAGATCGTTGGTGATGCCGAGTCCGATATCCGTCTGAACCGTATTTCGGTGTCCAGCCCGGTAGGCAAGGCGCTGATTGGAAAGTCCGAGGGCGACGTGGTTGTTGTGACCGTACCATCGGGCGAAAAAGAGTTTGAAATTATCTCTGTCGAGTATAAGTAATACCAGTGCATCCTGCTATGCATCCTCCCGGGGGAGCCTTCGGGTACAAACCGGAATCGGTCATTCAGCGTTGCTGATAAACCGATAGCAGCAAAAAAGCCGCAGAAAAAGTCCTGCGGCTTCTTTTTTGGCTACAGCTTTATTTTCCGCCGCGTCTGCCGGTACGTGGCGTGGCTGTCACGCGGCGTCCGGCACGTAGCGACAGGGCGCTGCCGGCGCGGCGCGGTATGCCATGTGCTGCACGTTCTGTACCGGCACGAGCGGCAGGCGCACGCGCCGGCTTGCGTCCGGCCGTGCCGACCAGTTCGTCGTTGCCCTTGGGCGTTTTGCGGGGCGTCTTGCGATCTTTCAGGGTTTTGCCCGCTGCCAGCAGCTTCTTGGGCGTGTGGGGTTCGTTGGGCAGGCGGCGGCTGCGTTCCACAGGTTCTTCGGCATTTTGCTCCCAGCGGCGGTTTTGTGAGCCGTGCCGATATAAAATAAGCGTTTTGCCGAGGTGACCGACAGCGGCACATGATAATGAGTCACAGATGGTTTCGAGCATCCAGATACGTGCTGCGCGGTCGTCCCCGGCAACGCGTACCTTGAGCAGGCCATGCGCTGTCAGGTTCATATCAATTTCTTTCAATACCGCTTCTGTCAGGCCCTGATCGCCGATCAGGACGACCGGCTTGAGCGGATGAGCGGCAGCACGAAGTTCGCTGCGCTCTTTAGGTGTCAATTCTAGGATAGGCATAAGGTAATCAGGGCAATGGCCAAAAAGAAATTCTCGAAGGAATGGATACATCAGCACATCAATGATCCATACGTGAAAATGGCTCAGCAGAAGGGCTATCGAGCCCGGGCAGCGTTCAAGCTGATAGAAATCCTGGATTCGGAAAAACTGATGCGTAAAGGCGATATTATAGTCGACTTGGGCTCAACCCCCGGCAGTTGGTCGCAGGTAGCGCGCGAAAGACTGGCCGGAGAGGGCGGAGTGTTGCAGGGGCGCGTCATTGCGCTGGACCTGCTGCCCATGGAACCGATTGCCGGCGTCGAGTTCCTGCAGGGCGATTTTCGGGACGATGACGTGCTGCAGGCGCTTAAGGAAAAAGTCGGGGATCATCAGGTAAATATCGTCATGTCCGACATGGCGCCGAATCTTTCCGGAGTCAGTTCTGCGGATTCCGCCCGCATTCAGCATGTCTGTGAACTGGCCGTGGAATTTTCGCTGCAACACCTGACAACCGACGGTACCCTGATCGTCAAGGCCTTTCACGGCAGCGGTTTCTCGCAAATTGTGCAAATGTTCAAACAGCATTTTAAACGGGTCGTGGAGCGCAAACCCAAGGCTTCACGGGACAAATCGTCAGAGACCTTTCTGTTGGGGCGCGGCCTGAAACATCCCGAGAAACGTCAGGAGTAGGCATGCGTACATGCCGAAGCCAGACTTGCTACCGTGATCCGGCCGGGCCCTTCCTTCTCGGTTTTTGCTGTGTGGACCGGCATCCGGCTATGGCGTAACGCCCAGGCCTGCTACTTTATACGGTACGGGTGGAGACGGCGGATGTGTAACAACCCGGCGTGGGCGGGCAGAGATGCTTGCAAACCGTATTTCCGCCCCCATTCTGGCTATATGGGATTGGAGCATGTGGTACGCAACACATATTTGCTGGCCGATTTGCCATATTCCGCTACGCCTGTCCGGCAGCCGAAATAGCAGGATAACCCATGCCATTTTGTCTATGAAATTCGTGAAATGGCGGGTAACGGTTTAATTTGGTTTTAAGCTGGATGTAAAGCCTCTTTTTTTTATCAATGAGTTAGAATGATATGAACGGGGCAAAGACTTTGCTTTCAGGGTCATTTGCCATTCATCGCAGGAGTCAGATTGTTGAATAATTCTTTTTCAAAATTCGCTATCTGGGTGGTCGTAGCGCTGGTACTTTTCACAGTATTCAAGCAATATGATGGCGCAGGTCAGGTTACAGAAGGCGTGAGCTACAGTCAGTTCATGTCTGATGCCAAGCAGGGCAAAGTGTCCAGCGTCGAAATTCAGGGCAATACCCTGACAGTGACGCCAAGTTCAGGTACACGCCCGTATACGCTGACTGCACCCAACGACCTGTGGATGGTCGGTGATCTCGTGCGCGAAGGTGTGAAAGTCACCGCCAAACAACCAGAGCAGCCCTCATTCCTGCTCAGTGCCCTTATTTCCTGGTTCCCCATGCTGCTGCTTATCGGCGTATGGTTCTTCTTCATGCGCCAGATGCAGGGCGGCGGCAAGGGCGGGGCATTCAGCTTCGGGAAATCCCGTGCCCGCATGCTCGACGAAAGCACCAATCAGATTACCTTCTCAGATGTGGCCGGCTGCGATGAGGCCAAGGAAGACGTGAAGGAATTGGTAGATTTCCTGCGTGATCCCACTCGCTTCCAGCGTCTGGGTGGTCGTATCCCTCGCGGTGTGCTCATGGTCGGCCCTCCCGGTACCGGTAAAACACTGTTGGCCAAGGCCATTGCAGGTGAAGCCAAGGTTCCTTTCTTCAGTATTTCCGGCTCCGACTTCGTTGAAATGTTTGTTGGTGTCGGTGCATCGCGTGTTCGCGACATGTTCGAAAACGCCAAGAAGCAGGCGCCCTGCATCATCTTCATTGACGAGATTGATGCCGTTGGCCGTCAGCGTGGCGCCGGTGTCGGTGGCGGCAACGACGAACGTGAGCAGACCCTGAACCAGATGCTGGTCGAAATGGACGGCTTCGAATCCGGGCAAAGCGTGATCGTTATCGCCGCGACCAACCGTCCCGATGTTCTGGATCCTGCGCTGCTGCGTCCGGGCCGTTTCGACCGCCAGGTGGTGGTCAGCCTGCCTGATGTCCGTGGCCGCGAACAGATCCTGAATGTCCATATGCGCAAAGTGCCGTTGTCTTCCAATGTCGATGCCTCTGTGCTGGCACGGGGTACACCAGGCTTTTCCGGCGCGGATCTGGCCAATATTGTGAACGAGGCTGCGCTGTTTGCGGCCCGTCGCAACGGCCGTACCGTCAACATGATGGACTTTGAAAACGCCAAGGACAAGATCATCATGGGTGCGGAGCGCCGCTCCATTGTCATGCCTGAGGAAGAGCGCAAGAATACTGCATATCACGAATCCGGTCATGCCATTGTGGCTCGCATGCTGCCCAAGACTGATCCGGTTCATAAGGTCACCATTATTCCCCGCGGCCGCGCCCTGGGTGTGACCATGCAGTTGCCTGAAGGCGATCGCTACAGCATGGATAAAGAGCGTCTGCTCAATACCATTGCGGTGCTTTTCGGGGGCCGTATTGCCGAAGAAATTTTCATGAATCAGATGACAACGGGCGCATCTAATGACTTTGAACGCGCCACGGCTATTGCTCGCGATATTGTTACCCGCTATGGCATGACCGAATCTCTCGGCCCCATGGTATATGCGGAAAATGAAAACGAAGTTTTCCTGGGTCGCAGCGTGACCAAGACTACACATGTATCCGAAGCCACCATGCAGAAGGTAGATGCGGAGATCCGAACGATCATTGATGAACAGTATCTGGTCGCACGCAAAATCATCGAGGAAAACAGCGACAAGATGCACACGATGGCCAAGGCGCTGCTTGAATGGGAAACCATTAATGCAGACCAGATTGCCGACATTATGGCCGGACGCCCACCGCGTCCGCCGGAACTGCCGGAGCCAACGGGTGATGCTTCCGATACACCACCACCGTCATCAGGCCCTGCCAGGAAAGATCCCGGCAGTGACAAAGCAACTGCGACTGCCTGATTTCCGTTTTACCATTCATGAATCATTCCACATTCATTTGCGGGCGCTTTGAGCTGACACTCAAGCGCCCGCTTGTCATGGGCGTCGTCAATGTCACGCCCGATTCGTTCTCCGACGGTTCTGTCCATTTTTCCGCTGATGCTGCCACGCAGCATGCGCTGGCGCTGATAGAGCAGGGCGCCGATATCCTGGATATTGGTGGCGAGTCCACCCGCCCTGGTGCCGACCCCGTTTCAGAAGCAGAGGAGCTCAGGCGCATCATTCCGGTTTTGCATAATCTCCGCGATTGCGGCAAGCCCTTATCCGTTGATACATTCAAGCCGGCAGTGATGCGCGCAGCCCTCGAAGCAGGGGCTGATCTGATCAATGATATCTATGCTCTGCGCATGCCAGGCGCCGTTGATGTTATTGCTGCCCATCCCAATTGCGGTGTTTGCCTCATGCACATGCAGGGTGAACCCAAGACCATGCAGATTGCGCCATCCTATACCGATGTCACGACCGACGTTTATCAGTTTCTGGCTGAAAGAAAGGCGGCGGTTATGCAGGCGGGCGTTGCAGAAGGTCGCATCTGTCTGGATCCGGGATACGGATTTGGTAAGACAATGCAGCAGAATTTTCAGCTTTTGCGTGAACAGGACAGACTGTCCGGTTTACACTCCCCCTTATTGATTGGTCTGTCCCGTAAAACCATGATCGGATCAGTGACGGGCCGGGCCCCGCAGGATCGTGTCGCCGGCAGCATTGCAGGTGCACTGGCTGCAGCAACCCGGGGCGCGGCTATCATACGGGTACACGACGTCGCACAAACAACAGATGCCCTGAAAGTATGGGCAGCCATAGAAACAGGAGAAATTCATGGGTCGTAAATATTTCGGGACAGATGGCGTCCGTGGTGAAGTCGGTGGCGCTGTCATCAATGCCGCCTTTGCACTGCGCCTTGGATACGCAGCAGGCCGGGTATTGTCCAAGAGCTATAAGGGCAGTGCACGTCCCATGGTGCTGATCGGCAAAGACACGCGCATTTCGGGATACATGCTCGAATCTGCCCTGGAAGCGGGTCTGTCCGCAGCGGGGATTGACGTCTACCTTGCAGGGCCTATCCCCACTCCCGCCGTCGCCTATCTGACCCGCGCGCTGCGTCTGACCGCCGGGGTGGTCATCAGTGCCTCGCACAATGCCTACCAGGATAACGGTATCAAGTTTTTCTCCGGCAACGGCATGAAGTTGCCCGATAATGTCGAGCTCGAAATCGAAGCCGCACTTGATGAGCCCGTCGGTTGCGTCGATTCCGAGCATATCGGTCGTGCCCTGCGCATGTCGGATGCCGCGGGTCGCTATATCGAATTCTGCAAAAGCACGTTCCCCAACGACCTTGATCTTAAGGGCATGAAAATCGTGGTCGACGGGGCCCATGGTGCTGCCTACCATATTGCGCCGCATGTATTTCGTGAACTTGGCGCAGAAGTGGTGGCTATCGGTTGCAACCCAGATGGTTTCAATATCAATCGTGGCGTCGGCGCCCTGCATCCCGAATCGCTGGCCGAAAAGGTCAAAGAAGAAGGGGCGCACTACGGCATTGCCCTGGATGGAGATGCGGACCGGATACAGATGGTGGATGCCGATGGCCGCATCTACAACGGTGACGAACTGCTTTATGCCATGATTCGTGAGCGGATGATGCATGGGCGTGTTGCCGGTGTCGTGGGTACCCTCATGACTAATTACGGATTTGAAAAGATCATGCAGATCATGGGCGTGCCTTTTGAACGCGCCAATGTTGGTGACCGCTATGTGCTGGAAGCCATGCAGAAAAACGGCTGGCTGTACGGCGGTGAAAGTTCCGGCCACTTGCTATGTCTGGATCATCACACCACGGGTGACGGAATTATTGCTGGTCTGCAGGTGCTGACTGCTCTCGTTCGCAGCGGTAAATCCCTGGCGCAATTCATTTCCGACCTGAAAATGTATCCGCAGATCATGGTCAATGTGCCATGGAAAAAAGGGGCGGACTGGAAATCCCACGCCGGGCTGATGGCCGCGAGCGAAGAAGTGGAGCGTGAACTGGACGGGCGGGGTCGGGTGCTGATTCGTGCATCGGGTACTGAACCCAAATTGCGCCTGATGGTCGAGGCTGAAACTGAAGCGCTGGCCCGTCAGGGTGTCGAGCGTCTGCAGGCTGTAGATTTGACGTGATCATGTGCCATTGCTTGCGGCGATGTCTCATTGGCCCGTTGGCGCAATTCTGAGGTAACATTTCAAAAAATCGAAATGTTACCTGTATGTGAAAAGTTTTTGTCAAATGAACCGGGTATCATGCAGCTTTATCGTAAATCTTAGGAATTGACCCGAATGCAAGAAATCATGCGGATCCAGGCAGACGAGAATGATACGTCAAGCCACAGCCTGGTCTTGGGTATTGCAACGACTGCCGAGGAGGTTGAACAGCTGCAGCGGTTGCGCTATGAAGTCTATACCAAAGAAATGAACGTGGTATTTCCCGGGGCAATTGACGGCGTCGATATCGAGCCATTCGACAAGTGGTGCGTGCATCTTATGGTGCGAGACTTAAAAACTGATGCGGTTGTTGGCACCTACCGCATTCTGAGCCCGGAAAAGGCCGTCGAGGCTGGCGGATATTATTCCGAACTGGAATTTGATCTGGGGGCGCTTGCAGACATCCGCCATGTGCTATGCGAATGTGGCCGTTCCTGCACGCATCCCGACTACCGTAGCGGACAGGCCATCATGCTTTTGTGGAATGGTCTGGCGCGCTATCTGCTGGATAACAATTATCGGTATATGCTGGGTTGTGCCAGTGTCAGTCTGGCCGATGGTGGCGTGCAGGCATCCAAAGTCTGGCGGGCTGCCAAGCGTGAGATTGATGCGCATCCCGAGCGGCCGAGAATGGTACCTATCAATCCCTATCCGCTGGACAAGCTCACGCTTACCGATGATGCCAAAACCCCCGCGCTTATCAAGGGTTATCTCAAGATCGGTGCGCATATCTGCGGCGAACCTGCCTTCGATCGCGATTTCAATTCTGCGGATTTTCCTGTCATTATCGACGTAGACAATATTGACGCCCGCTATAAAAAACATTTTGGCCTGATCTGAACCTGCTGTTGTGCGGGGGGCGACAAGGCTGTTGCTCGTTTACGTCATCGGCCTGCGCGGGTGATTCCGACGCAAGCCGATTCCCGTCCTTCCTGCCATTCCCTGAGCGTCTGCGCCGAGCCCCGCTCGGTGTCGATATCCGGATTTTCGGCATGCGTGCCGCTTTGCGCGTGATTTCTGATTTATATCCGCAAGCCGTGCGGGCACAAGTTGCTTCAGGACGGCGTAATTTCCAGTTTGAATCCGGCCTTTTTCCATTCTGCTGCTTCCAGTGAAAGGGTATAGCGGGTCAGTGGATGGTCTTCCAGCCATTTTTTCCCTACCTTCAGCGTCAGGTCCTGGCCCTTTGTTTCCAGCACAACGGGCAGGGAGGTGACAGGCTGGCGGCGGCGCATGAAGACAACGGCCAGTCTGAGGCACAGGGTCAGCAGCCATTTGGTGCGGCTGGGTTTTCCGGGCAGCAGTTTATCCAGCTTGCCCTGATGGCCCAGGGTGAGGAATGATAGCAGTTCCTGTTCTGCTTCGGAAAATCCGGGCATGTCGGCATTGGCCATCACATAGGCCGTATGCTTATGATAATCGTTCTGTGAAATACTCAGGCCCGTTTCATGCAAATCACAGGCCCAGCTCAAATAGCGTTTGAGGTCGTCAGCTGCGGGATCATCGGCAAGAATGGAGTCGAAAAACGCCAGTGCCTGCTTTTTCACGCGCGCTGCCTGCTTGACATCAATATGATAGCGTTTCATAAAGACAAGGGCGGTTTCATCACGTTTATCGTGGGAACTGTCCCGGCCCAGCATATCGTACAGTACGCCTACCCGCAGCGCACCATCGCCCTGTTTCATCTGCCTGACCTGCAATTCGCTGAAAATCGCCATCATAATGGCCAGCCCGGCCGGAAGCACTTCCATGCGATCCTGCTTCAGACCGCGCAGTTCCGGCGCGCGGGCACTGCCGTGCCGGATGAGAACCTTTTTCAGCTTTTGCATGCCCTCCAGGGTTATCCCCCTTTCCGAAAAGCCGGATTCTTCCAGTGTAGCGACCAGCGCCTTGGCTGTTCCCGATGATCCGAAAGCCTCTTCCCAACCCACGTGGCGGTACTGTCTGGAAATAATCTCGATTTCCTTGCGGGCAGCAATTTCCGCCAGCACAAATCCTTCTTCAGTGACCTTTCCGTCCGGGAAATAGGCTTTGGTATAGCTGACGCAACCCATGGCCAGCGATTTCATGATCAGGGGCTCAAGGCCCTTGCCGATAATGAATTCAGTCGAGCCCCCGCCAATATCTACAACAAACCGCTGCTTTGGGGAAGGGGGAAGTTCATGGACGACCCCAGAGTAAATGAGCCGGGCTTCTTCCTGTCCCGAGATGACCTCGATGGGATACCCCAATGCGGCTTCTGCGCGGGGCAGAAAATCGGCTACGTTCCTGGCAACGCGAAACGTATTGGTGGCAACGGCACGCACCCGGCCGGCCGGAAAATCCTCCAGGCGTTCGCCGAAGCGTGACAGCACGGCAATCATACGCTGGATAGCGTCTTCACTTAACTCTCTGTCGGCATTGAGTCCGGCGGCAAGCCTGACCGTCTCCTTGAGGCGGTCTCTTGCGTAGAACTGAGACAAATCACCGTTTTGGACAATTCTTGCGATGGACAGGCGAAAACTGTTCGAGCCAAGGTCGACGGCGGCAAGTAATTGGTCCATGATGCATCTTTATAGGTAAGGGAAACGCCATTTTAGTAAAAAATGCCGCGAGCATGATTGAAATACCGGCATTCACGTGCATGATTTCTCGCTGTCATAATTTTGTTATATTGCTGATGTATAAGATGCGTTCCCGTCAATGACACATAATCCGATAATAAACCGCCTTCATGTCTGAAAAGATTTCCGCTTCCGCCGCGCCCAGCCCTGCTGCCAGTACCGTTACATTGCTTAACCGTGAGCTTTCTTTACTCAAATTCAATGAACGGGTGCTGGGTATGGCTGTCAATCAGGCCAATCCGCTACTGGAGCGCCTGCGATATCTGTGCATTGTCAGTTCCAATCTTGACGAATTTTTTGAAATTCGTATTTCCAGCCTCAAAGAGCAGGAGCGGCAGTTCCCAAATGTACAGGGAGACGATGGCCTGACGCCGTCTGCCGCTTTTGAGCTGGTTCAGCAGCGGGTTCATGAACTGGTGGATCGACAGTACTCACTGCTCAACAGGGACATCTTTCCTGCCTTGCGCGAAATGGGTGTATCGGTGCTGGCACCCAACGAATATACCGAAGCTATCGCAACGTGGGCGCGTGACGTATTTCTGGATGAAGTCCTGCCGTTACTGACGCCGATAGGCCTGGATCCGGCGCACCCATTTCCACGTGTTTACAACAAGAGTCTCAATTTCATTGTGTCCCTGAGCGGTCAGGATGCCTTTGGTCGACGAGCCTCCATCGCAATCGTGCAGGCACCCCGTGCCTTGCCGCGGTTGCTGGAGATCCCCGAATCGGTCTGTGGCCAGCGGCACTGTTATACCCTGCTGTCATCGCTGATGCAGGAGTTTTCGGGTGAACTGTTCCCTGGCATGCAGGTCAAGGGCCTATACCAGTGGCGGGTCACTCGTAACAGTGATCTGTTTGTCGATGAGGACGAGGTGACCAACCTGCGTCAGGCGCTGCAGGGCGAATTGTCGCAACGCAATTTCGGGGCAGCGGTCCGGTTGGAGATTTCCGAAGATACTCCGCAAGAGCTGGAGCACTTTCTGCAAAAGGAATTTGCCCTGACACCTAAGGATACTTACCGTACCCACGGTAGTGTCAATCTGACAAGGCTGATGCCCCTGTGCGATATTGACGCCGATCCTGATCTGGTCTTTCCCGCTTACCGGGCGCGCCTGCCGGCCCCGTTCGATTCCATGAACGACAATCCTGCCGAAATGTTTGATGCCATTGCAAAGCAGGATTTGTTGCTGCATCACCCGTATCAGTCCTTCACGCCTGTGATCGACTTTCTGACGTCGGCTGCGCTGGATCCCCAGGTGGTCGCGATCAAGCAGACGATTTATCGCACTGGTGAAGATTCGGAACTGATGGGGCTGTTGCTCGCGGCAGCCAAGGCGGGCAAGGAAGTGACCGTAGTGGTGGAACTGATGGCCCGCTTTGATGAACAGACCAACATCAATTGGGCTGCCAAGCTGGAAGAGGTGGGTGCCCACGTGGTGTATGGTGTGGTGGGTCATAAAACCCATGCCAAAATGCTGCTGGTGCTGCGGCGCGAAGGTAGAAGTATCGTTCGTTACGGCCATCTGGGCACCGGTAATTACCACCCCCGTACCGCAAGGCTGTATACGGACTTCGGCCTTTTGACAGCCAACCCCGATCTGACCAACGATATGGATCGGGTCTTTTCGTTACTGACCGGCTTGGGAACACGCCGGCCACTCAAGTCGCTGTTGCAGTCGCCATTCACCCTGCATGAGCGTGTTGTTGCCATGATACATGCGGAGACAGAAGCGGCGCTGGCGGGCAGGAAAGCATTCATAATGGCCAAGTTGAACTCGCTGCTGGAAACGGAAGTGATTGAGGCTTTATACAAGGCCAGCCAGGCGGGCGTTCGCATTGATCTGATCGTGCGCGGCGTGTGTGCGCTTCGTTCAGGCGTGCCGGGACTGTCGGAAAATATCCGGGTGCGATCCATTGTCGGACGGTTTCTGGAACATTCCCGGGTGTTTTATTTTCATGCGGGCGGCCAGGATCAGGTGTATCTGTCTTCGGCAGACTGGATGGCGCGAAACTTTTTCCGTCGTGTCGAAATTGCTTTCCCCATTCTGGATCCCGTGCTGAAAAAACGCGTGATCAACGAGTCTTTCACCTTTCCACTGAAGGACAACGTACTTTCGTGGGAGCAGAAGGCCAGTGGGGAATATGAGCGCGTGAAAAAGCGCCGGGAACTCTTCAACGTTCACCAGTACTTGATGAACCTGTTGGGCAAGGCAGGATAAGCCGCCGGTTCTGTCCTACGGGGGTGAGCGGATTACACATTGGATGCGGCAATCTGCCGCCCGCACTCAGGGGGGCCCGAATCTGGGCGATCGTCTTGCCTGAGCCGTACTATGTCGCATGCGCCCTCGACATGTGTATCGCGGCGCCCGGTTGCACAGGGTATTTGTAACATGACAGGCCTGGACAGAAAAACAGTTCCCCTGTTGCTGCCAATCCGCAATATTTTCACCTGAAACGGTAGGCTGGCAGCGTGATTAAACCTGTCACATAATCACAAGTGATTGAAATAAATAATAAAAAATTCACATGCTAGTGTTTTCCCGAGGCGCAGGAAAAAATCGCCTTATATTTGTCACTATCTTGTCATATAGCGGCTTTACTATACCGGTGAAGGACATAAAGGTTCGTATTTTGTTACCTCTTTAACGTATTAAGGAATATACATGTTCAAACATGCACTCAAAAGCGTTTCTGTTGCAGTCGCCCTGTCGACAGCGGCTTTCGCTGCTCACGCTGCCGCAAACGTGACCGGCGCCGGCGCTTCTTTCCCGTACCCTGTGTATGCCAAATGGGCCTCCCTGTATGCAGCTGAGTCAGGTAATAAAATCAATTACCAATCTATCGGTTCCGGTGGCGGCCAACAGCAAATCATCGCCAAGACCGTCGATTTCGGTGCTTCGGACGATCCGCTGGACCAGAAAAAACTGGATGAAAACGGTCTGCTGCAGTTCCCGGCCGTGATTGGCGGTACGGTTGCCGTGGTCAATATCGATGGTGTCAAGCCAGGTCAACTGAAACTGACTGGCCCTGTCCTGGCCGATATCTTCCTGGGCAAAATCAACAAATGGAATGATCAGGCTATCGCTTCACTGAATCCTGGCGTGACACTGCCCGATGCCGCCATCATCGTCGTTCACCGTTCAGACGGTTCCGGTACGACCTTCGGGTGGACCAACTATCTGTCTAAAGTCTCTGCAGACTGGAAAGAGAAAGTCGGCGAAGGCAAAGCCGTGAAATGGCCCACAGGCCAGGGTGGCAAGGGTAACGAAGGCGTTGCGGCTTACGTCGGCCAGCTGAAAAATTCTATCGGTTATGTGGAATACGCTTATGCCAAGCAGAATAATCTGTCCTGGACACAGCTGAAAAACAAGGACGGTAACTTCGTTCAGCCAGAACAGAAGGCATTTGCTGCCGCTGCCGCCAATGCCGACTGGAAAAGCACGCCAGGTATGGGCGTGGTCCTGACTGAAGAACCCGGTGCCGATTCCTGGCCTGTGACAGCAGCAACCTTCATTCTGGTACACAAGAAGGCCGACAAGCCAGAGCAGACCAAAGCTGTTCTTGAATTCTTTGACTGGGCATTCAAAAATGGTGGCAAAGCCGCTGCCGACATTGATTACGTACCTCTGCCAGACGAGGTGACTGCCGAAGTACGTGCAGCTTGGGCTTCGGAAATCAAATCGGCTGACGGGCAGGCGGTGTGGAAATAATCCGGTCAGGCTGGAATTGACCTTCTGAATAAAACATGGCGACTTAATTCGTTTAAGCCGCCATGTTTTTTACGATCACCAAGACGGGTTTACAATGAGCGTTTCGATAACGACAACCACGGCCGGATCAAACCAGTCCGCCCACCAGACTATGCAAAAAGAACTTCCCCCGACGCCCGCCAGGAGCAATGCGTTTGCCGACATGCTGTTCAAGAATGTGGCCCGCTTTTTTGCTTTCTTTGTCTTTATGCTGCTTGCGGCCATCATGGTTTCTCTGGTGTACGGAAGTCAGGAAACCCTTCTGAAGTACGGGGCAGCGTTCCTGTGGACCAATGACTGGGATCCCGTCAACGATATTTATGGGGCGGTAGTTCCTATTGTCGGTACTGTTGTGACGGCCTTTGTTGCCCTGATTATCGCGGTGCCGGTGTCATTCGGCATTGCCATGTTTCTGACCGAACTGGCGCCTACCTGGCTGCGTCGCCCGCTGGGCACTGCCATTGAGCTGCTCGCTGCGGTGCCATCCATCATCTACGGGATGTGGGGCTTGTTCGTTTTTGTACCCATCTTCCAGCAATATGTTCAGCCCACACTTATCAATGTGCTGGGCTCGATTCCATTTATTGGGCAGTTTTTCCAGGGGGCACCTTTCGGCATCGGCCTGTTTACGGCTGGCCTGATTCTGTCCATCATGATCATTCCTTATATTGCATCGGTCATGCGTGATGTGTTCGAGGTAGTGCCTCCCATGCTGAAGGAATCGGCTTACGGGCTTGGATCCACAACCTGGGAAGTAATGTGGCGGGTCGTATTGCCATTCACCAAGACCGGCGTGATCGGCGGCATCATGCTCGGTCTTGGCCGGGCGCTGGGTGAAACCATGGCCGTGACGTTCGTGATTGGTAACTCTTTTCGCCTGCCGGGCAGCGTGTTCGACCCATCCAACTCCATTGCCTCGGCGATTGCCAACGAATTCAATGAAGCCGGCGGCCTGCAGAAGTCCTCCCTGATCGAACTGGGTCTGATCCTGTTCCTGATCACAACCCTGGTATTGATGGCTTCCCGCCTGATGCTGGCAAAACTGTCAGCAGGCGAAGGCAAAAAATCCTGATGGCGACGGAATAAATAAATCATGAATACAACAACTACTGAAAAGGCCAATTCGGCTATTCACCCGAGTAACGGAATCTACCGCCGTCGTCGGATGCGCAACCAGATCATGCTGACCTTGTCGTCTGCCGCCCTGATTTTCGGATTGTTCTGGCTGATATGGATTCTGTTCACCCTGGCGATCAAGGGGGGCG
This sequence comes from Pseudomonadota bacterium, assembly GCA_023389155.1. Taxonomy (GTDB): domain Bacteria; phylum Pseudomonadota; class Gammaproteobacteria; order Burkholderiales; family Burkholderiaceae_B; genus Advenella. The sequence goes on from JAEWEV010000034.1 coordinate 82,896, forward strand.
GATCACTTTCGTTCTCGCTTTTCACCGAGAAAACGCCCGGCCCGGGCGAGGCGGGCGGCCTGGCCAATGCGCTTATCGGTTCAGTGCTGATGTCTGGTGTGGGTACCGCCATTGGCACCCCCATCGGCATTATGGCCGGCACCTATCTGGCTGAATACGGACAGCGTGGCTGGCTGGCGCCGGCCACGCGGTTTTTGAACGACGTGCTGCTGTCTGCGCCGTCTATCGTGATCGGTCTGTTTATTTACGCCATCGTGGTCGCCAACTCCGGGCACTATTCTGGCTGGGCCGGCGCCTTTGCCCTGGCAATTCTGGTAATTCCGGTCGTGGTTCGCACCACCGACAACATGCTCGCCCTGGTGCCCAACAGCCTGCGTGAAGCTGCCGCTGCCCTGGGTTGTCCAAAATGGCGCATCATCACACTGGTCTGCTACAAGGCTGCCATGTCCGGCATTCTGACCGGCATACTGCTGGCAGTTGCCCGTATTGCCGGTGAAACCGCGCCGCTGCTCTTTACTGCGTTGTCGAACCAGTTTACCAGCTGGAACATGAACGCGCCGATGGCCAATCTGCCGGTGGTGATCTATCAATATGCCGCCAGCCCCTTCAAGGACTGGAACGAACTGGCCTGGGCAGGCGCCACGCTGATCACCTTGCTGGTGCTGCTGCTTAATATCGTTGCTCGTAATGCGTTCCGCAGCAAATAATCTGCGATCCCAAAAATATAGTATTCGTCAGGAAGATACACATGGAAAACTTGGTTACGATTGACCAGACAAAAATTGAAGTCAAGAATCTGAACTTCTATTACGGCAAATTTCACGCAATTAAAGATGTGAACATGCGGATCGCCAGGAACAAGGTTACGGCATTTATCGGCCCATCAGGTTGCGGTAAATCTACGCTGTTGCGCACCTTCAACCGCATGTATGAGCTCTATCCCGGGCAGCGTGCGGAAGGTGAGATCAATATGGACGGCGAGAATTTGCTGACCACAAATACGGATATTTCCCTCTTGCGCGCCAAGGTCGGGATGGTGTTCCAGAAGCCCACACCGTTTCCCATGAGCATTTATGACAACGTGGCGTTTGGCGTCAAACTGTTCGAGCGCCTCAGCAAAGCTGCCATGGATGAGCGTGTGGAATGGGCGCTGACCAAGGCGGCATTGTGGAATGAAGTCAAGGACAAACTGGGCCAGAGCGGCAATGGTCTTTCGGGTGGTCAGCAACAGCGCTTGTGTATTGCACGCGGGGTAGCCATTAAACCGGAAGTCCTGCTGCTTGATGAACCGTGCTCCGCCCTGGATCCGATTTCGACTGTCAAGATCGAAGAGCTGATTACCGAGCTGAAGAAAGACTATACCGTGGCCATCGTGACGCACAACATGCAGCAGGCGGCGCGCTGCTCCGATTACACAGCCTATATGTATCTGGGCGAACTGATGGAGTTTGGTGAGACCGAACAGATGTTCGTGAAGCCACGACGCAAGGAAACTGAAGACTACATCACGGGTCGCTTCGGTTAAGTCTCTGTCCATTCTGATCCGGTGTCGGCGCCTGTGTTTTCCTGTTGCACGCGGTACGCGGCAGGAGGCGGGCTGACGCCGTGCTTTCGGTCAGACGTGGGTGTGCCCATGGACGTGGGGATCTTGCATCTCCGCCGTCTGCAGTTCCTGGAAAATGCCGCAATTTTTCACATCATGCGGAATGGTGCAACGCTTGCGCAATAGGGCCAGCTGGGCTTTGAGTTGAGTCAGTTCCCGGATGCGGGTTTCCACGTGCTCGATATGAGCGTCGATGGAGCGGTTTACCGGCTGGCAATCGTCCGGTGTCTCATCGTGAGCCTGCAAGAGCGTCCGAATTTCATCGTGGGACATATCCAGAATCCGGCAATTTCGAATGAAGCGCAGCCGCTGTACATGTTCCTGCCCATAATGGCGATAATTGCCTTCGGTGCGTACCGGTTCCGGCAGCAATCCGGCCTTCTCGTAAAAGCGAATGGTTTCTGGCGTGCACCCCTGCAGGCGTGCCAATTCTCCAATTTTCATCATTTTTTCCTCTATGGATGATTTAGGCTTGACTCTGTAGTTACTTCAGGGTTTCCAATGTCATTATACGATGAATTGGAGTCAGTCATGACAGAGCAGGAAAATCGCGTCACCGCAATCAGGATCGAGCAGATGGACTGCCCGACCGAGGAACGGCTGCTGCGCAAAGCCCTGGAAAAAAAGCCCGGCGTCACCGGCTTGCGCTTCAATCTGATGTCGCGTGTGCTGTCGGTCACCCATGAGCCAGACATACTGGGCGAGGTGCTGCAGGCGATTCGAAAAATCGGCTTTACTCCCGAACTTTATGACGGTAAAGTCCGCGCTCCAATAGCCAGCGGTGCCGGATGCTGCGCACACACAGGAGCAGCGGGAGTGGCCAGCGCCAGCGCTTGCGGTGCTGATTATGCGCATTCCCATGCTCATGCGCCGGGTGTGTCAGACGACCACGATCACCATAGTCACAATCGCGGTGACCATGCTCACGATGATCATGACCACGCAGCACAGCAGTACAGTCATGCCGCTCACGGTCATTCTCACAACATTCATTTGACCTCGTCGGACGCCGAAATATCTCCGAACATCGCCGGTGGCCTTCTGCCAGGATGGTGGCATCTGGCTTTGGCCGGGGTGCTGGCGCTGGGCTCGGAGTTGGCTCACTGGTTCAGCGGTCCGCAATGGATTGTCATTCTGGCTGCCATCGCCGCCGTAGCGCTGGCCGGAACGGATACCTACCGCAAGGGTCTGGTTGCGCTGCGTTATGGTGATCTGAATATCAATGCGCTCATGAGTATTGCTGTCACCTGCGCACTGTTGATCGGTCAGTGGCCTGAAGCAGCCATGGTGATGGTACTGTTCACCCTGTCGGAATGGATAGAAGCCAAGTCGCTGGACAGAACACGGGCAGCCGTGTCGGGACTGATGAATCTGGCGCCGGAAACGGTCACCATGCAGGTAAATGGCCAATGGCAGGAGCAGGGTGTCTCCCATGTCGCAGTCGGCAGTCATATTCGTGTCGCACCGGGCGAACGTATCGGACTGGACGGCCGCATTGTGCGGGGTATGACAACGGTTAATCAAGCCCCTATCACGGGTGAAAGTGTCCCGGTCGACAAGCAGCCGGGTGACGCGGTATTTGCCGGTACCATCAACGAAGCGGGTGAAATTGAGGTGGAAGTGACGGCTGCCGCCGACAGTACAACGCTGGCACGTATCATCATCCAGATTGAAGAAGCCCAGGCAGTAAAGGCGCCCACGCAACGTTTCGTAGACACGTTTTCCCGTTACTACACACCGGTTGTGGTGGTATTTGCCATCCTGCTGGCCGTATTTCCGCCTCTGGTTTTCGGTGGACCATGGCTATACTGGATCTACCAGGCGCTGGTCGTTCTGATCATTGCCTGCCCCTGCGCCTTAGTCATTTCCACACCGGTCACCGTCGTCAGCGGACTGACTGCTGCCGCACGCATGGGCATTCTGATCAAGGGTGGTGTCTATCTGGAGCAGGGGCACCGCATGACATGGCTGGCACTGGACAAAACCGGCACCATCACTCAGGGGCGGCCGGTGCAGACTGGCATGACGGCGCTGGGCAACGGTGATATTTCGGAAGCAGAATGGCATCGCATTGCGGTGAGTCTGGCACGCCGCTCGGACCATCCGGTGTCCCGGGCTATCGCCCTGGCAACTGAGGCTACAGGTGTGGCCCCGCAACCGGTCGATGATTTTCTTGCGGTGGCCGGGCGTGGCGTGCAGGGCAAGATCAACGGACAGCCATGGTATCTGGGTAGTGCGGTCTGGGCGCAGGAACGGTCTGTTATGAATGAAGCAGTCCAGGCGCGCGTGGATGATGCGCAGAAAGCGGGGCAGAGCATTGTCCTGCTTATGAATGCGAGCGAGGCTGTCATGCTGTTTACGGCTGCCGACCAGATCAAGAGCAGTAGTGTCGAGGCTATCCGGCAGTTGCATGAGCGGGGCGTGAACACCGTCATACTTTCCGGCGACAATCAGGCTGTGGTCGATGTTATCGCCGCCGCCAGTGGAGCAAGCCACGCACAGGCTGGCCTGCTGCCCCAGGAAAAGCAGCAGGCCATTGAAGGGTTGCAAAAGCGTGGTGGTGTTGTCGGTATGGTCGGTGATGGCATGAACGACGCGCCTGCGCTGGCACAGGCAGAAATCGGTTTTGCCATGGGCGCCATGGGCTCGGACACCGCAATTGAGACCGCCGATGTCGCGTTGATGGATGACAACCTGATGAAAATCCCGGTCTTTCTCGCGCTGTCGCGCAAAACGCGCCGGGTGCTGGTCCAGAATATTAGCCTGGCTTTGGGGATCAAGGCTGTGTTTCTGGTGCTGGTGCTTTTTGGCATGGGAACCATGTGGATGGCAGTCTTTGCCGATGTAGGGGCGAGTCTGTTGGTGGTCGCCAACGGCCTGCGTCTACTGCGGGCAGGGCAGATGCCTGCCTGAGCAATTCTGACGGGGGCAGGCCGTCCTGCAGTGTGTCCTTTCAGCAGAACGGCGAACGGCAATGAAACAGCAAACCGCACAGTTCACCACAGTTTCTGTACATTCAGAATTTCACCGTCGTGCTGCCTGCGACTGACTTCATCGATCACCCAGCGCGGTGCGCCGATATCCTTCAGAACATGACTGTCCAGGTGTTGAACCTGGCCGACAGCAGACGCCCAGGGGTCATTATCACTCACGAAATCCGGCTTGCGGCGTCGCAGGTTGTGATGGACCTCATGCAGAACACGGCTCACCCAGTTTTGAATGGACGTACGGCGTTTGGCAGGATTGCGGGTATTCGGGCATGAATTGGTATTGATGGCAGTTGTCATGATTTTTCCTTGCAGGTTCGACAATCGGACAATCAGTTGCTGAATTCAGCGAACTTATGGTAAGTTTATCTATCCATTGCTATCATGAAAATCAATGATTTTTAACCTTTTTGGTCGATTTTGCTTACCGATTGGTGGCTCGCTGTCGTTGCCCTACCGAAATTCGGTGACCCGGCACATGCGCCGTCCAAGCCGTAGCGCCGGCCTTTACGCAGCGCCTCTGACAGGTGTGACTGCTTTTTCAGGGGGAACACCATGTCCAGAATTCCCATGAATACACTGGCGACATTTCGTACTATTGCCGAATTGCAGAATCTGCGCACGGCGGCGGAAAAACTCCATCTTACCCATAGCGCGGTAAGCCAGCAGCTTCGTCAGCTTGAAGACAGCCTGGGATTTCTTTTATTTGACCGTCAAGGCCGTAGACTGGTGCTCAATCCCTCGGGCGCGGCATTCCTGTGTTCGGTCCAATCTGCCATGTTGCTGATTGAGGATGGCGTGCAGACTGCTCGACTGGCCTCAGAAAGCGCAGAGAAAAAGCTGCGTATTTCGGTTGTACCCTCGTTTGCGCACCGCTGGTTGTTACCACGACTGGACCGGTGGCATGAACGACATCCGGATATAGCACTTGAAATTACAGCTTCCCAGCAGGTGGTGGATCTGCAGCGCGATGGGTGTCACGCAGCCATTCGCGAAGGCATCGGTCCGTGGCATGGTGTGCTGTCGGATCGCCTCTTTGATGATCCCATGCCGCTGATTGTGGTCGGCTGTGCGGTCGATGCACGTCGACTGGTCGGGGCATCTCCCGACGCCTTTCTCAGGGAACCGCTGCTGGGAGACCGCAACGCATGGCAGGCGTGGTTCGCCGCAGCGGGACTTCAGGTGCCGTTCACGACGGTGGCGGAATTCAATGATATGGGCCTGATGCTGCAGGCGGCTGAGCAGGGACTGGGGCTGACGCTGGCACGTGAACTGCTGGCTGCCGACGCGATTCGCAATGGAAAGCTGATCCGGTTATCACCCATCTCGATTCCCTATGACAGGGCACAGGCCATCCATCTGGTATACCGTCCGTCCCTACGGGACTGGCCGGTGCTGGCGGCCTTGCGCGACTGGATCACCGAGGAACTGACGGCTTCCAGAGCCGCGCTGATTCAGGATGCAAAAAAGGGTCAGGAAAAATCAAGTGGCCCCGAAAATGACAAGTGAAATTATTTTGGTGTTGTAGTAAGCTTTACGGAAAGATGGCTTCCCTGATGAATGAACGGTTTTGGCCGTTTATCCCGACTCCTGCAATGCGGCTTGCATCGTGGGGCGTATCGCAGGTGAAATGAGCGGCAGGGGAGCGGATCGCTGTCATCATAATCGCAAATGCGATGTTGATGATACTCATGAATCGGGAGATTCATATGGTTCACCTGGACAACACCACCGGTCGCTATCTTGTGTTATTGCGACAGGAGCGTATCGAAGAGGGCGTTGGGGATCTGCGACAGATTACCGGCGCTTCTATTTCTACCGCTTCAGCGCTTGCAGATCAGCCGTTTGCAACGCTGGACATTAACTGTGCCATTGTATTTGACGAAATTGGCGTTGCGCTTGTCCGGTGCAACGTTGAAGCGGGAGATGCCTTGCGAAGTGCCTCCGCACAAGACCAAGGCAATATTCTGGGCATTGAGCCGGAACGCAGGGTGCACGCGATTTCGCCGCAGCGCAAGTCCTCGCCGGCGCCCAATACCACTGAAATCAGGCAGACCGCAACTTGGGGTATCCGCGCCTGTGGCGTTAATCGCGCGGGGGAAACAGGCCAGGGGATAAGGCTGGCCATTCTGGATACCGGTCTGGATCTGCTGCATCCCGACTTCGCGCAACGGGATATCCAGTTCCGGTCTTTCGTTGACGGCGTAGAAGTCCAGGATCAGAACGGACATGGTACGCATTGCGCAGGTATTGCGGCCGGCCTGCTGCAGCCCGAATCCGTGCCTCGCTACGGAGTTGCCGGAGAATCGCAACTGTATATCGGCAAAGTTCTGGATGATGGCGGCGGCGGGGGTGATGGCAGTGTGCTCAGTGGAATTGACTGGGCAATTGCCCAGGGATGTCAGATCATTTCACTGTCGCTTGGCAGCCCGGCAAAAGAGGGCGAGCCTTATTCCCGGATATTTGAAGAGGTGGCCAAACGGGCGCTGGCAGCCGGATCGCTGATTATCGCTGCTGCGGGGAATGAAAGCCAACGACCGGGGCACATTGCGCCCGTTTCCCATCCAGCCAATTGCCCGTCGATTGTCGCGGTCGCCGCGGTTGATGAGCATATGGCGATTGCGCCGTTTTCCAGTGGTGGTACGGAAAAAGAAGGTGGTCAGATAGATATTGCTGCGCCTGGTGTGGATATCTTATCGGCCTGGCCACGGCCCGACAATTACAATACCATTAGCGGAACAAGTATGGCTACACCGTTTGTCGCTGGCGTAGCAGCACTTTTTGCACAGGCCGAGCCGTCAGCGCGAGGCGCATTGTTGCGCGAACGCCTGCTGCAGAATGCGCGTCCGTTACCGTTGCCGGTTCGCGATGTAGGTCGCGGGCTGGTACAGGCCCCCGGTAAACCGGGGAAGGCCAACGGTCAGGCTTCGGACAGCTAACCCGGCCTTCAGATAAAGGAACAACATCTGTCATGTCACGCATCGCACTCACTGTCCTTGTCAAGGAAACCTATCTCAGCCAGTTCGCTTTGGTGGTGGAGGGTTGCCGCGAGCAAGGCATGACAGTAGATCGTGAAATGATTTCCCTGGGCGCATTTTCCGGAAATATCGACGCAGGCAGGTTGAGTGACCTGAAGTCAGTCGACGGCATCGACAAAATTGAATCGGACAGGCCAATGCGGGCATGCTGATCTGTAGAAATATCACAATTGGGATATAGCATGCTGACACCCGCAGCCATGCGTCAATTTTGTTGCACTCGCACGCCAATAACTATAAATAATAATGAGAACGGTTTACATTAACCTGAAATTCAGTTAGAGTGTTCCGATATCATTCTATTGCTTTGTCCGTGCTGTGCTGCATCCACGATGGGTGGATCTACCAGGGGCATGAATTCTACATGAAAATTTCACGCTACATCCGGTCTGCATTTATTGCAGGTGCCATTCCACTCTCGGTCTTGTGCGCAACGTCCGCGTGGGCGCACAACCCTGTTGCGAGCTGCAAGGCTGTTGGCGACGACAAGATTCTTTGCAAGGGCGGGTTCTCTGATGGCTCGGCAGCGCCTGGCGTCACACTTGACGTTATTTCCTATGACGAAAAAGTGATTCTGCCTGGCAAACTGTCGCAGGATTCCACGCTTGAATTCAAGAAGCCCGATCAGGAATTCTACATTCTGTTCGATGCCGGCCCTGGTCATGTGGTAGAAATTGATCAGAGCGAGATTACACAATGACGGTTCAGGCCGTCAGGCCTGCCGGCGCGGGACATGAAACTGGGATTGTGCTGGCTGTATGTGCCGTCATTATCCTGCTGGCCAGTCTGACTATTATATTGCGCGCCACTGTTGCTACCGATTCATCGATTGATACAAATCAGGTCGATGCGCGACGTGGGCTGACAGCGGCCGAGCAGGGTATTTATGCCGATCTGCTGGTTGCCGCCGACGAAATCGCATTTGCGGATACGCCACCGGCTGTCAGCGATCTGGCGCAACAGATGATTCCTCCGTTTGCGGTGGATTCTTCCACCATAAGACGCGGCCAGCACGACTGGCAAATGAAGAAGGATAGCACTGCGGTGGTATACATCGGTGTCAGTCATGATCCGCAGACCGCGGGTTCGCTGTTATTGCGTTTGCCATTGTCGGCCGAATCAGGTCACGTTCATGAGCAATCCCATGAGCCGGTTCAGGTCTGGTTGCATAAATCTGCTGACAATCAGCCGCAGTTACCTCAAGGCCTGGATCAGGCAGCACTGATACATGGCGGCTGGAAGCAGATTGTTTCACAGTTTGATGCCGGGGCTACACGTCACCAACCCTAGTGCTGCGGCACTCAACGTTTTTTCTTCGAATTCACATGATGTCATTTGTGCAGTCTGTCTTTGTCGGTCGCGTCCGTGCCTTGTTCCTTCTTTGTATTGCTATGGCGTTGCTGAGTATAGGCTCGGGCGCCAGCGCGAAAACGCTGCGTATCGGCGTGACATTGCACCCGTATTACAGTTATGTAACCAATATTGTGGGAGACAGGGCAGAAGTGGTGCCACTGATTCCGGCCGGCTTCAATCCGCATGCATACGAACCCAGAGCCGAGGACATTAAACGCATTAATGATCTGGATGTAATTGTGGTGAACGGAATTGGTCATGACGATTTTGCAGATCGCATGATTCTGGCCAGTGACAACCCAAAGGTTCCGCTGATTGAAGCCAACGCCAACGTGCCGTTACTGGCAGCAACGGGCTCAGCGGCGAGGGCGGGTAGCGGCAACTCGTCCGGCAAAATTGTCAATCCCCATACGTTCCTGTCAGTAACCGGTTCCATTTCTCAGGTTAATACGATCGCCCGCGAGCTGGCGAAAATGGATCCGGACAACGCGGACGTTTATCGGAAGAACGCGCGTGAATATACCAAAAAACTCCGCACGTTACGCGCGAAGGCGCTACAGCGTCTTGCGGATGCGCCTGCCGGTGCCATGCGTGTGGCAACAATTCATGGTGCCTATGATTATCTTTTGCGTGAATTCGGTCTTGAAGTGACGGCCGTCGTCGAACCCGCACATGGCATCGATCCAAGTCCGGCGCAATTAAAGGGCACGATCGATCAACTGAAAAATCTTGATGTCAATATCATTTTTTCTGAAATGGATTTCCCATCGACATATGTCGATACCATTCGTCGGGAAACCGGTGTCAGACTTTATCCGCTCACACATATCTCCTACGGAGAATATTCGCGGGAAAAACTGGAAACCGAGACAGCCCAAAATCTGGATACTGTGGTGCGTGCCATCCTGGAGTCCGGCACATGACAGGCCCGTCCATTCAGTTGCAGTCGGTTTGCCTGACGCTGGGCCAGACACCGATACTGCAGGAGATTGACCTTCATGTGTCCGCAGGCAGCACTCATGCCCTTATTGGCCCGAATGGCGCCGGCAAGAGTTCGCTGGTCAAAACCCTGATGGGGCAGACTCCCCATCAGGGTTCCGTCACGCTTACGTGGCCGGCAGATCCCGGCGTGATCGGTTACGTTCCACAGGCTCTGGAATTTGACCGCACACTGCCCATGACAGTGGATGATTTCATGGCGGTCATGACGCAGCGTCGTCCGGCATTTTTCGGTCTGTCTGCACGTAATACAAATGCAATTGAAGAGGCGCTGTCACGGGTCGGCATGCAGGCCAAGCGCAAGCGGCGCATGGGTGCGCTGTCGGGAGGAGAACGCCAGCGAATCATGCTGGCTCAGGCCCTGATTCCGGCGCCGTCACTGCTGGTTCTTGACGAGCCCATGGCCGCCCTGGATGAAGCCGGCGTTGCGGTATTCGAGGAACTGCTTCATTTCTGGAGCACTCAGGGGGTGACGGTACTGTGGGTGGAACACGATCTTGACGCCGTCAGGCGTCTGGCCGACCGCGTGACGGGTCTGAATCACCGCATCATATTTGATGGCAATCCGGAAGCGCAACTGCACGCTGAACAGTTGCTCACCTTGTTCTCGGCCCATCCCCGCAAGCGCGCTGCACGCGAAAACGTCGATATTGCATCTGAAACGGCAAAGGTGGCGGCATGATTTTCGATACGATGCGCACGCTCATGCAGGAATGGGCCCAGGCAGGCATGCTCCCGCAAATGTTTACCTACGGATTTGTCGTAAACGCGTTCATGGCTGGACTGATTATCGGACCGCTGCTGGGCGGGCTGGGCACCCTGGTCGTCGTTAAGCGTTTCGCTTTCTTTTCTGAGGCCGTCGGTCATGCGGCCATGACAGGTGTGGCGATTGGCATCCTGGTGGGCGAACCCTACACGGGTCCCTACGGCAGTCTTTTCGGATTCTGCCTGCTCTTTGGCATTCTGCTCAACTACCTGCGCAATCGTACCGGTCTTGCTGCAGACACCCTGATTGGCGTGTTTCTGTCCATCTCGCTGGCGCTGGGGGGAAGTCTGCTGTTGCTGCTGGCAGGAAAAATCAATATCCACATTCTGGAGAACGTTCTTTTCGGATCTGTGTTGACAGTGACATCCCAGGATCTGCTTGTGCTGACTTTAGTAGGGTTGCTGACGGCAGGTCTGGCCCTGTTTCACTACAACCATCTGATTTTGTCCAGTTTTAATCCGCAGCTGGCAGCGGTACGCAAAGTGCGTACTACGCTGATGGATTATCTCTTCGTGGTACTGGTCACGCTTGTCACGGTTGCTGCGGTCAAAGTCATCGGCGCAATTCTGGTTGGTGCACTGCTGGTCATTCCAGCGGCAACAGCGAGAATTCTGGCGCATTCCATGCGCAGCTTCTTCTGGCTGTCGATTGCAATTGCAATTGCAAGCACCGTGGCAGGCATTCTGCTTCCCATCCAGTTTGCACTGCCTGTGCCTTCGGGCGCCGCCATTATCCTGGTTGCCGGTAGCGTTTTTATTCTCTCGGCACTGGCCAGAGCCTTTGTCCCTGCATTGAAAGGAATCACGGCATGAAGCCGAACGCATTGTTATTCGCTGAGTTATTTCGTTCGCGACCGTTACTGGTGGCACTGTGCCTGAGTGCAATTCTGGTCAATCCGTCGCACGGCCAGGAAAACACAGCGGCACAGAAGCACACGACAACGGCTGGATCCACTGGCAATCATGCTGGGGCTGATGTTCGAAATCGTCCTTCGGACAACGCCAGGCAGCAGACAGGGGTGAAAGCAGAGAGTGCAGCTACCAGCGTGATGGCCGCGCACCCGGTTGTCTACGGGTTGCTTGAGGCTCTGACCAAGGATAGTGCAATTGCGCCCTTGCGCGCTACACCGGCGAACTTGCCACCGTCCCGCCACTATTCCTATTTGTCAGGAAGGGGTGCAAAAGGGTTTGATCGTGCCTTGCGTCATGCCGATGCGGTGGTTGATCTGCGCTCCATCTGGCCTGACGATCCGCTTTATCCACTGGCTCGACAACACAATATTCGTGTGGTCGAGATTGACGCGGCCAATCCCATTGATCATCGACTTCCAGGTATTGCAGCGACGCCAGGGGCGGATACTGCTGCCGCGTATCCTTGGCTCAATCCTGTCAATATGGGGCGCATGGCGGACATTATTGCATCTGAAATCCAGCGCCTTCAGCCTGATGCCGGGCCGGTAGTGGAGAAAAACCTGTCGGCATTGCGCCAGCGCCTGGTCAGAGTGAATGCCCAGGTCGAATCAGCCCTGCTCGATGCGCCCAGCCTTTCCGTGATTGTGCTGTCTCCCCGTCTGGAAACCCTTACTGCCGCTTTCAATCTGGATGTGGTGCATACGAAGGTGCCAACGGAATGGAATGAACAGACGCTTTCTGAATTGAGCAAATCCATCAGGGACAACGAAGTGCCGGTGGTGTTGATGCATGACACGGCACCAGCAGAACTGACTGCCGCCATCTCGGCGGCAGGCGCCAGCGCGGTTGTTGTGGAAACGGACGGGGAAGATCCGGTTGCGGTGCTTGAAGCCGCGGGTAAACGCGTTGTGCAGGCGCTTGCGACTGAAGGTTCGCCATGATGCCAGGCACGCGAATATTGAATATGACATGTGAATTGCTGATTGCAATCGAGGACAGGTAAACGATGGCCAGGAAAAAATCCAAAGCCAAGATCTGGTTTCTGATACACAGCTGGCTTGCATTGCCAATCTGGGGCTTTATCTTTTTTGTCTGTCTGACGGGCAGTATCGCAACGGTCAGTCAGGAAATCGAATGGCTGGCCAGTCCGATGGTCCGTGCCAATCCGCCAGCGGGCAACCCGCCGATGCTCACCTACGATCAGGTGCTCGAGCGCGTCGAAAAAGCGCACCCCGGATCTGTGGTCAATTCCATTTCCCGGCCGGTCAAGTCGCAGTTTGCCCTGACGGTCAACACAACTTATACCGACGGAAAATCCGGCAAACTTTATGTCAATCCTTATACCGGAGATATTCAGGGGCAGATTTCCGGTTTCGATTTCCGGCAATTCGTACGCGCATTGCACGGCTGGCTTTTAGTACCGTTTACCAATGGTTTTGCCTGGGGATGGTATGCCGTATCATTTCTGGGCATTCCCATGCTTATCTCTCTGGTTACGGGCCTGGTCGTCTACAAGCGGTTCTGGCGCGGCTATCTGAAGCCTAGGCTGCGGATCGGTCAGGGTGCCCGCATATTCTGGGGTGATTTCCATAGACTGTCAGGTATCTGGTCTGTGCCATTCATTGCCATTATCAGCGTCACGGCGATCTGGTTTATGGTGGAGGCCATCCTCTTTGACAATAGTATTTCGATCTCCACCGCTCCGCCGCCGGCGATGGTGCAGCGGGCAGACGTTCCAACGCGCCAGGACGGCTCGGCAAAAAGCCTGCTGCTGTCTCCCGACCAGGCCGTAGAAAAGGCGAGGGGACGATTTCCTGACATGCAGGCAGAATCGATTTTTCTGCCCGCCAATGCCTATAGCCATTACACAGTCCGGGGGCGCAGCAGCTATCCTCTGATTCTTGAGCGGGCATCCGTCAATCCCTATACCGGCAATGTTGACGCGGCTCGGACCGTTTCCGATTATTCTGCGCTCGAACTGGTGACCGAGTCCATGCGACCTCTGCACACCGGAGACTTTGCCGGCCTGTGGCTCAAGCTGGTGTATTTTTTCTTCGGTATTCTGCTGACCATGATGGTGCTCTCCGGCATGCTGATCTGGACCAAGCGCACCGCCAGGGAAACCGCAGATATGATTCGCGAACATCGTGAGGTCAGACAGGCGCAACGCACGAATAAGGGCGTGGTCGGTCCCGGCCGTTCGACAGCACCATCGCGTGCAACTGTCAGTGCACGCCTCAGAGAATCAGAAGAGGGGCAATCATGAATACGCAGACAAGGGGCATTCGCACTGGCCGTCCGGGTGGCTTCAGGATATGGTGGTATCGCTGGCGGTTTCACCTGAGCGTGCTTGCTATCCTCATTCCCTTATGCTTTGTGCCGCGCTATCTTAAGGATCAGGCACTGTTTTCCGGGGACATGGGTCTGGGTGTACACGATCTGGGCTCAAAGAAGGTTGGGCCATGGGAAGTTCATATGGCGGAATTTGATTCCTTGCCGCCTCGTCGGGATGGGACCGCCGGATTTGTGAAAACGTTTTCCGTTTCTTTGTGTGAAGCGTGCCGTGACTCGGTCCGCGCTGTGTACCTGCGCATTGGTAAGCCCCGCAGCCTGAGAACGGCCGGTGCTATCGGATTCGGCAGTGTGTACAACATGCAAATTACTGTACTGATTCCTCGCGATACGCCACCCGATGCGCAATTGTGGCTGACTGCCGAAGGATGGGATGGATCCTCGCACTCAACTTCATTCTCGCTGGCTGAAGCGTCGCCGGTTACCATGACCTGGTTGGGTCATCGCTGACACGTTTCCAGATCGCCATGACCGAATCCCGCAGGCTGCCCAAGGACTGGATGCTTCATTATCAGGAGCTGGTCAGGACATGGTCCGGCAGAACCGGTTCACGGCACGACGCGGAAGACGCAACCCATGATGTGCTGACACTGGCTCTGGAAGGGAAAATGCCCAATGCCATAGGCAGTCCCAGAGGATTTCTGCATCGGTGTGTCCGTAACCGACTCACCGACATGCATCGCCGGACAAAAATCCTGGACACCATTCCAATACAGGATCTGCACAACGATGACTATTATTCGCAGGACAATCCTGATGCCGAATTCGGCAACACGCAGCTGGTGGACAGTCTAGCCGCCGCCCTGGAGGAGCTTCCGCTCAAATGCCGGCAGGTCTTCGTTTGGCAGAAGATAGAAGGCTATTCCCAGGAGGAAATTGCCCGAAGGCTGGACATCTCTGTGAATATGGTGCAAAAATACATGATCCGGGCATTACGCCACCTGCGTGACCGCCTGAAACATTTTTCCGCGCTTTGAAGTCAGGTTTTTATCGTGGCGACTCGTCTTACCTTCTGCAAGGGTACGTATCGTTTACCTATCCACAGGAGTCAGGCACCTTGCCAGCCAACGCATGACAAATTCAGATTTGATTCCACCCGATGATCCGCGCGATGCCGCTGCCTGGTGGTTCGCTCGTACCTGTGCGGGCGAGCTGACGCCTGCCCAGCGGCAACAACTGCAGGCCTGGCGTCTCGCCAGCCCGGTGCATGACCGGGAATACCGCGCAATGGAACAGGTCTGGCAATGGACCGATGCCGTTCCGAAACACAGATTGCAGGCGCTGGCACAGGAGCCACAAAGCACAGCCAGATCCGTTTTTCTTTCGCGCCGGAGACTTCTGATGGGCTCGGCTGCAGCCTGTACCGTTGTGGCTGTAGGAGCAGGTGCCCTGTTCTATGATAATTGGGACGGTGGAAAAAAACTGGAGTTCAGTACCGCGCAAGGTGAGCGGCGCACAGAAACGCTGCCCGATGGCAGCCTTCTTCATTTGAATACCAATACGCTGCTCAGCTATCAGGTCAGAAATGGCAAGCGCGTGGTTCAACTGAGCCAGGGCGACGTGATGTTCGATGTCAAACGTGATAAACAGCACCCGTTTTACGTCATCACCCGGGTCGGCCGGGTGAAGGTGCTCGGTACCCGTTTCAACGTTCGCGTAGAGAAGCCTCTGGACGTGCTGGTGGCGGTGGAGTCGGGATTGGTATCCGTACGTGCAGAGGCGACACCGACAGCGCGTTCAGTCAAATTGAAACCCGATATGGCCATCCATATCACCGAAGACGGTGTTGGCAGGCCTGAACATGCGGACGTGGCTCAAATCACGGCATGGCGTCAGGGTAAAGTCGTGTTTCGCAACCAGCCACTGGCTTTGGTAGTCCGTGAGATGAATCGTTACCTTCCCCTGCGGCTGAGCATTGCCGATGCGCGACTCGAGCAGCTGCCGGTAGCCGGCGTATTCAATGTGGATGATGCAAGCGCCTTTCTGGAGGCGTTACCGCGAAGCCTGCCGTTGCGGGTAGTGCACAGCGACACCAATCACGTTCGTCTGTACAAACGCTGATCCTGCCTGTACTGCCGGAAACAACAAGAGCAAAATCTCACCTACCGGGCATCCGTTAGAACACACTACGCAATTATTTCAACAAATGAGTTCGCGTATGGTCAGGTTTTTCCGCCCGCCATTCGTCTTACCGTGTATAGCAGCGCTGTTTGCCGCAAAACCGGCAACCGACAGCCCCCCTGGGTCAATCAGCAGCGCAAATTTTTACTATCTAAGGTAATACGCCGTGACTCAATCGCAATCGTCATTATTTTTGAAACTGTCCGGAAGGCGGGTTCCCCGCCATTCCGCACACTCAAGTATTTTACTTTCGGTTATCGGGGTGCTTGCATGTAGTCCGGCTGTCTATGCGCAAACGGCAGCCGAACCCATCACGATTGCTCCTCAACCCCTTGGCGATGCACTGTTGCGTCTGGGACAGCAAACCAATCTTCAGTTTATTTATCAGGCCTCGCTGTTGCAGGGCCTATCTACATCGGGCGTCAATGGCAGGCTCACGCCGGATCAGGCGTTAAGTCGCCTGCTCTCAGGGACACCGATAACCTATCGCCGACAGGGAAACATCATTACGCTGATGCGTGCCTCGCCACCGCAGGCGTCTTCTCCAGACCCCGTTGCCGGTGACGTGGCGCAGTTGAGCGCCATCCGGGCTGTCGAACAGGCAGATCCCGGCGTGACGGAAGGTTCCGGCTCATACACCAGCCAGGTAACCGGTTCGTCTGCACGGCTCGCGCTTTCTCCGCGGGAAACACCGCAATCCATTACTGTCATGACGCGTCAGCGCATGGACGACCAGGGGATCACGCAATTATCTGATCTTGTACAGCAGACGCCCGGCCTGTCCCTGGACTCGGCGGGCAATAGTGGCTCGGACAGCAGTACCATTTATTCTCGTGGATTTGAAATCGACAATTACCTGGTGGATGGTGTCGGACAGGTCAACAGTAATTATGATCGGATTTTTCAGACCAACGATATGGCACTGTTTGATCGGGTGGAGATCGTTCGTGGCGCAACGGGGCTGATGAGCGGTATCGGCTCTCCGGGAGGGGCGCTTAATATGATTCGCAAGCGCCCCACCGAACAATTCCAGGCACAGGCAAAACTTGAAGCGGGCTCCTGGCAACATTATCGATCTGAAGTCGACGTATCCACGCCTTTCAATGAGGAGGGTACGGTGCGCGGCCGTATTGTTGGCGTGGTGCAAAATAATCACTCCTATCTCGAGCGTTTGCGTGAAAAGAAACGGATTTTCTATGCGACTGTGGAAGCCGACCTCACGCCTTCTACGCTGGCCAGAATGGGCTATTCCTATCAGGAACACAACGCGAGCGGGCATGCCCGCTCGGGACGCCCGGGATTCTATGCGGACGGTGGACGTACCCAGTGGGCTCGCTCCGACAGCTCCGCTGCAGACTGGGCCTATTCCCGGCGTCGCAACCAGGCGTTCTTTGCCTCGCTGGAACACCGGTTCGCCAATGACTGGCTGATCAAGGGAACCTATACCTATTCGTCCAGTCATTATGACGAAGTACTGGGATACGCCGCTGGCGGTTACCCGGAACGCGATACAGGTAAAGGCGTGATGCTCTGGGCCGGACGCTGGGCCGGGACGCCGAAGCAGAACAGCCTGGACGTATACGCCACCGGACCGTATACGCTTTTTGGCAGAAGGCATGATCTGGTGGTGGGAGCATCGCTGACCCATACAGAAGAGGATACGCCCACTTACGGGCTTTGGTGGTTCGACGACTGGGACAATGCCATTGACAACATCTACGAATGGAATGGGGGGGCGCCCGGTGCGCCGCCGAATCCGGCAAACGGAAGAATGCATATCCGTGAAAAGACGGCCAGTGCCTTTATGACCACCCGGCTGCGCCCTTCAGATCATCTGTCAGTGATTCTGGGCGCTCGGATTACCTCCTGGAAAAATGACAAACGAAATTTCGACCTGGCGGGGAAGCAGACCGATTCATTGCTGCAGTCCGAGCACGATAAGCTGACGCCCTATGCGGGGATCGTGTATGACGTCAGCAAAGCATGGTCTCTGTATGCCGGCTATACGTCAATCTTTCAGCCACAGAGTTACGCCGATACCAGTGGCAATTATCTTAAACCGCTATTGGGCAACAGTTATGAGCTAGGCATCAAGGGCAGCCTGCTGGATGACCGTCTCAACGTGAGTGCTGCCGCATTCTACCTGAAGCAGGATAATCTGGCCGTGGCGTTGCCGGGCGAATTCGCCCCTGACGGAAGTGGCGCATACGAAGCGGTATCGGGTGCACGTACACGCGGCTTCGAACTGGAAGTATCCGGTGAAATCCTGCCGCGCTGGCAGCTGGCCGCAGGTTTTACGCGCAGCGTCAGCAAGGACAGGGATGGTGGCCTGCTCAGTACTGATGTGGCCCAGAATATCTTCAAACTTTTTACGACATACCATATGCCACAAATCGGCAATGGCCTGACCATTGGTGGCGGTGTTCGTGTGCAAAGCGCAATCTATAAGGATGATCTGGGCCCTAATGGCGAACGCTTCAGCCAGAAAGGGTATGCGGTCGTGGACCTGATGGCGCGTTATGCGGTCACCGATAAGGTGTCTGCCTACGTGAACCTGTATAACCTGACGGATAAAAAATATTTCACAGGAACCGGAACGGCCTATTATGGGACACCGCGGTCGGTGAAAGCAGGACTGGATATTCGCTACTGATATCGCCAGGAGGTGTATCTGCCTGTCGACGTGATGGTGGCGGGCCAACGATGTAAAAAGGGCAGTATGAAAGGGTCAGAAAATGGGGCAGGGCGCAAGGGGATTCGCGTCTGGGTATGGGGGCTTCTCATTGTCTTGCTGCTGGTTTTGTCCAGTTATGCCTGGAGCCGTCGTGAGTCAGTCGAGTATGAGACGGCAACCGTACAGCGCAAGAACGTAGAGGCCACGGTTGCGGCGACCGGGGTGCTGCAGCCACGACGCTACGTGGACGTAGGTGCACAGGTATCCGGCCAGATAACCCACATCTACGTGGAACCTGGAGACAGCGTCAAAAAGGGTGATCGGCTGGTGGATATTGACCCCAGCGTGCAGCAGGCCGAAGTCGATGCTGGCAGAGCCTCTTTGGCCGGGTTGCGTGCACAGCTGGCCGAAGAACAGGCGCAACTGAATCTGGCAGAAAAAAAACTGACTCGTCAGCGCACCCTGGTTCGCACCGGCTCTACTTCTCACGAAAATGTCGATGTCGCCCAGGCCGATGTGCTTGCCGCAAGGGCGCGCATTGAACGATTGGGAGCGCAGCTCGAACAGACCCAGGCCACGCTCAAGGCCGATGAAGCCAGGCTGGGTTATACGCGTATTTATGCCACTATGGACGGAACTGTGGTGACGCTGGATGCACGCGAGGGCCAGACGCTGACCGCTACCTATCAGACGCCGAATATCATGCGCGTGGCAGATCTGTCGGGAATGACGGTGTGGGCGGAGGTGTCCGAGGCAGACATCCAGCTTATTACAGTTGGCATGCCGGTGACCTTTTCCACTTTGGGTGGGCAACACGATCATGAACCGAGACGCTGGCAGAGTAAGGTGCGGCAGATACTGCCGGCACCACCCAATTCTGGCGAGCAGGTTGCCGACAGTGGCAAGCCTGCAGCCGCTACCAAGGCCGTCATGTATACCGTCCTGTTTGACGTGGCAAATGAGGACAGCGTCCTGATGCCGCAGATGACGGCTCAGGTCACCTTCGTTTCTGCGCGGGCACAGGCTGCGCTTGTTGTACCGCTTTCAGCTGTCAGTGCCGAGCGTGACGACCTGGGAAATTATCACGTTCGTGTGCTGGGAAGTTCAGGCAAGCCTAAGAGCCAGGTTGTGAAACTGGGGATACGCAGCCGACATGAGGTTCAGGTGCTGGATGGCCTGGATTCCGGCATGAAAGTAATCACCGGTGAGACGGTGAAGAACAGTCTGCCGTGGATCAAATGGTAGAGATGACAAGATCCGACGAGTTTGCGCCGCTGATCGAACTGCGCAACCTCGGCAAATATTATGGCGGCAGTAATGGTGTGCCCAGGGCGCAGATTCTGCAGGACGTCAGTCTGTCGGTCTATGCGGGCGAATTTGTTGCCGTGGTCGGGCCCTCCGGATCAGGAAAGTCCACGCTCATGCATATTCTGGGCTGCCTGGATAAACCCAGTTCAGGCCAATATCTGTTCGACGGGCAGGACGTGTCAGTTTTCAACGCCGATGAGCTGGCGCAGCTGCGGCGCGAGGCTTTTGGGTTTGTCTTTCAGGGCTACCATCTGCTAGCCGAAAATACGGCTACGGAAAATGTGCAGGTACCCGCCGTGTATGCGGGCATGCCCGGGCGAGAAAGGCAGGGGCGGGCCGACGACTTGCTGAAGCGTCTGGATCTGGGCCATCGTCTGCATCACCGGCCAGGGCAGCTTTCTGGCGGACAACAACAGCGGGTATCGATTGGCCGGGCGCTGATGAACGGCGGGCGCATCATTCTGGCAGACGAACCGACAGGTGCGCTCGACAGCCACAGCAGCGCACAGGTGATGCTGCTGCTCAGGCAGCTGGCGGCTGATGGCCATACGATTATCCTGATCACCCATGACAGCAAGGTCGCACAGCAGGCAAGTCGGATCGTGGAAATCCGTGACGGAAAGATTCAAGGTAACGCGGACTCTGACATTCCGTTCGCGGGCGCAACGGATTCTACTTTTTTGTGCGAATCTGTGGGTGGTGTCTCCTCAGAAGCGTCAATGCAGGAATCGGTCGCCGCTATGGCTTCTGACAATGTCATCGTGCAGAATACGATGCGCTCGGAGCGCCGGACCAGTGGAACTCGGGAAGGACGCAACGCTTTTCAGGCCGAGTTGCATGAAGCGGTTCGCATCGCCTGGCGCGGAATGCGACTGAATGCCGTACGTACCGGCCTGACACTGTTGGGCATCATTATTGGCGTTGCTTCGGTGATTGTGATGCTTGCAGTAGGAGAAGGGTCGCGACAGACGGTTATGACGCAGATGGGCACAATGGGGTCGACCATCATGTATATGAGCAGTAGTTACCCTCCGGCGGGCGGCCCGATGGGTCAACTGTCTGAGGCTGATCTTGAAGCGCTGGCCGCATTGCCCGAACTCAGGCACGTGATGCCCGTCATCGGCGATCCGACGATGGTTCGCCATGGCAATGCCGCTCGCCAGAATTATGTGTATGCCGCTGCTGCGATCATGCCGCAGGTACATCACTGGCCGGTCAAAGAGGGACGCTATTTCACGGCAACCGAGGATCAGGAGCTCGCACCGGTGGTGGTACTCGGCCATAAAGCCAGGAAATTCTATTTTCCGGAAAAAAGCAATCCACTGGGTGAACAGCTGCTGATTGCGAATGCCTCGTTCGAAGTCATTGGTGTGATGGCTGAACGAGGAGCAGAATCCGGCTTGGAGGACTACGATGACATGGTATTCATCCCGTATCACGCGGGCCGTGCGCGAGTGTATCAGGCACAGTCACAGCCGGACTACGTGGTGATAGAGGCAACCGCAGCGGAAGTGGTTCTTCAGGCAGAGCAAAGTATCCGGACTGAATTGCTGGCTCGCCACGGCGGACGAGAGGATTTTTCCATTGGGAATGCTGCGGCCAGGTTGCTTGCTGAAGCGCAGACCCGCGATTCGATGACGCTGATGCTGGGGCTGATCGCGGCGGTTTCCCTGCTTGTTGGCGGGATCGGCGTCATGAATGTCATGCTCATGACCGTCAGCGAGCGTACGCGGGAAATTGGTATTCGCATGGCGACGGGCGCGAGGCAGCGCGACATTATGCGTCAGTTCCTGGTCGAAGCATTATTGCTGACCATCAGCGGTGGTGCGGCCGGTGTGTTTTTTGGCTTGGCTATCGGGATCCTGCTGCTGGCGGCTGGTATTCCACTGGTCTTTTCATTTACGGCGATTCTGGGGGCGTTCCTGTGTGCGGTCATCACGGGTGTGATCTTTGGCTATGTACCCGCAAAGAACGCCGCGCGTCTGGACCCGGTCAGAGCACTGGAAGGAAGATAGGCTGTGCCGGAACGAAATCAGATAGTACCGACCCAGCTATCTGCCTTTGCTGGCTCACGTAACGTCCGCAGGATATAGGACGCATCGGTGTCATTCGGACGATCAAACTGTCTGATTTTGACATCAAATTGCTGCGCCTTGACATCAAAATGGCAGCAATTATCATTAATGAGAATAAGTCTGATTATAATTAATCTTTATTTCAAATGGTATGGCGGGAAAATGGCCTGAATGGCAATGCTGATCCTTTTGTATCGTGCGATTGCCCCGGTTATCAATCCCGGTATGCACTATTTCTGTTCATCGCCGGTCGGGATACGCACTTTGACGGCTTACGTTCCTGATCATTCACACACTTCTCAGTATGAAATCCTCATTTGTTCATTCCCGCCCCCTGATGATTAGAGCATTGCCGCTGGCGCTGTTTACGTGTTCGACAGCAGTTTACGCGCAGACGGTTTCGGCGCCAGCTGCAAAAGAGGCAGTGCAGCTGGAAGCCATCACGGCGACAGACGAAAATACTTCAGTCTCTGTCCCGACGCCGCCTGCATATGCCGGTGGACAGGTGGGGACAGGCGGACAGGCCGGGATTCTTGGCAACGCCGACATCATGAGTTCGCCGTTTATCGTCAACAGTTACACCTCTAAACTGATCGAAGATCAGCAGGCACGTACGCTGGGTGAGGCAATCAAGAACGATCCGACTGTCCAGGTTGGTAATGGTTACGGCAATTTTGCCGAAACGTTTGTTATTCGCGGTTTTCCTTTGAACAACGACGATCTTGCGTTCAATGGACTTTACGGCATCCTGCCGCGCCAGGTATTGCCCACGCAGATGATTGAACGGGTTGAAATATTCAAGGGAGCCAGTGCCTTTCTTAATGGTGCGGCCCCCGGGGGCAGTGGATTGGGCGGGTTAATTAATATTCAGCCTAAACGGGGCACCGATGAGCCTCTGACTCGACTGGACGTTGATTACACGGGGCGAGGCCAGATTGGCGGCGGCGTAGATATTGGCCGCCGCTGGGGTGACGCCGGCGAATTTGGCATTCGTGTCAATGCCGCTCATCGCGATGGGGAGACACCCGTCAAAGATGGCGATGCACGAACCTCGGTGCTGACACTGGGACTGGATTATCGTGGTGAACGCCTGCGCGCGTCGCTGGATGTCGGCTATCAGAATATCCGCTATGATCAGACCCGACCTACCATCAACCTGACAGGGGATGGCGTTCCTGATGCTCCCGCCACCAGCGTCAATTATGCACAGCCGTGGGCCTGGTCGAAACTGCAAAGCACCTATGCCGTCGCACGCGCCGAATACGATCTGAGTGAAAACTGGATGGCCTATGCGGCCATCGGTTATAGCCGCGACAAGGAAGATGGACTGTATGCGGGCGCTACCGTTAACGGCGATGGCGTCGGTACGCATAGCCCATTGCGCACGCCTTATGTGCGCAATTCAGTCACTGGTGAAGTGGGTTTGAGAGGACGCTTTGTCACAGGCCAGGTTGGCCATCAGATCAACCTCGGCATCTCGGCCCTGCGTACCAGCAACCATTCGGCCTACCAGTTCTTCGCCAGCCAGGATCGTGATATTTTCGATCCGATAGAAAGCCCGTATCCCGAGACCATTACCTTGTCGGGCGGAGAAATTGATCACCCGACCAAAGTGGATCGCTCCATTCTACGCAGTATTGCGCTGTCAGATACGCTGTCTTTTCTGGATGACCGCGTTTTACTGACGCTGGGCCTGCGCCATCAGAATCTTCGCTATACCGCCTACGAGTACACGGGCGCCTCCTCGTCAGATTACGATAAGTCGATTGTGACGCCGTTCTTCGGTCTTGTTTTCAAGCCTACAAGCAACGTCTCTTTGTACGCCAACTATATCGAGGGCCTGACTCGAGGAGAAACGGCACCCCTGACTGCCGACAACCGTAACGAAGTCTTCAAGCCTGCTCGTACCAAACAGTTCGAAGCCGGTGTAAAAGTGGACATGGGCAATTACGGCGCAAGCCTGGCGGCATTCCAGCTTGAAAAGCCGGAATTCTATCTGGACAGCACGACCAATATTTTCAGCGGCGCCGGCGAACAGCGTAATCGCGGGGTAGAACTCAGTATATACGGCCAGCCGGTGGAAGGCGTGCGGCTGGTCGGCGGGGTGACGTTCATGAACGCCCGCTTGAAGAAAACCCAGGATGGGCTTAACGACGGTAACCATGCTGCCGGCGTACCCCGGTTCCAGGCAACGATGGGTGCAGAATGGGATCCGGCCTTTGCCCCTGGCCTCACATTGCAGGGCTACGTGACCCGCCGCGGTTCTCAGTATGTCAATAAGGAAAACGAAGGAACCATCCCCGCATGGACACGCGTCGATCTGGGTGCCCGCTATACGACGAAACTGGCAGGAAAAGATACGACCTTCCGTTTCGGCGTGGATAATGTCTTTAATAAACGATACTGGGCCACCGTGGCACCGCAGTACGGTCAGCTGACGGCGGGCAATGGCAGGACTGTAAAAGCCTCAGTTTCGCTATCGTTCTAATTCTCCGGACCGCCGTCACGCGCGTTGCATGAAAAGAGTCAAAAACTATTGATGGGTATTTTCATGTAGCGCACGCCATTGTCTTCCGGTTCAGGCAGTTTGCCGCCGCGGACATTGACCTGCATGGAGGGCAGCAGAAGTTTGGGCGTGGACAGGGTGGCATCACGTTGTGTTCGCATGGCGACAAATTCCGCTTCGGGTACGCCTTCATGAATATGTACGTTCTGTGTCCGCTCCGCCCCGATGGTGGTTTCCCAAGCGAATTCCTCACGTCCTGGCGCCTTGTAATCATGACACATGAAAACCCGTGCCTGCCCTGGCAGTCGAAGCAGCCGCCGTATGGAGCGATACAGAGTGGCTGCGTCGCCTCCGGGAAAGTCGCAGCGCGCCGTTCCGTAGTCAGGCATGAAAAGCGTATCTCCGGCAAACACACAGTCGCCGATGATATAAGCCAGGCACGCCGGCGTGTGGCCGGGTACATGCATCACCGTGGCCTGCAGTCTGCCAATCCGGAAGGTGTCTCCGTCTTCAAAAAGCTGATCAAAATCCGCCGCACTGCCGCGTCGCACGCCCTGCGAGTTGTAGATGGCGGCAAAGGTGTTCTGTACCTGGACAATATGTTTACCAATCGCCAGTCGTCCACCCAGCGCCTTGGCCATTAGCGGAGCTGCAGACAGATGATCGGCATGGGCGTGCGTTTCCAGCAGCCATTGCACTTGTAATTGCCGGGAACGGATGTAGTCGATTACCGGTTGCGCAGACGTATCAGATGTACGTCCGGAAGCGGCATCATAATCCAGTACGCTGTCGATCACGGCGCAGCGCGGATCATCGCTGCCATGCACGACATAACTGATGGTGTTTGTAATTTCGTCAAAAAAGCTTTTGACGATTGGTGCGAGTTGCGGATTGGCGCGAGCCAGTTCTATTTGCCGGGATGCATTCTGGCACACCGGATCGTGAAGCATGTCGGACATAATGACCTCCGGATTCAGGTGGAACAGGCACGAAGGAGTAGGGTGCATTGCACGGCCTGAATGAATTATTTAATGATTATTAGTAATATACATATATTAAATAATAATATCAAATTGGCTTCACTCGTACTTTTTATTGCCTCTTTAGCTCCGATTGCGCCGGCGCATTTCTGCAGCGATCCCTGCAGTGCCGGGTAACCCCAGTATGACATCAGGCGCTGGAGATTGGGGCACGGAAAGTTGCATGCTGATGTCATGATCATGCCTCACCGTAGCATGAAAACCGGTGCGCGGGATATAGCGCTCCCGGTCGATATGCCGGTCGTGATAGACATGCCAGCTCCCCGCGATTACCATCGTCGCAACAATCGGCACCAGTATTTGCGCCGGGGACAGTGGGTGGATGGTGCCTGCGTGATATCTGGCACCGGCAATACAAAGAATGCCGGTGGCAACAAGCGCACCGCCCAATACATCGGAAAACCAGTGTGCTCCGAGGTACAGGCGCGAAAAAGCGACAAGCAGTGCAAATCCGATGGCGCCGACAATGGTCGCTATTCGTGGCCACCCGCGTAGTGACCGATAGAGCAGGATGCAGGTCAATCCATACAGGACCAGATTGCCCGTGGTGTGCCCACTGGGAAAGGAATAGGTCGTCCAGCCCGAGTACATCATGTCGCCAGGTCGCACGCGAACAATGCTGCCTTTGATGGCGGTATTGAGGACGGCCGCGCTGACCAGGGTAAGTGACCAGTAAATGGCAGTGCGCCAGCATTTTCTGAGAAGCAGGCAGAAAGCGACAACGCTGGCAATTGCAGTCACCATAAAGGTGTCACCCATTTGGGTTATCGTGATCAGAATGGCATCTAATTGTGGTGTACGAATCAGCTGGAGGTGGCGATAAATAGCCTGATCAGTCGTCTGCAGTGCTCCGTCGACGCGAACGTTGCTCAATACCAGTAGAAACAGCGCGCAAGTGACGGCAGCGAGATAATAGGGCCAGTAGGATCGTTTGTACTTCATTGATAGAATAAGGTGTTGAGTAAATTTAAATTGACTATCGCTTACCCGTCAGGCTGCACATTGGCGAATTTTGACAGTTGAACCGGTGCAACAGTTGCGGCAGAAAGATAAAATAGTATCCTTTGGTATTACTACTGCAGGTACGATATGGCTCATCTTACATTGAAATCCCTGGTTCTCGGCGCCTTAACCAGTATGGCTATCGGGACAGTTCATGCGGCTAATGATTATCCCGCCGATCTGGCCAAAACACAGCCCGCAATCGCGCACAAGTTCGCCGATCTGACTGGAAAAATTGCCAGGAAACATGCATGGGTAAAGAACTACGGCGTGACTGTACCTGTGAAAGAGATCACGCTGGGCGATGAAACCTATCAGGTTCTCAGCGGCTGCAAACCACACGACTGCCCATCCGAGAAATACGTGTTATTAATTGCGAAAACCGGCGACAAAGGTGTTGGCGCATTTGTCATCAATCAATTTTCGTCTGGTATTCACCCATCAAGCAGCAAGGTGCGCTGGCTGGGTCAGCCGGACGAAGCTCAGGTTGCTGCGCTGGCGCAATTATTGTTTTGATACTTTACTCTGACGGCAAATCCGGTATTTTGCCGGGTTTGCCGCAGTTGTGCCCGACTGGCCCTCGCAAGTATTGCTCGAGTCCCGAGGGCATGACTCATCGTCAGGGGGCATCCTCGGGTCATAGCAAGGCCAAAAGCGGCGCGGCTTACCGGTCATCCAGGGTGGTCAAGATCTTGTGCGCAATCGTAATTCGATCTTCCATCGGATAGTTTTTATTTGCCAGAATTACAACGCCCAGCTTTCGTCCGGGCACAAAAGCAACGTAAGCTCCGAATCCGTTGGTCGACCCTGTCTTGTTGATCCATACCTCTTCACGCGGCGCGACAGGCGGAGTCAACGCTGTCACGGGCTGCGGCGTGAGTGCGAATTCAGCTGAATTGCCTCGCACTAAGGATTTCAGGGGGGCAGGGTACGGGTACTGTTCCCAGACCAGATCCTGGGTCATGGCGGCGGTCTGGTAATAACCTGTATGCGTGTCGGTGACAGCTTTTTGCAGGCTGGTATCCAGTGTCTCCAGACCCATGTTAGCCTGCAGAAAACGTACCATGTCACGGCTCGTTGATTTTGCGCCATACGCCTGCGCCCACAGGACTGCCTTGCTTACGCGTGTGGGTGTATCCTCCTTCGTATATCCCTGAGCATAATTTTTCATCTTTGCCGCCGGTACATCAATATAAGTATCATGCAGACCAAGGCCGGCATAAATCTGTTTTTCCACCAACGGTATGAAATCCTGCCCCATTGCCTTAGCGGTGATCAGTCCGAGCATGCCAATAGACGGATTAGCATAGGTTCTCTTCGTCCCTTCCGTGTATTGGGGTTGCCACTGCTGAAGATAGGACATCAGCTGCTTTGTATCATGAATATCATCCGGAACCTGCAACGGGAAACCGCCAGGCGTGTGCGTGCCAAGACTCAGCAGGCTAACCTCGCCGAATGCGGTGTCCTGCATATCTGGCAAATAGCGGGAAACAGGATCGCTCAGTTTCAGGCGGCGCTGCTCCTGGGCGTAGGCAGCCAGTGTTGCGGTAAACGTCTTGCTTATCGACCCGAGTTCGAAAAGAGTAGAGGCATCGACAGGTTTACGGGTCTGCGTAGAAGCAACCCCATAATCAAAATAATACGTCTGCTTCCCGTTTATTACTCCGATTGTCACACCGGGAATGTTGTATTTCTTCATGACGGGTGTAACAGATGCGTCCACGACAGCCTGAAGATCCGCTGTGGTCGGGGCGGCATGGCTGGCATGGCTCGCGGTAATGAGGAATATGGCACTTGCCATGGAGGCAAATGTGGGTGGGTGGCAGAATCGGGAAATGGAGGCAGGCAGCATGAATGACACGAAAGATAAGTGACTAGACGTTGATCGACAGTTGTATGATGAGCGTCATTGTCGCATAAGGCATCCGCAGACGATAAGTGGGTAATGGTAACAAACGCTGACGGTAACCAATGCGGACGGCGGAGTATACTCGGCCACAGAATCTGGGCAGTTTTCTCTGGACTTTTCGCTGGATTGACATCATGAGCATGCTAAACGACGTATTTCAAATGCAACAGTCACTGGGTGAGGCCTTTCTGCGAAGCACGGCCATTTACTGGTGTATCTTTCTGCTGTTCAGACTGGGAGGCAGAAGGAATATCGGGTCACTCGGATTTGCAGATATCGTTGTCGTAATACTGGTGTCTGAAGCCGTAGGAAACGGGCTGTCGGGGCCGTCCGACACCGTCACTGACGGCCTGCTCGTGGCAGCAGGAATTGTACTGTGGTCGGTCCTGGTGGACAGACTGGGCTACTTTTTTCCTGTGGTGAATCGTGTACTGGCGCCCAACAGATTGCTGCTGATCAAGAATGGAATATTGCAATTGAATAATATGCGGCGCGAGTATGTTACCCGTGCAGAACTGATGGAACAGTTGCGCATCAACGGAATAGCGGAGCTGACCCAGGTCCGGCGCGCCTATCTTGAAGCAAATGGAGAAATGAGCGTGATCAAACAGGGCAATGACAACAACAAGGCATCTTGCGGTTCAGCAGCGCAACCGGGAGCCACAGAAGGAAATACAGTCGGGAAAATGACGCAGTTATCTGAAAAAACTTGGGACGATAATCAGTAATGTCGTAGCTCGAAGAGGGGCGCAAGGCCCGAGTTAAAAAGAGAACCCGTTGAACAGAACGAAATCACTGAACGGGTCCAATCGCTGATTGGGAACATGTCGATGCAGGATGGCAATATCAGGATGTGCTGATATCGTTTTTGTGTTTATACAGTCGAAGCGATTTGCAGGCCAGACAAGTCAGCCAATGACGATTGCGTTACATATTCTTAAGAAGACTAGGTGCCTGAAATAAAATTATGTTTGACACTTTCTGGATATAAAAACCGAATTTTAAGGAACTAACGCAAGAATGCCCTATAGATGCCGGCATTTGGCCCATTCACCATTGCGCAGTCTTACGGCTGATTACAAAGAAGGCTTGTGAATATTTGCCTTCGTCTGAATTAACGGACCATAAAAAAACCAATCATCCTTCAGTCACGTTTTACCGTTCTTATGGAGGTAGTATGCCAGCAAAATCCAAAAGCCAGCAAAAGGCGGCCGGTGCAGCGCTGTCGGCCAAAGAGGGCGACACGAAGGTTGGCGAGTTAAAGGGCGCGGCCAAGTCAATGTATAAATCCATGTCCAAAAAAGAGCTGAAAGATATCGCCAGCACCAGTCATTCTGATATTCCTGAACACAAGAAGTGATTGTCAGGATTGAAAGCACTCTGCACAGGGGCGTTGTGCCTGCCGCGGGCAGCGGTTCCTTTCGCATTTACTGCTGACGCTTGAATTCCGGTTGAGCTCAAGCGTCAGGCGCTGGGTTGACACGCCCCAACAGAACACAATGGAAGGAGCATATATGACACAGACAATGCCCGCCCAGGAACAGAAAGTACAGCCCGGGCGTGAATCCAAAATGCACCCGGCCCCCGTCTATGACGATCCTCAATATAAAGCTGCCGGAAAGCTCAAAGATAAAGTGGCGCTGATTACCGGCGGTGATAGCGGGATCGGGCGCGCCACAACGATAGCCTTTGCGAAGGAAGGTGCGAAGGTCGCTATTGTTTATCTGGAAGAAGACAAGGACGCAGAAGAAACCAAAGCATGCGCGGAGCATTACGGCGCAGATATTCTGTTAATCAAGGGGGACATCGGTGACGTGGAGTTTGCAAAACAATGCGTCAACGATACCTTTGAGCATTTTGGAAAACTGGATATCCTGGTCAATAACGCGGGCGAGCAGCACACAGCGTCCGAGCCGGAGGCCATCAGTCACGAGCAGCTTATACGCACATTCCAGACAAATTTCTTCAGCTTTGTGACGATCACGCAGGAAGCGCTGACGGTCATGAGAGAGGGTGCTTCCATCATCAATACATCGTCTATTACAGCGTACAGAGGTAATCCGGATCTGATTGATTACTCATCTACCAAAGGTGCTATCACATCTTTTACCCGTTCCCTCTCCACCAAAATCGTGGACAGACAGATACGGGTGAATGCCGTCGCGCCCGGACCCATCTGGACACCGCTGATTCCGGCGTCGTTTTCGGCAGACAAAGTGGAGCAATTCGGCAAGGACACGCCAATGGGAAGACCTGGTCAACCCTTTGAGCTGGCGCCTGCCTATGTATACCTGGCCAGCTCCGACTCATCTTACGTGACAGGCCAGACGATCCATGTCAACGGCGGCACAGTGATTAACGGTTGAACACAGAAGATGCTACGTCGCGGGTCAAAGTGGGGGCAGGGCAATGCGCGGCCCCCTTCTGGCCGGCGCAAGCGTGTTCGTGCCAGATACAACAACTGCAATATCAGTAGCGTTTCTCCGCGTAATAAGGAATACGGCTTAAGGCATAACGGGCGCTTTTCTGCCGGATTTTTCGGCTGCTTCCCAGGAACCGTTTCGTTTCTGTGAAGACAAGGATCGCATCAGCAAGGTCTGAATTTCTGAATGCCCACGCAAAGCATTGTGTACCGGCTTTTATTGCAGGGTCGATATTATCGACCACGCCTGTATTGGCGAGAGCGACATTGGCACCGCTTCTGGCCAATGCTCCCTTTGCCATTTCGGCAGCAACCTGTTCACTGGTGAGATTAAACGTTTTTATTGTCTCGCGCCGGACACCAAGCTGTGTTTCTTTCGCAGCTACAGAATAGGTAACAAATGCGCAATCGAGCAGTGAACCCGCCTTTGGAGCTTCAGAGAGCGTGGAGGCAATCAACCCGGCGGTACATGACTCGGCCGTGACCAGAAGCAGGCCGTGATCCGCCATGTATCGGGCTACATTGTTGACAGGCATCATTTGTTTTATCGATATAAAATGAAATCGGGAACGGGTTTCAGGCAGGAGTTCCAGATAATGCGCGGACGAGGCAACGATAGCATTGGCGCTACACGATCGCAGAATAACTCTGCGATGTCCGCTTCCCCCTATTCAGACTATACCAGACGATCAGGAAAATCAAAATCCTGCTGACCGGCCATCTTGCCGGCCCCATTGCAATGAGCCGGCAAGATGCCCTGAGCGATTAAGGCTGCGTTCCCACGCGTGGTAAACGTCAAAAAAGCCTTACATGGTGACGCCGATGGGCCAGGGGGCGAACTCGTTCTGGCCGTAACCATGTAATTCGCTTTTGGTTTTTTTGCCAGACGCGGTTTCCAGAATCATGCGATATATTTTCTCTCCCATGCTATCGACGGTCTCTTCGCCGGAAATAATGCTACCGCAGTTGATATCGATATCTTCCGCCTGGCGTTCCCACAACACATTATTCGTGGCCAGCTTGAGCGAAGGTGAAGGGGTACAGCCGTAGGCGGAGCCGCGGCCCGTGGTAAAGCAGATCATATTGGCGCCCGAGGCGACCTGACCGGTGGCGGCAACCGGATCGAAGCCGGGTGAATCCATAAACACCATGCCCTTGCTGGTGACCGGCTCTGCGTACTGATACACATCGTTCAGGTTCGTGGTACCTGCCTTAGCTACTGCCCCCAGTGATTTTTCCAGAATGGTCGTCAGGCCGCCTGCCTTATTGCCGGCAGAGGGATTATTATTCATTTCAGCATCATTGCGTCTGCAATAGTCTTCCCACCATTTGATCCGTGCGATTAGTTTTTCGCCGACCTCGCGACTTACTGCACGTTGCGTCAGCAGATGCTCGGCACCATACACTTCCGGTGTTTCTGAGAGGATAGCGGTTCCGCCGGCGCGCACCAGACGGTCAACGGCTGCTCCCAGGGCAGGATTTGCAGAGATACCCGAATATCCGTCGGATCCGCCACACTGCAGGCCGATGATCAGGTTGGATGCGGAGACGGGTGTACGAGTCACATCATTAGCGGCGACAAGCATGGATTTCACAATTTCGATGCCCTTGGCAACGGTCTTGGCTGTTCCACCGGTATCCTGGATGGTGAAGGTCCGCAGATTGACGCCTTCCTTCAGGCCGCCCGATGCCAGAATGGCGGGAATCTGATTGGTCTCACAGCCCAGACCCACCATCAGCACTGAATGAAAATTGGGATGACGTGCGTAACCGATAAGGGTCCGACGAAGTGTATCGATAAACAGACCCTCGGATCCATGTCCACAGCCGGTGGCGTGGGGCAGTGCGACAACGCCGTCCACGTTTGGAAAGTCAGCCAGCGCAGCCGGATTGATATCACGCCTGAAATAGTCGGCGATGGCTTTGGCGGCAGTAGCCGAACAGTTGACTGAGGTCAGAATACCGATGAAATTACGGGTGGCGACCCGACCGTCGGGACGTGTATAGCCCATGAACTGGTCGGTTTGGTCATTGACGGTAATTTCCTTGCAATGGGACCCGAATGCATAGTCGCGCTCAAATTCCATCATCGTCATATTATGTGTGTGGATGTGTTGTCCGGCCCTGATGTCCCGGGTCGCCTGGCCAATAATCTGGTTGTAACGGCGAATGGGGCTGCCTTTGGCAATGTCGATAGTGGCAATCTTGTGGCCTGCCGGAATCAGTCCGGAAACCGCGATGCCGTCTACCGTGTTTCCCTGCATCAGCTGCTCGGTAGCAATAATGACATTGTCGTTTTCATGCAATCGTATGGTCTTGCTCATGGTAGGTATCTCGTTTGTAAATTTTGTCGGGTGGAATCAGTCAATCAGTTTCATCAAGTGCATATGGGTTTGCGATAAATGCCGCTGCATGGTGGCCTGCGCCTGCAGCGGGTCGCGGCTTTTTATGGCTTCGTATATCAGACGATGCTCTTCAATGGCCTCACGCCAGGATTCGCGATCTTCGAAATGGGTGTGTATTTTATTGGCGATGGGAAGATTGCGGTGATCAAACAGATAGGTCACCGTCTGGATAACCAGGTTATTGTCGGTGCTTTCCGCCAGCGTGATGTGAAACGTCCGGTCCGCGTCTGCCATGCGACGAACGGCATTCGGCCCGTTGGTCTGATGAGCCTGCATCATGTCAACAAGGGCTTTCTTCAGTTTCTTTACCTGGGCTGCCGGCATAAACCTGGCGGCCTGAGCCGCGACGGACGGTTCCAGCAGATAGCGCATCTGATAGACCTCTTCAGTACTGTCTTCCGGTTGAAGATTCAGTGAGAGTTCAGCGGGGCGCGGAGGTTCTGATACCTCTGACGTCTCCTGGCCTGTCGGGCGCGGTGTTTTGACATAGATGCCAGAGCCAACACGGATCTCAATTTCATCCTGAAGTTCCAGAACGATGAGCGCTTCGCGCAGCGTTGGCCGCGATACACCCAGCACCCGTACCAGCTCCCGTTCTGCGGGCAATCTCCCGCCGTCGCCTATATCGAGCTTATCGATATAGGAACGCAGTTGGGCAGCGATCTGCATGTATGCCCGTGCAGCGCCCTTTTTGCCATTAACAGAAATTTCAGAAGCCATAGATGGAATTGATGTCAGATGTCATGAATTGAATTCAATGTAAGCGAATATAGGTCAATCTTTAAATTTGGTCAAACCACTTTTGAAATATTCGCGATAACTTAGGGTAATCCATAAATGGTTTTACCAATTTTTTAAGTGTAGCATGTCGTGAATTATCACAAATGAAAGCGGGTGCGGTCATCCATGATTTACGAATTCGATTTCGATTCAGTACTGGCGTACTGGCAGTTCTTTCTGAATGGGGCGTCTACAACGGTTGTGATGTCTTTCTGGTCGACGCTGGCCGGATTCATACTGGGCGTACTGTGTGCTATCGCGCGCAGTTCGTCCATTGTGTGGCTGCGCAACGTGGTTGGGGCCTATGTGGAAGCCATTCGCAATACGCCGCTGATTATCCAGAGTTATTTCCTTATTTTTGGCCTGTCCAGTATCGGTCTCACCATGCCTATTCTGGTTGGCGCCATTCTAGCGCTTGTCATTAATATTACGGCCTACACCTGTGAAATCGTTCGTGCCGGGATAGAGTCTGTTCCGAGAAGCCAGCGAGAAGCGGGGGAGTGCCTGGGCTTATCACCTTTGCAGGTCTACTGGCATATTATTCTGGTGCCCGCGCTGGAACGTGTGTATCCCGCCTTGACCAGTCAGTTCATTTTATTAATGCTGGTAACCAGCGTGCTGTCAGCCGTGGGAACTGAAGACCTTTTCGGGGTTTCCGATCAGGTGCAATCCATGACATTCCGCAACTTTGAAGTCTTTATTGTGCTGTGGGTCGTGTATCTGGCCATGTCAGTCATGGTCCGCCTGGTGTTCTGGCTCCTTGGCAAACTGCTGTTTGTCCGCAAGCGTCGCCTGGGTACGTCACTATAAAAACAGCCAAGGAAAAGCACAATCATGAATCACGAACAATTCTTTTTTCTGCTGCAGGGTGCATGGGGCACGCTGCTTTTGTCCGTCCTCACGTTTCTCTTTGCCAGTGTCGTAGGCCTGACCATTGCATTGATGCGCGTATCAGACCAACCTTTGATCAAATGGGTGGCGTTTACCTATATTCAGATAATCCAGGGAACGCCCTTGCTGGTCCTGATGGGTGTCTGTTTTTACGGCCCGACCATCTTTGGTTATGCATCAGTTTCTGCGCTGTTCGCAGCCGTACTAGCGTTGACCATACAGTCATCCGCGTTTCTGGGTGAAATCTGGCGCGGCTGTATTGAGTCCGTGCCGAAAAACCAGTGGGAAGCCGCGGAGTGCCTGGGTTTGAACAGAATACAGCGCATGTTCAAGGTGATCCTGCCACAAGCCTTGCGCATTTCCGTGCCACCCACTGTCGGGTTCATGGTGCAGATCGTGAAGAACACGTCCATTGCTTCACTGGTCATCGGCTTTGCAGAACTCTCCTATAACGCCAAAATCCTGAACAACGCCACGTTCCAGCCGTTCCTGTATTTCGGCCTGGCGGCGGTACTGTATTTCATTATTTGCTATCCACTATCACGCCTGAGCATGAAGCTTGAGCGCAGACTGAATGTGTCTCGTGGATAAAAAACATCATTTGGAGACATCACAATGACACCGGTAAATAATCTGGAAAACCCGGCATCTGCTTCCAGTCAGGAAATTGTTCGCCTGGACAATGTTCATAAATGGTTTGGCGATAATCACGTTCTGAAAGGCATTGATCTGAAGGTGAACGCGGGAGAGATTGTCGCCATTATCGGCCAAAGCGGCTCCGGAAAAAGTACCGCCCTGCGCTGCATGGATCATCTGGAGCAGATCAATAAAGGCTCAGTCACAGTCTGTGGCCATACTTTCGGGGCTGATATTCCAAAGTCGGACCTGAAAATGCTTCGCCAGGATGTGGGCATTGTCTTTCAGAGCTACAACCTGTTTCCGCACCTGACGGTCGAACACAATATTACGCTTGCGCTTACTTCCGTCAAGAAAATGCCTAAAAAGCAGGCGCAGGAAATTGCCAAATCCGTGCTCACGCAGGTGGGTCTGATAGAAAAAATTTCGTTCTACCCCGAGCAGCTATCGGGCGGGCAGCAGCAACGGGTAGCTATTGCCCGATCACTGGCAATGGGTCCGAAACTCATGCTGTTTGATGAGGTGACTTCTGCGCTGGATCCTCAACTGACGGGTGAAGTCTTGCGTGTCATCGAGAAGCTGGCAAGAGAAGGGATGACAATGGTACTTGTCACTCACGAGATGTCCTTTGCCCTGAAAGTGGCGCATCGCGTTGTCTATATGTATCAGGGAAAAATTCACGAACAGGGGACTCCGGACATTCTGCGAAACCCCCAGACACCCGAACTCAGGCAATTTCTTGAGAA
Source organism: Pseudomonadota bacterium (assembly GCA_023389155.1). GTDB lineage: Bacteria > Pseudomonadota > Gammaproteobacteria > Burkholderiales > Burkholderiaceae_B > Advenella. Next base: position 119,420 of record JAEWEV010000034.1, read on the forward strand.
CGGTCTGTAGCACCATTTTGATATGACGATCATAAATAAATTCACTAAGGAGACTGGAATGACAATTTCATTCAAACCACTATTTGTTTCTGCAACCGTTGCTGCCGCACTCTGTGCAGGCATGTCAACGGCCGGGGCCAACACCCTGGAGCAGATCATGGAGCAGAAAGTATTGCGTGTTGCCATTGACCTGAATGCCCCACCTTATGGTATGAAAAATGACACGATGAAAGAAATCGGCTCGGACGTGGAAACCGCGAATTTGATCGCCGATGAGCTGGGTGTAAAACTGCAACTGGTTCCCACCACGCAGGCTAATCGGATTCCGTTTCTGTTAACCAATAAGGCAGATGTAGTCATTTCCAGCCTTTCGATTACGGAAGAAAGGGCCAAGGTCATTGATTTCACTATCCCGTACGCGGCGATTCAGGCGGTTGTAGCCGTGCCCAAGGATTCCCCGATCAAGGAAATGAAAGACCTCGCGGGAAAAACGGTGGTCACCGCCAGGGGGACAACCAATGATCAAATGGTAACCAAACTGTCGCCGCCCGGAACCAATATTGTTCGCTTTGAAAACGACGCAACAGCGATCACTGCTATCACCAGCGGGCAGGGCAACATCTTTGCCACAGCCCCATCAATCATTGCGTCGCTAAACAAGAAAGATCCGTCAAAAGCTCTGGAGATCAGGATCGTGATGTCCAGCTCCAAACTGGGTATTGGCGTGGCGAAGAATAATACAGAACTGAAGGAAAAGATGAATGAGCTTGTGCGCAAGAATCTGGAAAATGGCAAGCTGAATACCATCTATAAAAAATACCACCAGGCCGACCTGCCGGAAGACGTTGTGGCAATGGGCAAGTAAGAACGGGAATAATAGCAAGCCGGGGGCCGGTCCATGAAATCAGATTCGCTGGAATATGCCAGCGCAATGACAGGTGTGATCTACCCTCTGCCGGCAAACATTGAGTGTCCATGCCACACAAAGCTCGGGCTGGGATCGGACTTGCTGTTCCAGTCGGACTGCCGGACGATGTCCGCAAGACCATGGTTGATGCACTCATCGTACTTCTTGAGGGCTCTGGGTTGCATCTGTCATTCTCTGTCTGACGGGTTTTTGGGTCTGTCTATCGGTACGATTATTTTGTACGACCACCTTTCTATAGCAACTGTCATGTAATAGCAGAAAATTGCTGAGCCATAACTGAAGGGTGAACTGTTTGGTGCAGACCGACAGAACTTGACATCCACTGCGTTGGTCAGGATACTTCGTTAAACAATTAACTTAAAAAGATACGGAGACAATGGCTATGCACCCGTCAGTCACACACCTTGCGAACCTAGATTCGTCGGCAATTTTCCGGATTTCTCACGGTAAAGCGGCATGTTAAGGACATCTCTGGCCCGGGCATGTGCCGCTATTGCGTTATTGTGCTGTATGGCCGCCCAACCGGCGGCGGCCCAAAGTCAGCAACAACCCGTCAGGCTTGTCGTGTCTTCCCCGCCCGGTGGATCGGCGGATTATCTTGCCCGGCTGCTTGCCGAGCCACTGGCCTCCGAACTGGGCCAGGCAATTGTCGTTGTGAACAAGGCGGGAGGATCCGGCAATCTGGGAAACGGTTTTGTTGCAAATGCCCGGCCTGACGGTAATACACTGCTTTTGGGCTACAACGGCTATCTGGTGTCCAACCCGCACTTGTTCAAGGACATTGATCTTGACCCCACCAAACGTTTTACACCAATAGCATTCATCGCCAGCGCGCCGCAATTGTTGGTCATCAGCAGCAAGGCTCCCTTTCAGGATCTTCCCGGCATGATCAACTACGCAAAGGCGAACCCGGGAAAGCTGAATTATGCTTCTTCCGGTCAGGGCTCCATTCCCCATATCGGAGCCGTGATGCTTGAGCAAATGGCTGGTATTTCGATGGTACATATTCCCTTTAAGGGAGCAGGCGATGCCATGCAGGCGGTAGCTGCCGGCACTGTTGATTTTTATAGCACAAGTCCGGCCGGTGCCATGGGTCAGGTCAAGTCTGGCCTGGCTCGGCCGATAGCAGTATCGGGAAGCAAGCGGCTGGAGGCGTTACCGGACGTACCGACAGCAGAAGAGCTGGGGCTGAAAGACTATAACGCGGGTTCCTGGTTTGGGATTTACGGTCCCGAGAAAATGGATACCGCAACCGTAACCAGGTTGAATAACGCTTTCAATCATGTGCTGACTAGCGCAAAAATCCGCCAGGGTGTACTCGATGTGGGAATGTACGTGAGCACGATGTCACCTGGCGAACTTGCTGCGTATACGGCCCAGGAGTTCGAAAATTGGGGCAAGATCATCAAGCAGAGCAGTATTAAACTGGACTGATTACTGACAAGGAGGAAAGATGGCTAAAGTAAGTATTGTAGGGTGTGGGGCTATGGGCTCTGTCTATGCCGGCTTAATGGCGTCAGCGGGTCACGAGGTGCATGCAGTAACTCCATGGAAGGAACACGTAGATGCGATTAACGCGAATGGGTTGCGTGTGTCTGGGTACAGTGGCGACCGCGTTGTGCGCCTGGCGAGTGCCTCGACAGGTACTGAAAACATTGGCGTCTGCGATCTTGTCATTATTGCAACGAAGGCATTTGATGTCGAAGCGGCCGCAACATCCGTGGCACCACTTTTGAGTCGGGATACGGTAGTGCAGACCATCCAGAACGGGCTGGGATCACCGGAGCGCGTGGCCGGTCACGTCAATCCGGATCAATTGGCGGTAGGCGTGGTGGGTGGTTACGGCGCATCGCTACCGGAATGGGGCTATGTACATCATAACGGCTTGGCTGTAACGTGGTTTGGTGCGTATGCCGGCTTGCCACGAGATCGGCTCGAGGCATCCGCAGAAGTGTGGCGTTCGTCGGGGTTTGAAGTGGCGTTGCACGATGATGTTGCCAGCATGGTGTGGAAAAAAGTCATTATGAATGTGGCTTATTCCGGGACGTCGGCGCTGACAGAGCTGACTATCGGCGAAATTATCGAGCACCCCGATGCGTGGCATATCGCGGCAGGCTGCTCCCTGGAAGCGATAAATGTGGCGCAACGTCTGGGGGTCAAACTCGATCTGCCGGACCCCATCGCTCACGTTCGTGCGCTAGGAGGCAAAATTCCCGGCGCGCGCCCCTCAATGTTGCTGGATCTGCAGGCGGGTCGTCGTTGTGAAGTCGACGCCATCAATGGAGCCATCACGCGGCTGGGTAAGGAGCATGGTGTTCCCACACCCGTCAATGATGTGGTGGTGGCATTGGTTCGTGCCAGGGAGTCGCGCGCCAAGCCTGAGGCTCGCTAGATACCATACAGAGGCACTGGATATCGTACAGTCGTGGTTCTGCTGCCTCAACCCGCGCCCACGCGGAAGTAATCATAATAAGAAACGATAAACTACTTTCCGGTACCGGCATCGACCTTCTGCGAACGAATGATTGTGTCCATGAGCTCTCTGACGCAACCTGGAATGGCGTCCAGTTCACGCACAAGCAGACTGCGTTCCCTGATGGACCACGGCTCATCCAACGGTACCGTTACGAACTGCATGGTGTTGCGGTATCGTCGTGCCGCTGATTCGGGGATGATGCCGATCCCGACACCGGTTTCAATCATCCTGCAAATTGCTTCATAGCTGGAAACCTGGATTCGCATGGGGAAACTGCGCCCCAGTCGTTCCACCTGGACCGTTATCAGATCAAATAGTGTGCTGCCTTCCCGAAAGCTGATGTGCGGGTAATCCAGCGTTTCGGCAAGTGTAATTCCGTCTTTTTTTGTCAATGGATGGTTTTTGGGCAGCGCTAGCAGCATCCGGTCAGTACTGTAGTGAATGACCTCCAGGCCTTCAGCCTCTACCGGACCTGCAATAAGGCCAAGATCAGCGGTTCCGTCAAGTATGCCTCTGACGATGTCGCGCGACAGTCGTTCCTGCAAGTCGACAGTGACCGCAGGGTGCTGTGACAGGAATTGTGCGAGCAGTTCAGGCATCGATTCGGTTACGGCAGTGGTATTGGCAAATATGCGGATATGGCCGAGCATCCCGCTTCCATAATCGGCGAACTCACTTTTCACAAAATCCACCTGCCGCATGATCACCCGGGCATGTTTCAACAATTTGGAACCTGCTGGTGTCAGTGTTACTCCCCGGCTATCCCTGTAGAGCAGTTTGGTTCCGAGCTGACCCTCCAGTGCCTTTATTCGTGCACTGGTAGCGGCGGTCGAAAGATGTGCGCGCTTTGCGCCCTGAGTAATACTCGAGGACTCCGCCACGTGGATGAAAACGCGAATATCAGACAGTTCAAAATACATACAGCCATCTCCCGGGAATAATTTTTCGTTATTACAGATGAAATCAGCCAGACATCGAGCGTGGCTGAGAGCGTTCGGTGTGGCCGAAACCTGCTGCAAGAAAATCGTAATTCCCCGAACGCGGCTTCGATAGTAGCATGCACTAAAGGTCAAGAACAAAGCCTTGCAAAAAATTTATTGTGATATCGGGAAAATCAAGAGGTAACGGCAATGACTGATTCAGATTTCAAAATTATCGACTCGGATGTTCATCCATGGGTACCGGGTGACATCGAGGGACTTAAACCGTATATGAGCAAGAGCTGGCAGATGCGTTTTGACGGAAAGCGCGCCATCTTGCCGGATCATCCACTGCGACCGCCCTTGGCAGGTGCGACATCCATCCGTCGTGATGCGGCGACGCCTGACGGTGGGGTAGGCGGTTCCGATCCGTACTTCCTGCGTGAAGATCACCTTGACAAGCTTGATATCGAATATGCAATTCTCTCGTCGATTCAGGCTGGCAAGTTGGTCTCGCTACCCAATACCGGGGAGGCCACGGTTCTGGCCCGCGCGTTTAACGATTATTTTGTTGATAAATGGCTTTCGGTTGATGACAGGTATCGACTCGCCATGTGTGTGGCGGTTCACGATCCTGTAGCGGCGGCAAAGGAAATTCGCCGTATCGGGGGCCAGGACAATGTCGTAGCAGTTTATCTGCCATTGATGAATATTCTGATGGGTAACGTTCACTATTACCCCATCTATGAAGCGGCTGAAGAACTGGGGCTGCCGATTTTCCTGCACCCTACAGGGACGGAAGGGGCATTCCAGACCAGCGTGCATTTTGCCGGTGGAATACCAAGTTCCTATATCGAGCGGCACTCCTGTTTTCCGCAAATCGCGATGGGCAATATCACAAGTCTTCTTTTTGAAGGTGTGTTTGTCCGATTCCCGGGTCTGAAAGTGCTGGCTGCTGAATTCGGTTTCGGTTGGGTTCCACACATGCTTTGGCGGTACGACCAGAACTGGCGTCAATTCCGTAACGAAGTTCCCTGGCTCGAGAAAGCTCCCAGTTCATATGTCCTGGATCATGTGCGATTTACCAGTCAGCCTCTGGAAGAACCGGAGAAAGACGAATATCTGATGCAAATTCTGGAAATGGTCCATGCTGATCGAACGATTCTGTTCAGTACAGATTATCCCCATTGGGATACCGACTATCCGCAAACGACATTCCAGCGCCTGCCGGATCCGTTGAAACGGCGCATCTTTCACGATAACGCAGCTGAACTGTTCGGTTTGAAATCAAAACAGCAATCTGGAGCCAACTATGGAACATAAAGTCGGTCATCTGAATGACATTCCTGAAAATGATGCGTTGACAGTGGATATCGAAGGTCGGCCTATCGGTATTTTCAAAGTCGGAGAGAAAGTTGTCGCGGTCAAAAATCTTTGCCCGCACAAGCGCGCGCCATTGGCCAGAGGGACGGTACAGGGCACGATGCTGCCGACTGCCTGCGCGGGGGAATATCAGTATGGCATGGAGGAGCAGGTCCTCAAATGTCCCTGGCATGGATGGGAGTTCGATCTCGAAACAGGCAAATGTCTTTTCGGGGTCAGCAACAGTCGCATCAAGATCTATGACGTATCAGTCAAAGATGGCGACATCTATGTGAAGGTCTGACATGGGACTGATCTGCATTTTTAACGGAATGAAGATCAGTCACATGAAAAAGACAACTGCAATTTTTCTGCCACAACACAGTATCACCCGGAAAAGGTATTACGAATGAACACATTTGCACGATCGGAAAAATTTGAACAGGGCCTTGCGACCCGCAGGGAGGTTCTCGGAGATGCGTATGTCGAAAAGGCATTGAACAATGCCACTGAATATAACTGGCCCATGCAGGAGTTTGTCACCGAATATTGCTGGGACGAAATCTGGAATCGCCCGGGTCTGAGCAGAAAGGACAGGTCGATGCTGAATTTGGGCATGGTGTCCGCACTGGGCAGAACGCAGGAGCTCAAAGCGCATGTTCGTGGCGCCCTCAATAATGGCTGGACAAAGGAAGAGCTCAGGGAAGTGTTTTTGCAGGTGGCGGTTTATTGTGGTGTACCGGCGGGTATTGACAGCTTTCGTGTTGCCCAGGAAGTCATTGCTGAGATGGAGCAAGCGCAAACGTCATGAATAATACATTACTTATCAATGGTCAATGGATGCCTGCTGAAGACGGACAGGAAATTGATGTCGTCAATCCGGCCACCGGAGAGGTTTTCGCACAACTGAGCAGAGGAACCCCAGAGGACGTCAATGCTGCAGTGAAATCGGCACGTCATGCCTTTGAAAATGAATGGGGTGCCTGGTCTGCAATTGAACGTGGAAGGTTGTTAAGCAGCATTGCAGAGAAAATCCAGGCGAATGCGAAGGAAATTGCATCGCTTGAATCCGAGGACACAGGCAAGCCCTTGCATCTTGCCGAAAGGGATATTGCAGTACTGGCGCGTTATTTCGAGTTTTATGGTGCGGCTGCCGATAAGCACCACGGGCACGTCATACCTTACACAAACGGATATAACGTCCAGGTGATTCATGAGCCGCTGGGCGTCACTGCACATATCATTCCATGGAATTATCCGTCCCAAATGTTTGGTCGCACGGTGTGTCCTGCACTGGCAGCCGGTAATGCAATTGTACTGAAGCCCTCGGAAGAAGCCTGTCAGTCAGTTCTGTTCATTGCCAGACTGATGCACGACGCTGGCTTGCCAGCGGGCGCGCTGAATATTGTGACCGGGTACGGAAATGAAGCTGGCGATGCGCTATCCCGTCATCCGGATATCAATCTTATCACCTTCACGGGGTCTCCCGCTGTGGGCGCCTCAATACAGGCTGCCAGTGCTGTGAACCATGTTCCATGCCTGCTGGAACTGGGCGGAAAATCACCGCAAATCGTATTTGCCGATGCGGATCTGGACAAAGCCGTGCCGATTATTGTCGGCGCCATCATACAGAATACCGGCCAGACATGTTCAGCCGGCAGTCGCTTGCTGATACAGAAAGAAATCTACAGTGACGTGATCACGCGGGTAAGCGAATTGATTTCAAAAGTCTGCGCCGGTATGCCGAATGCCGAGGTGGACTGTGGCCCCATCATTACCCGCGCACAATATGAGCGCCTTAATGCCACCATAGCGCGCATTGAAAAATCAAACCTGCCCTTGATAGCAAAAGGGCGCATCGGCGAGGTCGCACCTGGCGGCTTTTTTATTGCGCCAATGCTGTACGGACCCGTACCGGATGATCATGAACTCGCTTGCGCGGAAGCGTTTGGTCCGATTCTGGCCGCAATGACATTTGACGATGAAGCGGATGCGATTCGACTGGCCAATGCGACTGAATATGGTCTGGTGGCCGCGGTGTGGACCGAAAACGGCGCGCGACAGCAGCGGCTGGCCCGATCAGTTGTTGCGGGCCAGGTGTACATCAATTGCTATGGTGCCGGAGGCGGGGTGGAGTTGCCATTCGGGGGCAGAAAGAAGAGCGGTTATGGGCGCGAAAAAGGCTTTCATGCGCTGGATGAGTTCACGACGACCAAAACGATTGTGCAGTCATTCGAAAAGTAAATCAGGCAGAACGCCGAACATTGATCCATTGTTCAAGTGCAGAAAATAGCACGCAGCAATGGTACCTACTATCTAAAGGAGAGAACTATGAAACTATTCAAAACGTTGCTGGTCGCCGTTTCCGCCGTTATTGGCATGCAGGCATCCGCTTTTGCGGCGTATCCGGATCGTCCTGTCACGCTGATTGTTCCTCAGGCGCCCGGCGGCGCCTCTGATGCGCTTGCACGTATTCTGGCGCAAAAGCTTGCGGAAAAATGGAAACAGCCCGTAGTGGTGGAGAATCGTGCCGGCGCAGGTGGAAACATAGGATTGGCGCACGTTGCAAAATCAGCCGGTGATGGCTATACACTGCTGATGTCCTATGAAGGTACACAGGCAATCAACGGTAGTCTGTACAGTGATCTTTCATTCGATCCGGTCAAGGATTTTGTACCTGTTGCGACGGTTGCCACCGTGCCGTTTGTCTGTGTGGTCAACAATGATGTCAAGGCCAGCACATTCAAGGAATTTGTCGAGCTGGCCAAGTCCGGCAATAACATGACCTTTGGCTCTGCCGGCAACGGGTCAGTCAATCATCTGTTGGGGGAAATGGTCAATATGGATGCCAAGACCCATCTGACCCATGTGCCCTACAAAGGAGCAGGCCCCGCGTTAGGTGATCTGCTTGGTGGTCGCATCACGGCTGTTTTTACTAGTTTGCCATCCATTAAGCAGCAGATTGAAGGCGGAAAAGTCAAAGCGCTTGCTGTCACGAGTGCGGAGCGTTCAAAAGACCTGCCATCATTGCCCACAATCGCCGAATCCGGAATTGCGGGTTTCGATGTGGACCCCTGGTTTGGTCTGTTTGCCCCAAAAGGAACACCCTCTGAGCTTGTTGACAAAATCAATGCAGACGTTGGCGCGATTCTGGACGGTGCCGATATTGAAAAAAGCTTTTCCGCCCAGGGCGCGGTTCCGCTCAAAAGTCAGCCTGGCGATTTGAAAGCCATGCTCGCTCGGGACATCAAAAAGTGGGCAGTGGTCGTAAAAGAATCCGGGGCTAAAGTGAATTAATGCGTAATGCAAAGGGTTCGAATGACCAATGATGTTGTCACAGGTCAGACCCTTCAGAACGGAAAAAACATGGCTGAAAATATTGTAATTGTGGGTTCGGGACAATCAGGCGTATCAGTGGCATTCAAATTGCGTGCACTGGGATTCGAGGGAAAGATCACTCTTGTTGGTCAGGAGCCACATCCGCCATATCAGCGTCCGCCGCTGTCAAAAAAATATATCGCCAGACTTGCCGAAGAAGAACGGCTGTATCTGAAGCAGCCTGCGCTCTACGAGTCTGATCGAATTGAACTGTTGCCGGGTCGCAGGGTAGTCGCAATCCATCGAAATGAAAAGCAGATCGAGCTGGACGCCGGTGACAGGCTCGATTATGACAGGCTGGTGCTGGCAACCGGTGCCCGAGCACGCGTTCTGCCTGAAGAACAAGGTGGGCACGCCAGAAATGTATACACACTCAGGACACTGGCTGACGCGCGCTGCCTGCGCGAAGAATTTGCTGAGGGTCTCAGGCTGCTCGTAATTGGCGGCGGATATATCGGTCTTGAAACCGCCGCGGTTGCACGCAGTCTTGGCTTGCAGGTAACGCTGATCGAACGGGAAGAGCGTATTCTTGCACGCGTTGCATCATCTCCCACTGCTGAGTATTTCAAGCAGCTGCATCTGGAAAATGGCGTGCAGGTTGTAGAAGCGGTGGGTCTGGAGAGACTGGAGCATGTCAACCAGCGGGCGACCCATGCGCTATTGACTGACGGCACGAAGCTGCAGGTCGATCTGGTGGTGGTCGGCATTGGTGTCGTTCCCGAAATGGAGTTGGCCCGGGATGCCGGACTGACTGTTGCCAATGGCATTGCTGTCGATGAGAGCGGTCGCACATCTGATCCGGCAATTTATGCGGCAGGCGATTGCGCCTGCTTTACCTATCGCGCAAAACAAATCCGGCTTGAGTCCGTGCAAAACGCGGTTGACATGGCAGAGACCGTTGCGCAATCCATCTTGGGTCACGACATTTCTTATCAATGTTTTCCGTGGTTCTGGTCAGACCAGTATTCGACCAAATTACAGATAGCAGGTTTGAATCTGGGCTATACCCGTGTCGCGGTAAGACGAACAAACAGTGCGAGCATGTCCGTCTGGTATTACAACCAGGATCAGTTTATTGCAGTCGATGCCATCAACGATGCCAAGGCATTCATGACGGCGAAGCGCTGGTTGAGGGAAGGTCAGAATCCGTCGTTCTCGTCAATTGCGGATCCCGGAATAGCGCTGAGCGCCTGCCTTGTTGGACAGAATGAATTTATTACTTGAAGCAGGAGAAAGCTGATGCCCACAATTATTTTTATTGAACCAGATGGTACCGAAAAAGCGGTCTCGGCCGAACTCGGCCAGTCGGTTATGGAAGCAGCGGTTCAGAATGGTGTTAACGGAATCGATGCTGACTGTGGCGGTGCTTGCTCCTGTGCGACCTGCCATGGGTATATCGACGAGAGCTGGCGGGAAAAACTGGCCGCCGCTGACGCCGTTGAGTCAGATATGCTGGATTTTGCGTACATGCGTGCAGAGGGTTCCCGGCTGACATGCCAGATAAAAGTGAGCCAGGATCTGGATGGTCTTTTGATTCGGCTGCCTGAGTCTCAGGCTTGAATTTCATATCAATTTAACGATCAGGAATCAATAATGAAACAACAAATTGCCGTAGTAGGCCTGGGAAATATGGGTGGTCGGATAGCGAAAAGGCTGCTCGAGCAGGGCTATTCTGTAGGTGTGTACGATAGCAACGCAGACGCTGTGAAAGCATTCGAAGCACTGGGCGCAACACCGTATGACTCGCTGCATTCACTGGGCGCTGCGCATAAGTACGTTCTGACGGTTTTGCCCAACGCAAAAATCGTACGTGAGGTTGTACTCGGTGACGCCGGTCTGGCTGCCGGTATGCAGCATGGAAGTATTCTGATCGAAATGACAACGTCGGAACCCGCTGTGACCCAGGATATTGCCGCGGCACTGGCGGAGTCTGGGATTCAGATGATTGATGCACCTGTAAGCGGCGGTGTCAAAAAAGCTGAGAGTGGCGCGCTGACCATCATGGTAGGCGGTGCAGATCATATTCTGAAAGAAGTGCAGCCGTTGCTGCAATGTCTGGGAGAAAAGATCATCCACGTTGGTGCAATTGGCGCCGGACATACTGCAAAGGCGATCAATAATCTGATTACGGCAACCACACTGGCAATCACGTCCGAAGCTCTGGTATTGAGCGTGAAAATGGGAGTGGATGCACAGAAAATGCTGAATGTCATAAACGCAGGCAGTGGCAGAAGTGCTGCAAGCGAGACGAAGTTTCCCGATCAGATACTGTCAAGAAAGTTTGCTCCCGGATTTTCCATGGCACTCATGTCAAAGGATGTCGGTATCGCGCTGGCGATGGCCAGAGAAGTGGGCTCGCCCGTCTGGATTTCTGAAGCGGTCCAGAAACTTTGGGCACACGGCGTGGAAAAAGGCCGAGGTGATATGGATCATACAGCCATTGCGCTAACGGTAGAAGATCTGGGCGGCGTGGAGCTCTGAGTTGTTCTGAAGGTGTCGGAAAAAGGACTCTTCGATTAAAGCGTTCCGAGATTCGGACGGCAACGAGATTGTTCTTTCTCATACGTTTGGCGTGCTCCTGAACCGGGGCTTGCAAAATCGACTTTATCACAGGCGCATTGCCCGCGATTTTATTCGGTAACGCTTGCTTCGGTTCAGACTACTTAATCTGTTTTCTCGCGTCAAGCAAACGCTCAATCATTTCAACCGCAATTTGCGTGCCGTTTTCGTTTGACATTTTTTCTCCCAGTATGGACGCGCACGATATCGCTTCCGGGGTTCTTGCAAACTGAATTGCCTGTCTTAGGGATGCCGAGTCTGGTTTTTTTGTCGAAGTCGTACCCTCCATTATTCCGAGTTTCCTGAGCTGATTTGCCCAGAAAAACTGGTCGCCTGCAAATGGCAGAACGACAGAGGGGATGCCTGCAAGGCAGGCTGAATGCGTGGTGCCACTCCCGCCGTGATGAATTGCCATGGAGACGCGAGGGAGTAGCCAGTTGTGATTGGCGTCGCTTATCTTAAGGAAGTTGTCCGGTAAATCCGGTGCTGTAAAGTTTGACCAGCCTGACTGAACAATCACCCGCTCTCCCTTTAAGACTTCAAGAAACAGACTTAACAGCCGATCCTGATCAAATCCCACCATGCTGCCAAACCCCACATAGATGGGGGGCTCACCCGCTGCCAGGAACTGTTCGAGTTCATCCGGGGGTTTCCAGGCAATGTCGGGTTCAAGCCACTGCCCGCAAAGCCTGATATTGTCCGGCCAGTCAGCAGGGGCCGGCAGCAGAGAAGGAGATATGCCGTAGAGCATCGGATGCCCGGTCCAGAGACTGTTTCTGGGATTCATGCCCAGTACACGTTTTCTAGCCCGGTTGATGGCTTTTCTGAAGGAAAGCCACAACATCCAGTTGATGAGATGGTGGCTTGGCCGGTTAAACAGAGAAGGCATTGAATCTGCGGGAATAAAGGGTGAGGCGAACGCACGCGTCGGGGAGATGGGAATCATCCCGGCTCCGATCACGGGAATATTCAAATACTCGCCGACAGATAAACCTGCAAAGGCAGTCAGGCCGGATACGATGATTCCATCGCAGTGTTCCGATGCCTTAGCCATTTGCCGCATCCAGTTTTCGGCCTGCTCGTTGGCGATACGCGAAAGGCCGGTGACGGTTGCATTCACCCCGTTGCCATTTTTCACCAATGCCTCGAGATGTTCTTTAATATTTCCGCTTAATGCTTCGTGGGGAACATATAGATTTTTTGCGCTGGACAGGGTGTTGGCGTCAGCATAAAGACAAACATCATGGCCGGCGTCAAGCAGCTTACGGCATAAAGCAGCAAGAGGACGCGTATCGCCCTCTGTTCCGTAAGTGAGGACAATCAGTTTCATTTGATCTTTACCTTTTGGTGGACATCTGTACCACAACCATTGATAAAAACAGCCAATATCGCGTCGAATTCGTCTCTCAGGGACAGACCCGGTGTAGTCAACCAGCGCATGAGCGCGCCCAGATAGAGATGATGAAATAGAGTGGCCAGATGCAGGGCTTCCCGCTCCGAGCTGATTCGTCCGGCATTCTGATCATTGCTGATCATCACGGAGTAGACAGTCAGCAAATGTTCTCCACCTTCGGTTGTCTCCGTCGCGTGCATGTTCTGAAAGCAGAATTTCAGATAGGGGGTAAGCAGTGCCTTATGCTGTTCACACCATTGCGCAGACATGCCGAGTAAATGGGCGGCCCCAGTTTTGAAATCCGGACATGCATCCAGAGTCGTTGCCGTCGCGCTCAGGTCTTTTGCAAGTTCATGATGTATCCAGCCCGCCAGTAAATGTTCTTTGCTAGGGAAGTGGTTATATAAGGTTCCCCGGGAAATGTCGGCACGCACTGCAATCTGGTCCATTGAAACCGATTCATAGCCGTGTTCGAGAAACATGTGACCGGCAAGTGATGTTAGCGCTTCGCGCAGATGTTTACGCTTTCGCGCCCGCAGCCCATTAGTCATGGTCAAATAATCATAATATTATACTGTGTGTAATATTATACATTGTATAAATAATTTTCAAGCCCCTCAAAAGCGAATTTGGGTCATGTCATCCGTTATGCCCCCGCAGGGCGCAACGTATGTTTACATTTGTGTTTCGCGCAAATCTTCTCACGCGCAGCCTGTTTATATATGATGACTCTGACTTGCGGCGTTTGCCCGAAGACAAGCTTTTTGAAAAAGGACGGATGAAATATGAAATCGAAAATAATCACCATCGGAATCATGGCGCTTTCCACGTCACTGCTGGCAGCATGCCAGTCCACCCCAGACCGGACAGAGCAACCTGCACAGAGTGAGAACGGCGTGTGTCAACGCGATGCCGCGAAAAGCCTGGTCGGCAAACAGCGTGTCTCGGATGAGGAGGCAAAGCAGGCTACAGGTGCATCTCAAGTCCGACAGATTGGACCGGGTCAACCAGTAACCATGGACTATCGGAAAGAACGGGTCACAATTGAAACGGATCCTGCGACGGGCAAGATCGTTCGCGCGATGTGTGGCTAGCGACTTTTCTGTTGCCGTTGGCGCCGAAGCGCCTCGTAGAATGCCTTGTTCCTTGCGATTAATAAAAACTAACAATCATTTTAAGAATAATGATTGGAAAAAACTATCAAATACAGGATACCATCTATACAACCTTTCACGCCTCCAGGCGAAAACGACTGAAGGCGGTGAAGTGTATTTGTGTATCCCTAAGATAGGAGAAATCGCCATGAGCGTTAAAGAAAAACAAGTATTCGGCCATTCAACAACGGGATCCGGCGCCCCGGCTGCCAGTGATCGCAACTCACTGAGCGTGGGCGCCAATGGCCCCATCGTTCTTCATGATGTTCACTTTCTAGAACAAATGGCGCACTTCAATCGAGAGAAAGTACCCGAGCGCCAGCCACATGCGAAAGGTGCTGGTGCATTTGGTGTGCTGGAAGTCACGGATGACGTCTCTGCATATACTAAAGCTGCACTGTTCCAGAAGGGGCAGCGAACTGAAATGCTGGCTCGCTTTTCCACTGTTGCCGGTGAAGCCGGCAGTCCGGACACCTGGCGGGATGTACGAGGTTTTTCGCTGAAATTCTATACCACAGAGGGCAATTACGACCTGGTTGGAAATAACACTCCGGTCTTCTTTGTTCGCGATCCCATGAAGTTTCCGCATTTCATTCGCAGCCAGAAACGGCTGCCGGATTCCGGACTGCGCGACAACCAAATGCAATGGGATTTCTGGACCAACAATCCCGAGACTGCGCATCAGGTGACCTATTTGATGGGAGAGCGTGGCCTGCCCAGAACCTGGCGCCATATGAACGGCTACGGCTCCCACACTTATATGTGGATAAATGCCAGCGGGGAAAAATTCTGGGTGAAATACCACTTTCACACCAATCAGGGTATGCAGTTTTTCACCAATCAGGAAGCTGCAGCCATGGCTGGCCACGATGCGGACTTTCATCGGCGCGACCTGTTTGATGCCATTGCCCGATGTGAATACCCAAGCTGGGAATTGTCGGTTCAGGTAATGCCCTATGCGGAAGCAAAACATTATCGTTTCAATCCCTTTGATCTGACGAAAACCTGGTCGCACAAGGATTATCCGTTGATTCATGTGGGACGTGTGACCCTTGATCGCAATCCCGAGAATTTTTTCGCACAGATTGAACAGGCCGCGTTTTCACCGGCAAACACGGTACCTGGAATTGGCCTGTCACCCGATAAAATGCTGCTTGGCCGGGCATTTGCCTATGCCGATGCGCAGCGTCATCGCATTGGAACCAATTTCCATCAGTTGCCCGTCAATCGCCCCAAAGTACCGGTCAATACCTATATGTTTGATGGTCAGATGGCTTATGAGCATAGCGGCAATGCACCAGTGTATGCTACCAATAGCGGTGGCCGTCCATATGCGGATCAGACTGGTCCCGTAGACGAGAGCTGGGAGGTCGATGGGGAGCTGGTTCGTAGCGCCTATACCTTGCACGCGGAAGATGACGATTTTGGCCAGGCAGGCACGCTGGTGCGCGAGGTGTGGAATGACGCGCAGCGCGAGCAGTTTGTCGAACAGGTGGTCGGCAGTTTGCTGGGCGGCGTTCATGGCGAAGTACTGGAACGCGCGTTCCAGTACTGGAAAAATGTGGATGCCACAGTCGGACAGCAAATTGAAGATCGTGTCCGTGCTGCCTCAAGCAACATTTAAGTGAGACGAGGCCATGCTCTTGCCAAATCGCGAACTGGCGAGGAAGCAGGGCAGGGCTTTGTTCTGGCAGCGTTGCCGATTGCCGGCCTGTATCGCTCGCTCGAACGGTCGGGAAATTCAGTAGTCCGGCATTCACAGGCTTTTCATATCGACATGAGCAGACCGGTTCGCACTTTGCGGTCCGGTCGTTTATTTCGCAACAGAAATACTCTGCTTAATGTGTTTCAAATGGGCGACAATGGTAAATGTCATCACGACCAGAAGCGCCCACGAGCTCCATTTTCCCAGATGCACTGTTACCCAACCCGTGAGCTGGTCCGGGTATTTCCACGCACCCAGCATTGTGCTCAGGTTTTCAGCAATCCAGATGACAAAACCGATCAGTACGAATGACAGCAGCAGTGGCATTTTTCTTTGAGTGTCATACGGCGTGAAAAAAACCATGGACCGGGCATACAGGCCAAGCGTAAACGCCAGCAGATGCCAGCGATAATCACCAATGAAATGATGCGTGAAAAAATTCAGATAGATCAGCACTGCACAAAGAATGGCCATCCAGTACACGGGGTGATGCGTTATTTTCAGATTGAACAGGCGCCATGCCTGGATAATATAGCTGCCCACCGCCGCATACATGAACCCGGAAAATAGCGGTACCCCGAACAGTTTCAGATAACCGGGGTCCGGGTAATGCCATGATTGTATCCATGGCGATGTTTTGAATACTTCCAGGATAAAGCCAACGACATGGAAGAGACAAATGGCATACAGTTCGTCCCTTGTCTCCAGTTTTGCCCATATCATCCAGGCCTGAATGATCAGCGCACCAATGAACAAAAGGTCATAGCGTGCAATGCCCCCTAATCCGGCTTTTGGCGTCAGAAACAGCAACAGAAAAAATAACCCGGCAAAGAGGCAAGCCCTGGCTTCTTTGATACCAAAATAAAACAGCTCAATATAAAACCGTGAGATGCCATGTAGCTCTGGTCGGGGAGGGGGCGATAGCAGGGCCTGGTCAATACGGGAAAGCATGATTTGCGTTTCAGAACTCCATCTCGGCAGACAACAGGGCGGTGCGTGGAGCGGCCGCAGTGGCCACCGTCAGGCGGGTACTGCTGGACAACCAGTATTTTTTATTAAATACATTCTCGACGCTTGCACGGAAGGTTACTGGCTTACCCATGACTGTCGTGCGGTAACGTGCGCTCAGATCATATCGGGTCCATGATGGGAGCGTCAAGGTATTTTCGGCATCATAAGGGGTTGCGGAGGTGTGAATGACGCGTCCGCCCACACTCAGACCAGGCACGCCGGAAACATCCCAGTCTGCGGCAAGATTGAAGGTGCGCCTGGGCACACCACTGGCATGATTGCCCTGATTGATGCCGCCAGCGGTGCGACGTAATTTGGAATTATAGAACGTGGCGCTTGCCATAACACGCAGGCCAGGCATGGCTTCGCCTGCAGCGGATAATTCCAGGCCGCGGTTACGCTGTTCGCCGTCATAGCTGAAGACGTTAGTGTCAGGATCCGTAATGGCATTGGGGCGGTCAATCTGGAAGACGGAGACCGTGGTAATGAGCCGGCCCCAATCCACTTTGACACCCGCTTCATATTGTTTGGATTTATAGGGGGCAAAGACTTCCCCTGCGTTGGCGGCCGTGGCTGGTGCAGTAGATCCCGGTGTCAGGCCCGATGTAAAATTGCCGTAAACCGAGACGTTTTCCAGCGGGCGAACGACAATGCCGACCAGCGGTGAGGTAGCACTTTCGTTATATGAGGACGTCACCGCACCCATGGCATCGAAATTCTTCGACCTGACCTGCTGTCTGCGCAATCCGCCTGTGAGCAGAATGCGATCGTCGGCAAATGAGAGGGTGTCGGTCAGGGAAAGGCTGGAGAGTGTGGTCTCAGAGTCTTTGTCGGGATCCATACGGTCGCCCGTCATGGGAATCAGATGCACCGGATCATAGATATTGGAGTCTATGGTTTCGCCCAAAGGCGCGGACAGATAAAAACTGCCCGCTTCGGTCTTAAGCACAGAACCGGACATCGTAAGCAGATGCTTGACACCGAAAGTGTCAAATTTTGCACGAGCACCGATCTCGCCTGTTTTATTTCTTGAATAGGCATCGTACCAGGAGTTGATCACCCGAAAATTACCCAGCGCGTCCACGGCATCTGTCGCGCGCGCCGAAGGGAAGTCCTGCTCGCTCGCGCCGTAGTGGTAACCGGCGGCGGCATATACCATGAGCCGGTCAGACACATCATATTCCAGTCTTGTGGCTGCCGTTGAGTCGTGAATGTCCAGATCGGCACCTGAATAAATGGATCGATGGCCTGAAGGGGCAGAGGGGATTTCAGGAGTATCCGGGTGAAAACCATTCTGCGCCCGGAAATTGTCGACTTTTTCGCGTTGCGAATATGCATCGAGTGACCATCGAAGTCTGGGCGAACGGTAATCCAGCGACAGTGCGCCCACGGCAAGTTTTTGCCTGCCGTCGTCCAGACTGGTTTTCCCGTTACGGTATACGCCATTGAAACGTACGCCCCATTGCCTGTCATCGCCGAAGCGCCGACCGACGTCCAGTTGCGTGCCGAAAATCGACTTGCTTTCGTAAGATGTGGTTAGCCGCGTAATGGGCTCATCCTGGGCGCGTTTGGTAACAATATTAATATTTCCGCCGATATTGCCGCTTGGGCTGATTCCGTACATCAAGGTGCCCGGACCTTTAAGGACTTCGACGCGTTCCATGATTGCAGTTGGCATACGGTTCGAAGAGGCAAGACCATAAAGGCCGTTCAAACCAACATCACCGCTGTTGACATTGAAGCCGCGGATCTGGAAGTCTTCGCTAAAGCTGCCAGTAGAGGTCATAACACGAACAGAGGATTCATTGACCACGACATCCGCCAGCGTTCGCGCCTGCTGATCGCTTAGCAACTGTGAGGTGTAATTGGTGATACTGAAGGGGGTATCCATAACATCTGAATTGCCAAGCACACCCAGGCCACCACCGCGTGCAATCTGGCCACCCGCATAAGGTGCTGACAGACCATCATCCGACGTCGCTGCCATAATCGGAGTCAGCTGTGTAATTCCCGTTTGTGCATGTGTGATCAAGGGAATTCCGAGAGCCGGAATGCCGAAAGCGCAGGCAATCGTATGACGAAGCAATGTTATCGATGTTTTGCGCGGAGCATAGCCGGGCTGAAACCCCGATGGATGGGCGAATTTCATGATTCTGCCTTTCGGTCAATATGATAAATATCGAACTATAGCAGAATGATAATAATTATTAAAATCATTTACTTCGATAATTACATATGTAATGTCTGGCCGAAAGGGCAACGCGAACAACCGGCAGTGAGGCAGGTGAACACGATTGCTGATGCCCGGTACGCGGCGAGAAAGTGGTCATCCTACTGTCAATAGGTCAATCATATGACCTATTGACAGTAGGATGCGCATGTTCTAGTATCAACTGCTGGCTATCAGAGTTGAGGATCGTTATGGCACTCAACATATCGGGCATGGAAACGGGAAGGGTACGATGAGTTCGCAGAATATTAGCAAGGTGTGCGTCATTGGCGCTGGCGCTATTGGTGGGTATCTGGGGGTGCGGCTAGCCAACAGTGGCGCGCAGGTCAGTGTGCTGGCACGCGGCAGGACGCTGCAGGCAATTTGTGAAAATGGCTGGATACTGGAAGACGGCGATGAAAGGATAGTTGCTAACGTGCATGCCGCGTCTGATCCGGCAGAGCTGGGCCAGCAGGATCTGATCATCATTGCGGTCAAGACCTATGCGCTGGCCGACATTGCGCCTCTGGTCCAGGTGCTCTGCCATGCAAATACAATTGTCATCCCTGCAATTAACGGTATCCCCTGGTGGTTCACGCAAGGGCTGGGTAACAGCAAACTGCCTCCGCAACTAGACTCTTTGGATCCACAAGGTGTCATCGCCAGCGCGATTGACGCCAACCGTATCATCGGTTGCGTTGTCTATCCCTCTTGCTATAGCCCCGCCCCTGGCGTATCGCATCACAGTTCAGGAAACAGACTGCTGTTCGGCGAAATTGACAATGCGACCAACGCGTCCGGATCTGAAAGACTGGAAGGGATCCTGGCTCTGTTCAACGCGGCGGGACTGACAGCGGAGGGCACATCTGACATCCGTCAGTCCGTCTGGGAAAAGCTTCTGGGCAATGCCTGCTTCAATCCTGTGAGTATGCTCACAGGCTCGCAGACAGACCTGATGATCGACGATTCCGGAACTTACGAATTGTTCGTCACGCTGATGGAAGAGGTGATTGCGGTGGGAGCTGCCCTGGATATTGCCGTGGATGTGACGCCGCAGGAGCGTCTTGCAGTGACGCGCAAGCTCGGTGGTGTGAAGACCTCGATGCTGCAGGACACCGAGGCAGGGCGTCCGGTAGAGATCCAGGCCATCGTGGGTGCGTTTGTAGAACTGGCTAAGCGACTTCAGGTGGAGACGCCAATCGCCGCGACCATATACGCGCTTGCCGTGATGCGAGCCAAAACGTTCGGGCTGCTGAAGCAGCAGGAAACATAAGCTGATCCGGACAAACAATAGTACTAAGGCACACCAGCGAAGCACGAACTACGGGTGCGATCCTGAACGCAGAACGTGGCAATCGAAACGTGACCGAAGCACAACCGCAATATCAATCGATGCAGAGAAACAATGGCGATTACATATGAAATGATCAAGCAGGTAACGGCACAGCTGTACGAGCGGTCCCTGAAGCAGATTCCGGATGACACTCGCCAGGCTTTGGTCGATGCGGGCTTGCGTGAAACCAATGAAACCGGCAGACGCACATTGCAAATCATGGTCGAAAGTGCCGACGCAGCTCGCAGCAAACACTCTCTGGTCTGTTCCGACTCGGGCGTGCCGGTATATTTTATGCAGATCGGTACTCAGGCCCGCTTCGATGGGGATGTAAAGCAGGCCATTGAAGCGGGGTTTGCAGAGCTGGTGGAAAGTATCCAGCCACCCCTGTTGCCGCATGTGACTAACCCGCTGACGCTGGAGCGTGGCTACAAGGGCAAGGGCATGCCAATTACAACGTTTGATCTGGTCGATGGCGTCGATTATATCGATATCACGTGTTCACCCAAGGCACTGGGCTCGGGCAGATGGGCAGCGCTGGAAATTTTTAGCTTTCCGGACCTGTCCACCATAGAAAATTTTGTAATGGAAACGGTAATCAAGGCGGGGTCACAGCCCTGTCCCCCTGTCGTGATCGGTGTCGGAATCGGAGGCTCGTTTGATTATGCGGCAAAAATGGCCAAAGAGGCGACTCTCAGAAAAATCGGTACGATCAACAGCGAGCCTATTCTGATAGACATGGAAGCCCGACTGCTGGAGCGGATCAATAAAACCGGTTTCGGCCCGATGGGGACGGGTGGCGACAGCACTTCCATGGCTGTCCATATCAATTACTGTGCAGGGCATGGATTTACACCCGTGGCGGTATGCTTCAACTGCTGGATCAATCGCCGCACGCGCGCACGCTGCTATAACGACGGTCGCGTAGAAATGATGGAGTAACGCAAATGGCCATTACCACGCACCGCATGAATTTCCCGCTGACCGAGGCAGACGCACGCACGCTGCATGCAGGCGATCAGGTCATTATTGATGGTGAAATTATCGTGACTGCCGGGTTACCCACCCACGCGCGCTTTCTGGATTGTCTGGACGGAAAGGAGCCTTTTCCCATGTCAATGCAGGAGGCGTCTTTGTTCCATTTGGGCAGCTACAGTCGGGAAATAGCAGGACAGTTCGAAATCCTGTACATCAATCCCACCACAAGTACCCGATTCAATCCCCATATGCCACGTCTGATTCGCGAACTGAAACTTCACGCAATAGGGGGAAAGGGTGGGCTGGATGAGGCCAGCACCAAAGCGATGCAGGAGGCTGGTTGCGTTTATCTGTCATTCCTGGGCGGAGGCTGTACGCTACTGAGTCAGGCGATAGTAGCGGTCCTGGAGGTGGGCTGGACCGACATGCTGACTCACTATCGCGTGGTCCGAATGCGCGTCAGGGGACTGGGACCCGTGACAGTAGGCATTGATGCGCATGGCAATAATCTGTACACACAAATACATGAAGCGGCACATAAACAATTGAAAAGAGCGTTTCAGTGATTGCAACAGGGTGCTTACCGGTAGCGCGGTTTCGCATCAGTTTCGCGCATATGCCGTGCAAGCACCATACACATATATTGTCGTCATGGTCTCGCGCTCGGGGACGAACAGGGAAGGCAGACGGAGACTGATGCAAATGTCTGCAACACGCATGTCAAGAACTGTATGATCGCCACGGAAAGATCGTCGGGTAATATGCGCGGTGACACCTTTTGTCGCGTGATGTGCGTTCACCCCTGCACAAACGTCCATTTCCGTGACAAGCCGGATCTGTTCCGGGCGAATCATGATGCGTGCGGCGCCTGCGAGCTCTCGGCACGTTATGTGCAAAGGTATATCGCCCAGTGCTGTGACGGCAATTCCTTCTGCACATATGCCGTCCACAAGCAGCGCGGGCCCTGTCAGTCGTGCAACGGCAGGACTCACGGGTTGCCAGTAAACCTCTTGAGGACTGGCGTATTGCATGATGACGCCTGCCTGCATGACTGCCAGCTTGTCCGATACGGCAAAGGCTTCTCCAGGGTCGTGGGTAACCAGAATTGTCGTCGTATTGGTTTTGCGCAGCAGTTGCGCCACTTCCTCACACATGCTTCGTCGCAAATCAAGATCCAGTGCGTTAAACGGCTCGTCCAGGAGCATGAGTCGGGGATTTGGCGCGAGCGCCCGGGCGAGCGCAACGCGTTGTTGCTGCCCACCAGAGATCTCCTGTGGATAGCGATTGGCCAGAGCAGACAACCCTGTTAATTCAAGCACATGACGAACACGGCGTTCGCACTCCACGTTTCCAAGTGTGCGGGGCAGTCCATAGCGAATATTGCCGGTGACACTCAAATGAGGAAACAGCGTTCCTTCCTGGGGGACGTAACCAATACCGCGTCGTTCCGGTGGAACCCAGACTTGCGGCGAGGTAATAACGGTTTCGTCAAATGCGATCGTGCCTTCGTCAGGCTTTTCGAAGCCGGCAATCATGCGCAGCAACGTTGTTTTACCGCAACCTGACGGCCCCAGCAAGCCGACAATTGTGCCTTGCTGAACCTCCAGGTTCGCGCCAAGTAGTGCGGCGGTATCCCTAAACCGTTTGGTAATGGAATTGACGCGGATTGCACTCATCTTGCACTCCCTTGTTGTAGCATCCTTTGCGTGAATACCCAGACGGGCAAGATAGACAGCACAACCAGCGAAGCGGCATAGGGGGCAGCTGCCGCATATTCTGCATCGAAGGTATACGACCACACCTCGGTCGCCAGTGTCCGGGTACCAGTAGGAGCAAGCATGAGCGTCGCGGTCAGTTCACGGAATATTTCAAGCATCATCAGTGCGAATGCAGCGCCAATGCCTGGTGTGATATTGGGCAGCACCACGGATATGAATACCTGAAAGGGATTGCGTCCAAGACTGCGGGCAATGTGCTCCAGTTGCTGCGGAACCAGTTCGACCGATGCTCGCAGTGATGATTGCGCCAGAGGCAGAAACAGGATGGCGTAGGCACACAGCAGAACAAAATGGGTCTGGTAGAGAACAGGAAGCACGCGGATAGAAAGAAAGACGAGCGCGAGTGCCACTACAACTCCCGGTAATGCGTGAACAATATACGGCAGGCGATCTGCGATCAGGGATAATCTGGAGCGGTATCGAATAGAGAGCAGCACTAGCGGCAACGCAAGTATGCTGGTAGCCAGCGCACCGGATGCGGCAAGGGAAAGCGAGCCGAGCGTGGCAGAAACAACTTCTCCGTATCCTTGGCCAAAAGAGTGTCCCTGTAACAGCCAGTACACAAGTGTAGTAACGGGAACCCCCAGGGCGAGAACAGACAGCAGCACGAATCCCATAAACGTTAGCCAAGTCATTTTTCCCAGATGAACGAGAGCGGGTTTACGAACGGCGCCACGACCGATGCGCGCCACACTTCGACGCCCGCGTATGCGCATTTCTGCATAAGCCGCGGGAATGCAGAGCACCATCAGAACCATTGATTGTGCCGCCGCCGACGTGTTGTCAAACTGTAATTCATAGGACTCAAATATTGCGGTGGTAAACGTCTGCACACGTAAAAGTGCTAGCGCTCCAAACTCGGCAAACATATGTGTGAGCACGAGCAGGGCGCCAGCGCCAAGTGCGGGGATCAATTGGGGCAGCAACGCGTGTCTGAATGTGCGAGTGGGGCCGTACCCCAATGATCGGGAAATATCTTCGAATGCAGGATCGACCGACTGCAGTGCCGCTGCAACCGGCATATACACAAGCGGGTAGCTGGATAGTGACAAAATTAGAATGGCGCCGGGCATTCCCTGGAATGCACCATCAATCGAGGCCCATGCATAGCTGGAGACGAAGGCGGGAACGGCTAGTGGCAGACCAGCAGCGATTCGCCAGACACGCCGTCCGGGCAAATGAGTTCTTTCCACGCACCACGCCACCGCCACGCCGATTACGCTTGTTACCAGAGTGACGCCAACTGCCAGGGTTACCGTATTGAGCAGTAGCACTGCGGTACGCTCACGCAGCAGTTCCTGAGCCAGTCCGCCTAGTCCTGATTGTGACGTACGAATTGCAACGTAGCACAAAGGGAGGGTAATCAGAAACAACGGTAAAAGGGACCACAAGCGCAACCAGACGGGAGAGTCTGTCAGGGCCTTCCCGTCATGTGCCCGGGAAACAATCACGCGAGGCCGGCCTCCCGGCGCAAGGCGAGTGCGTCGGCCGCATCTCCCAGATCAGCTGGGCTCACATCCGGTGGGTCAAGCTCACTGAACGGTTTCAGGTGGTAAGGGGACTGCACGCCGCGATGCATGGGATACTCGGCTACGGTTTTGACCAGGACTTGCTGTCCGGCTTCACTGACCAGGAATGCAACGAATTGTTGGGCGAGCTTCAGATTGCGGGAAGATTTCAGAATGCCCGCAGCAGAAACCGTGATCAGCGCGCCAGGATCTTTGTTCTCGCTGTAATGAAGTGCGGACTTCATTTTATCGGCGCCGATCTCGTCGGCGAGGGAATACCAATAATAGTTGTTTATCAGAGCGCTAGCAATTTCACCACTTTCAACAGCTCTCATGGCTGCTTTGTTGCCATTGTATATACGGCCATACTGTTTCAGGCCTTTCAGCCAGTTCAGCGCGGCCTCTCTGCCTTTGAGAATCTTGATAGCAATGATCTGTTCCTGGAATGCGCCGCTGGTGGGAACAAAACCCACCCGGTCCTTCCAGTTTTCCGTAGCCATATCCATGACCGAGCTGGGCAGATCGGATTCTTTAACCATGTTGCGATTAAAGACAATAACGCGGCAGCGCGCGCTGACTGCTGTCCAGGAACCTTCTTTGCCTGTGTAACCATGAGGCACCTGCTCGAGGGTGTTGGAATCGAGTGTTGCGAGCAACCCTTTTTCAGCAAGTGCGGCAACCGGGGGGCTTTCTTCTGAATAAAAAATATCTGCGGGAGAACTGGCACCTTCTTCCATGATTTGATTTGCCAGTTGCGCACTGCTGCCTTTGCGAACATCAATCGAGATACCAGTAGATTTGGTAAACGCCTCAGCCAGCGCCTGGGTCGTTTTCGCGTGCTGCCCGTTGTACAACGTCAGGGTTTTCGTTGACGCGGCCTGTGCCAGACGCAATGCCGGTGCGCTGATGAACGCACCGGCACCCAATACCAGACCATTGCGCAACAGGAGGCGACGTTTATTATCTGCCATGGCTTTCTCACTCCAAAATTATTTGAACCTAAATCGAAACAATTAGCATTCATTTCTAATCCGATTAGAGCATATGCATGCTTAACACAGACTTAACGCGTTATTGCGTCAATAGTGTGCTTTACCGTGTCCCAACATCCGGCGTCGAATACCCGGGGTGCTTCGGTTTTGAGGAACATGCTGAATCAGGCTCGTCGTCGCGTCTGCAGCATGTATTTGCCCATATGCAGCAACGAATCAATACTTTTCATTAATTAAATTGATTATTATTCGCATTTATCTAGGATTCAGAATATGTACAGTAAAATTCTTTATCTCAGTTTAGATTCAGGAACAGCTCGTGTTGATCCCCTTTCTTATCATGTTGCGCGAAGGCATTGAAGCCGCACTGATTGTAGGTATTGTGGCCGGCTTTCTCAAGAAAAGCGGCCATGGCAATCTGATGCCGGCGGTCTGGGTCGGTATACTGCTGGCCGTTGCCCTGTCACTGTTTGTGGGAGCAGGGTTGCAGCTGTTTGCAGCAGAATTCCCGCAAAAAGAACAGGAGTTGTTCGAAGGCGTCGTGGGCCTTATCGCCGTTATTATGATTACGTCAATGGTGTTCTGGATGCGCAAGGCGGCGCGTTCCATCAAGGGTGATCTGCATGCATCGGTTGACCAGGCCCTGGCGCGCAGCAAAGGACAAGCCTGGGCCCTGATTGGCATGGTATTTCTGGCGGTGGCCCGCGAGGGCCTGGAATCTGTATTTTTCCTGCTGGCCATCTTTCAGCAAAGTACCGGTTGGCAGGCCCCCATTGGCGCACTCGCCGGCATTGCACTCGCGGTCGTTGTGGGATACGGGCTCTATACTGGCAGCGTACGCCTGGATTTGCGCCGTTTTTTCAAACTGACGGGTGTTTTCCTGCTTCTGGTTGCGGCCGGCCTGCTTGCAGGTGTCTTGCGCAAATTTCATGAAGCGGGTATCTGGAACCATTTGCAGCAGGTGGTATTCGATCTGAGTGACACGCTGCCTCTGGATAGTCCGCCAGGGGCGCTGCTGTCTGGTCTGCTGGGCTATCAGGAGGCGCCGGTTGTGGGTGAGCTGATTGTCTATGTCGTGTTTCTGTTTATTACCCTGTTCATCTTCCTGCGATCTTCGCAGCCCAGGTTACCCGCCCGTCAATAATTCGTTATAGGTTCAAGATGTCTGATTCGACTTCCCGCCACTCTCTCTGGATGCGCATTGCAGTAATTGGGTCGGCCTTGCTGGTTGTAGTTGCGCTGGCTGCGTTCTGGTATACCTCCCGACTTGCCGGGAAGGCATCCTCCGGCAAGGGTGATAATACGGTAGTCGTCACCATTCGCAATAACGTTTGCGAACCCAATGAAATCACGGTGCCGGCAGGGCGCACCACTTTTACTGTCGTGAATCAATCCGAGCGGGCGCTTGAGTGGGAAATTCTGGACGGTGTCATGGTTGTTGAAGAACGGGAGAATATTGCACCCGGTTTTTCGCAAAGCATGACCGTCAGGCTTGACCCGGGCACATTCGATATCACTTGCGGGTTGCTTACCAATCCTCGTGGCGTACTGACTGTGACGCCGTCGGCAGCATCTGATGCTGAGGCCGCAAAGCCTTCTCTGGTCAAGTACGTCGGCGCGCTAGCAGAGTACAAAGTGTACATGGCCATCGAATATAAGTCGCTGGCGCGTGCGAGCAGCGAACTGGTGGCTGCAGTCAGGGATGGCGATCTTGTCCAGGCGCGCAAGGCCTACCTGGTGGCTCATCAGAACTACAAGCGCCTTGAACCTGCAGCGGCGCTCTTTGCAGACCTCGACACGCGGCTGGAGGCGCATGCCCAGTATTTTGAAAAACGGGAACAAGACCCCCAATTCATGGGCTTTCACCGCATCGAATATGGCTTGCAGAAAGAGTCAGGCGATACCGCACTCAGTGCTGTTGCCGAACAATTGCACACGGATATTGACACTCTGAATACGCGCCTGCAAAGCCAGAGCCTGCAACCCCAGCAATTGATTGGTTCTGCTGCCAAGGTGCTGCGACGCAATGCTGATGCCCTCACGTCTGGAGGAGACATGACCGGTAGTCCGTACGCCTTGTCTGATCTGCAGGGAACGGTAGACGGTACCCAAAAAATAGCCGATTTGCTTCGTCCGCTACTGAGCAAGGCGGCACCAGACCTGCAAAAGAAACTCGATCAGGATTTTGCCGAATTGACCCGGATTCTGGATGCCAATGGCAGGAACGGACAATTTGATGCCGTCGCGTTGTCCAAAGCAGAGCATGACGTTTTGATAAAACCGCTGCAGGCGTTGACCGAAGATTTTGATCGGATCAATGCAGCACTCGGACTTGAGTAGTACACATTGTTATGTCAGAAAAAACAGACCTTCATCGCAAAGCCAGCAATAGTGCAATCATTTCACCCGCTCGTCGCCGCGTTCTGGGGGGGATCGGAGCCGCAGGCGCAGCACTCACAGGGCTGCCGGTGGCCCATGCCCAGGAATCCGGCCGCACAGGCAAGGCACAGGCAGCAGACGCGCCAGAAATTACCCATACCGAAGATCGCGTGCCGTATACGGGCCGGTATCAGGCGGGTGTGGTCAGCCCGCATCCAGTTGCGGGCATGGTTGTCTCTTTTGGTGTTCTTGCGCAAAATCGGGACGAACTGGAAAAGATGTTCCGCAAGCTCACGGAACGTATTGCGTTTTTGACGCAGGGGGGCGCGCCACCGTTGCTTGACCCCAAGCTGCCTCCCGCAGATTCCGGTATCCTTGGACCGGTAGTGCACCCGGCAGGACTGACCATCACTGTATCGGTCGGTGCGTCACTGTTTGACGAACGCTTCGGCCTGGCAGCGAGCAAGCCAAGACATCTTCAACCCATGTCTGCGTTTCCCAATGATGCGCTTGACGCGGCCTTATGTCACGGCGATTTGTCGATCCAGTTTTGTGCCAATACCGGTGACGTCATTCTGTACGCATTGCGTGACATCGTCAAAAACATGCCCGGTCTGCTCCTGGTGAACTGGAAGCAGGAAGGAATCGTGCCTCCTGTCACTGCGGCAAAAGGCAAAAAACCCGGCACCGCCCGCAACTATTTGGGGTTTCACGACGGTTCGGCCAATCCCAATTCGAACGATTCAGAACAGATGGAGAAAATCGTTTGGGTGCAACCCGACTCGGGAGAACCTGACTGGGCGGTGAATGGCAGCTATCAGGTAGTACGTATTATTCGCAACTTCGTTGAGCGCTGGGATCGTACCCCGTTACAGGAACAGGAAGCCATTTTCGGTCGGGTCAAAGCTACCGGTGCGCCTCTTGATGGCGGAACAACCGAATTCGATGTGCCTGATTACGAAAAAGATCCTAAAGGACAGGTGACTCCGTTGGATTCTCATATACGCCTGGCCAATCCACGCACAGCAGAATCGCAATCCAATCTGATCCTGCGGCGGCCGTTTAATTACTCTAACGGCGTGACCAAGTCGGGTCAGCTGGATATGGGACTGCTGTTCATCTGTTATCAGGCAGATTTGCACAAAGGCTTCATCACCGTGCAAAACCGTCTGAACGGGGAGCCGCTGGAAGAGTATATCAAACCGGTAGGCGGAGGATTTTTCTTTACCTTGCCCGGCATCCGGGATGAGCGCGACTGGCTAGGTCGCACGCTTCTGGAGACAAGCCGTATTTCTTAACGCTCCCATGTGGAGCAAAACACGTTAAAAGGAAGTATGTTCGCTATGAAGACATCATACCCATTACTCGCTACGCTTACCGCACTCGGTCTGTTTTGCAGCAGTGCATCAGCAGCGGTTTCTCCGCTGGATTTGGTCAACCCAATTTCTGATTACAAAATTTACGTTATCGAAAATGTACAGACGCTGGTAAAAGACACGAAAGCGTTCACCGATGCGGTGAAAGCAGGGGATGTGGAAAAGGCCAAAACCCTTTTCCCAACGACGCGCATGAGCTACGAGCGCATTGAACCCGTCGCAGAACTGTTCAGTGATTTGGATGGTTCAATCGATTCGCGCGCCGATGATCACGAGAAGGCCGAAAAGGATCCTGGCTTCACGGGTTTTCATCGCATTGAATATGCCCTTTGGGAGCAGAAAGATACCAAGGAAGTTGTTCCTGTTGCCGATCAACTGCTGAAAGATGTGCAGGATCTGGAAAAACGCCTCACTGGCCTGACATTTCCGCCTGAAAAAGTAGTCGGTGGTGCCGCCGCCCTCATGGAAGAAGTGGCCGCGACAAAAATCTCGGGCGAAGAAGATCGCTATAGCCACACCGACTTGTTTGACTTCCAGGCCAATTTTGAAGGTGCGTACAAAATCGTAGAGCTTCTGAAGCCGCTGATTGAGAAAGAAGACAAAGCCTTCTATAAAAAAGCAAACGACAACTTCAAGGTTGTTTTCGATACGCTTGCCAAATACAAGAAATCTG
This sequence comes from Pseudomonadota bacterium, assembly GCA_023389155.1. Classification (GTDB taxonomy): domain Bacteria; phylum Pseudomonadota; class Gammaproteobacteria; order Burkholderiales; family Burkholderiaceae_B; genus Advenella. The sequence goes on from JAEWEV010000034.1 coordinate 149,532, forward strand.
ACAAGGAATTCGAAACTTACGATAAGCTCAGTGAAAACGATCGCAAGCTGCTTGCCGGACGCGTCAATGTTCTGGCCGAAGATTTGTCTCAGCTGCGCGGCATGATGGGCCTGAATTAATCAGTATTTGCCAGTAGTGGTCGATCATCAGCGTTATTTCTCTGCCGGGAAATAACGCTGAATTTCAAAAAAAACGATCTGTGTAAACCATTACAGCTTCAACCGCTTTGAAAATCACTTGCCCGGCAAGACTGCACTTCCAGGAACTGTTCTTGTTGTAGATTGCGTAATTGAGTCGTAATCACAATTGTCATAAAAAATGATATCCATCGCACGGCTGGATTTAAATTTCAAGGTTGGGTCGTTGTGATTGTCATTTTGGCTGCTTCCCCAAACAAAATAACAACAAATGATCGTTAGAGATTGAACATATGCGCAAGTCGATTCCGCGAACGGAAACATACAAACACATTTCATTTGTTGCAATTGCATAAACCATCCATTTGTGATTGGTATAACTGAACTGGAAATACTGCATCGAATCAGGTATCTAATTATTGACCACGAAAAAGAACCATGATTCATTAATGAAAATTCAACCATATTGCTGCATCAGCAAATAGAAAACGCCCCATTAATATTTTGTATCAATTTACATTAGGTAATATTTTTTTTTAAAAGATATTGCAAATGTAATTTCTGAAGAGCACAATTCAAACCGTAAATTAATAATTATTAAATTCTACGACAGACCCGATATATTTAACCAGAGAGCATTTCAAGCAATCCAATTAAAAATATAAGTTCCATATCTTATTGAAAAAATTGATAAAAAAGCCGATATTTAAAATTTCATTACATTTGATATTCCAGTTTTTACCATTGATGTAGCATGCACGTAGGTGAATTTATGCATGAAAATAGAAAAAATAATCAGGTAACCAATTAACTCTTATATATTACCGAATATAACAAAAGTAATAATAAATTAATTGCATAAGCTATCTGATCTACCGGTTTGGAGCGGATAACGCTGCGAAATCTACCGATCTGAAGTGCCAGGATCTACAGAAAAAAGCTACTTAATCTGCTCTGAAATTCGGACATGGGGTCCGAGTCTTTAATGCTATATATCCTTCAAGGAGCAGCAAAATGAAAAAACTACTATTAATCACGGCATCTGCGCTGGCTATGGCTTCAACTGGTGCATACGCAGCATCCCTGACCGGTGGTCTGATTGGTGTGGGGGGAAATGCAGGAAGTGGTGTCATCGGTGGCTCTTCCGCTTCCGGCGCACAAGGTTCACTGCTGGCAGGGGCAGCTACCAACAGTTCTGCAGCACAAAACCAGACTTTGTCCGGTGCTCAGGTGACAGGCGGTTTTGGTGGAGTGACAACTCTTACTGAAGGTAATTCTCTGTCCTCCCAGACCAATACCGGCACTGCACTGGGTCTGGCCGCACAGAGCTCCAATGCGGGATCGTTCGGTAACTTTGGTGGCGCCGCAGCTGGTAGCTTTGGCACCATCGGTGGTTTCCTTAGCCTGACACCATAATTTTTCCTGACTCGGCAATACCTCCAGGGGGCCAGGTCCTGCGTAAATCCGTTCCAACACTTTTTGCTGTCTGAAAAAGAATAAGAATAGGGCATGCTGGCCTGGTTACCCGGTGGGAATACGCAGAATGCAGATTCAAGGAGTATAAAAATGAAAAACATTTTATTGTTAACTGTGCTGGTTGCAGCATCTACGGCGGTCTCGGCACAAACATTCTCCGTCGGTGCTTTCGCCAGCAGTGGTGGTGCTGCCAGTACTGTATCGGGCGGTTCGTCTGCGGCAGGCAGTCAGGGTTCCATGGGGACAAGCTCTGCAAGCAACTCGTCTGCAGCGTCTAACCAGACAACGTCTGCAGCACAGGTACTTGGTGGTGCAAATGGTGTAATGACGCAAACTGGCGGGCAGTCTATTTCAGCCCAATCGAATACCGGACTGACGTCAGGTCTTGCAGCACAAACATCTAATGCAAATGCAGGCGGCTTCTTTGGTGCGTTGGCTGATGGTAACTTCGGAACATTTGGTGGTTTTGCTCAATGGATGCCTTAAGGTGAGGTTTTAGCGCAGCAGAAATTACATATAAAACGATTTTCTCGTGGAGAGCCTGGTTTCTCCTTAAGGAATTGCCATGAAAATACTACTTTTCATCACCCTCGGCTTATTACTGTCGCCACAGGTGTTCGCACAATCGACGAATGCGATCTCCGCATCAAATTCGAACTCGTCAAGTGGCGCAAATGCCAACTCTAATCAATCGGCTGATTCCGGAGCCGCGGCAGTTGTAGATCTGACCTTTGGTGGTTCAGAGCAAAGACGAACTCAAACTCTTCACACCACGCCCAATGTATACGCTCCGCCAAGTATGTTTGGCGGCGTTAACAATTGCGGACAGTCAAGTACCTTTGGTATTGGCGCGACTGGCTTTGGCATCGGCGGCTCACTGGCTGGCGAATCCGATGCGTGTAATGCGCGAGAGGATACTAGTATTGCTTATAAACTGGGTTACAAGGATGTTGCGGACATGCGTTTCTTCTGCTTTGGTGAAGACGTGAATCGCAAAGCCTATGAAGCCACAGGCAGGACCTGCCCACAATACGCAACGGCCAGGGGACTTCCTAATCGTCCGGTTGCCGCTGTCAGCGACCGGCAAATAAACAACAATCAGACTCAGCGCAACGCAGACCGCGTGGTAGCGACCACGCCAGCCAGAAGTCCGGAGGTTTATGTAGACAGGCCGATAGTTCAGCCGAGCAGCCCACAGGATCTGCGTGCATTCTATGGATCGAATTGAATGAGACATGCGAGGCATTGCCTCTGACGAAGACGGAATATCCAATGAGCGATATTCCTGAGAATTTTAAGACACTGGCAGTTTGGAATCACGAGCAGACAATATTTCTATGAAAACAATGTTCTGTTCGTTCTGGGCAAATTAATTTTAACAATGCACCCAGTGTTAGTAGTAAAAATAACCTCGCTCAATAGCCTTGAGCGGGGTGCTTTTTTTTCACGGGGAGCGTCCCGCTTACAGATACGCACTGGAATTACCTTATTAACTGACCGTAGTGGCTCAATTGCTACAAGCTAAGGCAGACAGTTCTCATGAGCGTAAAAAAATCACGCATCGGGCTGAGCCAGCGGGGCAGCGTTGGCAAAGGCAGGCAGGGTGCTGCACGTTCTGTCGATTTCACTGATCAGCGGCCAACGTTGCATATCAACGTTAAAGCGTCTGGCGCTTTCGATCTGTGGGATCAGATAGACATCGGCCAGAGTGGGAGTGATGCCAAAGCAGAACCCCTTGCGATGGCTGTCTTTTTCGAGCAGCGCTTCTATCGCATCGAAGCCAGCTGAAATCCAGTGTCCGCACCAGGCATCAATGGCGCTGTCGTCGCTGCAGAAGTTGTTGCGTAAGTATTGCAGGATGCGTCGGTTGTTGATCGGATGGACGTCACAACCCGTGATTGAAGCCAGAGCGCGAACATAAGCGCGTGCTTCGGATTCGGCGGGCAGTAATGCCGGTTCGGGATGGGTCTCCTCCAGCCATTCAATGATCGCCGTCGACTGAATGAGTGTTTGACCGTTTTCCAGTGCCAGTGCGGGTACCAAACCTTGCGGGTTAATAGCCTTGTATGCGTCCTCTGACTGCTCATCAATACGCAAGTCTATGGGAATATAGTCCGGCGTCAGGCCTTTAAGGTTCAGTGCAATGCGCAGGCGATGTGATGTTCCGCTGCGAAAAAAACTATAAAGCTTCATGGGTGTTCCTGTTTCTGAATGAATCGGACCGTCTGGGGCGTTATGCGGGCTGGTCTATCACCAGTTGAATGTCTCCGACCCCTTCAATGCTGCCGGTAATGATATCGCCGGCCACCACGGCGCCTACACCCTCAGGCGTGCCGGTGTATATCAGGTCGCCCGGTTGCAGGTGATAAAACATTGACAGGTCGGCGATAATTTCGCGAATATTCCAGATGAGCTTGTCCACATTGGATTGCTGTTTAATGGTGCCATTGACCGCCAGCACTATCGCACCATGTTCTATGATTTTTCCGGGCATGGGAATAATTTCAGATGCGATTGAAGACTGCTCTACATCCTTGCCCAGATCCCAGGGACGGCCTTTGTCTCTTGCTGTCAGTTGCAAGTCGCGGCGGGTCATGTCCAGGCCGCAGGCGTATCCGTAGATGTGAGCTTCTGCCTGATCAGCAGCAATGCGAAATCCGGCCTTGCCAATCACCACGATTAACTCCATTTCGAAATGGTAGTTTTTGGTTTCTGGTGGATAGGTAACTGAGGTGCCTGATAATGTCAGGGTTTGTGGACTTTTCGTGAAGTAAAACGGACGTTCTGTACTTTTGTCTACCGGCTTGCCCATTTCCGATGCATGCGCGTGATAGTTGCGTCCCACGAAGAACAGGCGGTTAACAGGCAGATGCGCTTCCTTGTCTTTCACAGGCAGAGATGGCACAACAGGAGGGGTCCAAAGATAACGAATGTCGGTCATAGCATTTCCAGTCAAAACGAAGGTTTGCAGCGTTGACCCGCCGCGGAAAAATGGGTTTTTCGCATCAAGCCAAATGAGGGGGGCAGGGAACTATCGGGCAGGTTCGATGTGCTCGCGGTAAGCATGCAGCGCATCAAAAATAGGCGTATCGCTGAAGCGGAACAGATCCAGCGACTGTTGATCAGCATCGCACCTTGCGGTGAAAGGCTGCCATGACGGCACGACAAACATATCTCCAGGACGAACCTGCCATTGATGTTCGCCGACAGTGACTGATCCCTGACCATCGAATACCTGAAAAACTGACGAGCCCACTTCGCGGCGAGTCTGCGTCTGTGCACCGCCTCGCACACGATGCATTTCACATCGCATGGTGGGAAGTACATCGCGCCCGTTTGTCGGGTTGGTATAGCGCACGGCGGCGTGGCCCGGACTGAGTGTGGCAGGGTAGCCTTCTGATTCCAGCGCCAGCTGTTCGTTCAGGGCTTTGTCCGTATCCTGCCAGCGGTAGGCCAGCAGTGGCGTGGCCGGTTCATCTTCCAGATGAGACACGGGACGCAGTCCGGGGTGGGCCCAAAGACGTTCGGAGCGAGATAGAGCCGGCTGTTGATATTCCTCGGAGTTGAGTTTTTCCCGACCAGTTTCAAAGAACTGCGATTCGGTGTAATAGGAGAAGGGGATGTCCAGTCCGTCGATCCAAGCCATGGGCTCCGTGGCGGCGTTATGGTGCGCATGCCAGTTCCAGCCACCCTGGGGAAGAAAATCACCGCGCGACATACGTACCGAATCGCCATTGACTACCGTCCATACGCCTTCGCCCTCTACCACAAAGCGAAAGGCGTGCTGGGTGTGGCGGTGTTCCGGCGCGTTTTCCCCTGGCATCAGATACTGTATGGCTGCCCACAGTGTTGGGGTGGCAAACGGGCGTCCGCCTAGTGCCGGGTTGGCCAGTGCAATGGCGCGGCGTTCTCCACCCCGGCCCACAGGCACAATGCGACCTGCTTCGTTTGCCAGTTGCAACAGGCGGTCCCAGTGCCACAGATGTGGAATAGCCTGGCTTCTGGGGTGTAGCGGCATCAGGTTACCGATCTCGGTCCATAATGGCACCAGCATTTCCTGCTCGAAACCGCGATATAGCTGCTCGAGTTCAGGGGTCGGCTCAGGTTGGCCGGGAGATGATATGGCTTTGAGTTTCACAGGAGAGGGTGTGGCGTTGATGATACTCATAACGGGAGCTCCAATTAATCCAGACTGATTTTTGCACTATCGATCAGGTTTTCATATGTGGTTGATTTCTGATCAAGGCGTTTTCGCAATTCGGCAAGGGTCCAGTCCAGCGGTTCGAAGGCAAAGGTATCAAAGCGCTTGCGTACGTCAGGGTCAGCGAGCACCGTCGTGATGTCTGCATGAATCTTGTCACGTATCTCCGGAGCAATGCCCTTGGGTGCAACCAGTGAAACGATGGAGTTGACATCAAGCTTCGACGGGCCTCCCGACTCGGCAACAGTGGGAACATCGGGGAACAGACTATGACGTTGAGGTGCAGCAATGGCCAGATAACGCAGCTTGCCGCTGTCGAACACAGGCCGTGTAGAAGGTATCGTTCCAAATGCCCAATCCACTTCACCGTTGGCAACCGATGTATAAAGCTGGCTCACTTCCTTGTAGGCGATGTGCAGCATTTTTGTGCCGGTCAGGGAACCCAGCCATTCGCCACCAAGATGCCCGGGACTGCCGACGAACCAGGAACCATATGTGACCGCGTCGGGTTTGACTCTGGCTGCGGCAATAAGATCGCTCATATTCTTCCACGGAGATTTTTCGCTGACGGCGATCATGAACGGGGTATAAAAGAGGGGGGCTACCAGATCGAACTTCTCCAACGGGAAATACTTTCGGGATTTGTACAAATGGGGGAGTGCAGAAATATGTTCGCTATCGAGCTGCAAAAGCGCATAGCCATCCGGGCGCTGCCTGCTCACCGCTTCCAGTGCAATGAATCCGCCCCCGCCTGGACGATTCTCGACAACAACAGGTTGTTTCCACATTTTGCTTAGTTCCTGGCTAACGATTCGTAGCACGACATCAGGTCCGCTACCCACAGAGAAGGCGGTATATAAGGTGACAGGTTTTTGAGGATAATCGGAGGTCTGGGCCCAGGTGGCGCTGCTCAGGCAACTCGTGATCAATGCTGTTGCCAGCAGGGTACGGCACTTGTGAAAAAACATGGTTTGTCTCCAGGTAGGATATTTTTTTTGGTGTGAGGGAGCATTCATAGCCGGCTGCCTTGCATGCAATTTTTTGCGTTCCAGCCATACAACCACTGCAGATTGTCATAGAAACGTGATTGTGGCGTATCTTTCCATAGTGAGTTGCGTACAGTCCTTTCCACGCCTGCCGCGTGATAGATACGCCCCATCTCTCGCGTTGACCAGACGACACGGGCGGTGCGAGGAATGCGTAGTGATTCGTAAAGCCTGAATGCGGCGGGAAGGTCGCCATCGCACGTTCGAACCGACAGTCCCAGTGTGACCGCGTCTTCGAGCGCCATACAGGCACCTTGTGCCATGTACTGCGACATCGGGTGCGCGGCATCGCCCAGAATGGTCGCACGCCCAATACTCCATTGTTCAACCGGTTCCCTGTCCGCCGTCGCCCATCTGCGCCATGATTCCGGCAGATCCAGCAACCGGCGCGGGCGGCGGTGAATACCCTCAAAATACGAAAGCACCTCTTCCTTGCTGCCATCGCGCACCCCCCATTCCTCCTGTTCCCGACTATGGAAGGTCACAACGAGATTGTATTGTTCGCCACCTCGCAGTGGATAGTGCACGAGGTGACAGCGCGGACCGGCCCAAAGCACAGGCGCATTAATGCGCAGATCTTCGGGCATGCGCGCCTTGTCAACAACCGCACGATAGACAACGTGTCCGGTGACGCGGGGAGCGCCGCCGATCAGGTGGTCGCGTACGACAGATTTCACCCCGTCACACCCGACCACTACATCGGCCTGGAAGACATTCCCGTTCGTATCTGTTACTTCGGCGAACGCTTCCGTTTGCCTGAATCCCTGAATTTGCGTGGATGTGTGAAACGAAATCAGGGGATCGTCCTGTACACCCTGCAAAATTGCACCATGGATATCCGCCCTGTGGATTACGGCATACGGGCCGTTGAAGCGGTCGCGAAATGTCTGATCCGTCTGAATCCGAACGATTTCCGTATTATCAACGGCGTCCATCATGATAATGTGATCAGTAAAGACCGCGCACTTTCTGGCTGCGGTACCGACCCCCAACGCATCCAAAGCCGCAAAGGCGTTTGGCCCCAGCTGAATGCCGGCGCCAATCTCGCCGATATGCGAGGCCTGCTCCAGCAATTGCACCTGAATGCCCTGACGGGTCAGAGCCAGCGCTGCTGCCAGCCCGCCGATCCCTCCGCCCACAACAATGGCTCGTTTAGGATGCGTGGATGTCATGGTCGTCTCCTGTCCGGTTCTGTTCTCATCATTGTCATTATTCCTGCTTTGGTATATATTTAAAAATGAAATATAATTATTATCCATACGAAAAAAAGTATATCTGGGAGTTGCCATGGACTGGACCCAACGCTTACGCCTGCGGCATGTAAAAATGTTGCTAAGCTTGGCGCAAACCCACAATCTCAGTCATTCGGCAGCGAAACTGAATACCACGCAACCCGGCCTTTCCAAATGGCTGAAGGATCTGGAAGAGGATATTGGTTTGCCGCTGTTTGAACGACATGCGCGTGGCCTGATACCTACGCCATATGGCGAGATGCTGATTACCCATGCCCGACGCATAAACAACCAGCTCGATCGAGCCCGCGACGATATGGAAGCCTTGCGGGAAGGGGAGAGTGGTCGCGTCACGATTGGCGCCAGCGGTGTGGCGGCTTCGGACACGGTACCTCTTGCCATTATTCGCGTGCTCGAACGTATGCCCAAGGCCAGGGTCAGTCTTGTCGAGGGCACCACAGATCGTCTGACAGCGCAACTGGAGGAAGGCGTTCTGGATATCGTTCTGGGTCGCGCCGACTCGGAGTTTGTCACACCTACGCTTGAATCAGAATTACTGTTCTTCGATGGAATCCATTTCATGGTTCGTCCTGACCATCCTCTGCTGCATCGTCATATGCTTTCCTGGGAAGATCTGCATGCTTACCGCTGGATTGTGTGGCCCAAAGGTACGCCAGTGCGCAATGCATTGGATAGTGCGCTGGCCAAGGCAGATCAGCTACTGGCGCCCGATATGCTGGAAACCAATTCGGTGACAGCCAACCTGACACTACTCAATAACAGCGACATGATCGGCGTCGCCTCGCATCGGGCGGCAGTCAGACTGGCGCAAATGAACATTTTGCGCATTCTTCCCATGACATTGTCTGGATCGGGGGCAGTTGCCATGTACTGGAATAGGGACACGTTCAAATCTCACGCCGTACAGCTTGCGATGGACTGCCTGCGTGAAGTCGTGCAGGAATACGAAGTCGGAAGGTAGAACGTGAGAAATCCGCTATTTGCAGCCAGTTTGCAATAATCCTAAGGGTGCAGAAGACATCCGTCTGCACGTAAGTACGTTTGCAAGCGCCGTGGATCAACCGTTTGTACTGGGGCGCTACCTGCAAGTGCGGCGGCGGTTCCCGCCGCCTGGCCCATGACGAAGCAACCACCGCTGGCTCTTGCGGCCGACTGACCTTCATGGGTCATGGAAGCACACCGTCCTGCAACCAGCAGATTTTGAACATTTGCTGGGACGAGCATTCGCCATGGAAGATCGTTATAGGCTCTGTCTGGATCAGAAGGAAAGCCCCAGGAAATACGCCCCGGGCTATGCAACTCCATAGGCCAGGCATTGATGCCGATTGTGTCATCAAACCGTGCAGACTGCAGTATGTCATACCCGGTCAGCATATATTGGCCCTGGATGCGGCGGGTTTCCCGGATTCCGATCTGCGGCGCGATTTCAACAATACGGGAATTTGCAAAGCCAGGTACCTGTTCACGCAAAAAGCGGAAGTAATCGATGATCTGACGCCGACCCTCGAGCTCGCCTGCGCTGAGTTCTGCCGCATCCACTGCATTCATTGCTCGACCTTCGGCGTTGGCAATTTGTGTGACGTTCGCCCGCCATTCGGACGAGTGAATTTGTGGTCTCAGGATCGCTCCTTCGCGAGGGAACCGGTAACGTCCAGGGTGTTCGCGTTGCACCCGTTCCATGATGTCATTGATGGCTTTGAACTCACCTACGGCAGGAATGGCGGCCGAGGCATCCACATGGCCGACACGAAACATGGTGGTTGGAAACAGTCCGCTACCGTGCCCGTCACCGATCTCGAAAGGAACGCCGGCAAATACCGCAACATCGGCGTCACCGGAACAGTCGACAAAAACATTGGCACGAATGGCTTCGCGACCGGATTTCGTCTCAATGACTAGCGCGGTAATACGGGAACCGTCCATTAGCACGGCGCATGCACGGGCATGGAACAACAGGTGTACACCCGCATCGACCATCCATTGGTCGGCAGCACATTTGTAGACCGAGGTATCGTACGATCGTACGCGAATCCGCCCCTGCATTCCGTCCTGTGGCTGATTCAGGCCATCCAGAGCCTGCAGGCGAGAGAGCAGTTCGTCGACGGCGCCATGTACCAACTGCCGCATTTCACCATTGTGACGTCCATAAAGACCAGCAAAGTTGGTCACTCCACCTGCTGTACCCATCCCTCCGAGAAAGCCATAAGACTCGATCAGAAGGGTTTGGGCGCCATGGCGCGCCGCACTGGCAGCAGCAGCCAGTCCGGCGGGGCCGCCACCGATGACGACAACGTCGTACTCGCCCCGAACCGGCAATTGGCGAGCCGGCTCCTGTAAAGTTGCCTGAGAGGAGGTCATGATTGTTGTCCTTTTTTAGTGCTTAATTCAGCTGGATCCTGTTCTTCTCGATCACGGGCTTCCAACGTGCAAGATCAGATTGAAGTTGCTGACGGAACGCATCGGGCGAGTTGCCTACCGGGTCCATATATTGCCTGCGAAGCTGCTCCCGGATTGCAGGATCGGCAAGTACCTGAACGATCTGATCATGAAGCTTATGCACGATCGACGTTGGGGTTTTCGCAGGGACGATAAAGCCGATCCACGCGTCGCCCTTGATTGCAGGCAAACCACTCTCGGCCAGTGTGGGAATAGCCGGAAGGGAAGGGGACCGTGCCGGAGACGCCACCGCCAACGCCTTGAGTTTGCCGGCCTTCACTTGCGGCATCACCGCGGCGGCTGGCAGCAACGCCATATCCACATCACCGGAAAGCAGCGCTGTCACGGCGGCAGCCGATCCCCGGTATGGGACGTGCACAGCGTTGATATTTTGCTGAGCGACCAGGGCGGCCATCGCCAAATGTGAGGTGGAGCCTGCGCCGATCGATGCGTAGCTCAGATTCTGGTTCTTGGCCATGACATCTTTCAGCTCTTTCGCATCTGTGACCTTCATTCGCGGGCCGGCGACCAATACCGCAGGCTGCGAGACGGCAATCGTCACTAGCCCGATTTCCTTGTCGACGTCATACGGCATTTTTCTGAACAAGAGCGCATTGACGCCTAGCGGACCAGCGATACTCACACCGATGGTGGTTCCGTCTGCCTTTGCTTTGGTCACGGCATTGGTACCGATATTTCCTGCCGCGCCGGATTTGTTTTCCACGACAAAGGGCTGACCCAGTTGTGTCGCGAGTTTTTCCGCGATCAATCGGGACACAATATCGGGCGTCGAACCTGCATCGAAGGGAACGATGAGACTTACCGGTTTCGCCGGCCATTCCTGGGAATAGGAACTCGTGCTCGCAAAACATGCAAGAGTAATAAAAAGAATGCGAAGCAGGGCTGATATCACGGTTTGTCTCCAGAAATTGAACAATTGTGCTGTCGGTTTCCCCGATCATTGTGCGCATTTTAGGCAGGGAGTAACATTGCGCCAATTGATAAACAGTAATAGGCACTAGCAGGAATTCGAATAATGGATATGAAGCTACTCGCTGTTTTTGACGAAATTTACAAGACAAGAAGTGTCAGTCGGGCAGGTGAAAATCTAAGCATGCCACAGACATCCGTCAGTCTGGCGCTTGGGCGGTTGCGCCGTTATTTCAACGACCCCCTCTTTGTGCGAACAGGTAACGGCATGGTGCCCACGCCACGCGCAGCTGATCTAGTTCCGCAATTGCGGCAGGCGTTGCAGCTGCTGCAACTGGCCACACAGCAACAGGCAGAATTCGATCCCGCCTCTTCATCCCGAATTTTTCGTATTTCCATGACGGATATCAGTCATCTTGAGTTTTTGCCTGCCCTGATGAATAATGTGGCCAGGGTGGCACCTGACGTTCATATTGAAGTGCAGCGTATCACCAAAGACACAGCAAAGCGACTGGAAACGGGCGATACAGATCTGGCTATCGGTTATATGCCAGAACTTGAAGCCGGATTCTATCAACAGAAATTATTTGAAGATGGGTTTGCATGTGTCGTGCGCCGGAATCACCCTCGCATAGGCAACACGCTGACGGAAAACCTGTACAAGCGTGGAAGGCATATTGTTCTGGCAGCGCCTGGCACGGGGAACGAAATTGTTGAACGGGAGTTGAAACGACAGGGAACAGAAAGGAATGTTGCATTGTCATTACCCACATTGCCGGGGGTCGGTAACCTATTGGCCAATACCGATCTTATCGCCACGGTCCCGGAACGGGTGGCCCAGATGCTGGTGAAAATTGCGAATGTAAAGGCGCTGGAACCGCCATATCGGTTTCCCCATTTTTCTATCAAGCAGCACTGGCACGAGCGATATCACCAGGATCCGGCAAATCGCTGGCTTCGTTCTACAGTAGCCGAGCTTTTTCTGGATGGCAGGAGATCGGCGCCCAGGACGTGAAACAGGTCGCATCACTACGCGCAACCCATTGCATTGTACACAATGCAATTGTACTCTTCGAAATGTACCGATAGAATCCACCCCTAATTACATAATCAACAGGGGACACGATGACTTGCCTTCTCGCATCAGCTGTCGAGACGTTCACGGCTTGAAACGGTATGAACTCGACGATTCAAATGCCTGTGCAGCTGAACTGCGGTATTCCGGCGAATGCTTGCGATTGTCATATCCATGTCTATGACGATCGTTATCCTGCCGCAACCGGTGCAAAACTCTTCCCTGCCAATGCCTCTGTTGACCAATATCGCTGTATACAGTCAGTGACCGGAACAGAGCGGGCTGTCCTGGTTACGCCGTCCACCTACGGGACAGATAACCGTAGCATGCTGACTGGATTGCAGGTGTTGGGTCATTGCGCCCGCGGGGTCGCAGTAATTGATGGTACTGAAAGTGACACCGATCTTGAAGTGATGCGTTCTGTTGGCGTGAGAGGCATCCGGCTGAATCTGTCACTCGGAGTCGTCGGCAACATCGAAGACATCGCATCGCTCGCCGAAAGAGTCCGCAAATTCGATTGGCATATTCAGGTTTTGATGTCTCCGGATGTGCTTGTTCAACACCACGCGGTTTTTGAGAACCTGCCAGTACCCATTGTCTTTGATCATTTCGCGCGAATCAGCCCAACGCAGGCATATAGACATCGCGCACACGAAATCGTACTCAAATTATTAGAGGAGAAAAAGGCGTGGGTAAAAATTTCGGGTGGGTACCTCGTCAGTGAATCCTGCCGCATTACCGATACGGGGCTGACGTTGCTGGCTCGCAGTTATATCGACGCAGCAAGTGACCGCATCGTGTGGGGGAGCGATTGGCCGCATGCTACGGCGCAGGCAGGGCTGCAACCCATGCCTGATGACGGGGAACAAATTGCGTGTTTGGTGCAATGGGCACAGGATGAGCAAACGCTATACAAAATTCTGGTAGCAAATCCGGAAAAACTGTATGACTTTACGAATCAATCAAATCAGGGACAAAAATGAACAAAGCTAATACGACAATGACAATGACAATGACGAGACGACTATTTATCCTGAGCGCGGTATTGCTTTCCGCAGGAACGGTGCAGGCAGCACAAAGCTGGCCGGATAACAAGCCGATTACGTGGGTCGTGCCATATCCACCGGGCGGCAGCACGGATGTACTGGCACGCAGCATCGCACAGGAACTCGACCAAAAGCTCGATACCCGTGTGATCGTTGAGAATCGTCCGGGAGCCACCGGAACTATTGGCGCTGCGCGTGTCGCACGAGCTGAGCCCAACGGTTTAACTTTACTGGGTACTTCCATCGGGCCGCAAGCGATTGCACCTCATATGATGGGCAAGCTTCCTTACGATCCAATCTCTTCGTTCAAGCCGGTAATCACAATTGGAACGATTCCGCATATCCTGGTCGTAGGGTCAAAGCAACCCTATCGGAGTGTGGAAGAATTGATTGATGCCGCAAAAGCGCAGCCCGGAAAACTGGCCTATGCGTCGGGCGGGACGGGAACAATTCTGCAAATGCAGGGTGAACTGCTGCAAATGAAAACCGGCGCCAGCTTTATCCATGTGCCCTATAAGGGCGATTCGCCGGCGCTACAGGACACCCTGGGGCAACAGGTCCAGTTTATGTTTGCACCAGTGGCGGCCGCACTGCCGCATATCGAAAGCGGATCGCTACGTGCACTCGCTGTCACCTCCGCGGATCGACTCAAATCATTGCCTGACGTGCCGACAATGAAACAGGAAGGGTTCGATGATTTTGTTGTCGAGCAATGGCAGGCGGTCTTTGCTCCTGCAGATACACCAGAAAATACAGTAAAGAAAATCAATTCTGAAATTTCTGCGGCGTTAAACGCTTCTGCCGTGAAGACGCTGGCAGAGAAACTGGGCATTACTCTGACGGGCGGATCGCCACAAGATCTGGATCAGATTAGAAAATCCGATTATGACAAATGGGGTGAAGTCATTGAACAGGCAAATATTAAAAATTAAGCCATTTGAAATTGGAAGCTCAGGTCATAAAGGAGCGGATTTTTGGCGCACGCTTCGTGATATCGGCTGCCCGCCGCAACGCAGATCCGTCGCGTCTGACTTCTGCCTCTGGTGAAACCAAGTGAGCATCGTATGAAATCATGTGAACCACCTATCTCCCCGCATATCACCATTCGCCCCGAATGGCTGGAAATGCGACAGGAGGAAATCATATGGCCAGACCTTCCCATTATCGATCCGCATCACCATTTGTGGGATAGACCTGAATCCCGGTACATGCTGCATGATCTGAATGGTGATATGGTCTCAGGACACAATGTTGTTGCCACGGTATTTGTTCAGTCGCGCAGCATGTATCGGCAGCAGGGCGCGGAGTCGTTCCGGCCGGTAGGAGAGATCGAATTTGCAAATGGCGTGGCTGCGTGTTTTGCCAGTGGCCTTTATGGTAGCCGCAGGGGATGCGCGGGGATTGTTGGCGGCGCGGATCTGACCATGGGTAGCGAACTTCCCGAAATCATTGAAAAAATGCGGCAGGTTGCCGGGAACAGGCTAAAAGGGATGAGAAACGCTACAGCCTGGCACGAAAGTTCTGACATAAGAAGTAACCCCATCCCGCCTCCCAGAGGCTTGTTGACCTCACCCGAATTTCTGGCGGGGGTACACACCTTGCACGAGTACGAACTCAGTTTGGACATCTGGGCATACCACACCCAACTGGATGAAGTATTTAACCTGGCAAAAGCCTGCCCGCAAGTCTCCATCGTGCTTGACCACATGGGCGGCCCATTGGGCGCCGGGCCATACAAAGGCTTGCGAGATTCGGTCTTCCAAGACTGGAAACTTGGAATGCGCAAGTTGGCGGAGGTGCCGAACATTACAGTCAAGCTTGGTGGTTTTGGTCTGAAAGTCCTCGGCTACCGGTATTACGAATGTACGTCTCCCCCATCTTCGGAACAACTCGCGCGTGACTGGCGGCCCTATATTGAAACGCTGATTGAACTGTTTAGTACAGAACGGTGTATGTTCGAGAGCAATTTTCCCGTGGACAAAGGCATGTATTCGTACAGCATCCTGTGGAATGCATTCAAAAAAATCTGTTATTCCTTTACGCCCGGTGAGATTGAGGATTTGTTTTACAGGACCGCTAAACGTATCTACACGCTTGATTTGTCCTGAGCAATTTGCAATTGCTATCCGGGGAATGACCGCCGGTGAAACCCAAATGGGAAGAACGGCGGTCATTCTGTTTACTGCTTTAGTCCGATTTCTTTCGCCAGGTCGCCGTAAGTTGCGACTTCGTTGTTGATCTGAACCGAGAAATCGCTCCCGCAGGTCGCGTCAGGCTCAAGCCCCTGAGTTTCAAGAAATTTTTGTGACTCTGAATCGGACTGATAATCGCGAACATACCCGGTAAGTGTTTCGATCGTTTTGTCTGGCGTACCGGCAGGCGCAAGAAAACCATACCAAGCATCGGCGGAATATCCGTTTATTCCCTGTTCTTCGAATGTCGGAACATCGGGAAGCGATTTTAGCCGGCGGCTTGCAGCCACCGCCAAAATCCTCAGGCGGCCTGAGCCTACTTGAGGAAGCACAGAGCCTAGTGTTGCAAATGACATATCCACCTGTCCACCCATCAGTGCGTTTACACTGGCTGACGCGCCGTTAAATGGCACGTGGTTGACTTTAATATCGGCAATTTTCTCGAATAATGCGGTTGCGAAGTGCACAGAACTGCCTACGCCAGAGTTTGCCGCCGTAAACCGGCCTGGCTCACTCTTTATCTGCTCCAGCAACTCAGAAACACGATCAACTTTCACTGATGGCCCGACAACAAGTACCGTTGGACTTTTGGCAAACGAGCAAATCGGGGTGAATGACTTGATAACGTCAAAATTGATTTTGTCACTATACAGAATGGGGATCATCGTATGGTTTGTTGCGGCACCGAGCAGGGTATAGCCATCTGGCTTGGCCTGGCTCACGTACAGAGTAGAAATGGTAGAGTTCGCGCCCGGCTTGTTCTCAACAATAAAGTCTTTTCCTGTGTGCTTGCCAACGAAATTGGCGAAACTGCGACCAACCACATCAGTGGGGCCACCGGGCGTAAAGCCGACGACAATGTGTACGGGTTTTACTGGATAATCTATCGCTTTATCACCGGCATGAGCGTACAGGCCTAATGCAGACAGCAATGCGCTCGAAACAAATTTTCTCATCTATCCCTCGTAATTTTCTGACATCGCAATATACGGTGCCTTTCTTGTCGAAGAATGATATGGGTTTGTTTCATCAGGCACAATCGTGTCTCGTAGAGCGAGACGCGATTCACCTGTTGAAATGGACAAATTGCTGGTTCTACTCATTTTCCAATGACAGGCGTTACTCCACGCAGTCCGGCACGCTTGATGATGTTTGCAATAGTGCCATCTTTATCGGCCGCGATGATAAATGCTCGCAGGTAAGGCAAACCCGCAGCGCGCCCTTTGGGTATCCCAGCTGCGAAATATTCCATATCCCATTGTCCCGGAAGTACTCGGGATCCAGGGACAGAATCGGACATTTGAAACAAGATGGCATTGTTCGTAGCAAAGGCGTCGATTTCCTTGCTCTTCAACATATCAGCTGCGTGTGCAAGGGTGTCAATCTCGCGAATCTGTAGCTTGGGAAAAAGTTCGGCCATCGTTTTCGCTGTCGTGCTGCCTTTGCTTACGCCGACTGTAGCGTTTGTAGCCGTAAGAGCATCGATCGATTTAAACTCTGAATCCCCGGGCACAAGGAAGCTTTTTTCAGTCTGCATAAATGTTGGCGAAAAATCCATAAATTTTTTGCGGGCTGATGTCGCGTTGGTCACGCTGAGATCAACTTCGCCTTTTTTCACTGCGTTCAGCAGTGAAGCATTACCAGGAAAAATCACGGCTTTGAATGGGGCGCTCAGTTTCTCAGCCAGCAATTTTCCCAAATCATGACCCACCCCCCTGTTTTCTGCTGGCGTAGCTCCCTCTATCACAGATGTCGGGCTGCCGCTATAGACGCCCACAAGCAGCGTTCCTGAAGGCGCCAAAACAGATTTGGCGGAAGTATCGTTGTCTTTGGCATGTACGAGGCCGGATGCCGCAAGCAGGCTAACCGTTAAAAGCCCGATGAAGTTTTTTCTAGCGTTCTTGAACATGTGGTTGTCTCCTGTGTTCTCAAATTTCTCGCAGATCATTTCTTTGACGATCTGATAAATAGACTGCTGGGTGAGACACCATTCTCGGGCAATGTTGTTATAGGGTCTAATACTATTTAACTTTGATATTTATATCTTTTTCGAATAATGAAAAATATTGCCGATCATCGTCAACGACCCGGGTTCAAGTTTATAGAGAGCATCTTCGAACCGCGTCTTCAGCAGCTCGCTGCGCAGCCGGCAGGCGCAAACCCTTATGTTTGCATCAACGTACGTACTTCGGCAACCAATGCGGCGTTGGCTGAATACACAGTCTGTTTATTGGTAAGCAGCAGTACTTCACCGAAGTCCACAGTTTTCGTCAACGGCAGGATATGCAGCATTTTCTGATTTGCGAAATATCTGGCGATTCCCTGTGGCATAGAGGCAATCAGACGTTCACGGCTCAGCATAATGACATTTGTAAGAGTTATGCTGGATCGAATGACAATATTTGGATTACTCAGCTCATATTTGTCGCAGAGTTCGATCAGCTTTGCATTAGCATACGTGCCCTCATGCGGGAAAATCCATTCACAGTCCTGTAACTGGACAGAGCCCACATCAGACAATTGCGCCAACGGATGCTGCAAACCGCAAACCAGAACCATTGGTTCGTAGTTGAGGACGACCCTGTCAAACGCCGATAAATCACACAGTTCCGTTCTACGGCCGATAACCATATCCAGTTTGCCGATTTTGAGCTTTTCGAGCAGGGGCTCAATGATCCCATCTTCTATGTTGACTTGCAGGCCTGGTACCCGCAACCTGAGCATGCTTATCAAATCAGGTATGACCGAAAGGGTAGCTGATGGCAACGCACCGATGGAAAGTGTTCGGCGTTGCCGGTGATCAAATTTCACAAGTTCCGATTGAATCCGCTGCGAGGAATGCAATATTTGACGTGCATACTCGATAACCAGGCTGCCGGAGGCCGTTGGCATAGTTCCGGTTGCGCTGCGCTCAAATAGCGTAAACCCTATTTCTTCTTCAAGCTGGGACAACACTTTTGACGCAGCAGGTTGCGTCATATGCATTTGTAATGACGCTTTGTGAAGATTCTGTGTTTCTGCCAGTGTGACGAGTAGTTCTGCCTGCCGCTTTTTCAGAAAAAACATAAGGTTATGCCAAAGTGGTTATATGGTGAGTCGAAATTTGAATTTTACAGACTTCGCACAACTATGGCAGTCTAGCACCAATAATTACATACCCATACGGAGACAATCTCATGCGTAAAAATCTTGCCCGATGTATGGCAATGCTGGCTTTCTGCGGTCTTACTCCGGTCTTGCATGCCTCGACAACCCTACCAGAGCAGATTACCGTAGTGGTTCCGTATGCACCCGGCGGGGCTGTAGATGCCTTGACAAGGATACTGGCGAAGCATATTTCTGCTGATAAAGCGATCAATCTTGTTGTCGAAAACAAACCGGGAGCGGCCGGGGCTATAGCTGCGACACAGGTATCGCGCAGTAAACCGGACGGACGTACTTTGATCATGGGAACCAGCAATACTCACGGAGTGAATAGTTTCGTGATGCCGGATTTGAAATATGATCCGATCCAGGACTTTACCCCTGTCGCCGATGTTGCCGAGAATATTGTCATTCTTGCAGCGAATAAAAATTTCCCTGCTGAGACCTTGAGTGAAGCTGTTGAAGTCATACGCAAGTCTCCTGGGAAATACAATTTCGGTTCTCCCGGAATAGGTAGTGTGCACGCTCTGGCGATGGAGCAGTTTGCCAAAAAGCTCGGACTGGATATCAGTCATGTTGCCTATAAGGGCGCCGGTCCGGCTATGACCGATGCCGTCGCGGGAAATATTCCACTTGTAATGGCAGGAATTGTTCCAGCCAAACCGTTTCTTGAGAGCAAGCGAATCAAGGTCCTGGGAGTTGCCAATCCCAAAGACGACATGTTCAGCGGTGTCCCAGAGATAGAAAGAACGCAATATTTTTCTGATATCCAGAAGGATACGTCGGTGCAATCCTGGATAGGTCTGTTCGCACCAGCGGATCTGGACCCGGTACTGGCGGAAACATTGCATGCGGCAGTTGAAAAAGTACTGAAATCAGATGATTTTGCCAAGGAACTGATACCGTTGGGCATGGTTCCTACCGTGTCTACCCGACAGCAATTTGCCAATAAAGTCAGCGATGACCTGCAATTCTGGAAGCAGGCTATCGGGTCTGATTCAAAGTCACAATAAGAGATTCATTAATGTCCCGACCAGTTAATTTTGTCATGTTTATTACGGATCAGCTACGTGCTGATCATCTGGGATGCTATGGGAACACCGTAGTCAAAACGCCCGCCATTGATGCAGTCGCGGAAAAAGGCTTTCGTTTCGAAAACATGCACGTGGCTACACCCATCTGTATGCCGAACCGTGCCAGTATGATGACGGGGCGTTACCCCTCAGTTCATGGTGCGCGGCATAACGGTATCCCACTTTCGCTGAAAGCGCGTACGTTTGTTGAAACATTGCGTCGATCAGGGTACAAGACGGCACAAGCGGGGAAAATCCATTTACAGAATATGACTTCCCTGGATCCGATTTGGCCTGTGAACCCTGCAGAACGACAAGTTGATGAAGCGTTCGAAGTGGATATTGGCAATTACGAGCAGGAACGCAGGGCGAAATGGCTGAATAACGAAAATTACGATCTTGATTACCCCTACTACGGATTTGAGAAAGTCTATCTGGTCGATGATCACGCGGATATTGTTCATGGCCATTATCGATACTGGTTGCGTAACGAGGTTCCAGGCGGAGAATCTCTGATTGGGCCAGAGAATGCCATTCCTGCACCTGAATATCAGCTCACCAGGATTAATCAGGCCTGGCGCACCCGGCTGTCCGAAGACCAGTACCCCTCGGCCTATATCGCGAACCGCAGTATCGATTTTCTAAAAGAATACGCAACAACCGATCAGCCGTTTTTTTTGCAAATTTCGTTTCCTGACCCGCATCACCCCTTTACGCCACCGGGAAAGTATTGGGATATGTATAAGCCGGAAGACATGACGCTGCCTTCTTCGTTTTATTCGGAAAAAGCATTGCCTCAACATCTCAAATGGTTGTACGAACGGCGGGATTCCGGTGAAGCCACCAAAAGGGGTACAGCAGTCTTTGCTTGCGATGAGCGCGACGCAAAAGAAGCGCTTGCCCTAAATTACGGCTCGATTACCAATATTGATACCCAGATTGGACGTGTGATTGCAGAGCTCGAACGTCTGGGCTTGGACGACAATACAGTTGTTATCTTCACCAGTGATCATGGAGATTTTCTGGGGGATCATCAGCTGATGCTCAAAGGCCCCATTCATTATCGAGGACTGACACGTGTTCCTTTCATTTGGTATGACCCTCACGCTCAGACCGTTTCAGGTGGGTCCTCCGATGCGCTGACAAGTACGATCGACATTGCACCCACCATTTTGAGCCGTGCACAATTACGCCTTTTCAATGGAATTCAGGGAAAGGATTTACAGCAAATCGTTAACGGTGTGCATGCTGACCTGCGCGATGCATTGTTGATTGAAGAAGAAGGGCAGCGCGTTATCCTCGGGATCGACACGCGCGTTCGCTGCCGCACACTTTTGACCCGACGGTATCGGATGACCATTTACGATGCGGCAACTTGGGGTGAGCTTTATGATCTGGAGCTTGATCCCGACGAGATGAATAATCTATGGGATGATGCGCAAGCTGCAAGTATAAGAGCCTTGATGATGGAGAAGCTCGCATATACCAATCTGGAACTCGTTGAAAAAAGTCCCTATCCCGAAGCGCTGGCGTAACACGAAACATAGGTAGATGATCATGTCCATATTTTCGTATTTTTATAAATCTGCACTGATTGTTGGGATGTGCGTCGTTTTCAGCTCCGTTGCATTGGCTCAATATCCAAGTAAGCCCATCACTCTGATTGTCAACTACCCGGCCGGAGGTGCGCTTGATCTGGCAGCGCGTGCGATCGCCTCACATTTGTCGAATCAATTCGGCAAGACCATTGTGGTTGAAAATAAGCCTGGTGCATCAGGGCTGATCGGCGCGGAATTTGCGTCTCGCCAGAAGCCTGACGGCTATACGATGCTTGCCACGATTGATTCGCTGGTCACCGTCAATCCGTATATTTTTGGCGAGAAACGTTTTGATCCGGATGAGAAACTGGAACTGCTAGGCCTACTTGGCACTTTCAACCAGGTGCTACTGGTGCCCAAGGATTCGGCTATCACGGATATGGCGGCACTCGTTAAACTGTCCAAAACCAAAGAACTGAATTATTCGTCCGCGGGCGCTGGTACTCCGGGTCATTTGGCTATGGAGAGCCTTAAACTGGCAGCAAATATTAACATCATGAATATTCCGTTTAATGGTAATGCGCCAGCGCTAAACGCATTGCTGGGAAAACAAGTTGATGCGGGTTTTCTGGCTCTGGGTGGTTCGACCCTGCAGCATGTCAAGGCCGGTTCGCTGATTCCGCTGGCAGTTTCTGGAAAAATGCGTGATCTCAATCTGCCCGAAGTGCCAACCGTGGCAGAAAGCAGTTTGAATGGCCTGAAAGACTTTGACATGGAATTTGCATTTTTTCTGATGGCTCCAAAAGGTATAGACAGGGACATTGCCGAGAAATGGAACGCGGCCATTGCAAATGCAATGCAATCTGATCAGATAAAAAGCCAGTTTGATAATTTGAATATTCACAGAATCAAGGGGTCCCGGCAAGAAGCGAAACAGTGGTTAAGCACCTATGGACGTCGTATTCATGACACGATCAAAAAGGCTAAGATCACGGTTGAGTGAACGGAACAGTGAAAGTAAGTATCGCCGGGTTTGATGAGCTGCCGAATGTCAAATCACTGAGCCAACAAGGACTCCAGGGTGCGAAGACGGCTTCGTGGGGAGGGCTGGTCGCACCCAAAGGCACGTCACCAAAAGTTGTCTCGTGTGAGTGATGCCCTTCAAAACGTATTACGAAAACCGGACGTTATTGAGCGTCTCAAAGCAGTCGGTGCTTATCCTGAATATGAAGAGCCCAATGTCTTCAACAAACGCATCGCCAATGACTCTCGTGTCGGGAAGCAGGTTATTGAAGAGAATGGACTGCGTAAACTGCGGTAATCGTAAGTATTCAGCCTGGAAGGGCGTTATTGGCCTGCAACCCATGTCGCCTGCGACCAGCGTCCGCTTGCAATACAATTATCAATACATCCTGTCAGTTCATCCCTGACGCATCTGACCGGAGTCGTCATATTTCTTGAGGTCAGATGCGCAGAAACGATGGTTCTCGTTAAACCGCTGTCCAGTAGCGGTGCGGCCTCCAGCAGACCCGCCTCAAGGAAATCAGTGCGACACCCGTTGGTTCCACGCCAGAAGAACTCGCACAATTGGTTGACCAGGAAACGAAAAAGTGGGGACTGATTATTGATTCAATTGGGGGATTGAAGAAGGAGTGATTGCAGATTAATGATATTTGCGCGTGCCAAAACACATAAGAACTATGCCGCCCTGAATCAGTATCCAGAATCATATGAACTAGCGGTTGCAAACCCCTGCTTCTCATGAAGCGGGGGTAAGGTAACCCGCCAAATGAAATCCGATATTTCAGCTCGCGTTCATTGCGCCATTTACCAAGCGCGTAATCTGTAAGGGATTTCCTTCTCTGACAGCATCAGGAAGCAAAGTATCAGGTATATCCTGATAGCAGACGGGGCGTAAGAAGCGATCGATGGCCGTAGCGCCCACTGAAGTAAACATCGAATTGGAGCTGGAGGGGAAGGGACCCCCATGAACCATCGCATGGCACACCTCGACACCCGTGGGAAAACCGTTAGCTAGAATACGGCCAGCCTTGCGTTCCAGCACCGGTAAGAGTCGTCTTGCAAGTTCGTGATCTGCGTCATCCATTTGCAGCGTTGCTGTCAATTGTCCTTCCAGCGCTTCAGTGACTGCGAGCAGCTGAGCTTCGTCGCGTACCGAAACGATGACAGATGCGGGGCCGAACATCTCGACGTGTAAACCTGAATTCTGCAGAAATTCGTCTGCACTGGTCAGGTAAAGGGCTGCATGCGCGCCGTTGGGCGTATCGCTTGCATCAATGCCAGATCCGACTTTCTGAACCCCTTTCATTGATTCAACCTTGGCAGTACCTTGTGTATAGGCTTCATGGATACCTGGCGTTAACATGGTCTGTGCAGCCTTATCAGCGAGTGCTGTCTTGGCCGCTTGCAGGAAAGAATCCAGATCAGGGCCGTCCATAGCCAGGACCAGACCGGGATTCGTGCAGAACTGCCCAGCACCCAGGTTAAGTGAATCTACAAAATCGCTGGCAATCTGCTCGCTACGCGCTTGCAAGGCGCCGGGTAGCAAATACACGGGATTGATACTGCTCATCTCGGCGTAGACTGGAATAGGTTCTGTACGACTGTTGGCAATGGCGGTCAGCGCCAGGCCACCTTGGCGGGAGCCCGTAAAGCCTACTGCCTTGATTGCCGGATGGGCTACCAGTTGTTCGCCGACTTCACGGCCCCTTCCTACCAGGAGAGAAAATACGCCTTCAGGCAGCTGCAGGTCTTGTGCCGCTTTCTGGATTGCGCGTCCCACCAGCTCGGACGTTCCCAAATGTGCACTATGCGCTTTGACGATTACCGGTGCGCCGGCGGCCAAGGCTGAGGCGGTATCGCCGCCTGCGACGGAGAAAGCAAGAGGAAAGTTGCTTGCTCCAAAAACGACCACCGGCCCAAGCGGAATCTTTGCCAGACGCAGATCTGCTCGGGGTAATGGCTGGCGATCGGCCTGCGCATGGTCGATGCTGGCTGACAGGAATAATCCGTCACGCACCACCTGAGCGAATAACTTGAGTTGTCCCACGGTGCGGCCTCGCTCACCCTGCAGGCGGGCGAGAGGTAAACCAGTTTCGGCATGCGCGCGCTCAATAAGGGTATCTCCCAGAGACATAATGTTATCAGCGATGGTTTCCAGAAACTGTGCTCGCAGGGATAAGGGAATGGCGCGGTAGGGGTCAAACGCAGCGGCAGCCAGCTTTGCTGCGCGATCGACATCGTCTTTGCCTCCAAGACCGAATACCGGTTCAGATATTTCGCTATTCGTAGTAGGGTTGAAGGCAAGCATAGTGCCGGCCGTGCCGCGTACCGTACTTGCGCCAATGAGCATTTCGCCGGTAAGTTGTGTTTGTGTCATGGTATTTCCGAAGAGTATTAGGGACAAGGCAAGCGAGCCCAGCTGGCTTGCCAGGAATTGACCCGACTGGACCAATTCCCGGAATTGTGTGGATTACTGCAGGTCGTTAACGCTTTCTATCAGGGATTTGAGCATTTCCTTCTCTTCGCCCGTCAGGTTCGTCAACGGCGGACGCACCGGACCTGGTGTACGACCTATCGCTTCAACGCCGGCCTTGATTGCGGACACAGGATATCCGGCCTGTCGATCGCGAATTTGAACGAACGGATAAAAGAAACGCTCGAGTATGGCGTCCATTGTTAGGTTGTCATTGGCGCGCAGAGCATTGTAGAAGCGTACGGCCATCCCCGGAATGAAGTTGAAGACGGCTGACGAGTATGTCGTAATGCCGATCCCATTGAAACCTTGCGCAAACAGTTCGTGCGTGGGCATGCCGCCGATATAGCAAAGGCGCTCACGCAGCGTCGAGGTGATATGACGGACCAAATCTGTTTTTCCCGTTCCATCCTTAAAGCCAATCAGGTTGGGGCACACATCAGCGAGGCGGGAAATGGTATCTGCATTTGCTATGGAGTTCGCGCGGTTATAAATAATCACGCCCAGAGCAGTGGAGTCGCACACGGCTTTTATATGTTCGTAAATGCCCTCTTGTGGAACAGTCATTAGATAATGAGGCAACAGAAGCAGTCCGTCAGCGCCCGCATTCTCGGCGCGGCGAGCGATGTCCTTGGCCAGTTCGGTTCCATAGCCACAACCGGCAATAATGGGCATCGCACCTGCGGCATCTTTTGCAGCGCGGGTGGTTCGAGCAATTTCTTCCGGCGTCAGGGAAAATAGTTCACCGGTGCCTCCCGCGGCAAAAAGACCTGCAGCATCGTAGCTCGACAGCCACTCGACATGTGCCTGATAGCTGTCCAGATTCAAACTGAGATCTTCGTTGAAGTGGGTAACCGGAAATGATAATAGGCCGGATGAAATGCGTTTTTTGAGTTCCTGCGGAGACATTGAGCTAGCCCTTTGAAAAGTAATAATATGAATTACTATAAATCATATGATGAATTTACAAGGTGTGTCAATATGCCGCTTGTGGTAATTCGGAATTCAAAAGGGCTTGCGGGTTGCGGAATTCTGGACCGAATCTGATAATTAGTCCAAATCGCTCAAACTTCGTGCAATTGCCATGTAGCGTTGTAAACCTGACTGCAAATGATGGAACATGCTCTCGCGCGCCCGCTCTGCATTACCATCAAAAATGGCATTTGCAATTGCCTTGTGCTCAGTCAGAATGTCTTGATCTCTGCTCGGCAAATCCACGCCACCGCTAACAGACCGCAGTTTGGAACGTGGAATCATGCGGTAGCCAAAATGCTCCAGAAACATCCTGAAGCGCGGGTTGTTAGTGGCATCGGCGATTGCCATATGAAATTCGTAATCCGCCTCGTCAGTTTGCTGGCCGTTGTTCATCAACAGGGTAAACCGGTCCAATTGACGCTGGATATGCGCCTGCTGGGCAGCGGAACGGCGTTGTGCTGCCAAACCCGCTGATTGAACCTCAATACCGATTCGCAATTCCATGGCTTCGATAATGTCGGAAATACGATCCGGAGCGGGGGCCAATCGGGAAAGCAGCTCCATTGGTTCGGGAGGAGGTAGTACGAAAACGCCTGCCCCTTGGCGTGATTCCAGTAGACGATCTGCTCGCAGGGCAGCAATTGCCTCCCGAATGACCGTTCGGCTAAAACCAAATTGCTGTATCAGGACAGGTTCGGTGGGCAACTTGTCGCCCGGCGCATATTCTCCCTGTTCGATGCGCGCACGCAAGATATCCGCAACCTGTGCAGATAAGGCTTTTTTCTTAGGAGGAATGGATGTTTTAGCTTTCATAGGTTTTCCCGGGCACGACTTACGCTGCATAAGCAAGCAATTTTGTCATTTAGACGAGTAATACGCAACTCTTGCTTTTGAGAGCATATAAAAATCCGATTCTGAATTTTCTGTTTGATGATCGATTGGCAGTGATAAATACGAGCCTGCCATTTGATAAAAAATTTTATTTATTGATCTCAGGTATTTGCCTGTATCCTCAATACTTGAACGAAACGTTATAAATGGAGGTTGAATGGCTTTATTTCTGGACTCGATTGATAGTTGCAGATGGGCAGAGGGCAGCGAAGCGCTTACCGAAAGGCGACAGAATATTCTGAACTCAATTCATCAGGGAAATAAACGTGTACGTGCACTCATACACCTCGCGCCGGATGTGGTATCTGCGACCAGCGCAAATAAGAATGATCAGGCGTGTTTGCTTTCGGGCGTACCTGTTGCAGTCAAAGATCTGATTGACGTCGCGGGCATGCCTACGCGGATGGGTTGTAAGGCGGTCAATCACCTTCCGGTAGAGCACGCCCAGGTAATAACGAACCTCATGGCCGCGGGAGCCTGGATCGCAGGTAAAAGTCATACTACGGAATTTGCGATGAGCGGATGGGGAGTCAGCCCTTTAGGTCGTCCGCTCAATCCTGTCAATGCCTCAGATGTATATTATACGGGTGGGTCAAGTAATGGCTCTGCCAGCGCTGTCGCGGCAGGTCTGGTACCGATTGCTCTGGGAACTGATACCGGTGGATCAGTGCGTATTCCATCCTCCTGGTGCGGTATTACCGGGTTAAAAGGTTCTCCCGGGTGGGTAAGCACGCAAGGTGTCGCCCCACTAAGCCAGCGTTTCGATGTAGTCGGCCCCATGGCACGTACTGCTGTGGATGCGGCGCGTGTCTATCGTGCTATTCTGCCGACCGCACGTCGTGAAGCTTTTGAAGCGAATCTGGAAATTGCCGTTCAGGGCCGATTGCCGGTTCTATTGTTTGTCGACGATAGCAACTTACCTGAGGCTAGTATCGAAGTGCGTCAGGCATATCACGCAGCACGGAAAAAATGCGAAATGCTGGGATTTGGCATTGAAATCGTATCGTTGCCTTTTTCATTTGAAGAAATGGCGCAGACTTGGGCAGGCATCTCCGGTGTTGAAGGTTATTTGAATAACAAAGACTTGGTCAATGATCCAGATGCTCAGCTTGATGATGCGGTGCGTAGCAGTTTCGCACAGTCGGGTAAAACCGATTTAGATACGTACTTTAAGTTACTGAACCGCGGAGCCTATTTCCGCGAGTATATCGAGAATCTGTTGTGTGGTGAGCGTCTTTTCGTAGTCCCGACGACCAGTACTGCAGCTATTCGTCTTACGGACTTTGACCCAAAACGTACGTTAGGTATCTACACCCGGTTCGTGAATTTGATTCAGGGTTGCAGTATTGCCGTTCCCAACGGAATTTCACCAGACGGACGTCCCACATCCATGCAATTCGTAGGACCGTACTCACGGGATGCGAACATTGTAAGTACAGCGATGCATTGGCAGGCGAACACAGAATGGCATGGACTGATTCGTGAGATTCATGCCGAACAGATGGCCGATTAAACGAAATGACCTATTAGCGCCCTGAATGTTTGCTAAAAGACAGTTTGCGCAGATCGACGCAAGCTGTCTTCTTTATTTCATTTTATTATGCCGTCACTTTGGCCAGAATCGGGGTGTTCATTTGCTGAAGCGTTTGCCCCTGGTATTCGGGACGATCGATACTTTTTACTTTAAAGGATCATTCACAAAAAATCGGGTCTGATGCGTTTTCGCAAAATCCATAAAATCCGTTAGTGTAGGAGAGGGGCCGCCCGCAAGGTGGCTCTCAATCTCATTCTGTGTGTTCGAATCGGTAATGAATGCAAAATCAATATATTCAGAATCCACAGGAAAACGCGCCAGCGAATGCCAGACATTTTTCCAAAGCAGCACTCCACAGTCCCCCGGAATGTAAAATGCCCTTACATCTTCCGGAACAAACTGGTCTTTTTCGCTGGCCTGCTTGCCTACTACCATGATGTAAGGTACGTTCCCCATAGGAAAGAAGCATTGGTTTACTTCAAGATGTTTTTCCATGACAGAAAACTCTCGTCCCTTGTCGTGGTATCTGTTGAACATGATTTGTGGCTCTGAGCCTGACGTGAAGGGCAGGCGCCAGGATTCGACCGTACCCGCGGCCAGATTTGGTGCAACGTCTCGCGGACGCCGCACCAGCCGGCCAAAAGGAGCAAAAGTCGTATCATCTACGAGTTGGCTAACGAGATTAATAACAGCCACATCCATAATCTTCATTTTCAATCCTTGAATGCATACTATTTCGGATGCAATTAATCTCCCATCACGAAAAAATAGCTAGAGAAATAGTTAAAAAAAACAGGTCCCTGATCTAAGGCTCAACTGGCGGCCGTAACTTATCTGTCAGGAAACTGAAAACTGCGACGGTAACCATAGCGCGATTTCAGGTGCAATGAGCAGCATCGCTAGCAGGGTCAACAGGACCAGGCAAAATGGAAGAGCACCCAGAATTACGTCGATAAACTTGCCTTCTCCACGGATACTCTGCACCACGAACAGGTTGATACCAAAAGGGGGAGTCAACTGGCCCATTTCACACAACAAAATCATCATTACGCCGAACCAGATTGGATCAAAGCCCATGGCGACAACAATCGGAACGGTCAGTGGCGCAGTCATGACCATCATGGCTAACGTGTCCATGAAGCACCCCAGTAAAATGTAGAATGCGATAAGTGCCAGCATGGTGCCCATGGGTGATAAGTTCAAGCCGGTAACAAAGTCTACGAGTTCAGTTGTCAGGCCAATGGATGATAAAACGAAGTTAAGAAAAAAGGCGGACAGTGTAATCAGAATGATCATGCCGGTCGTTCGCATGGTCGATTCAAACGCGTGACGCAATGTATTTACGTTCAGCGATCGTTTGGCGGCGGCAAGGATTAATGCGGCGATGACTCCGAGAGCGGCCGATTCACTTGCGGTAGCAATGCCGCTGTATATCACGCCAATCACAAGTACAAAGATGCCTAGCGGGGGAAGCAAATGCGGAAGACTGTCAATCCTATCGCGCCAGGTGACCTTGATATGCTTTCCTGAAACGCCAGGCTTCAAGAGACCGACCCCAACAATGACCATCACGAACATGAAGGTAAGCAGCAGGGCAGGGAATGTCGCGGCCAGATATAATTTGGGCACCGATACGTTCGCAATGAGTGCAAATACGATCATGTTAATGGACGGTGGAATGAGAATACCCAAGGTGCCCCCTGCAGCGATAGATCCCAGGAACAGCGGTGCGTTGTAGCCCGCCTTGCGTTGTTCAGGCAATGCAAGTGTAGAGATGGTTGCCGCAGTGGCTACGCTGGAACCACTGGTGGCTGAAAACATTGCAGAGGCGCCAATATTCGCGTTCATTAGGCCACCGGGTAGCCAGGTAACCCACTTCGACACCGCGCCGTACATTCTGCCGGCAATCCCCGAACACACCAGCAGTTCACCCATCAGTACATAGAGTGGAATGGCTACTAGCAGGAATTCCGCACTGGAACCCCAGGCAAGTTCACCTAATGCGTTTGTCAGCGGTAAGGGGGAAAACAACTCCGAAAGCGCCAACCCAAGCACTCCCACCGTGGCTGCGGCTGTCACGCTTAGTGTGAGCAGGCTGAGTAGAAAAATAATGGTAAAAGAAAGCATGACTTATTTCTCCGCGGTCGCCGAGGATGGTTTGGTGAGTGAGTGACCCTTCTCCGGGACCAGTTCTTCAATAATGTTTTCTTCAACTGATGTTATGCCAATAAGCTGACTTGCCTCACTCATGCGACGTTTACCGATCAGGTAGATTGAACATCCTGTCAATACCACAATCGTGATAAAGAAAAACAGATATCCTGCAAACCATAACGTCTGTGGGATCCACTGCGGGACTTGCAGAGGAGTATTTGATATCGCGTTGAAGGAAATGGAATCAGCCAGAACCTGCCATGCGTGGAATGTCAATACTCCGACAAAAAGTCCAAGGCACAGAAGAGCAAACAGGTCAAGGCCTGCGCGCACGCGTCGTGGCAGGTGGGTATAGGCGACATCCACACGAATATGGGAGCGTCGAAGCAGTGCGACAGGGAATGCCCATGCGCTGACAATGGCAAGCACGTAGCCCGCGATTTCATCCGCGCCGCCCATGGACCAGCCCACCAGCTTTCGCAAGATCAGATCAATCACAATAAGAGTTGAGGAAGTCAGCAGGCAAACGCCGCCAATCCAGACTCCGCCTTGTGCTATCTTATCTATCAGGCGCTTGGGCGCCAGTGTTGGTGATTCCATATTAGCCTCCAGCTAGTATCCAGTGCTGATCAATCCAGCGTAAACCCGGCTGCTTTTCCCGCAGTCTCGTTCCACTGCTGCACGCAATCCTTGCCACAACGCTTGCCCCAGTTAATCGCGATCTTCTGGGCGATTTCACGCAACGTCCTCTGATCTTCTTGGGAAGGTGCAGCGGCTTTCATGTTGGCTTTTTCATGGATTTTGCATTCGCCTTCTCCGGTATTGCAAGCCAACGCAAAGTCGTTTTCCCGCTTCGTTTCCGCCCAAAATTTGTCCTCCAGAACCTGGCTTTGCTCTTGAAGAATTTTTTGTACGGCCGGATCCAGTTTTTGCCAGCGTTTAAGGCCGATTCCGTAGAATCCGACAGACCAGTCAATTGGCAGGTTGTACAGATTATTGGCAACTTCAAACCACTTTGCAGCGTTCCCGGAGCCTATGCCGGTCACTGCGCAATCGATCACGCCGGTCTGAAGTGCAGTCACCACCTCAGCGAAGGGCAGGGTGACAGAATTCGCTCCCAAGGCCGTCACGTAATCCGCCATGTTGCGCCCGCGAGTCCGTACTTTTCTGCCTTTCAAATCAGCCAATTGCGTCACGGGTTCGCGACAAAAGAATACCTGAGCCGTATAGGCAACAGTTGCCAGCATTTTGATGCCATGCCGTTCGCGCATGCGTTTGTCCAGTACCGGTCGATAGGCTCGCGCAATTTTGTGTGCAGTATCGATATCAGGCGCCATTCCCGGCAGGTCGACGCCCTCGAACATGGCATCATCACTGCTCACATAAGCGAACACTCCCATGCCGATATCAATGGCACCCGCACGCATCAGTCGAACTACTTCCGGCCCTTTCAGTCCACTTTCTGCTAGACCGCTAAGGTCGGCAGTTAGTTGACCCTCGGAAGCCTTGGGAAGCGTTTCTTTCCAGAAAGGTTGCTCGGTCGCACCAAATGTATAGTTATGGCTTCCTCCACCAACGACTTTGAAGTGTGTTTTCGGTATTTCTTGGGCCGTGGCGGCCAGGCTGATTGCCGATAGCGCAAGTACAAGTATGTTTTTTTTCATGATGATCTACTCTCCTCTGTAGTATGGAAAAAGACGTATTCAGGGGGTAACGATGTTTTGATCTATGGCTCGGCGTGAACCGACAACATCTGGGAACTTCTCGCCAGCTTTCAGTCGTAAAATGGTATGTTTTTCCTGTTCCTGGAATGCGATTGCCTGATTGGCGGCGGCAGTTATCTGATCGCGTGGCAAGACCAGAATGCCGTTTTCATCGGCCAGAATGGCATCGCCCGGCATGACGGCTACACCACCGCAATTGACAGTAGTACAAAACTCGCCATCCAGGCCAAGAACGCGTGTCGTAACAATAGACGGCCCCCTAGACCAGACAGGTACCGCGTGTTGACGCAATTCACCCAGATCGGTGACCAGGCCATCGACAATCAGCGCGGCGACACCGGCGCGGCCCGCGGCGTAAGCCATAGCGCCGCCAAAAGCTGCAGTGATCGCCTCGCCACACCGGTCAATAACCAGTACATCCCCGGCACGTACGCATCCCATTGCGTAGTGCAGGATGCCACCATCGTTGCCTGGCATACGTACCGTCACTGCTGTACCGGCAATACGCAGATCCTGCGTATGTGCGCGAATACCTGCGTCCATGAAACCAATGCTGCGGAAATGCCCAATAGTGGCGGGTTCAGCACGTTGAAGTAATGCAAGGTCTTGCGCGGGAATAGGCTCAGGCAGGGAGTGAATCAGATACATGTTAAATGTGATAATATCGTTGAAAAAAAGTTGAACGTTTAATGGCAACGTCATCAAGTCAGGGCAGAATATCACGCAAGCTTCTACTGACAATAATCAAAACTCCTGTTCATTTGAGAGATTTTTATTATCATGAGGATAACCCTAAGTCAGATGGAAGCCTTTTACTGGGCTGCTCATTTGGGAAGTATTCATGCGGCCGCGAGACATCTTCATTTGTCTCAGCCAGCGGTGTCTGCCCGTATACGGGAGCTTGAGGACACGCTGGATGCCAAATTGTTTGAACGTTCACGTCAACGCGTCACGCTGACGGAAACAGGCACAGCCGCACTGCGACACGCGGACCAGGCGCTGAACAGTAGTCGACAACTTGAACACTTTCGCAAGGATCGTGGGCCGTCGGGAAAATTGCGGCTTGGGGCTGACGAATGCTCTGCAGCGGTGGCAATCACTGCTGTCGTGGCTCAGATCAGGGAACAAATTCCCTCCCTTGAACTGGAAATCACGGTTGATGTGGGCGCTACACTTAATCAAAAGCTCAATGCCAAAGAACTGGATATTGCCGTTCTGACGAATCCTTCAACAGGTCCGGAGATTACAGATAGCTTTGTGGGATGGATGCCCTTCGCCTGGGTTGCATCACCCTCCATGCTTATCGATGCTGATCCATTTGAACCGCGTAATGCCCAGGGCCTCAATATTGCCACTCATGCTCCGCCGTCTACTCTGCATGCGGTAGTGGAAGGCTGGCTCAGTTCCGGCGGAACAACGGCACACTCTATGAGTACCAGTAATTCACTTGCGTTAATCTCAAGGCTGGTTGCGGCTGGACAGGCGGTAGCGATTCTTCCTTTGCCATTAATGCAGGATATGCTGGCAAATGGCGAAGTGAAAGCACTTCCATGTTCGCCGCCCATACAACCGGCTGGATTTTATATTTCTTATCTGACGGGAATGCAGGATTCTGGCCTGAATATTATTGTTGAGCTGACCCGAACCACTTTATCGCAGTTGAATTTTCTGACGACGGATCGCTAATGTAAGATCCTCATGCATCGAGCGCTGAATTCTGCATCGGGCAGATTATCAGAAATCTCGACTGGAGGCTGGTATCCTGGTTTCGTTGTCGAAAGTCGGTTGGGCATTGCTGCTTCCACCGATACATCAAATGAAATAATAGAAAAGATGAGTGGTGTTCTTAAGATAGCTTTAGCAGATCCACTGCTTGTAAAGCCGTACAGCAATCTTGGGCTCCAGCGTCAATCGAGAAGTATGACGGAGTTTAAGCAGTATATCGATGAGGATTCCCATGCTGAGAAGCCTGGGTTGAAATCGACAGAACAAACCTCAATTGGGTTCATTATCTGACAATATGTGAAGGAATTTTTGTGCCCGCATCGTGCAAAGATTCGTCTACGTTGGACAGTTTGATCTTGCTTCAGTTTGGCTTAAAGCAAGATCAGTCCAACGTCAATAAATCATCAAAAATATATCCTGCTACTCCGCTTTAATATTCCCCGCTTTTACGACTTTCGCCCATCTATCGGCATCTTTGATAATCAGCTCGCGAAACTCTTCAGGAGTGGAAGAGGCAGGAACCATACCTTGAGATTCGAATGCCTTTACAATTTCAGGCTGCTCAAGAATTTTCTGAATTTCTTTGTTTAGGCGGTTAACCACATCTGTCGATGTCCCCTTTGGCGCCAGCACGCCGTACCACATGTCTGAGTTGTCTGAACTGGATTCGGAAAGTATCGGGATATCAGGTAGACTGGGTAACGGACGCGGGCTACCG
This sequence comes from Pseudomonadota bacterium, assembly GCA_023389155.1. Taxonomy (GTDB): domain Bacteria; phylum Pseudomonadota; class Gammaproteobacteria; order Burkholderiales; family Burkholderiaceae_B; genus Advenella. The sequence continues at coordinate 184,296 of JAEWEV010000034.1, forward strand.
GTAGCGATTGCCTTCAATTTTCCGTTCATAATGTGAGGTAGCGCAACATGAACAGGCAGGAACATATAGTCAATTCTGCCTCCTAGTAAGTCTGTGACTGCACCCGATGTTCCTTTATACGGTACATGCAGCATTCCCAGATCATTGCGCTGTAAGAACAGTGCCATGGCAAGATGGTGCGGGGTCCCAACGCCCGGCGTTGCATACGTGAACTGATTGGGCTTGAATTTTGTATCGTTTACAACATCTTTTACAGTGGCTACATGCTGTACCTCAGGATTAACCACGAGCAGGAGTGAGCCCCGTGACGTCTGGGCCACGGGTTCAAAATCATTGACTGGATCGTAACGTAATTCAGGGTAGAGACTTTTATTCATTACTAATGTGTTTACCTGTACCAGAAAGGTATAGCCATCAGGTTTGCTCCTGGCCACTTTTTCACTGCCGATGTTTCCACTGGCTCCCGCCAGATTCTCCACGACCACGGGTTGTCCCAGCTCTTTGGGAAGCTGTGCCGCAAGCTGGCGTGCGACCGTATCGATTCCGGTTCCAGGTGTATACGGAACGACAAAGGTAATTGGCCTGTCTGGCCATTCGGCGTGTGCTGAAGGCGTCGCCGTGATATATATGACAGCGATAAAAATTTTACTTATCCATTTTGAAAACATGCTTGCTTCCTCCTTTTTGTCTAATTCTTTGTATTCGGCATTTCAGTTGTGAACCGGTTTTATATTTCGGCGCAACAAATTGCATTGTTTGTCGCCGAAAATGCAGAATCTGGTAATCGTGTCTCATGTTTCTATTTTTTTGCTAAGCCCGGAATCGCTCAGCGCATTCGTAGATGTATAGCCAATCATAGAAATGATGGACGATTTTTGAGATGAACAGGATCGTATCCCGCCACTTCTTTATAGCGATCAGAAATGGCTTGTAATTCTGCCTGCGTGACGACATCATCCAGATTGTCGACGCGCTTTCCGCCCGTGCGTTCGTATATCTCGCGAAGGATGGAATCCGGCGGTGTCTTCCGGTTTGTCAGCACAACGTTTGCTGTAGCCGTGACTCTCTCGCGATCGTAGCTCTCAAGCGCTTCTGGGCCAACCCCCTGTCTTTTTAACAAGCCGGCCAGGCAGCGAGCATCGATAATTGCCTGTCCTGCGCCGTTTGATCCGCGCGGCACCATGGGATGCGCCGCGTCGCCTAAAAGCGTAATCCGGCCATGTGTCCAGCGCTCAAGCGGATCCTGGTCAACCATAGGGTACTCAAGCACTGAATCTGCCGTTCGAATCAGATTAGGTACGTCCAGCCAACTGAAGCGCCAACTCTGGAATGCTGGTAAAAAATCTTCCAGCCGCCCTTCGCGGCTCCAATCCCGTTGTGCGGGTTGCTTGGCTTCGATTTCTGCAACCCAGTTTATTAGCTGGTTTCCTTTCTCATCGATGGTATTGCGGATCGGATATATAACCATCTTGCCGATTGAAAGCCAGCCGGCGCGAATCATACTTGCGCCCGACAGAATAGGGGCGTGGCGCGTTACGCCCCGCCACATATTTACGCCTGAATAGCGCGGCGCACCTTCGTTTGGATAAAACTTCCTGCGCATGATTGAGTGGATGCCATCGCAGGCAATTGCCACGGTGGCTCGTCCGCTTTCTAATGCCAAACCATTCGGATCTTCGAAATAGGCAATTATCCCAGTCTCGTCCTGCGTAACGTCGACGCAACGATGACCGCACCTTACGCTATTCGGCCCTATTCGCTCTTTTACCGCAGCAAGTAGTAGATTCTGCAAATCACCGCGGTGAATGGAAAACTGCGGCCAGTTATAGCCCGCGGCAGTCCCGGCGGGTTCTTTGAATGCAAGCTGGCCATGCTCAGTAAAAAAGACTGATTCTCTCGTGCGTACTCCGACCTGATCAAGAGCCGACAGCAAATCGAGTTCGCTCAGTTCCCGGACAGCGTGAGGCAGCAGGTTAATGCCAACTCCTAGCGGTTTGAGTTCAGCCACTGCTTCATACACCGTGCAGCTTATTCCCGCCTGATGAAGACTCAATGCCAGAGTAAGGCCGCCAATGCCCGCCCCCAGGATTGCTACGTGCTCGTTGTGATTCATGAATTCGATACCTCTGCAAATTTGTGGTTAGTGAACGTAGACCGATCACATGCTGTATTAAGCCTTATTTCATATAATTTTTGAAATTTAAATATAATATGAATATATATGGAGTCATTATGAATCTAACCACCCGACAAATGAGGGCATTTCGCTACGTGGCTCGAACGCAAAACTTCACCCGTGCGGCTGAATTAGCGCATATGACGCAGGCGGGATTGAGTATTCTTGTTCGAGAAATGGAACGTCAGCTGGGCGTCAGACTGTTCGATCGGACCACGCGTGCTGTACAACTGACTCCGGCCGGAAGACGCCTGGAGCCGGTAGTAGACCGGGTTCTGGTCGAACTCGACGGAGTCACAGAGGAAATCAGTTTCCTTGGAAATACCGTCAGACACACGCTGCGAATTGCAGCAACTCCCCTTGTTTCATCAGATTTGTTGCCGCTTTTGCTGGCAATTTTCAGGAAGACCCAGCCGCATGTGAAAGTCAGTCTGCTTGATGCTCGGCTTGAAGAAGTTGAGCGCGCTATTCTTGATGAGGAAGCAGACATGGGGTTGGGGTTTTTCTTTAAGGCGACGCCTGGCCTAAAACGCACTTCGGTCGCCAGTTTTCAGCTAATGCGCGTTACTGCTGCTAACGGGGTAACCAGGCCTGTCGGCAGAGTTTCCTGGTCTGCGCTCGAATCGGATCCTTTAATCGGACTTCCGCCCGAAAATCCGATTCAAAAAGTCATCGATTTACAGCTTGGCAAACTTGGCATTACAAAAGCAGATGTTCAATCCGTCAGTTTTTTCAATACATTGATTTCAATGGTGGAGGCCGGGTTTGGAACAGCAATAATCCCTACCTTTGCTATGGCCGCATGCAAGCGTCACGACGTCAATACCGATTTATTGATTTCACCTAAAATAGATTTGTCTTTTTATCGCCTGTCCAAGCGTGGCGTTAAGGAAACGGATGCGATGGGCGAGTTTGTGAGCCTTCTCAGAGATCGTTTGCCATTAATGTCAAGCTAATGTTAGAAAGCCCAGGGTTCGGTGAGGATGACGGGATGATTAATATCATAAATAGATGAGGAACAGGGGAGAGGCGCCATCGGATCTGGACGTAAGGTGCGATTTTTCTGACAATGAACGGATTCATCGATACCAAGTGTGGTCGGCACGCCGATGCTGATCTTGCGTGAGGGTAAGGCAATTGGAGAACAAAAGGTCGTGAACCCATTTGCAATCTGACAGACTCTGCATGGGTAACCGGTGATTGTCATTTCATGTTGTCGCTAGAAAATTTTCGGCAAATTCACTTCAAAACATATTACGACTTGCTTACCATTTAGTAATGTAATTATCTGATTGCGCGAGTAATCATCGCAGTTTGGCTTAAGCAGCCCACTTCGAATTTGTCCTCAATATTCGACCTTTACCGTCTAATCAGGCGATATGCCTTGCCAGAAGAGGCTGATCCATGAAAGGGTACGTTTGGGCCAGAACGCTTTTTTTATCAATTGCACATTTTCAAGAATATGATCGGCATACTCCCGGTGTCTTGAGTTGAACCGTGCCTGGTGATATGGTTTTGGAAAACTATATAAAGAAAGCGCAATATGATCAGGAAGCGTTTCGGCGATTATTGCGACCAATTCCCTGGGGCTGCCGCCCCATATTTTTTTGGAAACAGATATGTGGCAATGTCTTATTATTGAGGACGATCGAGATAACGCCCGTTATCTTGCCAACGGCCTGACAGAACTCGGGCACGTCGTAACCGTGAGCGGGGATGGAGTCAGCGGACTTGACAATGCAATGAAGGGCGAATGGGACATTATCATATTGGATCGTATTCTGCCCAACCAGGTCGATGGCCTTTCAATACTTTCAGCGTTACGAGCATTGGGGAAAAAAACACCGGTTCTGGTGCTAAGTGCACTTTCGGCTGTTGATGATCGAGTTGATGGTTTACGAGCAGGTGGAGATGACTATCTGGTCAAACCGTTCTCCTTTTCCGAATTGGTCGCTCGCCTGGACGCGCTAGTCAGGCGAGCGCGCCCTGACCTGGAAGTTAAACACCTTCGGATTGCGGACCTCACAATTAATATCGCTACGCAGAAAGTGCAACGTGCCGGAAGAACGATTTCGCTGCAGCCCCAGGAATTCCGTTTATTGGTTTATCTCATGCTTAACGCACACAGGACTGTGACGCGCACCATGCTGCTGGAAATGATTTGGGGATATAGTTTTGACCCACACTCTAATGTGATTGATGTTCAGGTTAGCAGGCTGCGTCGCAAGATAGATTCCTATTCTGCCATTCCGCTCATTCACACTGTACGCGGTGCGGGATACACCCTCTCTGATAAACAGGGTACCAACAATAAGGCTTTTGAAGAAGAATGACAGGTTTTTTTCGGCGCCTGTGGAGTTCCATTTCTTTCCGCCTGACGTTGAACTATGGATTGCTCGCGATTTTGACAACTTCAATATTGATCGCATTTATTTATCTTCAATTCATCGGCGCATTACGCACCGAGTACACAAGACAAATAACTGCGAGTGCGCAACGTCTGATCGCCGCCTTTGAAGATGGAGGTCGTGAAGCACTGATATCGGCGATTGAACTGACGCTGTCAGATCGAATCGACTCTGATCGCGAGATATATCTGCTCCTTGATAAGGAGGGCAAGAAACTGGCCGGAAATCTTGAAACATCCCTGCCTCCTCACTCGACATATACCGAAGTCGTTGATGCAGAGGTTATTCAGGATGGCATTCCCACCCGAGGTCACTTGAAAATACAAACCCTGGCAGGCGGAGAAACATTAGTCGTAGGGCATGATTCAAGTGAAATAGGCGATATCACCTCATTAGTTGGACAGGCAACTGCGGCAGCCATTCTTCTGGCTGCACTGCTGGTGATTCTGGGAGCCTACATATTCAGAAAGGAACTAGCGTCCCGCGTTAATCATATTCGTCGTACCACGCAGCAAATAGGCGCAGGTCAGCTTTCAAAACGTATCCTGGCACCGACAGGTGATGACGAGTTTACGCTACTGAATCACGATATCAACACGATGTTGGATCGAATCGAACTCCTGATGAAAAGCGCCAGACATATTTCGGATACTATTGCGCATAACCTTCGCACGCCGCTGACTCGCATTATGGGTGCTTTACGCTTGGCGCAACGGCCTGGCATTACCATGGCTGAAGTACAGGAGATCAATAAGAACGCAATAGAAGGCATTGAGCGCCTCAATGTGTTGCTGGAAAAGCTCTTGCAAATTGCAGATATGGAAGCAGGTATACAGCGACGTTCCTTTAAGCCCTGCGAGTTGGATGTCATCATTACCGACGTGATGGAAATGCATGAGGCGTTAGCGGAAGAAAAGGGCATTTCTTTATATCGTAACAATCTGGACAACGTCACACTTTATGGTGATGCGAATTTACTTGCCAGTGCACTTGCCAATCTGCTCGATAATGCAGTTAAGTATGCTGACAATCAGGTAGTTGTTGATGTGATCAGGCAGGGACGTATCGGCCGTATTGTAATCGCAGACGATGGGCCAGGACTACCGGCCACCGAGTATGAAAACCTGGGTAAGCATTTTTATCGATTTGACCCCTCCACGGAGGGTCATGGTTTAGGTTTAACAAGCGTAATGAGCATTATCAGATTGCATCGCGGGACGCTCGAGTTTTCAGACGCTCAACCAGGATTACGGGTGGTCGTGTCGCTGATGCTTGATCCGAAAAGCTAAGTTCATTCAGGTCAATAGAATGGGTTATTTTCGGATGTGCCTGGTATCATAAGGCCTCCAACTGAGTCGACCGAGCAGTCAGAGGAGTGCGCTCCCTGCGGGCGCTTATCAGCCTCAATAACAAAGCCGGCGTACTCAGAACTGAGCAAGGGCGAATGGTCACGATCCCAGGATGGATTCTAAATTGCAATCTAAAAAGGATGGCCGGCTTGGCCGGCCATCCTTTAATAATACCTCTCAGCGGATCAAATTGGCTCAGAAGTTTAGGCCATTGTCACGGCCGATCGTTGCCGCAGGCTGCTCCACAGACCCCATGCGAGCAGGATAATTGTCAATAGCAGCACCCACATGCTGATCGGTCGCTCGATAAATGTCTGCATGCTACCTCGCGAAAGCAGCATAGCGCGGCGAAAGTTTTCTTCCAGCATTGGACCCAATACGTACCCCAGTAAGAGTGGAGCAGGCTCAAAGTTGAGTATCCGCAGTATGTAGCCCGCGACGCCGAACACCAAAACTGCGTAGACATCGAAAACGTTATTGTTGACAGCATAGGTACCGATGCAGATAAACATGACGATAGCCGGGTAGAGTATGTGATACGGAATTGTTAATACCCGAATCCACAGACCGATCATCGGCACGTTCAGAATCACCAGGACGATATTGCCGATCCAGAAGCTCATCACCAGACCCCAGAACATGTCGGGTTGTTCTGTCAGCATTTGTGGTCCGGGCTGGATGCCGTGGATCATCAGCGCGCCGATAATCAACGCCATCGTCACACTACCGGGGATGCCGAGAGTCATCGTCGGAATGAAGGATGCCTGGTCTGACGCGTTATTGGCCGACTCCGGGGCCATGATCCCTTCAATTGCACCGCGTCCGAAGCGCTCGGGATTCTTCGAAGTTCGCTTTTCAAGCGCGTAGGCCATGAAGGCGGCGACGGTTGGACCCACGCCAGGTAACACACCGAAAAAGGACCCAAGTCCTGATCCACGGGCCATGGGCCCCCAGGAACGCTTCATCTCGTCACGAGTTGGCAGCATGGCTTTCATCGATACGTCGATCTTGCGATCGGCTGACTTCACGTGATTGATGCTCGCGATAATTTCCGTAAGGCCAAATAGTCCCATAGCAAGAGCAACAATTTGCACGCCATCCTGAAGCTCCGGGAAACCCAGATCGAAGCGCGCCACGCCGGAATTGACGTCTGTGCCAACCAGGCCGAGCAATACACCGCCGATGACCATTGTAATACCCTTGAGCGCAGACCCTGACGACACCACGGACGCTGCAACGAGGCCGAGCACCATAATGGCGAAGTACTCTGCTGGCCCGAACTTGAACGCGAATTCAGCGACAAGGGGAGCGAACAGCATCATCATGATAATGCCGACACTTGCCCCAAAGAAAGAGGCAATCGTCGTCATGAGAAGGGCAACACCGCCGCGCCCCTGTTTGGCCATCGGAAATCCATCCAGGCATGTCACGGCGTTAGCAGGGGTTCCCGGCAGATTCAACAGGATTGACGCTGTCGATCCGCCGTAGGTGCTGCCATACCAGATGCCAGCCAGCATGATCAGTGCAGCGGTAGGTTCCAGTACGTAGGTAATTGGAAATAGCAGCGACATTGTCGCCAGGGTCCCGACGCCGGGAATTACTCCGATCAGCGTGCCCAGCGATACGCCAATGACGCACCACATAAGATTGTTCCAGGCGAGCGCAGTTGTCAGACCTAAAACGATGTTATTAAATAGTTCCATCTTTATCTGCTCCTACCAGGGCCAGGCGAAGGTCGGAAGAATAACGCCCAGGCCAACTTTGAATATCAGCGTCGCTCCGACAGAGAGCCCCGCGGCAAGGATCAATGAACCTTTCCATGACAGTTTGCTGTCCGACATACCGGCAAGCAGACTCTGCGCGATGATGGCAGGCACCAAGCCGAAGGTCAGAACCAGTAGTGCAAACGCGAGTACCGAAAGGCTGATCCAGAACAGCGGCTTGACTTCGAGAATTGGCATTGGCCCTGCGCGCCAGAGCGCAGGCACCAGTATCATGATCCCACATAGCATTAACAGGCCGCCGACCAGGGCGGGAAAATAGCCTGGCCCCATCCTTGCGGCCGTGCCAACGGTGAATGCAGTCAATGAGTGGAACATCGCCGCCGCTCCGGCAAATGTAATCAGACCGCCACCGATTAAGTCTCGGTAGTCGACTCTACGCATATAGTTGTCTCCTTCAGTATTGTCGAATGCAGCTTCGATTCAACGTACGAAGCCAAGACCGTGAATGTTCTTATAGTCGGCCCTTATGCGTCAAGTTACGTTTTTCTGACTATTTGGTCATGTGCCGGATGGCTTATTACGCCCACATCAACAGTCAATATGAGCAATTCAAACAACATCTTTAACGGCTTTGAGGTATCTACACTAAGCAAGCACGCAGCGCTTCCAAATCACCAGATGTGATTATCTCCAAATGGCGTGTTATTTTCTCTATTGGCCAATTCCACCAGGCAATGCTTTCCAATATTTCAATTGTCTCGGAAGGGTATCTCTGTTTGATCGGTTCGGCGGGATTGCCGCCAACAATGGTGTAGGCGGGTACATCGCCGACGACAACGGATCCAGCGGCCACAATGGCGCCGTTACCGATTTTGACGCCTGGCATGAGTAAAGCGTTATAGCCAATCCAGACGTCATTTCCGATAACGGTGTCGCCTTTGTAGGGAAGCGCTTCGGGCGCTGGCATGACTTTTTCCCATCCGTTGCCAAAGATTTGAAATGGAAACGTGGAAAACCCTGACATCTTGTGGTTCGCTCCGTTCATGATGAACTTCGTTCCACGAGCAATTGCGCAGAATTTACCGATGATCAGCTTGTCGCCGATAAATGGATAGTGGTATAGCACATTGCGCTCGAAATTTTCCGAATCTACCGGATCATCGTAATAGGTATAGTCGCCGACAATAATATTTGGATTCTTTACCGTGTTTTTTATGAAGCACACTTGGGGAAATCCAACCATGGGATGCTTATTTGCTGGGTCCGGTCCTTCCATAAGATACCTCGCTCATTTAGTAAATTTAAATCCCGACCCTCTCGTCTGGAGGTTGTCCAGCATGAGATGACCGGGCGCTAAATGGCATGATGCGCTGCAAGTCAGAGGCAGCCTGTCCGCCGCGTGGGTTCGAAGAGTTACCCTATGAGCCTTTGCTTTTTCATTAAACAAAGCAAAAAATATAGTCCTCAATGAGTTTCACTGCGATCCAATACTCTAACATCTTCAGCTATTTCGAATTGCATCAAATCATGGCCAACAGCTAACGGCCCGCTATACATCTTTCTTGTTCTGGCAACAACTTCCTCGGTAGAAACATCAAGCGGCCCTTGCTCTTTTAAAACTATGATATGGGTGAAAACAGCGAGCTTGGGTTTTGCGATAGAGAAAATACGTCCTGCATCTTCTGGTGAAGAATGATGAGCGGCGATTTCCTTGAATCTTGGATATGCTTTTAATAACTTTGGGTCAATAATCGCCACTTCATGGATAAGCAAATCCGCATTGCGCGCTGTCTCGGCAATTCGCTCGTCATAGGTTGTGTCGCTGGAAATGACAACTTTCTTTCCCTTGTATTCAACCACATAGCCAAAGTTTGGCTTGATCAGGTCGCCGTGATGTGTTTCAAATGCTGAAACTTTGACACCGTCTTTCTGATAGACAAGACCGGCACCAATGTCATGCGCTTCGAATTCAATTCCCTTGGGCGGGAGTTTTTCGTCAGCCAATCGAATGCGTATATCCTCGGAGAATGCTTTGGTGAGGTCGTCGGTCATCGCAATGGTGCCCCGAGGACCGTAAATCACCATTGGATTGGTTCGAGACGCAAATCCTGTTGGCAACCAGCCGGTCAGCCACAGATCAGGCAATCCGACAAGATGGTCTGAATGCATGTGAGTAATAAAACTCGCCGTTATATCGCGAAAAGGGATGTCCAATTGCGCTAGTCTGATCGTTACCCCACGTCCTAAGTCAAATAACAGTTTCTGCTTTTCGACTTCTATTAGAATGGACTGACTGAAACGCTCATTGCTGGGCACGGGGCTACCGGTACCCAGCAACGTTACTTTCATTTCCCCTGAGCCCGTAGTTTCAGCTGTCGCGGCAGAGAATATTGATAAAAAAATAAGACAAAAACTTGCGATTTTAATCGTTTGACATATGCACTTTATATATCGTGAAGTGTGAGTTCTTAACATCAGTATAAGTTCCTAGTCTCGGTTGTTAATTTAGTTTTGTTTTTACGAATTCAATCGTGGAAAGAGCTGCAGTGCGTTGCGGCCCAGAATCTGGACTCGTTGCTCATCTGTCAGTAATTCTGTTTCGTCGATTTTCTTGGAAAGCATCTCTACCACTGGGTCTGGCGTGAAAGGCCAATCGCTTCCGTACATAATGTTTCGTTCATCTGCGATCTGAAGCAGGGCACCCAGTTGCCGCGGAATCGGGAAGCCCGCGAGGTCGTAGTACAACCCTTTGAGCAGGCTGAATACCTTGTCGGTGTTCAATGGGCCATCTAGTCCCAAGGCCGGGGAGAGCCCTGTAATCCGGTCGACCAGTATCGGGATCATTGCGCCGGCGTGTGGAATTATCAGACGAATATCACGATATTTTTCCAATGTTCCTTTCAGAATCATATTGGTCACTGCGCGACTTGTTTCAAACATAAACTCCATCATCGGGCGCGGATAACCCAGACTGGTTTCCTGGCAGCAAGGGCAATCGGGTGAGGTGGGATGAAGAAAAAGGACCGCTTTGCGGCGGTTAAGCTCTTCCATAATGGGATCCAGTTGCGGATCTCCAGGATAAATACCGTGATGATTGCTTTCCATGACGATACCATCAGCTTTCAGGACATCAAGCGAGTACGCTATTTCCTTGAGCGCCGCGTTTACATTTGGCAGCGGCAATGATGCAAAGAGCCCAAACCTTTGCGGATGCGTCTGTACGGCCTGCGCGCCAACTTCATTTACTGCGCGAGCCAGCTTGATGGCTGCTGCATCGTCTCCAAAATGCACACCCGGTGAAGACACGGAAAGGATAGAGGTGCTGATTCCGAATTTGTCCATGGCGGTCAGGGCGCCGTCAATACTCCATTCAGGCAATCCGGGCATGCCGTCCGGTCTTTGATGCCCAGCTGCGATCGCTTCCTGTCGGTAGCGCTCAGGCAAATAGTGCGAATGAACGTCAATGCGTCTTAAATGATTTGGACCAGATTCAGTTGCCGGATAGTTTTGGGAATTGGGTTCCGATTGGGTTTGTGCTCTGGCGCTCTGGTGAAGTCCAATTCCAGCGGCAAAAACTGCTGGTACGCTGCTGATGAGACGCCTGCGTTGACTATCAATTCGGTTACTCGTAAATAAACCTTCGCAATTGCCGCAAGTGCAGTTCAAGCGATGGTTCGGGGTCAGTGTTGGTTTTGCTGTCATAATGTCTCCGAAAATATTGGTTTTGTTTTTTAATAATGAACAATGTCTGGGTTGCTGCTACTGAATGACACGCGCTCAGCACGGCCGATTTTGATCCCATTCCCAATCAGCGCGTTCATAAAGCGATTCAGCAACTTGTCGATCCCATCCATTGATGAGCATGAACCATAGATATAAAAATCAGGCCTGACGAGCATCGCCACAATCGAATTGGCGCGCATGAAATCTAGAAACTTCTCATCGCGCTCCGCCAACTGTGTTTGCTCCAGCACTTGGCCTTTGTCGGAAACCAACTGCCAGACAGAGGTATATGTCTGTTCGAGCAGCTTTCTCTGGGGTGGGTTCAATGCTGTTGCTTTTTCGGTGAGAATCAATTTGAATCCGGCTGGACCGATCACATCATCAAGTCGTCCGTTCTTGTGCGAACTACGGACAAGGCTGTGTGGAGAAAGCAGACCGGCCAGATTATTATCGCGTTCATCCTTTTGCTCATCTATTAAACCGGTAACTAAACTCGGGAACGGGGGCGGTGGTGTTGCCGTACCATTGAAAAATGCCTCATCGCGTCGCGCGGCTTCGGCGTCATCCGGAATACAAATTATTTTCCCCATATACATCGAAAGGTCGATAACATCGCTCACGTGCGGCCTGCGCTCCGCCATGTAAGAGTCCAAGAGTCTCTCTTCAGCTTTACCAGACAGGATTAGATCCAGCTTCCAACCGAGATTCCAGGCATCGCGTAAGCCGGCGCACATACCCTGTCCCATGAATGGTGGCATCACGTGTGCGGCGTCACCTGCGATAAGAAGACGGCCTGCCCGCCAGGTGTCTGCGATGAGAGAACGGAATGTGTACAATTTGTGCCGAACCATAGTGGCATGTTCAGGTTTGACCCATGGTTCAAGCAATTGCCACGCCTGACGTTCATTTTCAAGCGTTTCACGATCTTCTCCGGGTAGCCGCATGAACTCCCAGCGCCTAAAATAGCGGCCATTTTTCACACCTGCAGGAACGATTGTGGTCGGCCTTTGCGGATTACAGTATTGGGCTGCGGCGGGTATATCGAGTTTGACGCCATCGTTGGGCAGTACATCGACGACCAGCCAGTCGGCTTCAAATCCTTTATCTTCCCATCCCGATCCAATGGCTTCTCGAACAATACTATTGGCGCCGTCTGCCCCGATAACATAGCGTGCTTTGACAGTTCTTTCTTGCTTATTTTCCTGGTCCACCAAAAGGATATAAGCGTAGTGGTTGTCCTGGGAAATTTTTATCGCTTCGCAGCCAAGATTCAATGTAATATTCTGTTGAACGCGAATCGCCTCGTCCAGCGTTGCTTCAAGTGTGGGCTGGTGTACAAAATTGACTTCGCTTCCGCCGGACACTGACTCGGCAGACCAATCAATAGAGATCAGTTCGCGCCATTGGGCATTCATCCAGCGATAGATTTCTCCCGGGTGACTGATTGATGGTAGCGCGTCGCGCAAACCAATAGCGCATAGCATGCGATACATTTCGTGGTCGATGCAGACCGCTCGCGGTAAGGGATATCGTGTCTGCCAGCGTTCACATATTTGCACACGATACCCTTGTCGTGCCAGAATCAATCCAAGTACAGCCCCGACGGGCCCGTATCCTACAATTGCAATATCGGTATCTGTATATTCATTTTTCACGATTTGTCTCCAGTTAACTTGGGCTGAGTTTCATAATTGCAAATAAAATCAGCAGGCACGTCCGGGCCCCAGACATACAGCGAGTCTGCGGGAGGATGATCTGCGGCAGGCCATTCGTGATCATGAGCCACGAAATCTATGTCATATGAATATTCCGCATAGCTGCCCCAAGGGTCGCGTACATATTGGAAGTAATTTGAGCCGAGCACATGCCTGCCGATTCCCCAGCCTTTTACGTAGCCAGCTTCTGCCATCTGCTGTTTACCGAGACCGACCTCATCAATGGAATTGACGTTCCAGCTACTGTGATGAAGCCCGGCGCCATCGGATTTTGCCAAGGCCAGCAGATGATGATCGCTACCGTGTGCGCCGTGCAAAAAGGCAATAATGTCTGCTGATTTGTCTGACATGCGCAAACCCAAGGTATTGATATAGAAGTCGGTAGCAGCGGGGACATCCGAGGAAAAAAGCAGAATATGTGACAAGTGCGTGGGTCGGACCGGCTGGATCTGACTTCGGGACGGCGCACGGCCGCCAGACGCGGTGGCGGACGGAAAGTTTCGCTCCGATTTTTCGCTTGGTGCGCACTTGGGGCTGATGGCCAGGCCTATTAACACGTCATCAGGGCCATAGAGCCACAAATTGTCCGGGGATGAGTTCGGAGGTGAGGGGACGAGATCTATGTCATGTTTAGTCAATCGAAGTTTGAATTTTGGATAATCACATTCGTCAATGCCAAAAATGATCCAGAGCAGCTTTTTTTCCTCTCCCTTGAATATGCGTGCCCACCTGTGGGCGCTTCCGTAGGTAAAGAGCTCCAGTCCATCGGGCACGCGCCTGACATCAAGACCAAAGTTCGCGTAGAAGTGATGGGCAGCGTCAATATCCGGTACGCTAAAAGCAAATTCGCAGATAGAGTGAACCGCCAGATCGGCCTTGCGCCGTAATCCGGTATTGTCAACAGTCATTTTGTCTCCTCCTTGAGTGTTACCGGCTGCTGTTTAGCCGGGACGAGGGCACTAGATTATTGTTTGTTTTTGTGTGCCCAGCAGATCGCTTTCCAGAGTAATCACATCACCTTTTTTCAGGAAGGTAGGTGGTTTCATTCCCAGACCCACGCCGGCCGGCGTTCCCGTGATCACAATGTCGCCGGGCAAAAGGGTCATGAACTGACTCAAATATGAAACGATCTTTGCAACGCTGAAGATCATGTCGGCAGTATTGCTTTGCTGCATGCACTTGCCATTCACAGACAACGACAAATTGATGTTTTGCGGATCGGTGACTTCATCTGCCGTTACCAGCCATGGCCCCACAGGCCCGAAGCCATCAAAACTTTTTCCCTTGCCCCACTGGCCGTTACGTTTAATCTGCCAGTCCCGTTCTGAAATATCGTTCGCCAAACAGTAGCCGGCAACAAAAGTCAAAGCATTTTCCTCTTTGACCTGCCTCGCTTCGCGGCCGATTACGAAACCGAGTTCAATCTCCCAGTCTGTGGCGGTAGACTCGGCGGGTAAGGTGACATCATCATTGGCGCCGCCAAGAGATGTAATGGCCTTTGTAAAAACGACTGGCTCCTCGGGAATATCCAGGCCGGATTCCTCGGCGTGCTTGCGGTAATTCAATCCGATTGCGACAAACTGCCGGGTACCGCTGACCGGGACGCCAATTCGTTCTGGATTGACCAGAGGCATTTTTTTCAAATCAATTGCCGACAATGCGGCGAGACGGTCTGGTGCCAACCAATCCGGCGTCAAATCGGGAACCAGCAGGGAAAGGTCGCGGACTTGCCCATCCATATCCAGTGCTGCAGGTTTCTCTTTGCCACTGGGTCCATAACGTAAAAGCTTCATGTCATCACTCCATTTTGATTAATATTAGACAATCATCAATTTGTATTTTTATTCAAAATGACATTAATGTCAATTTGAATTTTCTATGAGATATGAATGATGGCAAGACCTTAACTAAGACTTAGCCGTGCCTTGGCGTGGATTCGAAGATGATTGATCAGAAACGGAACCTTGCCTAACCCTGCTAGAATAGGGCGATATTTTCAACTGCAGACCTATGGCTACATCCTCAGAACCCCCCGAGTTGTCGGAAGATCACAGAACCCGTGTTGGCGCGGCCCGCCGATTGAAAACGCGTATGCGTCTCATCGAGACTGCGCTCGCGGTATTCGCCAAGAAAGGACCTGACGAGCCTGTTATTGAGGACTTTATTGCTGCTGCTCAGGTGTCCCGTGGCACGTTTTATAATTATTTCAGCACGACTGCGGAACTGCTCGCTGCGGTGGCAGGAACCATGAGTGACGAAGTTTTGCAGGTAGTAGACCCAATCGTACAGAGGCTGGAAGATCCGGCCGAGAGAATCTGCACCGGCTCAAGGCTTTATATGGGTATGGCGTTACGTTACCCTATCTGGGGAGCGTTCATCACCCGGGTTGGAACTAGCAATACGGTCCGCGGACGTTTGATGGATACCTATTTGTCGCGCGATATTATGACAGGGATAGACTCTGGGCGTCTGAGGGTTCGTGATGTTGCGGTCGCAAGAGATCTGGTGTTGGGTTCTATATTCTATGGCATTGAAACCATGCTGACCGAGCCTACCCGTGATAATCACTCTCAGGAGATCATGGCTTCCGTCCTGTTAGGTCTCGGGCTGGATGACGATGAGTCGCAGCGAATTGCCCATATGCCGCTCGGAGATCCCGGGAATGTCACGGCGCCAATTTTTGCCAAGCTGGATAAATTTTCAAAAAGCAGTTCTCGTTGACGACTGTAGAATTTGTCTGACGAGCCTGGTTCATTGGAGGGTAGTACTGCAAATCATCGGCAATACGATTAACGATGCCAGTGATAACGTCTCCCTTCTCAGCAAGGGTGTGAGTACTGATCATCGGTTGATTTTGTGCGTGATTGCTTTCAGATGATTCATCCGTGTGAGCAACGCTGTTGTCATTCACTTATTGGATTGGGCGGTATTGGCTTGCTAATGGAGCTGGAAGTACGGTGGATCAACGGCCGCTTAGCCGCTACCGTCTAATTTCTTTCTTGAAGGGGGATCGTGAGAATGCTGGGTGCTCAGCTTGTGATAGACGCGTTACAACACGCAGGTGTCAAAACGATATTCAGTCTTTCCGGCAATCAAATTATGCCTATCTATGATGCATGTATTGATGCAGGCATTCGCATTGTTCATGTACGTCACGAGGCGGCTGCTGTCTACATGGCCGATGCGTGGGCGCAACTGACGGGTGAGATCGGTGTTGCGCTGGTTACTGCCGCCCCTGGCATTACCAATTGTCTTTCTCCGGTGTATTCGGCCCGACTGGCTGAAAGCCCTATCTTGCTGCTTTCCGGAGACTCCCCCATTGCGCAGGATCATAGGGGTGCGTTCCAGGAACTGGACCAGATCGCGGTGACAGAAACGCTCACAAAAAAATCTTTGCGATTGCATGATGCAGAACAGATCAACCAGGCTATTTCATCCGCAATTTCATTGGCGTTATCCGGCAGACCTGGGCCAGTTCACATTGCGATGCCGTTTGATGTAATGCAGGAAGAAGTCGACGTTGATAAACTCAAGCGTTCACAGAAGCCGACTCGAGTCAGCATGCCGCTCTCGCAGGCCGATACTCAGAAGATTCTAGAGCGCATTGCCAGATCCGAGAGACCACTGGTCCTGGTGGGACCAATGAACAATGCGTCTCGCGCTCCTGATTTGAGAAGCCAGGCTACCAAGGCGTTGCAGACGCCTGTTATTTCAATGGAGAGCCCTCGCGGATTACGCGATCCCTCTCTTGGTCATTTTCCTCAGATATTGAAGAAAGCGGATCTTATCGTTCTGGTGGGCAAAACACTTGATTTCACGCTGGACTTTGGCCGATCTGCGGGGATGGATCCGGACGCAGATATTGTAGTTATCGACCCCGATGAAGTAATCGTTGATCGAGCAAAGCAGTTATTGGGAAGACGCTTATGCGAATTTGCGATCGCGGATTCGGATGTGGCTTTACGGGAATTGAGCGATTACGCAGTCGCCCAGAAGCGGGACGGGTGGCTGAAGGAAGTCGAGTACGCCATTACAGACAGAACGCTGAAACCCTTACCTGAAGCGCAGACAAGCAGTCTTGATCCGCAATCCATCTGTCGGGCAGCCCAAAAAATATTGAATGAGGCAGTGGATCCGATCCTGATATGTGATGGTGGCGAATTCGGTCAATGGGCACAGGCGTTCTGTCAGGCGCCGACCCGGATTATCAATGGTGTGTCAGGTGCGATTGGCGGTGCCTTATGTTATGCCGTCGCGGCCAGTATCGCTCGGCCCGATGCAACGATTATTGCCATGATGGGTGACGGGACAGTAGGTTTTCATAGTACCGAGTTTGAAACTGCGGCCAGGGAAAATGCTCGGTTTATTGCGGTTATCGGAAACGATTCCCGCTGGAACGCCGAGTATATGATCCAGTTGCGTGAGTATGGTCCTGACAGGTTGTATGGATGCACGTTAAGTGACGGTGCCCGATACGATCTGCTCGCATCTGCGCTTGGCGCACAGGGTGCTTATGCTGAGCAGGCCGAGCAATTGGATGAGATCTTCAGTAGAGCACTCAATAATCGCAGCGCGACTTGTGTCAATATCAGAATGCAAGGGAAGGCTGCGCCTGTTTTCTGAGTGAAGGGCCGGCGTTCACAATACATTAATTACAATTGCAAGAAATATACCGCAAGCTGCAGTGCTATCGTAACTAAGTACGAGTGCTAGCAGCTCTTGCTCCAGTACCAGTCAGATGTTTCGCCGTTGTGAAAGCGGAAATATGGCGTCCGCTCGCGCTTGTGCGGTCTGCTTGCTTGGATGAACGCTATCTTATAGTGACAGTTATTCTTCGGTGACTTCTCTGTTGTGGCCCGGTTCTATTGTCGTCATTGCGTACTCAGTCAACAAGATGTGTAAAATGACCCCCTGTTCTAGGGTAATACATTTGTAATATCCTCATGTCCATTTCAATTAACATGTATGCCTACTAGTCAAACTCAAAACTCTCAGGATCTTGCTGCACCTGGCTCGGATATATCGCGTGTTTTGCGTGCCGTGAGTCAGCAGCGCGCAGCGAGCTGGCATTTTCCCGGCTATTATTTGGGCATTATTTATGAATCTGTCGGTCGTGACAACGCAACACTGACAATGGACCTGAATAGCAATGTGGGACGCAACGGCCAGCCGCTACCCGTTGCCCTGTGTGTCCTGGCCGACGTCGCGCTGGCGGCTGCCATTCGTGGACGCGTGGGCTTTGAGTCCAGGCTGGCGACCATCAGTGCCAAACTGACTTTTACCGGACGCACTGATGCACAGCCCCTTGTGGCTCAAAGCCAAACCCGGTTCCAATCGGACGCAAACACAATTGCAATCAGAAACAGCGCCGTGACCATTCTTTCCGGAGATACGGAAATCTGTTTCGCAGAAGCAAATTTTGCCGTCCTGGAGCGTCCGTCTGATAGACCTGTGCAAGTGCTGCCACGCCACGGGTCGCTGACGCATGTTGAGCTGCTTGATGTAAACGAGCTAACCGACCTCGAAAACAATGCCTATCGGCGAGCGCTGCAAGCAAGCAGAGGTGATGGCGACAGACAAACGACATTCACTGAGAAATTCTGGGGTCTGACGCCCGAAGCGGAAGGCGATACTGCCATCTGCGAAATCCACTGTGGTTTGCATATTGGTAATCGCGTTGGACATGCGCAGGGAGGGATTCTGTTGGGGCTCGCGATCAGCACTAGTCTGGCAACGGTAGGGCAGGGTTGGCGTATTCTGGAGATCAACGCCAATTTCATTCGCCCAGGTACCGAAGGCACTCTGACGGCAAGTAGTCGCATGCTTAACCGGGGACGCAATCTGGCTCATGTCATCTGTGAAATTACCACAAAGACGGGCCGCCTGGTGCTGCAGGCTCAGTCGACGATGATCAGGGAATAAATACTCGCTCTCCTTGTGTAGCAATTAAACCGCCATCGTGGCGGACTGCCCCTGGGGCAGCCCACAGACAAAGGCACGCATTTGAGGGAATGTGATGAAAAACGAATCACTTGTTGACGTCGCTACCCACAAGATCTGCGGCGATCTCCATGGGATACATGGTAAAAGTATCTATCAGAAATTAGGTCACACTGAGGCCGCCATCAACGGTAAACACCTGACCGGTGACCCAGGCGGAATCAGGGGATGCGAGCGCAACGATCCAGTTGGCTACATCCTCAGGTAGCCCACGTCTGCCGAGCGGAATGCGAGCTCGCTCGCTCGCCTTGACGCTTTCTATTTGCTCAGCCGACAATTTCATTCTCTCAGCCAGGAAATCGCTTTCCGTAGGCCCTGCGGCCACGGCGTTTACGCGTATGCCGTCGCGCGCTAGTTCGAGCGCCCAGCACCTGGTCATATGCTCGAGCGCCGCCTTGCTGGCTGCGTAGTGTGAGAGGGCCTCTGCAGCTTTGTGCCCAAATGTGCTCGTTACGTTGACAACGCTGCCACCAGACTGTTTCAGGTAAGGCAGTGCCGCTGTAGTCAGCAGCGATGGGCCAATAACGTTAACAGAGAATATTTCATTAATTTGTGCAAAGTTGGCCTGTGACAAGGGAAGGATGGCTCCGGCTCCAGCATTGTTGACCAGCACGTCCAGACGTCCGTGTCGATGCATGAGTTCTTCGATGGTCCGTACAGCATCGGACGGGTTACCCACATCGGCCACGATGTAATCGATGCCAGTTGCGGTGCGCACAGCCTGTTCGAGGGCTTCCTGTCTACGACCGGTAATGACTACGCGAGCGCCGTTTTTGGTAAATGTTGAGGCTGTCGAAAGGCCAATGCCGGCGCCACCGCCGGTCACCAGTACAACTTGGTTGTCAAATTTCGTCATTGTGATACTCAAGATAAAAGGGTAAATTTATAGTGCTACCGGTCGCCGGTATTGTCCGTTGATATGAGTTCCACAATATTCGTGATCCCTTGCCGTGCCATCTTGGTATACGGACAAAAGCGTTCGGTATTGCGGACCAGCTTTTCGGCGATAGCTCGTTCTACGCCAGGTAAACGAATCCGTGTGTGGGCAGTCAGGACGAACAATCCATCCATGGGGTCACGGTTGAAGTCAACCTGGACCTCCACAGAGCAGTCGGGGATCGGGATTCCGTCGCGCGCTGCGAGCAAGCTTAAAGCACCGTGAAAACAGGCAGCATATCCGGCAGCGAAAAGTTGCTCTGGATTGGAGCCTCCACCTGGACCGCCTAGCTTTTCTGGCAGCCGGAGGTGGAGGTACAGATTACCGTCATCAGAGCGTGCAACGCCAGACGCTCGTCCATGACTGGCATCGCCGCCTGTCACCGTGACGGTGGTGGAGTAAAGAGCTCTCGTGTCACGTCCACGGTATTTTTCCAGTAAAGATAAGGGCGGTGCTTTTAATTTGACCATAATTTACTGTGCTTGTTACTTACCTGGATGCGTGCGACTGTGCAAACCAGGCATCAAAGTTTACGGAACCAAGACGTGGATTGACACCAGGTAAAAGTGTGTCGCTTTTAAGCTTTGCGCCAAAGTAGGGAGCATGTTCGTCCTCTACCACCCGACGCGAATCAGAAGTGACCTCCAGGTAACGCCGGATCAAGTCAGATAAGCTTACGCGCTCTGGACCAGCAATTTCGACGATGTCGTTGCAAGGAACGCCAAGAGCGTAGTCCACCACAGCCGCAGCGACGTCGCCAGATGAAATTGGCTGGAATAGTGCTGGTGATATCCGAACGTCCTCCCCGGAACTGCCCGCCTGTGCGATGCCGCCTAGAAACTCGAAGAATTGCGTTGAGTGCACGATGGTATAAGGTACACCTGACTCGCGTATGAGTTTCTCTTGTGCTATTTTTCCGCGGAAATAGCCGCTTTGTGTCAGGCGATCGGCTCCTACAACAGACAGGGCAACATGATGTTGCACGCCAGCCGCAATTTCAGCTGCAAAGATATTACGGCCAGAAACCTCGAAGAACTCAAGAACATCTTTATCGGCGAACGATGGAGAGTTGGCAAGGTCTACGACGACAGAAGTGCCTGCCATGGCTTGCGGCAGCCCCTCACCCGTGATGGTGTTTACTCCTGTCGAAGGGGCGGCTGCGATAACTTCATGCCCTTGAGCTTTCAGTTTTTCGACGACTTTGCTACCGATGAGACCGGTGCCTCCAATGACAACGATTTTCATAGCATTCTCCTGATAGTGGGTAGGTATGAAAATTGTAGGATTAGGCTCGGATTTGCGGAAGAGTCGGCAACGGACTCATAGTGTTGTATCAAGCGCACCAATGGAAGTGACGTCAAGCCGCAGCCACGTTCGGCAGTGTGGTCAGGCATTCATTTCAAGCGAGCGAATTTGTTCAGTCATGTAGTCGACGAACACGCGAATTCTGGCTGGAAGCTGTTTTCGACTCAAATAACATATATAGTGACCCCCATCGTCAGGAGTGTGCTGCGCAAGGCAAGCGACCAGTTTCCCGTCTTTGAGCAGATCGCATATTAGGTAAGCAGGAAGTTGCGCAACGCCTTGGTCGTGCAATACGGCCTGTAAAACCAGATCCAGGTCGTTGAACGTAAGGTAGGCAGACGGCACATACCTCTGGGAGTATCCCCCAACCTTAAACTCCCATTCTCTAGCACGCCCTGTGAGCGTACAAAAGTTAATGCAGCGATGTTGGCGCAGATCATCAATACGCTCGGGTAGGGCATTGGCCATCGCATATCCGGGCGTAGCGCATACAATCATCTGCATTGGAATCAGTTGGCGGGCCACGATATCGCAGTCTTCCATGCGGCCGTCGCGGAATGAAACATCAATGCGGTCAGCAGTGAAATCAGCCGGACGGTCGTCTAGCAGAAGTTCCAACGTGATATCGGAGTACTGCGCATGAAAGCTTTGTAGCAATGGGGCAATCACCTTGCGCCCAAAACCGAGCGTCGAGTGGATGCGCAGATGGCCTCGTGGCGGGCCATTTCGCAGTTCGCGCATGTCTTCTAGTGCCCGCACAATACGTATCACGCCTGGCTGGCAGTTTTCGTAGAATAATTCACCTTCGCGGGTTAGCGACGTACTGCGAGTCGTGCGGTGAAATAAACGGGTATCTAGTTGCGCCTCAAGCTTTTGTACGCTACGGCTCACTGCTGAGCGACCTATGCCCAAGCGATCACTCGCTCGAGAGAAGCTGCCTTCGTCGGCGACGGCCAGGAAGGCAACCACACCAGCGTAGCTGGTGACAAAGCTATTGGCGAGCGAGTCGGCCGTGCCAACAGCTTGACGGCGCGACTGCTCATACGATGTGGAAAGGAGAGTATTCATACGTGACTAGACGTATGAATACTGCCTTGTGTGACACTACCTGGCCGTTTTATTTCAAATAGTTACATTTATGTTGAATCAGCCTAATGTTCCGGAATAAAGAACGGTACTTTCCGGTCCTTTAGTAGCAGCACCAGAAATTTTGCCGGGTGCGTCTGGCTGGCGTTTCGCCCGATGGTGTGCACGTCGTGGGGGCCCTCATAGAAGCTTTGCCCCGGCGTTAGTGTCATTTCTTGGCCGCCTTGCACTTGCATGACGATTGATCCTTCCAGCACATAAACAAAGCTGTGTGCAAGATGCCGATGCACAGGGTCGACAGCCCCGGGGGGATATTCGACGGTAATCATGAGTGCTTCCTTGCCGGGGTAATCGTCCAGCGGCTTTGTCATAACCTGCTTGACAACTGCTTGGGGTGGCACAGCGTGGGCTACTCCTGTTAGTATGCCTGCTATCAACACGATGGTGAATGCGGTCTGATTCAGGATAGTCATAATAAAAGCTCCAAAGCGAAGGCCCGATTGCTCGGGCCAGACCTAACAAGGGGTCAGTAGTCCCAGAAGACCGGGACCCAGCGAAAGACGTCGCCGTCAACGGCCACGCGTCCAACGGATGGAAATGGCAGGTGAGTCGCCACCAACAGCTCGCCGGTTGCCGCTACCTCCTGCAGAAGGCGCATCCGGACGCGGGCAGCTTCCTCTGGATCATGCTCAAAGCCGTTGTACCAGTCGGGATGTTCGAATCCGACTGTAAACACTGCGTCGCCGGCGAACGTTAGTCCCTCGTTGCCAGATGCTACGCGCACTACAACGTGTCCAGGGGTGTGACCACCCGTACGACGAGCGACCACTCCTGGGGCTACTTCGTATTCGTTCTCGAAAGGCCGTAAAAAGTCGCCGTATTCCTTTATGAACCGCGTGGCGGTTGACCGAAGCGCGTCAGGAAACCCTGGTGGCATTGAGGTCAGAGAGAAGTCGGGCGACTCCCAAAACTTGACTTCGGCAGCAGCCACATGGATGCGCAAATCCGGGCGTAACTGGCCCTTCACCCCTTCGACGAGTAACCCGCCAATGTGGTCCATGTGCATATGGGTGAGTACCACGTCGGTCACGGAGGTGAGATCGATGCCAGCAGCCTCCAGTCGCTTGATTAACTGTCCTGCTCGCGGCAAGTGCAAGTCCGGGTCCGACCCCAGTCCAGCGTCGATGAGTATAGTCTGTGCACCACTGCGTACCACGGCCACGTTCAGTGCCCAGTCGAAAGCATCCGGAGGCAGAAACATATCTTCCATCCAGGTTGCACGGATGGCGGGGTCGGCGTTGTGGCCCAACATGGCGGTTGGAAGAGGCAGCACGCCATCGCTGATCACCATCACGTCAATATCGCCGACTTTCACTGCGTAACGTGACGGAACCAGCTCGTTTGTATTCAATTTATTGGAAAGTACGGTGTTGTCTAAGCTAAGCATAATTAAATCTCCAAAGAAGCAGCCCGATTACCCGGGCCAAACCAGTCAGATGACTGAAAATAATCCGCCATCTAGGCAAGGTTTGCTTTGTCCAGGCCAAAAGCTTTATCGGCTGAACCAGGTATAGTCTTGAACGCAACATTCGCGCGATTCCATGCATTGATGGCCATGACATCGAATGTCAGATCGGACAGCTCTTTTTCACTCAATTGAGTGCGTACTCGTTCGTACGTCTCGTCAGATAATCCGTGTTCCGGTAGTATTGTTAGGGCTTCAGTCCAAGCGAGCGCCGCGCGTTCACGTGGTGTGAAGAGTGAGGATTCACGCCATGTCGTCAAATGGTGAATACGAAGTTCCCGCTCGCCATGCATGCGAGCTTCCTTCACGTGCATGTCAAGGCAGAATCCGCAACCGTTGAGTTGCGATGCGCGAATTGAAACCAAATCTCGGATTGACTCTTCAACGGCAGAGTTCTTCAGGGCAGTGCTGAACTCCATGAACTTCTTGAATAGCTCAGGTGATTGTTGAATGTAGTTGATGCGCTGTGTCATAATTGCTCCAGGCGAAGATGATAAGGGCAGTGCCACGGTTTGTAGGGCACTGATTACGGCAAAAGGCCGTATGTGATCATCGTATGCAGCAATGGTATGTGGCGGTAGACACGCAGACAGGCTCACAATGTTGCCTCATGCGCAACAAAAAGGACCGTCATACTGCTGAGCTCGAAGGCTACGGGGAGCGCTTAGCGGGGTAGGTATACTGCCGCGATACGTGCCAGCTTGTCGGGGTTGCGCTGAACGAAAATGCGAGTGATACGTTCGTTTTCGACTTCGAACATCAGTGCCGATTCGAGCTCACCCTGGATATAACGCAACAACGCCCACTGTTCATTGAGGCAGGCGAGTTCAATGCGAAGCTCGTTCTTATAGCGCAGTGAAGCGGCAAAGAAAAGCTGCGCAATTCGCTTGCCACCGAGCATAGGCTTCGGAAAACTGGTTACCTTGCCGCCACCGTCCCCCATCAACACGGCATCTTCGGCCAACAGTGCAATAATTCCCGCAAAATCCCCGCGTTCTAGTACCTGCGCAAACTCCTGCATTAAATGCAGTTGCGTTTTAAGTGGGACGACAAAACGCGGTTGATCAGTGTGCAGCTGTTTTTTGGCGCGACTCACCAGCTGGCGACATGCGGATTGCGATTTCCCCAATGTTTCTGCAATCTGCGCATAGTCAGCATCAAAAACCTCATGTAAAAGAAACGCCGCGCGCGCTTCAGGTGTTAGACGCTCGAGCAACAGCAGATAAGCCATGGACACGTCGTCGGCGCGCTCCCTGATCTCTTCCGGAGTGACCGGAAAATCGGTCATAAGGGGCTCGGGTAACCATATACCGGAGTAAAGTTTACGCTGCGCTTTGACTGCGCGCAGTTGGTCGATGGACAGGCGTGTCGTGACAGCTACGAGCCAAGCTTCCTGATTGTTGATAGTATGCTTGGCCGCATCATGCCAGCGCAACCAAACGTCCTGTACGACGTCTTCGGCTTCGGCGACTGAGCCCAACATTCGGTAGGCAATTTGCTGCAATCGGGGGCGAAGCTGGTCAAAGGTATGTGCAGCGTCGTTCATGGCGCGCTCAAAAATGATGACAGTAGTCGATTGTTATTGCAGAGTCAACACAGTGAGGCTATTTAGAGTCCTATCGTCGTACCACGACTACGCTAAAAATTTGATCTCAAGAGCAGCCCGGCACGCTACTGGAAAAGAACCACTGGAGAGGGCCTCACCGATCAAGCAACAAACTACGTAAAGGTGCGTAGGGGAGTGCATTCAGGATGTAATTTTATGGCACAGCAACAAGTCTATGAACTCGCATTATGCGATCGTTCAGTTGCGTGAGATTTATGATGCGCTTGAAGGGATTGCCCTACCCGGACATGAGGAAGAAACGCTTAATTTGCATGCGATGATCGTCATGCTCAGATCAGGGTCGTAGGAAAAGTCCCGCAGCAATAAAAAGCCGCTTAAAGAATTGTACTCTTTAAACGGCTAAGTATTTGTTTTCACTAATATTTTTGTGGTCGGGACAGTAAGATTCGAACTTACGACCCTCTGGTCCCAAACCAGATGCGCTACCAGGCTGCGCTATGCCCCGACGTATTCACTAAATTAGCGAAGAAAAGGATATTAACATAAACTTCATTTTCATGACAAGAGGCACGCAGAAATCTGCATTTTCAAAACTTAGCGTTGTTGTTTTTTACCCATCTGTTGCAGTTTCCGGTCGGCGTTCCTCAAGTTACGTTGGGTTTGGCGAGGTGATGTACGGAAGTTGTCATTCCGACGATGATTCCAGCTGTTGCCCCGATCATGATCACGACGGTCACGCCAGTCATTGCGTTGCTTATTACGTTCACGAATGGCGGCGGCTCGACGATCATGTTGACGGTGGTCATATTTGCGCCGATCACTACGGCGGTAGTCGACGTTTCGGTATCCGCCTCCGTAATAGGTGGCTCCTGGTCCGTAGCCGTCATAACGGTCTGCGTAACGACCATAGCCATCCCCTGCATAGCCGACACAGCCTGCAAGGGCGCCAAGTACTACCGTAACCATGACTAATACTTTTTTCATATCAAGCTCCACAGTTCCAAATTGCTGATTCTATGCACAAGCATATATGCCAAATATCGGCGTGTAAATCAGATAGTGTTGAGGTAATTATCCTTCTTAACGCAGACACAAAGTGTTTCAGAAGTACGACAGATGCAAGTTAACAGGGCAGTTTAGTTACAAATACGCCGATCGGATCGTAAGTTACTGAATATTAGGGAAATATTGCGTAATCGACAGAAATTTCCCTAATGCTCTTTTTCCTGGCAATCCGAAGAATGCCGATATCTTCGTTTAATATCTAACAACAGCTGCAAGGATTTCAAGCCGCCGGGAATTGTCTGAAATAGAGTTTGGTGCTGTATGACGCCGATCTTGGGCGGCGAGTCCGTATCAAAGAGTGGTACCTTGTATTTGGGATATGGTCTTGGTTCTTGATTTGAGCATGAATGCCAGAGTCCGGCGCTACGTTGGCAAGAGGGGGCAGGTTCGCCGTGTCGTATGCATGTCACGGAACCTTGCTCGATGCAGGGGTTTTCTGAAAATTTACCGGTGGCGTGTAGACGGTCGTAAATCAGATGTGCTATATTCTCGTTTCTCCAGTTCACGCACTCGTGGTGAAATAGGTAGACACAAGAGACTTAAAATCTCTCGGGCATAGCGCCCGTGCCGGTTCGATTCCGGCCGAGTGCACCAGAGATGGGTCTCTCGCATCAACAGGAAGCTTGGCAGAGTGGTTGAATGCACCGGTCTTGAAAACCGGCGAAGGGTTAAACCTTCCGTGAGTTCGAATCTCACAGCTTCCGCCAGAATTTTGCTCCGTGCCAGTCGGGCATGGGCCGCCATCATACAGATACCAACTCCCCAGCAAAAATATTTAGATATCGCACGCCAGCCTGACAGGTTGTGTCAAGGGTGTAGCTGGCCTTACTAGCTTCATAAGGCACGACTCTACGGTTCTACCCCATCACTCGGGGGATAGGGTACGGCTCTGCCTCATAATCGGCGGATAGAGTACTCACCAAACCTGATTCACTTGACCATTCCAACCGCATTGAGCCAAGACTCGCAAGCGGTAATTCTTGAAACTCTGTTGGCCCATGCATGTCTCTGGACATGCAATCATTCGTTGCGCGACACCGCTTTCTGACCTGCGGTTCCTTTATTTCCCGGTATTGCCCCGGTCTTTCCGGATCACTGCGGTTTCAACGTTAAAATCTTCAGATCAATGTTGGCGCGTGGCGTTGTCATGCGCACGTACCTATTTTATTTTTGCGGGAGAAGACAGATGAAGGCAGTTGAAATATCCACCCCTGGCGGTCCAGAAGTCCTGAAATTGGTTGAGCGTGAGAAGCCAGTCCTGAAGGCGGGAGAAGTTTTGATTCGCGTTGCCGCGGCAGGTATCAATCGTCCTGATGTTTTCCAGCGCAAAGGGGCATATCCGCCTCCTCCGGGGACCTCGGATCTGCCTGGTCTTGAGGTAGCAGGCGAGATTGTTGACGGTGATGTCAGCGGGACTGCGTTCAAAATCGGAGATCGAGTTTGTGCATTGACACCAGGTGGCGGGTATGCGGAGTATTGCGCGGCGCCTGCCGGCAATTGCCTTCCCATTCCTGAGGGTCTGAGCGATGTTGAGGCGGCTGCGCTACCTGAAACGTTTTTCACGGTTTGGACCAATGTATTCGATCGTGGAGCGCTTGCCGAAGGCGAAATTCTGCTCGTGCATGGCGGTGCAAGTGGTATCGGCACCACAGCGGTTCAGGTGGCCCGGGCGCTGGGGCACAAGGTATTTGTGACTGTTGGGAGCGATGAGCGCGGTGCAGCCGTTGAGGCGCTGGGCGCAACCAGGGCGATCAATTACAAGACTCAGGATTTCGTTGAAGAGATCAAGACGCTGACTGACGGAAAAGGTGTCAATGTCGTTCTGGACATGGTATCCGGTGAATATATCAATCGTGATATTCAATGCCTGGCTGATGACGGTCGGATTGTGATTATTGCCCAACTGGGTGGCAGCAAAGCCACCATCGATACTTCACAGGTGATGCGTCGTCGTTTGACGATTACCGGTTCAACGCTGCGTCCGCGCAGCGCCGAATTCAAGACGCAGATCGCCCGTTCCCTGCAGGAAAAAGTATGGCCGTTGATCGCTGCCGGGACGATTAAACCTGCGATTCACGCGACTTTTCCGCTAGACCAGGCCAGTGACGCGCATGCGATGATGGAAAAAGGCGAGAATATCGGGAAGATTGTGCTGACGGTTTGAGTTTCCTTTTAGATATGAAAAGGTTATAATCACTGGTTTTGTAAAAATCCCTTTTTACCGAGGAAAATATGAGTATGCGTCGGCGTCTGGTTATCGGGAACTGGAAAATGAATGGCAGCATGTCTGAAAACGGCAAGCTGCTTACTGATCTGGTCGGGTTGCAGGATGCCGGCCGTGTCGGTACTGACGGTGCCGAGATGGCCGTATGCGCGCCTTTTCCATATCTGCAACAAGTTGCTGATGCGCTTGGCGGCACTGCGATTAGCTGGGGCGCTCAGGACGTCAGTGAGCACGAGAAGGGCGCCTATACGGGTGAAGTGTCGGTTGCCATGCTCAGGGAATTTGGCTGTACATGGGCGATCGTGGGGCATTCCGAACGTCGCGCCTATCATGGCGAGGCCAGTGCTACTGTTGCTCGCAAGGCTGCTGCGGCGCTCAAGGGCGGGCTTACGCCTGTTGTGTGCATCGGTGAAACACAAGCCGAGCGCGAGTCCGGCACCACGTTGCAGGTTATCAGCGAGCAGCTTCAGCCGGTTCTTGCGCTGGGTGCAGAATCGGTAAAAAACATGGTGCTGGCGTATGAGCCTGTGTGGGCTATCGGCACAGGTCTCACTGCGTCCCCGGAGCAGGCTCAGGAAGTGCATGCGCATATCCGCAAACTGCTCGCACAGGCCGGAGCACCCGAGCAACGCGTACTATATGGCGGTAGTGTGAAAGCTGCAAACGCAGCTAGTCTTTTCGCCAAAGATGATATTGATGGCGCGCTGGTAGGTGGCGCCTCACTGGTTGCAACTGATTTTCAGGGTATTGCCAACGCCTGATTGCGTAGGTTTGCCTTATATGGATTTTTTCTGGAGTAATACTTAGATGCCATCGTTTACATACCCTTTACTGGCCGTTCTGCAGGTAATTTCTGCGCTGACGGTTATTGTCCTGGTGCTCTTGCAGCAAGGGAAGGGGGCGGATATGGGTTCGTCTTTCGGTGGTGGTTCAGCCGGAAGTCTTTTTGGTTCCACGGGTGCAGCAAACTTTTTTTCGCGCGCGACAAAATGGGTTTCCATTCTGTTTTTCGCGTGTACTCTTGGTTTGGCCTTTCTTGGCAATACAACGCACCGCAATACCGGGCCAGCTACGGGTGGTGGAGTGATGCAGGGTTACGAGGCTCCTGCGCCGTCAAGTAGCACGCCTGCGCCGGCAAGCACGCCATCTTCAGATCTGCCTTCAGCACCTGCTGCTTCTGACACGCCTTCTGCTCCTGCGGCACCTGCTGCGTCTGACACTCCATCTGCTCCTGCCGCGACTGACACGCCAGCTGCGGCAGAGCAATCAGACGCTACACCTGTCGCGCCAGCAGCCGAACCCTCCACACCTGCTGAAAATACAACACCTGCTGCACCACAACCTGAAGAAAACACAAATACTGAATCGAAACAGTAATTGTTTTTTCTGATTGGTGTTATAATCTTCTGTCTTTACAGATGCTCACGTGGTGGAATTGGTAGACACGCTATCTTGAGGGGGTAGTGGCGAGAGCTGTGCGAGTTCGAGTCTCGCCGTGAGCACCAACAGTTAAATCTAGTTGTATTCCGTAGTCATCAAGCCCTTGTTCTCATGCAGAGCAGGGGCTTTTTGTTTGTCATTTCCTGCAAACTGAAGACCGAGGATCCAGAGGATCGCTACCGGCTCTAGGCTCTACCCGTAATCGACGGATAGGGTACTCATCAAACCTGAGTCATTCCACCATTCCGTGGCCGTTTTTACCGCCTACTGCATGGCTGTTTGAGCTCGAGCAAATGACTGGAGCGTAAACCGTAAAGTGTCAGGGCGAATCTGCTCCGTGTTCGCCCGGGCCTGAGCAGCTTTGTAGCGATCTGGTCGCCGTGGTATTCTCTGGCGTTCGACATAATTGTAGGAAAGATAATGGCAAAGGTTCTGGTTATTGGTGCTACTGGCGGGATTGGATTTCAGTTGTGTCAGCAGTTGATCGAACAAGGACATTCAGTCGTTGGTTTGCACCGCCTTCCCGAGCAGGCGGATGTGCTGCTGGAAAAAGGGATTACTCCGGCTCTGGGCGATTTGACGACGATTCCCATGGTGGATTTGTCAGCAATGATGGCAGAGGTTGATGTGGTGATATTCAGTGCTGGTGCGGGAGGTGGAAGCACGGCCAGGACAGACGCGATTGACGGGGAGGGTTTGGTAAAAGCTGTCCGTGCCGCGATGCTGGTGGGCGCCAGACGTTTCCTTCTTGTTTCGGCGTTTCCTGATGCGGGACGCGGGAAAAATATGTCGGACGATTTTGAACATTATATGGCCGTCAAGCGCAAGGCTGACGTGTACCTGGCCGCGACAAACCTTGATTGGGTAATTTTGCGGCCGGGCACGCTTAGCGATGCTCCGGGTACCGGACGGGTTCGTGCCGGGCTGGCGATTCCTTACGGCGATGTGCCCAGAGCGGACGTGGCTAGGGTACTTTGCAGTCTTGTTGATATGCCGAAGGTAAATCGCGTCATTATTGAGCTCACTGCCGGAGATACACCCGTTGCGGATGCGATAAGTAAGCTGGTTCGTTGATTTTTCGCATTTCACCGCGCTGATTGTGTTTCCGGGTGCCTGCAACGATGTAGCGGTCGGTGAGAGTTGATATGGTGCGAGGGTTGCAAGGCGACTCATGGGTCGGCTCTTCCTATTTGATATGGATCAAGTCCTGCACCAATATGGTGACCCATGCATATATGAAGGTGGTATAGTTATATCAATATATGTATTTTTCGATCCACTAACCTGAGGGAGTGCACAATGGCTATTAAGTTATCAATGAAACATGCATTGGCTGCGACTGTCTTGTCCGTAGCTTCATTGCCGGTTATGGCGGCTGAATGCTCGGTAGATGTCGAGGCCAACGATGCAATGCAGTTTAATACCAAAGAGCTTACGGTCAGCAAGTCGTGCAAGGAATTCACGATTAATCTGAAGCACACTGGTCAGCTGCCTAAAGCAGCAATGGGTCACAATATCGTGATCACCAAGGCTGCCGATATGCAGGCCGTGGAAACTGACGGCATTGCGGCAGGTGCAGATAAAGATTATGTCAAAGAAGGTGACGAGCGTGTGATTGCTCATACCAAGCTGGTGGGTGGCGGCGAATCAGACTCCGTCGCGGTGCCTGTCGAAAAACTGACAGATGATGATGTCTTCTTCTGCTCATTCCCCGGTCATGGTGGCATGATGCAAGGAAAAATCAAACTCGTTGACTGATTTTAGGCTTGAGGGGCGGCAGTAAATTGCTGCGTCCGTATTGCCAGATGCAAGCCTCTCTTTATGGAAAGAGAGGCTTTTTCTTATCCCTATTGATTGTCCTCTGCGTTCTGCAGAATCATGCTCAATTCTTCCGGTTTGATGGTTCCGCGTTGGCAATATTCCTGCCTTCACAGATCTGCAGATGAGTAAATTTGTGATCTTGGCGCTTCATCGTGGCTTCACCTGGTGTCTCATGGGTGGAGTGGGGTACCGTGTGATATTGATCAGCGCCATACCTAACCGTTTGCTGTCGATTCAAAGCGCATGTTGCGGTGCGCCACCCGATTGTGTAACGGGAAAGCGGCTTCGCGTTTCTTGTTTTCTCGTTCGTCATTGGATATATCCAGTGAAAAACGTCTTGAATGTCACCGGCCGATCGTATCTAACGGGATGGCCGACAGATTCTTAATGGCGTAATACATCCCTGCGGTTAGAGTTAACCGTCCAGGCTGGGTGCAGATCCCGGCTGCTGTGCAATGCGTTCTGGCGGGCAGGCTGCACCTGTCGGATGGTACCATCGCATCCGATTCAGCATTCTGTTTTCGACTGACGCCGTCACTCGGTCATTTTTCGTTTGCCCCTTCGATGCCAACGTCCCTGCGATTTCCCGTCGTTATTTGTGCATAGCCTGGAGTGAACGGATTTAATCCTTGCTTGAAAAGGACTTCGGGCGCAGGAAACTGTTGTGGCAATCTGTTTGCTGCCCTCATTCAGAACTGAGAACGCCGATTATTGGTATTTTTACAACGTTTTGTGTGGATTAAACAACATGCGGTTGTTCGTATCTGGTAACCTGAATCTGACAGTGGAATTTTTGCTATTCGAAAGCCCGCATGTCATTTGGTAGAAACTCAGCAAGGCTGTAGTTGCCTGATTTCCTTATGGTTAGTCAAGTTAAAGTAATTTCTAGCTTAAGCGTGAATTTCTTTTGATTTTCCAGTCGTTGTTTGCCTTCTAAACTGTCGTTTTGTTGCATACAACCTACAGAAAAGCAAAAAAAACGGCTCTTGATGCAGATCAAGGTAGCCAGACGCGCAAAAATTTGGTGCAATAACTACAACTTCCCTTCGCGGAGTTTTATAGAGCGGTAGAACATAACGTCTTGATCGCTGCTCTGATCACTCAAAATCTACGGAGATTTAACAAATGAAAAAGACTTT
>JAEWEV010000032.1 GCA_023389155.1 Pseudomonadota bacterium
TTGGTGCAATAACTACAACTTCCCTTCGCGGAGTTTTATAGAGCGGTAGAACATAACGTCTTGATCGCTGCTCTGATCACTCAAAATCTACGGAGATTTAACAAATGAAAAAGACTTTGCTTGCTGCGGCTCTGGTTACCGGTTTCGCCGGTGTAGCTCACGCAGAAACTTCTGTAACGCTGTATGGCCTGGTTGATGCTGGTATCGGCTACAATCAAACCAAAGTCAAACAGGGTGATGCGTTTGAAAAAACACGCGATATCGGTTTGATCAATGGCGTTAAAAATGGCAACCGTTGGGGCCTGAAAGGTACCGAAGATCTGGGTAACGGTACAAGCGCAATTTTCCAACTGGAAAGCGGTTTCGATCTGGGTAATGGTCGTTCTGCTCAAGGTGGCCGTCTGTTTGGTCGTAAAGCAGTTGTTGGTTTGAGTGGCGACAGCTGGGGTACATTGACTCTGGGCCGTCAGTATAACGTTGCTGATGACTTCATCGCTCCAATCGATCCATTCGGTACAGGCTTCCTGCAAGCTGGTGTTACTGGCGGTGCTTTCGGTGATTCACCATCTGCCCGTATGGATAACTCTATCAAATATATGACACCTGATTTTGCAGGTTTCAAGGCAGCTGTTGGTTATGCTGGTAAAAACACAAAAACTACTGGCGAAGATGCCATTGGTGATTATGAAAACCGTGATACATCTAACTGGATCACAGCGGGTTTGTCATACGATAACGGCCCAATCTCTGTTGCGGGTACGTATGATCGCTTCCGTTCAAATGCTTCAGGCTATGATGATGATGGCGAACCCTTTGAAACTAAAGGGACCACACATATGTGGAACATCTTTGGTGCCTACGACTTCGAGGTTGTTAAACTGCACTTGGGTTACGGTCAAATCCGCGGTTCTGTAGCTAACGACGTCGTTTCAGCTGCGGGTGTTGGTAGTGTTGGTCTGAATGGTGCGCTTTCATCGTTTACCGACGATATGCGTCTTGATGGTCTGGAATACACACAAACTAACGGCTACCGTCAACAGTCCTGGATGGCTGGTCTGACTGCTCCAGTTGGTGATGATGGTAAAGTACTGTTCTCTTACCAAGGTAACAAATCCAAAAACACTGGCGAAGCATTTGACGGTGTGAAAGGCAAACTGCACATTTTCAGCCTGGGTTATGTACACAATCTGTCTAAACGCACCAACGTTTATGCAATCGCTTCTTACGGCACAGGTAAACTGAAGTTTGAAGACACGCCTAACGTTAAACTGAAATCAACTCTGGTTGGTGTAGGTCTGCAACACCGCTTCTAATGAAACGCATCGCCTTGCGATGATTTCATAAAGCAGAAAAAGCCACCCTTCGGGGTGGTTTTTTTATTGGCTCAGTCTGAGTTGTAGAGTCAGGGGTAATGTGATGTCCGTTGGAGCAGGATTCGGTGATGCGAGAATCGGGTTTGATTATGGCCTGCCTGGGCGGGTTGTCCGCTGTGACGGCGTAACGCTGGCTCAAGTGCCGGTGTGCGAATAAATCGTTTCGCTCTGCGCCGATATGCTGGCTTTCGGCAAGGCTCTGTCGGTATCGATCACGATGATCTGATCACGACACGTCTGTTGAGCGCGTCGCTGTCTGCATAGCGTGTATGATGAAAGGGTAGGGTTTCGCCGCTCACATTTGGCGACCTGAATGCGAATGGTTTTTAGACGTATGGGAGGCCAAAATTCGTTGAAAGTTCAATCTATTAAGCTGAGATTCAGTTGCTCTGCGAAATGTTGTATCAAGGTGTCTTTGGGAGCCTAAATATCTATTTTTTACCGGACGAATACGCGCGCGGATGTTTATGAAATGATACAATCTAAAAGTTTATAAATTTCCATAGTCAACCTTTGTGGCGGCGTTTTATGTCTATCGCTGAATACTTCCCGGTCCTTCTTTTTATTCTGGTAGCTGGCGTCATTGGCGTTGCTTTACTGGTCATGGGATCGTTCCTTGGTCCGCGTCAGCCCGGTGCCGAAAAAGATTCTCCTTACGAATGCGGTTTCGAGGCTTTCGAAGACGCTCGTATGCGTTTTGATGTCCGCTATTACCTGGTAGCCATCCTGTTTATTCTGTTTGATCTTGAAATTGCTTTCCTGTTTCCCTGGGCGATCGCCAACGGACAGGTCGGCCTGGTCGGTTTCTGGACGGTTATCGTGTTCCTGACAGTACTGACTGTCGGGTTTATCTATGAATGGAAAAAAGGTGCACTGGACTGGGATTAATCTGTCCCTGGAGTGTATGTCACTATGTCTTCTGAACAAAATGTATTGAACAAGCAGGGCTTCCTGGTTACTTCGACCGATGCCGTGCTTAACTGGGTAAAAACGGGTTCCATGTGGCCCGTCACTTTCGGCCTGGCCTGTTGTGCGGTCGAAATGATGCACGCCGGCGCAGCCCGCTATGATCTTGACCAGTTCGGGATCATCTTTCGCCCCAGCCCCCGTCAGTCCGATGTCATGATCGTTGCGGGCACGCTGTGCAATAAAATGGCCCCGCCGCTGCGCAAAGTGTACGACCAGATGGCTGAGCCACGCTGGGTGGTTTCCATGGGCTCCTGTGCCAACGGTGGCGGCTATTACCATTATTCGTATTCAGTGGTACGCGGCTGTGATCGGATCGTCCCTGTCGACATCTACGTGCCAGGCTGTCCGCCAACAGCAGAGGCCCTGGTGTATGGACTGCTGCAACTGCAGAACAAGATCCGCCGTACCAACACCATCGCACGCGAAGCGTAACTGGCTGATGGCCGCACTCTCTTTTTGTTAAAGCGTCAATGCTATGACCCGTTTAGAAACCTTGGAACAAGCCCTGCGCGCAAAGTTCGGCGATAATGAATCGTTCGTACTGACCAGCGCCTATGGCGAGCTTAATCTGGAAATTCCTTCAGAAAAATGGACTGAAACCTGTCAGTTCCTGCGTGACGATGCTGCTTTTCGCTTCGAGTCCTGTATCGATTTGTGTGGGGTAGATTACCTCACCTACGGGCAACCGGGAGCGCATGCTGCTCGTACGTTTCCCTCGCGTTTTGCGGTCGCGGTGCAATTGCTGTCTGTTACCCATAACTGGCGCTTGCGGGTACGTACCTGGGTACCAAATGATGATTTTCCGGTAGTACCTACGCTGGTAGAAGTCTGGCCCGCGGTCAACTGGTTCGAGCGTGAAGCCTTTGACCTTTACGGTATTGTCTTTGAAGGCCATCCCGATCTGCGCAGGATCCTTACTGACTATGGCTTTATCGGTCATCCGTTCCGCAAGGATTTCCCGCTGTCAGGCTACGTGGAAATGCGTTACGACGAGGCGTCTCAGCGCGTGATATATCAGCCTGTTACCATTGAACCACGCGAAATTACCCCACGCGTGATCCGCGAGGAAGGCTACGGAGTAGGACGTTAACATGGCAGAAATCAAGAATTACACGCTTAACTTCGGGCCCCAGCACCCGGCTGCACACGGAGTTTTGCGTCTTATCCTGGAGCTCAGCGGCGAGGTCATTCAGCGTGCTGACCCCCATATCGGTCTGCTGCATCGCGCGACCGAGAAACTGGCAGAGAATAAAACCTACCTTCAGGCGCTGCCTTATATGGACCGTCTTGATTACGTGTCCATGATGTGCAACGAGCATGCCTACGTAATGGCCATCGAGAAGCTGCTGGGTATCGAAGTGCCGTTGCGTGCCCAGTACATTCGCGTTATGTTCGATGAAATCACCCGGTTGCTGAATCACCTGATGAGTGTCGGAACGCACGGGCTTGACGTCGGCGCCATGGCAGCCATGCTGTATGCATTCCGTGAGCGTGAAGACCTGATGGATTGCTACGAGGCCGTATCCGGTGCGCGTATGCACGCCGCTTACTATCGTCCTGGTGGGGTGTATCGTGATTTGCCCGATTCCATGCCCCAGCACCAGATGAATTCGAAGTACCGCAGCAAACGGGAAATGGCACAATTCAATGAAACCCGTCAGGGCTCGCTGCTGGATTTCATCGAAGCCTTTACCGAGCGGTTTCCCAAATGCGTAGACGAATACGAGACGCTGCTGACCGATAACCGGATCTGGAAACAGCGTCTGGTCGGAATTGGTGTGGTGGATCCTGATCGGG
The DNA here is from genome assembly GCA_023389155.1 of Pseudomonadota bacterium. GTDB lineage: Bacteria > Pseudomonadota > Gammaproteobacteria > Burkholderiales > Burkholderiaceae_B > Advenella. Next base: position 4,140 of record JAEWEV010000032.1, read on the forward strand.
CCATGGCGCTCGGATTCACCGGTCCCATGCTGCGCGGATCTGGCGTGAACTGGGATTTACGTCGTATGCAGCCATACGAAGTCTATGACCGGCTGGAATTTGATATTCCAGTGGGAACCAACGGGGATTGTTACGACCGCTATCTGGTGCGTATTGCCGAGATGCGTGAGAGCAATCGCATTATTTCACAGTGCGTACATTGGCTGCGCAACAACCCGGGCCCGGTTATCAGTGATAACCACAAGATTACACCACCGAAACGGACCAGCATGAAATCCAATATGGAAGAGCTGATCCACCATTTCAAGCTGTTTACCGAAGGTTTTCAGGTGCCGGCAGGCGAGGTGTATTCTGCCGTCGAACATCCGAAAGGAGAATTCGGTATTTACCTGGTGTCAGATGGAGCAAACAAGCCGTATCGCCTGAAAATCCGTCCACCAGGCTTTGTACACCTGCAATCACTGGACGAAATGTCCCGCGGCCATATGCTGGCTGATGCTGTCACGATTATCGGTACTCAGGATATCGTGTTTGGTGAAATTGACCGCTAACCATAGCGGATTACTGGATTAAAAAATGTTGCTTTCTCAACAGGCGTATACAAGGATAGACAAAGAATTGGCCAAATATCCGGCCGATCAGCGTCAATCTGCCATTATGTCGGCCCTGCGCATTGCGCAGGTGGAAAAAGGCTGGGTGTCGGCAGAGATCATTGCCGATGTTGCGCGCTATATCGGCGTGGAGCCCATCGCGGTCCAGGAAGTGGCCACCTTTTACAACATGTTCAACACCAAGCCGGTAGGCCGCTTCAAGATCAGTGTGTGTACCAATTTGCCCTGTGCTCTGCGCGATGGTGAAAAGACCGCCGACTACCTGAAGCAGAAACTGGGTATTGAATTGGGTGAAACCACGGCTGATGGCATGTTTACTCTGCAGGAAGGGGAGTGCATGGGCGCCTGCGGTGACTCACCCGTTCTTATCGTTAACAACCACCATATGTGTGTTCGTATGTCGACAGAAAAAATCGACGCCATGCTGGCTGAACTTGCACAACAGGGAGATGCTGCATGAGTCTCATTCTGAGCAAGTATTCAGAGGGTCTGGATATCAACCCCGCTGGTGATCTGAACGGTTCCATGGCGCTGCACGGCCGGCATATCCAGCCGCAAATCATGGCGGACCTGGATGGAGAGAACTGGCGTCTTGAAGACTACGTCAAGCGTGGCGGTTATGAAGCCCTGCGCAAAATTCTCACAACCGGCATGAGCCAGGAAGATGTCATTGCCGAAGTCAAGGCTTCAGGTCTGCGTGGCCGAGGCGGGGCGGGCTTCCCCACGGGGCTCAAGTGGAGCTTCATGCCTCGCAATTTCCCAGGCCAGAAATATCTGGTCTGCAACTCTGACGAAGGCGAGCCTGGTACATTCAAGGACCGTGACATTTTGCGTTCCAACCCGCATATCGTGATTGAAGGTATGGCTATTGCCGCCTATGCCATGGGTATCACGGTGGGATACAACTATATTCACGGCGAGATCTTTGAAGTGTACGAGCGCTTTGAAGAGGCGCTTGAAGAAGCACGTGCTGCCGGCTTTTTGGGTGACAACATCCTGGGTTCGAGCTTTTCCTTCCAGTTACACGCTCACCATGGTTATGGCGCCTACATTTGCGGTGAAGAAACTGCATTGCTCGAGTCACTGGAAGGCAAGAAAGGCCAGCCGCGATTCAAGCCACCATTTCCGGCCAGCTTTGGGCTATATGGCAAACCGACAACAATCAACAACACCGAAACCTTTGCTGCTGTGCCGTGGATCATCCGCAACGGTGGTCAGCAGTATCTGGAGATCGGACTGCCCAACAATGGCGGTACCAAACTGTTCTCCATTACCGGCGACGTCGAGCGTCCTGGCAATTACGAAATTCCGCTGGGCACACCTTTTTCCAAATTGCTGGAGCTGGCAGGCGGCATGCGCGATGGACGCAAACTCAAGGCGGTGATTCCTGGCGGCTCCAGTGCACCCGTATTGCCCGCCGATATCATGATGGATATCACCATGGATTACGATGCCATTGCCAAGGCCGGTTCCATGCTGGGTTCAGGGGCGGTTATTGTCATGGACGAAACCCGCTGCATGGTCAAGTCGCTGCTGCGCCTGTCATATTTCTATTTTGAAGAGAGTTGTGGTCAGTGTACGCCGTGCCGTGAGGGTACCGGCTGGCTGTATCGTATGGTTAACCGTATTGAACACGGACAGGGCCGCCAGGAAGACCTCGATCTGCTGGATACGATCGCGGGCAATATCATGGGCCGCACCATTTGTGCGCTGGGCGACGCGGCAGCAATGCCGGTTCGCGGGTTTTTGAAGCATTATCGCGATGAATTCGCATACCACATTGAGCACAAGCAATGTGTGGTACCTCATTATCTGTAGGTCAAAGCATGGTTGAACTTACCATAGACGGAAAACCCGTATCAGTGCCTGAAGGCAGCATGGTTATGCATGCCGCCAGCGAACTGGGTTTGTACGTTCCGCATTTCTGTTATCACAAGAAGCTATCCATTGCTGCCAACTGCCGTATGTGTCTGGTTGAAGTGGAGAAAGCGCCCAAGGCGCTGCCAGCATGTGCTACTCCCGTGACGCAGGGTATGGTGGTCCATACCTGCTCGGCCAAGGCAGTTGCCGCGCAAAAAAGCGTGATGGAATTTTTGCTGATCAATCACCCGCTGGACTGTCCTATCTGCGACCAGGGTGGGGAATGTCAGCTGCAGGATCTGGCCGTGGGTTATGGCAGTGACGCATCACGCTATCGTGAAGAAAAGCGCGTTGTGTTCCATAAAGATGTTGGTCCGCTGGTCTCTGCCGAGGAAATGACCCGTTGTATCCATTGCACACGCTGTGTGCGTTTCGGCCAGGAAGTGGCCGGGATCATGGAGCTGGGCATGCTCAATCGCGGCGAACATTCCGAAATCCAGACATTCGTTGGCAACGCCATCGAATCTGAACTGTCTGGCAATATGATTGACATCTGCCCCGTGGGTGCATTGACGTCCAAGCCGTTCCGTTATACCGCCCGTACCTGGGAACTGGCGCGTCGCCGTTCCATCAGTGCGCACGATAGTGTAGGTAGCAATCTGGTTGTGCAGGTAAAGGGCGAACGCGTGATGCGTGTCGTACCATTTGAAAACGAAGATATCAACGAATGCTGGATCAGCGACAAGGACCGCTGGTCTTATGAGGGTCTGAATTCTGATGACAGACTGACCACGCCTATGATCAAGGGTGATGACGGTGTGTGGCGCGAGTCTTCCTGGAACGAGGCCCTGACGGCAGCGGCTCAGGTGCTTGAACGTATTAACCAGACGCATGGTGATGGTCAGATCGGTGCGCTCGCTACAGAATATTCAACTGTCGAAGAGCTGGCCCTGCTGGCTCGTCTTACGCGTGGTCTGGGCTCGCAGCATATCGATTTCCGCCTGCGTCAGACGGATGCCGCTTTTGAGCAGTCTCTGGAAGGTTTCCCTTGGCTGGGCATGCCGATAGCTGAACTGGGTGCGCTTGATCGCGTGCTGATTGTCGGTTCGGTATTGCGCAAGGATCACCCATTGTTTGCTCAGCGCCTGCGTCAGGCTGCCAAGCGTGGTACGCAGATTGTTCTGATCGATACCACCGGTGACGATCCGCTCATCCCGACCGCAAAGCGCCTTACAGTCGCACCCGATCAGTTGCTTGGTACGCTGGCCAGCGTTGCTGCGGCCATGCAGCAAACAGGGCAGGGCGAGCAGCAGCCATCGTCTGCAGAACAGGAACTGACGCCTGAAGGCATTGCCGCCATTTTGGGTTCCGGCAGCAAATCAGCCGTGTTCCTCGGCAATATGGCCGTTGCATCGCCTCAGGCATCGCAGCTGGCTGTTCAGGCGCAGGCCATTGCAGACCAGGCCAAGGGAACCTTCGGTTTCCTGACGGCCGGTGCCAACACGGTGGGTGGCTATCTGGCCGGTGCCGTGGCAACCGAAGATGGCATGAACGTAGTCAAAATGATGGAAAACCCATTGAAGGCGTATCTGGTACTGCATGCAGAGCCGGCGCTGGATATGGATGATGGCGATAAGGCCGAAAAAATCCTTGCCGGTGCGTTCTCGATTGCACTGACTTCATACAAATCCGCAGCAGAGAACTGGGCACGCATCATGTTGCCAGTTGCACCGTTCACTGAAACCTCCGGTACTTTTGTCAATGCCGAAGGTCGTGCGCAAAGCTTCAAGGGCGTTGTTGCCGGCCTGGGGCATAGCCGTCCGGCATGGAAAGTCCTGCGGGTATTGGGCAATATTCTCAAGCTGGCTGATTTCGAAGATGAAACCTCTGAATCGGTACGCGACAGCGTGTTGCTCAATGGTTTTACTTCCAGACTGTCCAATCGTGTGACCGCCGTAGCCGGCAGTCACACTGCGGTGTCGGTGGCAGAGGGTGCTCTGCAGCGTGTGGCCGATTTGCCGATTTACCGGACCGATGCCATCGTGCGTCGTGCCGAATCGCTGCAACGTGCTCCGGCCAGTGCGCCTCCCGTTGCCCGTCTTAATGCAGCAATGCTTGCACGTCTGGGCGTGCAGGTTGGCGACACCCTGCGGGTTCGTGGCGATAACGGCAACGAGATCCGCTTGGAGGCGCAGCAGGATGATCGTCTGGCTGACAATACAGTTCGCATCGCCCAGGGCTTTGCACAAACTGCCGCGATTGGCAGTGCTTTCGGTAATGTAATCGTGGAGAAACTTTGATGGATATCTGGTCCTGGTTTACCGATGGCGTCAAGGCAGTAAATGTCTGGGGAGCAGATCTGCTTGGTCCTGTAGCGTGGCTTGTGCTGTGGACGCTGCTGATGATTGTGGTTATTGCATTGCCTATCATTCTTTGCGTAGCATTTCTCACCTTGTGGGAACGACGCATGATTGGTTACATGCACGTGCGTCGCGGCCCCAATCGCGTGGGCCCCTGGGGTCTGCTGCAACCATTTGCCGACGTACTCAAGCTGTTGACCAAAGAAGTGATCGTGCCGGCAGAAGCCAACAAGGTTCTGTACTTCATTGCACCGGTGCTCACGCTGATTCCCGCATTGGCCGCCTGGGCGGTTGTGCCTTTCGGGCCTGAAGTGGTGCTGGCCAATGTCAATGCAGGTCTGCTGTATGTGATGGCAATTACTTCCGTTGGTGTTTACGGTGTGATCATTGCCGGCTGGGCTTCTAACTCCAAGTACGCGTTTCTAGGTGCCATGCGCGCTTCCGCACAGATGGTGTCTTACGAACTCGCAATGGGATTTGTGCTGGTCACCGTTCTGCTGGTTTCCGGTACGCTGAACATGAACGGAATTGTGCAGAGTCAGCTTACTGGCTGGTTCGCCTCGCACGGCGTCAACTTCATGTCCTGGAACTGGCTGCCTCTGCTGCCGCTTTTCGTGATTTATGTGATTTCCGCCGTGGCGGAAACCAACCGCCACCCGTTTGACGTGGTAGAGGGAGAGTCCGAGATTGTGGCCGGTCATATGGTCGAATATTCAGGCATGGGCTTCGCGCTGTTCTTCCTTGCTGAATACGCCAACATGATTCTGCTGTCTGCGATCGCTTCGGTCATGTTCCTGGGCGGCTGGTCTGCTCCGCTGAACTTCGCTCCTTTTACATGGGTACCCGGCTGGTTGTGGCTGGGTCTGAAAGCATTCTTTGTGGTGTCCCTGTTCATCTGGTTCCGCGCCTCTTTTCCGCGTTACCGCTATGACCAGATTATGCGTCTGGGCTGGAAAGTTTTCATTCCCCTCACAGGGGTCTGGCTGCTGGTTGTCGCGATCTGGATGCAGACACCCTTTAATATCTGGAAATAGGCTGACAGAGACATGAGTGCAATTAAAGATTTTTTTGGCAGCCTGTTACTGACTGAATTGCTGAAAGGCATGAGTCTGACGGGCAAGTACTTCTTCAAGCGCAAGATTACCTTGCAGTACCCTTACGAGAAGACGCCGGCTTCCCCCCGGTTCCGTGGTCTGCATGCGCTGCGTCGCTATCCCAACGGGGAAGAGCGCTGTATCGCCTGTAAGTTATGCGAAGCAGTATGTCCGGCACTGGCCATTACGATTGAATCGGAAGAGCGTGATGACGGCAGTCGCCGTACGACGCGTTACGACATCGACCTGACCAAGTGTATTTTTTGCGGTTTCTGCGAAGAAAGCTGCCCGGTCGATTCTATCGTCGAAACTCATATTCATGAGTATCACGGCGAAAAACGGGGCGATCTTTACTTTACCAAGGATATGCTGCTTGCCGTAGGTGATAAATATGAACCCGAGATCGCTGCGCGTCGCGAAGCCGATGCCCGGTATCGATAAAGGCAAGCGAGAAGATAACCATGTTTACAACTGTTCTCTTTTATATTCTGGCCGTTATCCTGATCATTGCGGGTGCGCGGGTTATTACGGCAACCAGCCCGGTAACGGCGGTGCTGCACCTGATTCTGACATTCTTCACAGCGTCCATGTTGTGGATGCTGCTGGGAGCAGAGTTTCTCGCTTTGCTGCTGGTACTGGTCTACGTAGGCGCGGTGATGGTGCTGTTCCTGTTCGTGGTGATGATGATCGACATTACGCCCACAAATTTGCGTTCGGGGTTTAAGACCTATCTGCCACTCGGCCTGGTTGTGGGTGGTGTCATGGTGCTGGAAATTGCCTTTGTTCTGGGCAATATGTACCTGGGATCCGGTCCGTCTATTTCGATGCCCGCCGAATACAACAATACCCGTGAGCTGGGCATCGCCCTTTACTCACAATATTCTTATGCGATCCAGGTGGGTGCAGTCACGTTGCTGGTCGGCATGATTGCTGCCATCGCGCTTACCCTGCGCGAACGCCGCAACCGCAAGTACGTTACGTCTGATCAGCAATTGCATGTCAAAGCATCCGACCGTCTGAAGATGGTCAATATTCCGTCTCAGCGTGAAGTGCCGACGGCAGATGCACAAGATGGCACACCAGTAGGGGAAGGCAAATGACCATATCACTTGCTCATTATTTGATTCTTGGCGCGATCATGTTCGCCATGGGTGTTTTCGGCATATTCCTGAACCGGCGCAATCTGATCAGTCTGCTGATGTCAATCGAGCTTATGCTGCTGGCGGTCAATATCAACTTTGTGGCGTTTTCCAGCTGGATGCCGGGTGCCGATGGCATGCCTGATACAGCCGGACAGGTTTTCGTATTTTTCATCCTTACGGTGGCTGCTGCTGAAGCGGCTATCGGTCTGGCAATTCTTGTGATGCTGTTCCGTAAAATCAATTCAATCAATGTGGACGACATCGGTCGTTTGAAAGGGTAAGGATCAGGTATGAATAACTCCTTATCGTCTTCGCTGCTTCTGGTGATCGCCCTGGCTCCCTTGCTGGGGGCCATCGTGACCGGGCTTTTTGGTACCGGCTTCGTCGGCCGCTCGGTCAGCCGTCGGGCTTCCCATATGATTACCATCGTCCTGGTGGCGGTGTCTTTCATCGGCTCGGCTTATGTGCTGTATCAGGTTGCCATGAATGGCGCCTACTATAACGATACTGTTTACACCTGGAGTCTGATCGGCACCCGTGTTGCGCAGGTGGGTTTTCTGGTTGATGCCCTGACTGCTCTGATGATGGTGGTGGTTACATCCGTCTCGCTAATGGTGCATATTTATACCATCGGCTATATGTCTGATGATCCGGGCTACCAGCGTTTCTTTGCCTACATTTCGCTGTTTACCTTCTCCATGCTGATGCTGGTGATGGCCAACAATATGCTGCAACTGTTCTTCGGCTGGGAAGCCGTGGGTCTGGTGTCCTATTTGCTCATTGGTTTCTGGTACACCCGTCCAACGGCAATTTTTGCCAACATGAAGGCGTTCCTGATCAACCGCGTGGGTGACTTCGGTTTTGTACTGGGCATAGGCCTGCTGTTTGCCTACACGGGTTCCCTGAATTACTCTGATGTCTTCGCCCAGTCCGACAAGCTGGCGGCGACTGCCTTTCCTGGCACCGACTGGCATCTGATCACTGTGGCGTGTATCTGCCTGTTCATCGGCGCGATGGGTAAATCCGCTCAGGTTCCGCTGCATGCCTGGCTGCCTGATTCCATGGAAGGCCCTACACCGATTTCTGCCCTGATCCACGCGGCGACGATGGTGACTGCGGGTATCTTCATGGTGGCGCGTTTCTCACCCCTGTTTGAATTGTCACCGACCGCCTTGTCATTCGTGATTGTGATCGGCAGTATTGGGGCCTTGTTTCTGGGTATTCTGGGGATTATCCAGAATGACATCAAACGTGTGGTGGCGTATTCCACACTGTCGCAACTGGGCTATATGACGGTCGCACTGGGTGCCTCCGCCTATCCTATCGCCATTTTCCATCTGATGACTCATGCGTTCTTTAAGGCACTTCTGTTCCTTGGAGCCGGTTCCGTCATTATCGGCATGCATCATGATCAGGACATCCGCAATATGGGTGGACTACGCAAATACATGCCTGTTACCTGGATTACGTTCCTGATCGGTACGCTGTCACTGGTGGGTACGCCATTTTTTGCCGGTTTCTATTCCAAGGAACATATCATTGAAGCGGCCGGTGCTGCAACGGTGTGGGGTAGTGGATTTGCTTACTGGGCGACACTGATCGGCGTTTTCGTCACTTCACTGTATTCGTTCCGCGTGTACTTCCTGGTCTTCCACGGCAAACCGCGCTTCAATACCGATGAGCATGCGCATCATAGCCATGCCGAGGCAGACAATGCGCACGGGCATGATGATGCCCATGACCATGGCGAGCACCATCATGGCGGCAAGCCTCACGAGTCGCCATGGGTCGTGACCCTGCCACTGGTGCTTCTTGCCATCCCATCTGTTGTGGTGGGTGCCTGGGCCATTGCGCCTTTGCTATTCGGTGATTTCTTCAAGGGTGTGATTGCGGTTTCCGAGCATCATCCTGCCATGGAAGAACTGGCCCACGAATTCCACGGCTGGGTTGCTTACGGACTTCATGCCTTCACCACCGTTCCGTTCTGGCTCATGATTGCCGGCCTGGTCGTTGCCTGGTATTGCTATCTGATCAATCCTGCGCTGCCAGCGAAGGTATATCGGTCTTTCTCTGGCGTGAACCGGGTTCTGGAAAACAAATACTATGTTGACTGGGTCAACGAGAATGTGTTTGCCCGTGGCGCCCGTGCGCTGGGTTCGGTGTTCTGGAACGTTGGTGACAAGGGCGTGATCGATGGCGGAATGGTGTCCGGCAGTACACGTCTGGTCGGCCTGGTGGCTGCCATCAGCCGTCATCTGCAATCCGGATACATCTACCATTATGCGTTCGCCATGATCGTCGGCGTGATTGCCTTCATTTCAATATTTGTGCTGGTACTTTAAGATGGGCGAAATGACTTCTACCTTACCCTGGCTGTCCCTGGCAATTTTTGTGCCTATCGTTGCCGGTATTCTGGTTCTGATCATGGGCAGCGATGAACGTGCGGATTTCACGCGCAAACTGGCGCTCTTTGGCTCTTTGATCGGTTTCCTGGTCACGCTGCCCCTGTATTTTGGCTTTGACGGCTCTACTGCACAGATGCAGTTCGTCGAGAAAACGCCATGGATCGAGGCATTCTCTGCCACCTATCACCTGGGCGTTGACGGCATTTCCATGTGGTTGGTTCTGCTCACTTCCTTTATCACAGTGATTGTGGTTGTCGCCGGCTGGGAGGTCATTACCAAGCGCGTTGCTCAGTATATGGCGGCGTTTCTGATCCTGTCGGGTCTGATGGTTGGCGTGTTCGCTGCGCTGGATGGTCTGCTGTTCTACATATTCTTTGAAGCCACACTGATTCCGATGTATATCATTATCGGGGTGTGGGGTGGTCCCAACCGTGTGTATGCAGCTTTCAAATTCTTCCTTTACACGCTGCTGGGCTCACTGCTCACATTGGTGGCATTCATTTATCTCTACTCCCAGACCGGCACTTTTGATATCCTGGCCTGGCATCAGGCAAAATTGGGCTATACGCCGCAAGTGCTGATTTTCTTTGCCCTGCTGGCTGCCTTTGCCGTGAAAGTGCCCATGTGGCCAGTGCACACGTGGTTGCCTGATGCTCACGTTGAGGCGCCAACGGGCGGTTCAATTGTGCTGGCGGCCATCATGCTGAAACTGGGGGCTTATGGTTTCTTGCGTTTTTCCCTGCCAATTGCACCCGATGCTTCGCATAGCATGGCCGGCCTGATGATCGCACTGTCACTGATTGCAGTGATCTACATTGGCCTGGTGGCGATTGTTCAGGACGACATGAAGAAACTGGTGGCGTATTCATCCGTTGCCCACATGGGTTTTGTGACGCTGGGTTTTTTCCTCTTCAATACTGCAGGTATGGAAGGGGCGATCATTCAGATGATCTCGCATGGCTTTGTCTCGGGCGCGATGTTCATGTGTATCGGCGTGCTGTATGACCGATTGCATACGCGTCGCATCGCCGATTATGGCGGTGTGATCAATACCATGCCCAAGTTCGTCACGTTCTTCGTGCTCTTCTCCATGGCCAATAGCGGTCTGCCGGCAACCAGCGGATTTGTCGGTGAGTTCTATGTGATTCTTGGCGCAGTGGAACACAATTTCTGGATTGGTCTGCTTACTGCAACCGCCCTGATTCTGGGTGCTTCCTACTCATTGTGGATGGTCAAGCGTGTCGCATACGGTGAAATCACGAATGAAGCCGTGAAACAAATGAAAGATGTCAGCTGCCGCGAATACGCGCTGCTGGCAATACTGGCCATCTTCGTGCTGGTAATGGGTATTTATCCAAAACTCTTTACCGACGTCATGCATGTGTCTGTTCAGCATCTGCTGGATCACGTGGCCATTTCTAAACTGTAAGACTGAGTCATCATGGAAAATCAATTTAATTTTGCACTTGCCGCGCCTGAGATTGTCCTGCTGGTCATGGCCATGGGCATACTGGTTTACGATGCATTCAGTCAGGAAGCCACTCGCAAAACCACGTATGTGTTTTCACTCTGCACACTCGTCATTCTGACGGTGGTCTCGCTGATGCAGTGGAACTCGGCAGTAATGGGCACCACGTTCTACGGTATGTATGTGGCCGATCCCATGGCCCATTTCCTGAAAATCTGTTCCTATCTGGCGGTATTGGCAACGCTGATTTACAGCCGGCAATATGTCGTCGATCGTGACATGTCAAAATCTGGCGAAATCTATCCGCTGACCTTGTGCGCGCTGCTCGGGCAAATGGTGATGATTTCAGCCAGTAGCATGCTGACCATCTATCTTGGTCTGGAATTGATGTCGCTTGCCCTGTATACGCTGGTTGCGTTGCGTCGTGATTCCCTGGTTGCAACCGAATCGGCCATGAAATATTTCGTGCTGGGTGCAATGGCCTCCGGCTTCATGCTTTACGGTATTTCCATGGTTTATGGTGCCACCGGGCATGTGGATCTTGCCGGTGTGGCGCAGGTCATTCGCAGTGGACAGGCCGGTGAAATGACACTGGTCCTGGGTACGGTCTTTATCGTGGCCGGCCTTGCATTCAAACTGGGCGCAGTTCCATTTCATATGTGGATTCCTGACGTGTATATGGGTGCTCCTACCGCGATTACGCTGACACTGGGTGCTGCCCCCAAGCTTGCCGCGCTGGCCATTGCGCTTCGGCTGCTGATCGAAGGCCTCAATGGGGTTGCGCTGAGCTGGCAACCCATGCTGATCATTCTGTCTGTGCTGTCGCTGGCCATTGGTAACCTGACGGCGATCATGCAGACCAACTTCAAGCGCATGCTGGCATATTCCACCATTTCGCATGTCGGCTTTGTCCTGCTGGGTCTGCTCTCTGGTGTAGCGGCAAACGGTACGGTGATGAGTGGCGCCTATGCGTCATCCCTGTTCTATATCGTTACCTACGTACTGACAACACTGGTCAGCTTCGGTCTGGTGCTGCTGATGAGTCGTCAGGGGTTTGAATGCGAAAATATTGATGATCTCAAAGGCCTGAATCAGCGCAGTCCATTGATGGCTTTTGGCATGCTGCTGCTGATGTTCTCTCTTGCAGGCATCCCGCCGCTGGTCGGCTTTCAGGCCAAACTGGTAGTTTTGCAGGCTGTGGTGTCTGCCGGACATGTATGGCTGGCCATTTACGCGGTCATCTGCTCATTGATTGGTGCTTTCTATTATCTGCGCGTAGTCAAGGTTGTATATTTCGATGAGCCGGTGCAGAATGTGCCCGCTCCCGATACCTCTTGGTCTTTCCGCAGTGGTGTCATGTCCGTCAATGGCGCGCTGATCATTCTACTGGGCATTTTGCCTGGCGGACTGATGGCCCTGTGCATGCAGGTTATTGAGGCCTCGCTGAAATTCTGACACTGAGCTGATATGTATCCTTCCGAGTCGATCTGGATCTTCATTATTCTGGCGTTTGTCTTTGCCATGGCGCCGTTCCTGACGGAACGCGCCTTTGTGTTCACCTTGTGGTCACAGACTGGTGAACCAGAAAGGCCATTCTGGTTTTATCCCTTGCGTGCGCTGGTTTCCTATGCCGTTATCGCTGCAGGATGCTGGTTGCTGGCAACGCAGGCGGGGAATTTGCCTTATATGATCGCGGCAGCAGTATTGCTGGGCCTGGTTTTGTATGTGCCTGGTGCGGTAGTAACACCAAATGTACCCGTCAAGCACGTCAGCACCCGACTAATGGAAGTACTGGCAGGGTATTTTGTGGTGGGCGCCATTGGGTGTGCCATTGAAGCCAATTATGCGAATCCGTCAGCAAAGAACTGGGAGTTCTACACGATTGCAGCATGCCTGTATGTGGTGCTGGCTTACCCCGGTTTTGTCTGGCGGCATCTCATGAAGCACCCCGTGCGCCGTCATAAGTCGGCCTGAGCGGTATTTTCAGATCATATAAAAAAATCCCGGCGGAGCCATGCTCTGACCGGGATTTTTTAACAGCTGCGGCATAACAGGGGGCAAGCCTCTGATTTCAGCGGTTGCAGATTGGAAGATAAGGTTTTTGTTACGGTAATGGCAGGGTAGTGCTGGGCAGGGAAGTGAAGATTCTTATAACGGTCACGGCAGAATAGACAGATAGCATTCTTGTCACGACCTTGGCAGTGCAGGTAAGTCAAGTGCCTTATGATTGCCATGGAAGATCCGGAACGGAGGACGTTATCACTGGCCCAGCAGGCGTCGATACTGTCTTTCCACGGTACTCAGGCTGTTGAGCGTGCGCCATCCCTGTTGTTCGCATTTCCTGTTGATGCATAAGAAAAGTTCAGCCGTAGCAAGTGCATCGGCGACGGCGTTGTGGCGTCGGTGGTTGTGGATACCGAACACGCGCATCCAGTCATCCAGCGTTTTGTGATGCAGGGCATGCTCACGATCCAGGGCGGGAGCGAGATAGGCCAGATCAATCCATTGGCGTTTTTTCAAATCGGTCTGCAGCCAGGTTTTCAGACTCTTTTCCAGCATGACCTGATCAAAATTCACATGGAAGGCAACCAGGGGGTCCGGACCGATATATTCCAGAAACTGCATGAGTGCTTCGGCAGGTTCAATGCCGCTGCGCTGCTTTCCACCGGCGATGCCATGAATCAGGATATTGCTTTTGCTGCTGGTCTTTTCCTGACGCAGCACAATATCAAAGGCGTCTTCAAGAACAATGCGACCTTGCTGTATGGCGATGGCGCCGATGGCGATCAGCGTATCCTTCTTCAGGTCAAGGCCACTGGTTTCCACATCCAGGACAACCAGGCGGCTGTCATGTACGTTGTTGTCGCCACTTGCGAGCGGCAGCGCCTGCCATGCCTCAAAGCGCGCCTGCAGCGAAGGCGCAAGCGTGTGCTGCGAGGCCGAACGGAACAGCTTGAACAGATTCATGTTCGGCTCCGGTATGAACACGATGAGCCGGATGAACGGAATAAGCCGAATACGCAGAATAAGCCGAGTACACGCCCGCGCATCTGTCTGACGTCTTGTCCCACTACTGCCAGTGCAGGGTCGGGGTGAAGGCTGATGATGTCAAAGTGCATATTTGACCGCCAGCATGCTCTGCAGGGATTTGGCCAGGCGAAACGCTTCACGAAGGATGCGGTTATCCAGGGCATTCAGGGTCGCAGGATTGATCTGATTGGTATAGCCCGCGTCTGTCTTTTTGGCCTGATGATGCAATTGCATTCTCAGCAGTTGAATATAAAGGAATGATTCGCTGTACGCATCTGCCTGTTCCTTGCGCAGCCCGGCCAAGGGGCCGGCTTCCTTCAGCCGCAATACGGTGTTAGTCTGCGAACTGCCGGCCCGCAGTGCGAGAACGCGCGCGGCGTCAACAAAAAGAACCGCAGCCTGGGTTTTCAGATCCAGGGTGTTGTTTTCACCGGTAACAAAGTCCCTGAAAAGACCAAGCGGTGGCTTGCGAGACACGGCATTCTGGGTGAGGAATCGCAGGAACACCGGATGCTGGGGGACGACATGGTTGAGCCATTGGCGCAGCTCAGTCGCCAGTTGCATGTTCCCGTCCAGTGCCCGGAAATCAAAGAAAATGGTGGAGTGCATAATGGCTGCGGGATCGGGGCTGCTGATCCAGCTGTTGAATCGCTGGCGCCATTCTTCCGTGCTAAGGCACCACTCGGGATTGGAAGCCATGATATTCCCCTGACACAAGGGAAAGCCACAGGCGTCCAGGGTGTGATTGACGTCGCGGGCGAAGTCAAGCAGTATGCGTCGTGTCGAAGACTTTTCCTGATTTGCGCTGGCGTGGAAAATAATGCCATTATCCTGGTCGGTATAGAGCGTCTGCTCCATGCGTCCTTCTGACCCCAGTGCGAGCCAGCAATAATCCAGTTGCTGCACTTGCGGATGGTGATCGCGCATCAGCCGCGATACCTGGACCAGTGTCAGGTCATTCAACGCAGAGATAATCTGCGTGATCTGCTCCACGCCGATACCCTGAGCCATCATGTTGTCGCCAAGCTTGCGGATGTCTTCGCAGCAGGTCACGATGTCTTTTACCGACTGCGCCGCCTGCAGGCGCAGGTTAATCTGGCGCAGGCTGATTCGCTGCAGCGAGAACAGATCCTTTTCGGATACCATGCCTTGCAGGGTGCCGCTTTGCGGATCGGCGACCACAATGTGCCGAAAGCCGTGTCGGGCCATGATCAGGGCGGCTTCGGAAGCGGGCGCCGTCGGGGGCAGGGATACGGGATCGGCAGTAATATAGGTGGAGAAGGGCAGGTCCAGGTCTGCCTGCGGCAGTGCAACGCGATTGAGCAGATCCTGAAGGGTAAAAATGCCGACTGCCTGGTTCCTTTCATCAACGGCAATGATGGATCCGACTTGCTGATCCTTCATATGACGCAGTACTTCGCGCAGGGGCATGGTGAGCGGGCAGGTGACGGGTTCCCTGCGGATCAGATCTCGCAGCGCCATGCTCAGTGCATGCTGTTCCGCACTGCTTCGATTGTACTGGGCCTGTATGATCTGCTTGGAATACTCCAGAAGCAAGGCCGTTCGCTGTTCGCAGTAGTCGCGAAAGACGGGAGATTCTGCGCGCAGTTGCTGAAAACCGGCAAGGCTCAATTCATAGACAAAGGTATCGGTGGCCGCGACGAACTGGCTGCCTGGAGAACGGCTCGCCAGTATGGCCCCTAGCGGAAAACATTCTCCTTCGTGCAACTCGAAGGTATCGCGATACTGACGTTCGGAACTGGCAAGCTGCTCCGTCTGAACAATACCCTGTTTGACAATATAAAAGGTGTCGGGCGGCGGGGCGTTGGCCGCGATGATAGTTTCATCTTTTTCGAAGTAATTGATTTTCAGCCGGCCAGCCAGTGCCTGCAGTACGTCGTTCCGCATATTCTGGAACGGTGGAAACCGCTTCAGATGATCAACGATGGCCAGGTTCAGGTCCATGATTTTCCCCATGATCGTTATCGTGATGAAATCGTGTGCTGGCTTGTACAATGCCCGGCGATTTACCGCGAGGAATCAGTCCCGTGCATTGTGTTGCTATGATTCAGTCTCGTGCCATGATGGGATTCTACTCTGTCTTCCCACAGTCTACCGGTGTACGAGAATATTGATCAGTCGATTATAGGGGTCTCGCACGAAAAACCGGCGAACGCCCCACGGTTCGGAAACCGGGCCGTATTCGGGAGTGATGCCAGCAGCGGCGCAACGTTGCAATGCCTCGTCAAGATCGTCCACCTCAATGGAAAGGTCGGGGGTTGGCGTACCCGAGCCGCCTTCGGTCGCGATGCTCAGTTGCGTACGCATGCGCTCATTCGATCCGAAAGTGATGAGCCAGCCATGGTCCATGAGTAGATCCATACCCAGTACGTCTTGGTAGAAGGCGCGGGCGGCAGCGGTGTCTGTGCAATGAATATTGGCAACAATTCGTTTGACTTTCACTGTGGTGTCTCCGTGACTCAAGGTAAAACAGCAATTGGCTCGGCACTGTCATTGCCTGCAGCATCCTGTGCCGGACGACAGACATTTTCGAGGTGCAAACCCCTACTACATGACAGGCCAGGCTCCCCGTCTGGATTTACTCTGCTTTCTGGGCGGCCTGCAGTACGTCTTTGCTGTCAAACCAGTTTAACACTGCATCCAGACCCGAGTAATTGATCCGGAACGCGGCTGCTTCCTGCAGCACAGGTTTGGCGCGGAACGCCACAGAATACCCGGCATTGGCCAGCATGGCCAGGTCATTGGAACCATCTCCCATGGCGATACACTGTTCGGCGGAAGCATTCAGCGTGATGGCGAGCGCCTTCAGGTGGGCGGCTTTACTGGCTCCATCCACAATGTGACCGAGCACCTGCCCGGTGAGTTTGCCGTTTTGTACCTCCAGAACATTGGCATGAGTACTGTCCAGTCCCAGCCGTTCACGCAGTCTTTCGGTAAAAAAAGTGAAGCCACCTGATACCACCATCACGTGGACACCGGCAGCCTTCATTGTGCGTATCAGCTTTTCCGCACCGGTATTCAGTTGCAACCGTTCTTCGTAAACGCGCAACAGATCTTCCTCGTTAACCCCTTCGAGCAGGGCAACGCGCCGCCGCAGGCTTTCACTGAAGTCCCTGATTTCTCCACGCATGGCCGCTTCGGTGATGGCAGAAACTTCGGCTTTCCTGCCGACCATATCGGCAATTTCATCGATACATTCGATATTGATGAGCGTGGAGTCCATGTCCATTGCCAGTATTTTCATTTCTCCCAGCGGGCGAATGACATCCAGCGTGGCGATATCCACCCGTTTGGCGGCGGCCCAGTCCTGCAATTCCTGCAGGGCTGACCCGTCTATGTCTTCAAGGCGCATGGCACATGCATTCAGTGGTGTGATTCGGTTGGCGCTGACCAGGGCAGCGGCCTGTTCAACCAGGTCATGGCGGATGCCGGGGGCTTGAAGTACGAGATGCATGGTAAGAAAGTCCGGGAATGTCGAATAATCAGAATTGAAATAGTGTTATCGGGCTGCCAGGGTTTTGAGCAGTATACGGATGGATTCGATGCGGCGGTTGATATCGGGCATGTTGTTCAGCTCAATGCGCAGTTTGTCGGCACCCGAAAAACGGATATGTTTCTGCTTTTGAACCAGTTCGATCATCTTTAGCGGATCGGCATTGGTTTTCGGGCCAAAGACCAGCAAAGCCTGTTCGTCACTGATGTCGACCTTGATGATGCCCAGGGCTTCGGCCAGAATGCGAAGCCGGTGTGTCGCAATCAGCATACGCGCCGGTTCCGGCATTTTTCCGAAGCGGTCCGTGAGGGCTTCCTGTATCGTAAGCAGATCATCTTCATTTTTGGCATGCGCCAGCTGTTTGTACAGCGACAGACGCGCGTGAATATCTGTGCAATAGTCGGCAGGGAGCAAGGCAGAAGTGTGCAGTTTGACTTCACAGACCGAATTGAATGGCGTTTCCAGATCGGGCTCTTCACCGGCCTTGAGGGCTCGCACTGCCTCGTTCAGCAGATCGGTGTACATGGTGAAGCCAATTTCATTGATATTACCCGACTGAGATTCTCCCAGGACTTCTCCGGTGCCGCGAATTTCCAGATCGTGCATGGCCAGAAAGAAACCGGATCCCAGCTCTTCCATGGATTGGATGGCTTCCAGTCTTTTCTTTGCATTGCTCGTAATGGCGTCTTCACCCGGTGTCAGCAGATAGGCATAAGCCTGGTGATGTGAACGTCCGACACGACCACGCAGCTGATGCAGCTGCGCCAGTCCCAGCCGATCTGCACGATGAATGATAATGGTGTTGGCACTGGGAACGTCAATGCCCGTTTCGATAATCGTCGTGCACAGCAGGATATTGAATCGCTGCTGATAAAAGCCCTTCATGACCTCTTCCAGCTCGCGTTCTGGCATCTGCCCGTGCGCCACGGCGATCCGGGCTTCGGGAAGCAGCTCTTCAAGTCGCGCACGGCGGTTCTGGATGGTTTCCACTTCGTTATGCAGGAAGTAAACCTGTCCGCCACGCTTGAGTTCGCGCAGTGCCGCTTCACGGATCGTGCTGCCGTCCTCGCGTCGCACAAAGGTTTTAATGGCCAGGCGCTTCTGAGGGGCCGTGGCAATTACGGAAAAGTCGCGGATGCCTTCAAGTGACATGCCCAGCGTCCGCGGAATCGGTGTGGCAGTCAGGGTCAGAATGTCGACCTCAGAACGCAGTGCTTTCAGGGCCTCTTTCTGGCGGACGCCGAAGCGATGTTCTTCGTCAATGATGACCAGGCCGAGACGTTTGAATTTGACTTCCCTGCCCAGCAGCTTGTGTGTGCCAATGACAATATCAACTGTCTCGTCCTGCAATCCTTCCAGCGAAGCCTTGACTTCTTTTGTGCTGCGAAAGCGCGATAGTTCAGCCACGCGCACGGGCCAGTCGGCAAAACGGTCGGCAAATGTCTGGGCGTGCTGTTCAGCCAGCAGGGTAGTGGGGCAAAGGAGTGCCACCTGCTTACCATTGGCCACGCAAAGAAAGGCGGCGCGCAACGCCACTTCCGTCTTGCCGAACCCGACGTCGCCGCAGACCAGCCGGTCCATGGGCTTGCCGGAAGTCATATCGCCAATCACGGCATCAATGGCTGCCTGCTGGTCTGCTGTTTCTTCAAAGCCAAAGCCTTCAACAAAGGTCTGGTAATCAGAGAAAGGCAGCTTGAAGGAAAACCCTTCTCGCGCCGCGCGCAGGGCGTATAGTGCCAGCAGTTCGGCGGCCGCATCGCGAATCTGCCTGGCGGCCTTTTTTCGCGCACGATCCCATTGTCCCGATCCAAGCTGGTGCAATGGGGCATGTTCGGGATCAGTGCCGCTGTAGCGGGAAATGACATGCAACTGCGATACGGGAACGTACAGGGTGCTATTTCCTGAGTATTGCAGATGTAATAATTCGATATCGCCTTCGCCCAGGTCCATGGTGACCAGCCCGTGATATCGGCCGATGCCGTATTGCATATGTACGACGGGGTCGCCCTCCCGCAGTTCGGACAGATCGCGCACCATGGCGTCGACATTGCTGGCATGTTCCTGTTTCTTGCGTCGCCGCTGTGCGATCGAAGCTGAACCGGGGTACAAATCGTTCTCCGTGACCAGGCAAAGCTGATGGTCATGGATGATGAAGCCGGTGTTCAGGGGCGCGATGGCAATGCCAAAGTCGACGTCGGATTCGATAAAGTCCTGGATGTTATCGAATGTGGCACTGGGTTCCAGGCCCTGTTCGCGCAGCAGTTGCAGCAGGGTTTCGCGGCGACCTGCAGAATCGGCACACAACAGCAGGCGTTGTTCGCGGCGTTGCAGCCACCCGCGCAGGCGCTGGAAGGGCTCGTCATTGCGTCTGAGCACGGCGATGTCGGGTGCAGCAGAAAATTCGCTGTTGGGTGTTTTCTCGTCCAGGTGCAGACGGGCAAAGGTTTTCAGGTGGACGAAAAACTGTTCTTCTGACAGGAACAGATGGTCAGGGGGCAAGACAGGCCGTTCGCGATCACTTTTCAGAAAACGGTAGCGACTATGTGTATCTTCGTAGAAACGCTGGATGGCTTCTTCAACATTACCCAGGGTGATCGTAATGGTATCGGGCCGCAGATAGTCAAATAGCGTGGCGGTTTCGTCAAAGAAAAGCGGCAGATAATACTCGATGCCCGCAAAGGCAATGCCGTTTCCCATGTCTTTGTAGGGTAGTGCACGAGAAGGGTCGCCTTCGAAAAGATCGCGGAAACGTGAACGAAAGTGGGTACGGGCGGTTTCGTCCATGGGAAATTCACGGCCAGGTAGCAGCTCAACATCATTGACGGGATACAGGCTGCGCTGGGTATCCAGATCAAAGCTGCGGATGGATTCGATTTCATCGTCGAAAAGATCTATCCGGTAGGGAAGAACGGACCCCATGGGGAACAGATCGATGAGCCCGCCACGGATGCTGAATTCCCCCGGCGCAGTGACCTGGGTAACATGCGCATAGTTTGCCAGCATAAGCTGCTCGCGCAGCGCGGTCTCGTCCAGTTTGTCGCCTTTTTTAAAGGCGAAAGAATACGCTGCCAGAAACGCAGTGGGTGCCAGGCGATACAGCGCTGTGGTCACCGGAACCGTCAGCACGTCGACCTTGCCATGCATGAGCGCAGAGAGGGTCTTGAGCCTTTCGGAAATCAGATCCTGGTGCGGCGAAAAACCGTCGTAGGGCAACGTCTCCCAATCGGGGAACTGCCGGACACGCAAGTTCGGGTCAAATAGGATGACTTCGTCATGCAGGCGCTGTGCCTGCAAGGGATCGGCGCAAAGCAGCACCAGTGGCTGGCCGGCTGATCTGGCAAGAGCAGCCGACAACCAGGCATCACCAGAGCCCGGGGGACGGGGATAGCTGTAGCGTTGGCCGCGTTTGAGCGCGTTCTGAAGGGTGGAAAGGGTGGAGTTTGACACAGGGACACAAGCAGGGATCGAATCTGTCCATTTTATCAGATACAGGGCAGCAGACGCCCCGCAGGGAACCCACCTGACAGTCAGCGCAACGCGACTTGCGGTCAGCACGTGACGCTGGCAACAGCCGTGATATTATCTGGTCTGTTCAATGACACGACTGCCGGGTGTTTCCGGCGCCTTTTCCATGTCCGACACTATCTTTGCAATCATTCCGGCCGGCGGGGTCGGGGCGCGTGCGCTAACGACCGAGCGTCGTCTTCCCAAGCAATATTGCACCATACGTGGCATTACCATGCTTCAGCTGGCAGTTCAGGCGCTGCAACGTGACAGCCGGGTTGCCTCGGTTCATATCGGCGTTACTGCGGAAGATACCTGTATTGACACGCTTGAGTTTGGCACGCAGGTTCATATTCATCGAACTGCAGGCGCGACTCGGGCGCACACGGTATGCGACACACTCAGGACTGCGCTTGAATTTCATGGCGGCGAGGGCTGGGCGCTGGTGCACGACGCCGCCCGGCCGGGCCTGCAGGCCGAATCGCTCAAGGCATTGATTGATACCTGTCTGCAACAGAATAAAGGTGGCCTGCTGGCGATGCCGGTGCCGGATACGGTCAAGCGAGCGACGGTGGATGAGCATCAACAGGTTTGCGTAGAACAGACCGTCCCACGTGATGGCCTGTGGCTGGCACAGACTCCCCAGCTGTTTCCGGCAGCGGCATTGCTCGATGCCCTGGTGGCAGCGATCCGGGACGGACGTGACATGACCGATGAGGCCTCAGCCATGGAAGCCGCAGGTGCTAGCCCTTTGCTGATTCGTGGCAGTGCACAGAACATGAAAGTTACATGGCCACAGGATTTTGCCATGATGGAAAAATGGCTCTAAGCGTTAAGACGGGTAGTTGCGTGGGGCAGTTGCGCAGGACGCAGGGATGAGTGGATGCTACGAGTGGATCCAGAGGATGGTTGCGACGGCTTGTTAGCGATGGGCTGCTGCGAGGGACGGTTGGGCCGTGTGGTAACGACAGCGAGTTGATAAGGGTAGTCGCAATGGGGGATACGATGGTGACTCCAGGCCTTGGCCCTTCACCGGGCGTTAAGCCGTCATGCGATTGAACGATTTGCGGCCACGATTGCCATCTGCAAGAGCAGAAGTACGATTTTTAATTCGGAGAATATAAGTATGACTATCGGTTTGCGTGTTGGACAGGGTTTTGATGTTCATGCCTTGCAGCAGGGAAGGCCGTTGATTCTGGGGGGGGTGACCATTCCTCATTCCCATGGCCTGCTTGGGCATTCCGATGCGGATGCGTTGTTGCACGCGATTACCGATGCCATATTGGGGGCGGCGGCACTGGGCGATATCGGTCGTCTTTTTCCTGATACTGATCCGGCCTTCGAGGGCAGCGATAGTCGAATACTATTGCGCGAGGCCTATCGCCGTGTTCGTGAGGCGGGCTGGGTGGTTGTAAATGTAGATGCGACCATTCATGCGCAGGCTCCGAAAATCATGCCCTATGCGGCAGACATGGTACGCAATATCGCGGCTGATCTGGCGTTGGAGCCGGGTTGCGTGAACGTGAAGGGCAAAACCAACGAACATCTTGGATATCTGGGCCGCAAGGAGGGGATCGCGGCCACTGCCATCGCTTTGCTTTCTCGCGCGTAGGCAGCGTCAGAAAACGAAACTGAGTCGAAAAACGGCGACAAAAAACCGCGATGGTTTGTCGCGGTCTGGAGGGAGCAAACTGCCTGCCGGTTACCGGGTGCCTGAATGCCCATTTTGGACAAGGCAATGAAGTCATCCGATAAGCTTATTTACCGACTGCGTTCAGGGCGAGCGCGGCGGCATTCACTACCGATGCAATCCGGCCGGCATCCCGCAGCTGTTCGATACTGAAGCCTGCCTTTTTAAGATTGTCAAAATGCGATTTCACGCAGAAATGGCACTTACCAACAATGGATGCAGCCAGTGCAAACAGTTCGAAGCGATCCTGTTCGATACCGCCATGTGAAGAATAGGCATTCATGCGCAGCATGGGCGGCAATGTCTTGAGCTGGCTGTCGCCCGTCATTTCCACATACGGATACCATGTGTTGTTCATGCCCATCAGAGCAGCCGCCGTCAGCGCGCCGTTAGCATCTTCCTCAGATAGCCCCGATTTGAACTGCTCGATCAGAAAGCTGTTTTTGGCAGCGAAGGCGGCAGCAAGGGCGACCCCGACCGCATCGGCGGGTTTGAGTGAGGAGCGGGCAATGGTGCCATCCAGATTCAGACGAATATCCTTTGCCCAGTCGGGCACTTCATTCTTAATCGTTGTGAGAAATTCCATCGCTTTTTCCTATTGGTGGGTGGAGAAAAAACCCGGCGAACCGGGTTAGTACGTCTTACAGTGTGTCGCCGCCGGCAGCACGGTTGCAAGGACACAGTTCGTCTGTTTGCAGGCCGTCCAGAATACGCAGGACTTCTTCAGGATTGCGTCCAACGTTCAGGTTGTTAACGGATACGTGTTGAATGACGTTGTCAGGATCGACGATAAATGTGGCGCGAAGAGCAACACCTTCGTTACGCTCACGTACGCCCAGCTGGTCGATGAGCGAGCCGGTAGAGTCGGCAAAGGAGTAATGACCCAGTTTGTTAAGATCCGGGTGTTCACGGCGCCATGCCAGTTTGCAGAATTCGTTGTCAACGGAACCACCCATCAGGACGGCGTCGCGATCTTCGAAGTCCTGAGCCAGGTTGTTGAAGCCAACAATCTCGGTAGGGCATACGAATGTGAAATCTTTTGGATAGAAGTAGATGACTTTCCATTTGCCTGGGAAGGAAGATTCTGTGATGTCTTCGAACGCAGAGACGCCATTTTCTTCATGGTTGTTGAAACCGGGTTTGACACCTACGACTTTGAACGATTCGAGCTTTTCACCAACTGTTTTCATAACAATTCCTTATAAGAGGTTGACCAATCACCCGGCAATACCGGGCGTATGACAGCCCGCGCCATGAGGCGGGTAGGAGACATGAAGGCGGAAAACGAATCCGCTTCCTTCTCCGGAGAATCCTTAACGATATTTTACACTATCAAGATTGACTGTCTAATTGATAATTTCTATCTCGAGCTTTAGGTATTTCTATGTGTCCGACCAGGCCGGCAGGCTGATTTGGCAGCAGTTTCAGCGTACCACCAACGTGCTGAAGCAGGCGCTCGACAATGGATAGTCCTAGTCCGGCGCCGGACACGCCTGTACGGGCAGCCTCGCCGCGGGAAAAAGGACGCAGCAGTCTTTCGGTATCTTTCGCATTGATCCCCGGTCCGCTGTCACATACGTCAATTTCGATCACGCTGCCTTTTTCACGGACCCGTACCATGATATGCGCCTGCCCGTCAGAAATGGAACGGCCGTAGCGACGGCTGTTCTCTATCAGGTTACTGACAATCCGTTTCAGGTTGAGTTCGCCGATACGGGCATAAAGATCGGGTTGTATCAGGGTACGCAGTGTGCCGCCAAGAGACTCGGTATGGGCTCTTTCCCTTTCGGTGAGTTCGTGCAGGATGACGGATACATTGATGGCCTTTTCCGGCAGCACGCCGGCAGGTCTGGCGTATTCCATGAGCTGGCCGATACTGTGATCGATCTGCCCAAGATCTTCGTCAATAGCGCTGCGTGTTTCGTCGCTGACGTTGCTCAGCTCAATTTCCAGGCGCATGCGCGCCAGCGGGGTGCGCAAATCGTGGGAGATACCGGCCAGCATCAGTTCCCGGTCGGCTTCTGTCTGGCGAATATCCCGTGCCATGCGGTTGAAGGCGCTATTTAGTTCGCGAATTTCCAGGGGGCCCTGATCATCCGGCAGTGGTGCCGGGTTTTCACCGCGCGCAACCTGCTGCGCCGCCTTGGCCAGTCGGGACAGAGGGGTATTGACAAACCGCACGCTGATCGCGGCGCCGATCAGAGCCAGGAGCAGGGCGATGACGCCCCATCCTATCCATTCACGCAATTGCGGGAGATTGTCTGTTGAGGATTTGAGCAGAAGCCAGTAAAGCTCATCGCCAACATTGAAACTGATCCAGATACCCGGCTCACCGTTCATGCTAGAGGCCATGACGATTTCCTGCTGGGTGTCGGAGCGCTGGATTTTGTCCGCGAAAATCCGCCAGAATGAGGTATCGGGCAGGGGTTCCAACGCATCGTCCAGCTGGCGCGGGAACACCTGGATATCGCCCGTCGTGGCCAGATCAATCACCAACGCATTACGGTCACTGGGTGGAACGTAGGCCAGCGACTTGCGAGTAATCTTAAGTGCGGTGATGCCACGCTCGGCCATCTGCGAGGCGCGCGGCTCTTCCTGCATGTTGAAAAACACGATCAGCCAGCACGTCAGACTGACGGCCAGCAAAGCGGCAAGCAGGAAAAAAGACCGGCTGAATAAGCTCAGCCGGATCTTTGAACCGAATTCCTGCAGCTGCGGGAACTGCACGTTGGCAGCGGCCATGGTGGCGCCGTCGTTTAGTTACCGCCGTCCGGAACGAAGACGTAGCCTAACCCCCAGACGGTCTGAATGAAGACAGGTTTGGCAGGGTTGGGCTCTATCAGCTTGCGCAGACGGGATATCTGGACGTCAAGACTGCGATCGAAAGCCTCGTACTCGCGGCCTCGGGCCAGTTCCATCAGTTTGTCACGGGACAGGGGCACCTTGGGATGGCGGGCGAATACTTTCAGGACAGAAAATTCACCCGTTGTAATGGCGACCACCTCTTCCCCGCGCGACAGAGTGCGGGTAGACAGGTTCAGTGTATACGGGCCGAAAGCGATCGATTCGTTTTCCTGGCTGGGCGCACCGGGATGTTCTTCGGAACCGCGACGGCGCAAAATGGCGTTGACTCGGGCCAGCAGCTCACGGGGATTGAACGGTTTGGACAGATAGTCGTCGGCACCCATTTCCAGTCCCAGGATACGGTCGATTTCCTCGGCCTTGGCTGTGAGCATGATGATAGGCGTGTTATCGTTCGCGCCGCGCAGCCGACGACAG
Organism: Pseudomonadota bacterium; assembly: GCA_023389155.1. Lineage (GTDB taxonomy): Bacteria > Pseudomonadota > Gammaproteobacteria > Burkholderiales > Burkholderiaceae_B > Advenella. Next base: position 30,097 of record JAEWEV010000032.1, read on the forward strand.
ATGGACAGACCGTCTTCGCCAGGCAGCATCAGATCCAATACCAGCAGATCGAAATGCTCGCGCTGCCAAAGTTTGGTCATTTCCTTTCCGTCTTCCGCAACGAACACATTGAAACCCTGTTCAGTCAGGTAGCGGCGCAGCAGGTCGCGAAGGCGAGGGTCGTCGTCGACTACCAGAATCTTGCGTGGAGGAGTTGACGTTGCAGTTTGTGGTGTATTCATACTTTGATTCTTAGTAGCTTCCAATAGAAATGTTGGGGCAGTTTGCGTACATGTTACAGTTTCTCCCAGCTTGAAGGGCTGAAATTTCACCATAAGTTACACTAAAAATGTTTTCTAAGGCGTCGCTGATATTTTTGATACAAATACCGCGATTATTTTGCATTTTGCAATTATTTCGCCTGCATGCATTGCGATGAGATTGTCGTTCGCCAAGCGGGTGATAAAGCCGGGACCCCGCTACTGTTTGAGCCATTTTAGCGCAAATCGCTCACGCAGAAGTCGCTTCGTCAAACCATTTCGCAGCGGCATCCTGTTTATAATGATGTCGTTGTTACGCCGTATTACCGGGAACCCGATTGCAGCGGGTCATCGCTATTGCGGGACGACATCTCCCATTTTCCTCAAAGCGTTGTCATGAATGTCAATCTGATTTCCCTTGAAAGCTCTGCCAACTGTTCTTCGGCGGCATTACTGCGTTTTCGCCACGGACAGTCCCTGGTTGAAGAAAAGGTCAGTACACAATCGCAGGGACATGCGGAACAGTTGCTGCCGATGATCGACCAGTTGCTGCTGCAGGCGGAACTCCAGCGCCAGGACGTGCATGGTGTGGTTTTCGGCCAGGGGCCGGGTGGCTTTACCGGGCTCAGAATCGCAGCGGGTATGGCGCAAGGGCTGGGGCTCGGACTGGATATTCCGGTTTTTCCCGTCTCCTCACTACTGGCCGTTGCCGAAACCGTGCGCCCCGCAACACCTTCTACGCTGATCGTCAGTGTGCTCGATGCCCGCATGCAGGAGGCTTTCCTGGCGGCCTGGCAGGAAGTCGGCGAAAGCGAGCTGGTAGCAGTACAGGCCCCAAGCCTGGTGGCCGCAGAACAGATTCCCCTCTGGGTTGAGCAGTTACGCAAGGGGCTGGCTACGCAAACCGGGGCAGCGCCGAATGGTTTTGCTGACGGCGCGGCAGTGCCCGTCGTGCTGGTCGGATCGGGCGTTCGCCAGTTCCCCGAAGTGGCAGCGATACCGGGCGTAACGCTGCATGCCGAGGCAGAGCCGAGCGCCGCTGTCATGGCCCGCATTGGACTGCGTGCATGGAAGTCCAAACGTTTTATTCCTGCCGATCAGGCTGCGCCGCTATATGTGCGTGATAAGGTGGCATTTACGACGCAGGAAAGGGAGTCGGGTCAGGGCGGAAATCCACGCGCAGTTCCGCTAGTCGACGGTCAGGCGACAATGGACCAGACCGTGCAGAGCCCTGCCGCGCCCTCCAATCAACTTAAGGCCCGACAACAGGCCATGCAGGTCCTGCACAGTGCGCATACCGTTCGTCTCATGACCGATGAGGACATCGATGCAGTTGTGCGTATTGAATGTGCAGTGCAGTCTCATCCCTGGACTGCGGGAAATTTCCGCGATTCGCTGAAGGCGGGCTACGAGGGGTGGGTGGTCTGTCACGCCCAGGAGATTATTGCATTTTCACTGCAGATGATGGCACCCGATGTGTCGCATTTGCTGCTTATTGGCGTGCGTCCAGACTGGCAGGATAAGGGAGTAGGTGCGGGGCTGCTCGCCTGGGGCGAAGAGCGGGTCCGGGCTTGCGGACTGGACATGCAGGTCCTGGAAGTACGGCCCTCGAATACACGCGCTATTGCCTTTTATCAGCGTTGGGGCTATGAGCAGATCGGCGTGCGTAAGGGCTACTACCCGGCAGGCAGAGGCAAGAGCGAAGACGCCTGGGTTTTGCAAAAATCCGTGGTATCCTGATGCCTATGGAATCGTCCGCAACACCCCCCGCCACCCAGCCGACCGCGCACCCGGTGAATGTATCCGTTAATCCACTGCAGTTGTTGTGGCTGCAGGAGAGCGGCATTGATCGCCTCTGGGGGCGCCCGCTGGTCGCCTCGCATGGGGATGCATCAGCTGCCGGCCCGGGGCATGCTGCAGCCTCGCACTCGGCCGTAAATGGCGTTGCAGCGGCAGGGGCCTCTGCTACCGGCCCCGCTGCCGCAGGTGTCACGGCTGTCACGCCGGAAGCGCCGTCCACTGGCGCAGCCAAAGAACCTCCTGTACCCCCCCCGGCGTCCACCACGACAGATCCATCCCCTGCCAAACAGGCGCTGGCAAAACTGCGGCAGCAGATGGAGCGTCAGCGAGGCAAATCTGCGGGACGTACCGGTATGTCCGGCCGACTGTCACAGGTGGAGTCAGGCGAACGCACTTCGGAAATCGTGTCAGGGCCATCTTCAGGTACCCCTTCGCCAGACCATGGAGAGCAGGCAGAGTCGGCAACGCTCAGGGAGATTTCCGCTGTTGAAGGATTGGTCTACGAGAAAGTGTCCGATGCTGAGGCCGACATAAAGCAGACACGTCAAGATGGATCGGAATGGCCGGTTCTTTCAAAAACCATTCAGCAATGTACGAAGTGCGGACTGTCTGAACATGCGCGGCAGCCGGTGCCGGGCACGGGGCCGGCCGATGCTGCCCTGATGATTATCGATCAGGCACCGGGCGCGCAGGACGATGCAAGTGGCGAGCCACTGAGTGGGCAGGCAGGAATACTGCTGGATAATATGCTGAAAACGATCGGGCTGGCACGCCAGTCTGTTTTCATTACCGATGTAGTCAAATGCAGACCCATGGTAGGGCGTTCGCCTCAGCCGCAGGAAATCGACGCCTGCGCCGACTATCTGCAGCAGCAGATTGCGCTGGTTCAGCCCAGATGTGTACTGTTATTGGGAAATGCGGCCCAATCCGTGCTCGGAACAACCCGGCCTGTGGGTGAGTTGCGCGACGCGGCAGAGCTGCACATCAGCGTTCAGGGCCGGACTATTCCCGTAGTGGTTACCTTTCACCCCAATCATCTGATGGCCAACCAGGCGGCCAAGCCACTGGCGTGGCTCGATCTGAAACGACTCAGAAAAATACTGGAACTGGCTCAGGCCTGACGCACCTGCACCGTTTGGGTGGATTCGTTGCCTGGCTGGCAGGGCGCCGTGAAGTGGTCAGCGCAACTGATATTAGCGCCTCGGCGCTGCGCAGATCGGGCGAAGTCAGTAGGTGACGTTCGTTTCTCAGTGACCGGCTTGTGCCCGGCCATGTCCTTCTTCTCCGATTTCTGCGAATGTCGCCGGATATCGTCGCTGGTTACGATAACTCCACAGGATGACCAGCCCCATGAGCAGGGCAACAATCACACCGAAAATAATAATGATGGTGTTAATGTGCAGGTCCATTTCAAGCATGAACCAGTACATGGCAACCATGAACAGGATATTGAGCTGCTCGTTGAAATTCTGGACCGCAATGGAGTGTCCGGCCGAAAGCAGGACGTGGCCACGATGCTGAAGCAGGGCGTTAAGCGGCACGACAAAGAAGCCCGAAAGGCCACCTACAAGGATTAGCGTGAAATAGACAGCCCAGGTTTCCTTGACGATCGTCATGAGCATAACCGAGAAGCCCATGACTACACCGATAGGCAGCACTTGCAGGGCGCGTGTCAGCGGCACGCGGCCAGCCAGTACCGAACCGATAATCGTCCCGATAGCAGCGACGCCCATCAGGTTAGCCGACTGCGCAATGCTCAGATTCAGGTGGTCGCGACCCCATTGCAGCACGATCAATTGCAGTGTTGCGCCCGCACCCCAGAACAGCGTTGTGACCGCAAGGGAAATCTGGCCCACTTTATCTTGCCAGAGAATCCGGACATAGCTGCTGAATACACTCAGCAGCTTGACGGGATTCGATTCCTGTTTCGGATAGACGAAATGCGTATTCGGGATGAGCAGGTTACACAGCGCCGCGAGTATATAAATACCGCCGATGACCACGATGGCAGATTCTGCGGGTGTTTTTGCCAGCATCGACATGCCGGGAAGGGCCAGCAGGTAGTCTGACAGCGGTGGTTCTATCAGTTTGCCGCCCAGCACGACCCCGAAAATGATCGACAGCACGGTCAGCCCTTCGATCCAGCTGTTGCCCTTGACCAGGTCTCTGGGGGGAAGCAACTCTGTGACGATGCCGTATTTGGCAGGCGAATATGCAGCCGCGCCTATGCCCACCAGGGCATAGGAAAAACAGACAATATAAGCGTGCAGGCTTTTGTCGGCCGGAGCCAGCATGGCAAAACCGAACATCAGCATACAGCCGGAGATTTTGATGGCGTTCGTGACAAACATGACCCGACCCTTGGGGAACGAGTCGGCGATGGCACCCACAAATGCCGCCAGAATGACATAGGCAAATGCGAAGAACCACTTCATGGCGGGGGTCATCCAGTCGGGTCCGGACAGTTCGGCAATAAGGGCTATGGCAGCGATAAAAAGCGCATTGTCGGCCAGAGACGAAAGTGCCTGTGCCAACATGACAAGAAAGAAACCTTTTTTCAAACTGTATCCCGTTTTAACTTGTTGTCGCTTACCCGTGTCTCGTGAAAGCTCCCCACTCGGGCAGAGCAAAAGATAATGGCGCCACCCTTAAAATTCACACAGGAAAACCAGGCCGCAGGCCGCCGAAATCCATCGTGCTCAAACGCAACATAATATCAGGTTCAGTGGTGTTTCGTTACTGAATAGTTGCAAATAACGATGATTTCTGAATGCCACTGTATCGTCTGAATAAGACGTGTTCATGTAACCGACTCGGTTCACCGGGAAGACAAGCGCGCCGCATCAGGCAAATATTGTCCGTATAACTTTTGTTTACCTTCACGGCCGAAAGGCTGGGTTATCATACAGGGTTGGAGCCTCGCTGCCGGATCGGGAACTCGCCGGTTCACCGCGAAGGCATTGTTTTTTTCACTTTGTATTGTTCCACACGTGCGCCTTACCCAACTCAAACTAGCCGGATTCAAGTCCTTTGTTGATCCTACAGTAATACCGGTGCCAAGCCAGATGGTTGGCGTGGTGGGCCCTAACGGCTGTGGAAAATCAAACATCATCGATGCCGTACGATGGGTGTTGGGCGAAACCCGCGCGTCTGAGTTACGTGGCGAGTCCATGCAGGATGTGATCTTCAATGGATCCGGCAACCGCAAGCCGGCAGCCCGCGCATCGGTCGAGCTGGTCTTTGACAACAGCGAAGGTCGCGCAGTAGGGCAGTGGAGTACATACGGTGAGATCGCCGTCAGACGCGTGCTCACGCGAGACGGTACCAGCAGCTATTACGTCAACAATCAACAGGTGCGGCGTAAGGACATTCACGACATCTTCCTGGGAACGGGTCTTGGCGCCAGAGGGTATGCCATCATCGGTCAGGGTATGATCAATCGCCTGATCGAGGCAAAACCTGAAGAATTACGGGTATATCTCGAAGAAGCCGCCGGCGTCTCCCGTTATAAGGAACGTCGCCGAGAGACCGAGAGCCGTCTGAGCGACACCCGGGAAAACCTGACTCGCGTCGAAGACATCATGCGCGAGCTTGAGTCCCAGCTGACCCGTCTGGAAGCCCAGGCTGAAGTCGCTCGCAAATATCGCGATCTGCAGCATGACGGAGAAAAGAAACAGCATGTTCTTTGGCTGATCCGGGAAGAAAATGCCCGCGCCGACCAGCAGAAAAAAGCCGAGGAAATCGAAAAGGCGCAAACCGAACTTGAGGCCTCACTGGCCGAGCTGCGCGCCTCTGAAAGCGAGGTCGAAAAGCGGCGCCAGGCCCATTATCAGGCCAGCGATGCCGTCCATGCTGCCCAGGCTGCCATGTACGAGGCCAATACCACGGTCAGTCGTCTGGAGACCGAAATTCGCCATGTAGTAGACGCGCGTAACCGTTTGCAGGCGCGCAAGGCAACGCTCAATACGCAGATGCAGGAGTGGCAGGAACAGCTCACCCATTGCACAGAACAGATAGCCGAACTCGAAGAGGAACTGGCTGCCGCCGCCGAGCGCGCAGCCATGGTCCAGGACGAACTGGAATCCCGTCAGGCCGAGATGCCTGAGATGGATGAAAAAGTTCGCAGCGCTTCAGGAGGACGCGAAACGCTCAGAACTGAACTGGTACGGGTGGAGCAGAAGCTGGCACTTACCGCCCAGGCGCAGCGCGATGCTGATCGCCAGCTGCAGCAGCTTGAACAACGTAAAGAGCGTCTGGAAAGGGAACTGAGTGAAATTCAGAGTCCGGACGCCGGGCGGCTGGAGCAGCTGACCGGAGACCGCAACGCCGCTGAGGCGCAGCTGGAAGAAGTGCAGGCAACCTTGCAGGACGTGGAAGAGCGTTTGCCGCAGCTTGATGAAGCCCGGCGCGAGGCTCAGGCCGCGTCGCAGAAGGAAACCCAGGATGTCGCCCGGCTGGAAGCCCGCCTGAATGCTCTCAGTGCGCTGCAGGAAGATGTTCAGAAAAAGGGCGCGCTTGAACCCTGGCTGCAAAAACACGATCTGGGCAGTTTCGGTCGCCTCTGGCAGCAGATTCATATCGAGCCCGGCTGGGAAGCAGCGCTTGAGTCTGCATTGCGTGAACGCCTTACGGCCCTGCCGCTGCGCGATCTGGATATGGCCCGTGCCTTTACCGATGACCCGCCACCGTCCCGCCTGGCGTTTTACCAGAAGCCAACCGCTGAGGCCTTGCCTGCGCCGCTGGCCGGCCGCACGCCGCTGCTTTCGCTGATCCGCTGCAACGATCCCGATCTGAAAAGCCTTCTCGGGCGGTGGCTTCAGGGTGTCTATACTGCAAGCTCACTGACAGAAGCACTGGGTCAGCGCGCGAGTCTGCCTGCGGGCGTACAGCTGGTGGTGCGCGAAGGGCACATGACAGACGCCCATGGTATCTGTTTCTATGCTGCCGATTCCGAACAGTCAGGTATGCTGGCCCGCCAGCAGGAAATTGAAAATCTCAGGCGCGAAATCAAGGCGCGTCAGCTTATTGCCGATCAGGCAGTGACACAACTGGCACGCAGCGAAGCTGCCTGGACATCGCTGTCCCAATCCATGACGCCCGCGCGGCAACGTCTGTCAGAACTGACACGGCGTGCCCATGATCTGCAGATGGAGCATTCGCGACTGCATGCGCAGATTCAGCAAAGCGACGAACGTCATGCCCGCATCAACGAAGACCTGGCGGATATACGCGTGCAGCAGGAAGAGCTGCTGGCTCAGAAGGAAGAGTCGGAAGCCGGTTTCGAGGCGCTGGATAACGAACTGGCCACCTTGCAGGAAAACTATGCGGAAGCCGAAATGGCCGGTGAGGCCCTGGCAGAAACCGCCGAGGCGGCCCGCCAGCATATTCGGGAACTGGAACGTAATGTACAGGAAGCGGCCTTTACTCAGCGCGGCCTGACCTCGCGAATTGCCGACCTGACGCGCAATCGTGATCTGGCCGACAATCAGATCAATCAGGCTCGCAATGAACTGGAAAACCTGGAAGCTGAGCTTTTTGATTTCGACGAGTCAGCGACGCAGGCTGGGCTGCAGGATGCGCTGGAAGCCCGTGCCATTCGTGAAGAGGCACTGGCGGCAGCCCGTCTTGAGCTGGACAACCTGGCTGCCACCTTGCGTGGCGCCGACGAAACGCGCATGCGTACCGAGCAGTCGCTTGAACCGCGTCGGGCCCGTATTACGCAACTGCAACTGGATGAACAGGCTGCGAGACTGGCTGTTGAGCAATTTTCAGAGCAGCTGGACCAGAACGAAGTGGATCGTGCTGCGCTTAAAATGGAAATGAACGATTTGCCGGAAGACTGGTCAAAAGTCACCTGGCTGCATGCAGAGGTCCAGAAAATTTCCCGCCAGATCGAAGCGCTGGGCTCGGTCAATCTGGCTGCGCTAGACGAATTGAATGAATCCCGCGAACGCAAGGGGTTCCTTGATTCCCAGCATGCCGATCTTTCTGAAGCCATCAATACGCTGGAAGATGCCATCCGGAAAATCGACAGGGAAACGCGAGAGCTACTGCAGGAAACGTTCAATCAGGTGAATGGGCATTTTGGTGATCTGTTCCCCAAACTTTTCGGCGGTGGCGAGGCACGTCTGTCCATGACCGGTGAAGAAATTCTGGACGCGGGCGTGCAGGTGATGGCGCAGCCTCCCGGCAAACGCAACAGTACGATCCATCTGCTGTCGGGCGGCGAGAAAGCGCTTACGGCCACCGCGCTGGTGTTCGCACTGTTCAAACTGAACCCTGCGCCATTCTGCTTGCTTGATGAGGTGGATGCACCGCTGGACGATGCCAATACTGAACGGTACGCCAACCTGGTTGGAAGCATGAGTGATCAGACGCAGTTTTTATTTATTTCTCATAATAAAATAGCCATGCAGATGGCGAAGCAGTTAATCGGTGTTACGATGCAGGAACAAGGGGTTTCCCGTATTGTTGCAGTAGATATTGAATCTGCCGTACAGCTTGTTGGCGAAGCGTAAACAAAAGGGTCAAACACACAATGAGTAATTTGCAACTGGCTTTAATTGCTATCGGAATCGTGCTGATTCTGCTGGTACTCCTGTTCAACTGGTGGCAGGACCAGCGGGTGCGTAGGCAAATGCATGATCAGTTCAGCATGGGAGATGAGCACGAGAACGACGTTCTGCTCAAGGACCGCAAGCCTGTTGCGCCTGTTCATAAGACACCCATAGACAGACAGGATCCGGTTTTTACCACGGATCCTGATGCCTCTGTTGCCGATGGCCCTAAGGTTGCCGCCGCGTCGGTTCCTTCGCATGACCCGGAAGATTTGCACGATGAAGAAGCGGTTGACGAAATGACCGAGGGCGTAATCGAACTGCATTTTGCCACTCCTGTCAGTGGCGCTGATCTGCATCGTTATACCCGCAATGCCGTGTATGCAGGCACCAAACCCCTGCGCTATTTTGCAGAAAGCGACGAGGGTATCCACCGAGCACAACTGCTTCCTGACGAAAATTACGTATCCCTGCAAATGGCCGTACAACTGGCCAACCGTGCCGGTGCGCTCGGAGAAATCGAGTGGTCGCAGGCCTGGGCCAAGGCCGACGAGATCGCGCATGAATTTGATGCCAGCGTTGAAAGCCCCGATGTCCCGGCTTTGCTGCGCCGTGCCGAAAAACTGGATGAGGTTTGCGCCAATCTGGATACGCAGGTGGGTCTGACAGTGCAACTGGCACAGCCACATCCTGTTCGCAGCGTCATCGATGTTGCCCGCGCCAAAGGGTTCACTGAATACCGCAATGGCCTTGCCTGGATGAATCATGATGGCCTGCCTCGTTTTGTTTTGCTGTTGGCCGGAGAGCATGCCGATGATCCCGCCAATGCCGGTGTTAGCCGCGTGGATCTCCTGCTTGATGTTCCCTGCAGCCCGCCTGACGATACGCCCTTTGCCCGCATGATGGCCGTGGCACGCGACCTGGCTCTGTCCCTGGACGGTCAGCTGGTCGATGACTCCGGCAGGCCCGTCATGGAAGGCTCTGAACACGCCATTGATGAACAGATTCGTGGCATCTACGAAGAACTGGAGCAGCAAGGCCTGCAGGCCGGCTCGCCACGCGCCTTACGGGTTTTTTCCTGAGGTAGTGGGCCATGACGCAGGGCAAGGAATCACAGTTGCAGGCTGAACTGGAAAGTCTGCGCACTCAAATCAATGCGCACAACCACGCATATCATGTCCTGGATGCGCCCACAATCAGCGATACCGAGTTTGACGGCCTGATGCAGCGATTGCTGGCTATCGAAGCGGAACACCCGGAATGGGTCGATGCCGACTCCCCGTCTCAGCGGGTAGGTAGCGCACCGCTGCCGTTTTTCGACAGTGTTCGCCACGCCGTGCCCATGCTCTCGCTGGGCAACGCCTTCAGCAGCGAAGAGGTCAGGGCATTCGACAAGCGCGTCAGTGACGCCTTGCGTGCGGCTGGCCTGCTCGATCCCGCGCAGAAAGTTGAGTACAACTGCGAAGTCAAGATGGATGGCCTTGCCATTAGCATCCGTTACGAAAATGGCCGCCTGGTTCGTGCTGCGACCCGGGGTGATGGCCTTACCGGTGAAGATGTTACTGCCAACATCCGGACGCTGCGTTCTGTCCCGCTGACGCTCTCACCCGGTTTTCCCGAAGTGCTGGAAGTGCGTGGTGAAGTGCTTATGCATCGCGCCGATTTTGAAAAACTCAACAAGCAACAGGCGGCAGCCGGCGACAAAACGTTTGTCAACCCGCGTAATGCGGCAGCGGGCAGCCTGCGCCAGCTTGATCCTCGACTTACGGCCAAACGTCCATTACGATTTTTCGCTTATGGCTGGGGCCAGCTCGATGGTCTGAAAACGCCATTGCCGCTCACTCATTCCGGCATGCTGGACTGGTTGTCTTCGCTCGGCCTGTCCGTCGGAAAATACCGAAAGATTGTGACTGGCTCCGATGCGCTTATCGCGTTCTACGAAGAGATTGGCAATTCGCGAACCAGTCTTCCGTTTGATATTGATGGCGTGGTTTATAAAGTCAACTCGCTCAAGGCCCAGACTGAGCTGGGATTCGTTTCCCGTGCACCGCGTTTTGCGCTTGCGCACAAATTTGCGGCTGAAGAAGCCACAACCACACTGCTGGATATCGAGGTGCAGGTGGGACGTACAGGGGCAATTACGCCTGTTGCCAGACTGGCCCCGGTATTTGTGGGCGGCGTGACAGTGACCAATGCCACTTTGCATAATGAAGATGAAATCCGACGCAAGGACGTCATGATCGGCGATACCGTTGTCGTGCGCAGGGCAGGGGATGTGATTCCCGAAGTACTGAGGCCGGTACTGGAGTCCCGGCCCGAGAACGCCAGGCGCTTTGTCATGGTCACCGAATGCCCGGTATGTGGTTCTGCCGTGGAGCGTTTGCCCGACGAAGCCGTGACACGGTGCACCGGCGGGCTGTTCTGCGCTGCTCAGCGGAAACAAAGCCTGCTGCATGCGGCAGGACGCAAGGCGCTGGACATAGAAGGCCTGGGCGAGAAATTGATTGACCAGCTGGTCGATCAGGACTGGGTGCGTTCCATCGCGGATCTGTACTCCCTGACAGCGGAAAAGCTGATGGGGCTTGAGCGCATGGGACGCAAGTCTGCCGAGAACCTGATTGCTGCCATTGAGGCCAGCAAACATATCGAATTGTCTCGCATTGTCTATGCGCTAGGCATTCGTCACGTTGGCGAAACCACTGCCCGCGATCTGGCCCGGCATTTCGGTTCACTCGATGCGCTGATTGCTGCCGACGAAGCTGCCTACCTGCAGGTCAGCGATGTCGGACCGGTGGTTGCAGAATCGCTGCGTGCATTTTTTGCCGAACCGCATAATATTGCAGTGCTTGAGGCCTTGCGCGCTGCAGGTGTAACTGTGAAAATGCCAGAGTCGATCAAGAGTACGGTCCTGCAGGGGAAAACCTTTGTTCTGACCGGGACTTTGCCTACCATGACGCGCGATGAAGCGGGCAAACTGATTATGGAAGCCGGTGGCAAGGTAAGCGGTAGCGTCTCGAAAAAAACCAGTTATGTGGTTGCCGGCGAAGAGGCAGGCAGCAAACTGGAGAAGGCCCGTGAACTCTCGGTCACGGTGCTTGATGAAGACGGCCTGATGGAACTGCTCAAGGGCCAGGCTTCATAAGCGGGCGGTCATAACCTGAGGTGATCACACCATTTGGGCGGTCGAGCCTGAGGGTGGCATTGTTATTGGTGCCCCCCGGTTGGGCAGGCCAAGGGAACAGCCCCGACGGCCAACTCTCACAAGGGGTATCTTCCATCACAGGCATTCGTCCAGTCAGCAAACCCTGCTATCTGGGATTCCATCACAATCGACAGTCATTAAAGCCGTGTCAGCGGAGCGTATCTCGTATGCGATCGGGACGCGATTCGGAAGCGATTTGAACGCGCATCCGAAGGGAACAAATCCTGTATCTTTCGTTCGGCCATTCTCCCTTACCGATACTCTCCGATTCAGGCATCCTCCGGCAAATTCCGGGTAACGGTACGCTTGCGTATATTCCCGGCAAAAAAACATCCCCCGGTTTCCGGAAAATTCCGGACTGCGGGGGATGTTTACCTGTGCAGAGACCATTCTGTCTGAACGATCTATTTCCCTAAGACTTACTGCTTGGGAGCTTCGGTTGCAGGCGCTTCAGCGGGTGTGGCTTCTGCAGGTTTGTCACCTGCTGCGGCTTCAGTTTCAGATTTTTCAATCTTGGCCTCATCACGCAGTTTTTTCATCTGCTCCTGCAGAGCCTGCTGGCTCAGCATCTGGCTGATTTGCGGCTTGGCTTCTTCCAGAGTCGGAACCTTGACAGGACGTGAGTCAGTCACCTGAATAATGTGCCATCCAAACTGACTTTTCACCGGCTTGTCGAGCAACTGGCCTTTTTTGGCAGATTTCACGGCTTCAGCGAACTCAGGTACGTAGTTCTCAGCGGGAGCCCAGCCCAGATCACCACCATTCTTGCCACTGCCTGGGTCGATGGAGTTTTTCTTGGCTGCATCAGCAAAGCTGACTTTTTTAGCCTTGATGTCTTTCAACAGTTTATTGGCTGCGGTCTCGTCTTTGACCAGAATGTGCTTGACCTGATATTCGTTTTCACCAGCAGATTGTTCCTTGAACTGCTCGTAGGCTTTTTTGACATCGTCATCGCTGACCGGATGGGTTTTAGCCCAGTCGCGCATCATGGCGCCGATCAGGATTTCCTGGCGTGCGTTGTCGATAGCAAACTGAACTTCGGGTTTTTTGTCCACTCCCTGCTTTTCGGCTTCCTGTGACAATACGACGCTGTTGATCAGCTGCTCCGTAATCTGTTCGCGCAGGGCAGGACTGTCGGTCGCGCCGCGGGCAATCAGCGTTTTCACTGCCGTATCTACCTGATCTTTGGTAATGGCTTTACCATTCACAGTGGCCACGTTCTGGGCCAGAGCCGGTACAGTCATGGCGCAAGTTACAGCGAGTAAAATAAAACGTTTCATAGTTTTCCTTTTGGTTAAGAAATGGGTAGTGTCTGTATAGACAGCGCATGTATGGGATAAGGAATCAAATCGTCCAGGGCATCATAGACCAGGCGCTGGCTGGCTATCCGCGACAGACCATCAAAGCGCGCCGACCGGATGGTCAGGCGAAAGTGGCCAGCGCCATTGCTCGCCCCGGCATGCCCTTTGTGCAGATGCGATTCGTCAACAATATTCAGCGCCTGTGGTTCAAGTACGGCAAGGCGTTCGCGAATCAACGCAACACGATCAAGCTCAGTCATTGGGCTTCTCCGGTAGCGTGGCGGGATCCAGTGTAGAGGGAACTTCCTGCATGTGTCGGCCAAGCCAGACTGACTGGCCAATGGCAAAAACTACCAGCAGACCCGTCATGCCGAATGCCTTGAAGGTTACCCACTGCTCCTGCGTGAAATAGCCGGAAAAGGCGACGAACAGATTCAACAGACCGGAGAATACAAAAAAGCCGGCCCAGCTATCGGAAAGGCGATCCCAAATACGGTCTGGCAGGCTCATCTGGCCGCTCAGCATTTTGCGCAGGACGTTTTTGTTCATCAGCCAGCGCGCGCCAAGCAGAATGAGGGCAAACAGCCAGTAAAGCACAGTAGGCTTCCATTTGACGAAGGTGTCATTATGGAAATAGATGGTTGCTCCGCCAAAAACGCCGATGATGATGACATTCATCCAGTTGATGGCTTCGATGCGACGGCCACGAAATTTGAGCCACACGATCTGCAGGACGCTGCAGATGATGGCGACTTTGGTTGCAACATATATGTCCGCGACTTTGAACGCAACAAAGAAGAGAACAAGCGGGAAAAAATCGAAAAGAAGCTTATTCATTCTGCGGGGTCAAAGCGAAGTGAGAGCGAGTTGATGCAATAGCGCAAACCCGTAGGCGGGGGGCCATCGGGAAAAACGTGTCCCAGATGGGCGTCGCAGACATTGCACAGGACTTCAGTACGTACCATGCCATGCGTAGTGTCTGTTTCTTCGCGAACGTTATTGGGGTTGAGGGGTTCGAAGTAGCTGGGCCAGCCACAACCGGCGTCAAACTTCGTGTCGGAGGCAAACAGCGGGGTACCGCAGGCAACACAGGTGTAGATGCCGGGCTGAAAATGATCCCAGTATTCTCCGGTAAAGGCACGCTCGGTGCCTTTTTGCCGTGTGACACGGAAGCTTTCGGGGGAAAGCAGCTCGCGCCATTGCTGTTCGGACTTGATGATTTTCAATGCTGGCCTTTACCTTTACAAACGGTCGGGCTTTCGTATCTGCTACAACGCGCCGCACCGGGTTTCCTGAATAAAATGCCCATAGCCTGTCGCCAAAATTTGCACATTGCCATGTTTGCATCTGCGTGATGGCAAACAAAACAGAACAGACTGTTATCAGGCTATTTTAAAGTATATTGGTGCTTCACTCCGGAATTTCCAGAGCAAAACTGTATGATTACGCGTTCAAGTGTGACATATTATTGTCTGCACCTGTGGACTATACACGTGCCTTACGTCTGGAAACATACGGTTGTAATGAAGCGAAATACAAAATATTTGAGAGACAAAAGATGAAAAAGTTCCTTTCCTGCTTAATGGGTGTCGCATTGACGGCGCCTGGCCTTGCGGTCTTTGCCGCCGAAGATACGGTCAATGTCGGCGTTGTAGTATCGGCAACCGGACCGGCGGCCTCTCTTGGCATCGCGGAGCGCAACACTGTGGCGCTTTTACCGCGCCAGATTGGTGACACGACAATCAACTATACCATTCTTGATGATGCAACTGACGCCACACAGGCAGTACGCAATATGCGCAAGCTGATCAGTGAGAATAATGCAGACGTGATTATCGGCACGACCGCAACGCCTGGTTCGCTGGCCATGGTGGATGTGGCCGCCGAGAAAAAAATCCCCGTCATCAGTCTGGCTGCCAGCGCAAGTATTGTTGAACCTGTCGAGGGAGCGCGCACGTGGTCATTCAAAACACCGCAGAACGATGTGCTGATGGCGACAGCAGTCGTGCAGGCGATGGAGAAGGCGGGAACGAAGAAACTCGGTTTTATCGGTTTTTCTGACGCTTATGGGCAAAACTGGCTCAAGGAACTGAAGAACGCGCTGGAAGGCAAATCTATCGATATCGTGGCAACGGAAGCCTATGCCCGCCCGGACACCAGTGTGACTGGCCAGGTGCTCAAACTGATCGCCGCCAAGCCCGATGCAATTCTGATTGCAGGTTCCGGTACGGCTGCTGCGCTGCCACAACGCGAACTCAAGCAGCGTGGGTTCAAGGGCCAGATCTACCAGACGCATGGGGCCGGTAATGGAGAATTCCTGAAAATGTGCGGTTCTGCCTGCGAGGGACTGATTCTGCCTGCAGGACCAATACTTGTTGCCGATCAACTTGAACAGGACAACCCTGTTCGTGCCGCCGGCCTGGATTACACACAGAAATACGAAGAAAAGTATGGCAAGGGCTCGGTCAGTGGTTTTGGCGGCCACATGCATGATGCAGGGGCCCTCGTGGAAGCAGCCATCCCCGGGGCCCTGGCTGGTGGCGCCAAGCCTGGAACGGAGGCATTCCGTCAGGCCCTGCGCGATGCGCTGGAAAACAGCAAGGACGTTGTGGGTGTGCATGGTGTGTTCAATATGTCGGCCAAAGATCACTCTGGTCTGGATGAGCGTGCACGGGTTTTACTGCGCGTCAAAGATGGCCATTGGGAATATGCAAAGGATCTGAACTGAGCCGGCTGGCCGGGCAGCAATTAACGGAAAAAGAATGGATTGGTCAATCGCAAAGATTCTGTTGCAGGACGGATTGGTAACGGGTGTGATTTATGCACTGCTGGCAGTCTCGCTGGTATTGGTGTTTGCCGTTACACGCATTATTCTCATTGTGCAGGGAGAGTTCGTTACCTACGGCGCGTTAACGTTTGCAGTGATGGCTGATAACCAGGTGCCTGCTACGCGCTGGCTGCTGGTTATCGCGGGCATCCTGGTGTTTTGCAGGGAAGGGTGGCTGGTGCTGCGCGGTAAGCCGGTGCAAAGCCTCATCGGTTCGGCTCTGTTCTGCCTGGCATTGCCACTGGCGGTTTTCTTCGCCGTTCCTGCCGTTCTGGCCATGACGCCATCCATCTGGGTTAAGGCGCTGCTCACGTTAATGATGGTTGTGCCGCTGGGACCCATGCTTTACAAACTTGCTTATGAGCCTGTCGCAGAGAGTTCCGTGCTCGCGCTGTTTGTGGTGTCGATTGCCGTGCATTTTGCGTTTGTTGGCATGGGGCTTGCCTTTTTTGGCGCCGAGGGACGATTGGTATCGGAACCGTTTTTCGACGGACAGCTTGATCTTTTCGGACTGACCTGGAACTATCAGAGTCTTTTTGTCATCGCGATGACGGTTGTAATTATCCTGGCATTGTGGCTGTTCTTCGGTTTCACGCTGTACGGCAAGGCGCTACGGGCAACCGCAGTGAACCGCCGCGGTGCGAGGCTGGTTGGCATTAGCACCAATATGTCGGGCTTTCTGACTTTCCTGCTTTCTTCTGTCGTCGGAGTGCTCTCGGGCATCATGATCGTATCGTTTATTTCTATAACGTACGAGACGGGCTTCATGATTGGTCTCAAGGGATTTGTCGGCGCCATCATCGGTGGGCTGATGAGCTATCCCATTGCTGCGGCAGGTGCGCTGCTGGTCGGGGTTATCGAGTCCTTCTCCACTTTCTGGGCGAGCGAATATAAAGAGGTGATTGTGTTTGCGCTGATTATTCCGGTGCTGCTGATTCTGTCTGTGACCAGCCGTCACGACGAAGAGGAGTAAGTCATGAAGAAATGGCCTGTACCGGTTTTCATTCTGTTGCTGGCGGCTGTGCCGCTGCTGCCCGGTGTTCCCGAATTCTGGATCAATCAGCTCAATTCGATCGGGATTGCGAGTCTGGTGGTTATCGGACTGGTTGTGTTAACAGGAGTGGGCGGACTGACTTCCTTTGGACAGGCGACTTTCGTAGGCATTGGTGCCTACGCTACTGCCTGGCTTTCCGCGACCATGACACAGTCTCCGTGGCTGGGCCTGTTATTGGGAATTGTGTTGACGTTGCTGCTGGCCTTTGTGCTGGCACAGGTCACGCTGCGCCTGTCCGGGCACTATCTGTCGCTGGCAACGATTGCTGTGTGTCTGATTTTTTATTATCTGTACGGAAACATGCCGTTCCTGGGACGTCATGACGGTATTCCGGGCATCCCGCCGATTTCGTTCTTTGGTCATCCCTTGCTGGAGGTACAGAGCATTTATTACCTAATCTGGGTTGTCGTTCTGATTGCGGCCTGGACGGCAATGAATCTGCTGGATTCGCGTAGTGGCAGAGCCATTCGCGCGCTAAAGAGCGGCCAAAAGATGGCGGAATCTTTCGGTGTACACACTTTTCACTACAAGGTGATTGCCTTTATCTATGCTGCCTTGCTGGCCAGTCTGGCCGGCTGGCTGTACGCCCATGAGCAGCGCGCGGTCAGCCCCAGTACTTTCGGTATCAATTACGGTATTGAATATCTGTTCATGATGGTTGTGGGCAGTGTATCGTCCGTATGGGGCGGCATCTTTGGCGCGGCAGTCATCCTGATTCTGAAGGACCAGATCCAGAATATTGCGCCGCGTCTTTTTGACAGTTCGACCAACTTCGAACTGATTGTATTTGGCATTTTGGTGGTGCTGGTTCTGCATCATGCTCGCGAGGGATTGTGGCCAATTGTGGTCCGTGCCTTTTCGGCGATCACTGGCCTATTTGGAAAGGTAACGACATCTACCACAACTTCGGCCTGGTGGCATGATGCGCCGGTTCTGGATCAGGCTGGCAAACCGCAACAGGCCAGGTTGTTGCAGGTCGATCGGATTCGCAAGGAGTTTGGCGGGCTGGTGGCCGTCAACGATATCTCATTTTCCGTGGATGCCGGCCAGATCGTCGGACTGATTGGCCCTAACGGTGCAGGCAAAAGCACGACCTTCAATCTTATAACGGGCGTGCTGCCACTGACATCCGGTTCGATCACATTCCGTGACAGGCCGCTGCAATCGGCGGCAGCCAGTGACGTTGCGAGGTTGGGGATTGCTCGAACGTTTCAGCACACGCAACTGCTGCCGCAGATGAGTGTCCTGGAGAATGTGGCACTGGGCGCGCATTTGCGTCGCTCAGCCGGTGCCTTGCGCAGTATTGTGCGGCTGGACAGGAAGGATGAAGCCGCGCTTTTGCGTGAAGCTGCCGTACAGCTGACTCGTGTCGGATTGGGTGACTGCATGACAGAGCTCGCCGGCAATCTCTCGCTGGGTAAACAGCGTATTGTTGAAGTGGCACGTGCCCTGGCGCTTGATCCTTCGTTGCTGCTGCTCGATGAGCCCGCTGCCGGGTTGCGCTATATGGAAAAGCAGGAGCTGGCTTCCGTCCTGTCCGGCCTTCGGGATGAGGGCATGAGCATTCTGCTCGTAGAGCACGACATGGATTTTGTCATGAAGCTGACTAACCATCTTGTCGTCATGGATTTCGGCACCAAGATTGCAGAAGGTACGCCTGCGCAAATACAGCGAAATGAGAAAGTATTGCAGGCCTACCTGGGTGGACTGGATGACCCTGCCGGCGCGGAAGAGATCAATCGTAGCAATACGAGTTTGACGGGAGAGCACGCATGAGCCGACTATTGGAAGCGCGTAATATCAGTGCGCAATATGGCAAGGTGCGGGCCGTCAGTGACGTTAGTCTGGGTCTGGATCAGGGACGGGTCGTAACGGTAATCGGTGCCAATGGCGCAGGTAAGTCGACTCTGCTGAATACACTGATGGGCTCGCTGCCTACTTCCGGCCGCTCGCAGGGGCGTATCCTGTATCAGGGAGAAGATATCGCGCGCATTCCAGTTGAAGAGCGGGTGGCTGCTGGTCTGAGTCTGGTTCCCGAAAAACGGGAGTTATTTACCAGTATGTCAGTGCAGGACAATCTGTTGTTGGGTGGCTTTCGCCAATATCGGCAAAGGGTTGCCGGCTGGCGTGACACCCTGGATCAGGTGTACCAGCTTTTCCCCCGACTCCTTGAGCGACGGGAACAGCGTGCGGGGACGCTCTCGGGTGGGGAACGGCAGATGCTGGCCGTCGGCCGGGCGATGATGGCCAAACCCACCGTCCTGATGCTTGACGAGCCCAGTCTTGGACTGGCTCCCCTTGTGGTGCAGGAAGTGTTTCGTACGATATTGCGACTGCGGGAAACTGGCGTGTCTATCCTTCTTGTTGAACAGAATGCGCGAGCGGCGTTGCAGGCCTCGGACTATGGCTATGTGCTTGAAATGGGAGAAGTCGCCATGGAAGGCTCATCTGACCGCCTGCGTGCCGATCCTAAAGTGGCTCAGAGCTATCTGGGTTTTGGTGATGCCAGTGCCGTAACGGTAAGCGCGGAACTTGCCCAGGCGAACAGGGCTCAGGGAAACTGAGTCATCCGTCGTGCGGGTCCGCGACTGATCGTCACGCGCGTTAACCGGGGCGACGATCAGCAATCGATTCTGCTACGCGTTAATCTGGGTAACTGTGTTTGTCGGCTGAACATTGCCTGCCTCTGCATTCTTTGGCGTGATTGTTTTTTGTCTTTGTGCGTTTTGCGGCTGGTTATTGCGCAGGAGGTGTGACTTTCCTGGCAGTTGATGTTTTCTTAGCACTTGTGACTTTTTTCGCAGATGCCGCTTTCTTCGCCGATGACATCATCCTTGCTGTCTTCACTGCGGTTCTCGCAGCTAGATTCTTGTCTTTGAACTCACACAAATCTTCAATTGCGCATTGCGCGCATTTCGGGGAGCGTGCGATGCAGATATATCGGCCGTGCAGAATGAGCCAATGGTGTGCGTTTAGCAGATATTCTCGGGGTACCACGCGCAGCAGCTTGTCTTCGACCTGCCGTACATTTTTTCCTGGTGCCAGACCGGTACGATTCGAGACCCGGAAAATATGCGTGTCCACGGCCATCGCGGGCTGCCCGAATGCCGTATTCAAAATCACGTTGGCGGTTTTGCGTCCCACGCCTGGTAGCGCTTCAAGGGCCTCGCGATTGTCAGGGACGGCGCCCTGATACTGTTCCTGCAGGATAGAACAGGTAGCCAGCGCATTTTTGGCTTTGGTTTTGTACAGTCCAATACTGCGAATTTTCCCGGTAAAGGCTTCCAGGCCCAGGTTCAGTATATCTTGCGGGGTTTTACAGGTATCAAAAATGTGTCGGGTCGCCAGGTTGACAGATTTGTCGGTGGCCTGTGCCGAAAGCAATACGGCAATCAGCAGTTGAAAGACGTTTTCGTATTCCAGTTCGGTTGTCGGATTGGCATTTGCCGCGGCCAGTCGTTCGAAGATCTGTCGACGTTTTTCTGCATTCATGCTGTACCACCTGGTTCACTGGATTTCTGTCGCCGCGCTCGCGCCCGTTGCAATGCCTGTGCAATGGCAGCTTTTTTGGCTTCTTCTGCAGACGGTTGCCCGGCTGGCACAGGAGAGTGCCCGGTGACGAGAGCGTGGTCATCGGATGGGCCAGCTGTGCCCGAAGAAGGGGCGGGGCTATCGGCAAGCGCCGCGCGAACCCCGGCGTGGCGAAGGCGCTGTTCCTTTTCCTCAGCCTGCTTTTGCAGTCGAATCGCACGCTGTTCATGACGAACACGGGCCGCGTCGGCGTCGGTCTGCGTCCAGTCGCGCCCGGCATCCACCATGGTGATACAGTCTACCGGACAGGGCGCAACGCATAGGTCACAGCCGGAACACAAGTCAGGTATGATCGAATGCATGAACTTATTGGCTCCCAATATGGCATCCACAGGACAGGCCTGTATGCACAGGGTACAGCCGATACAATGCGCTTCATCAATGACGGCCAGTTGCAGCGGCCCGGGCAGTCCACAGGACTCATCAAGCGGCAATACAGGAGTATCAAGAACCGCAGCAAGCTTTTCGATACCGGCATCGCCGCCAGGCGGGCATCGGTTGATTGCAGTCTCGCCGGCTGCCAGGGCACTGGCATACGGTCGACAGCCGTCGAATCCGCATTTGGTGCATTGCGTTTGCGGTAATACCGCGTCGATGCGGTCGATAAGCAGGGCGAGGTTCATAGGGAGATAAAGAAAGAAGGACGCGACATGCACCGCGTCCTTCCTATTGTACCGAAAACGGCAGGCTCAGTTGCTTTCAGGCAGCCTCTGCCGTCTGACTGTTGTACTTTTCTTCGGTTTCGGTGATAAAGGCTTCGACCACCGGAAAAATTTGCTTTCTCCACTTGGAGCCCGAGAAAATGCCGTAGTGACCACAGCCTTTTGCCAGAAGATGCTTTCTGTCCTCTTTTTTCAGCCCGGAACACAGTTTTTGAGCCGCTTCAGTCTGACCGTAGCCGGTAATGTCGTCGTTTTCACCCTCAATGGTCAGCAGGCGTGAGTGCTGGATATCCTGGGGCTTGACCAGTTCATTATGAACCTTCCATTCGCCCTTGGGTAACAGATGATCCTGGAATACAACGCGGATGGTGTCCAGGTAATACTCGGCGGGCAAATCGAGCACCGCATTGTATTCGTCATAAAAACGGCGATGGTGATCGGCTTCGGACAGCTGGTCTGACATCAGGTTCATATAGAAGTCGTAATGGGCTTCCATGTGTTTGTCAGGGTTCATGGCGACAAAGCCGGCGTGTTGCAGAAAGCCTGGATAAACCTTGCGGCCAGCGCCGGGATAGCGGCCGGGTACCACGTGGATCAGTTTGCTTTCGAACCAGGAAAACGGGTTTGAATCAGCCAGACTGTTGACCTGCGTGGGAGACAAGCGGGTATCGATGGGGCCACCCATCATGATCATGGACCTGGGCATAGTGCTGTGTTCGCCGGCGGAAGCCATGAGCGAGACGGCGGCCAGTACCGGTACGGTGGGCTGACAGACTGACATGATATGCATGTCCGGGCCAATCTTGTGAATGAACTCGCGTACGTAGTCAACGTAGTCGTCCAGATGGAAGGGGCCTTTACTCAGGGGGACCATGCGGGCATCGACCCAGTCGGTGATATACACGTCGAATGCAGTAAGCATGGTTTTGACCGTATCGCGCAACAGCGTGGCGTGGTGGCCAGACAGCGGGGCGACGATCAGGATTTTGGGATCACCATCAGGATTCTTGCTATGTTCGCGCTCGAAGTGGATCAGGTTACAGAAAGGCTCGGCCAGCGTTGTGCTGATCGTAACAGGGGTTTTCTTGCCGGCAACCGTAACGGAATCAATATTCCATTCGGGCTTTTCGTAATCTTTTCCCAGTCGATGAAAAAGTTCGAAACCGGCAGCGATGTTCTTGGAGAGCGGGAGATAGGTGTAGGGGCTGAACGGATTGGTGAAGAGATTTGAGCCAATTTGTGTGAAGGATGCCATCGGCGTAAGAATACTGCGAGTAAGCTCATGGAGCTGGTAAAGCATTATCATATTCGGTCCATTTCCAACGAAAGTCGGCATTCAATGTGAAAATTCTAACATTCACAACTATAAAAGGTGCTAAATATCTGCGGATCCGTGTTAAGAAATGTTACGACGACAGTGAACATGTTGCGATGCGGCAATATCTTGCACAGTAGCGGATGATACTAGCAAGAAAAATGGAAGCAGGCTATGCGGTTATATACTTATAGTGGATTGGCCGGTGAAAAAGAGGAAACCGGCATTTGGGGGCGCGTACAGGCGGGAAAGGATCGCGTGTGTGCACCGACGAGCGTTGTGCATCTTCGATGGCTGATAGAAGGCCGCAGTTACTGAAAAGATCTGAAATGCCTGCTAAAGCCCCTGTATATAGCCTGAAGGTACGCTCCCCGGTATTGGGAGCAGGAGCATTACCAATATTTCTCTACGGCAAGGGAGCCCGGAACTCCCCGGCGGCCCGGTGCGAAGCCCTTTTCACTTAATAATTTGCGGGCATCACCGACCATATCCGGATTGCCGCAAAGCATCACCCGGGCAAATTCAGGGTTCAGGCTGGCTCCGGTCAGACGCTCAAGTTCACCTGAGGCAATGAGCGTCGTGATGCGCGCTTGTGGCACACCAGGCAGTTTTTCGCGCGAAGCCAGGGGCAGATAGACAAACTGCTGCGGATTTTGAGCATGGGTTTGTGCGAAGCGCGCGATATCTTCTTGATACGCCAGTTCGCCGGCTTCCCGCACACCATGCACAAGAATGATCCTGTCAAACTGCTGCCAGGTTTTCGGGTCATCCAGCATGGGCAGATAAGCAGACAAGCCGGTCCCGGTTGCCAGCATCCAGAGTTCGCCCCCCTGGGGGAACTGTTCGGGCGTCATGAATCCGAAGGCTGTTCTGTCGACATATACCGCGTCTCCGACCTGTAAATCGCGCAGGCGGGTACTGAACTGTCCATCCGGGACCACAATGGAGTAGAACGACAGCTCATCTGTGTGCGGTGGCGTGACCATAGAATAGGCGCGCCAGATGGTTGGCTCTCCGGATGCATGGGGATCGTCAGCGAGTCCCAGTCTGGCAAACTGACCTGGTACGAAGCGAAAATCCGGATCTTTGGTCGTTGTAATGGAGAACAGCTTCCCCGGTATCCACTCCTTGCGGGAAGTGACTGTCTGGCGGGTGTATTTTTCCTGAGTCATACAGCGGGAATCAACCTTGATCAGCGTTCGAGATACTTCAGTTTATCTTCCTTGCCGTTCCACTCATCGGCATCGGGCAGTGGCTTGACTGAACGGCTGATAGTGGTGAACTCGGCACTGAGTTCGGCATTGATCTCAATAAATTTCATCTGGTCCTGGGGTACATCTTCTTCTGCAAAAATGGCGTTGGCAGGGCACTCGGGAATACAAACGGCACAGTCAATGCACTCGTCCGGATCAATGATGAGAAAATTCGGACCTTCCTTGAAGCAATCCACCGGACAGACATCAACACAGTCTGTGTATTTACATTTGATGCAGTTTTCGGTCACGACGTGAGTCATTACCACTCCAGAAAAATTATTTATTTGTCAAATTAGGATTTTACCTAATCTTTGGGCCAATATGCTCAAAACCCTATAGCTGTGATATGGTTATAAAAACACATCTGACGTTACCATGATCATTCATTCCCTACTCGACACAGACCTGTACAAGTTCAGCATGATGCAGGTGGTATTGCATCATTTCCCGGGGGCGCAGGTAGAGTACCGCTTCAAATGCCGCTCCAAAGGCATTGATCTGCAGCCTTACATCGAAGAAATCCGGAGTGAAATCCATGAGTTGTGCCAGCTTCGCTTCGCTGAAGACGAACTGGATTATTTACGTAACTTGCGCTTCATCAAGGGAGACTTTGTCGAGTTTCTGGGCCTGTTCCATTTGCCCGAAAAATGCATTTCCGTGACCCCTGGTCATGAACCCGGCGAAATTTCCATCGAAGTCAAAGGGTCGTGGCTGCATACGATCCTGTTTGAGATCCCTGTTCTGGCCATCGTGAACGAGGTGTATTTCCGCAATAAGGCACCCGATCTTGATTATGGGGAAGGACGCCGGCGTCTTGAGGAAAAAATCCAGCTGATTACCGAATCTGCCGATATGCGCGATTTCAAGGTCGCAGAGTATGGCACGCGGCGACGCTTTTCGGGCGAATGGCACCATGAGGTCGTGCAGACTCTGCAGAAACAGATGGGTACCCATTTTGCAGGAAGCAGCAACGTATTGATGGCCATGCAGTATGGCGTGACCCCGCTGGGAACTATGGGACATGAGTATTTGCAAGCCTGCCAGGCACTGGGCCCGCGCTTGCGCGATTCCCAGGTGTTTGCGCTGGAGAAATGGGCCAAGGAATACCGCGGAGATCTGGGCATCGCCTTGTCCGATGTCTACGGCACCAATGCCTTTTTGCGCGATTTTGATATGTATTTCTGCAAGCTGTTCGACGGCGCACGGCACGATTCGGGCGATCCATTTGAATGGGGTGAACGGCTCCTCGCGCATTATCGCAATAACAGGGTCGATCCGTCGACAAAAACGCTGGTCTTTTCCGATGGCCTTAGCTTTCCTGTCGCCATGGATATTCACCGCCGGTTCAGTGGCCGCTGCAAGGTCTCCTTTGGTATTGGCACAAATCTGACCAACGATCTGGGTGTGAAACCGCTGCAGATTGTCATGAAAATGGTTCGCTGCAACGGACAACCGGTTGCCAAAGTATCGGATGAACCGGAAAAAACCATGTGTGATGATCCGGCATATCTGAGCTACCTGCGCCACGTATTCGATCTTCCTCCGGCGTGACGGAACGCTGGCCTTTTGCTGGCCGTCAGCGCAAAGACTGTGTGATAATGCTGGCTTTAGAAAATGCGCATACAGGAGTCAGTCATGAGTGATATCAAGCGTACCAATGTAGGCAGCCGCCTATCCGATATGGCCGTATTTAACGGTGTTGCCTATCTTGCAGGACAGGTTCCTGATGATGCAACACTTGATATGGAAGGGCAGACCAGACAGGTACTGGCAACGATTGATAGTCTTTTGAAAGAGGCCGGCACCAGCAAGGAACGTCTGCTGATGGTACAGATTTTCGTGGCCAACATGAAAGAATTCGATCAGATGAACAAGGCCTGGGACGAATGGGTCTCAAGGGAAAACGCGCCGCCGCGGGCGACTATCGAAGCGCGTCTGGCCAACCCCGACTACAAAGTGGAAATCGTTGCGACTGCTGCCCTGTAAGACAGGTCAAGGATAGCAAGCAGGAAGCCGGGCCCGATATTGCGGCCCGGTTTTTTTGGGCCCAATTTCAGTTGTGGTCAATGCTGAACAGCCAGCCCTTCGTCCGGAGTCGCTAAACTCAGGGCTAACGGCTATTCATTTCGATTGAAATAGGCTTGATTGCGTTGGCTTCCCATCGAAGAAGATGGGAAGCGATGTGGCAACTAGAGCAGGGCAAAGAGCGTTGCGCCGATTTCTGCTGCCTGCCTGCACTGCGCTTCCGAGAGGGTTTTGGGCGCCAGGATGGCTTGCTCGGTCTCGCTTTTCATATTCAGAATGATGCCCGGGACGCTTTCGTTAAGGCGCCAGCCGCTGCAAATGCGGCGCAACTGGCGCTGTGCTCCTTCTCCATCGCTTCCGGCAGTGACGATCAGACTGAAAATTCGCCCCTCGATACGATGCAACAGCGGATAATAGAGTCTGTCCAGACACTCCTTCATTTCGCCACTAAGTGAAGCCAGATTCTCTGGCGCGCAGAAAAGATAGGCTTGCGCCGCAAGCATTTCCTCAGCAGTGACATCCCTGGCGCGCCGCAAATGGATCTCCCGATTGTCATCGAGTTCCTTGCGAACGGAGTGCGCGGCATCAAAGGCATGGCTGGCAGCCTGTTCGGCGGCGCCGGTTCGGGAGTGCCAGATTATAAGAAGAGAGCCGAAAGCAATTTCATTTGACATAAAATAAACGTGTCTGGGTTTCAGCAAGGTACAGTGAAGCAGTCTGTGCAAATGCGGATTTATTCAGTAGATTGTCTAACGGATAAACAAATGACGCAAGACCGCTATTTTTTCTGCCGGAGCGTTAAAATAATACTTTGCGATGACATCGTTGAATACGTGCCGCAAGGTCGACCTGATTATTGACCTGATTATTTCAGCCGACATAATTTGCCTGATACATTGCCATTGCGTTGCGCCGAAATATAAAATTTATCCTCCAAGCTGCTCATGAAAACAACCAATCCCGAGTTTAAACCGGATTCCTTCCAGGATAGTGCATGGATGAATGCAGTCTGTGCCAGCCTGGATGATTCCGGCCGCCAGATGGTGGAGAAGGCGGTTGGCTGGTGTGAGCCGATTTTGCAGAATGCCCATATTGCGACAGGCGAACCCTCTATCCATCACGCCAAGGGCGTACTACGGATTCTTTCCCTGCTGCAACTGGACGCAGCAACGTTTGTCGCCGCGCTGGTTCTGGCTATTCCCATCGATCTGGAAGATGAGTCCGAGCGTGACCGCAAGAATGAACTGATCGATCTGTTCGGTCTGGAGATATTCAATCTGATCAATGGTTCGCGGGCGCTGCTGCGCATCGGTGCCATTGCCCGCAATGCTTCATCCCAGGGGTACAATGAGTCATCCGATCAGCGCGAAATGCTGCGTAAAATGCTGCTTGCCATGGCGAGCGATCTGCGCATTGTTCTGCTGAGATTGGCGTCGCGCCTGCAAACCTTGCGCTGGTTTGCCGAGACCAAGACGCCCTGCCCGGTAGAACTGGCCGAGGAAACGCGGGACGTCTATGCGTCGCTGGCCAACCGCCTGGGCATCTGGCAAATCAAGTGGGAGATGGAAGATCTCTCGTTCCGTTTCCTGTCGCCCGGAATCTACAAGGAGATTGCCCGTAAGCTGGAAGGCAAGCGGGTAGAGCGCGAAGCGCGCATCCAGTCGCTGAGCGATGACATTGCCCGGTCGCTGACCGACATGGGTATTGAGGCAGAAGTCTCAGGGCGTGCCAAGCATATCTACAGCATCTACAACAAGATGCGCAATAAGCAGCTGACATTTGAGCAGTTGTACGATCTGCTGGCGATTCGCATCATCGTGGCCAATGAGCGTGACTGCTATGCCACGCTGTCGCTGCTTCAGGCGCGCTGGACACCGGTGATGAACGAGTTTGATGATTACATTGCGCGTCCCAAGCCCAATGGCTACCGTTCTTTGCACACAGTGCTGAAAACGGCTGACGGGCAAAATTTCGAAGTGCAGATCCGGACCCGCAAAATGCATGATTTTGCCGAGTATGGAATGGCGGCACACTGGCGCTATAAAGAGGCGGGGCCCAAAGGTGGACAGGTGGCTGCGGTCTCCATGTACGACCGTCAGGTGTCGTGGATGCGCCAGCTGCTCGCGTGGCGGCGGGAAATCGGCTTGCCGGTCAATGATCCCGCGGATATTGTGGGTGGCGCGCCTATACTGGGTGATGGGGCGGCTTTGGCTGCGCCCGAGCCGCGCTTGCAGGAAACTCGGCAGGAGCGTCAGCAAAAAAAATCTGCAGAAAGAATTTATGTGCTGACTCCGCAGGCAAGGGTGATTGAATTGCCCGACGGCGCAACACCGGTAGATTTTGCCTATCACTTGCACACGGATTTGGGGCATCGCTGCCGGGGCGCCCGGGTCGACGGGCAGATGGTTGCCCTCAATACCAAGCTGCTTAACGGCCAGACAGTGGAAATCATCGCCGCCAAGTCGGGCGGCCCGTCACGTGACTGGATCAATACCCAGCTGGGCTATCTGGCCAGTCCGCGGGCCCGGGCCAAGGTCCGTCTGTGGTTTAACGCCATTGAACTGCAAAAACGCATCACCACCGGCCAGGACATGGTCGAGAAAGAGCTGGCGCGGCTGGGTAAGACCGCGACGAATCTGGAGCAGCTTGCTGAGCGTCTGGGTTTTGCCAATAGCGATGATCTTTATGTGGCCGTTGCCAAGGACGAATTTAGTCTGCGTCAGATAGGCACGGTTTTTCAGGACCCGGATCCGGAAACAGCTGATAGCCACGATACGATCGTCGCGCGTGAGTCGGGTGCCCAGAGTGCCGTCAAGACCGGTAAAAGCGGCGTGCTGGTCGTTGGTGTTGATTCTCTGCTCACTCAGCTGGCTCGTTGCTGCCATCCTGCGCCACCAGATAAAATCAGCGGCTTTGTTACCCGGGGACGCGGCGTATCGATCCATCGTGACGACTGCCCGGCCTTTGCGGTCATGAAAAACAAAAGCCCCGAACGGGTGATTGAGGTAGCGTGGGGAGATACGGGAGAAACGGTGTATCCTGTCAATATTGCCATCCATTCCCAGGATCGCAGCGGCTTGCTCAAGGATCTGACCGAGCTGTTCTCCCGCATGAAGCTGAACGTGGTCGGCGTCAATACCCAGAGCAAGGCATCCATTGCTCATCTGCATTTCACGATCGAAGTGCGGGACGGTGAACAGCTGCGAAAGGCCATGAATGCCATATTGGATATCCCTGGAATTATCAGCGCTTCGCGCTGTTAAAACATGTAAAATAGCTCTTTATTGCTCGTCCCTGTCCGGCACCAGGAGCCAATTTGACTGCTTATTCCTTCCCCGATAACAGAGGCCATTTCGGCCGTTACGGTGGCGTTTTTGTCGCTGAAACGCTGATGCATGCGGTTTCGGAACTGAATGAAGCTTACGAGAAGTACAAGGAAGATCCTGATTTTGTTGCCGAATATCGCTACGAGCTGGCGCATTTCGTCGGGCGTCCAAGCCCGGTCTATCATGCCCGTCGCTGGTCTGAACAGCTGGGCGGCGCGCAAATCTGGTTCAAGCGCGAAGACCTGAACCACACTGGCGCCCATAAAATCAACAACTGCATCGGACAAATTCTGCTGGCACGAAAAATGGGCAAGCAGCGCATTATTGCCGAGACCGGAGCCGGGCAGCACGGCGTGGCCACAGCCACGGTGGCCGCTCGTTATGGTCTTGAGTGTGTCATCTATATGGGTTCGGAAGATGTGCGACGTCAGGCATCCAATGTCTATCGCATGAAACTGCTGGGTGCCACAGTAGTGCCGGTGGAATCGGGTTCCCGTACCCTGAAGGATGCGCTGAATGAAGCGATGCGGGACTGGGTAACCCGGATTGATGAAACCTACTACATTATTGGTACCGTCGCCGGACCGCATCCGTATCCTGCCATGGTACGTGACTTTCAGCAGATTATCGGACAGGAATGTATCGAGCAGATGCCGGCCTGCGCCGGGCGCCAGCCTGATGCCGTGATCGCGTGCGTCGGTGGCGGCTCCAATGCCATGGGCATTTTCTACCCCTATCTTTCGCATGACAAAGTTCGCCTGATCGGTGTCGAAGCCGCCGGCGAAGGCATCAATACCCCGCGTCATGCCGCGTCCATCAATGCGGGTCAGGTCGGCGTATTGCACGGCAATCGTACCTACGTCATGCAGAACCAGGATGGGCAGATTCAGGAAACGCATTCCGTTTCCGCGGGCCTGGATTATCCCGGAGTGGGGCCCGAGCATGCCTGGCTGCATGACAGCCAGCGCGCGACTTATGTCACGGTAGATGACCAGGAGGCGCTGGCGGCATTCGGCAATTGCTGCCGTCTCGAAGGTATCATGCCGGCGCTGGAGTCTTCGCACGCTCTGGCCTACGCCGCCAGGATAGCGCCGACAATGTCACGTGAGGCCATCCTGCTTGTCTGCCTGTCTGGACGGGGAGACAAGGATATGCATACCGTTGCCGAATATACCGGCGTGGACTTGTAAGGAAGGGCAATGAGCCAGCAACGGATCTCCAAAACATTTGCCAGACTGGGCGGGCGTACCGCTCTGATTCCCTACATCACGGCTGGCGATCCCAGTCCGGCTGCCACCGTGCCGCTCATGCATGGCATGGTCAGGGCAGGGGCAGATATCATCGAACTGGGCGTGCCGTTTTCCGATCCCATGGCTGATGGTCCCATTATTCAGCAGGCTGCCGAGCGCGCCATTGCAAATGGCGTCGGGTTGCGCAAGGTACTGGACATGGTCGCCACGTTCCGTAAAATGGACCAGAGTACGCCAGTGGTACTGATGGGCTATGCCAATCCCGTCGAAGCCATGGGACAGGCAGAATTTGCGGCCCAGGCGCATCGGGCCGGGGTTGACGGAATACTAATTGTCGATTGTCCGCCGGAAGAATATGATGATTTTTCCGGCGATCTTCGTGCCCGGGGCATTTCGCCCATCTTCCTGCTGTCGCCAACATCCACCGAAACGCGTATACAATCGGTAGCGAAAGTGGCCGAAGGCTATGTGTATTACGTGTCCTTGCGGGGCATTACAGGTTCGTCGGCGCTTGATATTGACGATGTCCGCAAGCGGGTCGCCCACATAAAAAAATATGTGTCCATTCCGGTTGGCGTAGGTTTTGGAATTCGCGATGCGGCCAGTGCTGCGCAAGTGGCCGAAGCGGCAGATGCCGTTGTCATTGGCAGTCGCCTGATTGAAACCATTACGCAGACCATCGCCGGGCAACCGCAAGCCAGTCCTGTCGATGTGGCGGTCGATGCTGCAGATAAGTGGCTGCGCGACGTCCGGCTGGCGCTGGACCAAATCAGAAAATAAGCATTCAGAAATAAGGATTGATAATGAGCTGGTTAGACAAGATTCTTCCACCACGCATCAACAAGAAAACAGAGCAGCAGGGGCGGCGCGTTCCCGAGGGTTTATGGGTCAAGTGCCCGTCATGCGAATCGGTTCTGTATAACGATGACCTGGTCGAAACTGTCCATGTATGTCCCAAATGTGGCCATCACATGCGACTGAATGCGCGCGCACGTATTGATTCGCTGCTGGATGCGGACGGTCGTGTGGAGATCGGCGAGGGCATTCGCTCTACCGATCCGCTCAAATTCAAGGACAGCCGCAAATATCCGGAAAGACTGGCCGAAGCCACGCAGAAGTCCGGTGAATCCGATGCGCTGGTGGTGATGAGCGGCAGCATTTGCACCGTTCCCGTCGTGCTGGCGTGTTTCGAATTCGATTTCATGGGAGGATCCATGGGCTCAGTTGTCGGTGAGCGATTCGTAAGAGGTGTGCGTGCGGCCATCCAGAACAAAACGCCCTTCATCTGCGTGGCTGCCTCCGGCGGCGCGCGTATGCAGGAAAGTCTTTTTTCACTGATGCAAATGGCCAAAACCAATGCCATGCTCACTCGCCTGTCTCAGGAAGGCCTGCCGTTCATCAGTGTTCTCACGGACCCGACCATGGGTGGCGTTTCTGCCAGCTTCGCCTTCATGGGTGATGTGGTGATTGCCGAGCCCAAAGCGCTGATTGGTTTTGCCGGTCCGCGTGTGATTGAACAGACCGTCAGGGAACAACTGCCTGAAGGATTCCAGCGTGCTGAATTCCTGCTCGAAAAAGGCGCCGTCGATATGGTGATTGATCGTCGGGAACTGCGTACGGAACTGGCTCGCCTGATGGCGCTGTTGACTCGTCAGTCCAGTGAAGCGGTTTCTGTCTGAGGCTGGTGATAGCCATGGACTCGGATGCTTTCAGGCTTGAACAAACGCTGACCTACCAGCTGCATCAGTTATCGCGTCTGATCGACCGGCAGCTGGACTACTCTGCTATCGAACGTATTCCCCTGAATGCCGGAGAGGGGCGTACCATCGCCGTACTTGGCTATTACGGGACGCTGTCCGTCGTCAAGCTGGCACGCCTGGCAAACCTGGATAAAAGCCAGGCGAGCCGGGCGGTCGTCTCTCTGGTCAATAAGGGCATTATCGAAAAGCGCAATGACAGCCGCGACGCCCGCGCGTTTGAACTGTTCCTGACCGAGGCAGGCAGGCAGGTATATTCCGATATCATTGATCTGATTGTCCAGCGCAACGAACTGGCACTCCGAACACTCACCCCCCGCGAAAAACAGACCCTGTTCGGGCTGTTCAGCAAAATTCATCAAAATCTGATCGACTAGCCTGCGACACTGTTGCCTGCGGTTTCCGCTTGCCAATTGAGCAAGGGTAAATCCTGATCACTGGATTCTTGAATTTAGTTGATTTTTCAATTAAAATTCACAAAAAATCAGCGATGGGTATGTTTTTGCGTCACCGCAACCCATCAAATCAGGAGACTTCGATGCATCAGCCCATCAGGGAGCCGCGGGCATCCCTGTATCACCCCTATACCGTATATTCACCTTATTTTCCCCATGCGGAGCAGCCCCGGAGGGCGCCGGTGGCAATTGTTGGGGGAGGTCCTATCGGACTGACCACAGCGCTCATCTTGGCACGGTACGGCGTGCGTTCTACCGTCTTCATATCGGAATGCCAGGTGGCCGAGGGAAGCCGCGCCATTGTGTTTACCAAAAGATCGATGGAGATTCTGCAGTTTGCAGGCGTAGCTGAACGCATCATGCAAAAGGCACTTTCCTGGACAGCGGGCAACTCGTATTACAAAGGGGAGCGCGTTTTTCGCATGGAAAACCCACAAGACATCCATGACAGTTTTCCGCCACTGAATAATCTGCAGCAGAACTGGCTGGAAACGTATCTGGTGGAAGCGGCGCAGGCTCAGCCCCTGATCGAGTTGCGATGGGGTAACCGCCTGTCTTCCTTTGTCCAGGATGAATCAGGTGTGACAGTGACAGTGGACACGCCCGAAGGCGAGTATTCCTGTCATAGCGACTGGCTGGTGGCGGCGGATGGGGCTCGTTCTACCATAAGGCAACAGCTCGGACTAACGCTGGAAGGCGCCAGTTACGAGGGACGGTTTGTGATCGTCGATATTCGCATTGATCTGGATCTGCCAACGGAACGGCTGGCATTCTTTTCTCCTGTCTGGAATCCGGGCAATACCATTCTCATGCACCGGGAGCCCGATAATATCTGGCGTTTTGATTATCAGTTGTCGGCCGATGTCAGCAGTGAAGAAGCATTGAAGCCGGAAAATCTGGCAACAGCAATCAATGCGCAGCTGCGTATGATGGGTTACGCCGACAAGTCCTGGGAAATGGACTGGGCTTCCGTTTATTCGGCTCGGGCCCTGACGTTACCGGATTATGTGCATCAACGGGTGCTTTTTGCGGGAGATGCCGCCCATTTATTGCCGATTTTTGGCGTGCGCGGCGCCAATACGGGCTTTCAGGATGCCATGGACCTGGGATGGAAGCTGGCAGCAGTGGTCAAGGGGGCTGCCGGAGACGCTTTGCTGCAGACCTACAGTGCTGACAGGGTAAATGCAGCCCGCGAGATTATTGGAGAGGCAGGCAAAAGTACCCGTTTCATGGCACCGCCGACAGAGGGCTATCGTTTGCTGCGAGACGCGACTTTGACGCTGTCGCTCACACATGAGTTCGTGCGACCGCTGTTTCACTGGCGAACATCGCGTGCGCATGCCTATCGGTCTTCGCCTCTGAACTGCGGGTCTGATGACAATGACATCATGCCCGGCATCCTGGAAAATGGGTCGGTATTTCCGGATCTGAGATTCTCCCCGGCCATCAGCCTCTACGATGAGTTTGGTTCTGGTTTCCGGATTGTGCTTTTTTCCGCTAGCAAGAGTCCACCGGTTGTGCCCGCTGAGCTGATACAGGAGGTGGCGTCACTGGGGGCGATGGGCTGGGAGGTCTCGTTACACGTATTGTGTGCGACCGAACCGGGACCCATTGACAGGGTAGCAGAAAGCGGTCTCCAGGTACGCGCGGTGACGGCTGACATGCTGCAGCGTCGCTACGAGGCAATGGGAGGCGAGGTATATATCATCAGGCCAGATCATCATATTTGTGCGCGATGGAAGCAGTTTATTCCCGGTTCGCTCGGGCACTATTTCCGGCAGTTGCAGTACGCATTCAACGAGGGAGCGAGTCAATGAGTATTGATACGACAACGCTTGAAAATGTCTATGATCATCTGGCGCAGACACTGGATACGGTGCCGCAGTCTCGGCGCCTGCTGGTACTGACCCGACTGGCATTGCTGATGAGCGAGCAGATTGCGCAGGAAAGTATGATTTGTCGACTGATCGATGAAGCTGCGCAAATTGGTGAAGGGGCTGATAGTGGCGGGTTGGCGTAATAGCCCGCGATGGTTGCTGCGCCTGGCGCCGCAGGTACTGACGTGTCGAATGGCATCGATCCCCGCATGGGAGCCATTCGCGCAGAGAATGACAGATGGCTTGAACGTCAGGGGAACGGGTAGCGGGGCCTGATCATAACTAGTGGAAATTGCCACTAGTCATGGTTAGGACAAAATGGCATTATTTCTGTTCATTCCCTGCTGCCGGACTGTGACTTCCGGCGAACCCGACCGTGCAGGCGCAGGGCGTGTCTGAAAACGGTAAAACATCACGTGGAGAAAGACAATGAAAATCAAATACTGGCTGGTTGCGGCCTCCCTGAGCCTTGCCGGATCCGCTGCCAATGCGGCGTGGCCGGAAGCCCCGATTACCTGGGTTGTGCCTTATCCTGCCGGAGGTGGAACAGACGTGATCGCGCGAACAGTCGCCTCATCGCTGGAAAAAACCCTGG
Organism: Pseudomonadota bacterium; assembly: GCA_023389155.1. GTDB lineage: Bacteria > Pseudomonadota > Gammaproteobacteria > Burkholderiales > Burkholderiaceae_B > Advenella. The sequence continues at coordinate 65,186 of JAEWEV010000032.1, forward strand.
GTCAGACAATCGTGGTAGAGAACAAACCGGGGGGCGGAACAGCCATCGGTGCTTCAGCGGTGTCCCGGGCCAAGCCCGATGGCTATACGGTGGGTACGGCAGACTCCGGAACCCTCGCGTTCAATCCTTCCCTGTACAAAAAGCTGACTTATGATCCGGCCAGATTCACCTACATTGGTGGCCTGGCACGTTTTCCGCTGGTGCTTGCCGTACCTGCCAATTCTCCGTACAAGACAGTCAATGAACTAATCGAGGCGGCTCGCAAGGATCCCGGGAAACTGTCTGCCAGTTCTGCCGGTTCGGGCTCACCTCATCATCTGGCGCTAGAGCGGTTCAAGCAACTGACTAAAACCGATATCGTGCATGTTCCGTACAAAGGGGCTGCGCCGGCATTGCAGGACCTGATCGGAGGGCAGGTAGACCTGATGTTCGGCGATCTGGGTTCATCGCTGCCCAATATCAAGGCAGGCAAAGTTCGGGTTCTCGCGGCCACCGTCCCGGAGCGTCTGGCCGTGCTGCCTGATGTACCCACGATGGCACAGGAAGGTGTGGGCGATTTTGTTGCCTATGCTTGGCAGGGACTGGTCGGCCCCGCAGGGTTGCCTCAAGAGGTGGTGCAGAAGCTAGGCTCAGATCTGAAATCCACTCTGGAAAACGATGAGGTACGCAAGAAAGTGGAGGCCATGGGAGTAGAGATCATGCCCATGACTTCGGATGAATTCAAGGCTTATTCTGACAAGGAGCGGGAAGAATGGGCGCAGGTTATTAAGGCCGGAAATATCACGCTTGACTGATGTCGCTGTTGTTCTCTGAAGCGCCTCATACCGCGGATTCATAAGGTAAAACAAAGCCCCTTGCTATTTGGTACTGTATTGATGTCAGTACTAACAACAAGGGGCTTATTACGTAGAACAAGCGCTTCTTGCATTGTCTGACCTGGTCCCATGGGGCGCCAGGCCAGCAGTGCTTTACTCGCCTCGTGTTTCCACGATTTCCAGAGGCTCGTCCTTGACCTGGTTACGTGCCTTGCGGGGGCGTCCGGCAGGTTTCGGCGGTGGAGCCATCAGGGCTTCCTCGGTGACGCCGGCACGGGTTTCCACCCATTCCATCCCGACGCTGGAAACAATCTCCTTGAGTGCTTCCTTGTTGGTTGCAGTTGCCGGACCAGCATCATTGTTTTTCTGCTCGTCAGAGGCCGCAGGGGCAGTCGCTGTCGTAACAGAAGGATCAGATGCGGTCTTTGTTGCAGCAGGAGCAGTGGCAGAAGCCGGCGTATCGGCAGCCTCTGCGGATCTCTGCGTCTGTGCAGCATTGATTGCGTCAGTGCTTTCGGCTGTCACAGCTGCAACGTTCTCAGAGGCGTCAGTTACCGCATCGGTAGCAGGGGTGGCGGATTTTGCTTCTGCCTGGTCAACAGGAGTTGCCGCTGTTGCTTCTACTTTTGCTTCCGCCTTGGCTTCCGGACTGGCTTCGGCCTGTGCCGGCACTTGTTCGCGAGTCTGGGCTTGGGCTTTCGGGGCCGTTTCAGGCTCGGATGTAGCCGGTTCTGCGAGTGCGGCTACCGGATGGTCAGCGGCAACCGTATCGGATTTGGTCGACTGCTCACGTTCTGAAGAAGACGCCGTTTCCTGGTTGTTAGCCGTTGCCGTGTCTGCATCTGCAACCGGTGCCTGACTGTCACTGGAACGCTGGCGCCCGGACTTGGCAGCGGTCTGCTCAATGTCAGCGGCCGCCTTATCGGTTGCTGTTGCCTGTCCGGCGTCCGTGACAGAATCGGATTTGGCAGTTGAAGGTGACGACGTATTGGCAGCCACCTGAGCTGAGTGGTCCGCATCCGCAGGTGTTGCTACGTCGACCGCGGCATCTGAACCTGCGGCAAGCAGCACATCATTGGGAACAAAAGAAGCTTTTTCCGTTCCTGTTGATTCGGTATTGTCGTTCTGGCGACGGCCACGACGGCTGCGACGGCGACGACGGCGCGGTTCAGTTTCTCCGCTCTGGTTCTCTTCGCTTTCTGTTACTGCCGTATTGTCGTCTTCAGAATCGTCTTCAATCAGATCCTTTTCCAGCGGAGTGGGGCGAGCAGCGGTTTCTGCATTTGCCTGACGGCCGCGACGCTGAGTTGGTGCTTTCTCGGGCTGAGCCGATTCTGCAGTCGTGTCTTCCGTTACGCCCTCGGCGCCGGTTGCCGTTGCTGCTGCGACGTCCGTGTCCTCGGAAGTGTTGCGACGGTTGCGACCACGCCCACGGCGGTTGCGCGTGCGATTACCGGTATCGTCGGTGGCAGCGCTCTCCTGACCAGGTACGTTGCCTGCAGTCTTGCTCTCGGCTCCCGTGTCCTGCGTGTCGTTAGCATCCTGCTTGCGCTGACGACCGCGCGGGTTGCGGCGGTTATCTCCATCTTCATCGGATTTGGCTGTCGTGCGTTTTTCGCCGCGACGGTTGCGTCCGCCACGCTCGCCACGTTCGCTACTGCCAGATGCGCGCGAGCCCGTGCGATTGCCACGTGTTTCGGTTTTTTCCGGGGTAGTCGTGGTTTTTGCCGTTTCTGCGGGGGTTACGACTTTCGGGCCAGCAAGCCATGACAGAACTTTCTGGAAAATACCCTGAATGCTCGGCGCCGCAAGCGGCTGGGACTGCTGTTGCGCGACGGCGGGCAGCTGAGGTTTGACGGCGCTGGGGGCAGGCTGGTCAGGAGAAATGCCCTTGACCAATGCTTCAGGACGTTCGTTGTGCTCGGATTTTTCCTTGGTGGATTCCCATTTCACGGTGGTTTCAGGGGCTTCGATCAGCTCGATGCTGGCCTTGGGGTCATCCAGCCGCGAATCATCGTAGCGAATGCGTTCGATATGGTGGTGCGGGGTTTCGAAATGTTTATTCGGAATCAGAACCAGGTTGACTTTCAGGCGTGATTCGAGTTTGACGATGTCGGCACGTTTTTCGTTCATCAGGAACGTTGCCACTTCCACCGGAACCTGCGCATGCAAGGCGGCGGTATTTTCCTTCATGGCCTCTTCCTGCAGCAGACGCAGCACGTTCAGGGCACTGGATTCAACGTCACGGATGACACCGGTGCCGTTACAGCGCGGGCAGGTGATGTGAGAGCCTTCGTTCAGGGCAGGGCGCAGGCGTTGGCGCGACAGTTCCATCAGCCCGAAACGGGAGATTTTGCCCATTTGCACGCGGGCACGGTCGACATGCAGGGCATCGCGCAGTTTCTGTTCCACGGCGCGCTGGTTCTTGTTGTCTTCCATATCGATGAAATCGATCACGATCAGGCCACCCAGGTCGCGCAGGCGCAACTGACGGGCCACTTCGTCTGCCGCTTCCAGGTTGGTGCGCAGTGCCGTTTCTTCGATATCGGCACCCCGCGTGGAGCGTGCAGAGTTCACGTCGATCGCGACCAGGGCTTCGGTATGGTCAATAACCACAGAGCCGCCGGAAGGCAGCTGCACGGTACGCGAATAGGCCGTTTCGATCTGGTGTTCAATCTGGAAACGGGAAAACAGGGGAATATCGTCCTGATACCGTTTTACACGGCTGACATTATCGGGCATGACATCCTGCATGAATGCCGTAGCCTGCTGGGTAATGGCCTCGGTATCGATCAGGATTTCGCTGATATCGGGTGAGAAATAGTCGCGGATAGCGCGAATAACCAGGCTGGATTCCTGATAAATGAGTACTGGCGCAGGATAATCCTTGGCGGCGGCATCAATGGCTGTCCACAATTGCAGCAGATATTTCAGGTCCCACTGCAGTTCGGGAACGCTGCGGCCGATACCGGCGGTACGGGCAATAATACTCATGCCACCCGGTAGATCGAGCTGTTCCATTGCGTCGCGCAGTTCCTGGCGATCTTCGCCCTCGATGCGGCGTGATACGCCACCGCCACGCGGGTTGTTGGGCATGAGAACCAGATAGCGGCCAGCCAGAGAAATGAAAGTGGTCAGGGCTGCGCCCTTGTTGCCGCGTTCTTCCTTTTCGACCTGGATGATAAGTTCCTGGCCTTCGTGCAGTGCGTCCTGGATGCGTGCACTGCGAACATCCACGCCTTCCTTGAAATAGCTGCGAACCACTTCCTTGAAGGGAAGAAAGCCATGGCGATCATGGCCGTAATTGACAAAGCAGGCTTCCAGTCCGGGTTCAATACGAGTAATGACCCCTTTGTAGATGCTTCCCTTGCGTTGTTCACGGCCGGCGGTTTCAATGTCGATATCGATGAGCTTCTGGCCATCGACAATCGCAACGCGTAATTCTTCTTGATGCGTTGCGTTGAATAACATGCGTTTCATAGAGCAGTTTCTCCGTTAAACGAGAGCAACGAACGCCGTTGCACTCACCACGAATAACTGGTGAAACGTACGAATAGACGACTGACTGCGCATGACCTGCGCAGGTCAGGGGCGCTTTATGTGGGACTGTCTGCCGTCGGGTGGCGACGTGCAGCAGAGCCAGTCAGAAAATTAACAGAGTAAAGTAATTTCAATTGTTGAATTCTTCTGTGTTTCCGTCCTGCCATTACCTTGCGGTGCTTTCAGGATGGAATAAAAACCAGGGCGCTTCGTTCATTCTGTACGCATATAAACAGTAAGGCGGTGTACCTGTGGGCAGATGATGTATGGCCTGCCGCGTTGATAACAGATACGACATACGCCGCAATGTTTATAAGCCAGTCACTCAAAAGACTGAAATACAGATAGCGGATTGACGTTAGGACGGTACAATGCGTATTTGGCTGACGGGCGGAGACCTGCTTGCAGTAACATGACTGCGGGTTTCTCAACGCCGGGCGGTTTTATTCAGTCTTTTTGTGGTCTCTGAATTATAAGGCTCTTTTGAGTATGTGCAAACAAACTTCTGATAAAAAACCAACTTTTTCTGTTCGGATCGTCCGTGCAGACGCAGGATCCGATGGCCAGCGCATAGACAATTTCCTGATTCGTGAGTGCAAAGGGGTACCCAAGAGCCATCTTTACAAGGCAATCAGAAGTGGTCAGGTTCGGGTGAACAAGGGGCGTGTGCAGGCCGAATACAGGGTCAGAAGTGGTGACGAAATCCGCATTCCTCCTCTCAGGGTAGCGGCGCCGGACGAAAAACGCCCGGCGCCGGCTGCGGAATTTCCGGTCATCTTCGAGGACGATGCGCTGATTGTGATTGACAAGCCCTCCGGGGTGGCAGTGCACGGAGGCAGCGGCGTATCGTTCGGCGTCATCGAGCAGATCCGGGCAGCACGTCCTGATGCCCGATTCCTGGAACTGGCGCATCGCCTGGACAAGGAAACCTCCGGACTACTGATGATTGCCAAAAAGCGCTCTGCTCTGGTCTCGCTGCATGGCATGCTCAAGGAAAGCCGGGGTCGCAAATGTTACCTTGCCCTGGTGGAAGGCGACTGGGTGAACGACCGGCAGCATATCCGGCTGCCTCTGGAAAAATACCTGACCCGGGACGGCGAGCGCCGTGTCCGTGTGCGGCCCGAGGGCAAGGAAGCTCATACCATTGTCAGCAAGGTAACGCGTTACGGACGTTACAGTCTGGTCCGGGCTGAATTGCGAACCGGAAGGACCCATCAGATTCGGGTGCATCTGGCAGCCAGCGGCTTTCCTATTGTGGGAGATGAAAAATACGGTCATGATGACGTCCGGGCGGCGTTTGCCAGAAACGGGTTTGCACGCATGTTTCTGCATGCCAACACCCTTGATATCCCCCATCCGCTCACCGGAGAGCCTCTGGCGCTCGTGGCGCCGTTGCCACAGGTCTGTCAGCGTCTGCTCGATTCGCTGTCCCGTGAGGCATGAGATCGGCATGCCCTGAGCATGCAGTCTCTGTGTCCGTGGGCACCTATGCCATGCAGGGAGCCCGCCCGCCGGGAACACTAGCCAGGGGTCTTGAGTCCTCGCGCCTGAACAATTCCTAATTCCTGTTACTGAATGGAAACACCATGAGTTATTCGCTCGTTATTTTCGATTGGGATGGAACCATCATGGATTCTACCCATACCATCGTGGCCGCCATCCAGGCAGCCTGTCTTGACATGGGGCTGCCTGTTCCCACTGTTGCGCAAGCCAGCTGGGTCATCGGTCTGTCTTTAGACGAAGCGCTGCATCGCGCCGTGCCGGATCTGACCCCTTCGCAGCTTCCACGCTTTCTGGAGCGCTATCGCATTCATTACCTCCTGAAGGACCCGCAACTGCGTATGTTCGACGGCATTATCGATATGCTGAATGAGCTGAAGGAGCAGGGCGTGCTGATGGCTGTTGCTACGGGAAAAAGTCGGGTCGGGCTGGATCGGGTTCTGAACGGGATGAATCTGGGGCGTTACTTCGATGCCACTCGCACCGCAGATCAGACATTCAGCAAGCCGCATCCGGCAATGGTGCAGGAGATTCTGGAAGAACTGGGCGTGCCGGCGTCAGAAGCCGTGATGGTGGGCGATACCTCTCATGACATACAGATGGCCCAGGCGGCGGGAACGGACAGCATTGCGGTAACGTATGGTGCGCACACGGCAGACGAACTTCTGGCGACGCGTCCCACGCTGATCGCCAATACGCCGGCACAATTGCAGGAATTTTTATTGGAACATTGCCGCAAAGTGGCTGTCTAATCGACGAAGAAGGGTACAAATGGCCTTGAACGACTCAAAAGGTCCGGTCAGACCCTTGCATTTCCTTTCGGTCACTCTTACGCTTGCTGCAAATGACAGGAGTTCGCTATGTCGTCACGTTTCCGCTATCCACAAATCCCGCCTTCCCAGATAACGCCGGAAGCTGTCTGGCGATCACGGCGCCAATGGATGCAGCAGATTGCCGGGATGGCGGCCACAGCAGGCCTGGGAGGGCTTGGAACCGGGGTGCTGACCAATATGGCTGCGGCGGCAGAAGGATTGCCCGCGATTGCGGGCATGAAACCCAATCCGGAATATGCGGCGGCAAAAATTGACCGAAAGGTCAACACTGAAAAGGATATTACGTCCTACAATAATTTCTACGAATTTGGAACGGGCAAAACCGATCCGCTGGACTATTCCGGCAAAATGAAGATTGAGCCCTGGCAGGTCCAGATCAGTGGCGAAGTGGAAAAGCCGCGAACCTTTGATCTGGATGATCTGCTCAAGCTGGCTCCTCAGGAGGAGCGGGTGTATCGATTGCGCTGCGTGGAGGCCTGGTCCATGGTCATCCCATGGGTCGGTTATCCTTTATCGGCGCTACTTAATGAGGTTCAGCCCACCAGTAAAGCCAAATTTGTCCAGTTCGTCACCGACACGCAGCCCGATGCCATGCCAGGGTTGCGCGACCGCATTATTCCGTGGCCCTACCGGGAAGGTCTGCGCATAGATGAGGCCATGCATCCGCTGACATTACTGACCTTCGGACTTTATGGCAAACGCCTTCCGAACCAGAACGGCGCGCCCATGCGCATCGTCGTGCCCTGGAAGTACGGGTTCAAGTCGGGCAAGTCTATCGTCAAGATCATTCTGACGGAAACCATGCCCCATACAAGCTGGGTTGCCATTGCCCCGTCCGAGTACGGGTTTTATGCCAACGTGAATCCCGACGTTCCGCACCCCCGATGGAGTCAGTCGCACGAGCGCGTCATCGGTGGGGGTTTTTTTGATCCCAAAGTGCCCACCGAAAAATTTAACGGATACGGCGAACAGGTGGCTTCCCTGTATAGCGGTATGGACTTGCGGGCCAATTACTGATCCGGGGAAGCAGCATGCCTGAATCCATTCATCCTCCCGCGGGATCCCCTTCTTTGAGAAAAACGCCCCCGATCACCCGGCGGCGCTGGACAGCTCGCGAGGTCGGGCGCCTCAAACCCCTGATTTTCCTGCTATGCCTGGTGCCGTTTTTGCGCTGGTTCTACTTGGGATATACCGATGGTCTGACCGCTAACCCTGTCGAATTCATTACACGTTCCTCGGGGTTCTGGACCCTGGTCATGTTGCTGTTGACCCTGTCGGTGACTCCGGTGCGGCAGATCATCGATCAGCCGGCACTGGTGCGCGTCAGACGAATGCTGGGGCTGTTTGCCTTTTTCTATGTCGTACTGCATATGCTGACCTGGGTGGTGTTGGATCGCAATATGGATCTGTCATCCATGATCACTGATGTGCTGGATCGCACGTTTATTTTCGTAGGGATGGCGGCCTTTCTGCTCATAGTGCCGCTGGCGCTCACCTCGACTCAGGGCTGGATGCGTCGGCTGGGTAAGAACTGGACGCGCCTGCACAGATGCATTTACGCGATCGGCGTGCTGGGCATCATTCATTTCTGGCTGATGCGGGCCGGCAAGAATGACTTCGCCGAGCCAATTCTGTATGGATCATTGCTGGTGCTGCTGCTGCTCTGGCGGGTTGGCCGCAAATGGTGGAACCGTCGCCGGCTGGTTGCTGTTTGACGGCTGCGGCTGTCTACAGCCTGCACTGCGTTAGTCCGCAGCGCCATCAAACGTGAAGGTTTTCCCACTAACATAACTTGCCTGCCACCCGGTCAGCCAACGTATACTGGCATCCATGAGGGCATGGATGTTAACGGAATAACGAAAAAGGAAAAAGGGGCTGGGCCGATGGGGCGAAAACTGGGCAGGATGCTTGTGTTGCTGGTAGCATCCGCATGGATGGGCGGGTGTACGACGAATCTATCGGTAGATACCTCGCATCGAGCCGTTGCGCAGGACAGTCGCGTCCGTTTCATTGTGCTGCACTATACCTCGGAAAACACCCCGAATTCCTTGCGGATTCTTACGCAGGACAGAGTCAGCGCCCACTACCTGATTACAGATGCGCCGGTGAAGGTGTACGCATTGGTCGATGAGAACCGCCGTGCCTGGCACGCGGGTGCAAGCCAGTGGTTTGCGTATCGCGATTTGAATGCCACGTCTATCGGTATTGAAATTGTCAATGCGGGGCCGCTGGATACGACACAAACCCGCTGGGCTCCCTATCCGCCAGACCAGATCCGCAAGCTGATCGACTTGCTGCACGACATCCAGTCCCGCCATCATGTAAATCCGCGCAATATTGTTGCCCACAGTGATATTGCGCCCTTGCGCAAGAGCGATCCGGGGCCGGCGTTCCCCTGGCGCGAGTTGGCGCAGGAGGGATTGGGGCGCTGGTACGATGAAGATACAGTCAGACAGCGCATTCCCATGTTAAGGGCGTCCGACATTGGCAACGCCGGATATGTGCAGACACTGCTGGCGCGTATTGGATATCCTGTCGTGTCAACCGGCACCTGGGATGCACAAACTCGCCAGGTTCTGCGAGCGTTTCAGATGCATTATCGCCCGGCAGACATTGCGGGCATGGCCGATCGTGAAACCGTGGCCATTGCCGAGAATCTGGCACAGCAAATGCCGCCAGGGAACGAGTGAAACCTGAGTCAAGCATGGCTGGCCATCGCATCTATGCTTCATCAAATCGACTGTGGGCAAGCTAGCCAGTCTGCGACTGTCATTCTTCCCGATGGAACCCCCCTGGCCGGTCACGTTTTACTGGGCCAGGAACAGAAAGAGGGTAGGGAATTTGTCCAGAGCCGGCTTCTGACGTTTTTTCCAACCCGCGACGGTATCGGTCAGTATCCACTCATCGGCTGTAGTCAGCGCGCGCGCAACGCAAAGCCGCGTGGATGGATTCAGTGTTTCCAGCAGGGTGGAGAACATGGCCAGATTGCGATAGGGAGTTTCGATGAACATTTGCGTCTGGTGGTGACGGGATGACTGCTGCTCCCAGACTTTCAGCTGCTTGCTGCGTTCTGCGGGGGCAATTGGCACGTACCCGTGGAAGGTAAACCGTTGTCCATCCAGTCCGCTGGCCATTAGCCCCAGTAAAATAGAGGATGGGCCAACCCATGGAATCACCCGGATGCCCATTTGATGGGCCAGCATGACCACGCGAGCGCCCGGATCTGCCACCGCGGGGCAGCCGGCTTCGGACACCAGCCCGACCTCGCCTGATGATTCGCTAAGCCAGCGCCTCATGTCCGCGTCGGGGGTTTTTGCGTTCAAGGTGTGGATGGTGATGTCCTGAATAGGCCCCTCTGTCCCCGTCTGTTTCAGATAAGCGCGCGCGGTCTTGGCGTTCTCGGCAATATAGGTTTTCAGGACAGCGGCCTGCTGACGGGCCTGGCCAGGTAACCATTGTTCCAGAGGAGAAATGCCCAGACTGACGGGCAGCAGATGCAGGGCGCTGATCATAGGGAGTGTGCCTCCAGCGTGGGGTTAAGGTTGAAGCTGCGCAACATGCTGCAGAGCTCGATCAGGGGCAGGCCGATGATGGCGGTGGGGTCGTCGCTGTGCATGGACTGCATCAGACTGATACCCAGCCCCTCTGCCTTGGCGCTACCGGCAGTGTCAAAGGGCCGTTCTATGGTCAGATAGTGTTCGATCTCTTCGTCAGTCAAAGATCGGAATACGCAGCGCGTGACGACATCGCTGACCCTATCGCGCTGGCCGTCGGTAACGGCCAGCGCGCTGTGAAATTCCACGGTTTTTCCTGATAATTCACGCAACTGGTTGAAGGCCCGTTCATGCGTTCCTGGTTTTCCAATAGGGTTGCCGTCGTGTGTGGCGACCTGATCGGCGCCAATCACCAGACTTGTCGGGTGCTGCTGGGCGACAAGCCGGGCCTTGGTCAGCGCCAGCCTCTGGGAGAGTGCTTCCGGGGTTTCGTCTGGCAGGGCGGTCTCGTCAATATTGGGAGAGATCGTATCGAATGGCAGGCCCAGGCGTTCAAGCATGGCTTTACGATAAATGGAGGATGACGCGAGAATAAGACGCGCAGGGGAAAATGACATGGTTTTCATTGACTTATCTGATTGGAACAAGTTATTATCTTATGTTTTCCGGGAATTGTGTGGGTGAACAGCAAAAAACCTGCTTGCGAGCCCGGCAAATACGGAAATCTATGAAACCCGGTAACCCTGTGATCGACGTACTGGATTTTATTTCCCGCGGTGCAGAGCAAAGCGGTGAAACGCCATTGTCGGCATTTTCCCGGATTGACGATCTGCTGCCTGCGCAGGTAATGCCACTGGATGAGTCCGGCGGTGTAACGGCAGATGGGGCAGATGGGGCAGATGGTCTGGTTCGATGGTCATTGCGCGGCGAGCGCAGCCAGCACGGCAAACGATTTCTTCATCTTGAAGTCAGTGCGCGACCCATACTCGTATGTCAGCGCTGCATGCAGCCTTTTGTCTACGAGATTGACAGCAGTGTGCCGCTTGAGGTCGTGACCCAACAGTCAGCGCTGGACGTCGAGACTGATGCAGACGACGTGGATATCGAGGCGCCCGACAGAATTCTGGCCCAGGCCAGTCAACCGGTGCTGGAGTTGGTAGAAGACGAATTTATTCTGAGTCTGCCCTACATACCCAGGCATGACTATGCATGCGTGCAGTATGAAGTTCAGGAATTACCTGACGGGACAGACAAAAAACCATCGCCGTTTGTGGCGCTGGAAGCTTTAAAAAAGCAGTAATTTAACCTATTCTCTGCATAATTTTCGGGTTGTGCAGTTTTATTTTCGGAGTCATCATGGCCGTTCAACAAAACAAAAAGACACCTTCAAAGCGCGGTATGCACCGTTCGCACGATTTTCTGACAACACCCCCTACAGCC
>JAEWEV010000026.1 GCA_023389155.1 Pseudomonadota bacterium
TTTATAAAAAATAACATTGCTAATAATAATGATTCTCATTTATAATCAATCCAGTTTTTATGGAGAAAACTATGATTGGTAATATGAGTGCAGTAGTGGTCGGCGCAGATCGTCTGGGCAATATTCCAGTACTTCTAAAAGATCATAATATTGAAATCAAGCAGCACATCAGTGGACGGGATCCGTCGCATCAGAAGAAAACGTACCAGTTACCCACGGGTACGCAAATGGTTATTTTGCTGACGGACTTTCTGGGCCATAACGTGATGAAATCATTCCGTTCTGCCGCGCAGAAGGCCGGTGTACCGGTGGTGGCTTGTCGTCGCTCACTGTGCAGTATGGAACAGGCGCTGACGCAATCAGGCTTCCGCTGTGCTGATTGTCCGCAACGCAAGGCAGCCGGCAAACGCAACTGACACAGATCAGGTGAAAAACTGAAGCAGGTGGCATTCGCGATCATTGCTTGTTCGCTGTTGTCTTGTATTGTCTGGACTGGTCTTCTTATGGCGGCTCAAGTATGGCCTGAGCGATCTCGGACTCAAAGCGTGTTTTCAGCCAAATAAAAGCCGGATATATCTGAAGAGATGTATCCGGCTTTTTGCATCCGATTTTTTCAGTTGTGCCGCCTGTCGTGTGAACTGACAAGCAGAAACGGCGATGCGTGAATCAGCGTGAAGCGACGCGCTGACCTTCCAGACGACGTGCGCCGTTGTATCGCTTGTTCCAATAGACGTTGTCCATTTTATCTACGCGTACGACTGAACCGGTACGGGGTGAATGAACAAAGCGATTTTCACCAACGTAGATGCCGACATGCGAATATCGTTTGCCTCGTGTATTGAAAAATACGAGATCGCCAGGCTGCAATTCACTGCGTTCAACCGACTCGCCGACCTGGGCCATGGACGAGGCCACACGAGGCAGGTTGACGCCCATGTATTTGCTGGCGGTGTAATAGATCAGACCGGAGCAGTCAAAGCCCGCTTTGGGCGTTGTGCCACCAAAGCGATAACGCACACCGAGATAGTTGAGTGCGGCTTCGGCCAGTTCACTGGAGGCCGATACCGGAGAGTCAATAGCTGCGTCTTTGTTATTACGGCGAAGCTTGGCCTGGGCAATCAGGTCACCGATAGGGTCAGAAATTTTGGGATTCCACTCTGAAACAGGTTGTTCCGTTGCTGCGTCAACCACGCCATTTTGCGTGATAATGAGTTTCTTGGATTGTTCCTGATCGAGATCGTCGGCGATGGCGACTTGGGAGAAAGTGAAACTGGCTAGGGAAATACTGAGGAGGGCAAACAATGACCGTCTGAGACGGGAACGGAAATTGGCAGAACGGACTGGACGGTGTGGTGGCATAGTCGTTACATATCGTTAATAGTAGGGTGTACGGACTCGCTTTTCCAAAAGCTGAGCAAATTCTACATAAAAATCAATGTACTCACAACCGTTTTCTAAAGATTTTCTAGAATGAAGTTAAGAAAAATTTACATTGCGGCCGAAATGACGGACTCATTTTCGAATACCGGTTTTTGTGTCCTGAATTGGCAGAATTTAGCGCCTCGTTGCGGGATCTTGGCCGAAGTAATGCAATTATTTCAGTTCAGTAAATGTTCAGTTTTGTTTTCGAAGAAATGTAAGAAAAAAAATTAATTGTGACGTTTTGACACCACGGCGATTTCCGGTTGGATTCAGCGATTGTCGTTTCGCAACGCGCGGCGCAGGAAGCCAAGACCGGGGAGGAGCACAGCGCAGGCAAATAATACAGGGAATAATCTTGTGTTGCCGTGATTTTGCTCAAGGTATGAATGCATCAATCAGCGATATTCTTGAGGTCGCTGAATGAGGCCAGTTTCACCCGCTATACAGGTAGTTGCTGATTACTATTTCACTTAATCTCGGCTACTATATTATAGATATAGATACGCTGGTGGCGTCGAACAGGGCGCTGCACAGCAGGAAAGAATTTTCGTTTTGTCAATTTCATACTATATGCACAGGAGACCGCATTTATGTCAACGTCAATAGAGTCCGTACTCGTCGAAAACCGCGTATTTCCTCCCAGTGAAGAATTCGTCAGGAACGCGGGCATTTCGGGCATGGATGCCTACAAGGCGCTTTATAAGGAAGCAGAAGACGACTTCGAAGGCTTCTGGAAACGTCAGGCGCAGGAACATCTCAGATGGACGAAACCCTTCACCACCGTACTCGACAGTTCTGCGGCGCCATTCTATAAATGGTTCCCGGATGGGGAGCTGAATGTTTCCTACAACTGCCTGGATAAGCATGTCGAGGAAGGGCGGGGCGATCAGAACGCCATTATTTTCGAGGCTGATGACGGTGCCGTCACGCCGGTTACCTATAAAGAACTGCTCGCACGGGTTGGTCGCTTTGCCAATGCCCTGAAGGCAGCAGGATATAAAAAGGGCGACACTGCCATCATTTATCTGCCCATGTCTATTGAAGCAGTCGTGGCAATGCAAGCCTGCGCAAGGCTTGGTATTATTCATTCGGTTGTCTTTGGCGGTTTCTCTGCGAAAAGCCTGCATGAACGCATTGTGGACGTGGGCGCTTCGGTTGTGATTACCTCTGACGGGCAATACCGTGGGGGCAAGGCGCTACCTTTGAAGCCTGCTGTTGATGAAGCGTTGTCGCAGACAAATACAGAGAAGGTGCGATCCGTGATTGTTTACCGACGGACCGGTGGTGAAACCAGCTGGACCGAAGGTCGCGACATTTGGTGGAATGATTTCGAAGCGAACCAGTCTGAGGTCTGCGAACCGGTAGCCATGAATTCGGAAGATCCGCTATTCATTCTTTATACCTCCGGATCTACCGGCAAACCAAAAGGTGTACAGCATGCGAGTGCCGGCTTTCTGCTATGGGCACTGCTGACCGTGAGGTGGACATTTGATCAGAAACCCGGCGATGTTTTCTGGTGTACGGCCGATGTGGGCTGGATCACCGGACACACATACGTAACCTATGGCCCGCTGGCCGCCGGCCTGACCGAGGTGGTGTTCGAAGGCGTTCCCACCTACCCGAACGCAGGTCGTTTCTGGGACATGATCGCACGCCATAAAGTGACAACATTTTATACGGCTCCTACGGCAATCCGCTCACTAATCAAGGCAGCGGAAGCCGATGCCAAGGTGCACCCAAACAGTTTTGATCTTTCCAGCCTGCGAATTATCGGTTCAGTAGGTGAGCCCATCAATCCCGAAGCGTGGGTCTGGTACTACAAGAATGTGGGCAAAGAGCGTTGCCCTATTGTCGACACCTGGTGGCAAACTGAAACCGGGGGCCAGATGATCACGCCACTGCCTGGCGCAACACCGCTCAAACCTGGCTCCTGCACCCTTCCATTGCCCGGCATCTTTGCCGCGATCGTCGACGAAACGGGAGAGGACGTGCCAAAAGGCAAAGGTGGTTTCCTGGTTATCAAAAAGCCGTGGCCGGCGATGATCCGCAACGTCTGGGGGGATCCTGATCGCTATAAAAGCAGCTACTTCCCGCCAGAATATCGTGGCTATTATCTGGCCGGAGACGGCGCCCAGTGTGACGAAGACGGCTATTTCTGGATTATGGGACGCATTGATGACGTACTGAATGTGTCAGGCCATCGCCTGGGTACCATGGAAGTGGAGTCCGCCCTCGTATCGCACGAGCTGGTCGCTGAAGCCGCAGTGGTGGGGCGTCCTGACGCAACTACCGGCGAAGCTGTGGTCGCATTTGTGGTACTGAAGCGCGATCGTCCGCAAGGCGACGAAGCCAAAGAAATTGCCAAGCAATTGCGCGACTGGGTAGCCAAGGAAATTGGTCCGATTGCCAAACCCAAAGATATCCGCTTTGGCGACAACCTGCCGAAAACCCGCTCAGGCAAAATCATGCGTCGTCTGCTGCGCGTGGTTGCAAAAGGGGAAGAAGTGACCCAGGATGTTTCCACGCTTGAAAACCCCGCGATTCTGGAACAGCTTACCGAATCGGTCTGATTTTTAAGGATCACAATACATCGGGCGCCATGGCGCCTGATCTTTCGGGATGGATAGCCGCAAGCATTACGGGTCCATCCTTTTTCTTTGTCATTGCATCCTGTTGATCACTCCGTTGCGGCAACGGTAGTATCAATCTTGCTGCGCGATCGCCTGCGAAAGTAAAAGGGCCTGTTGCACTCGCGGTTGAGGCAGCAGGCCTTTCAAATCGCAATACCCGCAAGATCATATAGTTAATGAGTGCGGGCATGTCGAGGTTAGAAGAGCGTTTACAGTCCGTTATACACGGGGCCTTCCCCGCCTTGCGGGGCAACCCACACGATATTTTGTGTCGGGTCCTTGATATCACAGGTCTTGCAATGGACGCAGTTTTGCGCGTTGATTTGCAGGCGATCCTCTCCGTTCTCGTCCTTGACAAACTCATACACGGCCGCGGGACAATAACGTTGTTCAGGTCCTGCATAAACGCGCAAATTGGTCTGCACAGGCACAGTAGGATCCTTAAGCGTCAAATGGACCGGTTCGTTTTCTTCATGGTTGGTATTGGAAATGAAGACTGAACTCAGACGGTCAAACGTAAGTTTTCCATCCGGTTTTGGATAGTCGATTTTTGCGCATTCCGCTGCCGGTTTCAGGCATTCGTGATCTGCTTTCTTGCGGTGGATCGTCCACGGCATTTTGCCCCGGAAAATCAGTTGCTCGATACCCGTCATCAGCGTGGCAACCAGTTGGCCTTTTTTGAACCACTGCTTGAAGTTGCGCGCCTTGTTCAATTCCTGATACAGCCAGGACTGTTCAAACGCGATGGGATAAGCCGACAGGATATCCTGGCTGCGTTCTGCTGTCAGGGCCTCGAACGCGGCTTGCGCTGCAAGCGATCCGGACTTGATTGCCGCGTGGCTGCCCTTGATGCGGCTGGCATTCAGGAAGCCGGCCTCACAGCCGATTAGCGCGCCACCGGGGAAAACCAGTTTGGGTAACGAGAGCAGACCGCCCGCGGTGATGGCACGGGCACCGTAGGCGATGCGTTTGGCGTTTTCAAAATAAGGCCGGATACTCGGGTGGGTTTTATAGCGCTGAAATTCTTCAAAGGGCGAAAGATACGGATTGGTATAGTCAAGACCCACGACCATGCCGACCATAACGATATTGTCCTCCAGATGGTATAGGAAAGAGCCTCCGTAAGTATCGGAGTCTAGCGGCCACCCGGCGGTATGCACGACCAGACCTTTCTTGAATTTTGCGGGTTCGATTTCCCACATTTCCTTGATACCAATGCCGTAGCTCTGCGGGTCGCGTCCCTGATCGAGTTTGAATTTTTCGATCAGCTGGCGGCCCAGCTGACCGCGGGAACCTTCGGCAAACAGAGTATATTTGGCGTGCAGTTCCATACCGGGCTGGTAGTGTGCAGTCTGATTGCCCTCGCGATCCAGGCCCATGTCACCGGTGGCGACTCCGCGAATGCCTCCGGCTTCGTTGTAAAGCAATTCTGTTGCGGCAAAGCCGGGAAAAATGTCAACACCCAAGGCTTCAGCCTGTTCACCGAGCCAGCGGGTAACGTATCCCAATCGGACAATGTAATTACCTTCGTTATGAAAACAGGGGGGGAGGGCCCAGTTGGGTGTGGCTTTGTGTCCGGTTTCATTCAGAAAAAGAAACTGGTCCTCGGTAACCTCGACACCCATGGGTGCCCCTTTTTCTTTCCAGTCGGGGATCAGCTCGCTCAGGGCTTGCGGATCCATGACTGCGCCAGACAGAATATGTGCGCCGATTTCGCCGCCTTTTTCCAGAACACAGACCGAATAATCCTGCTCTTTTTCCTGACAGAGTTGTTTGAATTTAATCGCGGCCGCCAGACCTGCCGGCCCGCCACCTACGATGACAACGTCATATTCCATTGATTCGCGTTCTGACATTCGCGCTAGCTCCTGAGATAATTTAATATGTATTTAAGGTCGATTGTATTGCAACAAGGCCGCAAATGCAGTTCTTTATGACTGAAGTCGCCGTTAACTGCTGCGAAACCGTCGGCTGATCTGACAGGCGGAATCCGTCACGGCATAATTTTGGACCGCAAAGACATTTAATTGTAAAATGCTGCGATGCGTCATCAACCTTTTCGACCCGATTCAAGCCGGAAAGGTTAACCTAGGACAAGTACCAATAAAGGCGGACCCCGACGGGTACCACCAGTGGAAATCTGTTACAGTATCTCGGGTAAAAAGGAGGCCTTCAATGCCTGATAATGCAGCACCGGCTCAGTCACCGCAAGATTCTATCGGGGGTGAGCATCGCCATGTGTTTCCCCTGCGATGGGCCGACATGGACATGTTGAAACACGTTAACAACACGGTCTATTTTCGTGCCATCGAAGAAGCCAGGATGCAGATTTTCGGCCCACTACATCATTTGTTCGAGCCAGGCACCGGCATCGTACTGGCAAGGGCAGAATGCGATTTCGTCAAACCCATGACCTGGCCGGGCAATATAGAAATTGTGCACCGCCCCCAACGATTTGGCCGATCCAGCCTGGACTGCAGCGTAATTATCGGCCAGGAGAACGATCCCGCTACCGTTTATGCGCGTTCCCGTGCCGTTGTGGTGCTCAGCCATCTTGAATCAGGAACATCGCGTCCGTGGTCCGAACCGCTGCTTCAGGCTTTGAAAAAACAATTTGCGATGGCTCCATCGCAGATTCCCGGATAAGCCAGTAACCAACTTGTCGTTCATATTTCATTATCAGTAAAGGAAGAGTAAATGGATAAGGTATTTGCAAATGCCGATCAGGCTCTCGAAGGCATTGTTGCCGACGGACAGATGATCGCCGTTGGAGGATTCGGTCTTTGTGGTATTCCCGAAGCGCTCATCGCTGCCTTGCGTGATTCCGGCGTGCGCAACCTCACATGTGTGAGCAACAATGCGGGGGTGGACGGCTTCGGGCTGGGTCAGCTGCTTAGCACGCGTCAGATCAGCAAGATGATTGCCTCTTACGTTGGTGAGAACAAGGAATTCGAACGTCAGTACCTGAACGGTGAGCTTGAACTGGAGTTTACGCCCCAGGGTACGCTGGCTGAAAAACTACGCGCTGGCGGAGCGGGCATTCCAGCATTCTTCACCCGCACCGGCGTTGGTACCATTGTGGCTGACGGCAAGGAAATTCGTGAATTCAATGGCCACCAATATGTGATGGAACACTCGCTCACGCCTGATGTGTCGCTGATCAAGGCGCATATTGCCGACCGTAGCGGTAACCTGATTTTCCGCAAAACGGCACGCAATTTCAATCCGAACGTTGCAATGGCCGGCAAGATTACGGTCGCCGAGGTAGAAAAAATTGTGGATATCGGGGAACTTGATCCGGATCAGATCCATCTTCCCGGTATCTACGTTCAACGCATTGTGCTGAACGAGAATCCTGAAAAACGGATTGAACAACGCACCACCCGTTCGCCCAAAGGAGAATAAACATGGCATGGAATCGTGATCAAATGGCTGCGCGTGCAGCAAAAGAACTGCAAGACGGTTTTTATGTGAATCTGGGTATCGGACTGCCAACAATGGTGGCTAACCACGTGCCAGAGGGTATGGAGGTGTGGCTTCAGTCTGAAAACGGCCTGCTCGGTATCGGCCCTTTTCCCACTGAAGAGGAAATAGATCCCGACATGATCAATGCCGGCAAACAGACTGTCACAACGCTACCTGGATCCTCTATTTTCTCTTCGGCAGATTCATTCGCGATGATTCGCGGCGGGAAAATCAATCTGGCCATTCTGGGTGCCATGCAGGTTTCTGAAAGGGGCGATTTGGCCAACTGGATGATTCCCGGGAAAATGGTCAAGGGTATGGGTGGCGCCATGGATCTGGTGGCAGGCGTTGGCCGGGTCATCGTATTGATGGAGCATGTCGCCCGCAAGAAAGACGGTACGACAGATATCAAATTATTGCCTGAATGCAGCCTTCCGCTGACTGGTGTGGGCGTTGTGGACGTGATTATTACCGACCTGTGCGTCATGGAAGTGACCGACGACGGACTGAAGGTGACTGAGCTCGCGCCCGATGTGACCATTGAAGAAATTCAGGAAAAGACCAAGGCAAAACTGGACGTCTCTGCTGTAGCTTAAACGCCAGGCTGTATTGGACCAGGCACGCGCCACTGCTTGCCTGAAAAATAGCGCCACGTAACGAATCAATCTCCTACTTGTCTGAGGCAGGAACGGGCTCTTCGTTACGCGGCGTTTTTTTATTGGTGTAATCGTTTATTTATTAATTTATTGATTCGTTGATCTACTGATTTCTCTGAGTGGTTGGGTTTGCTCAGTGGTTGACCTCGCGATTAATCGAATTATTGAATTATAGATTTGTTGATCTGCTGATTTATTTTGAGGCGGCCCGGCCTGCCGACAATGCAAGGCATGCCCATGCCGCCAGAAAGCAAAGACCGCCGATGGGTGTGATTGCGCCAAGCCATTTGACGCCGCTGAGCACCAGCACATACAGGCTTCCGCTAAAAATCACAATGCCTGCAGTAAAGAGCCGGCTCGTCCACTTCAGGGCATTGTGGCCTACGTGAGACGCCAGGCCGACCAGCGCCAGTAACGCCAGCGTATGAACCAATTGATAGAGCACGGCCGTGTGCCACACCGACAGAAGGGCAGGATCTACATGGCGTTGCAGACCGTGTGCGCCGAAGGCTCCGGCTGCGACACCGATAAAGCCGCTGATGGCGGCGCCGCGAATCAGATTGGAAAGGTTCGTCATAATGGTATCGGGTTAAATTGCAATTGGGATGACCGCGTGTTTTTTCCGCGATGATGGTGTATTGTAAATGTTTGCGTATCTGGCGACCTCTGTTGTCGTGAAACGTGCAAGTTTATTTCCCGGAGTATTTCTTTATCATGTCATCCGCTTCCGAACGTTTGCAGCAATTGCGTGTTGCAATGGCTGCCCAGCATCTTGATGCCTACCTGATTCTCTCTGCCGACCCTCATCAGTCAGAATATTTGCCGGACTACTGGCAGGGTCGACGCTGGCTTAGCGGGTTCACGGGCTCAGTTGGAACCGTTGTAGTCACGGCGGATTTTGCCGGGATATGGGTGGATTCACGTTACTGGGAACAGGCAGAAAAGCAGTTGCTGGGCAGCGGCATAACACTGATGAAATTGGGGCAGGCGGGTGTGCCGAGTGTCAACGAGTGGCTGAAGGATAATCTGGCCGAGCAGGCTGTGGTGGGTGTTGACGGGCATGTATTGAGCCTGAAAACGGCAAAAGACCTGCAGGACGCGCTGGGGCAATCCGGTGCTACGCTCAGGACGGACACCGATCTGCTATCGGCAATCTGGTCCGACAGGCCGACGTTGCCTCGTGCGCCCGTTGTCGAGCATGAGCCACCATTTGCCGTGCGCAGCCGCAGGCAGAACCTTCAGGATATCCGACAGGCAATGGCGCAGGAGGGTGTGCAGTGGCATCTTATTTCGTCGTTGGATGACATTGCCTGGGCCTTGAACCTGCGAGGTGCTGATGTGTCCTATAACCCGGTGTTCATGTCGCACCTGCTGATCGGACCCGACAGCGCAGTACTGTATGTGGACAAGTCCCGTATCAGACCGGAACTGATCGCACGCCTGGCAACAGACGGGGTGACGCTGGCGGGCTACGATGAGGTCCGTGGTACACTGGCAGCGCTGCCTCCCCATACTGCCCTGCTGGTAGATCCGGCACGCACTACAGTCGGCTTGCTGGGCAACGCAGCAGGGATAAAGCGCGTTGAAAAACTCAATCCTGCCCAACGCCTCAAGTCTGTCAAAAATGCGGCTGAAATTGATAACGTCAGGGAAGCAATGGCGCAGGACGGTGCGGCCTTGTGCGAGTTTTTTGCCTGGTTTGAAAACGCGATGAAAAATGGGGACACGGTGACCGAGCTCACCATCGACGAGCAGATCACTGCTGCGCGGGCAAGGCAGCCGCATTTTGTATCACCCAGTTTTTCTACAATTGCCGGTTTCAATGCCAACGGGGCTATGCCCCATTACATGGCAACCCCGGAGGCGTTTTCCACAATCGAGGGCAACGGCTTGCTGCTGATTGATTCCGGCGGACAGTATCTGAATGGCACGACTGATATCACCCGCGTCGTACCGGTAGGCGATATCAGTGAAGATCACAAACGTGATTTTACGCTTGTGCTCAAAGGCATGATTGCGCTTGCCGCTGCTGTTTTCCCCGAGGATTATCCGGCACCGCTGCTGGATACGCTGGCCCGTGCGCCATTATGGGCGCAGTTGCTGGACTTCGGCCATGGGACCGGGCATGGTGTCGGCTACTTCATGAACGTGCATGAAGGGCCACAAATGATTTCCCATCGAGCCTATCGTTTCCCGGATACGGAAATGAAGGCGGGGATGATTACCTCGGATGAACCGGGACTGTATCGCCCAGGCCAGTGGGGCATAAGAATCGAGAACCTGATTTGCGCCGTTCCGGCGGGGCAATCCGAATTTGGCAAGTATCTTAAATTTGAAACGCTAACCCTATGTCCCATCGATACACGCTGTATTGACACCTCTCTGCTGAATGAGCAGGAAACAGCCTGGCTCAATCATTATCACCAGGAAGTATTGCATCGGCTGGCCCCGCGTGTCTCGGGCGCAGCACTGCAATGGTTGCGGGCCCGGACCGAGGCAATCTGATGGCGAGCATGCAGGTAGTTTACATCTGGCCCATTGCATACTGAACGATCAGGCTGCTCACAGATACGGCCACCCACACCAGTAATCCCAGAAGGATAGGGCGCGGCCCGGTGGCGAATATCTTGCGCAGGTCTGCTGACAATCCGACAGCGACCAAGGCGATCACGATCAGGAATTTCGCTGCTACATTCAGCCACTCCAGCATGGTGTCGGGAAGGATGCCTGTGCTGCGGATCAGTGAAGCAACCAGGAACCAGATGATAAACCAGGGGAAAATTTTTGCCAGGCTGACTGACTGCTCGCCCTGTTTACGATTGCGCATGCCAACCAGAACGACAAGGAACAGACAGATAGGAATAATCAGGGTCGCACGGGTCAGTTTGACAATCGTGGCAAAATCGCCTGCAGCGTGACTGTAGGCATAGCCGGCAGCCACAACCGAAGACGTGTCGTTGATTGCGGTTCCTGCCCACATGCCAAATCCGTAATCCGTCAGGCCGAGCATATGGCCCATGGCCGGGAACGTCAGCACTGCAAGAATGTTGAACAGAAAAATTGTGGAAATTGCGAAGGCAGTGTCGTGCTCGGAGGGTTTGAGAATGGGCGTGACGGCCGCAATTGCCGACCCCCCGCAAATTGCCGTTCCTACACCGATAAGCGTGGTCAGATCAGAAGGAATGCGCAGCAGGCGTCCGAGCAGCCATGCACTCAGAAAGGCGACTGTGACCGTTACCAGGGTCACGGCCAGTGATTCTCCGCCTGTGGCCATAACCTGGGTAAAACTCAGGCCAAATCCGAGCAGAATAATGGAAACCTGCAGAATTTTTTTCGAAGAGAAACTGACACCGGGTTGCAGCGTCGCGTGCAATCCCACCGTACTCCGATACAGGATACCGAACAGAATGCCAAATACGGGGCCGCCAATGATAGGTAGCGCGCGACCTGCGAACTCGGCTACGACAGCAATAACGACGGACAGCAAAAGGCCGGGCCACAGCGAGTTTCTGCGGGGACGGGCAGCGCTCGTGCCTTTATCAGCAGGCGGGACGGCCGGGCTGGCTGTAGCAGACACTGCGTATGTAGAGGTGGCCGTAAGTGACATAATATATAAAATACCCATTAGCTTATTACTGATAGGTATAGATCATAGGCTTTGATATGGTATAAGTAAAGTTACAATAATTTATAACTAGAATAAGGAAAACTGATGGCAAATTTCAGCCCAAAACAGCTTGATGTTTTTACCCACGTGGCGCGGCTGGGCAGTGTCAAGGCTGCGGCAGATGCGCTGCATCTAACCCAGCCAGCTGCCAGTATGGCGCTGGCCGAGCTTGAGAAACAGCTGGGGGCACCGTTGTTTGATCGCGACAAGGGCAGGCTGTATCTGAATGAAAAGGGCAGCCGGTTACTACCTCTTGCGCAGGAAATCATCGAAAGAATGATCGAGTTTCGACAGCGTGCTGAAGACCAGGCTGATATTCTGACCGGGGAATTTCGTATCGGTGCCAGTAACACGGTAGGGAACTACCGCGTGGGGGATTTGCTTAGTGGGTTCGTGCTCAATAACGACAGAGTGACCGTGCATCTGAATGTCGCGAACACGGATGAAATTGTCAGACAGATTGTCGACCACAGCATTGACGTGGCTTGCGTGGAAGGGCAGGTGCATCACGAATCCGTAGCGTCGGTGCGCTGGATGGATGATAATCTGTGTGTCTGCACCCGACCCGACCATCCGCTGGCGTCAATCGCCGGACTGCAGCCGGCCGATTTTGCCGACGTTCGCTGGATCTTGCGGGAACGTGGTTCGGCAACCCGGGCGGTCAGCGATGTGGAGCTGGATAAACTCCCTCGAGCCAAGGTGGTCATGGAGCTGGGACAGATCGAAGCGATCAAGCAGGCGGTGATCGCCGGGCTGGGAATTGCATTTTTGCCTCAGGTGGCCGTGACTCATGCAGTCAGTTCCGGTCGGCTGGCACTGCTTGATACGCCATTTCTGAATCTGACCCGCCAGCTGTCGATTATCTATCACCGCTCCCGCTACCAGGGAAGGTTAATGCGCAGTTTTCTGGAATCAGTCAGCAAGTCAGCCGGAGTGGAGAAGTAGGAACAACGAACAAATAAAGGAAGTGCAAAGCGCAACATGCTGGCGCGCAGTACCACCTGCAATTAGTCCACGGGCAGCACAAATGCGGAAGCGCGCAGACAGTAAAAACCCCGCAGTTGCCTGAATATGGGAATAACCAGGCAACTGCGGGGTCGGATATACAGTAACGCTATGATTACTTCAGTTTTGTTTCTTTGTAATCAACGTGCTTACGAGCAACGGGATCAAATTTTTTGATCAGCATTTTTTCCGGGGTGTTGCGTTTGTTTTTGGTCGTTGTATAGAAGTGACCGGTACCAGCTGTGGATTCCAGCTTGATTTTTTCGCGAATGCCTTTTGCCATGATGGGCTCCTGGAGTAAATCGTTAGTAGGAAAGAATTAAACGCTTTGGCCGTTGGCGCGCATTTCTGCAAGAACGACGTCAATCCCTTTTTTGTCGATCGTACGCAGAGCGTTTGTGGAAACGCGCAGACGAACCCAGCGGTTTTCGCTTTCAACCCAGAAACGACGGCTTTGCAGGTTAGGCAGGAAGCGACGTTTAGTTTTATTGTTTGCGTGTGAAACATTATTACCGGACATTGGGCCTTTGCCGGTGACTTGGCATACTTTTGCCATGATTCTGACCTCGTTAAGTTTGAAGACCTGATTTTTGGCTCAGGCCAGCCTTCTGTGGGGTTTCCGCCGATCGTTGCAGAAAGGACAGGAAACAGGAAAATTCGCTGTGAATTTCCTTTGGCATACCGAATCAATCATGTTGCAGCGAGCTATAACAGCTCATATCTACAACAGCGCATATCTATAAAAACCCTAAAATTTAAGGTCCCTATTGGCCCCTATTAGACTCTCATCAAAGCGGGGTTTCTGCATGATTCCGGCAGCTTCAGGGTTAGCCAAACATTATAAGCAGAAAAGTGAAGCAAATTCAAGAGTTTAATGCCAAAACGTCAGATTTTTCCCACTCCCGGCAGGAACGGTATGTCTAACGTTCAGAGGCGCTGAAGTTGCCGTCAGCCGGTCGTGCCAGAACCTGACCACAGAGCAGGGCCAGAACTGCACACACCGCCAGTCCGACGAAAAGCGGAACAGGGGTGTTTGCCAGGCTGCTGCTGACAGTACCGCTGCTGAGCGTGCCGAACAGAAACTGCAGACAACCCATTAGGGCAGATGCTACCCCAAGTCTGTGCCCCTGATCCCGTAGGGCCAGGGCAGTGGCGTTGGGCAGGATAAAGCCCAGGCTGGTGGTAAAGCCCAGCAGTGTCAGCGTGAGCAGTGCCAGATTGAGTTTCTCTGCCAGAGCCAGGATCAGGCCAAGAAGAATACTCAGACAGCCACAGATGAGGGCAGTGCGCAGAATTCTGAGCGGAGAGTGAATGCGCAGCAGCCGTGCGCTGATTTGTGAACCGGCAATCAAGCCGAAGGCATTAAGTCCGAAAAACAGACCAAAGTGCTGTTGCGGTACGTGATACATGTTGATAAATACGGTAGGCGACACAGAA
The DNA here is from genome assembly GCA_023389155.1 of Pseudomonadota bacterium. Lineage (GTDB taxonomy): Bacteria > Pseudomonadota > Gammaproteobacteria > Burkholderiales > Burkholderiaceae_B > Advenella. The sequence goes on from JAEWEV010000026.1 coordinate 14,283, forward strand.
ATGTAGGCGAAGAGTCCCGCCATACCAATGCCCCCGGCCAGAGAAAAACCCATATAGTTTCGGCTGCGCAACAGGCCAGAATAATTCCGTGCAATGGTGCTCAGATGTAGCGGCACTGCCTTTTCCCGCGGCATGGTTTCTTTCAGGCGGAAAATGGCCAGCACGAACATGATGGCGCTGTACGTCAGCATGATGGCAAACAGGCCGCGCCAGCCTGTTATCGGCGACAGATAACCGCCCATCAGTGGTGCCAGAATAGGTGCGACGCCCATGATCAACATCATCATGGACATGGCCATGGCGGAATCCCGGGTGTTGAGCTGGTCTCGGATGACGGCTCGTGGAATCACCATGGCAGCGGCGGCGCCACAAGCCTGAATGCAGCGGAAGAACAGCAGATACTCCACACTTGTGGCCAGTGCACAGCCGATAGTTGCCGCCATATAGATGACCAGACCACCCAACAGCGGTTTTTTGCGCCCGTAACGATCAGCGATGGGGCCGTAAATCAGCTGGGACAGTGCCAGCCCCAGAAGATAGGTTGAGACGGTCAGTTCGACGCGGCTCTGAGGGACCTGCAAGTCCGCCGAAATCGCGGGGAATGAAGGCAGGTACATATCGATGGTCAGCGGCCCGATGGCCGTCATGAGCCCGAGCAACCACAACCAGAGGGGGACTTTTTTATCGATCGACTTGGTGCTTTGCACCCTATCGCTTTTGGACATTGACAGACTTCCAGTACCAGATGGCAAGAATGATGGCGCACAGGACCATGCTGAAACTGCACATGATCCACAAAGAAGAGACGCCTGGCGGCGCACCAGGGGTGAAAATGGCCGTCAGGCCGTCCAGCTTGCGGTGGCCAGGTCCGAACCCGAAGTACCAGCCACCCAGAAGACCAATACCAAACAGCGATCCGGTCTGAATCACGAAAGGCATGGTAGCGATTTTGTGCGCGCGCAAAATATAGGAAAGCATGCATTGTAGCGCATCGCTCGCATGCAATAGGGGCAGGATAGTCAGCAATGCGTATGCCATTGCAGCAATTGCCGGATTCGATGTGTAGATATCGATGATTTGCGGCCGCGCTGTCATGACAATGGTCAGACTCAGCACCACGCCTGACAGGCCCAGACCAATTCCTATGCGCGCCAGGCGCCGGGCCTGTTCGGGCTGTTGTGCGCCCAGTGCCTGTGCAACAAGCGAAGACGTGGCAATACCGATGGCCAGCGGGAACATATAGAGCAACGAGACCAGGTTGGCCAGAATCTGATGTCCTCCCGAAACGAAGGTGCCTTCCCGCGCAGCCAGCAGCGCCATGAAGGTGAAAGAACTGACCTCAGCCAGATACGAGCCTCCCATGGGCAATCCAAGTTGCAGAATTTCTTTCTGTGAAAGCCAGTCAGGGCGTCCCAGTCTGACTCTGAACTGCGCGTAAAAAGGATCACGCCGGATCGCCACGATCCCGGCTGCCAGCGCGATCCACGATACAACCGCAGTGGAGGTCGCGGCACCAGCACTGCCCAGTGCCGGCATTCCCGCATGACCAAATATAAGCAGCCAGTTGAAGAGCAGTTTTATCAGTACCGAGGTCAGGCTGATATACATGAGCAGCCTGGGTCTTTGCACTGCCGTGGTCAGTGCGTAGACGCAGCGGAACATCAGGGTAGCAGGCAAGGCAAGACAGCAAATGCGCAGATAGACCGCTACCTGCTGTCGAACCGGTTCCGAAAGATCCCCCGAGTAGCTGAGCCAGACATTTGGAAATAACAGCAGGGAGCCACCAATGACAGACAGGAACAGTGAAAGCCAGATACCCTGACCAATAAAGCGGCCGATTTCGTCGTTCCTGTTGGCGCCGAACAACTGAGCACATATTGGAACCAAGGCATGTACGATACCCATCAGTCCGATATGGATGGTCATGAAAATGGAGACCGACAGCGCCATCGCCTGCAGGGAGATGGGGTTGGTGTGGCCTAGCATGGTGCTGTCAAGAACGGCAAAGGCCATTCCGGCCCACTGGCTGATGAGCATGGGCCACGCGAGACGCACAATGTTGCGGACAGAACCCGAAGAGGCAGTCTGTGAAGACCGTGATGGCATCGGGATTACCTGGCGGGCAGTCGGATCAGTCGGAAGACTTCATGGCGGTCTGGTCGACGTTTGCCCTGCCAGATTACGGTTGCGTTATCCGGATAGGGTTCGGCCATGTTCTCGATTTTTTCAAATGTGGTCTGCAGCAGAAGATAGCGACATTGGGCATCGTATGAAAACTGCAGGCCGTTAAAAACATAGAAGGCCGCCCGCTGGCCCAGGCCCAGACCGTGCTGGCGAATGCAGTCTGCCGGTACACTGTTTTCCTGGATGGCGGTGGTCAGCTCTTCAGATACCGCCTTGTAGCTTCGGTTGTAGTTGATGGAGGGCAGCCACAGCAGTGCCAGCAGCATCCATGTCAGCGTCAGGCCTGTGGCCGACAGGACGATACCGCGCCACAGAACAGCCGGATTGCTGCGCAAGCGCCAGGAGACAGTTAGAAACCATGCCAGGCATACACCTATTGCGAGAACCAGCGTCAGAAACGAAATATGCGGTTCGAAGCCGGTCAGCAGTCGGGTAATGTTGTGATGGATTTTGGCTGGCCAGCCAAAATGCAAGGCGATCCATCCCAGCCAGGTGGCAATCATGGCAAGTGACATCACCATGATAGAGAACCAGTCAAGGGTATTGACCACCGAGCGTCGCAGGGTGGGCAGCGACAGCGCCGCCAGGATCGCGCAAGGTACCGCCAGCATCGCATATTCGGACTCGAACGCATTTTCCTGAAAAATAACAGTGAAAAAGGATGCCCCGAGCAGCAGTGCTGGCATGAAGATATGCGGCGCATCGAGCCATTTGCGCCAGTTCCACAATGCGATAATCATGAAGGGCCAGGTTGGCCAGAGAAACCATGACAGATCGCGCAAGGTAGACAAAGCTTCGGTCGCCAGTGGCAGGCTGAAGAGCGAGTCATTCCAGAACAGATAACTGTGCATCCAGTAATCGCTGGCATTGCCGGCTGCATTAAGCCACAGCAGACAACTGGAAGCAGCCAGGGCAAGGCTCCACAGCAGCCAGAGTTTTTGCTGGCGACCAAAGTTGCGGAAAAAGATCAGAGCGACCAAAGCAAGTAGAACCGGAACTCCGCCTATGGCGCCTCGGGTGAGGAATGCGCCCGCCAGTCCAAGGCCGGCCAGGGTGCTGCCCTGGATGGGGTGGTCCAGCATGCGCACCATGCCGTAAAACGCCACTGCCTGACACATCATGATCAGCGGGAAGTTCGACGTCTCGTGCATGCGAATGACGATGCCGATAGTTGCGATAATGAAAAGCACCGCGGCATCCGCGATCATTCGGCCGTAATCCTGTGGATTGGGTTCGCCGCCAAAGGGCAGGGCCAGTGGCTGGCATTCTTTGCGTCGCGCCAGAAGATAGGTGCCATACCAGGTTGCGCAGATGATGACAAAGAAATAAATGAAAATGGGCAGACGTGCGGCCGTGATCTGTGCGTCAAGTGGCGACTGGAAAAGCGCGAATACTGGTGCGAATATCTGAATGCATAGCGCGCCTATCCATGTCACCAGGGGTCCCTCCTGGGCATAGGCGTAATTGCCGATCTGAGGCAGCAACCAGGCATGTTCCTGCCCGCGAATGGCTGACAGCATCGTTGCAAGCCCCGTCAGGTCGTCGGTTTTCCATGGATCGCGGTAGAACAGCCCGGCGAAAATGTACAGAATGCCTACCACCAGCAAGGCGATACGGGAAAGTTTGCGGGTCGCAATTTCTGTCAGGCGGGAGGGCGTTGTGCGTTGCATGAATGAGTCTGGGTGGTACAGCTAAGGGATTCCACGCATTTTAGCTGAAAAACGACGCGTGAAAACCACGCAGCTTATATTGTGTGGGCCGGCTGGCGGTTAATCTATGTCAGTCAGCTTCTGAAATGATCACGACATTGCAGCGCATTGGATGCGGGCTGTCGTGGGGAACCATTGTTCAGTGAGTTGCCTGGATGTTGACTGCTGAGGTTAGCACGCTATCTGCATTGCGGGGCACCGTAAGTTCGCCTATGGGAAAAGGGAAAAGAAAGAGAATAAGGCGGAAAGGACCAGAAAAAATGGGAAGTGGAAAATCAAGGAAGTGCTGGTGAAGGAAGGGGGAAGATAAAGGTAGAGCGGGGGAAAGGATAAACATAAATGGGTCATGAACGCAGCATGCGCGATGCAATTGCAGACGCCCAAAAACGCATTCGGCATAAACTTTTACAGATGAGCTGTTAAGTTTATGCCGAATGTAATCGGTTTTTTTTGCCGGAAGCAGTCAGGCAATGCCGGCTGGACTCAAAAATCCGCCTTGCGGCCTGACAACGGGAAAAATCAGGAAGCTTTCTTGCGTGTGCCGGCAGTAGAAGCAAACCGGGCGCGGAATTTTTCAACGCGACCAGTTTCAACGATACGGGTTTGCGCACCGGTGTAGAAAGGATGAGACTCTGCAGTCACATCACATTTGAAAAGGGGGTAAGTTTTGCCATCCAGCTCGATGGTTTCGCGCGATGTCAGTGTAGAGCGGCTGATGATCTTGGAGCCAGTTTGCTGGTCCAGAAACACGACTTCGCGGTATTCTGGGTGAATACTATCTTTCATGATTAGTCCTGTGGGTTTGACGGGTCGCCAGCCTTGTACGCCACAAAATGCAGCCGTAAAAAGCAACGTATCCAAAAATTAATCCAGAATTCTAGCACAGAAGTCACACAGAAGTCATTGAATACATGGCATATTCGGCTAAAAAACGACAGAAATACCTCGGTCTGTCTGAGCCTGCACCTGCAGTGCAGGCAACAAACACCGATGCCAGATCAGGCCTGTACCGCCAACCCGGGCAAGTCTACCGTCACCCGAGGAGATCCCAGCGCATTGATACAGTGGCGAGCGAGCGTATCCAGTTGCTCTGGATGGCTTTGCAAATAGTGATAACCCAGGGCATCGGTGACGCCCAAGATGCGGTCCAGAATCAGAACTTTGCCGCTGGCACGCAGAGGTTCGCATTCGAGCGCTTCCCATTTCTGTTCCAGCCACCGTTGGGATTGTGTTGCCAGATCAGGTGCTGGTTCCGTATTCAATTGGACTTCCAGCGTCTGGTTGGCAGAAAAAATAAACTTGACGTCACAGCGCATGATATCTCCGGGGCAGGCAGGCGAACGCAAACTCGCATCAAACCAGAACTGTAGAAAATATCAGGAAAAAATACTGTCACGATCATGACAATGTGCCGGATCCGCGAGGGGTGCTGATCACCCGGCACGTTCATCTCTGTCGGTGCGCGCTTGTGGATCAGAAACACAACGGGCAACAGTACTGCGCTCGCGTGTCTACAGATGGGTGCGCAAGCGCCAGATTTCGGGAAACAGAACGACATCCAGCATTTTGCGAAGGTAATTGACTCCCGAGGTGCCGCCTGTGCCACGCTTGAAGCCGATGATGCGCTCAACCGTTGTGACATGGCGAAAGCGCCACAGTCGGAAGATGTCTTCAATATCGGTGAGTTTTTCTCCAAGTTGATACAAATCCCAATGGCTGTCAGGTTCGCGGTAAACGAATAACCAGGCCTGCATGACGCCATCGCTGTCGGTATAGGGCTGAGTCCAGTCACGTTCGAGGTGGTCGGCTGGCACAGGAATGCCGCGACGCGCGAGTAGCCTGAGCGCTTCATCGTACAGCGAAGGTTGTTCAAAAGCCTGCAGAACCTGTGCATAGCGCACCGGATGGTGCTCATGCGGTCGCAGCATGGCGGAATTTTTGTTTCCCAGAAGAAATTCCACCTGCCGGTACTGGAAACTCTGAAACCCGCTGGAGGAAGACAGCCACGGGCGCAGTGCCGTATATTCCGGCGGGGTCATGGTGGCCAGCACGTCCCAGGCGTGTACCAGTTGTTCCATAATGCGACCCACACGAGCCAGCATCTTAAAAGCTGCATTCAGCTCGTCCTGTCGAATGCTGGCAATGGCTGCGTTCAGTTCATGCAGCATCAGCTTGATCCACAACTCGCTGGTCTGGTGCTGGATGATAAAGAGCATTTCATTATGCTCGGGCGATAGCGGGTGCTGAGCGCCCAGTAACTCGTCCAGATGAAGGTAGTCGCCGTAGCTCATGTCTTTGGAGAAGTCCAGCTTGGCATTCTCTGCTGCCGTGATCTGGGCGGGGGTGGAATTTGGGTCAGTCATTTTTGCTTTCTCTCGGATGGATGCAGGGCCGGAGCGGCAACCGCTGTTGCGGTGTGCAGATCAGGTGACGGCCTGCCTGGCGGCATACGCTTCGGATCGCCAGATTTCGCTGGCCATCACCGCTTTCATCTGCATCACGGCATCCCAGACATCGGTGTAGCGCGTATACAGCGGGGTAAAGCCGAAACGTAATATCCCCGGCTCGCGATAGTCCCCGATCACACCGCGCGCAATCAAAGCCTGAATAATAGCGTAGGCTCCTTCGGAATGTGCCAGGCTTACCTGGCTTGCCCGTTTATCGGGGTCGCGTGGCGACACCAGTGTCAGCCCGTAGCTGGCGCATTCTTTTTCTGTTAGCTGGATGAACAGACTGGTCAGTGTCTGCGCTTTTTTATATATCTCAGGCATGCCGCCATAGCCCTGAGCCTGATGAAAAACCTCCAGACTGCTTTCCAGTACTGACATGGCCAATACTGATGGCGTGCCGCAGAGATATCTGCGAATGCCGGGGGCCGGCTGGTACTGCGTGTCAAAGGCAAAGGGGGCGGCGTGTCCCATCCAGCCCGAAAGGGGTTGGGTGACTTGATCTACGTAACGTGGATGGACCCATACAAAAGCGGGTGAGCCCGGGCCGCCATTCAGAAATTTATAGGTGCATCCAATGGCAAAGTCGGCATGACAGCCGTTAAGATCTACCGGGATGGAGCCGGCTGAGTGACACAGATCCCATATCGTCAGGGTATTGCAGGCATGCGCGCGGGCAGTGATATCCGCCATATCATGAATGGCACCACTGCGATAATTTACATGGGTCAGCATCAGCACGGCAACCTCGTCATTGAGAGCCGTATCAATGGCTTCACTGTCGACCAGTTCCAGCGTCATGCCGAACTGGGCACACAGGCTTTGGGCAATGTACAAATCGGTTGGAAAATTAGTTTTTTCGCTGACGATTCTGTGCCGCCCAGGATGATGTCGGCGCGCAATCTGTATGGCGGAATAGAGAACTTTATACAGATTCAGTGAGGTGGAATCACAAACGACCACTTCGTCGTGACCCGCACCAATCAACGACGCAATGCCATTGCCCAGTCGCATGGGCAGGCTGATCCAGTCGGCCTTGTTCCAGCTGCTGATGAGATCACGGGACCATTCCTGCAGCATTACCTGCTTGGCTCTGGCCGGTGCCAGCACGGGCATGGCGCCCAGTGAGTTGCCATCCAGATAGATGGTATCCTGCGGCAAGTCGAATGCATTGCGTAACGGCGCCAGCGGGTCAACGGCATCAAGATTTTCAAAAAAAGCGCGATCGTTCATGGGGAGTTCCGGATAAATGGCTTTATCAATCGGGTGACAACATCTGAAATTATAGCGTTCGCAATATGGCTCTGACCGGGCTGGCATCGGCACTGACCCACTTCAGCGGCAGCGCAATCAGTTCGTAATCGCCTTCGGGCACTTCATCGAGAACAAGATTCTCCAGTACCCGCATGTCGTACCGGCATATGCGTTGATGACTGTCCAGTGTTTTGCTGTCGGCAGGGTCAATGCTTGGGGTATCGATACCGATCAGGATAATGCCTTGCGCCTGCAGCATATCAAGTGTGTCGGGTGCGAAGCTGGCAAAGGCATTTGACCAGGTAGTGGTTTGCGCCAGGCGGCGGCTGCGAACCAGAAGTCTGGGCGGGCAGTCATCAAGGGCCTTGTGCAGATCCTGTGGGCAGATCAGGCCATCATCGCGCAGGACCTCGACGATGCGACAGGGGCCAAGAAACGGGGTAAGCGACAGCTGCCCGACCGGGCTCCCATGGTTATCGTAGTGAAGGGGGGCGTCAGCATGCGTCCCGACATGCGGGCTGAGCGTGATTTCGCTGACGTTGACAGGGCAGTCGGCCGACAGTGCCCACGACCACCGTTGCGAGTAGGGCGTGTCGCCGGGAAACACAGGCGACTGTGCATCGACCGCAGCAGAGATATCCCAAATGTGTTTATCGCTCATGAGCCGACTATCCGCCGAGGGCACCGATAAGAGTTGACAGAGAAGGTTCAGTATAACAGCTGACCTGGGTTACAGTTTGCCCTGTTCGGCCAGGGAAATTGCCATGCCGCCTGCCACAATAATATGATCGACAAGCCTGATGTCCAGCAGAGCGAGCCCGCGACGTAACTGCTGTGTGAGCTGGATATCTGCAAGACTGGGTTCGGGCAGACCCGAGGGATGATTGTGGGCCAGAATGACTCCCCAGGCGTTGTGCCGTAATGCGGTAGCGGCGATTTCACGCGGGTACACCGCCGTCTGGTTCAGCGTGCCGCGAGAGGCCTCCTCGTGATGGATAAGCTGATGACGCGTGTTCACAAGCAGCAGCAGGCATTTTTCAACCACTTCATGGGAAAGCAGGCTGACGCAGAAATCCCGAACCACGGCAGGGCGGTTCAGCTCTACGTGGTATCGCATGATGTCCTGCATATGCCTGCGGGCAAACTCAATGGCAGCCAGGAACGAGCAAATTTTTGCGTCACCCAGTCCCTTAATGGATCGTAATGCCGGGTAATTGCTGAGCAGCAGGTTGCGCGGACCGCCAGCCTGTTCCAGGACATAGTCGGCAAATTGCATGATGTTCATGCTGGCTGTGCCGGTGCGCAGCAGGATGGCCAGCAGTTCGGTATTGGAGAGGGCGGCTGCTCCCATGGCAAGCAGCTTTTCGCGCGGGCGCAGCCCGCTATGGGCCGGAACACCGGCATTGCCGGCTGTGTCCTTGACAGAATCGGGGTATTTGGCGTTGTTTTGCGTCATTGTCAGCTAAAATAAGGTTTTACAGAAACGCATTACGGTGACAGACTTTGACCGCGAATTCCCCGTCCATGACTCCAATTGTCCATGCTGATTCCTACCTGACGCTGCACTATCGCATTACCCTGATGTCAGGCCCGGGAGCCGGTTCGGTTTTTATTGACACCTTTGATGGAAAGCCCGGGACCCTGCAAATGGGAACGGGACAATGGTCTCCATCCATGGAAACGCCCCTGCTCGGTCATGCCGAAGGAGAGTCCTTCAGTTTCAATCTGTCGGCTCAGGCAGCCTATGGTGAACGCAATCCTGAGCTTTTGCAGCGCGTGACGCGCCAGATGCTGGCACGGGATGCGGGACCCGATGCAGAATTCGATGCCGGCGACATGGTGGAATTTACCGCCCCCAATGGAGGGCGTTATTCAGGAATTTTTCGTGAGTGGGACAATGACACTGCGCTGTTTGACTTTAACCACCCCCTTGCCGGCGTCGATCTTCGCATCGAGGTCAAATTGCTCGGAGTGCTGTAATGGCTGAAAGTAGCGAAGTCATTCTGGCTGAGCCCCGCGGCTTTTGCGCTGGTGTTGATCGCGCCATTGATATTGTCGAACGCGCACTGGAATTGCATGGCGCCCCCATCTATGTGCGCCATGAAATTGTTCATAACAAATTCGTGGTCGAAAGCCTGCGCAACAAAGGTGCGATATTTATCGATGAGCTGGATCAGGCGCCGGCTGGCGCCATCGTGGTGTTCTCTGCTCACGGCGTGTCTCGCGCCGTACGTGCCGAGGCGCAATTGCGGGGCTTGCAGATTTTTGATGCGACCTGTCCTTTGGTCACAAAAGTGCACATCGAAGTCGCCAAAATGCATGCTGCAGGTCTGGAAATTGTCATGATTGGCCACAAGGGCCATCCTGAAGTGGAGGGCACGCTGGGTCAGGCAGTCGGGCGGATGCACCTGGTCGAAACTCCGGAAGACGTGCAGGCGCTGCAGGTCGAAAATCCCAAGAATATTGCATTTGTGACACAGACGACGCTCTCGGTTGATGATGCGAGCCGGGTCGCCAATGCATTGCGGGAAAAATTCCCGGGCATTGTTGAGCCCAAGAAAAGCGATATTTGCTACGCGACGCAAAACAGGCAGGATGCCGTCAAGATACTGGCCCCCGAGTGTGACGTGTTTTTTGTCGTAGGCAGCATCAATAGTTCCAATTCAAACCGGCTGCGTGAAGTGGCCCAAAGACTCGACTGCAAGGCGTATCTCATCGATAATGCCGCTGCCATCCGGCCCGAATGGGTAGAGGGTGCAGAAAAAATCGGCATTACAGCCGGCGCCTCGGCTCCGGAAGTTCTGGTTCAGGAAGTGGTTGAACGGTTGAAGGAACTGGGTGCCATTTCTGTACGCAGAATGAACGGAACCCAGGAAAACGTGACTTTCCCGCTGCCGAAGGAACTGTCACGTAAACAACAGGCAGGGAGATAAAGCAGATGAAGTTATACGGGTATTTCAGAAGTTCGGCAGCGTATCGGGTCAGAATTGCACTGAATGTAAAGGGGCTGAACTATGAGTCTGTGCCGGTGCACCTGATTCGTGACGGTGGCCAGCAACTGGCGCAAACCTATCGTGAACTGAACCCTACGGCTCTGGTTCCCACGTTTATCGACCAGAACGTAAGTATTGGCCAATCCATTGCCATCATGGAATACCTTGAAGAGGCCTATCCTCAGGTGCCGATCCTGCCGCAGACCCAGGCGGGTCGCGCGCGTGTGCGGTCGCTCGCGCAATTTATTGCATGTGACATTCACCCGCTAAACAATCTGCGCGTGCTCAAATATCTGAAGCGCGAGCTGGGGGTATCCGACGACGTCAAGAACGAGTGGTATCTGCACTGGATTCGCGAAGGCTTCGATTCGCTGGAAAAAATCCTGGCGTCTTCTACCGACACCGGTATCTTCTGTCATGGTGATTCCCCAACCATGGCCGATTTCTGCCTGGTTCCCCAAGTGGCCAATGCCCGCCGTTTTGAGCTGGATCTGAACCCATATCCGACCATTGTCCGGATTGATGCAGCCTGCAACAAGGAAGAAGCATTTATTAATGCTGCACCGGGTAATCAGCCGGACGCGGAATAAGCCTGGGACAGTAGCCGGCAGGTTTCAAACAGCGGCAGGCCCATCACACCGCTGTAGCTCCCTGCGATGGATCGCACAAAACACGAGGCCAGTCCCTGTATGCCGTAGGCACCTGCCTTGCCGATGCCTTCCCCCGAGTTCGCGTACCAGTTTATATCCGCGACTGTCAGTGGCTTTAGATCGACACGGGTAATTGAGACGTCTTCGTACAGACGATTCTGCCAGGCAAGCACGATAGCCGTGTGAACCTCGTGCGTTTTCCCTGATAGTGCCGCAAGCGCATCACGCACATCATTCTCGGTGTGTGCCTTCGGTAAAATTCGCGATTCCAGGATAACCGTCGTATCGGCGGTCAGTACAGGCCGGGGTGGCAGATCGCGTGCAAGCAGGTGCGCGACGGCCCGTTCTGCCTTTTCTCTGGCAGTCCTTTTCACATAGCTGGCAGGGTGTTCGCCTGGCAGCTGCGGTTCATCCTCGCCAGGGGGCGCCGGAACATGCAATACGTCATGAACGATGCCCATTTGTGTGAGCAATTCGTGACGCCGCGGGCTGGCTGACGCCAGGAAGATGGGCTGCGACTGAACCACGGCCATCGATTGTGGAATACTGGCGTCTTGAAGTGTTGTGGAGACGTGCTGTAAGGGGACAGTCATGATCAGAATCCGGCCATGCCATTGATGATGTAGTCAGGCGCGATGATAGGGATGGTTGCTCAGAATAGCCCAGGCCCGATAGAGCTGTTCTGCAAGAACAATGCGGACCATAGGATGGGGCAGGGTCAGCGATGACAGTCGGATCAGGCAGGCGCAGCGCTGCTTCAGAACGGCATCCAGCCCGTCCGGGCCACCGATAAGAAACGCCACATCCCGATTGTCGGAACGCCAGCCTTCCAGCTGTTTAGACAGCGCCATGGTAGAAAGATCGCGGCCATGTTCATCCAGTGCGATCACGGTACTGTCGGGGCTGATTGCAGTCTCGATACGTTTGGCCTCGGCAGCCATCATTTGTGCCGGCGTCTTTCCCGAGGTACGTGGTTCAGGTTTGATCTCCCTGAGCTCTATAGCGTAATCTGCCGGCATGCGTTTGGCATAATCTTTCCAGGCGGTACTGACCCAGTCGGGCATGCGGTTGCCCACGGCGATAACGATGAGCTTCATATTCGGACTTATTCTTCCAGGTTTTCGTTATCGCTGTCGATATATCCCTGCATGGAAGGCCCCTTGGACTGATCCAGCAGTTTGACCCGTACCGGTTTGTCGCCCCACACCGCTTCCAGGTTGTAATACTGGCGAATGGCCGGTTGCATGCAGTGGATGACGATATCGCCGATATCAACCAGTACCCATTCACCGGACTCTTCGCCTTCCAGGGCGATAATCGGAATCTTGTGCGCCCGGGCAGCGTTGACCACACTGCTGGCCAGGGCGCGTGTCTGGCGGTTTGATGTACCGCTGGCAATCACGACCCGGTCAAACAGACTGGTCAGATGGCTGGTGTTGAACACCCGGATATCCTGGGCTTTGACATCTTCCAGCGCATTGATGACCAGACGTTGCAGTTTTTGTATATTCATAGGTAGTAAAGGGTTTCCTGTTCGGGTAAGCGGCAGCGGGACAGCCTGCTATCGGTAAAGTCCATGTGTATTAATGTAATCCAGAACGGGTTCGGGAACAAACCCGGATACGTCCTGGTCCCTGGCGATACGGGTACGGATTTCGGTGGAAGAGATATCCATGGCCTTGAAGGGAAGGGTGATGAGCCCTTTGCCGTCCTTGCGCAACAGCGTATCCAGTTCGTCCGGAACAAGTAGTGGATAGCCCGTTCGCCACGCAACGGTCAGCGTGACGTAGTTGGTAATTTCCTGCCAGTTTTGCCATGTGCAGAAATTGTTGAGCTGGTCAGTGCCCAGCAGCCAATAGTATCGCGCATCGCGTGGCAGGGCCCGGAGCGTATCGACGGTGTAGGTGGCGCCTTCACGGTTGATTTCGGTATCGTTAATGACAATTCCGGTTTCACCGCGGGTGGCCAGCGCGAGCATTTCCATGCGCTGGGCGCCACTGACCTGCAACGGCTGTTTCTGCCAGGGATTACCTGCAGGAATAAGTTGGACCTGATCCAGATGGAGCGCGTCCAATGCCGTACGTGCCATGGCAAGATGGGCATGATGCACGGGGTTGAAACTGCCGCCCAGAAGTCCGATTTTCTTCATGCCGGTTTCAGGGCGCGCCAGCCAATGTCCTTGCGGTATTGGCTACCGTCGAATTTGATGTTCTGCAGTGTGGCATAGGCCGCCTCACGGGCGGCTTCGACCGTCTCGCCCAGTGCAGTCACGCAGAGCACCCGACCACCCGATGTGAGCAGCGTATCTTCTTCAAGACGGGTGCCTGCATGAAACGTGACGCAGTTATCAGCCGGGGCGGCAATGCCCGAAATCGCATCTCCGGTTCGAGGGGTGGCCGGGTAATTATGGGAGGCCATGACCACCCCCAGGGCAGTCCGGGGATCCCAATCAATTTGTGCCTGGTTCAGTGTGCCGGCAATGGCGTGCTGGACAATCTCGGAAAAATCATTACGGATTCGCATCATGATGGGCTGGGTTTCCGGGTCGCCCATCCGGCAATTGAACTCCAGCACTTTGATGGGGCGGGTGGCATCCGGGCCATCGCCGATCATGACACCGGCATAGAGAAATCCGGTGTATTCGATGCCATCGCTGGCCATGCCACGAATCGTGGGCCAGATAACTTCGTCCATGATGCGCTGGTGCAGGACATCGCTTACGATAGGGGCTGGAGAGTAGGCACCCATACCACCTGTATTCGGACCTTTGTCACCATCAAGCTGACGTTTGTGATCCTGACTGCTGGCCATGGGCAACACGTGTTTTCCATCGCACATGACAATAAAGCTCGCTTCTTCGCCTTCCAGGCAGGCTTCAATGACTACGCGAGCACCGGCACTGCCCAGGGAACCATCGCCCAGCATGCTGTCGACAGCAGCGTGTGCCTCATCTTCCGTCTGTGCGACAACGACACCCTTACCGGCGGCCAGGCCATCTGCCTTAATCACGATGGGCGCACCCTGTTCGCGAATATACTGATGGGCGGCTTGCGGATCGGTAAAGGTCGCATAAGCCGCTGTGGGGATCTGATGGCGCAGCATGAATGCCTTGGCAAAATCCTTGGAACTTTCAAGCTGGGCGGCCGCTTTACTTGGGCCAAAGACCGGTAGCCCTTTGCCGCGGAAAATATCAACTGCGCCTGCAGCCAGCGGAGCTTCAGGTCCTACCACGGTCAGAGCAATGTCTTCGTCGAGGGCAAATTGCGCCAGCTCCTGAAGATCGGTGATGGGCAGGCTGGTCAGAGACGGGTCTGTTGCCGTTCCGCCATTGCCCGGCGCGACGAAGACTTTTGAAATACGCGGAGACTGGGCAAGCCGCCAGGCGATGGCATGTTCGCGTCCACCGTTACCAATCACAAGTGCCTTCATGTAGGGTTATCCTTCTTCCGTTTCATTAAAGACAGCGGTGGTATAAACCTCCTGCACGTCATCCAGGCTTTCGAGCTGATCAAGAATTTTCTGCATTTTGCGGGCATCCTCGCCAGTGAGTTCGGTTTCATTCAGCGGTTTCATGATGACGCCTTCCATTTCAGGCTTCAGGCCCGCCTTTTCGAAGGCGGCCCGAACATCGGAATAGACTGGAGGTTCGCACAGAACCTCGATCAGGCCTTCTTCGTCGGTCACGACATCTTCTGCGCCGGCTTCCAGGGCAACCTCTATGATCTGGTCTTCAGAATGGTCGGGACTGAAAATAAACTGTCCGCAATGCTTGAACATGAAGGCGACCGAACCGTCCTGACCCAGATTACCGCCGTGCTTGGTAAGCGCGTGGCGCACATCCGACACGGTACGGGTCCGATTGTCTGTCATGCAATCGACAATAACCGCAGCCCCGCTGATGCCGTAGCCCTCGTAGCGGATGGATTCATAGTTCTCGCCATCTGCACCGCCAGCACCACGCGTAATGGCGCGCTGAATGTTGTCCTTGGGCATATTGGCGGCAGTGGCCTTGTCCCAGGCCAGGCGCAAGGCTGGGTTGGCATCCGGATCAGCGCCACCGGCGCGAGCTGCGACGGTGATCTCCCGAATGATTTTTGTCCAGATTTTTCCACGCTTGGCATCCTGGCGACCTTTACGGTGCTGGATATTTGCCCATTTACTGTGACCTGCCATGGTTTGATTGACTCTTGAAGTAGCAAAATAAGGAATTTTACCCTGAACAGCCATAAACTTTTATAGAATACGGCTTGTTTACCTCGTTTTACTGACATTCCGTACCCGATGGCGTGCCGTGGGGCCAGCCTGTGCCGCCTGACAGGGTTGCGCCGGTGCCACGCGCGCGGAGTCGGGGCAATACACACTCAGATCATTCAGGCGCACTCGAAAAAGGAAAATCATGGCAAATCCGGTACTTATTGCGAAAAGTGGCCAGGAAGACGTATCCATCCTCCCTGAAATGGCGAATCGCCACGGGTGTATCACAGGTGCGACCGGCACCGGTAAAACGGTCACCCTGCAGGTTCTGGCGCAGGCTTTTTCCCGATTGGGAACGCCTGTTTTCATGGCAGATGTCAAAGGCGATCTGACCGGTATCTCTCAGCCCGGAGAAGACAGCCCAAAATTGCAGGAGCGCCTGCAGAAATACAACTTGCCCGCTCCCGAGTGGGGTGGGGCGCCAACCGTGCTTTGGGATGTCTTCGGTGAACAGGGGCATCCCGTTCGGGCGACAGTGTCAGATATGGGCCCGTTGCTGCTGTCACGCATGCTTGATTTGAACGATACGCAATCCGGGGTGCTGAACCTGGTGTTCAAAGTGGCGGACGACGAAGGCCAATTGATACTGGATATGAAGGACCTGCGCGCCATGCTGCAGAATGTCGCTGACCGTTCCTCCGAGCTGCGCCAGAAATACGGCAATGTCTCGGCAGCGTCTGTCGGTGCCATCCAGCGGGCCTTATTACAGCTCGAATCGCAGGGGGCTGATCACTTCTTTGGTGAACCCATGCTGGATATCCATGATCTGATTCGGACTGACGCAAGCGGGCAGGGTATCGTCAATATTCTGGCGGCTGACAAACTGATGCAGTCGCCCAAGCTTTATGCCGTGTTTCTTTTGTGGCTGCTGGCTGAAATCTACGAGGCATTGCCGGAAATCGGCGATCCCAAACAGCCGCGACTGATCTTTTTCTTTGACGAAGCGCATTTGCTGTTTACCGACGCCCCGGCGGCCCTGTTGCAGAAAATTGAACAGATCGTGCGGCTCGTCCGTTCCAAGGGAGTCGGCGTCTTTTTCGTCACTCAAAACCCGCTGGATATTCCGGACACCGTTCTCGGGCAATTGGGCAATCGCGTTCAGCATGCCCTTCGAGCTTTTACGCCGAGGGATCAGCGTGCCGTCAAGACGGCAGCGGACACCATGCGCCCCAATCCGGACCTGGATATTACCCAGGCCATTGCAGAGCTCGGGGTAGGCGAAGCCTTATTGTCATTTCTGGATGCCAAGGGCAGTCCCGGCATCACCCAGCGTGCCTGGGTCTTGCCCCCTGCCAGCCGTATCGGACCGGCAACGGACGCCGAGCGTCAGGCGCTGCGCAATGAGTCGCAGTTTGGCGGGAAGTACGACAAGATGGTGGACAGGGAATCGGCCTTCGAAGTGCTGGCCAGGCGCGCCGAGGAAAAGAACCCCCAGCAGTCCAAGGCGAACTCCTCTTCTGCTTCGTCAGGAAAGGAAGATGAAGGGTTGCTGGGTATGGTCAAGGATTTGATGATTGGTTCTACCGGCCCGCGTGGTGGGCGGCGTGATGGTGTGGTACAGCAGGTTGCCAAAAGTTATGTGCGTGGTGCAGCCAGACAGCTGATTCGCGGTGTGCTGGGCTCATTGATCGGAAAAAAGCGCTAACCATGCGCCGGGTCTGCGATGGCTGAACGGCGTCGCCGGCGACGCCGTGCCTGCGGGGCGACCCGGCATCGCGTTCAGGTCGATGGCTCGCTTTCACATGTGATGACGCAGCCGGTATTGTTCTCAAGCTCACTGAGCAGACGCTGATACGTGTCGGGGTTGCCGTTTTGTTGCATGCGCTGCAGGAAACTGATTAGCAGTGTGGTTTCTTCGTTGGTAAAGCCCTTGAGATGGGCATTCAGGGCCCGCGAAACTGCTGGCATCAGTTTTTCGGTCACTGTGTGACCTTTCTCGGTGAGTTCCAGTTCTACTACGCGGCGGTCATGCGTCGAGCGACGACGCTTCAGAAAACCTTTTTTCTCCAGGCGATCCAGGGTGCGTGTCATGGCGCCAGTATCCACTTCGGCGATGCGGGCGACGCTGGCCGGGGTCCGGGCCTTATCCAGTCCGATAATAGCGATGGGATGCCACTGGGAAGCCGTAAGTCCCAAGGGCTCCATTTCCGCCTCGATCATTTGTGAGATGGAAAAGAAATTCAACCGGATCAGATAGCCGATATTTTTCAGCCCCTTATTGTTAGCTGCATTGGTGTATAAGGGACCGCAGGCATCACTGATCGCATTGCCGACGGCTGCAGCATCCTGGGTAGCGGATTCAGATGGAAGTGGTGAATTGCCTTTTTTCATTTTAATAGCTGCCTAAGCAGATTTTGACTGTATCATAATAATTATTTTAACTGACTCCGTTGATTTAATACAGCGTATCGTCTTAAATATACTAATCTGTTTTTTATCTGTTTAGGCTTATGTAAAAAACTCAGGAGGGTAGGGTGGCAATGTCTTCAAGAAAAGTAGAGATCAGTGAACACGGCGATGTGGATGTCATAAAAATCGTCACCGAAGAGGTGGGTGCGCCGGCAGACAACGAGGTGCAGATCGCGCAAAAGGCGATCGGCCTCAATTTTATTGACATTTATTTCCGCACCGGACTGTACGCACAGGCGTTACCGCACGGGCTGGGCTTCGAAGCTTCAGGCGTGGTGCAGGCAGTGGGAAGCCGTGTCACGCATCTGAAAAAGGGAGACCGGGTCGCCTATGGGCAAAGTCCTATTGGCGCCTATGCTGAAATACGCAATGTGCCGGCTGGCAATGTATTGAAAATCCCCGATTTTCTGTCTTTCGACGAAGCGGCTGCCGTTATGCTCAAGGGGCTCACCGTGCAGTATCTGTTTCGCCAGACATATCGCCTGCAGGGTACGGAGACCATTCTGTTTCACGCTGCCGCAGGGGGCGTGGGGCTCATCGCGTGTCAATGGGCCAAAGCGCTGGGGGTCAAGCTGATTGGTACGGTTTCCAGTCCGGAGAAATCCGATCTCGCCTTGTCGCACGGCGCGTGGGCAACCATCGATTACAGCAAGGAAGACGTGGTGGAGCGGGTTCTGGCGCTGACCAGCGGCAAAAAAGTGCCGGTGGTCTATGATGGCGTAGGCAAAGACACGTGGGAGCGATCCCTGGACTGCCTGCAGCCTCGCGGTCTGATGGTCAGCTTCGGCAATGCCTCAGGTGCGGTGACGGGTGTCAATCTGGGTATTCTGGCAAGCAAGGGCGCACTGTATGTGACACGTCCCACGCTGGGCCCGCACGTGGATACACCAGAAAAACTGAAAGCCGCCTCGGACGAACTGTTCGACATGATCCGCAGCAAGAAGATTAAGGTGCAGATCGACCAGCGCTACAGTCTGGAGGATGTGGCGGACGCTCACCAGGCGCTGGCTTCTCGCAAAACCACAGGCGCTACCGTTATCACGCTGGACTGATCGCGGCACTTTCGAATCCGCGCAAGACCGCTTACATTAATCCGAGCAACGCGTCCAGGGAGCAGTTCTTTCCCTGGATCGCAGTCGGAATATAGCGGTTCTGCACAGCCCGCCGTCCTCCGTAAATGAGGATGTCGCCATCGGCGGCCAAATCAGGGTGTGGGATGCAAGTTCATTCATCGCCCATTAGGGCCTGACGGGTTTCTGCGTTTTTCAGTTCATTCAGCCACCACTGTAAGCCCTTGCCCACCGTGCGGCCGTGAGATGGTTTTCTCCATGCATAATTACTTTGTACAACGCGAGGGCAGGCTGCGACTTTTTTTGCGATCAGTTCCCCGCTTTCCAGATAGGGTCGGGCATGGGAGTAGGGCAGAAAGCCGCAGCCCAGACCCATGCGGTGGGCCAATACCTTTGCGTGCAGGTTAGGGACGGTGAATACGCGCTGCATGCTTTGTATCCCATATGAAATACGACGGGCGAACCGGGCGGTATCAGCAGCGGCTACCGATTGATAGCGCGCGATATTCTGTTCCTCCAGGGGTTCGGGCGCATCGGCCAATGGGTGCTGTGGCGAAACCACGAACACAAATGAAATTCTGCTCAAAGGCATCGACATAATGTCGGGGCTTTGCAATGCGCTGCTGACACCGATGGCCAGATCAGAATGTCCCGCGATCAGCGTTTCCCAGGTGCCGTCCAGCACCTCTTCACGAATGCGCAGTTGGGTAGGGACATTCAGTGCAAAGAATTTTTCGCACAGGTCAAACAGGACTTTGCGCGAGACAATGGTGTCTGCACTGATGGTGAGCAATGGCTCCCAGCCTGTGGCGACCCGCTTGACACGATGGGCAATCTGTTCCAGGGAGATCAGCAGTTGCCGGCCTTCATCAATCAGTTCACTGCCTGCCGGCGTCAGGACTGCATGCCTGGACTTGCGGTTAAACAGCAGCACATCGAGCGCGTCTTCGACCTGTCGGACTCGATAGGTCAGCGCACTGGGTACGAGATTCAGTTCGCGAGCGGCGGCCGCAAAGCTGCCCTTCTCGGCAATCAGCACAAGCATCTGGATGGTTTCTGGCGTGAGAACCTGATGGATTTCTCTTGATGGTGGTGGGTTCATGATGCGATTAGCAGGAGATAGTACTGCCGATTATAAGTACAAAATTTTTGAAGTGCCAAAGTGGCATTACAATTGAAAAAGTTCTCTCAAATACGAAGGATAATCATGCAGAAGGTTAAGCTGGGAAAAAGCGATCTTGAAGTAACGGACATTTGTCTGGGAACAATGACATTTGGCGAGCAGGTGAGTGAATCTATTGCGTTTGAAATATTGGATCTTGCTGTTGCTGCAGGTGTGAATTTTCTGGATACGGCAGAGATGTATTCGGTTCCGACCAGGGCCGAGACTTATGGCGCCACCGAGACGATACTGGGTAACTGGTTCAGTTCCCATCCAGGCGTGCGCGAGTCACTGGTACTGGCCAGCAAGGTCGCTGGTCCCTCTCGCGGCATGCCCTGGGTTCGCGAGGGCAAGGGCCTGACGGCTGACGATATCATTCGATCCTGCGAGGGCAGCCTGAAACGTCTGCAGACCGATTATATCGATCTGTATCAGATTCACTGGCCGGCGCGGCCTGTGCCCGCATTCGGTAATCGCTATTTCGATCCGGAAAAACACAACCCCGAGCAAAGTACCATCGAAGAGCAATTGCAGGCCATGGACAAACTCGTGCGCGCAGGAAAAATCCGTTATGTGGGGTTGTCCAATGAAACGCCATATGGTGTCAGCGAGTTCATCCGCCTGGCAGAGGCAGAAAATCTTCCGCGTGTGGCCAGCATCCAGAATCCGTATTGCCTGCTGAATCGTTCGTACGAAAACGCCCTCGATGAAACCTGTCATCATCTGGATGTTTCGCTCCTGGCATACTCTCCGCTGGGATATGGTCTGCTGACAGGAAAATATGACGAGTCTGGCACCACCGGACCCGATGCACCCAGGGACGCCAGGATTACGCTGTTCGAGTCAGTAAGACAGCAGCGCTGGGGGCGCCAGGTTTCGCTGGAGGGCGCGCGCGTCTACAATGCGCTTGCACGCCGTCATGGGCTCACACCTGTACAACTGGCACTGGGATTTTGCAATACGAAGTGGCAGGTGGCCAGCACCATCATTGGTGTTCGCACGCCTGAACAGCTGAAAGAAAATCTGGCTGTCAGCGGGTTCACGCTAGACAGCCAGATGATGGAAGAAATTGATGCGATCCGGTTAAATCACTTTGATCCGGCGCAATAATTTTTTACCTGAGCAACTTCGTTTTTTGATCCCAGTACGACACCAACCCGCTGATGCAGTTCGGTGGGTTGGATGTCCATGATACGGTTGACAGAGTCGGTGGCCATGCCGCCAGCCTGTTCGATAATGAAGCTCATCGGGTTGGCTTCATACATCAGGCGCAGTTTGCCGGGTTTTTTTGGATCTCGAGCATCCCATGGATACATGAAGATACCACCGCGTGTCATGATGCGATGCACGTCAGCTACCATGGATGCAATCCAGCGCATGTTGTAATCCTTGCCCAGGGGGCCGGTCGTGCCGGCCAGACAGTCTTCAATGTATTGCCGCATCTCCGGAGCCCAGTGACGCATGTTGGACATATTGATGGAGAATTCCTTGGTGTCTTCCGGCACCCGCATGTTCTCATGCGTCAGCACCCAGCTGCCAAGTTCGCGATCCAGCGTGAAACCCATGACACCATTACCGATAGTGATGACCAGCATGGTTTGCGGGCCGTATACGGCGTAGCCTGCGACGACCTGCTTGCTGCCGGGTTGCAGAAAATCTTTTTCCGTGACTTCGCGACCCGAGATATCTGAGGGGGCTTTCAGAACCGAGAAGATCGTGCCGATCGAAACGTTAACATCAATATTGGATGAGCCATCCAGGGGATCGAACAGCAGAAGATATTCGCCCTTGGGGTAGCGGTTCGGAATGTGATGGATGGTTTCCATTTCCTCTGACGCCATGCCGGCCAGGTGCCCGCCCCACTCGTTAGCTTCCAGCAGAATTTCATTTGACATGACGTCAAGTTTTTTCTGCACTTCGCCCTGTACATTTTCGCTCTCCAGGCTGCCGAGTACTCCGCCCAGCGCACCTTTGCTGACGGCATGGCTAATTGCCTTGCAGGCGCGTGAAACAACTTCCACCAGCAGGCGAACCTCGGCCTCGATGGCTTTATTGTTGCGCTGCTGCTCGACCAGATACTGGGTAAGGGTTTTTCGTGACATATGGTCTCCGGAAAATAATATTAAATACGTAATGCTTTGGAAACGATCTCGCTCACGTTGCTGGACAGACCTGGGTGGTCGCGTACCTGTTCAAGCGAAGATTTCATTTGTGATTTCAATGCAGGGGTGTAGCGCGACCAGTTGTCCATAACGCGCGCAAGACGTGAGGCCACTTCAGGATTGATGCTGTCGAGCGCGAGCACAACTTCGGTCCACAGGGCATAGCCTGATCCATCTTCGTGATGAAAACCTTCGGCGTTATTCATGCAGAACTGGAAAATCAGTGAACGGGCACGATTGGGATTGCGCAGCGAAAAGGCCGGATGCGCCATCAGTCCGCGAATCGTATCGGTACGAGTGTCGGTGGCTGTTGCCTGCAGGGCAAACCATTTGTCGATAACCAGGGGATTGTGCTGCCATTTTTCGTAGAAGTCGACAATCGCTTCTTGACGTTTTTCGCCATGATGATAATTGACGATGGAGCTAAGCGCGCCCATGCAGTCAGTCATGTTCTCTGCGGCCTGGTACTGTTTTAGTGCCTGCTGGCACGCAGCCTGATCACCTGCAGCCATCAGGTATGCCAGCGCCAGATTCTTCAGGCTGCGGCGCCCGGCGCTGATCGGATCGGGCTGGTAGCTGCCGGGGGTATCGTTGCTAGCAAGCGCGCTGCGCCATTCTTCGCTTGCGGCTTTGCCAAGCTGTTCCCGGGCAGTGTGTCGGGCTTTGGCAAGCCATACAGGCTCTATTGGCTCCATTTGTTCCGCGAGGAATTTTTCTGACGGAAGGGTCAACAGACGTGCCCGGTAACCCGCATCCAGATTGGCGTCCTGCAGGTTGTTTTTCCACACAGACACAATTACCTCGGAAAGCGCAGGCTCAGAACCCTGTTTAAGCGTATTGGCAAGCCCCAGGATGGCGCGCGCCGCCAATGCCTGTACCGCCTCCCAGCGGGCAAACGGATTGGGGTCGGACTTGGCCAGGGTCGCCAGTTCCGAATCAGACCAGTCGTACTGCACAATGACCGGGGCAGAAAAATTGCGCAACAGGGACGGAACTGGTTTGGCGGCAATACCGGTAAATGTCCAGGACTGGCTTTCTGTCGTTAGTTCCAGCAGGGCGGTATGCTCACCTGTTTTATCACGCTTGTGTTCGTCATCCGCGTCGGAGGCAGCCCTGGTAAGCGGCAGGGCCTGTCCGTCCTGCGACAGCAGTCCGATGGCAAAAGGAATGTGGAAGGGTTGTTTGACAAAATCCTTGCGGATTTTTTCCACGCCCACCAGCGGTGTCTGCTGCGAGAGTGTCAGTGTGACCGTCTGCTGTTGGGCATCGTGCTGCATGGTCACTTTGACCCGAGGTGTACCTGCCTGGGAATACCAGCGGCGGAAAACGGACAGATCACGCTGCGGATGGGATTTCGTGTAGACATATTCCATGGCATTGACGAAATCATCGCAGGTGACTGCCTGGCCATCGTGGCGGCGAAAGTATTCGTCCATGCCATCCCGAAATCCGGCTTCCCCTAGCAGGGTATGTTGCATGCGAATGACTTCCGCTCCTTTTTCGTATACCGTGGCGGTGTAGAAATTGCCTATGGATTCGTAACTGTCCGGGCGAATCGGGTGCGCCATGGGGCCGGCATCTTCAGAAAACTGTCCGGCACGCAGGATACTGACATCGTCAATGCGTTTAACGGCACGCGCGCTCGCAGCGGCCTGTTCGTCCAGCCCGGCAGCCATCATGTCAGCGGTAAATTCCTGATCGCGGAAAACAGTCAGCCCTTCCTTCAGGCTAAGCTGAAACCAGTCGCGGCAGGTAACACGGTTTCCTGTCCAGTTATGGAAGTATTCATGACCGATCACCGCTTCGACCGCCGAAAAATTGGCGTCGGTGGCGGTATCGGGGTCGGCCAGGACGTAGCCCGAATTGAAAATATTCAATCCCTTGTTTTCCATGGCGCCCATATTGAAGTCGCGTACGGCGACAATCATGAATCGATCCAGGTCCAGTTCCAGGCCGAAGCGCTTTTCATCCCAGACCAGGGAACGCTCCAGTGAGGCCAGCGCCCACTCGGTTTTGTCGCGACTGCCTTTGTCGCTGTATATCTGCAGAAGGACATTGCGGCCATTGTGTGTTTTGACTGTTTTTTCACGAATGTCGAAGTCGCCTGCCACCAGCGCAAACAGGTAGCTGGGTTTATGGAACGGATCGTGCCAGACAACCTCATGGCGCCCGTCCGGCAGGTCCCGGGAAGAGATCAGATTGCCGTTGGAGAGCAGGTACGGATATTTCTGCTTGTCTGCCGATATGGTCACCGTATAGATACTCATGACATCGGGGCGGTCAGGAAAATATGTAATCCGGCGAAAGCCCTCGGCTTCACATTGGGTAAAGAAACCGGTACCCGATTTGTAGAGACCCATAAACAGGGAATTGCTGGCTGGGTCAAGAACAGTCCGTACCTGCAACTCGAAAGAGCCCGATAACTGGGGAATGATGAGTTTTTCGGGATCCAGGCGGTACGCGTCTGCTGCCAGCGCCTGACCATCAAGCTGGACGGCATCCAGCGTGATATCTTCTGCGTTTAGCACTAGATCTGCGGGCGTGGCATTTCTTGCGGTAAATGTCAGGGTCGAATTGACGATCGTCTGATTCTCTTCCAGTACGAAATCGAGAGCAACCGAATCCAGTGTAAACGGATAGGGTTGATAATCGCTGCGGTAAACCGTCAGGCTGTCTTCTTCATGAAATTCTGTAGGCATAGTTGATCAGTATCGTGCTCTGGCACGCAGGTGAGGGTTTCCGAAAATGCAGGTTCTGTCACTTGCAAAATAGCAATATGTATATATATTCTTAATTATAGAGGCTCACCCCGAATTGGAACCTTAAAAGGGGATTTGTGTCAAAATTGAAATACGGTGTGTGGCGTGCGCAGGGCGCTGCAGATGGTGATTGTTGTTGATATGCGTTTGGCAGGAGAAAAAACGTGCAAATACTGCATCTACCCCGTTTCCTGAAACTGGGTCTGATCGGACTGTCTTTACTTGTGGTCTCAGCATGCTCCACCACGAGCGAGTTCACCACCCAGGTCACGTCATTCCAGCAATGGCCCGGTGCCGTTGCCGGAGAGCTTTACCGGTTTGAGCAGAACAGGGCGCAGGATCTGGAACGGGCTACCTATGCCGGGTACATTCGCAGCAATATGTTTCGTACCGGTCTGACCGAGGCCATGGGGCGTCAGCCAGCCCGCTTTGATGTCGGTTTTACAACCGCTACCGAAGTACGGCAGCAGCTGGTGCAAAGGGAAACCGGTAATTACGATGTGTCCCCGACACTTGGACTTGGCATGGGCTTTCCCTATGGGTATTACGGAAACCCGTTTTACAGTAGCATCGGCTTTGCCATGACCCCTCGTTACCAGACTGTGCCGGTGCCTTACCATCGTTATACCCTGACGGTTCATATTCGCGACAGGCAGCAGAATGGCAACGAAGTCTTCCGCGCCAGTGCAGTGGCCGACTCCCGTGAGCGCAGCCTGCCCGAAGTCATGCCGTATCTGGCTGCTGCGGTGTTTGACCAGTTCCCGGGCAATAACGGTCAGGTGCGCACCGTTGAATTTGAACGCAGCAAAGACAGTGTGGGCGGTACGGCGCCTCCCATTACAATAAAGAAACCTTAACAGACACTCATACATGAAACCTATTGAATCCGATCTCCAGGCAGTCGCAACAGCAAAATCCCTGTTGCTGGATCCCTGGGACCTGAACGAAAACCATATGGCCTGCGCATTGGCCGAAATCTTTACGCACAAGGTCGATTATGCCGATCTTTATTTCCAGTACACGCGTAGCGAAAGCTGGAGTCTGGAAGAGGGCATCGTCAAAACGGGCAGCTTTTCCATCTCCCAGGGTGTGGGCGTACGTGCACTGGCCGGCGAGAAAACCGCTTTTGCCTATTCCGACAAACTGTCTCCCGAGGCATTAATGGAGTCAGCCGCGACTGTCAAGGCCATTGCGCGTCAGGGCGAAGGCCGGATGAAGGTGGTTGGAAATGGCAAACAGAAGCCTCACGACCTTTATGGCCAGGACGACCCCATCGCGGGCATGCCAGCCACCGAAAAGGTGGCGCTGCTGGGGCGCGTTGAAACCATGGCGCGTGCCCGGGATCCGCATGTGATCCAGGTCATGGCAGGTCTGGGATCCGAATACGATGTTGTCATGATTGTAGGTAGTGATGGCCGTCTTGCGGCGGATATCCGGCCCCTGGTGCGCCTGTCGGTCACGGTAATTGTAGAACGTGACGGCCGGCGCGAAATGGGGCACGGCGGCGGTGGCGGAAGGCTGGGGCTCAACTATTTCTCGGATGCGCTGTTGCAGGAATATGTTGACAAAGCTGTCCACGAGGCGCTGACCAATCTGGAAGCCAGAGATGCGCCAGCCGGCGAAATGACAGTTGTGCTCGGCAGTGGCTGGCCGGGAATTTTGCTGCACGAAGCAGTGGGCCACGGCCTGGAAGGCGATTTCAACCGCAAGGGTTCCAGTATTTTTTCTGATCGTATAGGTGAACGCGTAGCATCCAAAGGCGTCACGGTAATTGACGACGGTACCATCAAGGACAGACGTGGCTCGCTCAACGTTGACGATGAAGGCAATACCACACAGCGCAACGTACTGATCGAGGATGGTATTTTGCGTGGCTATATGCAGGACTCACTCAATGCCCGTCTCATGAAAACCAAAGTTACCGGCAATGGCCGGCGCGAGTCCTATGCGCATCTTCCCATGCCTCGCATGACTAATACCTTTATGCTTGGCGGCGAACATGAACCGCAGGAAATCATCAGTTCCGTGAAAAAAGGCTTATATGCAGTCAACTTTGGCGGTGGCCAGGTCGATATCACAAGTGGCAAATTCGTATTTTCGGCCAGTGAAGCCTATATGATCGAAGACGGCAAAATTACTTACCCGGTCAAGGGCGCGACACTGATCGGAAATGGGCCCGACGCTATGAATCGCGTTTCCATGATTGCCAATGATCTGGCCCTTGATTCCGGTGTGGGAACCTGTGGGAAGGAAGGCCAGAGCGTGCCGGTTGGGGTGGGGATGCCCACCATCAGAATGGATGGCCTCACGGTGGGTGGAACCGCCTGACAGTTTTTCGCGTACCCATGGGTTGCGCTGAACGCAACACAATGATCCCGGCGCGAGCCGGGATTTGTTTTGTTAGGTGCTGTGTTTTTTGCGATTGGGTATGTATTTACCGTCGTCCAGATCTTGCCTGCAGCAGTTCCCGGCTATCATCGGTATTTACCCTGTCTTTCGAATTGCAGTCTGTCGTGCGACAGGCACACTCGTAAATTATTTTTGGGTTTCCCACAATCTGAGTGTGCATAGCACAAAAAGCTGTGCTAGGATTGCTTATATGAAACAAGTCAGCCACGTTTTTTTCTTTTTTTATTTTGGATTTTCGACGCGATAGGCGGAGGAAAGGACGTTGCGTACTTAGCGAAAGCAGCAAGAAGTTACAAGACACCAAAAGGCCGCCAGAAAATCTGGTGGCCTTTTTTGTTTTGTTGCAATGCATTGCCGGGCTGAGTGAACTGATCACTGATTCGACCGATTGATTAACGATACATCTGGAGTTTTCCGTGTCCCACAATACCGATGATTTGCGTATCCGCGAAATTAAAGAGCTTAGCCCGCCATCCCATCTGATGCGTGAATTTACCTGTTCCGCAGCGGTCTCCGGACTTGTGCACGATACCCGCGAAGCGATTCACCGCATTTTGCATGCGAAAGATGACCGCCTGGTGGTCATTATCGGCCCATGCTCGATTCATGACCCGCAAGCGGCCCGCGAGTACGTGAAACGACTCAAGGAGCAGCGCGATCACTTCCGCGACGATCTGGAAATTGTGATGCGAGTCTATTTTGAAAAGCCACGCACGACCGTGGGGTGGAAAGGTCTGATTAATGATCCGGATCTGGATGGAAGCTTCAACATCAACAAAGGGGTTCGGCTCGCTCGTGAGTTGCTGCTTGAAGTAAACGAAAGTGGTGTGCCCGCGGGTTGCGAATTTCTTGATATGATCACGCCTCAATATATTGCCGACCTGGTTTCCTGGGGAGCCATCGGGGCCAGAACTACAGAGAGCCAGGTGCATCGCGAACTGGCTTCGGGTCTGTCGTGCCCGGTAGGTTTCAAGAATGGAACCGATGGTAATATCAAGATTGCGATTGATGCGATCAACGCCGCTTCCCAACCTCATCATTTTCTGTCAGTGACCAAAGGTGGTCATTCTGCCATTGTGTCGACGGTCGGCAATGAAGATTGTCACGTCATCCTGCGCGGCGGAAAGGCGCCCAACTACCATGCGGAAAACATCAACCTCATGTCCGAGCAGCTCTCCAAGGCTGGCCTGGCCAGTCGCATTATGATTGATGCCAGTCACGCCAACAGCAACAAGAAATATGAAAATCAGCCGCAGGTCATCGACGATGTGGCGCATCAGATCGAAACTGGCGATCACCGGATTTTTGGCGTTATGGTGGAAAGCCATCTGGTCGCGGGACGCCAGGATCTGAAAGAAGGCGTTGAACTGACTTACGGTCAAAGTATTACCGATGGCTGCATCGGTTGGGACACGTCGGTCGAAGTGCTGGAGCGACTGGCCGTGGCGGTGCGCAAGCGTCGTGAGCTTGGGATCGACATCAATACGTGAAGGTTCGGATGTCCGGGGCAGGCGAGCACGCGCAGTCCCTCCGCGGCTTTCGGGGCCATTATGTGCCCCGAAGTCATTTTGCTTTACCGCCAGAGTGAATAATCATTAGGGTTAATCACGTTTTCGTATTTGATGGCGCAAGGTATACTTCAAGGTTCATATCAGTTGTCTTAAAAAGGGTTGAAATGGACGTGAGTGCCGACTTGCAACATGCGCCGCAGACTACCGAAAGCGACACGGATTTTTCAGATCTGATCGCCGAATTGCATCGTGGTCTGCCGGCGCATTGTGTCTTATCCCGTCTTGAAGAAAAAAGACCTTTCGAATGCGATGGCCTGACGCTTTTCAAGGAAATTCCGGGTGTGGTTGTGCTGCCCGAAAACGAAGCACAGATTATCCACGTTTTGAAAACCTGCAAAAAACTTGGCGTGCCGGTCGTACCACGCGGAGCGGGCACCGGCTTGTCCGGCGGCGCGACACCGCACTCGCAGGGTGTCCTGCTTGGCGTATCCAAACTCAATCGCATCAAGCATATCGATCCGCAGGCAGCAACCGCCATTGTCGAGCCTGGTGTGCGCAATCTGGCGGTCTCAGAGGCTGCAGCGGCTTACGGTCTTTATTACGCTCCTGATCCTTCCAGCCAGATTGCCTGTTCCATCGGCGGTAATATCGCCGAGAATGCCGGAGGTGTGCATTGTCTCAAGTACGGCCTCACCGTCCATAATGTCATTCGTCTGCGTATTGTCACTATTGATGGTGACATCATTGAGCTGGGCGCCGATGCGCCTGACGCGCCGGGTCTGAACCTGATGCCTGCTTTTATCGGCTCCGAAGGCATGCTGGGTATTGTGACCGAAGTCAAGGTCAAGCTCATTCCCAAGCCGGAGGTCGCCCGCGTGGTGATGGCCAGCTTTGCCTCGGTTGAAGCTGCCGGAGAAGCTGTCAAGAATATTATCGGCTCGGGAATTATTCCTGCCGGTCTTGAAATGATGGACAAACGCGCCACGCATATGGTAGAGCCGTTCGTCAATGCAGGCTACGACATGGAAGCTGAAGCCATTCTGTTATGCGAATCGGATGGCACCGAAACCGAAGTCGAAGACGAAATAGGTCGCATGGAAAAAGTGTTCTCCGATTGCGGGGCAACACGCCTGCAAATTTCCCAGTCCGAACACGAGCGCCTGCGCTTCTGGGCAGGACGCAAGAACGCATTTCCGGCGGCCGGTCGCGTCTCTCCGGATTACTATTGCATGGACGGCACGATTCCCAAAAGCCAGCTTGCACATGTGCTAAGCGAAATGGTGAAAATGGAAGAAAAATATCAACTGGGCTGTGCCAATGTCTTTCATGCCGGTGACGGCAATCTGCATCCGCTTATCCTGTTCGACGCAAACGATCCTGATTCGGTTCGGCGTGCTGAAGACTTTGGTGCTGATATTCTGGAACTGTGCATTAAAGTGGGAGGCACCGTCACCGGCGAACATGGGGTAGGTCTGGAAAAAATCAACCAGATGTGTTCGCAATTTACGCGTGAAGAGCTGGATGCCTTTACTGCACTGAAAAAAGCGTTCGATCCCGACATGCTGCTGAATCCGACAAAGCAGATTCCCACATTGAATCGATGCGCCGAGTACGGTCGCATGCACGTCCATGGTGGTCAGATCGCTTTTCCAGACATCGAACGGTTCTGAGTATTTATGAAATTCATCAAAGAAGATCTGGTAGAGCAGATCGCTGCGGCCGTGGCAGGACGCAAGCAAATTGTCATACGTGGTGGCGGGACCAAGGCCTTTTACGGCAATGCCATTGTGCAAAAAGATCAGCTGGTTGAGCTTGACGTGACCCCATACGCGGGGATCACCAGTTATGAACCGACCGAACTGGTGATGACTGCACGTTGCGGTACTCCACTGCGGGAAATCGAAGCTGCGCTGGAAGAGAAAAATCAGCGCCTGGCCTGGGAGCCGCCGCATTTTGGCGAGAACGCCACCATCGGTGGGGCCATTGCCAGCGGCCTTGCGGGTCCGGGGCGAATGGCTGCCGGTGCCGCAAGCGATTTCGTGCTGGGAACAGTCCTGCTCAATGCCGAAGGACAGGAACTGCATTTTGGCGGAACCGTCATGAAAAACGTGGCGGGCTACGATATGTCACGCCTGCTGACCGGCTCAATGGGAGTATTCGGGCCCATTCTTGAAATTTCGTTCAAAGTGCTGCCCAAACCCATTTGCCAAATTACCCTGATGCGCCATTGCACCCTCCGTGAGGCTTTCGACTGTTTCCGCGCGTGGCATGCAAAGGCGCTGGGAATCAGCGCATCAGCCTGGATACCGCAGGGTGATTCCCAGAACGGAAGCCTTTTTGTGCGGCTGTCGGGAGCCGAACCTGCAGTCAGGCAGGCGCGCGATATCGTCGGGGGAGACTTGCTTGAACCGGAGGCGGCTGAGCAGCTGTGGTTGTCACTCAGGGAACAGACTCATCCGTTTTTCGGCGCAACGGTATGGCGAGTTAGTGTTCCTCCGCTTGCAGACACGGTCAATGAATCGGTTCCACTGATAGAGTGGGGCGGTGCGCAACGCTGGTTGCGAGAGGTCAGTGATATTACCAACATCCGTCATGCCGCTGCTCAGCGGGGCGGTCACGCGACATTATTTCGTGCGGGGCCGGGTGTCAGCCAGCCCGCCGATGGCGTTTTTCAGCCCGTCAGTGAAGGCATCGCCGGGGTGACACGCCGCCTGAAAAGCAATCTCGATCCGCTGGATACATTCTATTCAGACCGGTTACTCAGGAATCTCTAACGTATCATGCAGACCAATCTTGCCGACTGGGCAAAAAACAGCAGCTATGGTGAAGAAGTGGATGCGATACTGCGCAAGTGTGTGCATTGTGGCTTCTGTTCCGCGACCTGTCCCAGCTATCAGATACTGGGTGATGAGCGCGACAGTCCGCGCGGTCGTATTTACCTCATCAAGGAAATTGTCGAAGGGAAAGAGCCGACCAGCATCACCCAGAAACATCTGGATCAGTGCCTGACTTGTCACAACTGTGAAACGACTTGTCCTTCGGGCGTGCAGTATGGACACCTGGTTGATATTGGTCGCGAACTGGTCGCAGAACGAGTGACACGGACGCCGAAAGACAGGCTGCGCCGAACGCTTCTTGCTTCGGGCCTGACTTCATCGCTGTTTGCGCCTGCTGTGCGGCTTGGCCGCATGGTCAGTGCATTTCTTCCCGCTACGCTGGCTGCCAAGCTGCCCGAGGCCCGTCCTGCCGGGAAACTGCCTGTAAGCCAGCATGAACGCCGGATGCTAGTACCGCTGGGTTGCGTACAGCCGGCATTGATGCCTTCGATCGACGCTGCGACGATACGGGTTCTTGATGCTGTCGGTATTTCATCTGTGGATCTCAGTCGCAATACATGCTGTGGTGCTGTCAATTTCCATCTGGACAAGGTGCGCCATAGTATTGCGCAGATGAAAGCCAATATCGATGCCTGGGTACCATTGCTGGAATCGGGCCAGGTAGAAGCCGTCATCATGAATGCGTCCGGATGTGGCGCCTTTGTCAAAGAGTATCCGTTTTATCTGCGAAACGAGCCGGATTATGTCGAAAAGGCCCGTTATCTTGTGCAGCACGTCAAGGATATTGCAGAAGTGATTGCGCCGGAAGCAGCAAAACTGAAGGAAAAATTCAGAAAACCCCTGCCCGCATCGGCAGCATTTCATCCACCTTGTACTTTGCAGCACTGGCAGGGTTTGCGACCCCAAACAGAATCCATGCTCACTGAACTGGGTTTTGACCTGAAGACCTTTGGTGAAGCCAATCTGTGCTGCGGCTCAGCCGGGACCTATTCAGTACTGCAACCCGAGATTGCGACAGGTTTGCGTGACCGCAAGCTGGCTTCAATTGCCCAGACCTCGCCGGATGTCATCATTACCTCCAACATGGGCTGTATGTCGCATCTGCAAACAGGTACTCAGACCCCGGTAAGACACTGGGTCGAAGTGGTGGATGAGGCGTTAAGCGGCTAGACTGCCCTGATTTTCCCGTTAGCGCTGTCTGGGCGGTAAAATACTGCTCATGACTGAACAAACATCTGTAAAACCCCGTGTTGTGGTAGGTATGTCCGGCGGCGTAGACTCGTCGGTCAGCGCGTGGCTGCTCAAGGAGCAGGGCTACGACGTGGTTGGTCTTTTCATGAAAAACTGGGAAGACGATGACGATTCCGAATACTGTTCGACGCGCCAGGACTGGCTCGATGCCGCGAGCGTCGCCGATCTTGTCGGGGTAGATATCGAGGCGGTCAATTTTTCTGCCGATTATAAGGATCGCGTTTTTTCCGAGTTTTTGCGGGAATACTCGGCCGGCCGCACGCCCAACCCGGACGTGCTGTGCAATGCCGAAATCAAATTCAAGGCTTTCCTGGACCACGCCCTGACGCTTGGCGCTGACTATATTGCCACGGGGCATTATGCGCGCGTACGGGCAGTACAAAGGAATGGCAAAACTGAATACGAGTTGCTTAAGGGTCTGGACGCCAGCAAGGATCAAAGTTATTTTCTGCACAGGCTGAATCAGGCCCAGCTATCCAAAGCCATGTTTCCGCTAGGAGAAATCGACAAGACCGAAGTGCGGAAAATCGCACACAAGCTCGGCCTGCCAAATGCGGCCAAAAAGGATTCCACCGGTATTTGCTTTATCGGGGAGCGGCCATTTCGCGAATTCCTGAACCGCTATCTGCCCACCAATCCCGGTCCCATTCTTACCGATGATGGGCAGCAAATAGGGGAGCATCACGGACTGGCATTCTATACCCTTGGTCAGCGTAAAGGGCTGGGCATTGGCGGCATCAAGGGCAGACAGAATGAAGACGGTATTGCCGATGCCTGGTACGTGGCGCGCAAGGATCTGGAAAACAATGTACTTTATGTCGTCTCCGGTCACGATCACCCATGGCTGCTGCAGCATGAAGTCACGGCGGATGATGTCAGCTGGGTTGCCGGGTATGCGCCGGCAGCCGGACAATACGGGGCGAAAACACGCTATCGCCAGGCGGATGCTCCATGTGAGCTGATCCCTGCAGAGTCTCATGCACAATTGCATTTGCGATTTCCGCGAGCGCAGTGGGCCGTTACTCCTGGGCAGTCCAGCGTTCTTTACGATGGCGACATCTGTCTGGGCGGCGGCATTATCACTTGAAGCGGCATCACATGCCGGCTGATCACTTTCACCTTTTTTTATTTATCTATCATGCAAATTTCTGATTCGATTACTCCACTCAATGCGCTGTCTCCACTTGATGGCCGCTACGCTTCGCGAGGTACGGCATTGCGCCCATTTTTGTCCGAGGCGGGATTCATGGCTCACCGGGTGGAGGTCGAAGTGTCCTGGCTTATCGCTCTGTCACACTCAGGTCTGGAGGAGCTTCCTGCCTTTTCTGACGAGGCTGAAAAGACCTTGCGCGGCTGGATAGATGCATTCAGTGAGACTGACGTGCAGCGCATCAAAGACATCGAGAAAAAAACCAACCACGATGTGAAGGCGGTGGAATACTGGCTTAAGGAAAAAGCGGCAGGCAACGACGAGCTATCTGCCGCTGCCGAGTTTATTCATTTTGCCTGCACCTCTGAAGATATCAACAACACGTCCCATGCCCTGATGCTCACGCGTGCACGTGATCAGGTTATTGTGCCGGCGCTGCAGTCGGTGCTTGAATCACTCAAAACGTATGCCCGTCAGTTTGCACAGCAGCCTATGCTCGCACGTACTCATGGCCAGCCTGCCAGTCCTACTACCATGGGCAAGGAGTTTGCCAATGTCGCCGCCCGGCTGGAAAACGCCATTGCAGCCATTTCTGCGGTCGTTCCCATGGCCAAACTTAACGGTGCGACGGGTAATTACAACGCACATTATTCAGCCTACCCGGAACTGGACTGGCCTGAAATCAGCAGGAAAGTGCTGGAGCAGCTTTCGTTGACACAGAATCCGTACACGATTCAGATTGAGCCGCATGACTGGATGGCCGCGCTTTTTGATGCGATAGCCCGAGCCAATACGATTCTGCTGGATCTGAACCGCGATATCTGGGGCTATATTGCGCTGGGCTATTTCAAACAGCGTCTGCGTGAAGGGGAAGTGGGTTCCTCAACCATGCCACACAAAGTCAATCCGATAGATTTCGAAAATTCGGAAGGCAATATTGGTCTTGCCAATGCGGTGCTGAAGCACTTGTCAGAAAAACTGCCCGTCTCCAGATGGCAGCGGGATCTGACCGATTCAACCGTGCTGCGCAATCTCGGTGTGGCGCTGGGCTACTGCATGGTCGCCTGGGACTCCTGCAGCAAGGGACTGGGTAAACTTGAGCTTAATCCGCAAGCCATTGATCACGACATCGACCAATGCTGGGAGGTTCTGGCCGAACCGGTGCAAACCGTTATGCGTCGTCATGGCCTGCCAGAGCCATACGAGCAGTTGAAGGCGCTTACTCGTGGTCGTGGCATTACGCAGGAAGCGCTCAGGACTTTCATCGAAGGCCTGCAATTGCCTCAGGATGCCAAACAGCGTTTGCTGGATATGACACCTCGCAGCTATATCGGGCTGGCGGCACAATTGGCTGAACAAATCTGAGTCCCGGCACCGTACGGCCCAGCCATGCCTGCCGGATGCGACACGTTTCTGTCAATGCCAGCCGGCGCACGGTATGCTTTTTTACATGGCACATGAAATAGCGGTGCTCGCGCGGCGCCACAGCCAATCAAATGACAGATGATTAAAAGGCAGGCGGATAATTTCCGGCTGCCTTTTTTGCCAGACATGTTGAAAAATTGTCGCAACAATGCGCTATGATTGGCATGTTCTTTTCCTGGAGTACACGACATGAAAAAAATCAGTGTTATTGCGGTTGCAACCTGTATAACCCTGTTGTCGATGACGGCGCGGGCAGAGTTCCTCAAACCCAAAGAGGCGCAGGATTATCGGCATCACGGTATGGAGTTCATTGGTGATAATTTCAAACGTATGGGCCATATAGTAAAGGGCGAGCAGCCCTACGATAAGGAAGCCTTCATCACGTATGCGAATCTGCTCAAGACGCTTGCTCCTTTGCCATTCGAGGGATTCTATAAGGGAACGGAAGGCGGTGATGCGAAAGATGAAGTGTTTTCAGACCCGGACGGCTTTAACAAGGCCAAGGATAAAATGCTTGTTGCCGTGGACAAACTCGCGACCGAGGCGCAGTCAGGGGATCAGGCAAAAATCAAGGTTGCCTTTGGCGGCGTGGCGCAAAGCTGCAAAGCCTGTCATGACAATTACCGCAAGAAAGATTAAGACGACCCGAGGCAGCGGCATTGTTCGTCTGACCCTGTGACACCCGACGACCCGGCATGCAAAATCAAAGCAACGATGATCTGTTGCAGCGAAAGAACAGATGGGTTCCAGTCGGGATCGCAGTCGGTAAAGGGATATTTCAAATGTAAATTGGCGTCACGAGTGCAATAAATTCGGTGTAGTGTGAACCGGAATTAATCACAAAGTAGAGACCCAGAACACGACAGCAGCGCATACGAGTAGCACAAGTAGCGCACGTCCGGCGGTAGCCACGCCATCAGTACTGTGCGGTACTGGCCGGGACGCGTTGATCTGTTTTGCCGGCATGTCGCCCGTCACCATTGCGCGAACCAGTGGCTGGCGCCGAAACACGCTGTAATAGATAATTGCACACAGGTGCAGGGCCACAAGTGAAATCAGAATCCATTCGCTGGCATGGTGCAGCGAATTGAAAATCCTGCTCAGCGCGGGGTTGTGGGAATTGAGGGGGCCTTCAAAAAGGATATCATCACTGGCGAAAAGTCCGCTGAAGGCCTGTAGTCCGAAAGCAAGCAGCATGGCAACGACAGACCAGGCGCCAAGCGGATTATGGCCAGGTTCATATCTGGGTGAGCGAAGATAGGACAGAATATGTCGCGGGCCAGTGATAAACTGGCTGAAACGCGCGTAATAGGGGCCGATCAGCCCCCAAAAGAGGCGAAACAGAATAAGCGTGAGAACCGCGTAGCCAAAGCGGGAATGCCATGTCATCCAGTCGAGCCCGGTTTCGGAAAGCCAGCCTTCGGTAATGCCTGCCGATTTGACACAGAAATAGGCGCCGGCAACGCAGATTACCAGCAACCAGTGAAAGAGCCGCAAGGGCAGATCCCAGACCCGTATTTGATTCATTTGTCATTTCCTGAACGATGGATAGCTTCAAGAATCCGTCACAATGCTGCAGCTGCCGACTTTACGGTTATTTTAACATTTGCAGTGTAATTGTTTTGGAGTTGGTCTATGATAAGCGAACTACTCAAATCAGGTTACGGTATAGGTATTCATGTCGCGTTCAATTAAAGTCTTTCTTGCGATCATTGCAGCGGTTGTGGTGGCAGGATGCTCTTCCACGAAAACGGGTGGGAAGGATCATTCAATCAGCCACTCACCGCGCAAGCAGATCCAGAGGATCGCTTATAACGAAAGCGCTTATGCATTACCGGTAGGGCAGCCTACCATGCTAGTGGGACGGACATATATTTATGACCGCATCAATGGTGGAGAGCGCAGTGGCGGCTATGTCGACGTCGTGCTCAATCCCGTGTCAGCAATGAGTGATCAGTGGTTTAACGTGGTCTGTCGCAGTGGCGATGTGCTTGTGGGTAAGCCGGATCCACGATATGCAGCCCGGGCCTACGCATCCAAAACCAATTCCTTTGGACAGTTCGCTTTTACCAATGTCCCGTCTGGTGAATACTACCTGACAACCCGCCTGTACTGGATGGATACCAAACCTTTCTCGGGCGCCGTGCAATACGGCGGCCTGCTAGCCAAAAAAATCAGACTTATTCCAGGAACGAACACCATCAATTTGTCGGATAGTGACAAATGCAAAGGTTATTTCCATTGAAAGCGCGCGGTGCAGAGGAATCGGCAGCCATGTTGCGCATCAGGGTCGTGACTCCACTGACAAATGAAAATTTCCATTCATATCAACTGCTTCATTCACATTTTGCAATGAATTCTGCCAGCGTTAATGATTAAATTAAGCAGGCAAAAAATTCTGTTACGTGTTTTTGCAGCATTTTTTTATTTTATCTAGAAAGGCAAATTATGAAACTAACAACAGTTGTTACCGTTGCTGCTGTGGCAGCCGCTCTTGCGGGCTGCAGCTTTTTCGAGAAGAAAGACACATCCGGAACCGTGCCCGCAGCGGAAGCACGACCCGGAAGTACCTCGTCAGCGGTTCAGACGACTGGTGCAGGTAATCTGGAAATCTACGTTGGTTCTACGGAACAGCCCAAAACGACGATTCGCACAGGTGCGGCTGGCAAGAAAAAGACCAAGGTTGTGCCTGCCAAGACGATTCCCTTGCAGGTCGGTGCACAGACTTACCTGGCGGTTGGCCCCATTCTTAACAGTAACGATGTCTCAAAAGTTTTCGTGACCAAAGCGGGAGATCGTCCGGCACTTGGCCTGAGACTGACGCCAGAAGGTACGCGCAAGCTGAATGCAGAAATCACCGGCAAG
Source organism: Pseudomonadota bacterium (assembly GCA_023389155.1). Lineage (GTDB taxonomy): Bacteria > Pseudomonadota > Gammaproteobacteria > Burkholderiales > Burkholderiaceae_B > Advenella. The sequence goes on from JAEWEV010000026.1 coordinate 52,784, forward strand.
ATCGCCAAAGGCAAAATGGTTCTTGCCAGTCTGAACGATTCTGTCTTTTCAACGACTGTCGCTTCTCCCGGCGCAGTGGACGATGGTGTACTGCTGATGCCGATGGCGACGCTGAACAATGCTAAAACCGCTGCCGACATTATTCGTGGTCCAAAATAAGGTCGTAAGGCCTCCCTCAGTTGTGGGAGGCCTTTTACCAGGCACCGGATTTCGCTATGATCATTGTTAACAATTGCACGTTGTGTTTTATGTGAATCTGTTGTAACGTAAAAGGACGACTTTACGCGAAGTTGTTCTCAAATTAGTTTTAATTAGGAAATACTATGAAATTATCCAGAAAAGTTGCGTTAGTTGTGCTTCCTCTGGCTGCAGTTCTAGCTGGGTGTAACACAATGAATACCGGTACTGAAAGCACTCCGGGTACCACAGCACAAACCCCTGCAGCTCAGGGAACTGCGGTGGACGTGTTCCTGGCTTCTGACAAAGTCATCAAAAGTTATCGTCCTGTTAAGCTGAGTGAGAAACAGACCATCTATGTCAGCAAAACCCCTATCATCACACGGGCCAATCTGACCGGTGTTGATCGTGTGCGCGACAGTCAGGGTCGTTCTTTCGTCAAACTCTCTCTGAATCCTGCAGGTGTTTCTGCACTGAACGCGGCTCCTAAAGATCAGGGTTATGCCACCACAGTGGGCGGCCAGCTGGCTTCTCTTACAGGCGTCCGTCAGAACAACGATTTCCTGTTCATGGTACGTGATGACCAGGTCGCCGGATCGGTTGTCGAGGCCATCGCTCCAAAAACAGCAGCCAAGTAGTCTCTGCTGTACGATTCTGTCATTTACCGTGTAAGTGGCAAACAGGCCTCGCCACGCGGCGAGGCTTTTTTACGGCCTGCGAAACTGTCATCGAGCCGTTCTAAATTTAAGCTTCAGAATTCAAATAAAAAAGGTGTGCAATGGCATCGTTATTTCCCGTTCGCTTTCTGGCATTTTTTCTCGTAATAGCGGGAACGTTTGTTTTTTTCTGGCTTGCCCACGTTGGTTCTCGTGGCTGGTATGTTGCTGCAGTAGTCTGTCTTTTGCTGACGTTGCTGGGCATCTGGGATCTGTTGCAGAAGCGTCATTCCGTCAAACGCAATTATCCGGTAATTGGTAATCTTCGTTTTCTGCTGGAGTTTATCAGGCCTGAAATGCGCCAGTACTTTATCGAGAGCGACACAGACAGCCTGCCATTTTCACGGGCACAGCGCTCGATTGTGTATCAGCGAGCCAAGCAGCAGATTGACAAGCGGCCCTTTGGCACCATCGAAAACGTTTACAGTGGCGATTATGAATGGGTCAATCATTCCATGATGCCTAGCCATATCCCTGACCGTAAATTTCGTATCACCGTGGGAGAAGGCCAGTGCAGCCAGCCGTATGATATCTCGGTCTTCAACATTTCGGCAATGAGCTTCGGGGCGCTGTCAGCGAATGCGATTCGCGCGCTCAACCGTGGGGCGAAGGCAGGAGGATTTGCCCATGACACCGGTGAAGGAGGTATCAGTCGTTACCATCTGGAAGGAGAGGGGGATCTGATCTGGAACATCGGTTCAGGCTACTTCGGCTGCCGCGACGAAAATGGACGGTTTTCGGAAAGTGCGTTCATACAGAAGGCTACGCTACCGAATGTCAAAATGATTGAAATTAAATTGTCCCAGGGCGCCAAACCGGGGCATGGCGGCATTCTGCCTGGCGCCAAAGTTTCTCCCGAGATCGCAGAAGTGCGGGGCATCACCCCTGGCGTCGATTGCGAATCTCCTGCTGCGCATTCTGAGTTTTCGACACCTGTGCAATTGCTGCAGTTCGTGGAACGCCTTCGCAGACTCTCCGGCGGCAAGCCCGTGGGATTCAAACTATGTATCGGCCATCCGTGGGAGTGGTTTGGCATTGTCAAGGCTATGGTAGAGACCCGCATCACGCCTGACTTTATTGTAGTGGATGGCTCCGAAGGAGGCACCGGTGCGGCACCCGTAGAATTCGTCGATCATATGGGGGTTCCACTGCGGGAAGCACTGCGCATGGTGCACAATGCACTGGTCGGTGTCGGCCTGCGTGACAAGATCAAGATCGGCGCATCGGGAAAGATTATTTCTGCGTTCGATATGCTCAGAACGCTGGCACTGGGCGCTGACTGGTGCAACAGTGCGCGTGGTTTCATGTTTTCGGTGGGCTGTATTCAGGCGCAGGCCTGTCATACTGATAAATGCCCGTCCGGGGTCGCCACCCAGGATCCGTTGCGCCAGCGCGCGATTGTCGTTCCCGATAAGGCAGAACGAGTCAGGCATTTTCATCACAATACCCTTGAAGCCCTGGCCGAACTGCTGCAGGCTGCCGGTCTGACACACCCAGGTCAGCTCAGATCGCACCACGTGGTTCGACGTGTTTCCAGTTCCGAGGTCAAACTGCTTTCAGCGATTTATCCAGAACTGGAGGAAGGCGATTTGCTTAAGGGAAACCATCGGCTGCGGATTTTTGAAATCTGCTGGCCGCTAGCCCAGGCACATTCATTTTTACCTGCACGCTCTATGGATCACGTTGCGACAGAGATCAACACGGGTTATCAGGCCGGATCGCGGTCAGCCGAAACAAAAACGAAGGAGAAAACGGCGCCGCAGGCAGGGTAATTTAGCGGCGATAACAAAGGAAATACAGCCATATCGCAATTGCGGTATGGCTGTTGTTACCCTCAAACACATTTGGCAGGTTGTGGCGGAGATCACGGCACGCTGCCGCGATGCTTATTGCACGGCTGGCGCCTGCGAACCGGCTGCTGCCGGTGTATCCTGCGTCAGTTTTTCGCAGTTTGCGGTGAAATCTTTGATGAAACGGGCCTTGTCGGCAATTTTCTCTTTTGGTGTGGACCATAGCAGGTTCACGAATTCAATGAAGGATGACACCCGTTCGTCAGGAATGGCGTCATTATTGCTGACGGCTTCATTGGCTTCTTCCTGTGTCTTGCCGTCTACGCGCATATCGTACAGGCTGCCGATAATTTTGCTTGCATCGGTGCATGTCAGCGTAACGGGTGCCGTATCGCTGCTGGCATCGTCACCCTGGGCATTCTGATAAGGATCTTCCTGTTTTGGCGGGGCGGGCTGCGGTGGAGGCTGATGCAGTTCCGTCTGCTGGGGCGGCTCGACATCGTCGTCGTTAAAAAGTGTTGTCTCAAGGATTTTCCATGCCCCAAAGGCGATGGCTGCTGCTACCACCAGCAGAATGAGCAACTTTATGAACGATTTCATGTATATCCTTACGCTTGCGAACTGGCATGAGATGCCATTACTGACTTTGACGAATCCGTATACTATAACTTATTTCCTGCAGACAGAACATTCAGTAACCGAGAAACATATTTACGAAATCATACGGCTGCTCTGGGGGTAGTTACCAGTGTCCGCATTTGTCACAAATTCTTCTCCTGAGACCTCTCGCCATGCCCGACAGCACCATTTTCCCCCGGGAGTGCCGTCCTTCTGGCGGGCTTTTTGCGCAATCCGTTCAACAGTTCAGGGCAGCGGTGCTCCTGGAAGTCCCATTCGGCAGATGCACCTGACGTCACTGATGCAAGGAGCAAAAACTGCCTGCCAGACACCGGGTACAGGAGCATGGTGAGATCATTCGGGTGATGTTGCGCATCGCTCAGGGTCGCAAAAGTCAGCGCAATGGCACCGCGATTTTCCAGCTCATCAAGTGACAGGGTTCGCGCATAGTATGTGTGACCGTTGAAGCGTTCACGAACAATCTGCCACCGCGAATCGAAACGCTGCTGCCACTGCAACGAATGCAACTGGTCACGCACCGCGGGCCGGATGCACGACATATGAATATGCAGCTGATTCTGGCTGCGCGCCCGCTTTGAGTTCACAGTAAACGAGTACTCGCGCAGCGCGATAGGACTGCCGAGCAATTTGTCCAGATAGGTTCGGGCGTGCCAGGCCTGGGCGAAATAAGGCGTACGTGGCATGGTACGCAACACCGGATCTTCCAGACCACTGATGTGTCGGGTGGGCATATGCAGATACTGAAGCGGCCCGTTCCTGTCCTTGAAAATGACGAATCCCGCCGTGGGGTCAACGTGGATGCAGGGCAGCGGGCGATTTTTTCCTGCCAGCTGGTTAGGCAGGCATTGATCGTGGACGAAATGCCAAAGAAGATCGCCTTGTGGTACCTTTTTAGTGGGCACGGCCGCGCGAGGTTCAGCCACATGGGGAGACTGGCATGCAGCCAGAAAACTGCCCAGGATAACAATAAAAGCAGTCAGCCAGAAACGAAAACGGTTGTGCATGGTCACTCCTGTTAGCTGGCAAATTCTCGCCGTTCTTACTGCATGGGCTCGCGCATTTCGGCGATATACGAGTGATCCGAGCGCATGACCAAAAACACGAAAATAGCATTTGCAATACCCAGGAACAGAACGATAAGCGGAATCGTGCTATAGGCAATGAGCACACCGGTAATAACTGAGCTGGCCACCAGAAAAATGGCATTCATAATATTGTTGGCGGCAATCATTCGCGAAGAATGCGTTTTTGGCGTCTTCTGCTGGATCAGGACATAGAGCGGCACGCTGTACAGGCCTGCAGACATGCTGAGCAGAAATAACCCGGCTATCAGTTTCCAGTTCGACGGCAGAGTTACGAACTCTTGGAGACTGAGCAGATGACTGGCGCTCAGATGTTCGGTAGAGAAAAAAAGACCAATGGAAAAAACGGTCATCCCGGTCGCGCCTATCGGCACCAGTTTCAGGACATTCAGCCCTTTCTTTCCGATCCAGCCACAAAGTACCGAACCGAATCCGACACCGATGGAAAATACCGCAAGCAATAACGTTGCAACCTGTTCATCACCGCGCAGGATTTCCTTGGCAAAGACCGGGAATATGTTCAGATAGACAGCACCGAAGAACCACATCCAGCTAATTAGCAGAATGCTCTTGAATACATGCCGATCATGAAATGCAAATTTCAGGTTTTCGATGGTGCCGCCGATGGGATTCCAATCCAGTTCCAGTTCGGGAGACGAGACCGTTGTAGCAGGAACCAGGCTGGAAAATAGTCTTCCTGAAATGGCAATAGCCACGCAGGACGCCGCGACGTAATAATACCCAACACCGTCGATGCCTGCCAGGAAACCGCCGGCCATATTTCCCAGAAGAATGGCGACAAATGTTCCCATTTCTACCCATCCATTACCGCTGACTAGTGAGGTTCCCTGATACACCTGAGGCAAATAGGCAAACTTCACCGGGCCGAAGACGGTCGAGTGAATCCCCATCAGGAGGACACAGAGCAGCAGGATATACACCTGTTGATAAATCAGCCCCAGGGCCGCCAGCCCCATGATGCCAATTTCGACCGTTTTAATCCAGCGCATAAATCGGGCTTTTTCAAACTTATCCGACATCTGTCCGCTTACTGCAGAAAGCAGCAGGAAAGGAATAATGAACATGCCGTTGATCACCACGCCAGCCATCTCCGGGGGGAGCCAGCTGACAGAAAGATGGTAGGTAAGCATGATTGTTACCGCAAACTTGAACAGATTGTCATTGGCCGCTCCGGACACCTGCGTCCAGAAGTAAGGAGCAAAGCGGCGTTGCAGCATGATGTGCGGGAGCGTGTCAGGCGCAGACTTTTTGTCAGTATCTTTGGGAGAGGGATTCGTCATGAAAATCTATGTAACAGCAGAGCACCTTGCGGGCGGGGACAACAGTCGCAACATTAAACCAAATTGCTGGCCAGCGGTTAATGAATGCGCATTTGTCGAAAATGTATCCTGCCTCTGTCAGGTTTTCATCATTCTGACAACACAATCGGCTACACTTTGAACACCGAAAACACGTTTGCGGACGGCACATGCGACGGCTATTATCTGCTTTCATTCTTGCAGTTTGTACACCGGCTTATGCCATGGGATGGGTCGCGCCCGAACCCGAGGCACGTCATACCGCCAGTCCTATGCAGGGTGGGCAGAATCGATGCGAAGTCGTACTGGATAATTTTAACAAGCAGGTTTTGGGTGGGCAGATCGACACGGCGCAATTGTCGGATATCGTGCGTTCGCTTGCTACGAAGCGCCAGTTGCCGTCGTCCTTTGTGACCAAACGCCAGGCGCGAGACGCGGGCTGGTCGCCGGGGCGGTATTTCTCAGATATTCCTGCCCTGCGTGGCAAGTCTATCGGAGGCGACCATTTCGGCAATTATGAGCGTCGTCTGCCTCAGGGGCAGTGGAAAGAAGCGGATCTGGATTACAGGGGTAAAAAACGGAATGCCAAGCGTCTGGTTTTCGGCCAGGCCGGACAGCAGTATGTGACCGTCGACCATTACGAGACATTTCACAAGGTGCCCGCATGTCAATGAGAACCTCCAAACGCAGGAGAATGAAAACGGTCCGGATTGTTCCGCCAGCCGTGAAAACCTGCGAATTGACGCATATTCATAGCATTGATGACGTGTATGATCAGTTGCAGATTGCCCTGCATCTGCCGCAATATTTCGGACGCAATCTTGACGCGTTGTACGACAGCCTGAGTGCGGATGTGAAAGGCCCGTATCGCATTATCTGGCACGGCCATGAACGCAGTGCGATCGAACTGGGCGAGCTTTATTATGAAGGACTTCTGGATATTTTTCGTGCAGTCGCGGCCGAACGGACAGATGTACAGATTGAACTGGATTGACCAGGATCGACCAGACGAACCATGTCAATTGAAATCCGGCACTTTAGGGTTCTGGGCATATTGAATCATAAATATAGACTGAAATGAACCCGTAACGTGACACGGGCCGGATTTCTCTGCTACCGTTATTTCACACGGAACCGCAGTTATGCGGCGGGGTTACGATCCATCGCGCCGGGATGCTGCATTGCCTTGTCGGCCGCCGCCGTAAACAGGACATCGGTCGAAGAGTTAAGCGCGGTTTCAGAAGAGTCCTGGATCACACTGATAATAAAGCCAACTGTGATTACCTGGGCAGCCATATCGTTGCTGATGCCAAACAGGCTGCATGCCATGGGAATCAGCAGCAGGGAGCCACCCGGAACGCCCGATGCACCGCAGGCGCCAATTGTGGCCAGCACACTCAGCAGCACGGCAGTTGGAATATCAACGGGGACATTCAGTGTGTGGACTGCGGCCATTGTGAGTACCGTGATGGTGACTGCCGCACCGGCCATATTGATGGTGGCACCCAGCGGAATGGAAACCGAATAGGTATCTTCGTGCAACCCCAGTTTTTTGCACAGCATCAGATTTACCGGGATATTGGCGGCTGAACTGCGGGTGAAGAAGGCGGTCACCCCGCTTTCTGCCAGACACTGAAAAACCAGTGGATAGGGATTGCGTCGAATCTTGACAAAGACAATGAGTGGATTGACCACCAGAGCCACGAACAGCATGCAGCCGACCAGTATCAGCAGTAGACGGCCATAGGCCAGCAACTCCTGCAGACCGGTTGTCGCAACGGTCACGGCGATCAGACTGAAAATACCCAGGGGGGCCAGCCGGATCACCCAGCGAACCAGGTTTGTGACCGCATCGGCGGCATCGTTCAGCATGGTCTTGGTATTGGCACCCGTGTGCCGCAACGCAATGCCCAGCAGGATCGCCCAGCAAAGGATACCGATGTAGTTGGCGGACTGCAGTGCATTCACGGGATTGTCGATCATATTGAGCACCAGGGTACGCAGCACCTCGCCGATACCGGAAGGTGCCGATTGCGTCACCTGACTGCTCACCAGTGTCAGCGTTGTCGGAAATGCGAAACTTGCCAGAACCGCGACGAGCGCCGCGGAAAATGTTCCGAGCACATAAAGCAGCAGAATGGGTTTGATATAGATCTCGGTACCGGTCTGGTGCTGGGCAATGGCAGCCATGACCAATACGAAAACCAGTACGGGCGCGACCGCTTTCAGGGCGCCGGTAAAAAAGGTTCCGATAATCTCACTCGATTGTGCAGCTTGCGGGAAGAAATACCCGAAAAGAATACCTAAAATCAGGCCGACGATAATTTGACGGACCAGGTTACCGCGAGCGATGGTCGCCAGTATGTGCTGCAAAGACATAATTCATTCCAAAAAACATCAATTCCCGCAAGCTGCAGACCGACTGTGCTGTGACGGTTAAGGATCCCGGGCTCGACGATTGGCACCAGAGAAAACCGACAGACTGAAGGGCAGAATAAAGGAAAAAAGAAAGTAGACGAAAACAAAAACGCGCTGCTTCGGGAGACCCGCAAGCCTTGCCGAACGACATGTTAGCGAATTTTCAGCAAATTCAGGCGCAAAATGCCGGTTTTTTCTTAAAGTGGCAATAAACTGCTGTGATGTCAAGGCAGAGACCGGTGAATGGAAATCGCAATTGCGTCGCAACGCCCCATACGGACAGTCCCTGCTGTTGCGAACACCGGGATAAGGAAAATGAAAAACCCGCCGCATGACCATAATCATGGGCGGGCAGGGTAGAGGACTGACCGCTAGCGGTCAGTCGATAGCAAGAATCAGTCTTCTTCGACGAATGTTTCCTCGCGTTTCTTGCGGATAGACGGCAATGCCACCAGTATGATCAGTATCCCAGCCAGGATCAGCAGCGTCATGGACAACGGACGCGTAACGAAGGTGGTGAAATCACCCCGTGACAGCAGCAGGGCACGGCGGAAGTTTTCTTCCATCATTGGGCCCAGTACCAGACCCAGCAGCAAAGGCGCGCCTTCACATTTCAGTTTGGACCACAGGTAACCGATAATACCGAAAATGGCCATGATGTAAATATCGAACACGTTATAGTTCAATGAATACACACCCACGGTGCAGAACAGCACAATGGCAGGGAACAGGACACGGTACGGTACCTTGAGCAGTTTGACCCACAGACCAATCAGCGGCAGATTCAGGATCACCAGCATCACGTTACCAATCCACATGGAGGCAATCAGACCCCAAAACAGCTCAGGGTGACTGGTCATGACCTGAGGACCTGGCTGGATGTTGTGAATGGTCATGGCGCCAACCATCAGAGCCATTACCGCATTACCCGGAATACCCAGTGTCAGCAGCGGAATGAACGATGTCTGGGCTGCCGCATTATTGGCAGATTCAGGACCGGCCAGACCGGCAGGGTGACCTTTACCAAAGCGCTCCGGATTCTTGGAGATCTTTTTCTCCAGCGTATAGGAGGCAAAGGAGGACAGTACGGCACCACCACCGGGCAGAATACCCAGCGCTGAACCCAGGAGCGTGCCCCGGATACATGCCGGTGCCGCCTCTTTGAACTCTTGCTTGTTGGGGTAAAGACTACCTATCTTGTCGGTAATGTCAACGCGGTTTTCTTTCTGTGCCAGGTTATTCATGATTTCGGCCAGACCGAAAACACCCATGGCGACCACGGCAAAGTCAATGCCGTCCTGCAGCTCAGGGATACCGAAATCGAAACGGGCAACGCCAGAGTTCACGTCAGTACCGACCATACCCAACAGCAGACCCAGCAGGATCATGCAGATGGCTTTTGGCAGGGAACCGGAGGCCAGGACGACCGCACCTACCAGGCCCAGTACCATCAGCGAGAAGTACTCGGCAGGACCGAACTTGAAGGCGACCTCAGCCAGAGGTGGCGCAAAAGCCGCCAGCAGAACGGTGGCAAAGCAGCCGGCGAAGAACGAGCCCAGTGCGGCGATGGCAAGCGCCGCCCCCGCTCGGCCGTTCTTGGCCATCTGGTGCCCGTCCAGCACCGTGACCACCGCCGAGGTTT
>JAEWEV010000027.1 GCA_023389155.1 Pseudomonadota bacterium
ACCGTTGCGGGTGTTTCACCCTTTGAGATGCAGGTATACCTTCCGGGTTACGGCTAGACCGAGTTGCGGATAGCGGGCAGAAGGCACATAACATAGCCTTGATAGCCAATACATTCAAGTATAACCACCGGGATGACTTAATCCAAGGAACTTTTTCGATTATGCAGGAAATTACCGGTTTCAATCGGTTGATCTTGCTATATTTCGATATTCCGTTGCAATCGGCCCACGCCGGACCATACCGGATGCAATACCGGTCCATCCCATGCTTTGCCCTTATTGCCTGAATCAGGATTGATAAAGTTGACTGCGCAGCAGCCTCAACGGCGGTATGATATCGAACTGCATTCCCAAAATTGATGACAAAACAGAACAGCCATTGACGAACCTAAAGGATAAAAATTCATGAGTCACGACCGTAACAAACTTGCCCTGGATTACCACGCCTATCCAACGCCCGGCAAAATTTCGGTGACCCCGACCAAACCCCTGGCCAATCAGGATGACCTGTCCCTGGCCTACTCGCCCGGTGTGGCGGCGGCCTGCATGGCCATTTTCTCCGATGGCGACATGGCGGCTTCGAAATACACCTCGCGCTCGAACCTGGTCGGCGTGATTACCAACGGCACGGCCGTGCTGGGTCTGGGTAATATCGGCCCGCTGGCCTCCAAACCCGTCATGGAAGGAAAAGGCTGCCTGTTCAAAAAATTTGCCGGTGTGGACGTGTTCGATATTGAGCTGGCCGAGAATGACCCGGACAAGCTGGTAGATATCATTGCCGCCCTGGAACCCACATTGGGTGGAATCAATCTGGAGGACATCAAGGCGCCCGAGTGCTTCTATATCGAGAAAAAGCTGCGCGAACGCATGAAAATCCCGGTATTTCATGACGATCAGCATGGCACGGCCATCATTTCCTCGGCTGCCATCCTGAACGGCCTGAAAATCGTCGGCAAGGAAATCAGCGAGATCAAGCTGGTCTGCTCAGGCGCCGGCGCCGCCGCTATCGCCTGCCTGGATTTACTGGTTAATCTGGGGGTATCGCGCCAGAACATCTATGTTGTTGACTCCCGTGGCGTAATCTGGGAAGGCCGGGATGAGAACATGGAACCCAACAAGGCGCGCTATGCTCAGAAAACCGAAGATCGCACCCTGACCGATGTCATGCGCGACGCCGATGTCTTTCTGGGCTGCTCGACCAAGGACGTCCTGAAAAAAAAGATGGTTGCCACCATGGCCGTCTCTCCACTGATTCTGGCACTGGCCAACCCCGATCCGGAGATCCGACCCGAAGAGGCAAAATCCGTGCGCCCCGACTGCATTATCGCCACCGGCCGCTCAGATTATCCGAATCAGGTCAATAACGTGCTGTGTTTCCCGTTTATCTTCCGGGGTGCACTCGACGTTGGGGCCACCCGCATTACCGAGGAAATGAAAATGGCATGTGTCAAGGCCATTGCCGAACTCGCCCAGGCCGAGCCGAGTGACGAAGTCGCCCTTGCCTACGAAGGACAGGATATCAATTTCGGTCCGGAATACATCATTCCGAAACCATTTGATCCACGCCTGATTGTCCAGATTGCCCCGGCGATTGCCAAGGCTGCCATGGATTCTGGCGTTGCCACCCGACCGATTGAAGACATGGACGCCTATCGCCAGCAGCTGCTTGGCTTTGTCTATCGTTCGGGCCCCCTGATGCGTCCGCTGTTCAAACAAGCTCGCACCACTCCACCCAAACGGGTCGTCTATGCAGACGGTGAGGACGAACGTGTGCTGCGCGCCGCCCAGACTGTGATTGACGAACAGCTGGCCTATCCAATCCTTATTGGTCGCCCGGCCGTAATAGACATGCGCATCAAAAAACTTGGACTGCGCCTGGCTGCCGGGACGAACATGGAAATTGTCAACCCGGAAGATGACCAACGTTTCACCGAAACCTGGACTGCCTACTACAAACTCAAGGGCCGTGACGGTGTCACGCCCAATGTGGCCAAAGCCATGGTTCGCAAACACAATACGCTGATCGGCGTATTGCTTATCGAACGCGGTGATGCGGATGCCATGATCTGCGGCGTTGGCAGCCGTTTCGACAATCAGCTGAAATATGTATCCGAAGTGATCGGACTCAAAGAAGGCGTCAGCACATACGCCGCAATGAACGTGCTGATCCTGCCTGACCAGACACTTTTCATTTGCGATACCCATGTCAACGAAGACCCGACAGATGAGCAGATTGCCGACATCACTATCCAGGCTGCAGATGAAATGATCCGTTTTGGCATCCAACCCAAGATCGCACTGCTGTCGCATTCCAACTTCGGCAGCCGCCCCTCGGACTCTTCCCGCAAAATGGCGTCTGCGCGCCGCCTGATCAGCGAACGGCGTCCGGACCTGGAAGTGGATGGCGAAATGCACGCCGATGCAGCTCTGTCCGAGCGCATCCGCCTGAGCGCCTACCCGGACTCTTCCCTGACCGGCCGCGCCAATCTACTGATCATGCCGAATCTGGATACCGGCAATATCACCTATAACATGCTGAAGATGACGGGCAGCCACGGGATTGCCATGGGTCCGATTCTGCTGGGTGCTGCCAAACCTGTGCATATTCTTACCACCAGCACGACGACAAGACGCATTGTCAATATGACCGCACTGGCCGTCGTGGATACACTCGGAGAGACCAAATAATGCGTTCTGACGACCTGTCAAAACTGGTATTGCGACTCACACTCGGCATTCTCCTGCTCATGCATGGCATCTTCAAGGTGCAGCATGGCATAGGCCCGATTATCGGCATGGTGTCTTCGGCCGGGCTGCCGGGCTTCATTGCCTATGGTGTGTATATTGGCGAACTGATTGCGCCGATTCTGCTGATTATCGGGCTTTACTCCCGACTCGCTGCGGTCGCCGTCATCATCAATATGCTGGTTGCCATCACGCTTGCCCACAGTGGACAACTCGGGATGCTTACCGCAAACGGCGGGCTCAGACTGGAAGCGCAGTACTTCTTCCTGTTCACCGCCGTTGCGGTTTTCCTGGGCGGTGCGGGCCGCTTCAGCATGAATAGCCCGTACAACCACTGATGATGTGATTCAGTCGCCGGGTTTGATCTTCTGAATCCCGGAACAAGATGAGGGGGCAGCTGGCGACAGCTGCCCCTTTTTTTAATGCGGTGGCTGGCACAGACGTTGGCTTGGCCTGCTGCGGACCGCAAGCAGATGACCACAATCGCAAGCTTGCCGACGGCAAACCGGAGCCGGTTCAGGGATTAACACCGCCCGAACGCCTTCGCTTTCAACTTTCCTATATCCGTTCGGCCACAGACGAAAAAAAACCGCAGCATGATGTCTGCGGTTTTTCTTTCTGGTTCAAGCCGGGACTTACTTGCGGGTTTTGATATCGCAAACGTCTCGGGACTCGTAACCCGTGTACAACTGACGGGGGCGACCGATTTTGTAATCCGGGTCGGAAAGCATTTCGTTCCACTGGGCAATCCAGCCGACCGTACGTGCCAGCGCAAAGATGGCAGTAAACAGCGAGGTTGGAATACCGATAGCACGCTGCACAATACCAGAGTAAAAATCGACGTTTGGATACAGTTTGCGCTCGACGAAGTATGGATCTTCGAGAGCAATCCGCTCAACTTCCATAGCCAGCTTGAACAATGGATCGTCTTGCAGACCCAGTGATTCCAGCACTTCCTTGCAGGTTTCCTGCATAAGTTTGGCACGTGGATCGTAGTTTTTGTAAACGCGATGGCCAAAACCCATCAGACGAACACCGGAGTTCTTGTCTTTTACCTTCTCCATGAACTCGCCAACTTTCTCGATACCACCATTGGCTTGCAATGTTTCCAGCATGTTCAGGCAAGCCTCATTGGCGCCACCATGAGCAGGACCCCACAGGCAAGCCACACCTGCGGCAATCGCAGCAAACGGATCGGTACCCGAAGAACCGCAAAGGCGGACCGTCGATGTTGAAGCGTTCTGTTCGTGATCAGCATGCAGGATAAAGATGCGATCAAGCGCACGTTCGACGACATCATTGACCTTGTATTCTTCGCAAGGCGTAGCGAACATCATGCGCAGGAAGTTGCCTGTGTAAGACAGGTTGTTCTGAGGATAGATGAACGGCTGGCCCAAAGAGTACTTGTACGCCATCGCTACCAGTGTCGGCATTTTCGCAATCAGACGGATCGCAGAAATGTGACGATGTTCGGGATTGGTGATATCCGTTGAGTCATGATAGAAGGCAGACAGTGCGCCAACCAGGCCTGTCAGCACCGCCATGGGGTGTGCATCACGGCGGAAGCCACGCAGGAAAAAGTGCATCTGCTCATTGACCATGGTGTGATGGGTCACATTCTGGTCAAACTCGACTTTTTGCTTTTCGTTGGGCAATTCGCCGTTCAGGATCAGATAGCAGATATCAAGAAAACTGCAGTTGACCGCCAATTGCTCGATAGGATACCCACGGTACAGCAACTCACCCTTTTCACCATCGATATAGGTAATTTTGGACTCGCAGGCCGCAGTGGACATGAAGCCGGGATCATACGTGAACATATCGGTCTGGCTGTAGAGCTTGCGGATGTCGATCACATCCGGTCCTACCGTGCCTTTATATATAGGCAGCTCAATCTTCGCAGAATCATCTGAAAAGCTCAGAATCGCTTTCTTGTCAGAGAGGTTCATTTAACATCCTTAGGAAAAAACCAGACTTCGGTCTGCTCGTTATCCGTGTCGCATCAAACCGATAAGGCGGTTTATATTAGGCGTATCATAGATACCTTCCGGATTGGCACGATCAAGAAGAATATCAAGCAGACTGTTGTCATCAAGTTCAAAAAGCTGAGTGAGTGACGAGACATCCTCGTCAGTCAACTCCTGTTCATAACGATCCAAAAATTTGGTGATGATCAGATCGTTTTCGAGCAATCCCCGGCGGGCACGCCAGCGTATCCGCGCCCGTTCCAGTTCGGTTAAGGTGGCCATGAAAAATCAGACCGCCCTACGAACCATCAGTTCCTTGATTTTGCCAATTGCCTTGGTTGGATTCAGTCCTTTTGGACATACATCCGCACAATTCATAATGGTATGGCAACGGAACAGACGGTATGGATCGTTCAGATTGTCTAGACGCTCGTTCGTAGCTTCGTCACGACTGTCGGCAATAAACCGGTACGCCTGAAGCAGACCGGCCGGGCCGACAAACTTATCCGGGTTCCACCAGAACGAAGGACAGGAGGTTGAGCAGCACGCACAAAGAATGCATTCATACAGACCATCCAGTTCTTCGCGGGCTTCGGGCGACTGCAGGCGCTCTTTTTCCGGAGGCGGCGTCCCGTTAATCAGGTAAGGACGTATTGAGTGATACTGATTGAAGAAGTGCGTCATATCGACGATCAGATCCCGTATCACCGGCAGGCCCGGCAAGGGACGCAGCACGATTGGTTCTTTCAGTTCATTCAGGTTGGTAGTACATGCCAGACCGTTTCTGCCATTGATATTCATGGCGTCGGAACCACAAACACCTTCGCGGCAGGAACGGCGGATGGCAATACTGTCATCAACGTCATTCTTGATGCGGATAATGGCATCGAGCAGCATTTTGTCGGTGGGTTGCAGTTCCACTTCCAGTTTCTGCATGTAGGGGCGCTCATCCTTGTCAGGATCGTAGCGGTAAATCTCGAATTTCATGATACGTTTTGTACTCATAATATCCTGCTTAGAATGTACGTGCTTTTGGAGGGAACGACTCGACGGTCAGCGGCTTCATATGCACGGGTTTGTATTCCAGACGGCCGTCGGCAGAGTGCCACAGCGTGTGCTTGAGCCAGTTCACATCGTCGCGTTCCGGGAAATCATCCAGCGCGTGGGCGCCACGGCTCTCATGACGGCTGGCAGCAGATTTAATCGTGGCGCGGGCCACTTCAGTCATATTGGCCAGCTCCAGCGCCTCTACCCTTGCGGTATTGAAAACCTTGGACTTGTCGTCGAACTTGACGTGCTTGGCCTGCTCTGCCAGCTCGTCGATCTGACCAACGCCTTCGTTGAGCAGTTCGAGCGTACGGAACACGCCGCAATGACGCTGCATTGACGCGCGAATGCCGTTTGCCACGTCCTGGACTTTCTCGCCCGATTTGCGCGATTCCAGTTCGTTGACACGAGCCAGCGAAAAATCGAGCGATTCTTTTGGCACATCCTGGTGCGACATCTGACGCTCAAGGTGGGATTCCACGATCCGGTTGCCCGCAGCGCGGCCAAACACCACCAGATCCAGCAGTGAATTGGTACCCAGGCGGTTGGCGCCGTGAACAGAAACAGCGGCACATTCACCGATAGCGTAAAGGCCGTTGACGATTTTCTCTTCGCCGTTTTCCCATGTGACAACTTCACCATGGTAATTGGCAGGGATACCACCCATCTGATAGTGGATGGTAGGCACGACGGGGATCGGCTCCTTGATGGGATCCACATTACCGAACTTGATCGCAATTTCACGAATAGAAGGCAAACGCTTGTTGATCACATCGGCGCCCAGGTGATCCAGCTTGAGCACAACATAACTGCCGTCGGGACCGCAGCCGCGACCTTCCTTGATTTCCTGGTCCATTGAACGGGATACGAAATCGCGAGGCGCCAGATCTTTCAGGGTCGGGGCATAACGTTCCATGAAACGTTCGCCATCTTTGTTCAGCAGAATGCCGCCTTCGCCGCGCACCCCTTCTGTAATAAGGACACCGGCTCCGGCCACGCCGGTTGGGTGGAACTGCCAGAACTCCATGTCCTGCAGACAGACGCCGGCACGGGCAGCCATGCCCAGACCATCGCCCGTATTGATGAACGCGTTGGTAGACGCAGCCCAGATGCGACCAGCACCACCGGTCGCCAGCACCACGGCCTTGGCTTCCAGAATGTAAATTTCACCGGTTTCCATTTCCAGGGCGGTAACACCGACAACATCGCCGGCATCGTTGCGCAGCAGATCCAGGGCCATCCATTCTACGAAGAACTGGGTGCGCGCAGCAACGTTACGCTGATACAGGGTATGCAGCAAGGCGTGACCCGTACGGTCAGCCGCTGCACAGGCGCGCTGCACAGGCTTTTCGCCAAAATTGGCAGTATGGCCGCCGAAAGGACGCTGGTAAATCGTACCGTTGGCATTGCGATCGAACGGCATGCCGAAGTGTTCAAGTTCGTAAACGGCATTCGGGGCCTGACGGCACATGAATTCGATGGCATCCTGATCTCCCAGCCAGTCGGAACCCTTAACCGTGTCGTACATGTGCCAGTACCAGTTGTCTTCGCTCATATTGCCAAGCGAAGCACCGATACCGCCCTGTGCGGCAACCGTATGGGAACGGGTGGGAAAGACTTTTGAAAGAACAGCGACGGATAATCCGGCCTGTGCCAATTGAAGGGAGCAGCGCATACCGGACCCGCCGGCACCCACGACCACAACATCAAACTGGCGGCGCGGTAATGATGAATTGATAGCAACCACGGCTTATAAACTCCAGACAATTTTAGCGAAATACAGGACAGCGCCGATCAGCCACAGCACGGTAAGCACCTGCAGCGTTAGTCGAACACCAACGGGTCTGACGTAATCCATCCAGATATCGCGTACGCCGATCCACGCATGCCAGGCAAGCGAGAAAAAGGCCAGCGTTGCGGCGATCTGCCCCAGGGGCAGCCCCCAACAGGAGAACGTGAAGAAACCCTTCCAGGATTCGTAATTAATGGGGGTGAACAGTGCAGCAATGAGAAAGACGATTGAATATACGGCCAGAATGATGGCTGTAATACGCTGCACGATGAAATCTTTGATACCGTAGCCGGCACCCACGACCAGGCGTTTTGTACCTACCAGTTCCTTTGCCATTATATTGCTCCAAACATTTTAACGGCGAATACCAGTGTCAGCGCCAGGCTGACGCCGAATACCACAGCGGCACTTTTCTGCGCGGTGACTTTGTCAACACCGATATGCAGGTCAAGCACCAAATAGCGGATACCGGCACACAGGTGGTGCATGAACCCCCACAGGAGAACCAGCAAAATGAGTTTGAGAATGACACCGCCAGCCCCGCTGCCCAAAGATGCAAAACTTTCCGGCGATGCCACACTGGCTGCGAAAAGCGGTATCAGGATAATGGGAAGACTGAAAAAGAGCAGAGCGCCACTGATCCGATGCAAAATAGACACTTTACCGGCGGCCGGCAGGTGGTATTTTGTAATCTGGGCAACATCGATATTACGATATTGCGGGCGCTGTTTTGACGGGGTGTCTGAC
>JAEWEV010000005.1 GCA_023389155.1 Pseudomonadota bacterium
TTATAAAACCTTTACTCATGATTATGTCCTTTTTTCCACGCCCGGCACGGGCACCGGTATATAATAAACGGTTGCCAAATTATGTACACATAAAATATAGTAATTTTTAGTACCTTGAGTGTATCAACAAGGATGGATAATGAGTCAGGATTCTATACAGTATGACAATCAGGGGCCCGCTACACCAGCGGTGCTTCCCTCTGATCCGCAAAGACGCTTCTGGCTGGGTACAGCCTGTGCGGTCGGTGGTGTAGCAGGAGTGGCAACTGCCGTTCCCTTTGTAGCTTCAATGAACCCGTCCGATCGGGCCAAAGCGGCTGGCGCCCCGGTTGAAATCGCCCTTGGCGGTATCGCCCCAGGCACCATGATCACCGCGGAATGGCAGGGTAAGCCGGTGTGGATCATCCACCGCACGCAGGCAATGATTGATGGTCTGACTAAAAATGACGCACATCTTGCCGACCCTAAATCCGAGCGTCCTGACTACACGCCCGATTTTGCCAAGAACGAAGGCCGTTCACGCAAGCCTGAATGGTTTATCTGCGTTGGTATCTGCACTCACTTAGGCTGTTCTCCCTCGCCCCGTTTCGCCATCGGCGGTTCCGAGGGCATGGGCTCCGACTGGGAAGGCGGTTTTCTCTGTCCCTGCCATGGTTCCCATTTTGATCTGGCCGGCCGGGTATTCAAGAATCAGCCCGCGCCTGACAATCTTCTCATTCCCCCTTATTACTTCGTTGACGATAACACTGTTATGGTCGGCTTAGAAGAAGCGGAAGGCTGATCCAAATGATCCGTCTGATCTCTTGCCTAGTTAGAAAAGGAGCCCTGTAAAATGGCTGGCGAAAAAGTTGTCGAAACGACAGGATTGTTGGGTTGGGTTGACCGGCGCTTCCCACTGACAACCCTGTGGAAGGCCCATCTGTCCGAATATTACGCGCCGAAGAATTTCAACTTCTGGTACTTCTTCGGATCACTGGCTCTGCTGGTTCTGGTTATCCAGATCGTGACCGGTATTTTCATGGTCATGCACTACAAACCTGATGCTGCCCTGGCATTCGCATCGGTTGAATACATTATGCGCGAAGTGCCCTATGGCTGGATCATCCGCTATATGCACTCAACCGGCGCGTCCATGTTCTTCGTGGTTGTCTATCTCCACATGTTGCGCGGCCTGTTCTACGGTTCCTACCGCAAGCCTCGTGAACTGGTCTGGATCTTTGGCGTTGCCATCTTCCTCTGTCTGATGGCGGAAGCTTTCTTCGGTTATCTTCTGCCTTGGGGTCAGATGTCCTTCTGGGGTGCTCAGGTTATTGTGAACCTGTTCTCTGCCATTCCTTATGTTGGTCCTGACCTGTCCATCTGGATTCGCGGCGACTTCGTCGTGTCCGATGCCACGCTCAACCGTTTCTTTGCTTTCCACGTGATTGCCATTCCGCTGGTACTTATCGGTCTGGTGGCGGCTCACCTTATTGCGCTGCACGAAGTGGGTTCCAATAATCCGGATGGCGTTGAAATCAAAGAGAAAAAAGATGCCAACGGCCGTCCGCTGGATGGCATCCCGTTCCACCCATACTATTCCGTACACGATCTGATGGGTGTAGTCGGATTCCTCATGGTGTTTGCCGCAATCATGTTCTTTGCGCCAACCATGGGTGGCTATTTCCTGGAAGCCAATAACTTCCTGCCGGCCGACGCGTTCAAGACACCGCCACATATTGCGCCTGTCTGGTACTTCACGCCGTTCTACTCCATGCTGCGTGCGACTACCGATGAATTCACCTGGGTTCTGGTTGCGCTGGCTCTGATCTTTGCTGTAGGTCTGCTGTTCAGCAAAAACCTCAAAGGTATCTGGAAAATCATTTTCCCGGTCATCCTGGTGCTGGTTGCCGTTGCCCTGCGTGCTTACGATGCGAAATTCTGGGGCGTGGTCATTATGGGTGGTACCGTTGTGATCCTGGGTTTCCTGCCATGGCTTGACCAGTCTCCGGTCAAATCCATACGCTACCGTCCGGGCTGGCACAAACTGGTCTATGCCATTTTCCTGATCGATTTCGTGATCCTCGGTATTATTGGTACAAAAGCGCCAAGTCCTGTTCTGAATATTATTTCTCAAGTGGGTACACTGATTTACCTGGCTTTCTTCCTGTTCATGCCAATCTGGAGTCGGCTGGGCACCTTCAAGAAAGTCCCGGATCGTGTGACCTTCCATCCCCACTAAGTTGAAAAATACAGGAACGAACATGTTTAAAAAGTTAATAGGCGCATTGTTACTGGCCGTCACGTTTGCTACTCCTGTCCTCGCCGCCGAAGGCGGCGTGGAGTGGGATCGTGCTCCCGACCGTGTCAGTCATCTGGCTTCACTGCAAAATGGCGCGAAGCTTTTCGTCAACTACTGTCTGAACTGTCATAGCGCCAATTCCATGCGCTACAACAAGCTCACGGAACTTGGCCTGACAGAAGAGCAAATCAAGGAAAATCTGCTGTTCACCGGCGATAAGGTCGGCGAACTGATGCACGTTGCCATGAGCCCAGCCGATGCCAAAGCCTGGTTCGGTGCAGCCCCTCCAGACCTGTCTGTCATGGCCCGTGCCAAGGCAGAAAATATGGGTCTGAATGGTACCGACTATATCTATACCTACTTGCGTTCGTTCTACCGTGACGCGTCCCGTCCCCTGGGATGGAACAATCTGCTGTTCCCCAACGTCGGTATGCCTCATGCCATGTGGAATTTGCAGGGTCCGCGCGAGCTGACCACGGTTGAGATTCACCAGGTAGAAAAAGACGGAAAGCAGGAATGGCAGAAAGTCACGACAAAGGTTGACTCCGAAGGCTTCAAGTCTGTTGTCAGTGAAGAGCCATTGCCTGAGTATCACGGCAGTGCCACCTCACATTCCACGCTGACCTATCTGGATCCTTCCAGACAGCCACAGTTCGACAATGATGTGGCTGACCTCACCGCGTTTCTTGGCTGGATGTCCGAGCCCGAACAACTGCTTCGCAAGAAACTGGGTGTCTGGGTACTGTTGTTCCTGGGTCTGTTCTTCGTTGTTGCCTGGAGACTGAATGCGTCTTACTGGAAGCATGTGAAGTAAGCGTTTGCCGGCAGCAGTTGGGGCGTCCGAAGTCCCTCCTTTGCTGCCGATACCAGAACCACTGTAATTCGGGTCAGTGCTTGTTGTATGATGGCACTGACCTTTTCTTTTTATATTTTTTTTGCGGGAGACTGCACACCATGATGGTGCTTTATTCTGGAACCACGTGTCCCTTTTCTCAACGGTGCCGCTTCGTTCTCTATGAGAAAGGCATGGACTTTGAGGTTCGTGATATTGACCTGTTCAACAAGCCTGAGGATATCTCGGTCATGAACCCATATGGTCGCGTGCCCATCCTGGTAGAACGCGACCTGATTCTTTACGAGTCCAACATTATCAATGAGTACATTGATGAGCGTTTCCCTCACCCTCAACTGATGCCAGCCGATCCGGTCATGCGTGCGCGTACCCGCCTGTTCCTGCACAACTTTGAAAAAGAGCTGTTCGTGCATGTCGGCGTTCTGGAAGACCGTACAGCCCGCTCTGACGAGAAAAAACTGGAAAATGCCCGTCGCATGATTCGCGATCGCCTCTCCCAGCTGGCTCCTTTGCTGATCAAGAACCGCTATATGCTTGGCGAAGAGTTCTCCATGCTGGACGTCACAATGGCACCGCTGCTGTGGCGTCTGGATCACTACGGAATTGAACTGCCCAAGAACGCCGCACCCATTCAGAAATACGCTGAGCGCATCTTCTCGCGCCCTGCGTATATCGAAGCACTGACGCCGTCCGAAAAAGTCATGCGTCGCTGATCCGGTTCAGGGACAGAAAGCACAGCTGCAGACAAAAGGAAAGTGAATGGAAAAACCATCTACCAAACCGTATCTGTTGCGTGCCTGGCATGAGTGGTGTACCGATTCCGGGTACACCCCTCATCTGGTCGTCCATGTGGATGCGGCTTGCCAGGTACCCCGCGAATTCATTCGCGACGAACGCATTACGCTGAATGTGGGTGCCATGGCGACCAACCGGCTGGTCATGGGCAATGACTGGATTGAATTTCAGGCGCGATTTGGCGGGGTTTCCCGGCAGATTTCCGTCCCTGTTGCCCGCGTCGAGGCCATTTATTCACGCGAAACGCAGGAAGGCATGCAGTTCGAGGTCGAAGAGTATGATCTGACTGATTCGCCGGGTGCGGATGAACAGTCCGGCACTACTCCTGAAGACGATCCGCCACCATCGCCCAGCCCGAAAGACAAGGCGCCTTGGCTGAAGGTGGTCAAATAGGACAAAGAAGGCGGGGCGCATTGCTGCGCAAACCCGACAGAATAAGGTTTTTTTTTGAGTATTTAGAGCGTTAAACTGGACTTTGTTCGTCGGCTTCACATATAATCTTTCTTTCGCCGGTTTAGCTCAGTTGGTAGAGCAGCTGATTTGTAATCAGAAGGTCGAGGGTTCAACTCCTTTAACCGGCACCAGAATTACCAGAAACCCCGTGTTTGCTCATGCTTTTGCATGAAGATCACGGGGTTTTTGCTTATGCGGGGTTTGTGCTTATGCATACGATATGGCATCCATCACTTATGTTTGAATGATCCGGCTTGTGCCTGTGTAAACGCTTATGGGTCTTCTACAACCATATATGTGTCTTTATAACGTTATATTTGCCTAACCCGCTACGTTCGCTTAAGCAGCCTGTATTGTGTATTCCGCCCAAAATTGGGTAAAAAGACTATGGCTTGGCTGCCTGCCAGAAAATATCGCTGCGACCCGCGCGCTGGTTCAGGGTTCTGGCAATGATAAAAAGACAGTCTGAGAGCCGGTTCAGATAGTGTCTGGCGGCATCGCTGACGGGGGCGGCAGTATTCAATGCAACCACACTGCGTTCAGCTCGTCGGCATACGCTGCGGCACACATGCGCCTGTGCAGCGGCAGGCGAACCGCCTGGCAGAATGAATTCGCGCAGGGAAGGCAGCGTTACCTGAAAGGCCTGTGCCGCCTCTTCCACGACCTTCACATGGGAGTCGTTCAGCGTGACATAGCCTGGCACGCTAAGTTCTGCGCCCAGGTCGAACAGCCGGTGCTGCACCTGCTGCAGCAGACCGGCAATATCCGAGGGTAGGGATGCGTCGCTCACCAGCAGTCCTATCTGACTGTTGAGTTCGTCTACATCACCAATGGCCTGAATACGGATGTCCGCTTTGGAGATGCGCGAACCGTCTCCGAGTCCGGTATTGCCATCGTCGCCGGTTTTGGTGATGATTGAAGTCAGTCTGTCGGTCATATGGTTCAGCCAGTTAGTGTGTGAGGAGACGCTATTGCGAACGTCATTGTATCGCGCCGTGTTCCACGGGAGCAGAAGGATGTAAAAGGCGTGTACCAATTGCGCTGAAGCGTGACGTAACGATCATCGCGCCCCCGAATGCTCGTTGTGCGGGCTTTTGTCCTAAAATGAAGATTGATCTGAAACCCCGGAGGTACGCATGAAAAAGTCTATTGCAGCCGTGATGCTTGGCCTGGCTACTGTCGTAGCAGCTGGCAGCATTGCGCATGCCCAGGAAACAGGCAGAGGTAGCGGCGAAGTGCGGCGCGTCCAGCCTGATCAGGGAAAAATTGCCATCAAGCAGGGTGCAATCAGTGATCTGAAACTGCCCGAGATGACGCTTTCCTACAAGATTGACCGCAGTCTGCTAAAGGATATCAAACCCGGTGATTCCGTCAGCTTTACGGCAGAACGGGTTGGAAAAGACTACGTGATCAAGGAAATCAGCAATTAAATCGGTCGGGTCAATATTGCCAAGTTTCCCCAAACCCGATTCGACAACGTGAAGTCATAAGTTGTCGTCAGACAATGTGCATTAATGCAATACTTTCCATCTACATGGTTGCGAATGACCTCAACAAAACAAATTTCAAACAGAGGAGATTCGCGTGAGGCTCAAATGAAGTGAGCGGACGCGACCAAAGAGATCAAGGTAGTCTGAATTGAACAGAGGGTCCGAAGGTAGAGTGACCCGCGTGATCTAACGGGAATGCCGGTAAAGCTAAATCTAAAGCAAAAGGTAAGAAGGCAACGGTATCGACAGGGCGGATAAAAAAGAGGTGCAAAACAGTCCTGTTCTGCACCTCTTTTCGCGCTTTGGCCTGCGTCTGCTATGCATCGCAGACAGCAGTCATGCGATTTTCTTACAGCACGTACCGAGCCAGATCCTGACTCGCCGCGGCTTCTTCGAGCTTGCTGTTCACATACGTGGCATCAATCTGTACGACTTTGCCACTGCTGGTCGTCGCATCGAATGACAGGTCTTCCAGTAGCTTTTCCATCACGGTGTACAGACGACGGGCGCCGATGTTTTCCGTGCGCTCGTTCACGTCAAAAGCCAGCTCTGCAAGACGATGGATGCCTTCTTCCGTAAATTCCAAAGCGACATCTTCCGTGGCCATTAATGCGGTGTATTGCTTGGTCAGCGATGCATCGGTGTCGGATAGAATGCGGACGAAGTCTGCCGTGGTCAGCGAATCCAGTTCCACACGGATCGGGAATCGGCCCTGCAGTTCCGGTATCAGATCGGAAGGGCGGGACAGGTGGAAGGCGCCGGAGGCGATGAACAGGATATGGTCGGTGCGAACCATGCCATATTTGGTGTTGACGGTAGTGCCTTCGACCAGCGGCAGCAGGTCGCGCTGCACGCCCTGGCGGGAGACGTCTCCGCCGCCGTGTTCCTGACGGGTGGCGATCTTGTCTATCTCGTCCAGAAAGACGATGCCATGCTGTTCGGCGTTTTTGACGGCAGCTGTGCGGATCTCTTCTTCGTTGACGCGCTTTGCAGCCTCTTCGTCGACTAGCAGCTTGAAGGCGTTCTTGATGGTCATTTTCGTGGCTTTTTTCTTGTCACGACTCAGGTCGGCGAACATGCCCTTGAGCTGTTCTGTCATATCTTCCATGCCCGGTGGCGCCATGATTTCCATGTGCGGCAGAGGCTGGTTGACGTCAATTTCGATTTCGGTATCGTCCAGCTGCCCTTCGCGCAGTTTCTTGCGGAAGGTCTGGCGTGCCGTGTTTTCCTGACGCAAAGGCTCGCCGTTGCTGTCACGCGGAGGGGCGACCAGCACGTCAAGAATGCGGTCTTCGGCTGCGTCCTCGGCTTGGGTGCGCACACGACGGGTTTCGCGTTCTCGGGTCTGCTTGATCGAGATTTCGACCAGATCGCGGATGATGGTATCAACATCACGACCGACATAGCCCACTTCGGTAAACTTGGTGGCTTCGATCTTGATGAACGGGGCGTTGGCCAGCTTGGCCAGGCGCCGTGCGATCTCTGTTTTACCCACGCCGGTGGGGCCGATCATGAGGATATTCTTGGGGTGGATTTCATTGCGCAGGGGTTCTGGCACCTGCTGGCGACGCCAGCGGTTGCGCAGGGCAACGGCGACGGATTTTTTGGCCTTGTCCTGTCCGACAATGTTTTTGTCAAGTTCAGAGACAATCTCTTTTGGGGTCATGACACTCGATGACATACTGATCTTTCCGGTTAGAGTGTTTCAACAATGTGATTGCTGTTTGTGTAAATACACAGATCACCCGCGATTTCCAGGGACTTCTTAACAATGGTCTCGGGGGGCAGTTCGGTATTTTGCAAAAGCGCCAGGGCCGCCGACTGCGCGTATGCGCCACCAGAGCCGATGGCAGCAATGCCGTTTTCGGGTTCCAGTACGTCGCCGTTTCCGGTGAGAATGAGCGTGTGCTCGCTATCTGCCACAATAAGCATGGCTTCCAGGCGGCGCAAGACGCGGTCGGTACGCCAGTCGCGCGTGAGTTCGACGGCCGCGCGCATCAGGTTGCCCTGGTGCTTCTCGAGCTTGGCCTCGAACCGTTCCTGAAGCGTAAACGCATCTGCCGTCGCACCTGCGAAGCCGGCAAGAATTTTGTCGTGGTATAAGCGGCGGATTTTGCGGGCAGTGCCTTTGATGACAATATTGCCCAGAGTGACCTGACCATCGCCGCCTAGCGCGACCTGATTGCCGCGCCGGACGCAGACGATGGTAGTAGCGTGAAATTGTTCCATAGAGCCTTCCTGTTGTTTCCCTAGCTAGATAGGGGCGGAACAGGAAGATTTCAAGGAACCGGCATCAATTAATTAATCGCCGTACATTTTCTGGCGTTTTTCGCGCCGTTCCTGGGCTTCCAGCGACAGGGTGGCCGTAGGACGAGCGAGCAGGCGACGCAGACCGATAGGTTCACCGGTTTCTTCGCACCAGCCGTAGTCCCGTGATTCGATCAGGGCCAGGGACTGCTGCACTTTCTTGAGCAGCTTGCGCTCGCGGTCGCGGGTGCGCAATTCCAGGGCGTGTTCCTCTTCAATGGTAGCGCGGTCTGCGGGGTCGGGAACGAACTGCGTTTCACGCAGATTCTCGGTTGTTACCCCTGCATTGTTGATGATTTCATCTTCCAGGCGCTTTAACCGGTCACGGAAAAACGCCAGTTGCTCATCGTTCATATAGTCAGATTCGGGCATGGCGAGCAGTTGCTCTTCGGTCAGAAGAGGGGCTTGCGTTGTTGCATCTGTTTTTTTAGCTGCCTTAGCCATAAAACACTCCATATATCATTTCAATAATGTTGAACAAAGCGCAAAAGCGATGGGAACTGCGAAACACCGTTTCTACGCAATATGATACTTTCAGTGCCCTTTATTTTTGCACTAGGCACTGGTTCAGCCCATTCAGGATTACATCCTTCGGCAGCTTGCGACCGATAAATACCATGGTGTTTGAAGGTTTTTCCTTCGCCCCCCACGGTTTGCCGGGCTCTGCACCCATCAGCATATGGACGCCCTGGAAAATCATGCGCTGACGCATGCCTTTCATGTACAGAATCCCTTTGTAGCGATAGAGGTCCGGGCCAAACACCTGAACTACGCCGCTCAGGAACTCTTCAAGACGTTCCGGGACGAACGGTTTATCAGATTTGAAGACAAACGCGCCGATTTCGTCGTCATGATGCGCATGATGGTGGTCGTGATGATCGTGACCATGGTGGTCATGGTGATGATGATCGTCATGTCCGTGGTCGTGCCCATGTCCATGGTCATGATCGTGGGCCGCATCAGGATGCTCTTCCTTCAGAAATTCGGGATCGATGTCCAGTATCGTATTCAGGTTAAAGCCACTGACATCCAGCACTTTGTTGATGTCGATTTCACCAAAGTGAACCGGCATGATTTCGGCGCGCGGATTCATATGCACCAGGCGGTGCCGCAGCGCGCTGTATTCTTCGTCGCTGACCAGATCCTTCTTGGAGATCAGGATTCGGTCGGCAAACCCTACCTGTTTTTGCGCTTCCGGCTGGGTGTCCAGCGTTTCCATGCCGTGCTTGGCGTCGACGACGGTAATGACCGCGTCCAGACGGTAAAAGGCGGCAACGCTGTCATCCATGAAGAATGTCTGGCAGACAGGACCAGGATTGGCCACTCCGGTCGTTTCAATGACCACGCGCTCAAATTTGAGCTCGCCTTTCTGGTGGCGGTTTTTCAGGTCGGTCAGTGTATTGAGCAGGTCACCGCGAATGGTGCAGCATACGCAGCCATTGGACAGTTCGATAATCTGTTCATCGCTGTCCTGCACAAGAAGCTCGTTGTCGATGCTTTCGGGGCCGAATTCGTTTTCGAATACGGCGATGCGGTTGCCGTGATATTCGGTCAGGATGCGTTTCAGGAGTGTGGTTTTACCTGCCCCCAGAAAGCCGGTAAGGACGGTGACGGGGATCATTTTATCTGCTTGTGATTGCGTTTGTGTCATAGCGTTTGAACGTCCTACCGACGACAGAAACCGGCCGGTTCAAAAAAGACGTTTCCAAAGTCAATCGCAGGATTACATCATAGCTTTGCGAATGTGGCAAACGTTAATCGTCCCCCGGCGAAAATAAACATGAATACTGGGGATAAACCCTAAGATATTGATTTGTGTAATGAAATTTACACTTTGCAGGGGCCTTGTGCCGCCGACACAAATTGGTGCATGGCCGCATGGCACAGTTGGCATGGCATCGGCTCAACGAGTGGCGGGCTACGCAGCGGC
Organism: Pseudomonadota bacterium; assembly: GCA_023389155.1. Lineage (GTDB taxonomy): Bacteria > Pseudomonadota > Gammaproteobacteria > Burkholderiales > Burkholderiaceae_B > Advenella. Next base: position 10,107 of record JAEWEV010000005.1, read on the forward strand.
TGAATTGCCAGCAGGGGTCTGCCGGGTGACAGGTGGCGCTGGCAGAGTGCGAGGTGACAGGTGTCATCTGCTGCGCAGACACACCATGGCACTGCGTGCCGCCGCTAGTTGGAATGTTTTACGCTGGTTCGGCGGCGGTTTGCTGTTGCTTGCGACTGCAATCCTCGCAGATGGCGCGTAATTCGGTTTCGCTGGTCGTCTGGATAAAGCCTGCAGCCTGGATCATGTCGTGCAATTGATGGCTGATGAGGGGGGCGCTAAGTTCGGCAACTTTGCCGCACTGGGTGCAGACGATCAGCAGATCGTGATGGTGGCCCGACACGTCCTGGCAGGCCGTCCAGGCGTTGACCGCATCAAGGCGGTGGATCAGCCCTTCTTCAACAAGAAAATCCAGCGCGCGGTATACGGTAGGTGGTTTTGCCTGCGGGTAGAGCTGTTTCATGGCTTCAAGCAGTTCGTAGGCTTTCAGGCTGCGACCGGCTTCCAGGAGCAGCGTCAGTACATGCTGGCGAATCGGCGTCAGGCGGGTTCCGCGCTTTTCACAATGGCGGATCGCTTCCAGCAGCTGATAAGCGACGGAATGCGGATGGGCTGTGTGGTGATGATGGCTGTGGTCCGGCGTTTCCGGATCTGCGGGCGTTCTGGAGGTCATTTGGCAGGCAGTTTCGGTGGAGGTGATAAGGCGAATCATACCGCATCCAGGTATTCGGAGCCCCTTTGTCGCATTTTTGGGAAATCGGCGCGCGATTTTGTATATAATGATATAACATATCATTTTAGGGTTTCGAGAGTTAGATCGTCGAGAGTTTGGTTTTCGAGAGTTTCGATTCCCATTCGGGATCTGAGTCAATGCCGGTCCGGCATGCTTCGGTATCCGGTCATCAGGGCAGCAGCCTGGCCCTGGCTTTGTTATCTGCCGGTGTTTTTTTCTGCGCGTTTTCTGACTGTTCAGCGCGCCAGGGCAGCAGCCGGATTATCCGCAGTCATTGATGAAGTCTTATTTATAAAGTCTGATAGCCATGCAGAATATTTCGCTGTCCCCGGGTTTCAAGCGCGTCTGTCCTCCAGTGCAGGCCAGCCCCTTCGTCGCATCTACCGGCGTCCTGTCGGCAGATAACGGGCGCAATACTTCGGCGCAGCGAGTATCAGCCACTGTCGGCGCCCCGGACAGCCTGGTCGATTCGCACCAAACGGTATTCCTGGCCTCTGTCTTTGGCAGGCTGGCGCCGGTGCTGGGGCTGCTGCTCACGTTGTGGGCGACAATCGCCTGGTCCATCGGCTGGCTGGGTGGCCTGGCGGGCTGATTGCCCGTCGTTTAGCCTCCCTTTTTCTGCACACATGTCCACCTATTCCGCGCCCACCGGTGCCCCTCAAACTGACACTGACGTTTCTGACTCGCGGCGTCCGGTTATTCAGCTGGACGATGTGACGGTAGGCTGGAATGGGGTGCCGGCATTGACCGGTGTGACGGGGCGTTTCCAGGAAGGCTCCCTGACGGCCATTCTGGGACCCAATGGCGCCGGCAAATCCACGCTACTCAAAACCGTGACGGGCCAGCTGACGCCGCGTGCCGGAAACGTGATTATTCACAAACCGTTTACAGGCGGTATTTCGCTGTTGCCTCAAATCAGCGACATTGATCGCAGTTTTCCCATTACCACGTATGATCTTGTTTCCATGGGGGCCTGGCGCCGGGTGGGTGCCCTGAGGAGATACGACCGGGCTGAGAAACAGCGTATACGCGATGCCCTGGAAACTGTCGGCCTCACCGACAAGGCCCGGGATCTGATCTCTAATCTGTCGGGCGGACAAATGCAGCGCGCACTGTTTGCGCGGCTGATTGTCTGCGATGCTCCGGTGATGATTCTGGACGAGCCGTTTACGGCTGTGGATGAGGGAACCTGTAGTCTGCTGCTGCAGATTCTTCTGGGCTGGCATCGCGAAGGCCGGACCGTGCTGGTGGTACTGCACGACGCGCAGCTGGTGCGTCAGTATTTTCCTCAAACGTTATTGCTGGCACGCCAGGTCGTGGCATGGGGAGACACCACCGCAGTCCTCACTGAGGCCAATCTTGATCGGGCGCGCTCACTGGCACTGGGAGGTTTCTGATGCTGGAAGCACTCAACGCCGCCTTGCTCGCGCCCTTTTCCGAATTCACTTTCATGAGTCGGGCGCTGTTCGGTTCTATTTTCGTCTCGCTGGCGGCAGGACCGCTAGGCGTTTTCCTGATTCTGCGGCGCATGAGCCTAATGGCCGATTCCATGTCCCATGCGATTTTACCTGGCGTCGCTATTGCCTTTTTGCTGGCGGGTGTATCCATGACGGCGATGCTGATCGGGGGGCTGGCCACGGGGCTGCTGGTGGCCGTGCTGGCGGGAATTGTGGCGCGTTCGACCGGCCTGAAAGAAGACGCCAGTTTCGCCGCCTTTTATCTGATTTCGCTGGGTCTGGGCGTTCTGCTCATTTCCCTGAAGGGCTCCAACATGGACTTGCTGCATGTCCTTTTCGGGACCGTGCTGGGACTGGATGACCGTCATCTATTTTTTATCATGTGCGTATCCAGCGTTACGCTGGTGGCGCTGGCGCTGATGTATCGGCCACTCGTCATAGAATGCCTGGACCCGGCCTTCCTGAAAATGGAAGGCGGCAGCGGATCGCTGGTGCACGGGGGATTTCTGGTTCTGCTGGTAGTGAATCTGGTGGCAGGCTATCAGGTCATGGGCACGCTGCTGGTGGTGGGGATGATGATGTTGCCTGCCGCCGCCGCCCGTTTCTGGGGGCGCACCCTGGGCTGGCAGCTCGTGCTGGCCGTATCTGTGGGCGTGGTGTCATCCTATGCAGGGCTGGTGCTGTCGTATCATTTCAGTTTACCTGCGTCCAGCGCCATTATTCTGTCGGCAGGATTGCTGTATATCCTGTCTATGCTTTTTGGCAATCACCACGGCCTGCTGCGCCGACGTCGCTAGCAGCAGCGTATCCCCGGGTATGGGGCGCCGTATATACGAGCAGAGTAACGCGGTTGCGGGCAGGGTAAAGCCACTGACGAAGCCTGGTCAGGGGTCAGGGCACAGTCTTCGATAAATAGTAGAGCATGGGCAGGACAACGTCTTCAATAAATAGCAAACCCCGGATTGGGGAAAATCTGCAATGAGAAGGTTACCCGCGATCGTTGCTAGTAACGATCTGACTCCGTTATACCAAATAATCCCTGGCATCAGGGCGCGCGAACACGGCCTTATTTTTTCTTCTCGTCGTCGTCCATTTTTGCGCGGGGGTGCGCCTTGTCATAAGCCTCTGCCAGATGCTGGAAATCCAGTCGGGTATAGATTTGCGTCGTGGAAATATTGGCATGACCGAGCATTTCCTGAACGGCACGCAGATCCTGTGCAGACTGCAGCACATGGCTGGCAAAGCTGTGGCGCAGTACATGCGGATGGACCTGGGCGGGAACATCGCTACGCAAGCTGAGCTTTTTCAGCTGCAGCTGGACGACCCGATGGGAAATGCGTCGGCCACGGGCTCCAAGAAATACAGCGGCCTGATCGGTCACGGCACTGTCGGGCGGCAGCAGTTTGTGACGCACCTCCAGCCATTGCGCCAGCGCGCTGACGGCGCGGCGCCCCAGCGGGACACTGCGGGTTTTGCCTCCTTTGCCCGTGACTGATACCTCCGCTTCATCCAGATTTAACCAGCTTGCTGATTCGTACCCATCCTTGCGCGTATAACGGATATCCAGGCTGACCAGTTCTGCCAGCCGCAGTCCGCTGGAATAGAGCACTTCAAACATGGCCTGGTCGCGCAGGTCTGCCGGTTCGGTGCCGGTGGCGACCGTGGGGTGATCCAGCAGCGCCTGTGTCTGTTCAACGGAAAGGGCCTTGGGCAGCGAGCGGGGGATTTTGGGTGTTTTGACATCCAGCGCGGGGTTGACCTTCACGCTGGTTTGAGGAATCCACCATTGATAGAAGCCTCGCCAGGCAGACAGGATACGGGCCAGGCTGCGTGGACGATAATCCTGGGCATGCAGGCGCGCAATGGCATGGCGGATTTGCGCGTTGCTTAGCGCCTCGGGCTGGGTATCCGGGTAGAAGCCCAGGAGCAGTGCCAGATCCCGTCGGTAAGCAGACAGGGTGTGGACGGCATAGCGCTGGTTTGTTTCCAGATAGCGCAGCCACTTTTCCATTGGTTCTGGCAGGACGCGTGTCATGGTGTTTTCCAAAGTGCCGTACCGTACCTGTTGACACAGGATGGTGCGCTGTCAGCTTGCGGAATGCAGGCGGCTGAGGCAGGCGCTGGCGAGTTTGCCAAGAATCTCAAGAAACGTTGTGCCCATGTCCGGCTTGAAGTGTTCCGTGCCTTCCGCAGCAAAGACGAGCACGCCAATATTACGATTGTCATGGACCAGCGGCACGATCGCGACCGAACCGGGTTTGCTGTCAAACCATTCGTGTGCAGGCAGGTAGCCTTCCTGGCCACAGTAAGGCTTTTGCAAACCCGAGACGTAGGCCTGCAGCATGTCGTCTGTGCTCTGGAAGCGTTCATCCTTGAGTGCGGGCAGGTTCCACAGCCGCAAGGATACTTCCAGCATGTCAAACTCCAGCCGCAACCCGTCTACCACGCGCTGAGGCAGACGCTGCGCATCGGGTTCGGCCAGCATGCGTGTACACCAGAGCGTGACATGATCACTGATGGCTTCATTGGAATTGGCGTTGTGCAGCAGTTCGGAAAGTTTCCACTCCAGTTCCTTGTTGCGCGTGCGCAGGGTAAGGATTTGGCGTTCGCCCAGCGACAGGGTCTGGCGTGCATGCGGGTGAGGTACGGTCAGGGTGGCGAAAATCTCGGCGTGTTCGTCAAAGAACGCAGGATTGTCCTGCAGGAACTGGGCGACGGTTTCTGCTGTCAGTGTGGCAGCTTCAGACATGTATGCATTCCTTTATAAAGCGGTACCGGTGCGATATTGCGCAACCAGACGATCAATGTTGATTTCACTTGAAAACACGGTGACGGCGGGGCCACGCATGGTGATGTGATTGCCATCCCAGGCAACGTTCAGCTCGCCGCCCCGTGTATGAACGGTAACGGGCGATAGCAGGTGGCCACGACGGATTCCGGCGACCACGGCAGCGCAGGCCCCTGTCCCGCAGGCCAGGGTCTCTCCGGCGCCACGTTCATACACACGCAAGCGGATGGTGTGTGGATCGACGATTTGCATGAAGCCGGCATTCACGCGATGAGCAAATCGCGGATGGGATTCGATAAGTGGCCCCAGCACGGCGACGGGAGCATCTGCTGCGCTGTTCACAATCTGTACGGCATGGGGATTGGAGATGGCAACCAGCGACAGGTTGGCGGTGTCGCCATTATCCAGCGGCAGTGACCAGATCGTGTCGTCATGCTCGGTGGTGCTGTTCAGGTCCGTGGTGTCGAAGGCAACCGCTTCGGGTTCGAAGCGGGTTTGACCCATGCTGACTGACACGGTGCCATCGTTGGCCTCTTCCAGGACGATCAGGCCCGTGGCAATTTCCGCCTTCAGGGGATTGCGCGAAGAAAGCTTTTGCTCGTGTACGAAACGCACGAAGCAGCGGGCGCCATTACCGCAATGTTCGACTTCGCTGCCATCGGCATTGAATATCCGGTAGCGGAAATCGGCTTCGGGATGGCTGGGATTTTCGACCAGCAGAATCTGGTCGGCGCCGATACCAAATTGCCGATGGGCCAGGGCGCGGGCACGCTCGGGCGTCATGTCGATGGATTGACGTACGCCATCGAGCACGACAAAGTCGTTGCCTGCACCGTGCATTTTCGAAAAAGACCAGATCATTGAGAGTATTCCAGAGTCAACAGCGCTATTATCGCCCATCCTGACCGGTAGCACCACCGCGGTATTGCTGAATCAGTAGAATTTCTTTTCCCCTTCGGGCCGTGTCTTGAAACGACGGTGCACCCAGTAATACTGAGGCGGGTCGGGGCGAATCCATGCTTCAAGCTGCTGATTGCAGAACAGTGTCGCCTGTTCCAGATTCATCTGGCCCGGAAAATCGGCAAAGGGGGGAAGGACCTGCGTGTAATAGTGGCCTGTGGTTCTATCCCAGCGTGTGACAATGGGAATCACGTCGGCCTTCCACGTCCGTGCAATCTGTGCCGTGGCCGGCAGCGTGGCCGCGTCAACACCGAAGAAGGGTACGAAAAGGGCGCCTTCGCGACCGAAATCCATATCGGGCAGATAGTAGACCACTGCGCCCTGGCGCATCAGCCGCAGCAGGGGGCGAATGCCTTCCTTGCGCGATATCTGGGTCACATCGTTAAAGCGGCCGCGGCCTTTGATCATCACGGCATCCACCTGGGGGTCCGAAGCCGGGGTATACATGGTGGCCGACCTGGGCAGGTGCATGGACAGAATGGTTGCGGCGGCGTCCAGACCGACAAAATGCGGGGCAAAGAGCAGGGTGGGCCGTTCGGAGTCGATGCTTTGCTGGATGTGTTCGTACCCCTCAAGGTGCACCAGGCGACGGATTTTTTCTTCCGATCCATACCAAAGTACGGCCCGATCAATCATGGTTTGTGCCAGGGCGCGGAAATGCTCGCGCATCCAGCGGTCACGCTGCGCCTGCGAGGCTTCAGGAAAGCAAAGTTCCAGATTTTTGCCAACAATGAACCGGCGGCGTTTCATCAGTCGATACATCAGGCTTGCACATACGCTGCCCAAAGCCAGACGCAGGCGGTCAGGCAATAGATTGATGCAGCGGAAAAGAAAAACGAGGATGGCTGATTTCATCGTGGCTAACAATTGACGGAGCATGCAGTCAGGCTGACAATCCGCATGCTTTCCGGGTGATAGCCTGCGGTGCAGGGCTTGCAGGGCAAAAAAGGGCGTGCAGGCCAGACCGTTCCAGATTTTTTTCGATTGTAACGGAGAACCGTGAGGGCGTTGTTCTGCATACAGTCCAAGGAAAAATTGGGTGCAAGTTGATGTCCTTTGTATTCAGGCGCGGTCACCGGTGCATATTTGCTGTGAACGTTCCTTGCGCGCAGTCCGGATTGCATTTATCTGCTGTTGTCAGGGTTTTTAAAACCTTGATTGTCAAATTGTCATAAAATGACTTCCAGGTCGCTGAGTTAACCGACAACTTGCGGGGCGACGGCCGGAGATCATTTGCACAAGCCACAGCTGGCAGATGACGGTTTCCGGATACTTTCCGCTAAAGCGTCGCGCCAGTAGTAATCACCATCGGTGCTACGCGTTCTTACTGAGAATGTCGGTTTTGTTTTGACACTATTCATTGGACGCAACATGGCCCACAACGATTTTCTTTTTACTTCCGAATCTGTTTCCGAAGGTCACCCTGACAAGGTTGCTGACCAGATTTCCGACGCCATTCTTGATGCGCTGCTTGAGCAGGATCCCAACTCCCGCGTCGCAGCCGAAACCCTCTGCAATACCGGCCTGGTTGTGCTGGCTGGCGAGATTAGCACCAAGGCCAACATCGACTATATCCAGGTCGCGCGCGATACGATCAAGCGCATCGGTTACGACAATACCGAATATGGTATTGATTACAAGGGCTGCGCCGTGCTTGTTGCTTATGACAAGCAGTCCCCCGATATTGCGCAGGGTGTGGATCGCAGCGAAGAGGAAATCCTGAATCAGGGTGCTGGCGACCAGGGCCTGATGTTTGGCTTTGCCTGCGACGAAACGCCCGATCTTATGCCCGCTCCCATCTGGTACGCGCATCGCCTGGTGCAGCGTCAGAGCGAACTGCGCAAGGATGGCCGTCTGCCATGGCTGCGTCCGGATGCCAAATCACAAGTGACATTCCGTTATATTGATGGGAAACCGGCAGAAGTTCATACGGTTGTGCTGTCTACCCAGCATTCTCCCGATATCTCCCAGGATGATATTCGCGAAGCGGTCATCGAAGAAATCATCAAACCTACGTTTGCCGATGGCCTCATTACACCCGACACCAAATTCCTGATCAATCCTACCGGCAAATTCATTATTGGTGGACCTCAGGGCGATTGCGGCCTGACCGGACGCAAAATCATTGTGGATACCTATGGTGGTGCATGCCCGCATGGCGGCGGCGCTTTCTCCGGCAAGGATCCATCCAAGGTGGACCGCTCTGCTGCCTATGCTGCCCGTTATGTGGCCAAGAATATTGTGGCTGCCGGTCTGGCGCGTCAGTGCCAGATTCAGGTCAGCTATGCCATCGGGGTAGCTGAGCCAATCAACATTACCGTCTACACGGAAGGCACGGGCGTCATCTCCGATGATGAGATCGCTAAACTGGTCCGTGAGCACTTTGACCTGCGGCCACGCGGCATTGTGCAGATGCTGGATCTGCTGCGTCCTATCTATGGAAAATCGGCTGCCTATGGTCACTTTGGCCGCTCGGAACCCGAGTTCAGCTGGGAAGCGGTCGATAAGGCCGACGCTCTGAAAAAAGCGATTGCTTAAGGTATAATCGTCGTGTTCTGAGGGGCGTTGCGACATGACTTGGTGGTCATGCCAGGCTCAGAATACGATCAGGTAACGAACCGCGCTCATCATATACTGCGTTGCTGGTCTATGGTGAGTTGCACTCACGCTCGCATCGGCATCGCAGTATGTTTCAGGATGAATACTATGACTGCTGATTACAAAATTGCCGATATTTCTCTGGCCGACTGGGGCCGGCGCGAACTGTCCATTGCCGAAACCGAAATGCCGGGCCTGATGGCCACGCGCGAAGAGTTCGCCAAATCCCAACCTCTTAAAGGCGCCCGCATTGCTGGCAGCCTGCACATGACCATTCAGACCGGTGTGTTGATTGAAACCCTCACCGCGCTGGGCGCCGAAGTGCGCTGGGCATCTTGCAATATTTTCTCAACCCAGGATCACGCGGCCGCGGCCATTGCTGCCAGCGGCGTGCCGGTGTTTGCCATTAAAGGCGAGACGCTGGCCGATTACTGGGAATATACCCATCGCATCTTCGAGTGGCCGGGTGAACAGGCCAATATGATTCTGGATGACGGTGGTGATGCCACAACGCTGCTGCACCTGGGTGCCAAGGCGGAAAAGGATATCTCTGTACTGGACAATCCCGGCAGCGAAGAGGAAACCGTACTGTTTGCCGCCATCCGCAAGCGCCTGGAAAAAGACGCAAGCTGGTACTCCACAAGGCTGGCCAAGATTATCGGTGTTACTGAAGAGACCACCACGGGCGTGCATCGTTTGTATCAGATGGCCCAGAAAGGTGAGCTGCAGATTCCCGCCATCAACGTCAATGATTCCGTGACCAAATCCAAATTCGACAATCTTTACGGTTGCCGCGAATCACTGGTAGATGGCATCAAGCGTGCGACCGATGTGATGGTTGCCGGCAAGATCGCCGTGGTTGCCGGGTTTGGCGATGTGGGCAAGGGTTGTGCACAGGCGCTGGCCGCCCTGCGCGCCCAAGTTTGGGTGACCGAAATTGATCCGATCTGCGCGTTGCAGGCATCCATGGAAGGCTACAAAGTGGTCACCATGGAAGAAGCGGCAGACAAGGCCGATATTTTCGTGACTGCGACAGGCAACTACCATGTGATTACGCGCGAGCACATGGAACGCATGAAGAACGAAGCCATCGTCTGCAATATCGGTCACTTCGACAATGAAATCGATGTTGCCGCAGTAGAAGACCTTAAGTGGGAAGAAATCAAGCCTCAGGTAGATCATATTATTTTCCCCGATGGCAAGCGTATTATTCTGCTGGCTCAGGGCCGTCTGGTCAATCTGGGTTGCGCGACAGGTCATCCTTCATTTGTGATGTCCGCATCATTTACCAACCAGACGATTGCACAGATTGAACTCTTTACCCGGACCGCAGAATACAAAAAAGGTCAGGTCTATGTGCTGCCCAAGCACCTTGATGAAAAGGTTGCACGCCTGCATCTGAAGAAGCTGGGTGTCACACTGACAGAATTGTCCCAGAAGCAGGCCGACTACATCGGCGTGCCGGCACAGGGACCATTCAAGCCAGATCATTATCGCTATTGACAGGGCGCCTGAGTGTTGCCGCCGATTGCCGGTTCAGCTATCACGGTTGTGATGGTTTCGGCATCTGGCGGTGCGCCGATGAACAGGAATAGCAGGATGGTGCTGCCGGCAGGACTTAAGGGCTGGCCGGCGGCAGGTTTCCTCAATAATTGTGATTCCCGTCTGAATGTCATCATGAGAAGACGGCAGGACCGGAAATGCAATGGCAGCGCGTGATCTGGATAGACGCTGTCCGGATATTGGTGTTCTATTAAGGGAAATTAAAGGAGAAGTAATATGACGTTGCTGTTAACCTGGGTCTTGCAGGCGCTGGCCCTTATGATTGTTGCCTATATTCTGCCTGGTATTACCGTCACCAGTTTTGTCTCTGCTCTTATTGCAGCTGTGATTCTGGGTCTGGTCAATGCAGTGGTTTATCCGATTCTTGCCATTCTGACGCTCCCCATTACCATTGTCACGCTGGGTCTGTTCCTGCTGGTGCTGAACGTGCTGATGTTCTGGCTGGCCGGGTCGGTATTCCATGGTTTCAAGGTCGACGGTTTCTGGTGGGCCGTGATCGGCGCCGTTCTGTATTCCATCGTTTCCGCAATTTTGCTGAGTATTCTGAATTAACGTTATGAGTTCTTTTTCCGACGAGGCGTTCAGCCTGGAGTTTTTCCCGCCGCGCGATCAGGCATCGCGCGAGCGGCTGGTCGGCACGGCCAAGCAGTTGATGGCCATGCATCCTCGTTACGTCAGCGTAACTTTCGGGGCGGGCGGATCAACCCGTGATGGGACGGCAGAAACCGTGTCCATGTTTTCGCAGCTCGGTTGTGAAGCCGCTCCGCATCTGTCCTGCATTGGCGCGAGCAAAGCATCGCTGCTGCAGTTGCTGGATGACTACAAAGAGAAAGGGGTTCGGCGCATTGTGGCCTTGCGCGGGGACCTTCCTTCCGGTATGGGCGGTAATGATTCCGATTACCGCTATGCCTCGGATCTGGTGCAGCTTATCCGTGAACATTCGGGTGACTGGTTCCACATTGAAGTGGCAGCGTATCCCGAAATGCATCCGCAGGCTGACAGCCCCGAACACGATCTGAATAATTTTGTGACCAAGGTCAATGCGGGTGCAAACAGCGCGATCACACAATATTTTTTCAATCCTGATGCGTATTTTGACTTTGCGAATCGGGCCGTGCAGCGGGGAGTAACGATTCCCATCGTTCCCGGCATCATGCCCATCACCAACCACACCCAGTTGCTGCGGTTTTCGCAAATGTGCGGTGCGGAAGTGCCACGCTGGATCCGTCTGCGTCTGGCGCAATATGGTGATGATAAAGCCTCGATTCGTGCTTTCGGTACCGAGGTCGTGACACAGCTGTGCCAGAAGCTCATTGACGGCGGCGTGCCCGGTATTCATTTCTATACTCTGAACAATGCCGACGCGACGCTGTCGGTATGGAAAAACCTGCGCTATTGATGCACAGTCGGGCCTGCCCTGGTAGCAGGCCTGTCAAACGCCAGGCGCGCGCGCCGGCACGATCCAGCCACCGGGAGTGACAATCGCGTCCAGCGGCATATCATGGGCCGCCGGGGCGTATTCCTCTTTGATCAGTCCCTCATCCCAGCCGATCCCGATACAGCACGCACGATGACCCTGCCGGGCCAGCGCATGCAGCGTGCGGTCATAATACCCTTTGCCATACCCCAGGCGGTGTCCGTCTCGTGTGTAGCCCAGGGTGGGTACCAGAATCAGCGTCGGCAGCGCGGCCGGCGTCTGCACGTCGGGTTCCGGAATATTGAAGGCACCACGTCGCAGCGGGGTGTCCGGGGACCAGCGATAAAAATGCAGGGGGGCATCGCGCTGTTCGATCACGGGCAGGCTGACCTCATGACCCAGGGTGTGCAGGTCGTGCAGCAGCGGGATCAGATCCGGTTCGCCACGAATCGGCCAGAATCCGGCAACCGGCCCGATAGCCGAATGGGCAGGAAGCCGGCTATCTTGACGCTGGCTTCCCAGCCAGTCCAAAATGTGTTCTTTTATTTGTACACTTAGTATCTGCCGACGAGAATCGGACATGGCCGACCGGGCGGCCAGCAGGGATTGACGCAAGGTCGGGGTATCGGCAGATGTCATGGCCTGTACGAATACAAAATGTGATATCAAACATGACTATAACAGGACAGCATATGCAATTGCACACAATAGCAAAGGTGGGGGCCGGCAAACTGGCGGCAGGCAGTCTGCGGCGACGTTCGCTGCAAACCCTGTGGGGAATGCTGGGGTCGGGACTGCTGCTGGCAGGTTGCGCCGAAACCGTGCAGAATACCCAGGCGGCCCGGCCTGCGCTGTCGCCAGGTAATCTGGCCGTGACCTCAACTGCTGTCGTGTACGGCCAGGCGCCCCGGCCTGTCCCGGAAGCCGCGCGTGCTGCTGTGGTTGCCGCCAGAACCGCCATGCAGAGTCGGCAATGGGATGCGTTGCCAGGCTATGCCGCACAGGCCCAGAGCGATCATGAGCTTGGGGGCTATCCCATGTACTGGTATCTGCGCCAGATGCTGAACAATCCGTCACAACCCATTCCTACCCAGCAGATCTACACATTCCTGCAGCAGAATAAAAATCCCTATCTGGAAAACCGCCTGAAATCGGACTGGATTCTTGCATCGGCCAAACAGGGCGACTTTGAGACCATAAGGCGTATCGGCTCGGTTGCCAGCCGGACATCGGAAGTCGATTGCGCGATTTTGCAGGCCCGTTTCCTGGGCAATGGCCAGGTCACCGCTCGTCAGGCACTTGACGTGTTCAAGCCAGGCATTGCCTGCTGGAATATGCTGCAACAACTGACGGCAGCCAAAATTGTTACGTACGAACACCTGGAACCATTGTTGCGTGATGCCGTTGAGTATGACAGCAAAGACAACGCAAGGCGCTATGCGGCGCTGGCCTTTTCTCCTGCCGGATTGTCCTCTTACGACGCGATACTGGCCAACCCTATGGGCTGGCTGGCCGGACAAGCCGGTCGGGCAGATGGCGAGTTGCAGGAACTGCGTGCGCTGGCGTTCAGCCGGCTGGCCCGGCAGGATCGGGATGGCGGATCAGTATTTCTGGAGCAACAAGGTGCATCACTGCTCAGTCCCCGCAATCTGCAGTGGGCATGGACACAGTTTGGTCTGATCGCAGCCCTGAATCTTGAGGCCCGGGCAGATGGCTGGTATCGCAAAGCCGGACAGGGTTTCCGGCTGAGTGATTACAATAATGCGTGGCGTACCCGGATGGCGCTGCGCCAGCCTGTCATCGACTGGAAGTGGGTGGAACAGACTATCCGCATGATGGGGCCAGATCAGCAGAAGGAGCCGGTGTGGGTCTATTGGTACGCACGGGCACGGGCAGGTCAGGGTGACCGCGCCGGCGCCACGAGTGCATGGCAGTCGATTCTGTACGACCATGGTTTCTATGGTCAGCTTGCCACCGAGGCGCTGGGCAACAAAATTACCGTTCCCCCGCAGCCTGCCGAACCAACTGCAGGCGAAATCAACAAGGCCAAGACGCATGAAGGGCTGCAACGCGCCATTGCGCTGTTCCGACTGGGATGGCGCCCGGAAGCCGTTGGCGAATGGAACTTTGCGATTCGCGGCATGAACGACAGGGAACTGATGGCGGCGGCCGAGTGGGCGTTGCGTGAGCAGGTCTACGACCGCGCCATCAATACTTCTATGCTCACCAAAAATGAATTCAATTTCCGTCAGCGCTATGTGGCGCCCTTCGAAGGGAGGGTCAGCCGGCAGGCGCGGGATGTTGGAGTGGATCCAGCCTGGGTTTATGGTCTGATTCGCCAGGAGTCCCGTTTTGTGACTGCGGCACGTTCCTCTGTGGGGGCGGCAGGCCTGATGCAGGTAATGCCCGGTACCGCGCGATTGGTGGCGCGCCGCCTGGGACTGAACTATTCGCCTGCCAGCGCCCATGATTTCGATACCAATACGCTTCTGGGTACGTCTTATCTGAAGATGACGCTTGACGATCTGGACGGCTCCCAGGTACTGGCAACGGCAGGCTATAACGCCGGGCCGAATCGCGCCAAACGCTGGCGGGATTCGCTGACCCAGTCGCTGGAAGGGGCGATCTTTGCGGAAACCATTCCCTATACCGAAACCCGCCTGTATGTGAAGCACGTGCTGTCTAATGCCACCTGGTACGCGGCATCATTCAGTGGACAGCCACAATCCATCATTGCGCGACTAGGACAGGTGACGCCTTGATGTCTGTAACTGACGGTCTTGACGTATATGTCGTCGGCGGTGCGGTACGCGATGAGTTGCTCGGCCTCCCGCAGGGCGATCGCGACTGGGTAGTGGTAGGTGTTGCGCCGCAGGAAATGGTGCGGCGTGGCTTTCAGCCGGTAGGAGGGGATTTTCCCGTGTTTCTGCATCCGCAGACCAAAGAGGAATATGCGCTGGCACGCACCGAAAGAAAAGCCGGACGCGGCTACCGCGGGTTTACCTTTCATACCGGCCCCGAGGTCACGCTGGAAGAGGATCTGAAGCGGCGGGATCTGACCATTAACGCCATGGCGCGCCGGCCCGATGGCACGCTGGTGGATCCGCTGGGCGGTAAAGACGATCTGGAGCGTCGCGTATTCCGTCATGCCAGCGAGGCATTTGTTGAAGATCCGGTACGCATTCTGCGGCTGGCGCGCTTTGCCGCACGCTTTACCGACTTTACCCTTGCCGCAGACACACTGGCGTTATGCCGGGAAATGGTCAGCAACGGCGAAGTGGATGCACTGGTGCCTGAGCGCGTATGGAAGGAACTCTCGCGTGGCCTCATGAGCGAGAAGCCTTCTCGCATGTTCTCCATCCTGCACGAAACCACGGCATTGCCTGTGGTGTTGCCTGGATTACGATGGAATACCGAGGTCTCGCAGGCCACAGATCTGGCCGCGGCACGCATTCTGACATTGCCATCCCGTTACGCCGTTTTGCTGTCGCAGACGGCTGAACACGCGGCACTGAGTCGCCACCTGAAAGTGCCCTCCGATTGCGCGGATTACGCCAGGCTGGCGCAGATTCTGTCGGACAGATTCGACATGCTGCCGCTGCCCCCGAGTCCGACTCCGGAAGCGCATCTGCAGAAGCAGGCGCTGTATGTGCTGGAAACGCTGGAGGCCACAGACAGTTTGCGCAAACCGGCACGCTTTCGGGATCTGCTGGGGGTCGTGCTGTGCACACGCCACTCGCTGGTGGAAAATCTCGATGTGGAAATCTCGCGCATCGATTCCTGGACATCAATATTGGAATGCTACCTGCAGGTAGATGCGGGGGCGGTGGCTAAACAGGCCGCAGCTGCGGCGGGTAACATCAAAGCGGCGGTGCGCACGGCAAGGCTGAATGCCATTGTCGAATGTCTGCAACAAATCTCACCGCGATAGCTGGAGCGGACGACGAACTGGCGCATCGGGCAGTGAGTCACAAATGATGGCGCGGAACAGATGGCAGCTCGGCTGGCGGGATGCTGACGGGATCTCAAACCGGAGGTCGATGCACGGGTCTGATGGAGAATGCACAGGTGGAGAATGTACAGGCGGCCTGCAGAAGATGGAGCGGTGAACAACGCGTTATACAGGCAACCCATTCTACGGATTGGTCATGCCTTCCCAGCGCCTGACCGCACCGGTGTCAATGTCAAACAGATCCAGGGCGCGTCCCACGGTGTGATCAACCATGGCAGAAAGACTTTCGGGATGAGCGTAAAACGCCGGCACCGGAGGCATAACAATGGCACCCATTTCGGTCACCGACACCATGCTGCGCAGATGCCCCAGATGCAGCGGAGTTTCCCGAAGCATCAGCACCAGCTTGCGGCGTTCCTTGAGTACGACGTCGGCCGCGCGGGTCAGCAGGGAAGAGGTCACGCCACTGGCGATTTCCGACAGTGTACGAACGGAACATGGTGCGATCAGCATGCCCCGTGTTTTGAATGAGCCGCTGGAAATGGTGGCACCGACATCCTGAATGGCATGGACCACTGTTGCACGATCAGCCAGTTCACCAGGATGCATTTGCAGTTCCTGCGACAGGGTAAGACTGGCGGAACGGGTCATGACCAGATGAGTTTCCACGCCGGCTTCACGGAGCAGTTCCAGTGCACGAACGCCATAAATGGCGCCCGAGGCACCGGTAATGCCAACGATTATTCGCGCCGGGGCGCAAGCGGAGGTTTGCATGGATTGCATACAGTCCTGGTAAACGTGTGTTGCCACTCTGATTATTTGCAGCTTGCGGCGCAGAACGGTTCGCCGACAGGTTATTATACCCGCAGGCGGCTTGGACGTTTTCACACATCCTGTCGGATATGGGCGAGTACGTATCAGTAACGAAGTCGGCGACGATGTAACAGGGAGCAGTCATGAAGCAGCAAAACACGCAAGCGGATCACTGGCAGTTTTCACTTGCCGTGTATACGCATGGCGATGTATCCGAACATTGCCTGGCCTTGCAGAATCGGCTGGGGCTGGACGTTAATATTTTGCTGATGATGTTGTGGGCAGCCAGACTGTGGGGCTGTGCACCATCACCACAGCAGATTGAAGAGGCCGACACCACGGTTCGCGCATGGCGCGAAGTGGTAATTCTGCCGCTGCGCAAGTTGCGAACCCGGCTCAAGTCCGGGCCGCCACCCGCGCCAGACGCAATGACAAATGAATTCAGAGAAAATATCAAGCGTCTGGAACTGGATGCCGAGCGCAGGGAACAGGATATTCTGGCGCAGTGGGTAAGACAACAGATGCCGAAGTCCCGTTCGCCGGACTGCCCGCAAGAAGGGGCGATTACAGATGTAATGACCTCATCTGACGGGATGCTTGCAGTACTTGAACAGACGGCGGTGCGGGTCATTGCCTATTTCGAAGGCAAGTCAGTGAACATTGACACTGCGGATGCCGAAGCGCACGCCACAGATCCGTGGCTGGCGCTGCAGCATGCGCATGAGGTCGTAGTGGCAGCCGCCCGGGCTGGAACTACTACAGACGCTTAGAACCAGGAGGTGGTCGACACGCCCTTACCATCGTTAAGGCGAATGGCGCCCATGACGATGCGATAGATGTACCAGACGGTCACGGCGATCAACACGATCCAGCCGATAAGAATGATCATCAGCAATATGCCCAGGAGTGCACCGATCAGACTGATCCAGAAGGTGCGGATCAGGTATTGCATATGATCGTAATAAATCGTATTGGTGAATTCGCCGCGTTTCGCGTAGGCCATAATGACGCCAACCACGGCGGCCAGGCCTGTAAATAATCCCAGCGCATACATGGCATATGTGATCCACGTAAAATTGCGGGCACTATTGTCCGGCACGTGAACCGGCATCTGGCTTTGGTTCGGGCTGTGTTCTTCATTCATGGCGTTGTCCCCTGTTT
Organism: Pseudomonadota bacterium; assembly: GCA_023389155.1. Lineage (GTDB taxonomy): Bacteria > Pseudomonadota > Gammaproteobacteria > Burkholderiales > Burkholderiaceae_B > Advenella. Next base: position 27,528 of record JAEWEV010000005.1, read on the forward strand.
ACGCTATCAGAACCTACTGTATTACATATCCGGATATTAATAAACCTCTAATGTCGCGAGTACACCATTAATTGCATTTGTGAAAAAATGTCGCGGAACAGTCTATGGCAAGGGGATTTGATTGCACTGTTGCATGGCTTACTGTAGACTCGCGCGGCACGGGTAGTCTTTACACTTGCGTGGCCTGCTGCAGTCGCAGTTGATCGCACACCGGGATCGCCGATTGCCGGATCCTCTCACTTACGCCATCAGGAAAACAATAATGAAAAAATTCGGTCTCGAAAAAGCCAAAGCGCTGAAAACAGTGGGAAAAATGAAGCGGGAAGGTGTTTCTGACCGTTTCGGTGATGCTGCGGACGAAGCCCTGGATCGTCGTGCCCAGCGCAGGCTGGATCAGGCCCAGGGACTTGTTTCCTTCCCGGTCAAGCTGAAACAGGACGTGATCAGCCAGATTCGTGCGCGCAGCGAGCAGCAGGGCGTCAGCACTAACGAGCTCATTGGCAAATTGCTGGAACAGGCGCTCAAAGGCTGATCGCAGAACACGCGTTGGCGACGAACCCTGTAACTTGCGTGTTTTCTCAGACTGGTAATACGCAAGGGCAAGCTGGTCAGTCGTTTTGTCCTGCGCAGACAACCGCTGGCATGACGATGTCGAGCTGGTTACGAAAGATCAGCGCGGCCGCATCGTTTACACAGGAAAAAATGGAAAACGTGTTGGCTGGTTCTATCTGACGGTTAGTTGCGGCGAGCCGGGTTGGTCGCGGAATTCGTATGATCAGCCGTGGCAATAACGGATACGTGAGTCATTATTGGCTCGTGGTAAAGATCAGCTTTCAATCTGGCCTGGATCATCTTCCGGTGTCTGGCGTTCATAATGCTCATGGGCCTGCGGCTTGATGAACAATGTCGTGACTTCGGGATGAGCCTTGCGAATCTTGTTCTCCAGTGCAACCACTATAGCCTCCAGCTCGGGGACGCGCAGGGCATCGGAAAACTCCAGACTAATGGCAACGGTGATTTCCTGCGGTGCGGTCTGTACTGTGATCAGGCCATTCACTTGTGATACCCCCGCTGTACCTTCTGCCAGAGTCAGTATGGAGTCCCGGATCTGGGGGCTTGCCGCTTCGCCAATAAGCAGACCTTTGGTTTCGCGCGCCACCAGCAGCGCCGTCAGGCCCAGTGTGATGCCAATCAATACAGATGCCACGCCATCATAGATCGGGTTATCTAGCGCGACAGACAGATAAACACCCACAAATGCAATGGCCACTCCCAGGATGGCCGCCGTGTCTTCCAGCAGCACAATGAAGGTGGGTGGATCCTTGCTGTGTATGATCATGCGAAACAGCTCGGAATATGGACGGTTTCCGCGGAATTTTCTCAGAGTGAAGGCCCAGGAAAAGCCTTCGAACAGCACGGCCAGCGCCAGCACGATATAGGTCACATAGGCAGATTCAATGGCATGCGGCTCACGAATATGCATGATGCCTTCATAGACCGAGACGCCAGCGCCGAAAGTGAGAATCAGCAGCCCCACCACGAAGCTCCAGAAATACACTTCGCGCCCGTAGCCTATGGGGTGTTTTTTGTCTGGCCTGTTATGACTGCGATGCACGCCATACAACAGCAGGATTTCATTAGTGGAGTCGACGACCGAGTGCACCCCTTCGCTGAGCATCGCAGAGCTGCCAGTGAAGGCAGCAGCGATGAACTTGCTGATGGCCACCAGAATATTGCCCGCCAGCGCCACGTAAATGACCATCGTTGATGTGTTGTCGTCTTGTGGTGTGCTTCGGGCCATCAGGTTTTCCTGTAGGGTGTCGGTTATCTGTCGCTGCTATTGCGGCTGAAATATCACGAGCACAATATACCATCTGCGTTGAGCTGGCACATACCGCCCTCCAGAAAAAAAACTGTGCGCCGCAACGTCTGCGAGCCGCAACTTACAGTCGATGACGCCGATCGCCCGTGGCAAAGCCCGCCAGATCCATGTCCACGTTTCTGCCGATGGCCATGACCTTGAACAGTTCACCCATTTCCGCTTCTGACAGCAGCTTCTGCACCGGACCGATCTGCCTGGCGTAGTCGGCGGTTTCGTTCGGATCCAGTATGCCCAGCATGTCCAGCAGGCCGCAGTTGAGCAGGAAGCGCGCCTGGGTGGTGTAACCCAGAACTTCCAGTCCGCCTGTCATCGCAGCATCGGCGATGGCGGTAAAGTCCACATGTGCGGTGATGTCCTGAATGCCCGGGAACTGCAGGGGGTGACTATGGGCGTGATGCAGGAGATGGCACATCAGCGTGCCTTCGTTGCGTTGGGGATGGTAGTACTCGTGTTGGGGAAAACCGTAATCGATCAATAGTGCGACGCCGGCTTCCAGCCACTGACCCATGCCTGTTACCCAGGATTCGGCTTGCAGATTGACTTCGGAGCGGTAACCGGACAGGGCTGGCATGCGCGCCCGCACCGCCTGCTCCAGTGCCCGGCCGGCGGGTGTTCGCAGAAACTCAAAAGTGTCGGGTGGATCGCTGTTTTCGAGAACGCGGTTCGTGTCTTTCGGGTCGGAGCCTTCATTTTTTCGCGGCCAATCGTGACTGGCCGCATTGGCACTATGCGGGACCGATGCCTTACGGTTCACCACATTCAGCTCGTAGACTTTGTCATCGTCGCCCCATTCGAACAGGGAGACAGGCATGGCGTCGAGGACTTCATTGGCAACGACGCAGCCGCGGAACGAATCGGGCAGACTGCTCAGCCACGTGACGCTATCGCCAAAAGGCGCAAGCCGCTGGCGCTGGCGTCGTGTGAGGTCGCCGGAGACATCAAGGATTTGATATTGCAAATCGGGAAATTGTGGCAATAGCGCCTGCAATAATTGTTCTGCAAGTGCGCCGGAGCCGGCACCAAATTCCAGGATATGTGGGGTGCCCAGATGTGTGAGTACAGGGCTGATCTGCTGGGCGAGGGCGCGGCCAAACCAGGGCGTTAGCTCTGGTGCCGTGACAAAGTCTCCCTGCAGGGCAGTGCCGGCAGCAGCATGGGTATCGCCAAATTTGAGGGGAGCGCCGGCGTAGTAGCCGGTTTGAGGATCATACAGCGCAGCATGCATCCATTGCGCGAAGGGCAACCCTTGCGGGCCGGCTTCACGGACAAGCCCGGCAAGATGGTGCCGGGCTTTTTCACTATAGCGCTGCGCTGCTTCCTGTATCTGGGGCAGCGCCGGGCCGTTTGGGTTTGCACGCATAACTTTCCAACATGACTTCAGGAAAGTGCATTATAAAGGTTTAGACCCAGGCGCGTGATGAACCGGGTTTCTTTTTGCTGCGTGAAAAACCAGGTTTGTCGCTGCGACCGGCGCGATCACCACCGAAGCCACCATCAGAACGGGTGCTTGGACGTGGCTTGCGTGACGGGGCAGGTGCAAACTCGGAACGGGGTTTGCGGGCAGCCGGGGCCGCATCAGATTTCACGAAACCGCTTTTTTCTGAACGTGGACGATCAGAGACAAAAGGATTACGTGACAGCGAGGCGCTGGCGCGGTCAATCACGGAATCACGGGGTGAATCATAGGATTTGGCCGGACGGGTACGCTCGGAGCGACCTTCAGAGAAACGGGATTCTTCACGGGCACCGTAGCCAGACGCGCTGCCACCCTTGCGATGGCCGAAGCCACTGCGGGCGTGATCTTTTTCACGTGAGCCAGCACCGGGCCGCCCCTGACGCGAGCCATTGGGCTTTCCGCCACGGCCTTTGCCACCAGCGCCACGGCCGCTTTCAGCAGACTTGACAGGTTCCAGGCCGGCAATCACTTCGGCAGGCATCGGCTGCCCGGTGAATTGTTCGATCCGGCGGATTTTATGACGTTCGCCATGGGTTGCCAGCGTGAAGGCCTGACCGTTGCGACCGGCACGACCGGTACGACCGATACGGTGAACATAGTCCTCGGCCTGCATGGGCAGATCGAAATTGATGGCGTGGCTGATGCCCTGGACGTCAATGCCACGGGCGGCCACATCGGTCGCAACCAGCACGCGCAGGCGGCCTTTTTGCAGCATACCCAGCGTACGGGTACGCTGGCGCTGATTCATATCGCCATGCAGGGCAGAGGCGGCGAAACCTTCATCTTCAAGGCGCTCGGCAAGTGCATCGGCACCGCGTTTGGTAGAGGTAAAGACAATCGCCTGGTCCATGGAGGCATCACGCAGCAGGTGACCCAGCAGGCGCAGTTTATGGCCGCTGTCGTCTGCGTAAAGCAGAGTCTGGGTGATGTTTGCATGTTTCTGTTTCTGTCCGGCGATGTCGATGCGCTGTGGGTTGTTCAGCATATCGGCGGCCAGGCGGGCAACCGTACCTTCGAATGTGGCAGAGAACATCAGCGTCTGGCGATCAGGCGGTGTCTGAGCGACGATGCTTTCGATGTCTTCGATGAAGCCCATGTCCAGCATGCGGTCGGCTTCGTCCAGCACCAATGTGTGAACACGCGACAGATTGACGCGGCGTGCATTCAGATGATCGATCAGGCGTCCCGGTGTTGCCACCAGTACGTCAACGCGGCGGGACAGCGCTTTGATCTGGGCGCCATAAGGCATACCGCCAACCACAGTTGCGATACGCAGATCGTTGATGCCGACGCCGTATGTTTTGGTGGCTTCTGCAACCTGCAGAGCCAGTTCGCGTGTTGGTGTCAGAACCAGCACCTGTACGCCCACACCTTTGTTACCGGGCATGCCGGCGATGCGGTGCAGTGAAGGCAGCATGAATGCTGCCGTTTTGCCACTACCGGTTTGTGCAGAAACGATCAGGTCCTGGCCTTCAAGGGCGCGCGGGATGGCCTCTGTCTGTACGGGTGTGGGTTGGGTGAAGCCGGCCTTGTTCAGGGCAGCAAGCAGAATGGGTGAAAGACCCAGTGTATCAAATGACATTTGTAATCCTAAGTAGGTGTCAGGCAAGCCTGTTCATCAGGAGCGCAGAAGCCATTTGATTCCGGTTGATGCGGGGCGATTGCAAAACAATACCCAGACCGCCTGATGGAAAGACCATCGGCAAACAGGACAAATCGACATTTCTGTCACGCAGGAAAGTACCGCGGGCTTGCACCATGCAAACCTGCACTTTACTGATCAGGATGAACAAACGAATGGGAACAGCCAGACGAATCGTTGATCGGAGCATCGAGCCGACCGGATCAACCGTTGCATGACAAAGGAAATACGCATGCGGGTCTGGAGGTAGGAGCGATGATGGCTTTTGATTAATAAGCCGGGCAGCAAAAATAGAACGTATTCACTGCAAAGAATATGATTATATAAGTGTTTTCCCTAAAACGCAAGGATTATTATGTCTGCGGCTGTTGTGGTGCGGCAGATACAGTGTCTGGAGGCGATGTGGTCTGATGCGAAAGCAACGAGATGGCAGTCGGGGACATCGTCTGACAGCTGGCCGGGCGCTGTGGCAGATACGGTATCACACACCCTTGCGGGATTGACGCGGCAGAAGTGCCTGGACTGCAAACCGCCAGAGAGCCCACTCCCAGGTAGCGTGTAGGTTGACGTGCCAAATACAGTATGTGCAACTGGCGGTATTCTGCCGATGCCCGCTTCCGAGATGAATTACAGATCAGCGATGCGCAGCAGCATCTGTTCCAGCTCTGCATCGTCGGCAAGGGTACCGGCCGACTCGCCGAAGATAGCGGTAAAGCTCTCGGTCAGATCCTGGTGATAGGCGGGCAGGTGATGTCTGACCAGCGCGAGGCGCTCGGCGCACGCTTTGGCCTGTTCACTGTCAGCGTCACTGCCCAGGTCGCGGGCTGCCCCCCAGACCGGATTGGGAAAGTGCCGGTCTTCCTGAAAACGCGGGATGATGTGCCAGTGCACATGCGGCACCATATTGCCCAGTTGCGCCAGATTGATTTTGAGTGGCTGGAAATGTCGCCGCTGCAGGGCTTCGACAAGGTATACCGCACCCATCATGCCGCGTCGCTCTGACTCATTCAGATCGGTCATCTCCTGAACATGACGGTTTAACACGACCCGCGTAAAGGCAGGGTAATGAGGTTCCTGGGCGTCGATAACGCGCAGGAAGGCATTGCGGTACAGAAGAGTGCCGCCAGTCTCGTAGCACAGAGGGCAGTTGCCGGTATCCGTCATGATGCAGGGTCTCCCGGAAGATGTTCGGTCGGCTACGCTTACTCGTTCACGATGAACGATTCCAGCGTGATGCCGGGATCGGTTTCACGCATGAAAGCTTCGCCTATCAGGAAGCCGTACACATTATGATCGTGCATGCGGCGTACATCTTCGGGTGCATGAATGCCGCTTTCGGTTATGACAAAACGGCCTTCAGGAATATGCGGAAGCAGGTCCAGCGTAGTCTGCAGAGTGGTTTCAAACGTCCGCAGATTGCGGTTGTTGATGCCGATCAGCGAGGACTTCATGTCAAGTGCAATATCCAGCTCGGCACGGTCGTGAACTTCGATCAGTACGTCCATATCCAGTTCGTGCGCAACGGTTTCCATTTCCAGCAGCTGTTCGGGCTGCAGCGCGGCAACAATCAGCAGAATGCAGTCGGCACCCAGGGCGCGTGCGTTGATGACCTGGTAAGGATCAATCATGAAGTCTTTACGCAGTACGGGCAGGGGGCAGGCGGCGCGCGCCTGGCGCAGGTAGTCGCTGGATCCCTGGAAAAACTGTACGTCGGTCAGGACTGACAGGCACGTTGCGCCGTGAGCCGCATAGGTGTGTGCAATTTCTGCAGGATTGAAGTCTGGTCGGATCACGCCTTTTGACGGCGAGGCTTTTTTGACTTCAGCGATCACAGCCGTTTTTTGCTGTTTGATTTTTTCGCGCAGCGCATTCGCAAAACCACGAACGTCCTTGCGGGCCTGGGCTTCGCGCAGCAGATCGGCTTCACTGCGGAACTGGCGTTGCATGGCGACTTCTTCTTTTTTTACACTGAGAATCTTCTCAAGAATATCGTTCATGATGTGAACTTCCTGGTAAAGGCACGGAATGTCTCTAATTTATCACGTGCGGCGCCCGATTTGATCAGCTCGCGTGCTTTATTGATCCCTTCCTGCATTGAATCGGCCTGATTGCCGGCATAAATCGCCAGGCCCGCATTAAGGACGACAATATCCCTTGCCGTACCTGCTTCATCGTTCAGGGCGCTCAGGACCATGTCACGGGATTCTTCCCGGTTACTGACCTTGATACTGCGGATGGAAACCATCTGCATGTCGAAGTCTTCCGGATGGATTTCATATTCAGTGACTTTGCCGTCCCTGAGTTCGCCCACCAGGGTTGCCGCGCCCAGCGAAGCTTCGTCAAGATTGTCCTTGCCGTGTACAACGAGCACATGTTTGGAACCCAGCTGCTGCAGTACGCGCACCTGAATGCCAACCAGGTCGGGGTGAAAAACGCCCATGAGCTGGTTTCCGGCTCCCGCGGGATTGGTTAGCGGACCGAGAATGTTGAAAATGGTCCGTACGGCGAGCATCTTTCGGATATCCGAGACATTTTTCATGCTGCCATGATGGGCAGGGGCGAACATGAAACCGATGCCGGTTTCTTCGATACATTCGGCCACCTGTTGCGGTGCGAGCATGACATTGATACCCAGCGCCTCCAGGACATCGGCACTGCCGGATGAGGAAGACGAACTGCGGTTACCGTGCTTGGCAATGCGCACGCCCCCGGCAGCTGCTACAAACATGGCAGTGGTGGAAATATTGAAGGTATGGCTGGCATCGCCGCCGGTGCCACACATATCCAGCAGGTTCTCCGGGTTGCTGATTTCTACCGGTGTGGCAAATTCGCGCATAACGGTAGCGGCAGCCGTGATTTCGCCAATGGTTTCCTTCTTGACGCGCAGGCCCATCAGCAAGGCGCTGGCAATGGGAGGCGGGATTTCGCCGCGCATCAGCTGGCGCATCAGATACAGCATTTCGTCATGGAAAATTTCACGATGCTCAATGCAGCGCGTCAGGGCTTCGGTATAGGAAATGCTCATGATTAAATGTCCAGAAAATTTTGCAGCAGCGCGTGGCCGTGTTCGCTGAGGATGGATTCAGGATGATACTGTACGCCGTAAACCGGCAGGCTGGTATGTTCCACCGCCATGATTTCCCCGTCAGCCGTTTCTGCGGTGATGCGCAGGCAATCGGGCAGGGATTGGCGTTCGATGGCCAGTGAATGGTAGCGAATCACGGTATGGGGTGAAGGGATGTTGCGAAAGAGCGCAGAGCCATCGTGGGTGATTTCAGAGGTTTTGCCGTGCATGATCTGTTTGGCACGGATGATTTTTCCACCGAATGCGGCACCAATGGATTGATGCCCCAGGCAGACGCCAAGCACCGGAATTTTTCCGGCAAAGTGCCTGATGAGTTCAACCGACACCCCCGCTTCTGCTGGCGAGCAGGGACCGGGCGAGACGCAGAGGCGTTCGGGTTTCAGGGCGGCGATCTCTTGAACAGTCAGCTGGTCGTTGCGAACCACGTGAACGTCCTGACCGAGTTCGCCAAAATATTGCACCAGATTGTAGGTAAACGAATCGTAGTTATCGAGCATGAGCAGCATGACAGTTCCTCAGATGGGTTGATCCAGACCGTATTGCACCTGTTCGGCGGCGCGCAGCACGGCGCGGGCCTTTGCCTCGGTCTCCTGCCATTCTTTTTCAGGGTCGGAATCGGCCACGATTCCGGCAGCGGCCTGAACGTAGAGCATGCCATTCTTGATTACGCCGGTACGGATCGCGATGGCCACATCCATAGTGCCGTTGTAGCTCAGGTAGCCGGCTGCGCCACCATAGATTCCACGTCTTACCGGTTCCAGTTCGTCAATCAGTTCCATGGCGCGCACCTTGGGTGCCCCGGTCAGGGTTCCGGCAGGGAAGCTGGCGCGCAGTACATCAATGGCGTCCATGCCAGGTTTGAGAATACCCTTGACGTTGGATACCAGATGCATCACGTGGGAATAGCGTTCGATGGCCATCTGGTCGGTCACTTCCACAGTGCCGGTCTGGGCGACGCGACCGACATCATTGCGGGCCAGGTCGATCAGCATTACGTGCTCGGCAATTTCCTTGGGATCAGCCTTCAGTTCTTCAGCCAGGGCGGCGTCTTCGTCCGGCGTTTCGCCGCGCTTGCGGGTGCCGGCCAGTGGACGAATGGTAATCGCTGTTTTCTCTTCTGCGTTTTCGGTATAGGTTTCCTGGCGTACCAGGATTTCCGGAGAGGAACCGACTACGTGAAAGTCGCCGAAGTTCCAGAAATACATATAGGGAGACGGGTTCAGCGAGCGCAGGGCGCGGTATAGCGACAAGGGTGAATCGCGGAATGGCTTGGCGATAACCTGACCAACCTGCACCTGCATCAGGTCGCCGGCAGCGATGTATTCCTTGGCCTTGAGTACGGCTTTCAGATAGTCTTCTTTTTTGAAATCGCGGATTTCGGTGGTTTGCAGGCTGGGCAGGCTGTACGGAATCTCTACCGGATGACGCAGGCGCGCGCGCAGTTCCAGAAGCCGTTTCTGAGCCTTGCTGTAGCTTTCCGGTATATTGGGATCGGCGTATATCATGATATAGGTGCGGCCAATCACGTTGTCGACAATGACCAGTTCATCCACCTGCATCAGCAGAATATCGGGCACGCCTTCCTTTTGCCCATGCGGAAAAGGTTTGACCGCGGGGCCGAGAGACGGTTCTATATGACGGATGGTGTCGTAGCCAAAATAGCCTGCCAGACCGCCCGCGAAACGCGGAATGCCGGGGCGCAGCGCGACTTTGATGCGCTTTTTGAATTCCTGGATGAAGGTGAGCGGGTCGCCGTGATGGGTTTCGGTAACTTTGCCGTCGGTCAGCACTTCGGTCAGATCGCCGGTGGCTCGAATCACGGTTTTGGCGGGCAGGCCGATAAAGGAGTAGCGACCAAACTGCTCGCCCCCGACGACGGATTCAAGCAGGCAGCTCATGCGGCCGGCTTCCTTGCCGGTGTGCGCCAGCTTCAGGTAGATGCCAAGGGTGGTATCAAGATCGGCGTAGGTTTCCTTGATGATCGGGATACGGTTGAATCCCTGAGCCGCCAGTGCGTTAAATTCAATTTCAGTCATCATAAAGGTCTCTGGTTGTATTGTCCTGTATGACCGGGCAGATACAAAAATACCCGGTCCTGTTTAAGGGAGTACCGGGTATTGTGCGTATTGACTACGATTGTCGGATGCAGTTTGAAAAGGGCATCCGGAACAGTCTAATGAATGACACTCCCGGCGGACGAACGCCACCAGCGCCAATACATGGCAACCAGAGCAGAACGGACATAAAGGGAGTTAGCAGTCATTACGTTAATAAATCAGGTTGATCTGCCGATGCGTTGTGGCGCTGAATCCACTCGGCCGCTTCGACAATAGACTCTACTATATCATTGACTTTCAGGTTTTGTACACTGTTTCCTTCGTTATACCCGTAAGGAACAATGAGAACCGGCATGCCCGCCGCCTGCGCGGCCTGTGCATCGTTAATGGAGTCGCCAATAAAAACGCAGTCCTGCGATTGTGCTTCAAGCAGGGTGCACGCATGCAGCACCGGGCCCGGGTCGGGTTTTTTGGTGGAGCATGTATCGCCGGACACGACAGCATCAAAAAATGAGCGCAATCCGGTCTGGATCAGCAGCTGTTCGGTGAATACGCCAGGCTTGTTGGTCACGACTGCCAGGCGTATGCCGTCGGCGCGCATGGCCTTGAGACCATCGATGACTCCTTCGAACACGGTGGCGCGGTCGCCGTTAACCTGGTGGTAGGCTTCAATGAAATATTCCCTGGCGACTTTAAAGTCTTTATCGGACACGGTGACTTCATCGTCACCGCCGGTCATGGCGCGACGAACCAGGTTATCAATCCCTTTGCCGACAAATTGCGCGATCAGTTCCTGGTGCAGCTGGGGAAGGTTTAGTTTAAGCCGCATGGCGTTGGCGGCCTGTGCCAGATCGGGAATGGAATCGACGAGCGTGCCGTCAAGGTCAAGCAGTGCTGCACGGATGGTCATGAGCGGTGTACTCCGGCGATTTGTTCGCGCATCTGCGCAATGACGACAGCATAGTCCTGCTGTCCGAAAATGGCTGAACCGGCGACGAAGGTGTCGGCTCCGGCTTCGTAAATCTGCGCAATGTTATCGGTTTTGACGCCGCCATCGACTTCCAGAAGGATGGCGTTGCCGGTTTTTTCCTGCCACGCATCAATGCGCTGGCGGGTCGCCCGCAGCTTATCCAGGGTAGAGGGTATGAAGGACTGTCCGCCAAAACCCGGATTCACCGACATGAGCAGGATCAGATCCAGACGGTCCATGACATGATCCAGCACCGACAGGGGCGTGGCCGGATTGAGGACCAGCCCGGCCTTGCAGCCATTGTCACGAATCAGCGACAGGGAGCGATGTACGTGGCGCGAAGCTTCCGGATGAAAGGAAATGATATTGGCGCCTGCCTGGGCAAATTGGGGGATCAGATCGTCTACCGGATCACACATCAGGTGCACGTCGATAGGTGCGTCTGTACAGGGCCGGATCGCCTTGCATACCATGGGTCCGATAGTCAGATTGGGCACATAGTGATTATCCATGACGTCGAAATGAATCCAGTCTGCCCCGGCGCTGATGACATTTCTGACTTCGTCGCCCAGACGGGCAAAATCGGCCGAAAGAATACTGGGGGCGATACGGGTAACGGGTTGTAATGTCATGGCAGCGTTTTTCTCCTGTAGAGGGGCGCACGAAGTACAATGAGGCTCTATTATTCCATACAAACGCATAACGCTTTCCGAGGACCCAGCACGAATGGCAAATACAATGACGGTAGAAGTCACCCCTCGCTATCTTGAAGAACAGTCCGATCCATCGCGCTCGCAGTACGTTTTTGCTTATACGGTGCGTATCCGGAATACGGGCCCATCGGCAGCGCAGGTGATCAGCCGCCACTGGATCATTACCGATGGCGACGAGAAAGTGCAGGAGGTGCGCGGGCTGGGAATTGTCGGCGAACAACCGCTCATCGCTGCAGGCGATATGTACGAGTACACCAGTGGGTGTCCGCTGAATACGCCCTTCGGTACCATGAAGGGCAGCTATCATTGTGTGGGGGAAAACGGGGTCCCTTTTGAGGTGGACATTCCGGAATTTATTCTGACACTGCCAAGAACGCTGCATTGACTGGCTTGGGGCGGTCACTGCCTGTCGGGTTTTTGTTCCATTATTTCATTATTTATGTGGGTAAAGAAACATGAAAAATCGAGGAAACCTGAAACGGTTGCTTCCTGTGGGCGTTGCTGCCTTTGTCCTGCTGGCAGGATGTTCGACCCAGGAGTCGGGTGTGGCGCCCTCGTTGGAGCCAACGTTCTCCATGACCGATCCGCTGCAGGTTCCTGATCTGTCTGCTTTTGCTCGCACGCCTGCCAGGCCGCTGGCTGGCCAGTACCAACAGATTTCCTGGTCAGCGCTCCCAGGATGGAATCAGGATGATGCAAGCCATTTGTGGCTGACCTTCTATAACAATTGTCGCGGTCTGATGCGTCCGGTCAGTGGCTCCAAAGCCATACCTGCGCGCGCCGCCCCGGCTGTCTGGCAGCCGGTATGCCAGGCCGCGTCCCAGTCCGGTATTGACCCGCGTAGCGATGATGCCGCAACCGTCAAGGCGTTCCTGGAACAGCATCTGCAGCCGTGGCAGGTCACGGAAAACGGCAAAACCACCAACACGGTCACCGGATACTATGAGCCCGTGGTGCACGGTTCACGATCACGGGGCGGAGACTATCAGTGGCCGATGTACGCTACCCCCGATGACCTGTTGACGATTGACCTGGGAAATCAGTATCCGGAGCTGACGGGCAAGCGCATTCGCGGCAAAATGTCCGGCAAAAATGTCGTACCCTATGACACCCGCGCCGAAATCGCGCAGCGTGACACCAAGCCGCCGGTTATCGTGTGGCTGAACGACCCCGTAGAAGCCTTCTTTTTACAGGTACAGGGCTCGGGCCGGGTACAGCTTGACGATGGACGTACGATCCGCCTGGCCTATGCCAATCACAATGGCCGACCCTACAGTTCGATAGGCAAGTGGCTGGCCGACAGGGGTGAGCTGCCGCTGGCGCAGGCAAATATGCAGAATATCAAGGCATGGGCCAGGGCCCATCCTGATCGCGTGGACGAAATGCTTAATGCCAATCAGGCGATGGTGTTTTTCCGTGAAGAAGCATTGTCAGACGATGCGGCTGGCCCCAAAGGCGCCTACGGCATACCGTTGGTGGCGGAGCGGACAGTTGCCGTGGACCCCAATTACGTGCCGCTTGGCAGCCCGCTGTTTCTGTCGACCACCCGACCGCATTCCAGCGAGCCCCTGCAACGTGTCGTGTTCGCCCAGGATACGGGCGCTGCCATCAAGGGTGTGGCCCGTACTGACTTTTTTTGGGGGTCAGGCGATGCGGCCGGTGAACTTGCCGGTCGCATGAAACAGACAGGTCAGGTGTGGATTCTCTGGCCGCGCAACGCGGGAGCACCGGAGGCGCGATGAAACACGATGTGATTGTGTGCGGTGCCGGTATCGCCGGCATGGCCAGTGCGCTGGCCCTGGCGCGGGCCAGAATCAACGTGGCGTTGCTGGCACCGAAACGGACACCTGCGCCCCTGCAGGGTGAGCAGTATCATCCGCGCGTGTATGCGATTTCCGAGGCGAGTCAGGCGTTTCTTGCCTCGCTGGGCATCTGGGACGCCATGCCGCAGGAGCGGATTACGGTTGTGGATGCCATGCAGGTTAACGGGGACATGGGCGGTCAGGTGGTATTGGATGCCTGGCAGGCCGCAAGGCCGCACTTGGCATGGATTGTCGAGTCTGGTGAGATCGAGCGTGCTTTATTCCAGGCGCTGACCATTTACGGTGTGCCCTGGATTGATGACACCATGAAGGACTGGGAGGACGGCCAGATTACAACGGCCGGCGGCAAGACGCTGCAGGCGCCGCTCTTTATCGGCGCCGATGGAGCCAACTCTGCGCTGCGCACTGCGGCGCGTATGGTTCATCACAGGAAAGATTACGGTGATAAAGGGCTGGTGACACACCTGACTTGTGAAAAAACCCATTTGAACACTGCGTATCAATGGTTTTCCGGCAAGCACGTTCTTGCTTTTCTGCCGATGCCCGATACCAGCGAAGGCCACCAGGTATCGCTGGTATGGTCGGTAGACGAGGCAACAGCAGACCGGTTCCTGCAAATGGATGAAGCCGGCCTTGCGCAGGCACTTCCTGATGCGCTGAACCAGGTTGCCGATGGATGCCTGGGCAGGCTGACGCTGCGCAGTCCGCTGCATGGTTTTCCACTAACACTGGAACGGGCGCAGACTGTGGCACCGGGCATCGCCCTTGTTGGTGATGCAGCTCACCGCGTGCATCCTTTGGCTGGACAGGGGCTGAATCTGGGACTGATGGACGTAAAAGTCCTTGCCCGCGTTCTGAACGAAAGGGAACATTTCCGGTCTTATGGTGACCTTCGTGTGCTGGAGCGCTATGCGCGTGAGCGCGCTGCCGACGTCATGGCCATGCGAATGGCAACGGACGGACTGTATCAGCTCTTCTCACGTAATCTGCCGGCTTTGCCCTTGCTGCGCAATACAGGGATGAAGCTGGTGCAGCAACTGCCGTGGGTCAAGCGGCAGCTGATTGCCGGCGCGTCAGGGTTCTGACGGCATCTCCGGCTGGCGGGACTGCCAGGAAAAGGATTCGGGTTTTGCACCCAGGGTGCGAAATATCTCTGGCGGCAACGCCAATCAATAGTTTCATGTTGTGAGGATTTAAGGTAATGGGATTTTTTTCAAAGCGCGCCGTATTCATTCGTCAGTACCGAAAGGTGGCGGTGTCCGGACTGCTGGGTCTGGCGGCTGCAGGTCTGGCTATGATGCCAACCGCGCAGGCTCAGGCACAAACGCAGAGCCAGACGGCAAGCAGCAGCAAGCTGGCAGATATCCAGGAGGCGGTAAAAAAGGCTTTTGATGTCGACGTCACCAAGGTGCAGGCCACAGATTATGCCAATCTGTATGAAGTGCAGCTGGGCAACAATATCGTCTATACCAATGAAAAAGCCGAGTTTGTCCTGGCGGGCAATCTCGTTGATGCTAAAACGCGGCGCGATATCACGACTGAACGGGTCGAGGAAATTTCCAAGGTGGATTTTGCTACGCTGCCCCTGGCTCAGGCTGTGAAACAGGTTAAAGGCGACGGCTCGCGCAAGATGGCGGTGTTTGAAGATCCCAATTGCGGTTACTGCAAAAAACTGCATCAGGAACTCAAAACCCTGGACAATGTGACGGTCTATACCTTCCTGTTCCCCATCCTGGCGCCCGATTCCGTGACCAAGGCGAACAACGTCTGGTGTGCCAAGGACCAGGCTACCGTCTGGACCGACTGGATGAACAAAGGGGTGGTTCCTGCCGAGGCCACTTGCGATACGCCGATAGAAAAAAATCTGGCGCTGGGCCAGAAGCTTGCCGTTCAGGGTACGCCCGCCATCTTCTTTGAAAGCGGTAATCGGGTCAATGGTTACGTGCCGGCAGCAAGGCTGAATCAGGAACTCGATCGCAAGTAAGCCTTATACCCGGAAGCTTCAGCCACCTGCCGTCTGGCGGGACAGCGCTCAACCGGCATCCGCAAGGATGCTGGCGCAGGCAGAGGTAAAAATTCCGGGTACTGGATTGGTGCCGGACGACAGGATTAATGCGACTGGCGGCGCGCGGCGCGGTTTCAGACAGTCAATCGCAATCAATCCCGGCCCTGCAGGGCGAACGGATGGGTCAGCAACTGCTGTACGGAATTGACTCGCAGGTCGACATAAGCCGGGCGCATGCGCTGCATGGAACTGAACGGCGTGCCGCGATGAAAGATATGCACAGTTTTCATGTGCAGCTGCTTGGCAGTCTTCAGATTTTTCAGGGTATCTTCCACCAGAATGGTTTGCTCGGGCTGGCACTGCAGCTGCACCAGTAACTGACGCATCAGCGCCGGTGAAGGTTTGGGCCGAAAGCGTCCTTGCAGGCACATCTGGTTGATGGAACAGATGCCGGCAAAGCAATGGCGAACATTCAGCCGTTCAAGCACGATTCTGGCGTAATGCATTGGCGCATTCGTGACCACGTACTTGATACCGGGAACGGCATCAAGCATGGCGGACAGGTTCTTTTCGACCTTGGTGCTGCCGGCAATATCAAAGTCATGGCTCAGGTGCAGGAAGTCTGCCGGCCTGACATTGTGGTGTCGCACCATGCCAATCAGTGTGGCGCCGTAACGGGCCCAGTATCGCTTGCGCAATACCGTCGCTTCGTCTTCATCAATATCCAGTGATTGCATGACCGCGCGCGTCATGCTCTGGTTGATATGGCCAAAGATGGCATGCGAGGCATCGTGCAGGGTGTTGTCAAGGTCAAACAGCCATACGCGCGGCGTACGGCTGTGCCGCACCAGCGGTTGCAGCGGTTTGATAAGAGGAGTACAGATCATATCGTGACTGGCAGTCCTGCGTTGCGGCGTAGCGCCGCAGGTGTGGTCATGAGGTGATCATGGTGCCGACGCCCTTGTCGGTCAGGATCTCCAGCAGCAGGCAGTGTGCCACACGACCGTCTACCACGTGCACAGAGTTGACGCCGTTGCGGGCCGCTTCCAGTGCAGACGATATTTTCGGCAGCATGCCGCCGGAAATCGTGCCGTCGGCAAACAGTTCATCAATGGTTTTTGCTGAAAGCTTGCGCAGCAGCTGACCTGATTTGTCCAGAACACCAGGAGTGTTGGTCATCATTAGCAGTTTTTCTGCCTGCAGCACTTCTGCCATTTTTCCGGCGACAACGTCGGCATTGATGTTGTAGACATCGCCTTCTTCGGCATCATAGCCAATGGGTGAAATCACAGGAATGAACTGGTCGTCCTGCAGCGCCTTGACCACAGATGGATCAATGCTTGAAATATCACCCACAAAGCCGATGTCCAGCGGCGCATCGGGGTTTTCCTTGTTGGGCATCAGTTTCTTGCGTGCCTGGATCAGTCCGCCATCCTTGCCGGTCAGACCAACGGCCTTGCCGCCCGCCTCGTTGATCATCATGACGATATCCTGCTGAACCTGGCCACCCAATACCCACTCGACGACTTCCATGGTGTCGGCATCGGTGACGCGCATGCCCTGGATAAAGTTGCCTTCCTTGCCCAGCCGTTTGAGAGCGCTGTCGATTTGTGGGCCACCACCGTGGATGACTACAGGATTGAGTCCGATCAGCTTGAGCAGCACCACGTCCCTGGCGAAACTGCGCTGCAGTCGCTCTTCGGTCATGGCATTGCCGCCGTATTTGATCACGACCGTCTTGCCATGGAATTTCCGGATATAGGGCAGGGATTCGGAAATGATGTCGGCTTTGACCGCGGGTGAAACTGCGTTGATATCCAGGGGTGTGTCTGACATGCTCGCTCGCGTTTGCAGAAGTTAGTTTTGTGCCAGTGTGTTTTCCAGCGTTTTGATAAAGTCTTTCTGATCGTAATTGCCGATGTACCGTTTAACGATATTGCCCTGGCGATCAAGCAGGAACGCCACCGGCGTGAACTTGATATCATCAAACGCCTTGGCAGCACTGCCATCGCTGTCAAGCGTCACGGTAAAAGGCAGTTTCTTGTCGGCGGCATAGTTCTTTACGAAGTTCGGCGGATCATAGGACATGGCCACGGCAACCGTTTCATAACCTTTGTCGTGATAGGTGTCGTAGTACTTGATCGTATCAGGCATTTGTGCGATACAGGTGACACAGCTGGTGGCCCAGAACTTGACCAGCACCACCTTGCCTTTGAGGTCTGCAGTCTGGAACTGATGACCGTCAAGTGAGGTGAAGGTTACGTTGGGCGCGGCTTTTGATGAGGTCATCAGAAACCCGCCCGCAATAGCGGCCACGACAAGTACGGCGGGAATAACGATTTTTTTCATGGTAATAGCTTATTCCAGAGGGAAGGTTTGAACACCGCTGGAAGATGGGTTGACTTCGGTACCGGGAGCTGCTGTGGTGGTGCCACTGGCTGCAGGTTTCACGCTATTGCCCGAGACAATGTCAAATACCTTGATAACCCGGGAGACGCCGCTGACACCTGCCGCTGCGGAAGCGGCACGCTGCCCTTCAAGATCGGTGACCTGGCCCATGAGGTAGACAACGCCGCGGGTGGTAATCACATTGATGGACCCTGATGGGACCTCTTTGGTTGCCAAAAGTTCCGCTTTAACGCGCGAGGTAATCCAGGTTTCGTTGCTGCGGGTACTGAAAGACGCCCTGGGGCCGACAGTCAGCTGATTGTCTACGCGTTTGACGTCAGTGGCATTACGCGCCATGGTTTCTGCAGACTGCTTCGCTGCCTCGCTGGGTACTTCGCCGGTGAGCAGCACGCGCTGATTATAGGATGAAACAATGACACGGCCGGCTTCGCCGATACTTTCGTTAATGGTGTTCTGCGTACGACGCTCGATGTTCTTGTCGACCAGCTGCATGCCGGCAGAGCGACGGTCTACCGCCACAATGGCTGTACCACCTGCCGCCGCGCCCACGACCAGCGGTACGCAGCCGGCAAGCAGAGAGCAGCAGAGGGCGCCGGCCACAAGGGCTGAGGCCGAGCGGGACAGGGGAAATGGGCGTGAAACACTCATTCGGAATCTCCAAGTAACATGGCATCAATGCCATCACACAGAACATGAAGTGCCAGCGAGTGGACTTCCTGAATACGCATGGTACGGTCATGTGGCACGCAAAGGTGCACATCCTGATCGGTTAGCAGGCCAGTCACGCTACCGCCTTTTTTGCCGGTGAGGGCGATCACGTGCATTTCCCGTTCGTGGGCGGCACGTATTGCCTTGATCACGTTGGCGGAATTGCCACTGGTGGTAAATGCGACGAGCACATCGCCCGGCTGCCCGAGCGCCTGTACTTGTCGTTCAAAAATATTGTCGAAGCCGTAGTCGTTGCCAACGGCAGTCAGAATGGACGTATCAGTATTGAGCGCAATCCCGGCAAAGGGAATACGGTCCCGCTCGAATCGACCGACCAGCTCGGCAACGAAGTGCTGCGCATCGGCAGCCGAGCCGCCATTGCCGCAGGCAAGTACCTTGCCGTTATTGCCGATGGCGTTGACAAGCATGTCGATGGCGGCAGCCAGGGGCGCAGCCAGCACCTGGTGGCTTTGCGAGACCACGCGGGCCGAATCATCGAAGTGAAAAGAAATACGGGAAGAAATGTCCATGTCGTTATTATCGCACGTGTGAAAAAAAACCGCATGAAGAGCACACGCCTGTCATGCTGCCAACCGGCGAAAAAAAGAGTTTTATCGGGGCTGCAAAATCGATTGTAATGGTTTTGTGCGTTCAGAAGATCGCCTGCAGCCAGTCCAGACTGTCGCCGTCAATACAGACGGCGTCAAAGCGACAGTGCGGCGTTCGGCCTGCAAAACCCAGCATCGCCAGGGCAGGCAGATGCCAGGCCGCGGCGCGTCGCAGGCGCTGTTGCTTGGCGGGCGTAATACTGGCCGCCGCACCACCGTGGGTTCCCGTGCAACGCTGGCGGATTTCGACAATAACCATGGTGCGGGCGTCGGCACGGAAGACGGCATCCAGCTCCCCGTAAGGGCAGCGCAGATTGGTTTTGAGCAATACCAGGCCTCGTGCCTGCAGCCATTGGACAGCTCGTGCCTCGGCCTCCAGACCTTGCTGCTGTGCGGGTGAGAGCCTGCGTTCCTTGTGCGCCTGGCGGGCTAACCCGGCCGATGACGCTGACTGGTGACGACGACGGCGGTGTGCCTTGCGCCGGGCGGCATCAGCCAGTGCAAAAGGGGTCGAAAAATGCGGGTCCTGGGGTGGTGATGCGGCCATATCATGGTGGCAGGGGGATAAAGGGTGTCAGTGAAACAGAAGAGGTATCCTTAACGTATCAACCCTGGCCTTATCAGGCCGTTAAATCGACCACACGGTCAATGACCCTGATGATCAACGAACCACACAGTTAATGGGCCAGATGGACCAGATGGGCTGATTTTTCCCGTACCATCGCCGAAGGCTCAGGTGACCGACTGCGATCGGGGATAATGCGGGGATATGATTTTTTCACAAAGAGAAGCCCATGACGACAGAAAGCGGACAATTTGATGCCCGATGGCAGCGCGTGCTGCATGATCTGAGCAGCCAGGACTGGCCCACGGCATGCCTGTATGTTGTGGCGACACCCATTGGAAATTTGGCTGACCTGTCGCCGCGTGCACTCTATGCCCTGCAGAAGGCAGATTTGATCGCGGCTGAAGATACGCGCTCGTCACGCGTGTTGCTCAATGCCTGGGGCATTGAAACGCCGATGATGGCCGCACATCGACACAACGAGGCGCAGGCCGCCGCCAACCTGCTGCGGCATCTGGGTGAAGGGCAGCGCGTGGCACTGATTTCCGACGCCGGTGCGCCTGCCGTCAGCGACCCTGGCGGGCGGATTGTCAGGGAAGTCCGAGCGGCCGGCTACCCGGTGCGAGTGATTCCCGGCCCGTCTGCAGTGATTGCGGCACTGATGGGCAGTGGCGCGACCAGTGACGAAAACCCTTCCTTTGTTTTTGCAGGATTTGCTCCGCAGAAAGCGGCCGCACGGCAGAGCTGGCTGAAGACATGGTGTGCCGTTCCCGCTGCGATTATCCTGTTCGAGTCGCCTCATCGGGTCCGTAGCACTGCAGCCGATATAGCCCTGCTTGGGGGCGCGCAGCGCAACGTGACCGTGGCCAGAGAATTGACCAAGCGTTTTGAACAGATTGTGACCCTGCCCGCCGGCGAACTGGTTGAGTGGTTTGCGCAGGATAGCCAGCGCAATATGGGAGAGTTCGTCCTGATCATCCATGAAACCCGTACCACCCAGGCAGCAGCGCTTGGAGAAGAGACGGATGGCATTATTTCCGCCATGCTCAGATCATACTCGGTGAAAGATACGGCCCGAATGCTGGGTGCTTTCAGTGGACTGCCACGTGACGTGCTGTATGCCAGGGCGCTGGATTTGAAGGACGCCGCCAGGGAAGCCGATCATACAGATTCGCAGCAATAGCCGTTTTGTGCCCGGCAAGACGCCGATCCGTGGTCTCTGGGCAAGCGGGCCGGCAAGCGTGATGTACAAGTGATACAGCGTAACGGACAGGAAACAGGATAAGCTGCGGGAGTCCGATTAAGCTGTCAGGAACAGGATAGGCTGACGGGAACAGAATAAACAGCCGGAAATCGAAAATCAGCCGGAAATAGAAAGCCAGCCAGAAATAGAAAATTAGCCAGAAAGAGAAAATTAGCTCGCCAAAGAAAATGCCGCTATCCTGGAAGGAGAGCGGCATGTGTGGGCTGCCGTTGACAGCATCCGGGCATTACAGCATTTTTTTGGCTTTTGCCTGCGTTTCGGTGGTGCGCTCGCTTGCTGCCGCTTCTTTGGAAATCGGCTCAATCTTCACCTTGTCACTGCCGCGACTGACAATGCCCAGGCGCTTGGCCGCACCGTATGACAGGTCAATAACGCGATTGCCTACGAAAGGTCCCCGATCGTTGATGCGTACCACAATGCTTTTCCCGGTAGAAACACGGGTTACGCGCACATAGGAGGAAATGGGCAGGCGCTTGTGCGCAGCGGTCATGGCATTCTGATTAAAGACTTCGCCATTGGCGGTTTTACGACCGTGAAAGCCTGGGCCATACCAAGAGGCAATGCCGACTTGTGAAAATTCGGCGGTTTCTTCCGTGGCCATGGGTTTGTAGCGGATGCCATTGACCATGTAGGGTTTAGAGGTGCCGGAAAGTGCTTTGCGGGCCTTGCGCGCAATGTCTTCATCTTTGGCGTCTTCAGTGGCGTCTACTTCGGCCAGGTTCACCTTTTCCTTGGGCAACTGAAGCTCGTATTCGTTCTCAGGAATAATGCCGGTTGCCGTAATGCGCATTTTCACGCCGTCAGCCAGCTCGGCTTTCCCACTTTCGGAAGGCGCGGCGGTTTCAACAGCAACTGGCGTCGTCGTGGCGGCAGTCTCTTTGACCTCTGCCGTGGTTTTTTCTTCGCTGTTGGCTGCAGGTGCCTTGACGGCTGAATCTGTGGCGTGCTGGGCGACAGATTTCGGGGCAGGAGCGGCAGTTTTGGCCGAATCTGTTGATTCGCTCTCGGACTTGCCAGGCACCGCACTGACGTCTTTTGTGGTGTCGGTGTTGGCCACCTCTTTTACTGCCGTGACTGTAGCGGGCGCGGCAGGCTGAGCTGAAGCTGCCGGTTTGGTCGATGTATTGTCCGCATTCGAATTTGTTGCTGCAACATTACGGGTCGCGGCAGGCTTGACAGGCTCGGATGCGGGGCTTGCTGCGTTGTTCGGAGCGGCCGGGGCTGTCTTGGCGGCAACGGTTGCAGGCTCGCTGGTGGTTTGCTTGTTTTCAGGCGTCGCATTGGCTGCCACAGCGGCATCATCACCGGATTCGGGAACCACACCATCGGCGGTGATGCGCATTTTCTGAACAGGAGCAGGAGCGGGGGGCTTTTTGGCCTTTGCGCCTGGTGCAACGGCTTCAGTGGCCGGTACCATATGGACCGAAAAATCCTGGTTTTCAAGTATTTCGATGCCGGCGGCATGGACGGCCGGCACCAGAAAAAGGCCGGATACAAGTGAAGCAAGGGTGCTGCGAATTAAAATTGTTTGTTTCGTCATGTCATAGTGTCAACTGGGCACGATGCCTAACGCGTAAAGGGTGGTAGGAACTAAAACGTTTAGCGAGTTCCTCTGCTACATAAACCGATCGATGCTGACCACCGGTGCAACCAATGGCAACGGTGAGATAACTACGCGTATCCTGCATATATAGGGGAAGCCATTTCTCTATATATGCGGCTATATCGTTGATTAAGGCGGGCACGCTGTCGAATTGAGCCAGCCAGGCCGCCACGGGTTCATCACGACCAGTAAGCGGGCGTAAGTCACTGTCGTAATGAGGATTAGGCAAGCATCTTACATCAAAAACAAGGTCCGCGTCATTAGGGACACCCTTTTTATATGCAAAGGATTCGAAGGTCAAAAGGACCTCGGTTTGCTCATGATCGACCACATCTTTGACCCAGGCGCGAAGCTGTCCGGGGGTCAGGCCGGACGTATCAATGACGTGTTCCTGTTCCCGCAATGGCGCCAGAAGATTTCGCTCGTGCGTAATGCAATCCTCCAGAGACGGCGTGATTCCTGAGGTTTCGCGCATGCGGTTGCTTAGCGGATGCTTGCGGCGAGACTCGGAATAACGATGAATCAGGGTTTCATCATCGGAGTCCAGAAAGATGACCTGCATGGGCAGACCCATGCTGCGAAGGGCGGTAATAACGCCCGGAAGACCCGCCAGTTCGCCAGGCGTCCTGACATCGATTGCAACAGCTACTGACTTCAGGCGGTTCTCGCGCGCGTTCGCAACAAGGTCATGCAGCAGGCTGACAGGCAGGTTATCGATACAGGAATAGCCAAGGTCTTCGAGCTGGCGCAATGCTACGGATTTTCCTGATCCTGAGATTCCGGTGATAAGGACAACGTGAAGCATAAAGGTACTCAATCCTGAACAAAAACGGTGTGATTGGTCGAAAAAATGGCCTTGTCGTTCCTGTGCAGTCGTTCTGGCCGATGGATTTACTACCTATTTAAACATAGAATCGTGACAAAATATAACAGAAGACGACCGAAGCCGGGATTATGGTCAGAAACAGGCTGATTTTGTTTTTATTGGAGTGGCTGGCCAATATACCGGCGAAAGGGGGCGATTGCTGTCTGACATCGGCCCTGAAAGGCCGCTACCGGTCAGCGTTCGATGTTCAGAGGTTGCTGTTTTCCATAATGGCAGCCGCCTGTCGTTCCATAAATTCGCCAAGGGTATCAATGCCACGCAATTTGAGAATGGTGTTGCGTACGGCTGCCTCGACGAGAACAGCAAGATTTCTTCCCGCTGCTACCTGCAGCATAACACGACGAACGGGAATGCCCAGCATGTCCTGGGTCTGGTCCTGGATGGGCAAACGTTCGAACTTTTCGCTGTTGGCGCGAACCAGATGTACGATCAGTTTCAGCCGCATCTTGCGACGCACCGATGTTTCGCCGAAAATCGTACGGATATCGAGCAGGCCCAGACCTCGGACCTCTAGCATATTGCGCAGCAGATCAGGGCACTGGCCCTCGATCAGGGTTGGGGAGGTACGCGAGAAATCGACCGCATCATCGGCCACCAGGCCATGTCCGCGGGAAATCAGCTCCAGGGCCAGCTCGCTTTTGCCAAGCCCGGATTCCCCCGTAATAAGTACGCCAAGGCCCAGGACATCCATGAAAACACCATGAACCGTGGTCTTGGGAGCGAAACGCTTGTTCAGGTAAATGCGCAGGACATCAATCAGATGAGCGGCATCGACGGGAGTCGAGAGCAGGGGGATTTTGCTGCGGGAACAGAAGCTGACCAGATCGGGCGGAGAGTCCAGCCCTTCGGCCAGAATTACCGCCGGCACCCCGCCCTCGGCGAGCTCAATCAGGATTTTTTCGCGCTGTACGGTAGAAATACGATTGTAGAAGATCAGTTCTTCTTTGCCGAAAACCTGAATCCGTGAAGGGTGAACAACGTTCAGGTGGCCAATCAGGTCGGCGGCAGAGGTATTGACGGCGGAGTCCTGGATGTGGCGCGTACGGCCTTCCTTCCCGGCAATCCATGTAAAGTGCAGGGTTTCGTCATTATCTGCAGCCAGATTCTGAATACTGAGCATGCGCTTGCCCCTGATTAGTCGCTAGCGGGGTGGGCCAGCAAATGGTGGATGCCCTCGGCGTTGGGGCTGGCCAGCAATTGCTTGCGGGTTTCAGCGCTGGACAGCAGTTGCGCCAGTTCGGCCAGAATTTCCAGATGCTGCTGTGTCGCACTTTCCGGCACAAGCAGAATGACCAGCAACTGCACATGTTGCCCGTCTGGTGCATCGAAAGGGATGGCAGTACTGAGCCGCATGACCGCTGCGACCGCCTGTTTCAGGTTCGCGATCCGGCCGTGAGGCACGGCTACGCCATGACCAAGGGCCGTGGAACCCAGACGTTCTCGCGAGAACAGGCTGTCGAAAACCGTGGAACGGGCAATACCCTGATTGTTCTCGAACAGCAGCGCGGCCTGTTCAAAGGCGCGCTTCTTGCTGGTGACATTGACGTCCAGCAGGATATTTTCCTGCGGTAGGATACGGGATAGTTGATTCATGCCGCAATTATAGGGTGTTCTTGCAATTAGAAATAGAAGGGTAAGCTAAAACCCGGCCGCCGGGCCGGGTTTATGCAAAAAACGGGAAAAAAGTACAACGTATCTAGCCGAAACTCATTCTTTTTGCCGATTCATTGGAGTGGTCTGACGCTTTCGTTTTGTATTTGATGACCTGTCTGTCGGTCTTATCCGAAAGCAGATCAATGGCCGCATACAGATTTTCGTCCGTCACTTCGCAATGGATGTCTTTGCCCGGGACGCGCAGGGTAACTTCTGCGCTGTGCTTGAGAGGTTCCTTGGACAGGATTACCTGGGTGTCAATGACATGATCGAAGTGCCTGAGGACTTTGGCGAACTTGGTCACTACGTATTCTTTAATGGCAGGGGTGATTTCCACATGATGGCCACTGATATTAAGATTCATAGTGTGCTCCT
>JAEWEV010000037.1 GCA_023389155.1 Pseudomonadota bacterium
ACCTCTCCGTAATAACCCTAAGCTCATGATTTGATTCAGATTCACTTTTTTGCCACAGAAAAAAGAAAATCCATCGCCTCACCCCACAGGTGGGGTTTTTACAACAAAATGGGCTACCGCAACCTTAGCAGGGTCAGCAAAAGAGCGGCGACATCAGGCAAATCGCTGCGTATTTCGCCCGCTGGGGGACAGATAACCAGGTAATAACTAGGTAATGGTCGGATCATGACCGGGCAAGGACTGGCCGAGCCGACACAAAAGGAACCGCGATTGTCCCTGGGCAAGCATACTCGCCCAGAAACGGCACTTTATTGTCCGGTGTTGTTCCTTGGAGCCTCGTGCTGTTTTTTAGTATGCATGTAACAAGTCCTCTCCTGCCTGTATCCCTCTATATCTCTATATATACGTGTGCGACTTGTCCGACGTGATGCTATTTAAAGCGCACTTGTCCGGTGCTCCAATAAATGCGCCTATAAATATAGAAACCTCGCACACATGGCCAATAGGTGGCGTTGCTAAAACATACAAGCCTCATAAGAAACCATCTAGAAGGCTTTATCTAGAGCGCTTACCGTGCAAGAAGAAGGAAAAACTGCCATATTAGTTCAGCGTATCCGAATTAGAATTCTCCACCAAGTAGACGGATCCGTCCTCAACGTGGCGGCTCTACCCGGAGCGGGCTGAGGTTTGCCGCTACCCTTATATAGAGTAGAGACCGATTAGGTAGTCATCCAATATGCCGGTGCTAAATTGCCCCTGATTCACAGGGATAAGCCCGGGGCCACACACCTCGCGGATAAATTGGGTCTTATGATGCAAATATTGGCTCCTGCTCCTATATATATGCTATATAGAGGCGTGCAGATCACCTGCAAACACATCCTGTACACGCCTCCAGCACGGCTCCTTATATAAGTGTTCTACCATTCAACCCGCCGCGACTGAAGCGATCACGCGGTCCCCGACATACCCTCGCCTCCCTCTGCCCTTGCGCCACTTCCGGCACGCCCTCGAAATCTTCGATTCCCGGCAGGCTATAATCGTTTCATGAACATCCGCTTCCTGGAAACCTTCGTCCTGCTGGCAGAATTACGTAATTTCCGTATGACTGCAGAGCGTCTGCACACGACACAGGCGGCAATTTCGAGCCGTATCGCTTCGCTGGAGCAGGAATTCGGGGTTCGCCTGTTTGATCGCAATGCCAGGGAAGTCTGTCTGACACCTGACGGCAGCAAGGCGCTGGTGCACGCAGAACGAATGGTGAAACTTCTGCGCGACATGAAAGAGGATATGCTCGACAAGCACACCTATGCGGGTGTAATTCGCATAGGCGTAATTGAATCCATTGTCCATAGCTGGTTTCCGGAATTCCTGGCGCGATTGCATGAGGGATATCCGCGCCTCAGAATTGAAATCGCCAGCGAAACCACTTTCCATTTGACCGAACAGCTCAACCGCGGTGGGCTGGATCTGGTACTGCAGGGCAACGCCATCCATATCTCGCAAGTCGATACGCTCGCCCTTGGACAATTACCAATGCGGTGGGTGGGCAGCCCAAAACTGGAAATTGGCAACGATCTGCTCAGCCTGGCTGATCTGGCCGCCTTTCCCATTGTCAGCTTCGCACGCGAGTCGGAGCCGTATGCCGCGATTGAAAGAATGTTTGCTATCGCCGGTGATCTTTCTCTGCACCTTAACGGGATTTCCTCTGTCGCGACCATGATCCGCCTGGTGCGAGATGGATTCGGTGTAGCGGCACTGCCACCGGCAATCATCCAGCAGGAATTACAGGACCAGACATTACAACTATTGCGGGCAGACACCCCGCTGCCTCCGCTGGAGTTGCAGGCCGCATTTCGCCACAATCAAGAAAACCCGCTGGCCGAAACGGTCGCAGCGATTGCCCAGGATGTTGCCATCGGATTTGCCAGAGACCGCGGTCAATCCATAGCCTGTCCTCCAGATATGCATTAAAACGCCGCAGCTCGCAAGCTGTCATTCTTTCTATCCAAACCGCTACATGCCAGGCGCTATATGCCGTCTGATATATGGATTTCGCGAAATGCCATCTGCCATATCCGCGCTGACAGGATACCCAATAACACATAACCCTTTTTATATATGATCCTATCAATATATCCAGGTCGAACATATTGATAACGTGACTTAGTATGTCCTCACGCCATCATCAGCCCACGTCCCCTCCTGTCTGGCGCCTACCGCAGAGAAACGCAAAACGCCTGCGCCCACCTTGGCTAGGTATTTTCCCTAGGGGCCGAACCCTGATGTATCGAAATGGTGCAAATCTCCGCCATGGACGAGCTCACCTGATATTCCATTAACTGATTGATAAATATAGACTTGTTCCAGTTCAAACGCTAGCTGGATACGACTCATAAGATTTTGCAATCACCGCTTCCTATATTTTCTTGTTGGACAGTCAAAAACCGGCTACCTACACTGCGTTCAGGTATTTGCAGACTCTGCTCGCCGGATGATTGATGCTGAAAACTATCCCGCCGCCGGAAACTACGGTGCACTGGATGCCATTCCTGATACGGCCTGTATTTCTGCCCTGCTCATTCACGCTCGCGTACCGGTTTTGTGTACAGCGAGTTTTTCTCTATAAATCACTGTAGTTGGAAATACGATGAATAACTCAATGACGGCTACCGGCCCCATTCCGCAGCAAGAACCAACGGAATTGAAAGCCACGTATACGAAAATCGCCTGGCGGCTTATTCCGTTCCTGGTCTTTCTGTTTATCCTGGCCTGGCTGGATCGTGTAAACGTTGGCTTTGCCAAACTGCAAATGCTGCAGGACCTGCAATTTAGCGAGGCCGTATATGGGCTGGGTGCAGGGATCTTCTTTATCGGTTACTTCCTGTTCGAAGTACCCAGCAATCTGCTTCTGGAAAAAATCGGTGCCCGCAAGACGCTGGCCCGCATCACCATTTTGTGGGGTGCGGCGTCCATCGGTATGGCTTACGTTACCACCCCGACACAGTTTTATGTCATGCGTTTTCTGCTTGGCGTATTTGAGGCCGGCTTCTTCCCTGGTGTTGTACTCTATCTGACCTACTGGTTTCCGGCAGAATACCGGGCGCGGGTCAATGGCCTGTTCATGACATCATTCGCGCTGGCGGGTGTGGTCGGCGGTCCGCTGGCAGGGCTCATCATGAACGGCATGCAGGGCGTAGGTCATCTGGCCAACTGGCAGTGGCTGTTCATTATCGAAGGGATCCCTTCCGTTCTGGCGGGCCTGTTCGTACTGATGTATCTGCCCGAAAAACCCGTTAACGCTAAATGGCTGACACGCAATGAGCAGCAGGCAGTTACGCGGGCGCTGGATGCGGAAAATGCCCAGACCCAGGGCAAGCATGTGTCGTTCAAGGACGCCTTCAGCAATTACCGTGTCTGGTTCTGCGCAGCAGTGTATTTCTGCATCGTCAGTGGCAACGCAACCATCGCATTCTGGACGCCCTCCATTATTAAAGATATCGGGATTGAGAGCGACCTGATGATCGGCGTGCTCTCTGCCATTCCGTTCATTGCCGGAACCATCGCCATGATCTGGAACGGCGTGCATTCCGACAAAACCGGCGAACGACGCATCCACTGCGCCGTGGCCACACTGATTGCGTGTATGGGGCTTATTGCAACCGGCATGCTGCTGCACACTGCGCTTTATGCACTGGTTGCATTGACTGTAGCCGCCGTGGGTATCCTGGCTGCCTTCCCCGTGTTCTGGTCGCTGCCCGCCGCATTCCTTGCCGGTACAGCCGCTGCGGGGGGCATCGCCCTCATCAACTCCATCGGTAACCTGGCCGGCTTCGTCGCCCCCTATATGATCGGTTCCCTGAAAACCAGCACGGGTTCGCTGGCATCCGGACTGTATTTCGTCGCCGCGCTGGAAATAGTGGCCTCTATTCTCGTTGTGGTCTTTATCAAGAAACGCTGATCACCACTTGCACTTCTGCATAGGCATGCGCCCCGCGCGGTGCATGCCTGTATTTCAATTGTTTTAACAAGAGTCTTTTATGAAACTGGAATTTTCCCTTGCTGACGATAGCTCGGCAACCGTTGTTGCGGATATTCAATCCCTGATTATTGCCGGGTGGGCCGGGCGCGACCTGGACGCGATCGAACACCACATCGAAGAGCTGGCAGCGCTTGGCGTGCCTCGTCCCAGTGCAGTACCACTGTACTACAGGGTTACCAGCAATCAGTTGACGCAATCCTCTAACGTGCAGGCGCTGGGAACGAGTTCGTCCGGCGAGGTCGAAGTTTTTGTGTTCACCGTGGACGGCACCATGTATGTAAGCCTGGCGTCTGATCACACAGACCGCAAGCTGGAAGCTTATGGTGTGGCAGAATCCAAACAGGCCTGCGTCAAGCCAGTTGCCACTACCGCATGGCGCTTTGATGATGTGGTCGAATACTGGGATGAGCTGGTCATTCGTTCCTGGATAGAAGAAAATGGCGATCAAGTGCTGTATCAGGAAGGCACACTGGACAGCCTGCGTCTGCCCCAGGATCTGATCGAAGGCTATACCAATCAGAAAACCCTGCCCGAAGGCCACGGCATGATTTGCGGCACCGTTGGCGCGATCGGTGGAATTCGCGCATCCAACACATTTGTGATGGAGCTGCACGATCCGCGCAACAATCGCAGCCTGCGGCATACTTATCAGGTCGAGACACTACCCGTGGTTGCCTGATAAACTCAGACTACTGGCAGTATCCTTTCAATTTTTTCTGTTTCACTTGTCATATCGGTCGTGCAATGAATCAACCATCTCTACCAAGCCTGTCTACTCTTTCCCGCCAACTTGATGAAGCGTCCTCCTCCTCTGTCGAACTGACACAGGCGGCGCTGTCACGCGCCAGCGAGGGCGAAGGCCCGAAAGTATACACCCGGGTGTTCCACGAGCAGGCACTGTCTGCCGCCGAAGCGTCCGACACATTGCGCAAGGCCAATCTCAAACGGTCTCCTATTGATGGCCTGCCGATTTCGGTCAAAGATCTTTTCGATATCAAGGGCGTTGCCACAACCGCTGGTTCTGCGGTGCTGCGCGATGCCCCTGCGGCCCAGAACAATGCCGTTGTCGTGCAAAGAATGATCAACGCTGGCGCGGTAATCACCGGCACGACCAATATGACCGAGTTTGCCTACTCTGGACTGGGCCTCAATCCCCATTACGGCACACCACGCAACCCCTGGGAGCGCACCATCGGCGAAGGCCGGATCCCTGGCGGATCGTCATCGGGCGCGGCAATATCAATTACAGATGGCATGGCGGTGGCGGCCATCGGCTCCGATACAGGCGGTTCTGTACGAATTCCCTCGGCGCTCTGCGGCCTGACCGGGTTCAAACCCACGGCTCGCCGGGTATCCACGGAAGGCGTCCTGCCCCTGTCAACCACGCTGGACTCTATCGGTCCCCTGGCAGCTACCGTTGAATGCTGTGAAGTGCTTGATGCAATTATTGCCGGTGACCACTCAGCACCCATCGCAGCCCGGCCATTGAAAGGACTGCGCCTGCTGTCGCCAGCAAACGTGGTATTGGATGGTGCAGATGAGCATGTCGCTGCATGTTATGCCGAAACACTGACCCGACTCTCCGCTGCAGGCGCTGTTATTGTGGAGCAGGCCGTCGCGCCGTTTGACGAATTGCCCGGCATCAATGCACAGGGCGGATTTATTGCCGCAGAGGCCTGGGCATGGCACCACAAGTTAATCGCCGAAAAAGGCAGTGCCTACGACCCACGTGTCGTGTCACGCATGCTGCGTGGCAAAGACATTGGTGCGGCCGATTACATCGAACTGCTGCAGCGCCGGGCAGCGTGGATACAGGCGGTGACACAGCAACTGAACAACTTCGATGCCCTGATCATGCCTACCGTGCCAGTAGTAGCGCCAACGATTGCCGAATTAAAAAATGAAGACGTTTATCACAAAACGAATCTGCTGATATTGCGCAATCCCACTTTCATCAATTTCCTGGACGGATGCGCGGTATCAGTACCCTGCCATGCACCTGGCACGGCGCCGGTGGGCTTCAGTATTGCCGCGCCGGGCGGACAGGACAAAACGGTACTGGCGATTGCAAAAGCGGTAGAAGCACTGCTCAGGCATTGACCTTTTTAAACGTCAGGCGCCACGCAGGGCTGCGTGGCACATGCGGACTGCGCACGCGTTGCTCGCTCACACCGAAGTGGCGCCCCATGTCGGGTCGATGGTGTAGGCTTTCATAAAATCAAATTCGTCTTCGTAATGCTCCAGGGGCTGTACAGCTAGCCATTCTTGGGGGATATAGGGACTATTGATATTAATTTCATAGCCGTTTTGCCAGGCAAGTTTGGCGAAGAGTAGGCCGGTGGTATTGATCAGACCGTTGGTGAATGCAGACTCGTTAGCGCTATACGTCCGCAGACCCCGAGGCGTCACGAATTCAGAAAGCACGGCTTCCATCTTAGGTATATCTCCTGTCGCCAAGGCCAGCAGAAATTGGAATTCAAAGATTACCATTCGGTGGTAAGGTCTGGGTTTAGGATTGGCAATATACCTGCGGCAGCGCTCTTCCAATTCATCCCATTGTTTACGCATCGCTAAATAAATGTTCTTTACAAAAAACTCAGACAAGTGCAGCTTTTCTTTCCTATCACTGTCAGCAAGCCCGAAATTCGACTCGGCGCACCATTGAATTAAGTCAGGATAGTCTGAGACGAAGATTGGCATGCTGTCCATGGTATTCGTATAGGTATACCGTCGATATGAACCGCTAGTCCACTTCTCGACAACCCCGATATATTCCAATTTCCCAATGTTATAGAACAGATTTTTTACGCGGCGAATGTCTCCACTTTGATACCAGAATGATAAAGCGGCTGCCCAGCAATAACCAATAAGAAGCTTTATCAGCACGCCACGGTCGCGATCTAGAGTCAAATTCGTTAAACCGTCGATCCATACTGCTCGATGAGCTGGCGTACTCTGGAAGCTTAAATGTTCTTTCAAATGCTGTAAGCGCGCTACAGCATTTTTTGTTTGGGGTATTGCTGGCATTTTCACTCCTTATTAAATCTCAATGGAACTAACACAGGACGTCCACTGTGTGGCTCAATACCGAAAACAAAACGCGAAATTGTTTTATTTATTCTCGATGTACTCATTGCGTTTGCCGTTTCGTTCGGTAATCTTTTCAATGTTCTATCCATCCAATTACTGTCAAGCTGAATAACCCCCTTTTTTAATCCCGAAATCCCCAACTGAATAGTATGACTCTTATCTATCGGCTTGGCCTCAATTGCAAGCAAAGACCCGTCCCTTGAGGGAGGCCTGATATTTCCCCGTGGCCTTGTTGCCTGCATCGTCAAATGAGATTTGTAACCGCAGAGGCCTGCTTTGCTTCCAGGTGATGTGCAGTTCACCTGTATGCTTTGTGCTCCCAGGCAATGTCCGATAGGCGAAGGCAGACCATGCTCGGCATCTGTTCCGGCGATGATGGACTGCAGCGGTTTCAGGAAGGCCTTCGCATCCTGTCCGTCCAGCAATACCTGACGAATCAAAAAGCAGGGTTTTTCATCAGATACAAATTGATGAACAGAGGCGGACTGTGCCGGATTGGGCAGTCCGCTGACTTGAGGGAGATGCTGCTCCGAGCGCATTTGCTCATCCACCAGACGGGCCTGTCGCTCAATCGCCTGCCGTTGCAATACCGCGTCGTGCTGTTGGGGAGTTGTCTGCGCGAGCGCATGGGAGAGACAAACATGCAAAACAATGCCCGTCATGGCTGCGAAATACGTAGCCTTTATGCAGACAGAAGAAAACTTGAAAACAGAAGCCAAGATTCAGAATGCACATGTGCATGCGCTGAATCTCGACAATAGGAGAGAATATAGATTTTGTAATTTACGTAGATCAAATTATCACGAACTAATTGCGCACTTTACAGCACACGCGCATTCGTCCTGGCTTAATGTGACATTCGATCCGATGCGCGCTTGATGACTCTTACGCGCTGCTCAGGGCGAACGCGTGCAGCAGTCTTGCTGCTAGCCACAAGCTGAACTCTGACAAGCGCGGGCTGATTCCTGAAAAGTACAGGCCACTTTTGCCGCGCGCAGTGTGACGTCTATAAAGCACGACCTTTTCTTCTCGTGCATGCTCAGTGCCTTCCTACAATATCAGGGCAGTGCTTTCCTTGATTTTTCCCAGCGCAAAGCTGGAGCGCATGTCGACCACCGAGGGATGCTGCATCAGCACGTTCATGGCAAAGGCCGAGAACGCAGCAAGGTCCTGTACCTGCACACGCAGCAAGTAATCCATGTCACCTGACATGGAATGACACTCCACGACCTCCGGCCACAGCTGCACATCACGGTTGAAATCCTGCATGGGCGCGTGACTGGAGCCGCTATGCTTGTTCAGCCGGATCGAGACAAATGCAATCAGCCCGCGTCCGATCTTGTCAGCATCCACCTGCGCGGCGTATCCTTTTATGTAGCCATCTTCTTCAAGACGTTTGACCCGTCGCAGACAGGGGCTGGGCGACAGCGCCACTTTGTCGGCCAGGTCCTGATTACTCAACCGGCCGTTTTTCTGCAGAATGTTCAGAATTTGTCGATCTGTTTTGTCGAGTACGTTTATTGACATAATTTTCCCCAAATAGATCAAAAAACACAATATTAATGCCAGATATTGGATATTTACAGCATTTTTTGCAATCACCTGCCTCGGGTTATTGCATAGAATAGAAGTTTTCCAGAATAAAAAACCACCAGGAGCAAAGCACTATGTCTA
Source organism: Pseudomonadota bacterium (assembly GCA_023389155.1). Lineage (GTDB taxonomy): Bacteria > Pseudomonadota > Gammaproteobacteria > Burkholderiales > Burkholderiaceae_B > Advenella. The sequence goes on from JAEWEV010000037.1 coordinate 8,807, forward strand.
CGACAACATTCACCCCATGGGAAAATCCAATGGGAACCAATGGCTTCGAATTTGTTGAATATACCGCACCAGACCCGGTTGCACTCGGAAAAGTTTTCGAGAACCTGGGTTTCAAGGCAATCGCGCGGCACCGGCATAAAGACGTCACCCTGTATCGCCAGGGCGAAATCAATTTTCTGATCAATGCCGAAAAAGATTCGTTTGCCCAGCGTTTTGCCCGCCTGCATGGCCCTTCCATCTGTGCCATCGCGTTTCGCGTCGATGACGCAACCAAGGCCTATAAACGCGCGCTGGAACTGGGTGCCTGGGGCTTTGACTCCGGCAGTGGCCCAATGGAATTGAATATTCCTGCCATCAAAGGTATCGGTGACTCCCTGATTTACCTGGTTGACCGCTGGAAAGGCAAGAACGGATCTGGCGGCATTGGTGATATCAGCATTTACGACGTCGATTTTGTGGCCATAGATTCTGCTACCGCCGAAGATGACATGAACTATAAGGGTGCAGGTCTGGAAATCATCGATCACCTGACCCACAATGTGCACAAGGGCCGCATGGCCGAATGGGCGGAGTTCTACGAGCGTCTGTTCAATTTCCGGGAAGTCCGTTATTTCGATATCGAAGGCAAGGTAACAGGCGTCAAATCCAAGGCCATGACTTCGCCCTGCGGCAAGATCCGTATTCCGATCAATGAAGAAGGGACGGAAGAAAAAGGCCAGATTCAGGAATACCTGGATATGTACCGTGGCGAAGGTATTCAGCATATTGCGCTGGGCACCAGCACGATTTACGATACCATCGAAAATCTTCGAAAACGCGAGCTGCGCTTCCTGGATACGCCAGATACCTATTACGAGTTGCTGGATAAACGTCTGCCGAATCACGGAGAGGATGTTGACCGCCTCAAGAAAAACCGCATTTTGCTGGATGGCGGGCCAAACAACGATCTGTTGCTGCAGATCTTCACCGAAAACCAGATCGGCCCGATCTTCTTCGAGATTATTCAGCGCAAGGGCAATGAAGGATTTGGTGAAGGTAACTTCAAGGCGCTTTTCGAATCCATTGAACTGGACCAGATGCGGCGTGGCGTAGTCCGTGCAGTTGAATAAAGCAATGTCAAAAATAAGGTGACGTCACGGCGAGCTCGCAGAGGCTTCTACGAGCTCGCCGCCCAGAGGCAGGCGCTGGCCTCGTGTCAGATTGGCGCCAGTCACACGTAAATTGCACGTGGATCCCGCGCCGCGCCAGACGAGGCTCTGCCATCTTAAAAACTCAGTTCGTCCCTTTCAGTTTATCCGAGTAGCGTTTTTTGAATTTCTCAACCTTGGGAGAAATCACAAATGCGCAATAGGACTGATTGGGATGCTGAATGAAATAATCGTCATGATAACTTTCGGCAGGCCAGAATGTGGTGGCCGGAAGCACCTTGGTGACGATCGGGTCGGCAAAATCGGATTGTCTTGCTGCGATTACGCGCTGCGCCGTGGCTCTCTGTTCTTCGGACTGCCAGAAAATGGCCGAGGCGTACTGTGGGCCCACATCGTTGCCCTGACGATCTGGTGTGGTGGGATCATGTGTATCGAAGAAAATATCCAGCAAATCCTCAAAGCGGATGATTGCAGGATCAAACTCGATTTTCACAACTTCGATATGCCCCGTGTCCTTGCCACATACCTGTTCATAGCTGGGATTGTCCACATGGCCGCCGCTATAACCGGATTGCACCGATTCAACGCCCTGCAATTGCTGGAACACCGCTTCTGAACACCAGAAGCAGCCACTGCCGAGTATGGCGGTTTCAGTCAATTTTCTCTCCTATTCTTTGCTCACCTAAGAGTTCACGAGCTTATCCCGCACATGCAGCGCCGGAGCGGATCCGCGAATTCTGTCGGCAGAAGATTCAGATTTTAGAGGTTCCCGCCGGTGAGCGCCACCAGGGCCGTGCGTACAGGAAAAGAATGTGTACCAGCAGATTCATACATTTGCCATAAGACGTTCGACATCTGCCGCAAGTGCACACACCGTGGCAGAATCGAATTTGTACCAAGCTGGTTGCGAGCCCATTACCCTGCGGCTCATGCTCCCTTGATGTCGGCCTTCCTGATCACGTCTCCCCATTTCTCCATCTCAGCCTGGATGAATTGACCGAATTGTGACGCGTTGCCCGGTTGCAACTCCATTCCCTGCGCAAGATGCTTCTGCCTGACTTCCGGAATATTCAACACCCGGTTAATTTCGTTATCCAGACGCGCAACGATTTCCCCTGATACTCCCGCCGGAACCATGAATCCGTACCAGCCCGAGGCAACCACGTTTGGCAGTCCCTGCTCCATGAGCGGGACTGCGTCCGGGTAGATCTCGCTTTGCTTTGTCGAAGCAACACCCAATACCCTGAGCTTTCCGTTCTGGATATGTGGCAGCGCTGCGGTGATGGCAGTCAGCGTGGCGTCCAGACGCCCGCCTGCGATCAGATCTGTATAAGCCGCGACATCACCGCGGTAGTGGACCGCGAGTCCCTTCACGCCTGCATCACGAAACAGTAATTCGCTTGCCAGATGCGGCAGAGAACCATGACCGGGAGATCCGAAAGTGAGTCCATTTGGACGGCTCTTGCCATAGTCGATCAGATCTTTGACCGATTTGAACGGGCTCTGCGCATTCACGACGAGAAATAATGGCACAGTAGCGACCATCGCCACTGGCTGAAGATCCTTCCTCGGATCGTAACTCAACTTTCCGTTCAGGGCTTCCAGCGTGGAATATGGCGCCGCAGCATACAGAATCGTATAGCCATCCGGATTGCTTTTGGCCACGAAACTGTTGCCAACCTGAGTTCCGGCACCTGCCTTGTTCTCCACGATAAAAGTCTGACCCAGCCCGCGTCCAAGGTAATCGCCCAGAAGCCGGGCCGACAGATCGTTCGGACCGCCGGCGCCATAGGGAGCGATGATTTTCACAGGGCGTGCAGGCCACCTCTCCTGAGCAAAGCCGAAAGTCGCTGCATTTGTGCAGACGGCTGCTGCCGTCGCTTTGAGTAGCGTACGTCGATTTATATTCATGGTGTCTCCGGTTATGTTGTGGTCTGAGGAGCCGTGCGTTGCGATCCCTGCCGTACCTGAACATAATCATAGATTCCCGTCACAATTCGAACAAACTTTATTTTCTGTACAACTTACAATCTCAGGTTATAAATACACTATCTGACTCACCTCGTCTTACAGGAGCCCGCCGATGTCGATGGAAATTACGTTCAGGCAATTAAAAGCCCTGGTCGCAGTCCTTGAATGCGGCAGTTTTTCTGAGGCTGCGGAAAGCATGCATTTGTCCCAGGCGGCGCTAAGCGGCCTGATCAAGGAACTCGAAAGCCGACTCGGAGTTCGCCTGCTTGACCGCAATACTCGAAGCGTAAGTGTTTCTGCCGTGGGCGCGGCATTTGAACCGATGGCGCGACGAGTTCTTGCCAGTATGGACGAGGCTCTGGACAGTGTTGTCAATCTCAAAGAACTGCGCCGTGGCGTTGTGCGCGTGGCCGCCCCCGAGACACTGTCATGCACCCTGCTGCCCCCGCTCATCGCTGATTTCAGTACGCGCTATCCCGGTGTGGATGTCCAGTTCCAGGATGTACCCATAGAAGAGGTGCTGGCTGGTCTGCATAGTGGACGTACCGACATTGGTTTTGGGCCGGTCGCCGTGCTGACCGACGCAGCGATAGAAGCGCGCGTGATACGCATTGATCCTTTGTGGGTCGCGCTTCGCGCGGATGACCCCCTTGCCGGCAAGGAGTCAGTAAGCTGGAAGCAATTGCAGCCGCGCTCCCTGATCAACTATATGCCGAATCTTGCTCTGAATGTGCTTAGCAATGTACCGTCACGCTATCATCCCGGCTCCATCGTTCCCGTACACCGTGTCAACACCGCCCTTGCCTTGCTGCAGGTCCGCGAAGGCTTTGTCATTTGCCCCTCGATGGCGCACTCTCTGGTCCGCGGCTTCGGCCTTGTGTTCAGGCCCTTGCGTCAACCCACGGTGACCTGGCAGATTGCGATCTTTGCACGACAACGGTCATCGCTTTCACCGGCGGTAGAAAGCTTCCTGGATTTTACGCTGGACGCGGAAAAGAGCAGCGGCAACACCAGCGCGGACACGGACAGCAAGTCGATCCAGCCAGAAGAATATAAATAAGATAAAGTTATAGAATTATTTGAAAAATCAGTTTGTCCTATAAAACCGACTTAGGTATCGTTCAGTCATATCGTGGACTCGCGCTTGAGATTGTTTCCAGCGCTGTCCTGTAAACACGGAAACTGAAATGATGCCCATGTCTCTGCCTGATCTTGATTCTTTTCTTTCCCCACGGTCCATTGCCATCGTGGGCGCATCAACCGTATCCACAAAGATCGGTGCGGTACCCATGCAGTATCTTATTGACCATGGATACGATGGTGCCATCTATCCTGTCAATGTGCGCAGCAAACAAGTCCATGGCCGACCTGCCTTTGCGTCGCTGCGGGAGATCGGGCGGCCCGTTGATCTGGCCATTTTTGCCATTCCGGCCCATGCGGCGGAAGCGGCGCTGGATGACGCGATCGCTGCGCAAATAAACAACGTTGTCATGTTTTCCGCCGGCTACGCCGAAATGGGAACGGTGGGTGCGCAGGCGCAGGAGCGCTTTGCCCGAAAAGCCCGCAGGGCCGGCGTTCGGGTATTGGGGCCGAACTGTCTTGGATACATGAATGCCGCAAAATCGGTCTACGCCACCTTTTCTCCTGTGCTGTCAACGGGATTGGCAAAGCCTGGCAAGGTTGGCATTGTCAGCCAGAGCGGTGCCTTTGGCGCCTATGCCTATGCAATGGCACGTGAACGGGGCCTAGGTCTGTCGGCATGGGTCACAACCGGGAACGAAATCGATATCGACGTGGCGGACTGTATTACCTGGATGGCACGGGATGACGCCACACAGGTCATCATGGCGTATCTGGAAGGCTGCAGGGATGGTCAAAAGCTGCGCGATGCGCTTGATCTGGCACGGGTAAACGGCAAGCCTGTCGTTGTTGTCAAGGTTGGCCGCACCGAGCTTGGCGCAATGGCTGTCGCTTCCCATACCGCCGCCTTAGCGGGCGACGATGCCGCCTATGACGCCCTTCTGCGCCAGCACGGTGCCTGGCGAGCCCGGTCGATAGAAGAATTTTTTGACATAGCCCATTGTCTTTCCGTTGCAGGCTTGCCAGTCAATGCGCGGATAGGCCTGCTGACGGTATCGGGTGGTGTGGGAGTAATGATGGCGGACGATGCGGCTGAAGCGGGTCTGGATGTGGCCGCATTGTCGCCAGCTGCCCAGGAGATGATCCGATCCCGAATCCCGCTGGCCGCTTTGGCGAACCCCGTGGACGTAACCGGGCAGGTGACGGAAGAACCCGAATTGCTGGATGTCGCCGCACGCGCCATGCTGGGAGAAAGCCAGCATGGGAGTCTGATCATATTTCTTGCCGCTTTCGGTAGCACACCCCAAATGCTGAAAATACAAAAGGAAATGTCACGGGCACTGTTGCGGGACTTTCCCGGACGACTGCTGATCTTTTGCGCCCTGGTCAACGACACACACCGACAGGCACTGGAAGACACAGGCTGCCTTTGTTTTGCCGATCCCTCGCGTGCAATCCGTGCGGGGTCCGCAGCCGTTTTCTTCCAACGACAGAAGCAAAAACCAGAATCACAAGAGACGAACCCAATGACATCCATCACGTTAAAGACAACACCGTACAGTGAGGCCGATGCACTGGACTTGCTTGGCAAATGCGGTATCCCGGTAGTGCCGGCCGTGCGCGCGGTATCACGGGAAGAAGCCAGTGCCGCCGCCGATAAGATGGGACGCCCCGTTGCAATGAAGATTCTCTCGACAGACATCACGCATAAAAGCGACGTTGGTGGCGTTGTTCTGGATATCAACGGCTCAGACGCAGCAGCCGCCGCCTATGATCATATTATTGCTGCCGCTGCAAAGAACGCCCCCGGAGCCAGGGTCGAAGGCGTGTTACTGGCGCCCATGATAAGCGGCGGCGTGGAGTGCATCCTGGGCGTGCGACGCGATCCGACCCTCGGCCCCATTGTCATGCTGGGCTCAGGCGGGGTCAATGTTGAACTTACCGGCGATGTCTCATTTCGGATGGCGCCTGTAAACCATGTTCAGGCCCGCGAAATGGTAGACGAACTCAAGATTGCCCCCCTGTTTCATGGCTTTCGAGGCGCGCCAGCCGCCGATGTGGACGCGCTGGTCGAGGCCATTGTCAGAATTTCGCAGTTCTCCCTGGCAGTCGGTACTGCCCTCGAATCGGTGGAATTGAACCCCTTTGTCGTGCTGCAAAAAGGACAAGGTGCGCTTGCGTTGGACGCTGTGCTCCGGACACATGCGGAGGCTGTCACACCGGCCCAGCCCGGCAATGCCGTCATCGCAACGCTACCGCTGTTCGAAATGGCCCGTATGCTTGCAGCAAATACCGCAAGACGCCATCTCAACGCAGGTTTCGCAGGAGAAACGCCGACATCCCGGATGCACTGGGTTAACCAGTTCACGCATACACGACGGCTTCGCAGCCCCGAAGACAAGGAAGTCGTCACGCCAAACAACGACACACTTTTCACCAATGCATGGCTTGATCTTTCGGAAGGTCCGCTTATCATCGAAACGCCCTCTATGGGCGAGCGTTACTGGGTACTTGGTTTTCTTGACGCCTGGACAAACCCGTGGGCGTATGCCGGTAGAAGAACCACTGGCGGCGGCGCCCAACGTCTGTTTGTTCACGGCCCCCGATGGGAGGGCAAGGTGCCTGCGAATGTTAAACAAATCCGCGCACCCGGCGACGATGTGTGGGTCATAGGACGCATACTGGTGGATTCAGATCCTGCAGATCTGGCCAGGGTGCACACTTTGCAGGACCAGTTCAGGATCCTGCGTCCCGACGGATCACAAGCGCTGTCGCGCCTGGACACGCTGATCGATGATCGGACTACCGGCATCCCGAAAGCAGCGGAGTACATGCGCGTCGTTTCAAGAATGCTTGAACGCAACCCGCCCGATACCCCCTTGACCGGATGGCCCCTGCCAGAGGCAGCGTTGCAGGAGGCACTGGACGATGTTTATACACGTTTGCGCGACGTTCCCCAGCCTTCCCAGCAGGGCGGTGGCTGGACAATGGCGGTCAATGTCCGTAACAGCTTCGGGCAGGATTTTGAAACCCGGGCCCGGGTTGCCAGAAACTGGATCGGAACACTGGGGGTAGACGAAGCCATGTATCTGATGGCAGAAGTTGATGCGGACGGACACATGCTGACCGGCGCCCAACGCTACGTGTTGCGCTTCCCTCCCGGCGAACTACCGCAAGTCGGGGCGTTCTGGTCTATCACCCTGTATCGGCGCAGCGATTGCCTGCTCGTGGCCAACCCTATAGGCCGGCACTCGGTGGGCGATCGCACGCCAAGCCTGCAACATGATGCCGATGGGGGATTAAGTGTATGCATCCAGCCAGACGATCCTGGTCCTGAATGCAACTGGCTACCCTCACCTGCGGACGAGGCGTTTTACCTGACTCTAAGACTCTACCAACCCGAACGCAGCCATGTCGAAGGCAACTTCACCTATCCCCCCGTGCGCCGGATACAGTGAACCACTCGCTCTTACTCCTTGCCTGACGTCGCAAGCGACAATATCCACACGGCCAGGGCATGGGCGTCTTCTTCTGTCACCTGCGGCTGGGCCGGCATGGGTACGGCTCCCCAGCGTCCCCGTCCGCCCTTGCGAATGCTATTGGCCAGATAATCGATAATCTGCTCTCCGCCTTGCTTATATCGGTCGGCAACAGCGGCAAACGGGGGCCCGACACGCATTCGGTCTACCTGGTGACAGCCCATACAGATTTTTTCTCTGGCCAGTTGTGCCCCGTCGGTCAGCTCGTGCGCCCCGGCATGGGAAATACTGACTGCAACCAATGCCAGGCAGGCGATGATGGAATGTACTGACACGACAATAACCTTTTAAATATTAACGATAAACTTGAGCCAATTTTACCCGACAGTGCACAAAGCAGCGTCGCGCCTTTATACTTTCGACTTCACTGTCGCATTTTGGTTCTTATGATTGCCTATCCACAATTCAATCCGATTGCACTTGAAATCGGCCCGCTCAAGATCCATTGGTATGGCCTGATGTATGTGGCCGCATTCGCCCTCCTCTGGATTCTGGGAAAGTATCGCATCAGCAAGGGAAAGATTCGTCTCACCGTTTCGGAGTTTGAGGATCTGATCTTCTATGGGGTGATGGGCGTTGTGCTCGGCGGTCGCCTGGGTTATGTGTTTTTCTACCAGCCAGGCTACTATTTCGCCAATCCCATGCATATTTTCTATGTGTGGGACGGTGGCATGTCCTTTCACGGCGGACTGATCGGCGTCCTGGTGGTCCTGTTGCTGTACGCACGCAAGAAAGGAATGACGTTTTTCGAAGTGGCTGATTTCATCGCTCCCCTCGTTCCGCCGGGATTGGCCATGGGTCGTATCGGCAACTTCATTAATGGAGAGTTATGGGGCCGTCCGACAGACGTGCCCTGGGCCATGATTTTTCCGCAGGGGGGGCCAATACCTCGCCACCCCTCGCAGTTGTACGAGATGCTTGCCGAAGGCGTGATCCTGTTTGCCGTTGTGTGGCTGTTTTCCTCGAAAAAAAGCTGGGTAGGTCAGACCAGCGGCGTGTTCATGATGGGTTACGGTATCGCGCGCTTCCTGGTGGAATATACCCGTGAGCCAGACAGTTTCCTGGGAACCCTCAGCCTGGGGCTGTCCATGGGTCAGTGGCTGTCACTGCCCATGATCATCCTTGGTATCGTGATCTTTATTTGGGCAACAAAAAGATCACTCCCTCCATCGACAGTGTGACAGTTTCCTTGCCGGCCTCAATCGCGGGGCCGGCTTTTGCCGCACTCATGGCCATCATGCGTGGCTGATAGCTCTCAGGCTTCCCAGCATCGCCCAGACGCAGCGATTTGATACGGTAGCCACCAAACTCCAATGCAGATACGGCATCCTGTGCCCGTGTTTTGAAGGCGGCAGTCGTGGCAGCAAGCACACGTTTTTCTATGGTTTCCCGAGCCTCACGCGACAGGGAAAATCTAATACCGTCCAGCGCCATATCTTCATCAACGTCGGCCGCAAACTGACTGGCCTTTTCCATGTTTTTGGACGTAATCAGGAGTTCGCCTCGGGCGACCCAGGTCCCGCCGGCATTAGCTTCACCGGTGGTTTCCTGCTCGTCACCAGATTTGGCAGCCGACGGCATTGGTTTGACAGGGGGATTATTATTGCGTTCAAACCAGACCTGATAAGACCCGGTTTTGACTTCGAGTTCCTGGTCCGCCTTGGCTTTTTCACGCACCTTGTTCATTGTTTCATTAACACTGCGTGACAGTTCAACCTGGTTGTCCCCCCTGACTTCTTTGTTCAGGGTCAGCGTGACCGTATCCTGTGCCACAGTTTCGGACGCAGAGGCACGTAGAGACAGGGTCGGTTCACTGGTTTTGTCGCTGGCATTTGCGGTGGCATCGCCTGATGCACCGCTGGTGCCATTCTGTGCCCACACCGCACTTGCGGGCAAGGCAGCGGCGCCAAGGGCAAGCATGGCGACAAATGTAGCTTTGGAAAGGATGGCTTTGGAAAACGTGGGCCGCATGAACTTCTCCGAAAAAAAAACGAGCCGTGACAGCTCGTTTTGTAGGAAATAATGGCCCCGCTTGTACCGTCTAGGCTGGCACCTCGAACCCTTCAGTCCAAGTTGGTTACCTTCAACAGAGCGTCGGGTTCATCTGGCTAGAGACGATCACACCAACTCTGTAATCTGGCGACCTTTGCCATAAGCATAGGTAAGAGATGTAAAGCCAAGTCACGAATACAGCAGGGACAAACTGTTAGGTTCAACTGTACAGAAAAAGCCGTACAAGTTAAACCGGAATTAGGTTAAAGTTTTTTCAGATCGTTAAGGCCGGAGTCCAATAACGTATTGAGTTCCTCTATTTTACTCTTGAAATCACCGTATTGCATTCCGCCAAAACCCGCATCGCCGGACTTGACAGAAAGAAGATCTGAAGCCATTTGAATGCACGCCATGATGGCAATACGCTCGTTACTGGCAGAGGTCATGCCTCCCGAACCCTTGATTTTCAGCATGAGCTGGTCGGCCAGCTTAACGGCTGACAACAGTTTCTGCTTTTCGTCGGGATTGCATGCAAGAGAAAAATCACGTCCCAGAATAGAGACATCGACGCGTTCCATTAGTTTACTCCTTCTGACGCATTCCCTGGCAGATTCGCCAGTACGCGTTCAACTTTGTCACGCGCGGTTCTGGCACTTTCCTTCAGTGCATTGGCTTCGTTCTTGGCGGCCGCCAGCTGCTGCTTGACGCTTTGCAGTTCTGAGGTTGTGCCTTCCAGTGTCTGGCGCAGTTGCACGTTCTCGGCCTGCGCCTGTTCCCGGATACCATTGACTTCATTGTCGTGATTGGCAAGCCGCTCATTGATAGCCTTGAATTCGTCTTCCCGCTGGGTCAGACGGTTTTGCAGATCAGCCCGTCCGCTTTCGGCGTCTTTGAGTTTGGCCGCCAGGGACTCCCGTTCTGAAGCAAGCTGTTTCGTGAGCTGAACCAGCTGCCCGATACGGACAGCAACTTGATCTAAATCCTGAAGCATAGTGGTATCACGTTCTCAAAATATGCGGCCACGCTCAAGACGATGCGGTGCACACGGATTTAATTGAATGAGATTGAATTTTACCTGTTCTGAGCCATATTTCCAAAATTTAGACACAAACAGGTACTATTTACCTTCTATTACCAATCAATTCCAATCGTTCAGGTGCACAATGGCTTCAGTTACAGACAAACAATACGATACCGTTCCTCCGCAAAAAGTGGCATTCATCGGCTTGGGTGTGATGGGTTTCCCAATGGCAGGCCATCTGGCCCGTGCCGGTCATGACGTCACCGTCTATAACCGCACATCCAGTAAAAGCGAGAGCTGGGTCAGCGAATTCGGTGGTCATAGCGCGCCCACACCAGCCCAGGCAGCCGAAGGCGCCGATATCGTGTTCTGCTGCGTGGGCAATGATAACGACCTGCGCAGTGTCACCACCGGCAAGGATGGTGCGTTCCAGGGCATGAAAGAAGGCGCTGTATTCGTGGACCACACCACGGCCTCTGCCGACGTTGCCCGTGAACTCGCGAAAGCGGCCGGTGAAGGTAAATTCAGCTTTATTGACGCACCCGTCTCCGGCGGCCAGGCAGGCGCAGTTGGTGGTGTACTCACCGTAATGTGCGGCGGTGAGCCAAATGTATTCGAGACGATCAAGCCTGTCGCCGGCCATTTTGCCCGCGCAGTTACGCTGCTCGGCGAACATGGGGCCGGCCAGCTGGCAAAAATGGTCAACCAGATCTGCATCGCCGGGCTGGTACAGGGCCTGTCTGAAGCCATCGCATTCGGCTTGCGGGCCAACCTGGATATGAATGCTGTGCTGGACGTCATCAGCAAGGGCGCAGCCCAAAGCTGGCAAATGGAAAACCGAGGAAAAACCATGGTCGAAGGCAAATTTGACTTTGGCTTCGCAGTTGACTGGATGCGCAAGGATCTGGGACTGGTACTTGACGAGGCTAAACGCAACGGCGCGCTTTTGCCGGTCACTGCCGTGGTAGATCAGTTCTACGCCGAGGTGCAGCAGAACGGCGGAGAGCGCTGGGATACCTCCAGCCTGATCACACGTCTCACTCCACGCAAGTAACCGCTGGCCCCTTAAGCCGGGGTTCCCGGCAAGCCAATAAAAACTGCACCTTCGCTGGTTGGGTTCTTAATCCCACTGTTGAAGGTGCAGTTTTTTTTCGCGCGATCTGTTTTCCCGCGAACGGGCAATGCGTAAGCCGCAGGAAATTATCGGGAAATGACCAGCGCCTTGACGCGCGCTGCCTGAGTACTGCCATCGGCATGATTGCGGCCACCGCGGCCGTGCCTGCCACCTGGTTTCTGGCCCGCCACCTGCGCTGCACGCTGCGCCTGGCCGGCATTCACCGAGTCAAAGCCGCGCTTGGCGGAGGATTTGACAGGCTGTCGACCGGCAACTACCGGCTTTCCACCTTTGGCAGCGGCGTCTTTCGGACCGGCAGCCTCTGCCTGTTGCGGCTTCTCTGCAAGTACCGTTTGCCCGTTTTTGCCTCCGCCTGCATGTCTGGCGCCCGCATTCTTCCGGGGCGCAGAACCTGTACCATTGCGGTGACGCAGAAAACGCGATTCCCCCTGCCGGCGAAACAAAATATCGGACAGTTCTTTCAGTGCACGGTGATAGACATCCCGTTTGAATTCAATCACCACGTCCAGCGGCACCCAGTAGGTATGCCAGCGCCAGGCGTCAAACTCGGGATGATGCGTCGCCCTCAGGCTGACATCGGTATCTTTGCCTACCAGGCGCAGCAGAAACCAGATCTGTTTCTGTCCCTTGTAGTGCCCACGTGAATCCCGCCTGACAAAGTTGTCAGGAACGTTATAGCGTAACCAGTCTCGTGTTCGACCTAATATTCGTACGTGCTCGGGCTTAAGGCCCACCTCCTCCTGAAGCTCTCGATACATGGCCTGAACAGGCGTTTCGCCATATTTGATACCACCTTGCGGAAACTGCCAGGAATGTTCTCGAATTCTTTTGCCCCAAAAGACCTCATTCTTCTGGTTTACGAGGATAATACCAACATTAGGACGGTAGCCTTCGCGATCAAGCATGCGGCCACTCCCATTTTTAA
>JAEWEV010000006.1 GCA_023389155.1 Pseudomonadota bacterium
TTGCGCCGATGATAGTGGATGGACATCTGTGAAAGTAGGTCATCGTCAGGCTCTTTATCTCTCAATCGCCCCGTTCTGCCTGTGCAGCTCGGGGCGTTTGTATTTGTAGCGCCCGCCACCCGCGCCGCGCCTGCCCCTCAGGTGCGCCGTCGCCCCTCAATCACCCTCAAGCCCCCTCAATCACCCTCAAGCCCGCCTGCCAGACAGCCCCGGATCGTCGGACAAATACACGCGTTTAACCTCCATCCGCAAGAACGCCTGCGTAAACCCAGGCGGGGCGAGGACTGGGCACCATTCACCCCCCATCTGATCGTCTAATACCAGCAGCGTGACGTTTTCGTAGCACGCCTGGATGCCTGGTAGTATTATGTCAGGAAATCCCCTTGGACGGCGCTGTCAGCAGTGGCACTGTCGTACCTGTCATTCGTAGTCGGCGCCAGGATCACACACCTATGGACTATCTATCCCAATTACTGACTCTCTCAGGCATCATATTGCTGGCATGCGCCAGTCCGGGTCCTGATTTTATCGCAGTAACCTCGCATGCCCTGAACGACCGGCGTTCCGGCATCGGTGTGGGTTTGGGTATCTCCAGTGCGGTGCTTATCTGGGCCACGTTGTCAATTCTTGGGTTTGGGCTGCTCATCAAGCAATTGTTCTGGTTATACGAAGCCATTCGTATCGCTGGAGCCATATATCTGTTCTGGCTAGGTACGCGTATGCTGATCGGCGTTTTCAAAGGCGACTATGGCCAACAGAGTCACACCCATGCGCCTCGCGCAGGAATGGGGCAGTCATGGCGACGGGGCTTCATTGTTGGCATTACTAACCCCAAAACAGCCACTTTTTTCGCAACCCTGTTTGTGACTTTGCTACCGGTCGGGGCACCACTTTGGGTCTATGTTTCTACCATTGCCCTGGTTGGTATTATCACCAGTCTGTGGCTTTGCCTGCTTGCGTCGTGCTTTTCTATCGGAAGAGTGCGAACCGTTTATGCGAAGATCCGCCGTCCCGTTGACGCATTGATGGGAGCAGTCCTGGTTGGCCTGAGCGTAAGAATGGCGACAAGCCGCTGAAGAACGAGGAACGTATTTCCAAGCAAGGACTAATCGTTAGTCTCAGAATAAAAGGCGGGTGGCCAGGTCTCGAAGTCGCGGGTATCCGTCACTCGACATTCGCCACCCACATTCCAGTGTCCAGTCTGGATGTTTGCAGATACCTGGATATGGGACGTCTGTGATTGTTTTCCGCCCTGGAAGATATTTACAACGGGGTGGTGCCGTTTGTTCAAAATATGTTGTGCAATTGTCGGTGCGATGGCGCCGGTAGCCAGGTCCTCCGCTGAATGAGCAGGGAAGTGTCTGGCCGCTGCTTTTGCTGCCGAAGCATCCGAAAGATCACAGAATGCGTAAATGCCAGTTACGTTTAGCGCCGAACAGATCGCATCTCGCATTGCTGCATCCGGTTCGATCTTTTCTAAAAGCATTTTTTCAGCAAGCTGTACGATCAACTTCTCACGTATCGCACCGCAGGAACGGTAAACGCTGAGGTGGCGTTCAATCGACGGCGGGTGAGTGAGTCCCAGCGACCGGGTAATATCTGCGATGTAGGCTGCGTCAGTGAGGGGCTGTAGCGGAAATGCGCTTTGCTCGTAGAGCCAGGTTCCTGCGGACGAATAGTACACAGGAATTACCCTGCCTGATACGTGAAACGGGATCGGGGCATGGATATCTTGAAATCTGGCTAGCCAGGCTGCTGCTGCCAGCGTTCCGTGGCCACAAAATTCGATTTCCGTCTCCGGGACAAAATAACGTAAGCGGTATTGCGGGCCATCGGTTCTGCGTTGGACCCAGGTCACCTCGCATTCAAAGTGTCTGGAAAGTGCCAGGCATAGCCTGCTATCCATATCGTCGGTCTGGTTTGTTACCAGAATGAATGATGGATTTCCTCGATCCCCTTCTATACAGAATGCGTGCGCCAGGCCGCCGTCGTACATTTTTATCCTTGTCTGGATTTCACATCATCACGATTTAAGCATTCGATCTGTAGGCCGAATCCGATATGCGGCTTGCGCTTACTACTATCGGGATTTTTTGCCATGCCTGCCTGCGCTTCCAATACTCCATAGAGTGTCCTGACAGTTTTTTGTCTCACCGGCCGACTGCTTGCCAAATAGTCGAACTGTTTGCTGCGGCTTTTCATTTTCCCAGAATCTTCAGGCGAAAAAAAACGAATCCGGAAGATTCGTTTTTTAACGCGAAAGCCACAGCTGATTATTTCAGATGTGTGCTGACCAGCTTTGTCATTTCGAACATGCTGACCTGATCTTTACCGAAAATGGGGCGCAGTTTGGCGTCGGCGTTGATGTTGCGACGATTTTTGGGATCTTGCAGATCGTGTTTTTTGATGTATTCCCAGATTTTCTTGGTCACTTCTGTACGAGGTAACGGATCACTGCCGATTACTTGAGCCAGCTCAGCGCTGGGAGTCAGCGGTTTCATGAAAGCTGCGTTTGGCTTACGGGCTGGTTTTTCTGAAGTTGTTGCCATGTGTGTAAATCTCCATAAAGGCGTGTGTATATTCGTACAGGGAGAGAATAACGTTTAATTGGCCTCTTGCATAGTTTTTTTTTTGCCAAAATTTGACATTATTACAATTATGGTTTTTTGAGTTCAATTTAAAAGATTATGACGGTAATAGAATACAAGTTAACGTGTTTTGGCGTTGATTCGTCAAAACGCAGTTTTGTTAAGAATTATTAGCACCCAGATCGCCGACCCGCACCATGCGGGCATTTCAGCGGCTTTTTCAGCGATAGTTCAGAAAAAACAGTATTCCTGCGGCATTTTTCACGTCTGCATGCGGTTTTCAGCGCGAATTGTTATTGGCTGGCCATGCTATTGCGCAAATCGGGTATGCGGCACCGACTTCTGCCCGTTTCGCAGGCGAATGTGCCGATTTTACCTTGTGTTTTCTGTATAGTATTGGTCATCCAAAGGACGTATGCGATTATGTTGATTACCGATAGCTCTGTTACCCTTATTCAGCCCGATGACTGGCATTTGCATCTGCGCGATGAAGCCTCGCTTGCGGCGGTTGTCGGGCATTCTGCCCGGCAGTTTCGGCGCGCCATTATCATGCCCAATTTGCGCCCCCCTGTCGCAACGGTCGAGCAGGCGGGGGCCTATCGCGAGCGGATTCTTTCTGCGCTGAATGGCGCGGGTGTTGCATCTGATGCATTTACGCCTCTGATGACGCTGTACCTGACCGAAGGCACCACGCCGCAGGAAATTACCCTGGCTGCCGAATCTGATTTTGTGTACGCAGTGAAGCTGTATCCTGCGGGGGCAACAACCAATTCTGATGCGGGCGTGACCGATCTGCTGGATCAATGCGACAAGGCGCTGGCCGCTATGGAAAAGCATGGGCTACCGCTGCTGGTGCATGGTGAAGTCACTGATCCCTCGGTAGATCTGTTTGACCGTGAGGCGGTATTCATCGAGCGGGTCATGATTCCCCTGCGCAACCGCTATCCTGCACTCAAGGTGGTGTTTGAGCATCTGACGACCAAAGAGGGTGTGGATTATGTGATGCAGGCTGACGGACCGATCGCAGCGACCATTACAGCTCATCATATGCTCTATAACCGGAATGCAATTTTTACCGGGGGGATTCGGCCGCATTACTATTGTCTGCCGGTGCTCAAGCGCGAGACGCATAGGCTGGCGTTGGTAGAGGCAGCAACAAGCCAGAGCGACCGTTTCTTCCTGGGAACAGACAGCGCGCCGCACGCCAGGGGCCTGAAGGAGCATGCGTGTGGCTGTGCCGGTTGTTACACGGCTTTGCACGCACTTGAACTGTACGCCACGGCGTTTGAACAGGCGGGTCATCTGGATCGGCTGGAAGCATTTGCCAGCCTGAACGGCCCGGCGTTCTATGGTCTGCCGGTGAACACGGAGACCGTGACGCTGGCGCGCAAGCCTTTCGAGATTCCTTATACGCTGCCATATGGTTCGGCCGAGCTTGTGCCGCTGGCTGCCGGCGAGACCCTTGGTTGGTCGTTTGCGGACCAAGGTAGCTGATCCGCTTTTTTTCCGACTATTTATTCCTGGCAAATGATGAAATCATGAAAATCAAGATGACTCCAGAGCGTTATGTCGCAGTCGATCACTATTTCACCGATCTGCTGCTGGCGGACGATACGATTCCGGCAAAGGTGCTGGCCCACTGCGAGGCGCATGCCATGCCTGCCATCCATGTGGCGCCCAATCAGGGCAAGCTGCTGAATCTGCTGGTGCGCATTAAGGGCGCCAAGCGTATTCTGGAAGTGGGCACCCTGGGCGCCTACAGTACGGTATGGATGGCGTTGGGAATGGGCCAGGACGGACGACTGCTAACACTGGATTTCGATGAAAATTATGTGAAAGTGGCGCGGGAAAGTTTGCGCATTGCAGGCGTGGAAGACAGAGTAGAGATCCGTCTTGGCCGCGCCGTTGATCTGATGCAGTCGCTGGTCGACGAAGCCGTAGCTCCCTTCGATTTTATTTTTCTGGATGCCGACAAGGAAAACAATCCACATTATCTGAAACTGGCTCTCAAACTGTCTGCGCCAGGCACCGTAATCGTAGGTGATAACGTGGTGCGTCAGGGGCAGATTCTGGATGCTGATTCCGATGGCAGCAATATCAAGGGGCTGCGTCGCTTCTTTGATGATACGGCCGCCAATAAAAACCTGTCGGCTACGGCTTTCCAGACCGTAGGCAGCAAAGGCTGGGATGGCATGTCAATTGCCATCGTTAATGGCTGATCAGCCGCCTTTTTTGCTTTCCAGCAATTCCCAGCGTTCCAGTTTGGCCAGCAGGGCCTCTTCGATTTCCAGCAGTCGCTCGTGAATGCCCGCGGCCTTTTCAGGGCCTGCTGCGTACAGATCGGGTTCCGACAGGTGCTGGGTCAGTTCGCTCTGCTCGGTTTCCAGTGCAACAATTTCCTCCGGGATCCGGTCCAGTTCCTTCTGTTCCCAGGTGGTGATGCGACCGGGTTTGCTGTCCTTGCGTGGCGGCTGGGGTGGCGTTTGTTCCGCCGCAGTCTTGGGCGCTGCTGGCGCGGTGGCACTGTTCGTATCGGTGTCTTCCCGTGGCTGTATGGATGCCGGTCGCTGAGCCAGCCAGTCATCGTAACCCCCGACATAATCATGCCATTGTCCATCGCCTTCAAAGGCAATGGTCTGGGTGATCACATTATTCAGAAAGGTGCGGTCATGGCTGACCAGCAGCACCGTGCCGGAAAATTCCTGCAGCAGTTCTTCCAGCAATTCCAGAGTTTCAATATCCAGATCATTGGTTGGCTCGTCCATGACCAGAATGTTGGCCGGACGCGCGAACAGGCGGGCAAGCAGCAGGCGGGCGCGCTCACCGCCAGACAGGCTGGAGACGGGTGACTGGGCGCGGGCGGGTGAGAACAGAAAGTCGCCAAGGTAACTCATTACGTGCTTGCGCTGATTGCCAATCTCGACCCATTCGCTGCCCGGATTGATCACTTCGGTGAGGGCGGCGTTGTCGTCGAGCTGCTCGCGCATCTGATCGAAGTAGGCGATGGAAAGATTGGTTCCCAGACGGACAGTACCGCTGTCCGGCTCCAGTTTGCCCAGAATCAGCTTGAGCAGGGTGGTTTTGCCGGCGCCATTGGGTCCGATAATGCCGATTCGGTCACCGCGCATGATGGTGCTAGAGTAATCGCGGATGACGGTTTTGTCACCAAAGGTCTTGCTTACGTTCTCCAGTTCGGCGACAAGTTTGCCTGAACGCTCTCCGGTGGCCAGGGCAAAGCTGACATTGCCAACCCGCTCCCGTCTGTCGGCACGTTCGCGTCTTAGTTGCTCAAGCCGTTTTACCCGTCCTTCATTGCGGGTGCGCCGTGCCTCTACACCTTTGCGGATCCAGACTTCCTCCTGCGCCAGGACTTTGTCGAAACGTTCATTTTGCAGTTTCTCGGCGGCCAGCCACTCGGCCTTATGGATTTGCCACTGGCTGAATCCACCCGGGTAGCTGTGCAGTTTGCCGCGATCCAGTTCCACAATACGGGTGGTGACGGCATCCAGAAAGCGCCGGTCATGAGTGATGACAACGCAGGCTCCGCGATTCTGCAGAATGCGTTTTTCCAGCCAGGCGATGCCCTGGAAGTCCAGGTGATTGGTTGGTTCATCCAGCAGTAGCAGATCGGGCTCTTCAACAAAAGCCCGTGCCAGTGCAATGCGCTTGCGGGTACCGCCGGACAGGCCGGCAATGCGGCTTTCCGGATTCAGCCCCAGATCTTCGATCATGGCGTTGGCGCGGGAGGGGCGCTGCCAGTCTTCGGTACTCAGGAAATCGCCCACGATGGTGTCGTAAATTGTGCTGTCTTCGGGCAGTTCCGGTTCCTGTTCGACTGTCATGGAGCGCAGGGAACTGAGACGTGCGACGTCGCCGTCATCGGGATCGGCGCGACCGTCCAGAATCCGCAGCAATGAGGATTTGCCGGCGCCATTGCGACCGATCAGGCCGATACGGTCGCCCTCGGAAATAGTAAGCGATGCATGATCGAGAAGGGCGTGGTGGCCAAAGGCCAGTTGGGCATTCAGAAGGGTAATGAGGGTATTTGCTGCCATAGCGGACTGCGAGCCTGGAAAAACCGGAAAATTGAACAATACGGTTATTGTCTCATTATTCCTGTGCTGACCAGCCCTATTGCGTACGCGATGGGTATTATCGCGGTTACAATAACGGCGCAGGGAAGGTTGGGCAATCGCGGTACGTCAGTATCGAGGAACGTCCGGACTCCGAAGGGCAGGATAGCGGCTAACAGCCGTCCGGTGGTTTGCGCCGCCGAGGAACAGGGCCACAGAGACGAGACTGGCGCGCGGGCTTTACCGCACTGATACGGCGACTTCCGTATGGCGTCATCCGCGAGGATGACAGCGCGCCAGGGTGAAACGCGGTAACCTCTATCCGGAGCAACATCAAATAGGCATGCGTGTGATTCGTCACGAAGGGCGGCTCGTCCAAGCATGCGGGTAGATGGCTTGAGTGCCTTAGTAATAAGGTTACCAGAGGAATGATTGCCAACCGGGAAACCGGTTTACAGAATCCGGCTTACAGACCTTCCCTGTCTTCTTTATGCCTGTGTCGCTAATGTTAATAAATGCTAATAATTATTCAGAACTTAGCGGCTTTTTCTGACATTTTCCTGTATTTAATTTTAACTCCCTGATTTTTAAACGAAAAAATTTCGCTTTTTCGGCGACGTTGGCTAAGTCTTTGTTGTGATTGATAAAAGTCACCAAATAGAACTTGACCATTTGCGCGCATTCACTTAAAGTGGGAAAAAGTAGGAATTTGTGCAAATTTGTGGGATAAAAGTGATATTTCAGGGAAACAGTGCGCTCACGCTGGATGCCAAGGGGAGGATGACCATTCCTACCCGGTATCGCGACGCCCTGACCGAAGCCGCAGACGGCGCCCTGACGGTCACCCGCAACTTTGATGGTGGATTGCTGATTTACCCGCGACCGGTGTGGGAAGAAAAACGCGAAGCCATTATGGCGTTTCCCATGTCGGCCCGTCACGTACAGCGCATGTTGCTGGGTAATGCCCAGGATGTGGAGATCGATGGATCGGGCCGCATTCTGATTGCTCCCGAATTGCGTATGGCGACCAGCATCGTAAAAGATGTGGTTCTGGTGGGAATGGGAAAGCACTTTGATTTA
Source organism: Pseudomonadota bacterium (assembly GCA_023389155.1). Lineage (GTDB taxonomy): Bacteria > Pseudomonadota > Gammaproteobacteria > Burkholderiales > Burkholderiaceae_B > Advenella. Next base: position 7,742 of record JAEWEV010000006.1, read on the forward strand.
TGGGATGCCACGGTCTTCGCGCAGCAACAGGCACAGGATCTGGCTAAGGGTCTGCCGGACAGTCTTGAGCATTTTTCACTGTGATGGCAGAAGCAGGATACGAACACAAACCGGTCTTGTATGAAGAGACCGTCAACGCACTGGTACTTGCTGATTTTCACGCCAAATCTGCCGCAGTCAGGCAGTGGGCACCACCCGCAAAGCGCGATGGGGTGTTCGTAGATGGAACTTTTGGTCGGGGTGGGCACAGTCGCCTGCTGTTGTCCGCCCTGAGCAAAAGTGCACGACTGTTTGTGTTTGACAAGGATCCGCTGGCGATCGAGGCGGCAATGCAGTTGAGCCGTGAAGACGACAGGGTGACGGTGATCCATGATGGATTTGCCACCATGGTGCCGGCACTGGCGGAACGGGGTGTGACGCAGATTGATGGCGTCATGATGGATTTAGGCGTTTCATCGCCACAGATTGATGATGCGTCCAGAGGTTTTTCGTTCATGCGGGACGGCCCGCTGGACATGCGGATGGATACAAGTCGCGGTCAGACTGCCGCGCAGTGGCTGGCCGAGGCCAGTGTGGACAACATGAAGGAGGTCATTAAATATTATGGCGAAGAACGGTTTGCTTTCCAGATTGCAAAGGCGGTTGATGCTCGCCGCCAATCCAGCC
>JAEWEV010000018.1 GCA_023389155.1 Pseudomonadota bacterium
CGATACCGATACACGCACCGATAGCGCCCAGGCCGATGATGAAAGCGCAAGCAAGAGCAACGAAAGCTGCTGTGGTCATGACAACTCCTTGTGGTTATGAACCTAAAACAATTTAAAGATGGAAAAATTTACTGCTTAAAAAATGGTAAACCGGTACTGGGTATTTCCCGGCTCACCTTCTACGGCATAACAGAATCTGCTATGACGAAACCTTAGTGGCCCTCATGCGCCTGACCAAGATATACCAGGGTCAGCATCATGAAAATAAAGGCCTGGAGCAGGATGATCAGAATATGGAAAATAGCCCAGATAGACCCTGCCAGAACCTGGCCAATGCCAAGCCCGATATTCATTGCAGAAAAACCGGTCCACGCACCACCCAGCAGGGCAATCAGCATGAACAGCAGTTCACCGGCGAACATGTTACCGAACAGTCGCATGCCGAGCGATACGGTTTTGGCTGCGTATTCGATAATATTGAGCAACAGATTGAAAGGCGACAGCAGCACGGCTGCAAAGCCATGCGCGTGGAACGGTGCTGTGAACAGCTCTTTCACAAAACCGCCGGCGCTCTTGATTTTGATACCGTAGTAGAAAGAAAGCAGAAGCACGGCCAGCGACATTCCCATGGGAACGTTGAGGTCGGCTGTAGGAAGAATACGATGATAGTACAGAGGACCATGAGCGTGATGGTCGCCCGCGAGGCCCAGCCATCCGAAAATGGCGCCAGCCAGATCGACCGGGATCAGGTCGAGTGCGTTCATGAGCGTCACCCAGAGGAAGACGGTCAGCGCCAGCGGCGCGATGAACTTGCGTGAAGTTTCGTTATGAACAATGCTTTTGGCCTGATCGTTGACCATGTCGACAACCATTTCGACAGCAGCCTGAAAACGGCCTGGAACGCCGGAGGTGGCGCGACGTGCAGCCAGCCACAAAAGGAATACGACAACCAGACCCATGGCCAGAGACCAGAATACAGAGTCGTAGTTGATAACACTCATGTCCAGAATACTGCTCTGAGGATGACCTGTGTTGTTCAGGTGTGCCAGGTGATGCTGGACATAAGCTGACTGAGGCGATACTTCGGCAGGTGCAGCCATTTAGTACGTACTCCAAATTCGCAGCCTGCTTCAGGCTGCATTCTGATTTATCCCATTTATGCCGGCTATTTGAGTTTATTCAACACAAGCAGCAGGACATACCCCTTCAACACAACAACGAGCCCGATCAGCAATGCAGGCCATACCAGATAGCCCCCCGCGAATCTGACAACCAGTGCCAGCAGCGCGAGCGTACCACCAATCTTTAGTGCCTGCGTCCAGAAGAACGTAAGCACGCCGGCGTTAGCCTGACTGTATATCTTGACAAGCATATGAAGGGCAGCAAACGAGGATGGGATCAGATAGATCAACCCCCCGGCCAGCGCGGATAGCGCCGCGTACCCCCCGGCTACGAGCCAGCTTGCCAGTGCGGCAATCAGCAACAAGACCGATTGCGCCAGCACCAGATTCACCAGTCCCTTTGCCGCCCTTGCGTTCATTCTTGCCCGCTCTTCTGGAGTCAGGCTGAGTGGACGCGCTTCTCGTGGCGTTTCGTGTGGCTTTTCTGACATTGCCGGCGCGGTCTTTCCTACTGCGGTATGTGGGCTATCAGCAACAGTTGCATCTTCTGATGCCCTGGACTGCTGATTCCACCCATCCGGCAAATGCTTCGTACGACTTTGTCGGCTGGCTCCCGATGCGTAATTCATGGTAACGCCCCCGCGCCGTTCATAACGGTTTTTAGCATTCAGTTAAGCCATAGGAGTATATCGTAGATTTCAAGTCATAGGCAACCCGCGCGGACGAATTCTTACATATTCTTGAAGGCTGGTGTGCGCTTGTTCACGAAGGCATCCATCCCCTCTTTCTGATCCTGGGTGGCGAACGTTGCGTGAAAGACACGGCGCTCGAACAGCAAGCCCTGTTCAAGTGTTGTTTCCTGAGCCACATTGACGCATTCCTTGGCCATCATGAGTGCCGTTTGCGACATGGTTGCCATTCCCTGGGCGATTTTGATGACTTCGTCCAGGAAACCCTCTAGCGGCAGGATACGGGCAACCAGTCCGGCGCTTTCGGCTTCCTTTGCGTCCATCATGCGGCCCGTCAGTACCAGATCCATTGCTTTAGCCTTGCCGATGGCACGCGTAAGACGCTGCGTTCCGCCAAGCCCGGGAATGGTACCGAGCTTGATCTCGGGCTGACCAAACCGGGCATTTTCGGCGGCGTAGATGGTGTCACACATCATCGCCAGCTCACAGCCACCGCCCAGAGCGTAGCCCGAGACGGCAGCAATGACCGGCTTGCGGATGACGTTTTTCATGGTTTCCCAGTCACCGCAGATGTAATTGCTTTTGTAGACGTCCATGTAATCCCAGCCTTTCATGGCTGCGATATCGGCACCGGCGGCAAAGGCCTTTTCGGAGCCCGTCAGCACGATGACGTTAATGCTGTCGTCACCCTGCAGGGCCAGCAAAGCCTCACTGAGCGAATGCATGACATCGTTGCTGAGCGCGTTGAGTACTTTGGGACGGTTGATGGTAATAACGCCTACGGCGCCTTCAATGCGCGATACGACAAATTCTTCTGACATGCCTGGTTCTCCCTGTGAGTCTCTGATTCAGGACAGTGGCGGGCGGGCTGCCCGGCACCGGTGCGTTGCTCAAATTGTGTCAAATATTGTAGCCACTGAATGGTCGAAAAACGACAAACCTTCGGTTTTTGCTATAGTTATCCACTTAATCTTCAGAATTATCGAGCACGCATGCCTTCTGTCTCTTACAAAATCACCCCTTCAGACCCTGCCGCCCATTACTTCGATGTTCAGGTGACCATCGACCACCCTGATCGACGCGGGCAGATTGTTTCCCTGCCCGTCTGGATTCCGGGCAGCTATCTGATCCGGGATTTTTCAAGACACATTCATCGCCTGCAGGCAAAAACCGGACGAACCACGCTGAGCATTAATAAGCTGGACAACCATACCTGGCAAGTCGCGCCCTGTTCACAGCGCCTCACCCTGACTTATCGCGTTTATGCCTGGGACCTGTCTGTGCGGTGCGCCCACCTGGATCAGACTCACGGTTTCTTCAATGGCACCAGCGTGTTTCTGAGAATCCATGGACGGGAAAAGCAGCCCTGCCAGGTCACGATCGCTCCCGGCGCACGCACAGCGCACTGGCGCGTCTACACCAGCCTGAAGCCGGTACGGCGCGGACGCCAGATCACCCAGGCTCATCGTTTCGGCGTGTATGAGGCTCCTGATTACGATGCCCTGGTGGATCATCCCGTGGAAATGGGCACGCCTCATGTGGAGACCTTCACTGTATGCGGTGCCCGGCACGAAATGGTATTTACCGGTGTTCTGCCCAACGTGGATTTCAAACGTATCGCACGCGACACCGCGAAAATCTGCGAGACCCAGATCCGCTTTTTCGAACCAGAGACTCAACGCGCGCCGTTTCTGGACAGTGCCGACAGATATGTGTTCATGACCTATGTCACAGGCAAGGATTATGGCGGACTGGAGCATCGTGCTTCCACGGCCCTGGTCACGTCACGTCAGGCCCTGCCCGTGATCGGTAATGACGAACGCAGCGAGGGCTATACCGCATTTCTGGGGTTGGTCAGCCATGAATATTTTCACACCTGGAACGTCAAACGGATCAAGCCACAGGCATTTGCGCCTTACGATCTGACCCGACCCAATCTGACCTCTCTGCTCTGGATTTTCGAAGGCTTCACTTCCTATTACGATGATCTGATGCTGCTGCGTGCAGGAATCCTGAACGAGACCGACTATTTCCGCCTGCTGGCCAAAACCATCTCCAGCGTGCATCGCGGACCTGGCCGCATGCAACAGAGCGTGGCCGACAGCTCGTTCGACGCCTGGAATCGGTATTACCGTCAGGACGAAAGCTCTGTCAATAACATCGTGAGTTATTACACCAAGGGCTCGCTGGTCGCGCTTGCACTGGACCTGAGCATTCGCAATGCGACTAATAACCGCAAGTCCCTGGATGATGTCATGCGCCTGATGTGGAATCGCTACGGCCGTCGCTTCTACCAGTCCCGTCAGCGTGGCCTGCAGGAAGATGAATTTCCCGCATTGCTCAAACAGGCCACCGGCGTGGACCTCGAGTCTTTCATTGAGAAGGCGACGCAGCAGACGGACGATTTGCCTCTGGCTGCACTACTGAAGAAACAGGGCGTATCCCTCGAATGGCAAGCGGAGCGCCGTGCGCCAGGAATAGGCGCGGTAGTACGCGCAACGGCAGGCGGTGAGCCGGGACTGGCTCAGGTGTATGAGAACAGCGCAGCCCATGAAGCCGGGCTGTCGGCGGGTGACGTCCTTGTCGCAATAGACGGCCTGAAAATTGACAGCAGCAACTGGGATAAATTACTGGATCGCTATCGTGCAGGTCAGGAAGTCGTGGTTCATTATTTCAGACGTGATGAACTGCGCAGCACAACGGTTACGCTGCGCTCGCCCGCCAAAGATAAATGTGCGCTGGGCCGGGAGTCTGCGGCGTTGGCATAATCACGCTGGAGCACTGGTTTTCGCGTAATTGGCGTTATCGCTCTGTCGCAATCGCTTTGGCGCAACAGTCGTGTCGGATCGCTCTGTAATTATAATACTCGTGCATCCTGCCTGGCACTGCAGCCCGAATGGACGACAGGGCGTGACGACAGGACTGATATTCAGTCAGAACTTCCGGTCACGCGTTGCGCAGACGGGGCATTCCGGATTGCGCTCCAGCTGCAATGTCTGCCACTGCATGGACAGGGCGTCAAGCATCATCAGCCTGCCCTGCAGATTTTCTCCCATCCCCAGCAACGTCTTGATGGTTTCGGCAGCCTCTGCGCTGCCGATAATGCCGACCAGAGGCGCAAAAACACCCATGGTCGCGCAATTGTCAGTCTGCAGATTGTCCGAGGGCGGGAAGGCACAGGCATAGCAGGGGGAATCGGCGTGCCGTGTGTCAAAAACGGTTACCTGCCCGGCGAATCGAATGGCAGCCGCTGAAACAAAAGGCTTGGACTGGGCGACACAGACTTCATTGATGGCATGTCGCGTATTAAAATTATCGGTACAGTCAACGACGATATCTACGTCACGCAACAAAGCCGCCAGGCGCGCCGCATCCACGCGCTCGACAACGGTATCCACCACGCAATCCGGATTGATTTGCGCGATGGCGATTTGCGCTGATCCCGCCTTGCTCTGCCCGATTCTGTCTGTTGTATGGATGATCTGCCGCTGCAGATTGGACAACTCCACCTGATCGTCATCAACCAGCACCAGTCTGCCGACTCCCGCCGAAGCCAGATACGCTGCAGCCGGAGAACCCAGACCGCCAAGCCCAAGTATAAGCACCGAACTGCGCAGCAGCGTTTCCTGACCTTCAATGCCGATGGCATCCAGCATCAGATGTCGCGCATAGCGCAGCAACTGCTTGTCGTCCATCATTATTTTCCAGGTTTGGCCGGGGTGGCTGGTGGCGTAACACTATCGGCAGGTGCCTTGCGATCGGCCGGCGCCGCTGGCGCAGGCTCGGCCTTATCGCGCTCACGCACGTCACTCGGCTCCTGTTCTGAAGGCGTTGCATCCTGATCGTTCGCTGGCGCAGATGCGTCATCAGCCGTCGCATCAATGGATTTTTTCTCAGCCTCCTGCTCCTGTTTGCTCAACGGTTTTTCGGCAACCGGGGCACCACCTTTGACCGGCTTGCCCTGCAGCTTGTTCACGGCCTGCATCAATTGGAAGTCGTCTTCGGAACCAAATTCAAAGACTTCCTGTTCCTCGGCAGATTCATCGGGCTTAAGTGCAGTGGTACCCCTGACTTCACCGTCCTTGCCCGCCTGATCGTTAGCCAGATGCTCAGCCAGATCCGCTTCTCGCGGGAAACTGAACAGATCGCCTTTTTCCGTATCGGTCACCACGACATCCGGAACAATGCCCGTGGCCTGGATGGACCGGCCCGAGGGTGTGAAATAACGGGCGGTGGTCAGCTTCAGGGCGGTATTATCATCCAGTGGCATGACCACCTGTACTGAACCTTTGCCAAAGCTGCGGTTCCCCATAATCGTGGCACGTTTGTGATCCTGCAGGGCGCCGGCCACAATTTCGGAGGCAGAGGCAGAACCAACGTTAATAAGCACGACCATAGGTACCGTACGTGTCCAGGATGGAAGATCTTTTAGATAATCCCGGGCGTTGTGAACGTAGTCGCCAGGCACTGCCTTGAAGACATGCGACTCCTGATCGATGCGGGATTTGGTTGAAACCACGTTCACGCCCGGCTTGAGGAATGCTGCGGAAACGCCAATGGCCCCCGTCAGCAGACCACCTGGATCATTGCGTAAATCCAGCACCAGACCTTTGATCGACCCCTTGGCATCCAGATCCTTCAACTGCTTGGCCAGATCGGGGCCGGTGCGTTCCTGGAACTGCGATATCCGCATATAGGCAATGCCATCTTTCAGCATTTTGCTGCGAACGCTTTGCACCTTGATGATGGCGCGAACCAGATCAAAATCCAGTTGCTTTCCGGTAGACGGGCGGTTCACAGAGAGTTTGATAGGACTGCCAACGTCACCCCTGAGGTTTTTCACCACTTCATTCAGGGGCTTGCCCTCCATGCTCTCGCCGTTGATACGGGTGATGATATCGCCGGGCATAATGCCCGCCTTGGCCGCAGGCGTATCTTCGATGGGAGAAATAATTTTCACGAAACCCTTCTCAGGGCCAATTTCAATACCCAGACCGCCAAATTCGCCATCGGTAGAGGCACGCATTTCTTCATACTCGAGCTCATCAAGATAGGCTGAGTGAGGATCCAGGTCTTGCACCATGCCCTTGATTGCCGATTCAATCAGTTTCTGGTCGGAAACGGGCTCCACATAATTGTTTTTGATGGCAGCATAAATGCGCGCAAACCGTTGAAGTTCAACAAATGGCAGCGACTCTTCTGCGGGCAGCGGCGCGTGCAGCTCTGGCGCGGGAGTCTGACGGGCCGCATTACCGGGCTTGGTCTGGGAAAAGGCAACGGGCGAGTACGCCACGGACGCCTGTATCAGGCCGATGGCAAGTACGTATGTCAACTGGCGAACTGCAAACAATTTCATAGCGTCTTCCGGGTGGTTGCGGGCCTCGTTACCGGGCCAGCCAGCTCATGGGGTCTACCGGCGCAGACCCTTTTCTGATTTCAAAATAGAGGCCGGGGTCAACCTGCCCCCCTGTTGCCCCGACTCGGGCAATGGTTTCTCCGATACGAACGCGGTCGCCCACGCTTTTACTCAGGCTCTGATTGTACCCATATACACTCAGGAAGCCGTTCTGATGATCCACAATAATGAGATTACCAAATCCCTGGACCCATGAAGCATAAACCACGTTACCACTGCCGACTGCCTTGACCGGTGTTCCACCGCTGGCGCGGATCAGAATGCCTCGCCAGACATCGCCCGTATCGGGCCGTGGCGTGCCAAAGCGACCCTGCACGCTACCGCGCACCGGCCAGGGCGCGCCGCGCTGCAGGCCGACATTTCCTGACGAGGCTTCAGCGGCTGCCTTGCGCTCGTCCTCTCGTGCTTTCTGTGCAAGTCGCACTTCTTCTTCCGCTCTCAAACGGGCCAGCCGCGCTTTTTCACGGTCAATTTCCAGATTTTCCCGCCGCATACGGGCCTGCGCCAGTTGCTGCTGGGCGGCAGCAGACGAGCGGCTGACCGCATCGAGGTCCGGCGCTGGCTGAACTGGAGTGCCTCCTCCTACAGAAGGCGCATTCTCCCGTGCCCGCTGCAAGGCGGCAGCCTGTTCTTCGGCAGTCATATAGGCCTGCTGTTCTGCCTCACGGGCTGCCTGGGCTTGCCGGGCGGCCTGTTCTGCGCGTTTTGCTGCAAGCGCAGCCTGTTGCGCCGCCTGGCGCGCAGCACGTTCACGCGCTTCCTGCAAGGCCTTGCGCCTGGCCGCTTCCCGTGCCTCACGTTCTATGGCAGCCTGCCTGATGGCTTCGCGCTGCTTAACGATGTTGTTCTGGATGTCGTCGATTAGGGAATTCAGACGTCGATCATCACGCGCCAGTTTGCCGGCCTGTGAACGCCGGTTTTTTAGATCGGCCTCGATTTTTGCCAGGACAGCAGCATGCTTCTGCTTTTCCTTTTCAAGGTCGCTTTTGCTTTTCTCGGCATCGTCCGCGAGCGCCTTAAGCGTTTTCTGGTGACTCGCTACCTTGCTCTTGACCTCGTCCAGTCGGGCAATTTCGGCATTTAGCGCATTGACGGCCTGAGTACGGGCCTTCGCGACGTAGCTCAGATAGGTCAGATCGCGTCCGATTTTCTGGGCATCATCGCCAGACAGCAACGCCGCCCATGGCGAAACACCATTGGTATATTGAGACTTGAGCTGCTCGGCGAGCTCTTCGCGGCGCTGCTCCATGAGCGCCTGCTGCTGTGCCTGTTCCTTGCGCAAACCGTCCAGTTCCTTTTCGGTACTGTCACGCTGCCGGTCAAGATCATCCAGCCGGGCATTCAGACGGGAAATTTCACTTTCAGACTGGCGCAGGGCTTCGGTAACATCCTTGCGATCACTCTCTGACTCGTCGATACGCTTTTGGACCGCAGCGATCTTTTCCTGAAGATCGCGCCGCAATCGCTCTGCATTCTGCTGCTGCTTGGTCAGCGACGAAATGGACTGCGCCTGCGCGCCTGCTGGTGCGCCTGCAAGAAGCAACACACAGGCGAGCGTGACGCATCGGAGCGAACACCGGGTCGGCAGAAAGCAGCGCCCATTCATTGGGCCTTTTTTATCGCATGCATGCATGGAGAGAGGGGAACGAACTGGAAGGCCGTGTCACGTCAGTCCTTTTTTGCCTTGCCCTGGGCAGCAACGGCCGCCATGGCTGCGGCAATGGCTTCCTGGTCTCCCAGATAGTAATGCCTGATGGGCTTGAGGTCCGCATCAAGCTCGTAAACCAGCGGCTGGCCGGTAGGAATATTCAGGTTGACGATATCCTCTTCGGATACATTGTCCAGATGCTTGATGAGTGCGCGCAGGCTGTTGCCATGAGCAGATATCAGCACATTGCGGCCCGCCCGGATGGCGGGAGCGATGGACTCATTCCACAAGGGCAGCACACGTGCGACAGTATCTTTCAGGCATTCGGTTGCCGGCAGATCGTCGGCGGCAATACGACTGTAACGTGCATCAAAGCGGGGATGACGTTCGTCTTCGCCATCAAGAGGGTCGGGAGCGATCGCATAGGCGCGACGCCAGATCAGCACCTGCTCATCGCCGAATTTTTGCGCCGTCTCGGCCTTGTTCAACCCCTGCAGCGCACCGTAATGACGCTCGTTCAGGCGCCAGCTCGGGTGCACGGGCGTGTACATAGCGTCCATGGCATCCAGTGCAATCCACAGGGTACGGATGGCGCGCTTCAACACGGAGGTGAATGCCAGGTCGAAGGTATACCCTTCTTTTCTGAGCAATTCTCCGGCATCCCAGGCCTGCTGGCGGCCGGTTTCGGTCAGATCGACATCTTTCCATCCCGTAAACCGGTTTTCGAGATTCCACTGGCTTTCGCCATGCCGCATTAATACTAGCTTATACATTGTTGATTCCCGCAAGACAAACTGAAAAACTGTAATCGTATTGAAAGCGGCCCGCGTGCTGCCTGAGGGCCGAGGTCAACTATTAATTTTCCTCTATTTTACAGAAGTCTTATCGCGAATAGGCGAGCTATTTTATAATCAGTAAATTCAGCGTTTGAAAAGCGCATTTTCAGGATTCATTGTGGAATTTCTTCTTTATCAGAACTCGATTTACTTTCTTATCTTTCTGCTGGTGTCTGGCGGACTGCTGCTCTTTCCTTTGCTGCGCAAGCAGGGCAAAGGCAATACCGGCCTCGGCGTAAAAGAGGCTGTCAATCTGGTTAACCGGGAAAACGCCGTCTTCGTCGACGTGCGTCCCCTGGAAAACTATCGTAGCGGATCCATTCCCTCCGCACGTCATCTGCCAGCGGCCGATCTTGAACAGAAGGCGACCACCCTGCCCCGCAACAAGCCACTGATCCTGGTCTGCGATAGCGGACGTGATGCTGCCAAACTGGTTTCAACAGTGGCTGGCAAGCATACTGCCGACGTCTATTCGCTGGCCGGAGGCATGGCTGCCTGGAAGGCAGACGGCATGCCCGTCAAGCAGCATGCCTGATCGCCTGCGTGCTGCAACACCCGCTGCTTACTCTCTTCTATCCAAAAGGTTCATGATGAAAAAAGTGACCATGTACTACAAAATGACCTGCCCGTACTGTGTGCGCGCAGAGAAACTCCTGCGTGAACGCGGCGTCGCCGATTTGGAAAAAATCAGTATTGACACAAATCGCGAGCAGCGGGCTGCTATGATTGAACGGTCTGGGGGTGGCACTACCGTTCCCCAGATTTTCATTGGAGACGAGCATATCGGTGGATGTGACGATCTCATGGCTCTTGACCGTGAGGGTAAACTTGCTGGTATGCTGGGTCAGTGACCCGTTTATTTTTGATATTTACATAATTAGGAAGTTATATGGCTGACGAAAACAACGCTGCATCGAACAACGCTGCATCTAACAACGAAGCAACAGGGACAGACCCGGTCTTCTCAATGCAGCGTGTCTATCTGAAAGACATGTCGCTGGAAATGCCCAACGCGCCGCAGATTTTCCTGGAACAGGAAACGCCCAACGTTGAAGTGTCTCTGAACGTAGGCGGTGAGCGTCTGGCCGAAACGGTGTTTGAAGCGACTGTGACAGTCACAATCACCACCAAGATCGCCGACAAGACACTCTATCTGGTTGAAGGCACACAGGCTGGCATCTTTGAAATTGCCAATATCCCTGAAGAACAGTTCGAGCCACTGATCGGCATCGTCTGCCCAACCATGCTGTTCCCATACCTGCGCGCCAATGTGGCTGATGCCATCAACCGTACTTCCCTGCCTCCGCTGCACCTGGCCGAAGTCAACTTCCAGGCGCTGTACGAACAGCGCGTCCAGGAAGCGCAAAACCAGGCGGGTGGCGAACAGCCCCAGGATGGCGGCTCAGGCATCTACGTCCCTCCGGGTACGACCCGTCAGTAAATCCTCATGACGTCAGCATCAGCGTCGTTGCCATTACGCGTGCTTGTCCTTGGGGCAGGCAGCTGGGGGACGGCGCTGGCGCTTTCGTCCTGTCGTAATGCCGAGGTCATGCTGTGGGCTCGTGACCCCGAGACCGCAAGGCAAATCAATCTTCAACATCGCAACCCGCGGTATCTGCAGGATATTACCCTGCCACCCGCGCTGATTGCCACTGACAGTCTTGATCAGGCGTTCGCGTTTCTTCAGGACGCAGACTCCTCCCTCATTATTCTTGGTACCCCGGTAGCTGCCATCGAGCAGGCCTGCGACATTCTGCTGGACTATCTGCCTCGCGCCGGGCTGCAAGCGACGCCTGTCCTGTGGACCTGCAAGGGTTTTGAACAGGAAAGTGCGCGCCTGCCTCATGAAGTCGTGCAAGACAAACTGGCCGATATTGTTGCCCATACCGGCGTTCTTTCAGGTCCGTCTTTTGCACGTGAGGTTGCGCAAGGGCTGCCTGTAGCGCTTACCGTGGCCAGTAGCCATGAATGCGTGACCTTGCGGGCCACTGCAGCGCTGCATTCGGGCAATACCCGTATCTATCGCAGTAAGGATGTGGTTGGTGTGGAAGTCGGCGGAGCCATGAAAAACGTGATTGCCATCGCTTGCGGCATTGCCGATGGCCTGGCGCTGGGCATGAATGCCCGCGCTGCACTCATTACCCGGGGCCTGGCTGAAATGAGTCGTCTGGGTATTGCACTGGGCGGCGATAGCGCGACTTTCAGCGGCCTGACCGGCCTGGGTGATCTGGTATTAACTGCAACCGGTGATCTCTCGCGAAATCGTCAAGTCGGTGTGGCGCTGGGACAAGGGCAGGATCTGGCCTCCATTCTGGCGCTGGGGATGACGGCCGAAGGCGTACGCTGTGCCCGGGCAGCGCTGGCCCGTGCACGCAGACTGGATATCGACATGCCGATCACTGAAGCGGTATGCAGCGTGCTGTTTGAAAAGGTGCCGCCCCTGCAGGCCGTCTCTCTGCTCCTGTCTCGCGAATCCCGCAACGAATGAATCCCTGCGCTGATGACTCATGCCAATCAGGATTCGGCCCGACGGCGCGAGGCTCCTCAGACTGCGCTCCGAACCATAGAGTCAGGAACCACGAATTTCGTAAACAATTGCCACTCCGCTTTTCCCCGGCTAGCGCACAGCGCGCCTGATGGAACTGACTGGCACCAGGGTTTCACCGGCATCGTTCTGTCGCACAGGTTTGCACCAGGCATGGCCATAAGCCACCTCTAATGACAGACGCAACAAACCGTCTGACCCGCGTCCCTGCTCCAGCCCATCGCGCAGCCGCTGGTACCATCCCCGACCTTTCAAACCGCTGGCACGATCTTCGCTAGGGTTGCCACCCAGTCCACGCACATCCTTGAGCAACGCATCGACTGTCCGATAAGTCAATGTAATAACCTCCTGATCCATGACCGGATCCATGAACCCGTTTTCCAGCAGAATATCCCCAAAGTCATGCATATCCACGAACTGCATGGTCTGGGTCTGTATACCGGCAACAGTTACAGCCGTGCGCACTTCCTTGAAAGTACCCGGGCCAAGACAGGAGAACATGGCCAGTCCGCTGGTACGCAGCACCCGCCGCCATTCGCGAATGACGTCATGAGGCCGGCGATGCCAGTGCAATGCCAGATTTGACCAGATCATATCTACCGACTCGGGCGCCATTGGCATGGACGCCATATCGGCACATGCAAAGGCGAAATTTTGTCCGCCCTTGAGCTTGTGCAGCAGGGATTTGAGGCCTTTGATCTGAAACTCGCTTTCGCAGTGCGCGATAAACGATGTGCAATGGTCCACACCCGTGATGGAGGCCTGCGGATATCTCGAGGCCAGCAGGTAAAGCGCATTGCCTGGCCCACAGCCTGCATCGACGATCTGCTGCGGATTTACCTTGATATAACCAAGCCGATCTATCATACGCGCAGCAATTTCATCATTGAAAAAGCGAGCATCTTCCAGCATGCCACGGCGGGCAAACTGCTGACGCACGTGCGTCATATTGATGGGCAGCCGGGAAGCCGAATGAATGAGCTGGGACATGGGTATCACAAAGCCAATTGATGCCGGAAACGGGTTCTGGCAGATTACGCAATCTGTCATTGTAATGAAGGTGATTGGTGATGGCGGCAGACCTGCTGTTTTCCAGAAGATTTTCCCGCGTGGCACGTCGTTTCAACAGTTATATTCAGTCCTCCTGCGCGCTTTGCGACGGATCTGCCCCGCGGGGCCGGTTGTGCGCTGGCTGCAGCGCCGATATGCGTTATTCCATGCGTCATCATCGCTGGCGTTGTACTCGCTGTGCTCTTGCCCTTCCGGGCGATATACCCTGCCCGGACTGCGCGAGCGGGTCGCGTCCGCTGGAAAAGGTCGTTGCCGCCTTTGATTATGTGCCGCCAGCCGACAGCCTGGTACTGCGCTATAAAAATGCGAAACAGTTTCAGCTTGCCACGGTGTTCGCACATCTGGCCTGCGAGGCGATCATAGAGCACAGCCCCGAATGGCCTGTACCCTTCTGGCAATGCCATGCACCGCTCATTCCGGTGCCGGGAAGCCCTGCGTCACTGCGGCGCCGTGGCTTCAATCCGGCCGCCGAATTTGCCTCGCAGCTTGGTCGTCTCCTACATCTGCCGGTCATGCATTCACTGCTACACCGGGAACCGGAGCGATTAAAACAGAGCTCGCTCAATCGAGAACAGCGCCAGGCCAATACCGCGCATCTTTATTACTGTTCACGCAATGTATCGCTCCCTTGCGCGGTTCTCGTGGATGATGTGCTCACCACCGGCAGCACATTGGATGCCGCCGCCAGGGCGTTGATTGCCGCCGGTGCCCACCGGCTCATCGCCGTGGTGATTGCCAGAACGCCATACCGACATCGCAACACGGCGGACGCAACGGCTTTCCCGGTCGATCCTTTGTGCTGGAAGACGTGAACCGCCGCCAGTATGTTATGGCGATATTTTCAACCTGTGTGATGCGAAGCGCGGCCCACGGCCTCAATGGCCGCCGGGGAATCCCAGCTGTCGCCATGCCTCGTAACTGACAATGGCCACGGCGTTGGACAGGTTCATGCTGCGGTTGTTGGGCAGCATGGGAATGCGCAGTCTTTGCTGATCAGAAAAACTGGCCATGACTTCGGGCGCGAGGCCGGTTGTTTCGGCGCCGAAAAGCAGTACATCGCCGTCCTGGAAAGCCACATCGGTGTAGGCCCGCGTGCCTTTGGTGGTAATGGCAAAAATCCGCTGGCCCGGTACCGAAGCAACAAAGGCGTCATAATCGGCATGAATGGTGACCTTGGCCAGATCGTGATAGTCTAGCCCTGCCCGACGCATTTTGGCATCATCGATGCGAAATCCCATGGGCTCAATCAGATGCAGCCAGCAGCCATTATTGGCAATCAGCCGGATGATATTGCCGGTATTGGGAGCAATTTTGGGTTCGAACAGGGCGATGTGAAGCATGAAAGGACAATAAATAGGTACCGAATAAATACGGCATAAGTTCGAAATGAATTCAGCATGAGTGCGCTTTCGCGACCTGCGGGAAGCGCTATTTTTTCCAGAAACCGGGAGTGAACAGGACCAGAATGGTAAAAAACTCCAGCCGCCCGATCAGCATGGCAAAGGTGCAGATCCACATCTGGAAATTGTTCAGTCCCGCATAATTGCTCATGGGGCCAACGGTTCCCAGACCCGGGCCGATATTGGACAGACTGGCGAATACAGCGGATGACGCTGTCGTGAAGTCCAGTCCGGAAATTACCATGACACCGGTCAGCACGACATTCATGATGACGAACACCAGTACAAACGTCATGATGGATGAAATAATCGCCGGAGGAACAATGCGGTTGCGCAGTTTAACCGGACAAATGGCGTGCGGATGCAGCAGTTTGCGCAGTTCTGCACGGATCTGCTTCAGAATCAGAATCACCCGGATCAGCTTGATACCGCCCCCGGTTGAACCGGCAGACGACGAGAAGCTGCCCAGCAGCAGCATCATAACGGGCAGCAACACCGGCCAGTGCAGGTAATCGGTGTTGGCAAAACCCGTCGTGGTGGCCAGCGAAATGGTATTGAACATGCCAAAGCGAAAGGCCTGTCCGAGGGTGGGATAGACGCTGTTCACATATAGCCAGACACTCACAGCCAATCCGGCCAGCAGCAGAAGCGAGAGGAATATTTTCGTTTCAGGACAGGTCAGGTAATAGCGCAGACTGCGAAATCTGAACACGTTGTAGTGCGTGGCAAAATTGATCCCGGCAAACAGCATGAACACGCAGGCCACGGTATCGACCAGTGGCGAATCATAATGCTGAAAACCTTCATCATAGATAGAGAAACCACCCAGCGCCATGGTGGACGCCGCATGACACCACGCGTCGTACCAGGACAGGCCGGCAAAATGGTAGCAGATTACGCAAAGCGTGGACGCGGAAATATAAATGGCATACAGCGCCTTGGCCGTACCGGCAATACGCGGCGTCAGTTTTTCTTCCTTCATGGGACCCGGTATCTCGCCGCGCATGACCTGATGTCCACCCACACCCAGCAGCGGCATGATGGCCACGGCCATGACCAGGATTCCCATGCCCCCGACCCAAATGAGCGTCATGCGCCAGATATTGACCGATGGCGGCAGATCCGAAATGTTATCCAGCACTGATGCACCGGTCGTGGTCAGGCCGGACATCGCCTCGTAATAGGCGTGAGTGAATGTCAGTGAATGCCCTTCAATATACGCATCAAACACAAAGGGAAGTGACGCAATCAGCGGAAATACCAGCCAGACCAGCGAAACCAGAAGCAGACCGTTGCGTGGATTGATTTCATTCTTTGAACTGCTGGTAAGTTTCCACAGCACCACCGATACCCCTATCGCAATCGCCAGGCTATACAGAAAGGCATTGTGGGCGCCATCCTCGAAATACAGTGAGACCCCCAGCGGAAAAAGCAGAATGGTGGAAAAGCCCAGCATAGTCAGGCTGAGCGCATGCAGGACATTCAGAATATTGCGCATGTAGGCATGCCTAGAAGAAAAACACCGAAACCTGGAAGAGTTTCTCTACCCGTCGCATATCGTGCCGGTTTCCGGCGTAGACCACCACGTGATCGCCAGGCAGAATCTGGGTTGCCGGTTCGGGCAGGATAATTTCATCTTCACGCAAAATCGCCGCCACAATCGCGGTTTTGGGCAGCTTCAGAGCATGAATGGATTTGCCGACAACCTGCGAACTTTTCTTGTCACCATTGACCTCGAATTCAATGGCCTCGGCATTGCCCCAGCGTAGCCGGTGGCCTGCAACCACAGCGCCCTGCCGTACATCGCGCAGAAGTGCGCCGATTGTAGCCTGAGACGGAGAGACGGCAATATCGATCAGACTGCCTTCCATCAATTCCCCGTATGCCTTGCGGTTGATCAGGGCTACCACTTTGCGTGCGCCCAGCCGCTTGGCCAGCAATGACGACATGATATTGTCTTCGTCGTCATTGGTAACGGCCAGGAAGGTGTCCATTTCTTCGATGTTTTCATTGTCCAGCAGAGACTCGTCAGTCGCGTCACCCTGCAGGACCAGGACTTTGCTGGGCAACATCGAAGCCAGGGTTTCGCAGCGCGCCTTGCTGGATTCCAGAACGCGCACGTTGTAACTTCCTTCTGACAGTTTGCGGGCCAGGCGGAAACCGATATTGCCACCGCCAGCAATCATGACGGTACGTACCTTGCGTGAGGCGTACTGAAGTTTGGCAACCGCATCTTTGCCTTCCTGCGTATCCACGGCGACCACTAATTCGTCGCCCTGCTGAATCACCGACTGGTGATCGAGCGGGATGGAAGCACCGTTGCGGAAGATTTCCAGCACGCGCGCATTCAGGTTCGGAAGATTCTGGCCAGTCTGGTTAACGCGCAGATTGATCAGCGGGCTGATCCGGCCGATGCGGATAATCAGAATGCTCAGGCGCCCCCCGCCGAATTCCACGACCTGCAAGGCTTCAGGAAACTCAATCAGACTGTGCAGATAGGTGGTGACGCTGTCTTCCGGGCTAATCACCGAATCGACGCCAAAGCTTTCCTTTATCAGCTCGACATTGCTGGAAAAGGCATAGCTTCGCACGCGGGAAATGCGTCGTGGAATATTGAATACATCCTTGGCGATACGGCACGCGACGAGATTGACCGGATCGGTGGCGGCACAGGCCACCAGCAGATCGGTATCATCGGCACCAGCCGACCGCAGGACGTCCGGCATGGACGCATCGCCCTGCACGCCGCGCAGGTCAAAGCGTTCCTGCAGATAGCGCAGGCGCTCGCCGTCAGTGTCGACGATGGTAATGTCGTTTTTTTCGGAAACAAGATTCTCGGCAACGCTCGCACCTACACGTCCCGCGCCAAGGATCAGGATCTTCATGAGTTACGTTTGCGGGAAGAATCAATGCCCAGCTGACGCAGCTTGCGATACAGGTGCGTGCGTTCAAGGCCGGTTTTTTCCGAAACGCGAGTCATGCTGTGATTTTCGCGGCCCAGATGATATTCAAAATACACACGCTCGAATTCGTCGCGGGCATCGCGCAGAGGCTGATCCAGCGAAATGCTGCCCAGTTGCGAGCCTTGTGCCGGTGCTTCGGGAGCCGCAGCAGCAGGGGCAACCTGTGCCGCACTGGTGGCTGGCGCCGGAACACCTGGTCGGGCAGCAGCTGCTGCCGGGGCACGTGCAGCACCATTGGTGGGCGTTGCCTGCGCAGAAGCCAGTACCTGTTTGGCATGCGGACGCATGAGACCCGCCTGCACAGTCTTGAGCAGCTTCTGCAGAGTAATGGGTTTTTCCAGAAAGTCCATGGCGCCAATGCGCGTAGCTTCCACCGCCGTGTCCACGGTAGCATGACCGCTCATCATGATGACGGGCATATCAAGCAGGCCTTGCGAGCCCCACTCCTTGAGCAGACTGACACCGTCAGTATCGGGCATCCAGATATCCAGCAGTACCAGATCGGGCCGGTAGCGCAAGCGAGCAGCGCGTGCCTGCGAGGCATTCTCTGCAAGCTCTACGGTGTGTCCTTCGTCGTATAAAATTTCCGACAAAAGTTCACGTATACCTATTTCATCGTCAACCACCAGAATTCTGGCCATATCCTGTCACCTATTACTTTCTGACTGCAGTTTGGTACTGATCAAGTTCCGGGTTCAATTATAACCACGGGAATCCGCTAATTGCCTATTTTCGGAGTCAGCCGCGTGAGTAATATTGATACGCGTGCCCCGCCTGCCTTGCGATTGGCAATGTCAATTCGGCCCCCGTGCTCTTCAATAATTTTACGCACAATAGGCAAGCCCAGTCCTGTTCCGTGCGATTTGGTCGTCACGTAAGGCTCAAATGCCGTTTGCAATACCTTCGCAGAAAACCCGCAACCCCTGTCCTCAAGTGTAATACGAATTGCCTGTCCGTCAGTGCTCTGACCCTTCTCCGAACGTGTTAGTGTTGTCCTGATCGTGATGCCGGGTTCGTCGCCTTCCAGTTCCAGGTCTGCCATGGCATCGCGTGAGTTGGACAGCAGGTTGTTCAGAACCTGGCGCAACTGCATCGGATCCGCCTCGGCCAGCGGCAGCCCCGGTTCAAGCTCCAGCCGCAGGTGACGGTACAGCGGTTCGTCATGGTGACTGTTGCCTTCCGGGTCCCAGCCGTACAGAACGGCAAGATCGGAAATCAGGGCATTAATGTCCACATGCTGCATCTGTGCGGGTGGGGTACGCGCATATTCGCGGAAGTCATCCACCATTTTCTTCAGTGACGACACCTGATTGATAATGGTGTTGGTCAAGCGCGCCAGAATCCCGGCGTTGCGTTCATCCAGGTGCCCCTCAAGCTTCATGGCCAGCCGCTCGGCCGACAGCTGTATCGGTGTCAGCGGATTCTTGATTTCGTGCGCCAGACGTCGCGCCACTTCACCCCATGCCCGTGCACGGTTCGCCGAAATCACTTCTGAAATATCGTCAAATACCACCACGTATCCGGTAGGACGTCCGTCAATCCGCAGCCGTGTCCCGCGCATCAGCAGGGTCACATCATCGGTCTCGGCACTCTCGGTGCTGGTAGACAGGGTGATTTGTTCCTGCCAGTAATGGCGCTCGGAACCCACCGCCGCATGATCGGCAAAAGCCTTGCGTATCTGGCTGGTAAATTCGATGAGTGAATCGACAACTTCCAGCGGCCGGCCCGGTACGGAACGCAAATCCACGTCCAGGATGGACTGGGCGCCTTTGTTCACCGTTGTCACATTGAATCGCTCGTCGAACACAATTACCCCGGAAGACAGACCAGCCATCACGCTTTCCAGATACGCATTGGACCGTTCCAGCTGGATACGGTTGCTTTCCACCTGGCGGCGTGCCTCATCGAGCTGGCGGGTCATGGCATTGAATGACCGCGTCAGCAGTCCGACCTCGTCCATGGCTGCAGGCTCGGGCAGCGGACGGTAATCGCCGACCGCTACCGCCTGTGTGCCCGATGCCAGGGTCAGCAGGGGCTGGACCAGGCGGCGGGCGATGGCCAGCGCCACGGCAATGGAGGCGAACAGGGTCACCAGCAGCGCCAGCGTCAGCGTAATGCCATACAGCTTCTGAATGCCCTGGCGCGACAACGCCAGCTCCTGATAATCGCGAAAACCTTTCTGCACCTCATTCAGATTGCTGCCGATATTGTCCGAAACCAATCGCGTCAGCTGCAGCAGATAGGGTTCGGGAGACGCACCCAGCGGTGCGTCAAGCTTGAACGAACTGGAAAACACCGGCACGATGACGCGAATCCGCAGCTGAGGATTCTCGAAATCCGACCCCTCTACCGCCTCGGTTCGGGCATAGGAGCGTGACAGGCGCAGCTGATTCAGTACCGATACCGGCGGCATCTGCGGCAGCAGACTGCCAAAGGACGAACTAGAAAAAGCAACCACGCGGCTGCCGGATACGGTGAACACCAGGGCATCACCCACCGTGGTGT
This sequence comes from Pseudomonadota bacterium, assembly GCA_023389155.1. GTDB lineage: Bacteria > Pseudomonadota > Gammaproteobacteria > Burkholderiales > Burkholderiaceae_B > Advenella. The sequence goes on from JAEWEV010000018.1 coordinate 20,195, forward strand.
TTTCACGCAGGCGCGTCAGCGCCAGGGAAAGCTCCTGATCGGGGACCGTGGACAACTCGTCAGCCATCAGTTTGGCGCGTGACAACAGATCGGCCACCTGGCTATCCAGCGAAGCCTGGCCCAGCGTCAGGCCCGACTGCAGCGCGCTGTCGACGCGCACGTTGAACCATGATTCGACGGAGCGGGACATGAACTGCACCGAAAGCAGATAAATTACCACGCCGGGAATGATTGCCATGACGGCAAATGCCAGCGCAAATCGCGAGGTAAGCCTTGCTCCGAACTGCCGGGATCGCAATTGCCGGATCAGGCGGAACATCAGCATTGATACCCAGATGAACAGGGCGAACGCCAGTACGCCATTCAGAAGCAGCAGCAAATCATACTGCTGCGCAAGCCGTGAAGAATTACCCGTAGAGCGAACCAGCAGCCCCATCAGAACCAGGGCCGCCAGAACTGCGGCAATGAATACCAGACGCACAACCCAGCGAATCAGGGTTTGGGCGCGATTGCCGAGAATTGAAATGCGAAGTTTTTCCATGGTGTTGATACGGCCCAGGCGCGACCGCCAAGGGCATCCATTCGAAAGGGGCGCGGTAAAAGAGAGGTATCCAGTTTCATGCGAAACTGGGCTTCGTAATGCTGATCAGGATCAATACCGGTGAAAGGTCCCACCGGCCAGTTTCTGATTCGGGTGATGGTATCCAGGGAATCGGCCAGTGACATTTCCGGCACGGAATAGTCACCCGAGGTCACCCGCCACTGTCGCACCAGGGCATTATAGGCAACCCGCCAAGTCTGTTCCTGATCGTACACCTGGCGATCAAACCACCACCAGCGCGGCTCAACGAGACGGAACTCAACCGTGAAATAGAGTGGCACACCGTGCTGGGCCGCCACCTGGAGCTCATGCGAGAGCGGCAGATCAACGTCGGCATTCAGCACGTAGCCGTCGCCCTGCGGATGAATTTCCACCAGGTTGATGGTGGCCTCTGCCGGTGCTGCAGCCACCTGGGTGCCATCAGGCTCGGATTGGGGATCGGACGCGCTCTGCGCATGTGAGCCCGCTGCCCCGATCACGGTCAGGCCCAGCAGCACGATTAAAACGAGCCTGACGAGTGCAGCAAGGGACAGGGTAACAGTCTGGGTTTTCATCCGGAATACATAAAAGGTTGGGAACCACGCGTGCAGCGGGGTTCCCTATGATACCCCAACACCCCGTACCGCCGATAGCCTGGTCACTGCCCCGGTGGTTTCACGCTAGCCTGTCAGACGTCAATTCACGCCTCTTTTTGGAACAGGGCATAGAAAAAACCGTCGTGCTCCTCGCCCTGCCCCGGCAGCATTTGTCCGGGCGAAGGCAGCGCGAGGGCAGCGGGCAGCGTCTCGCTTATCCACCTGGCCTGCTCCTGCCCTTCCTGCGGAAACACCGAGCACGTAATGTAAAGTAATAGTCCACCCGGCTTGAGTGTGCCCCACAAGGCGGCAACAATACGGCGCTGCAGCGCTGCCGTGTCGGCGATATCAGCTTCCTGTCTCAGCCATCTGATATCCGGATGGCGACGCACGATACCCGAAGCCGTACACGGCACATCGGCCACAATCACGTCAAATGGCTCGCCATCCCACCAGGTCGCAGGCTCGGCAGCATCTCCACTAAGCAGGATAACACCGGTATCCTGCAGATCCAGTCGCTGCAGGTTGTCCGCGACCCGCGCCAGACGATGATCATCGATATCCAATGCAGTCAGCTGCAGATCTGCCTGCATCAGCAGGCCGGCTGTCTTGCCTCCGGGCGCCGCGCAGGCATCCAGCACCCGCATGCCATCGGTCAGCGACAACAGATCCGTTACCCGCTGCGCGCCGGCATCCTGCACCAGCCACAAGCCATCTTCGAAACCCGGAATGCGGGTAACTGGCGGGGCCTGCTGCAGAATCACACCCTGGCTTCCCGTAGCCGTCGCAGCGATACCGTTTTCTTCCAGCATGCCCAGCAATGTGTCCCTGTCTGTCTTACGGGTGTTGACTCTCAGGGTAAGCGGGCCAGGTCGCGAGGCGCTATCCAGAATGGATTCCCACTGCTGCGCATAGGCCTGCCGGATCCGGCGGATCCACCACTTGGGAAATTCCCAGCGCACATCGCTGCGCAGCCTGGCTTCGGCAAGCAGCACGTCACGCTCGCGCAGAAAACGGCGCAGACAGGCATTGATCAGCCCCTTGAAAGAGGCAGTTTTTCTGTCCTTTCCCGCCGCTGTCACTGCCTGGCTAACCACTGTATGGGGTTCATAGACCGGAACCCGATGTCCGGCTGCGGTTTCCTCCTCTTCAATGGACAGCAGACACAGCGCCGTGACAAGAAGGCTCTCGACCAGGCGGTTCGGTGGTTTGCGATCCAGCAGCTGTTCGGCGAGTGCCCGGCCTCGGGCAAGGCGACGCATCACATAAAATGACAATGCCTGCACGGCGGCCTTGCGCACCGGCGGCTCTGCGTTGAGTACGTCAGTCAGCGACCGACCCTCTGTGACGGCCTGGACCGCCATAGCCGTCGCAAGTAACAGCTCACTGAGCGCTGGTGCTGCCGTAGCCCCTGAGGAAGGATGAGTAGCAGGGATATCCGTCACTGACTGACATCCCTGACGTTAAAAAATTGCTTGTGCATATACACCGTGAACCAACGAAAATGGTAAAATTGCCTGATTATTCATTGCAATAGCGAACTAGCGGTAATGGGCGAACACCCCGGTTACCGCTTTGGGCAGCCAGCGTGTTATTAAAAATCGCGGCCCTTGCATCGGTGCCACGGGTAGCCATATCTTTGCGGTCCGGATCCGGCACTCATCGTATAAAGTCCGTCGCCAGATGACCTCGGCAACACCGTGCACGCCGAAAAAGTATTTTACCGCTACGATCACTGCCTCACGCTTCGCATTTCATTGTTTCGTATTTAATTCTCTTTGTTAAAGGTTTTTTATGTCCGCTCCCCGCGTTGGCTTTGTCAGTCTGGGCTGTCCGAAGGCGCTCGTTGACTCTGAGCGCATCCTGACCCAGCTGCGCACGGAAGGTTACGAAATTTCCCCCTCGTATGAAGGCGCCGACGTGGTCGTGGTCAATACCTGTGGGTTTATCGATAGCGCCAAGGCTGAATCACTGGATGCCATTGGTGAGGCGATTTCCGCAAACGGCAAGGTAATTGTTACCGGCTGCATGGGCGTAGAAGAAAAAGTGATTCGTGACGTCCACCCCAGGGTGCTGTCGGTCACGGGTCCACAACAATACGAAGAAGTCGTCCGCGCCGTCCATGGAGTGGTACCTCCCTCACTGGACCACAATCCTTATGTGGATCTGGTTCCACCACAGGGCATCAAACTCACACCGCGCCATTACGCGTATCTGAAAATATCGGAAGGCTGCAATCATCGTTGCAGCTTCTGTATCATCCCGTCCATGCGCGGCGACCTGGTAAGCCGCCCGGTCGGCGATGTACTGGTCGAGGCTCAGCGCCTGGCCAATGCCGGCGTGAAGGAACTGCTGGTCATCTCCCAGGATACCAGTGCCTACGGCGTCGATATCAAATATCGTACCGGTTTCTGGAACGGCCGTCCCGTGCGCACCCGGATGACGGAACTGTGCAGTGCCCTGTCTGACCTGGGCATCTGGGTTCGCCTGCATTATGTTTATCCGTATCCGAGTGTCGATGAGGTCATCCCGCTAATGGCAGAAGGCAAAATTCTCCCCTATCTGGACATTCCGTTCCAGCATGCCAGCCCCAAGGTGCTCAAGGCAATGAAACGGCCCGCGTTCGAGGACCGGACGCTGGCGCGCATCCATAAATGGCGTGAAGCCTGTCCTGACCTGACTATCCGTTCGACCTTCATCGTCGGCTTCCCCGGGGAAACGGAAGAAGATTTCCAGTATCTTCTGGACTGGATGACAGAGGCCCAACTCGATCGCGTAGGCTGTTTCCAGTACTCCCCAGTGGACGGCGCGCCCGCCAATGCCCTGGACAACCCCGTCCCTGACGAGGTCAAACAGGATCGCTGGGAGCGTTTCATGGCTCACCAGCAGGCCATTTCCACCAGACGTCTCGCACAGAAAGTAGGTCGTGAAATTGATGTCCTGATCGACGAGATCGATGAAGACGGTGACGCGGTCGGGCGATCATATGCCGATGCGCCGGAAATTGACGGCTGTGTTTTCATAAGCAGCACCGAGACATTGAAACCGGGTCAGATCGTAAGCTGTACGGTCACCGACAGTAACGAGTACGACCTGTGGGCCGATCACAAAGTGGCAGCCTGACGGGACTGATGCATGAGCACGCTTCCCTATCGATTGCTGGCCTTTGACTTTGACGGCACGCTAGCCAATACACTGCCGTGGTTCGACACGGTCCTGGCCAGTGTGGCTGAAAAATACGGATTCCGCAACCCGGAGGAAGAGGAAAAGAGCGAACTGCGCCATCGGGACGTTCGCCAGATTCTGAGCACCCTGGATATCCCTTTCTGGAAGGCCCCTGCCATTCTGATGGAGTTTCGCCAGCGTATGCAGGAAGCGTCACCAAATGTGCATTTGTTTGAGGGTATCGAACAGACTTTGGCGGTATTGAAACAGGCTGGCTATCAGCTCGCCGTGCTCAGCTCGAACAGCGAAATCAATGTGAAGCGTACGTTGGGCAAGGCTGCAGAGATAATCGATGAATACCGCTGTGGCAGCGATCTGTTTGGCAAGGCATCCCGACTGAAAACGCTCTATCGGCAAACGGGGTGCACGCCGGCGGACTGCCTGCTGATTGGCGATGAAATCCGCGATATTGAAGCGGCCCGGGAATCAGGATGTGCTGCGGCTTGTGTGGCATGGGGATACAACCATCCCGATGCCCTGTCCGCCAGGCACCCCGATTTCCTGTTCCGGACACCCTCAGAAATACCCGCCCAACTGCTGCCTGCCTGATTTTTCCGCTTATCGCCGCTCTGGTTTACCGAAGAGTGCATGCAACCGATTCGGACTTCGGGAACTGTCCCGGCGCAAGCAACACCCCTAGTCACTTGTCTACAGGGGTCGCGCAGGCCGCCACCGACCTTCCGCCAATCTTAATCTTGCGGCGGTTTCCAGCCACTCACAAAAACCGAGACCGGCTGGCGCTTGCCGCCAGCTTTCTGCAATTGCAGCAGGCGTAACACGCCTTTGCCCGTGGCAAGATCAATGCCCTGGGGCGTTGCCGCCAGAATCTGGCCCGGTGTTGTGGAACGGGCCGCGCCGGCATCGACCTCGCTAACCGTGCAGGCATCCCATATTTTCACCGGTTCATTCAGGCCCGGCAGGGTAAGCGTGGCACCGGGAAAGGGATTGAACGCGCGAATTCGTCGTTCCAGCGTCACGGCATCCAGAGACAAATCCAGCGCTGCTTCGCGCTTGTCCAGCTTGGCTGCGTAGGTTACACCCTGCTCCGGCTGGGGTGTCGAGGCGAGTGCGCCCTGCTCATCCAGCGTCTGCAGCACGGCCACGATTTGCCGGGCACCCATTACCGCCAGTTCGTCGTGCAGCTGCGCTGCGGTCTGATCTACAATGGCCAGGGTATCGCTGGCAATGACATTGCCGGTATCCAGTCCGGCATCCATTTGCATGATGGCGATGCCGGTTGCCGGATCACCCGCCTCGATGGCGCGCTGGATAGGCGCCGCACCGCGCCAACGGGGCAGCAGGCTGGCGTGAATATTCAGACAACCATAACGGGGCAGATCCAGTACCCATTGCGGGAGGATCAATCCATAGGCGGCCACTACCATCACATCGGGCTGCAGGGCCATCAGTGTCTGCCTGGCGCTTTCCGCCTCTTCCGGATACTTGCCATCCAGCCGTAGACTGACAGGCTGGATGACGGCAAGATCATGCTCGAGTGCGTGCTGTTTGACCGGACTGGGAGTCAGCCGCATCCCGCGCCCTGCGGGGCGATCAGGTTGCGTCATGACAAGGGGAACGGAAAAACCCGCCTTCAGGATAGCCTCAAGTGCCTGACGGGCAAATTCCGGCGTTCCCGCAAAAACAACATTCAACATAGTCTTGCTACTAGGAAAGTGGTGGACAATTGAGTAGCATACCTTAAACCTCCGACCTATTTCAGCCCCGACAGGCATGGCACACCAACATCCTCATTCCACGACGCGTTCGCGTCGGCTCGCCTCCTACCAGGCATCTGAACCGGCGCCAGATGCCGAGCGCTCACGTGTTGCCAGACGCAGCACCTGGGTCAGCGTGGCCGTCAATCTTGCTCTTGTTGTACTGCAGATCATCATTGGCCTGCTCTCGCACTCGCGCGCATTGGTGGCAGACGCCATTCATTCCCTGTCGGATATCCTGTCTGATTTCGTCGTTCTGGTTGCAAACCGCTATGCCGCGAAAGCGGCTGATACCGATCACCCCTTCGGGCACCGGCGTTTTGAAACCATTGCCTCGCTCGCTATCGGTATGATCATGCTGGTGGTAGGGGTGGTGATGGTTTGGACAGCCGGCCGGCAACTTGCCAATCCTGCGCAAGTGGTGACCGTCCACTATGCGGCGTTGGTCGTGGCTACCGTAGTGCTGATTGCCAAGGAACTGCTGTTTCGCTACATGCTGCGCGAAGCCAAACGCATCCGGTCATCGCTGCTGGTGGCCAATGCCTGGCATGCACGCTCGGATGCAGCCTCTTCCCTGGTGGTCAGCATCGGTATTCTGGCAAACATCGCCGGTTTTCCCATGGCTGATCCGATTGCAGCCCTGCTGGTGGGTGTCATGATTGCGCGCATGGGAGGTAAATTTAGCCTGCAGGCACTCAATGACCTGGCCGACCGAGCTGTGGATCAAGAGATTGTGCAGCAGATTGGCCATGCCCTGCAGGCAACCCCGGGGCTGCTGGGTTTTCATGATCTGAAAACCCGCAAGAGCGGTGACATGATACTGGTGGAAGTGCATCTGGAATTTCCCGCTTTGATGACGATCGCCGCGGCCCACGATATTTCCGAAAGCGCCTGTGAACGCATCATGCAGATCGACGATATCCTGCAGGTGACCACACACTTTGATCCGATAAACGGGACGGGCGATACCCGTGCAGATAGCTCCGGCGGGTCAAACTGACAGTCCATACACGCCGGAACGGATGCGCAATCGCAGGGCAGTATATGCCGGAAGGAAGGTTACCACCTGAGCCCAGACACCTCTTCAGGGAGTGTAGTCAAAAAAACTGCTATCAGGCAGTGGCCATCATGGTTCGCAACAGGTGTACGCAGTGCCTTTCAGTCACGGGCAAACAGAATCTGCCGCGCCCGATTTTTGCATATGGACTGCTGCTCCCTTCAGATTTTACGATTCTTGAACGCCAGTGAGATTTTTGCAAAGGCAATCTGCAGTTCACGTGTACCTCCCTGGAACACCACCGGCTTGCCCTTCTTCGTAAAAACGACCAGGCGCTTGGATGCCAGCATCGGCACGAATTTGGCAAAAGTAACATCTTCCCACGCGACTTCCCGACGGGTCAGCCAGGTCTGGCGCAAGCCCCTGCGGTCAATCGTTGTCGTTGAGGTCTGCATGTAGCGTGTCGTGACCGCAAGTGCGATAAAGACAACTAGCAGAAGCAGGCCCGTCGCCGACATCAGGGCATCGACCCCCGCCTTGTTGAACGCCACGAATCCTTGCACCACGATAAGGACCAGTATCAGCCAGGCCACCGATTTAACCCAGCCGCGCCAGGCCTGGCCGGCGATAGGCAAAGGTTCAATATCCGATAGTAATTCTTCACGTTCACTGTCGGTCAAAGGCAGAAAGTTGATCACCATGATTTATTCAGGCCGCATTTCGTTTGGTGATGATTGCCTTGCCGGCGCGACTGGAATTGGCGCGCTGCAGATAATCCGACATCCACTGTCCAGTGCTAATGACCTGGTCCAGATCGATGCCGGTTTCAATATCCATGCCGTGCAGCATATAGAGAACGTCTTCTGTCGCCACGTTACCCGTCGCACCTTTGGCATAGGGACAGCCCCCCAGACCGGCAGCAGACGAATGAACAATCGCAATATCGGCCTGCAGCGCTGCCAGGATATTAGCCAGCGCCATGCCATAGGTATCATGAAAATGCGCGGCCAGCATGGCAGGATCGGCAACCTCGGCCACGGCTTTCATGACATCTGTCACTTTGCGCGGTGTGCCAACGCCAATGGTGTCGGCAATATCAATTTCGTTACAGCCCAGCGCCAGCATGCGTTTGACTACATCTGCCACTGCTGCCGGGGCGATCTCGCCCTCGTAAGGACACCCCAGCGCGCAACTGATGCTTGCGCGAAGGCGCAGGCCAGCTTGTTTGGCCGCCTCGGCTACCGGTTCAAAACGTTCGATAGATTCAGCAATAGAGCAGTTGATGTTTCTCTGTGAGAACGATTCGCTGGCGGCGCCGAAAATGACCACTTCGTCGGCACCAGCAGCAAGGGCACCTTCGAACCCCTTCAGGTTGGGAGTGAGCACGGAGTAGATCGTGCCCGGCCTGCGCGTTATGCCGGCCATGACCTGAGCGCCATCGGCCATTTGCGGAACCCACTTGGGCGAAACAAAGGAGGCCGCTTCCACATTCTGGAAGCCCGCAGCTGACAGCCGGTCAACCAGTTCAATTTTAATGTCGGTAGGCACGAACTGTTTTTCGTTCTGCAAACCGTCACGCGGGCCGACTTCTACCAATTTGACGCGTGTTGCAATAGCCATAGCAATCTCCAATCAGGCCGGGTTCTTTGTACCGTGGTGGATGTCAAGCATACGCGCCAGTTCATTCAGATTATTGCGAATGAATTTGAGCGTATTTTCGTCCGTAATATCGCCGCCTTCTTTGTCTGTCTTGTTCTGAACGGTTCCCACCATGATTTCGAGTTTATTGACCACATGCACATTCATGGCTACCAGGATCTGACGCAAATGATATTGCATGCGCGCCCCTCCGATAGCGCCACCAGAGGCCGAGATGATGGAAGCGACTTTGTTATCGAAAGGCAAGGGGCGCAGACGCGATACCCAATCAATGGCATTCTTGAGTACGCCTGGCACGGAATAGTTGTATTCAGGCGTCACGAAGATCAGACCATCAGAAGCGCTGATGGCATCAGCAAAAACCTGAACCTCGGCGGGGAAACCCGCGTCCTGTACATCCTGATTGTAGTGCGGCAGTGTACCGATGGATGGCGCATGAGTCAGTTCAATACTGTCGGGAGCGAGCGCAGAAAGCTGCCGCGCGATGGCCGCATTGTAGGATTTCTCACGAAGACTGCCGGTGATAACCAGAACGTTGAATCGGGTGGCCATGTAGCGCTCCTGAATTGATGTGACTTGAATGATTGCAAACCGCCCCCCTTGAAAACTGTCCGGCGAGCGATGGTGAAGACTATGATATTTGTGGTTGGCTTGGTCGTTTATTGTAAGTGATTCGCCCGTTGCAGATAACGTCCATCGGGCAGTCGAACGATTTTACCGAGCATTTCCAGCTCGGTCAGCGTCCCGGCCAATTCCCCCACAGTAGTACCCAGGCGCAGCAATAGCAGATCAAGCGAAACCGGATCATAACCCATCTTCTCGAGTAACGCCTCCTGGGCAGGATCAGTGACAGGTGTGTCTTGCGGGATTGACGTAGGAGCCGCCCCTGACTGGCGGTTTTGCGTGCGTGGCACCGCTGGCCGCCTCGCTCGCGCACCCTGCTCCACAGACATGTCTGGTGATGGCGGCACTGCACCGCTACGGGCCAGTTCCTCAAGGATATCGTCTGCCGTTTCCACCAATTTGGCGCCCTGACGGATCAGCGCATGACAGCCGCGGGACAGGGGGGAATGAATGGATCCCGGGATGGCGAATACCTCTCTGCCGTTTTCGCCGGCAAGACGGGCGGTAATCAGCGAGCCACTGCGTTTTGCCGCCTCGACAACCAGCACGCCGCGAGACAAGCCCGCAACAATGCGGTTGCGACGCGGAAACTGATGCACCACTGCCGCAGTGTCGAGCGGCAGTTCCGAGACCAGCGCCCCTCTTTCCCGAATGCGCATGGCCAGTTCCTTGTGAATGGCCGGATAGACTTTGTTGATACCCGTTCCCATAACAGCGAGCGTGGGCAGCGTGGACGAGCTGGCCAATGCACCTGCGTGCGCAGCAGCGTCGATTCCCTGGGCCAGGCCACTGACAATTGCCCAGCCCGCCTGGGAAAGGTGACGCGCAAAGGCAAAGGCATTATCCGTGCCGCCAGGCGTGGCAGAGCGCGCTCCCACAACGGCCAGGGCTGGCCGGGCGAGTACCGCCGGATCCCCGTCCACATATAGCAGGGGCGGCGGATCGGCCGTATCCAGCAGCAGACCAGGGTACTGCTCGTCTGCCAGTGTCACAATATGATGGCCGGGACGCGAGAGCCACTCAAACGTACGGTTAATGAGTGCATCAATGGCAGGATCCACGGGGCCGGCCAGCTGCAATGCCTGCTTTTGCGGAACCACTTTCATCAGGGCAGATGCTGATGCACCGAAGATGTCCTGGGGCAGGCCGAAAGCAACCAGCAGATGGCGCGCGGTGACCGGCCCGACACCGGGTTCGAGCGTGAGACGAATCCACGCATACCGCTCTTCATCTGACATTGCCATTCGCTTATCCGCTTGAATTTATGAGAAAACACCCTATTATAGAAATATACCCGTGACACAGCGATGATTTTTCTGCGACACCGCAGGAATCCTATTTATGTCCGCCAATCCCTGACAACGCGAAGGTCTTGCGCCCCCGCGAGTCCTAAGCGGCACTGAATTCATTTATAATATTTGCCATGGCACTTTTACCTATTCTTCAATTTCCCGATCCCCGGCTGCATACGGTCGCAAAACCGGTAGCCGAGGTCGATGACCGCATCCGGCAGCTCGTGCGAGACATGGCTGAAACCATGTACGCTGCGCCCGGTGTGGGTTTGGCCGCGACCCAGGTAGATGTCCATGAACGTGTTGTTGTCATAGATGTGTCCGAAGAGGGTGACGACCTGCTGGTTCTGATCAATCCGGAGATCACCTGGAAAAGCGAAGAAAGACAGGTGTACGAAGAAGGCTGCCTGTCGGTTCCGGGCATTTATGACAAGGTTGAACGCGCAGCCAGTATTCGGGTACGTGCGCTCAATGAACAGGGCGAAACTTATGAGTTCGAGGCTGACGGGCTGCTGGCCGTCTGCGTACAGCACGAGCTGGATCATCTGCTGGGCAAGGTATTTGTTGAATATCTGTCCTCACTCAAACAAGGCCGCATCAAAACCAAGCTGAAAAAACTGGCCAAGGAAAAGGCCGAAGCCTGACGCAGTATGGGTGTCACCGTCCCGCTATCTGACAACGGGTGCGCCCCAACATGAACCTCCCCTTTTCTCTGCTGCCGGCTGGCACGGCATTCGACCCGGCACGTACGCAGCGCGACAATGAAACGCGACTGCTTGACCGGGTGGATCAGGGCTCGCGATACGCAATCATTCAGGAAGCGGGCTGCGGCATCAGTGTACCGCGCAGTTATCAGCGCAATCCCCAATTTGAAGCAGCCTGCAAGGCCATGGACGACGCAGGTATGCCCGTTGCTGTCAGACTGTCCGGTGGCGGAGTCGTACCGCAGACCGCGGGTGTCATCAATCTGCACCTGGCGTACCCCATTGCCGCCCGCTACCCCTTGGAACATGCCGAGAGCCAGTACCTGGGGCTTTGCGAGCTGATTGCCAGCACCCTTGCTACCTACGGCCTTTATGCCACTCATCAGACGGTGCAGGGTTCATTTTGTGACGGTCGCTTCAACCTTGCCGTTGACGGAAAAAAGATTGCCGGCACAGCCCAATACTGGCGCCGCAATAAAACAGCGGCTACGCCCACCTTCTCGCTGCTGTCCCATGCCGTGATTCTTGTCAACGCAGACAGTTCTGCGCTGACCGACATGGCGAACCGCTTTGAAGGCGAGCTGCACAGTACGGTTCGATATTTGCCTGAAAAAACCACTTCTGTCATGACGCTGCTGGGTGAGCGCGTAAGCGGTTTCGAGCAGATGTTGCGGGAAAAATTGCAGAATCCGCCAGTCTGACCGACGACCGAGCAACCCCAGGCAGCGCAGGACGCCGGACATCCGCGCCGGACTACAGTGACGAAAGCTACAGATCAGAATGGACAGGCTGCCCGGCGACCGCGAGCACCCGTTGACTGACCGGGAGCGAGAAAAACGAACGGCTCCCGGCAATCATCGCTCAGCAAACCGGACCCAGCACAGAAACTAACGCCTGTCGATTCACCATTTATTCGTAGGAACGGCTATCCTCGATCACCTTGCCATCGTTGGCCAGCTCACCCGCGCCCACAATGCTGATATCGGCACGCAGTTTGGTCACCTCCCGGATCACATTACCCAGCCCGTCTTTCAGCTCGGGCGTCGCCTCACCCGCGACCTCGACAAACAAAGTCATATCATCGCGGCCGGTTTCACCGGACACCACCAATCTGGCTTTTGTCACGGCATCAAACCGGCTGACCACTTCTGCGATTTGCTCAGGGTGAACAAACATGCCCCGTACCTTTGTCGTCTGGTCAGCGCGCCCCAACCAGCCGCGAATCCGCCGGTTGGTGCGTCCGCATGAAGAGTGGCCGGGCATGATCGCAGACAAATCGCCCGTGCCAAAACGCAGCAGGGGGTAATCGGGATTGAGCGTGGTGACTACGATTTCACCTACCTCGCCATCGGGCACGGGGTCATTGGTACCGGGACGCACAATTTCCAGAATAATATCTTCGCCGATAATCAATCCATCACGCGCCTCAGATTCATAGGCAATCAGCCCAAGATCGGCCGTGCCGTATGCCTGATAGCCGTGGATGCCTCTTTCCGAGAACCAAGCCTGGAGTGAGGGCGGGAAAGCCTCTCCGGAAAACAGCGCGCGCCGCAGCGATGGCAACGGAATCTGCATTTCGTCTGCTTTTTCCAGAATCAGCTTCAGAAAGCTCGGCGTACCGGCATAACCTTCAGGCTGCAGATCACGAATGGTCGTCACCTGCATTTCGGTCTGGCCGACGCCGCCGGGAAAGACGGTGCAGCCAATTGCCAGCCCGGCAGTTTCGAACATGGAGCCCGCAGGCGTAAAGTGGTAGGAAAAACAGTTATACAGCAATGTGTTGGCGCGAAAACCGGCAGCGTAAAGTGCCCGTCCAAAACGCCAGTAATCGGCACGTCGGCTTTCGGGCTCATAGATGGGCCCCGGAGAGGCAAACACCCTGGCGGCCTGGCCCCAGCCAATCGTCGAAAAGCCGCCGAAGATGCGCTGCACGACAGCGTCAGTCGTTAGTGCTGCATCAGCATTGCCCTGCTCCACTGCCTGCGTGCGCTGCGCCAGCTGTCGCTTGAGGAGTTCGGACTTGCGCAGGACGGGTATACCGGCCAGAGCCTGCCGACTGATCACGCTTTCGGGCGACACGCCGTGCAGCTGCGCCGCAACCGCCGGTGCGCGCTCCCGCGCGGCGGCCAGCGCCCGAGGCAGCGCAGCAAACAGGTCCGCTTCGCGCTGTTGCTGCTCGCGGACTTCCAGAGCATCGAAATAGTCACTCATTCTCTGCTCCTAAGCCAGCCAGCGCTTGCGGCGGCGATAAAACTTGGTGTCGCGAAAGCTCTTGCGGTCCCCGCTTTCAATTCCCAGATAAAACTCTTTTACATCATCGTTAGTCGCCAGTTCCTGCGCCGTGCCGTCCATCATCACACGGCCGCTTTCCAGGATATACCCGTAATCGGCGTACCGCAGCGCAATATTGGTATTCTGTTCAGCCAGCAGGAAGCTCACGCGCTCGCGTGTGTTCAGATCCCGCACAATCTCGAAAATTTCCTCAACGATCTGCGGGGCCAGCCCCATGGAAGGTTCGTCCAGAAGAATCATTTTGGGATCAGCCATCAGCGCCCGGCCAATGGCCGCCATTTGTTGTTCGCCGCCAGAGGTGTAGCCTGCCTGGCTGGTACGCCGCTGCTTGAGCCGCGGAAAATATTGATAGACCCGATCCAGTGATGCCTCGATTTCTCCCTTGCCAACCTGTCTGGTATAAGCGCCGGTGAGCAGGTTTTCTTCGATGGTCAAATGACCAAAGCAATGGCGTCCTTCCATAACCTGGATCACACCCCGCTTGACCAGATCAGCCGGTGTCATGCTGTCGACACGCTCATCGCGATAATGAATCGTACCCTTGGTCACATCACCCCGCTCGCTTCTAAGCAGATTCGATATGGCACGCAAGGTCGTGGTCTTGCCCGCCCCGTTGGCGCCAAGCAGGGCAACGATCTTTCCTTCAGGAACCACAAGCGAGACACCGCGTAATACCAGGATGACGTGATTGTAGATGACCTCGATACCGTTGACATTAAGCAGCAGTCGTTCCGGTTCCGGGGTCACGGCAGCATCAGCTGCAGATGGCGTGATTTGCATAATGATATTCCGCTATGTGCTATCTGTCGGTGCCCTTCCCCCGACACCGTACCGCGTCAGGGGAAGGGCTGTCTTCATCCCTCAGGAAGAAGCCTTGCTGCAGTCACGAGGAGTGACTTTCTTGGCCTGTGCATATTTTTCTGCCTCAGACTTGACCAGCGGTCCCACATATTTCTGGTCAGCCTGATACAGATCGGATGTAGGCACGAACTTGCTGCCATCCCACTGAACGATACGAGCCCAGTCTGCACCGACGTGATTGGCGCAAGAGGTCTTGATCGGCTTGATGATCTGGTCAAAGCCGATTTCCTTGAGGCGTTCTTCTGTCAGATCCAGATTTTCAAAGCCCCAGCGCACCTGCTCGGAAGTCATATGCTGGCCCTTGCCAAATTTTTCCTGGGCGGCACGGATTGCCTCCACCTGCAACATGGAAATGACCAGACCGCGCGTGTACGCGATGGTACCCATGGTATTGTTGCCGGAGGCTTTTCCCTTGTCGACCAGATATGTCTTCAGATCGTCATAAACTTTGCCCTTCGCTTCACCCGTATTGTGGATGGTAATAGCGTTGTACCCTTTGGCTACCTGTCCCAGGTCTTTCACATCTCCTTCCGAGCCAGCCCACCAGATCGCATAGATTTTGTCTCGGGCGTAGCCGGTAGACTGCGCTTCACGTATGGCGGTTGGCGTCATGATACCGGCGCTCCACAGCAGCACGTAATCCGGCCGTTTCTGGCGGATCTGCAGCCATGTGGACTTCTGCTCCACACCCGGTGCGGTCACGGGATAAAGCTGCAGTTCAAAACCGTTAGCCTCGGCGCGCGCCTTCAGCAATGGAATGGGCTCTTTGCCGTAAGGCGAGTCGTGATACACAAGGGCGATTTTCTTGCCTTTGAGTTTGTCTTCTCCACCCAGCTTCTTGGCGATATCCTGGATCATCACATCGGCAGCCGTCCAGTAAGTACCCAGCAGCGGGAAATTCCATTCGAACACCGAGCCGTCTGCCGACTGGGACAGGCCGTAGCCGACGGTTTCGATCGACACCTTGTCACCCGGCGCCTTGTCGGAAACCGCAAAGGTAATACCGGTGGACTGGGAATCAAAACCGGAGGCCCCGCCCCGCGCCGCTTTCATGCGTTCATAGCACTCCACGCCGCGGTCGGTGGCGTACGCAGTTTCGCACTCTTCATAGGAAATCTTGACACCATTGATCCCGCCGTCACGTTCATTAACCAGTTTCAGATAATCGATCTTGCCATCGGCCCAGGGAATACCCAGTGGCGCAAACGAACCCGTACGATAGGTCAGCAGCGGGATGAACTGTTCTTCGGCTGCCACGGCCTGAAGGGGAATCGCACCCAGCATACCGGCAATTCCCATTGCAGCGACCCATTGTTTCATTTTCAATTTCATGTCTCTCTCCTCGGATTTTCATCCAGATAGGTTTTATTTGTTGAATACACGCAGCACAGCAAACTGAACACAACTAGTGCGGAAACGGCCAGATCCGCAATTTTTCTTTCGCAATACTCCAGAGCCGGGCCAGGCCATGCGGCTCGACGATCAGAAAAAATACAATCAGGGCGCCAAACACCATATGCTCAATATGTGATGCCGTATCGACTGCCAGTGAAAGGCCCAGCATTTCAGGAATCCGGTTCAGCAAAATCGGAATCAACACGATGAACGCCGCACCGAAAAAGCTGCCGACAATGGAACCGAGTCCGCCAATGATCACCATAAATAGCAACTGAAATGATCGATTCAGATCGAAGGCGGAGGGCTCCCATGAACCCAGATGGATATAGCCCCACAAAGCACCGGCCACGCCCACAATGAAAGAGCTCACGGCAAACGCACTGAGCTTGGCGTACATGGGGCGAATACCGATCACGGCCGCTGCCACGTCCATGTCACGAATTGCCATCCACTCGCGTCCTATGGCGCCACGCACCAGATTCTTGGCCAGCACCGCGATCACAATCACAAGTGCAAGGACAAAAAGATATTTCTGCATTGGCGTCTGCACTGGCAGGCCGAAAAAGTCCAGTGAGGGCACCGACACGCTGCCCGAGGAAGAATTATTGGTGAAAAACGGAATGCGCAGGAACGTCCAGTCCACAAAGAACTGTGCCGCCAGGGTCGCCACCGCCAGATAAAGTCCCCGGATCCGCATACTGGGAATCCCGAAAAGAATCCCTACCAGTGTGGCAAAGACCCCGCCCAGCAAAAGCTGGACGATGAGTGGCGTGCCTGGAAAACGTACACCAAAATTCCATGCAGCATAAGCACCCACTGCCATGAAGGCACCTGTACCCATTGAAATCTGGCCACAATAACCCACAAGAATATTCAGGCCGATGGCCGCCATGGACAGAATGAGGAACGGAATCATGATTCCGCCCAGGAAGTAATTACTGGAGAACAGCGGAACCAGCACAACGGCAGCAAACAGCAGCAGGACAATAAAAATGCGATCCTGCCTGACCGGGAATATTTGCTGATCCTGCCGGTAACTGATTTTGAACTGACCGTTTTCACGATAAAACATATGGACTCCCCTGCCTTCTATACGCGGTCAATGATTTTTTCACCGAACAGTCCCTGCGGACGGAACAGCAGGAACACCAGCGCCAGCACATAGGCAAACCAGATTTCGATCCCCCCGCCGACAAACGGCCCGATGTAGGCTTCTGAGAGTTTCTCTCCCACCCCGATAATCAGTCCGCCGATAATAGCGCCTGGAACAGAGGTCAGCCCACCCAGAATCACCACCGGCAACGCGCGCAGGGCCGCCGTGGACAGCGTAAATTGCACGCCGAATTTCGATCCCCAGATAATGCCCGCGACCAGCGCAACGATACCCGCTACGACCCACACAATGACCCAGATACGGTTTAACGGTATGCCGATGGACTGTGCAGCCTGATGGTCATCTGCCACCGCCCGCAAGGCCCTGCCGGTAGAGGTATATTGGAAGAAGAATGCCAGCACGGCAACCAGAACTGCCGAAATCACCGCTGCCGTCAGGTCTTCGAGACTGATCAGAATGCCACCCTCGAACATCGAATCCAGAATAAAGGCCGGATCCTTGGGCATGCCCACATTAATTGAGTACACCGAACTGCCAAAGACAATTTGACCCAGGCCATCCAGAAAGTAGCTGATGCCCAGGGTCGCCATCAGCAGTGTAGTCGCCTCCTGATTGACCAGATGGCGCAGCACCAGCCGTTCCACCAGGAAAGCGATCAACACCATCACCCCCGCACTGACAATGAATGCCAGGAGATTGGCCAGCAGCAGGTTCTCAAATCCCAGCCATTGCGGGATCCAGGCCGAGAATCGGGCCATGGACAACGCAGCCACCAGTACCATGGCGCCCTGCGCAAAATTGAAGACACCCGATGCCTTGAAGATAAGAACAAAACCCAGTCCGACCAGCGCATACAGCATGCCACTCATCAGACCACCGAAAAGCGTTTCCAGAAAATAGGCCATGATAATCAGTGCTCCACACCTAAATAAGCCCGAATCACGTCTTCATTCGAGCGTACTTCAGCCGGCGACCCATCGCCGATTTTTTTACCGTAATCGAGCACCACCACGCGATCGGAAATATCCATTACCACGCCCATATCATGTTCAATCAACACAATTGTCGTACCAAATTCGTCATTGACATCAAGGATGAAGCGGCTCATATCCTGCTTTTCTTCAATATTCATGCCTGCCATGGGTTCGTCCAGCAGCAGCATGCGCGGTTCCATCGCCAGCGCGCGTCCCAGATCAACACGCTTTTGCAGGCCGTAAGGCAGACGCCCTACCGGTGTTTTGCGATAGGCCTGAATTTCAAGAAAGTCGATAATGTTTTCGACAAACTCGCGATGGGCAATCTCTTCCTTCTCTGCTCCGAAAATACGGAAGGCCTGCGACAGCAGACCGCTCTTCATGCGCAGATTACGCCCTGTCATGATGTTGTCCAGCACGCTCATGCCTTTGAACAGCGCCAGATTCTGGAAGGTACGCGCCACGCCCATTTCTGCAGCACGGCGCGGCGTCATGCGACTGAACTGCCTGCCGTCGAAATGGATGGCGCCGTCTTGCGGAACATATACGCCGTTTATCACATTCAGCATGGAACTTTTGCCGGCGCCATTGGGGCCGATAATCGCGCGAATTTCATGTTCCCTGACATCGAAAGAAATGTCGGTCAGCGCATTCACGCCGCCAAACCGCAGCGAAATATTATGCATATCCAGGATGACATCACCGATACGGGTTTCTCGTTCTTGGCTCATGCTCAGGCAGCCTTCTTCATGGTGTCGGGGACAACGACCGCGGGGTGGATTTTCAGATCGGCGGAAATTTTCCCTGTCCGTCCGTCCTCATATTTCACTTCGGTCTCAATATACTGGCTGCTTTTGCCGGAGAACAGGGCATCGATCAGCACACCATAGCGCTCCGCAATAAAAGCACGGCGCACCTTGCGGGTTCGCGTCAGTTCTCCGTCATCGGGATCAAGCTCTTTATGCAGAATCAGGAACCGATGAATCTGCAGGCCCGACAGCTGTGCATCCTGCACCACATCGGCATTGACCTTGTTAATGCAGTCGGCAATCAGTTCATACACTTCACTGCGCGAAGCCAGATCGGTATAGCCGGCGTAGGCCAGGCTGCGTCTTTCCGCCCAGTTGGCCACCGCTTCCAGATCAATATTGATAAACGCAGTGACAAAATCGCGGTTCGCCCCGAACGCGACGGCTTCTTTAATGAAGGGAAAAAACTTCAGCTTGTTTTCCACATACTTGGGCGCAAACATCCGCCCGTCACTCAGGCGCCCGACATCCTTGGCGCGATCAATAATTTTCAGCTGTCCCTGCGCATCCAGAATGCCCGCATCCCCGGTATGGAACCAGCCGTCTTCAGTGAAAGACTCTCTGGTGGAATCGGGATTGCGATAATATTCGCGGAACAGGCCTGGGCTTTTTACCTGCACTTCTCCCGTGTCGGCAATACGCAGCTCTACGCCGGCTACGGGCGGACCTACCGTATCCGCGGCCACCTGTCCGTCACTTTGTACACAGACAAATACCGAGGTTTCCGTAGAACCATACAGCTGCTTCAGATTAATGCCGATGGAACGATAGAAACGAAACAGATCCGGCCCTATTGCTTCGCCGGCCGTATAGGCAACCCGCACCCGGTTCATGCCCAGGGTGTTGCGCAGCGGACCATAGATCAGGATATTGCCCAATGCGTATTTGACGCGATCCAGGACGCCTACCGATTCACCATCAAGAATCCGTCCGCCGACACGATGTGCCAGGTTCATGCAGATGGCGTATAGCCATTTTTTGAATTTGCCTGCGTCTTCCATGCGGATGGTGACATGCGTGAGCAGATCTTCCAGAATGCGCGGGGGCGAGAAATAATACGTAGGCCCGATATCATGCATATCGATAGCCACAGTGGCTGGCGACTCGGGATGATTTACGGTGAAGCCCGTGGCGAGCAATTGTGTGTAGGAAAACATGTTCTGACCAATCCATGCCGGTGGCAGATAGGCCAGGACTTCTTCCCTGTCTGTCAGATTTTCCAGCTCCTGGATAACCTTTGCCCGATCAATCAGCGCAGCATGCGTGAGCACCACGCCTTTTGGTTTACCGGTAGTGCCCGATGTATAGAACATGGCGGCCGTATCATCGGGCTGCACCCGCGCAACGGCGTCTGCATAGGCATTGGGAGACGTTGCTGCGTAATCGTCGCCAAGCTGCAGCAGCGCTTTCCACGACATGAGCAAAGGATCGCTGTAATGACGCAAGCCTCGGGGATCATCATAAATGACATGAGCCAAAGCGGATGCCTGCTCACGGATCTCCAGCATCTTGTCGACCTGTTCCTGATTCTCTGCAACCACGACACGCACGGCGGCATCCTGCAGCACGTAAACCATTTCCTGCGCGACCGCATCCTGATACATGGGAACGGGAATCGCACCCACGGCCTGGGTCGCCATCATGGCCATATAGAGCCGCGGCCGGTTTTCACCCACCACAGCGACATGCTCACCGGGCTGTACACCAAAATGCAGGAAGCCATTCGCAATGCGCCGAACCTCTGCTTCCACCTGTGCCCAGCTGTAGGTTTGCCAGATACCCAGATCCTTTTCCCGCAGCGCCGGACGGTCCCCCCTGACTGCGGCGTGATGCAGCAGCAGCGCAGGAAATGTCATCGGCGTACCGTGACTCGCGTTGTTTACATTCTGCGGCATGTTGTCTCCTTGCCTGTTTGCGGGCGATTATGTATTTTCGTGGTATTTGCCCGCTCCGGATTTGCAGCCTGTACGGCCCCGGAACGTTTACGTGTTGCTAAGTTAACGGTTTGATTGTAAGCTAACTGTCGCCATCACGACATTCTATGATTTTCTAGGGTAAGTCCTATGTCCACTTTTTCCCCCGATGCCGCGCAGTGGTTCAGCCTGCTCACTCCCGAGCATCAACAGCGCGTACTGCAAGACATCACTGTCGCCCACTACGGAAATGGCGCCCTGATTGCACGCAAGGGCGAAAGCGCCGATCACTGGATCGGTGTCATGGATGGCCTGATCCGAATTTCCGTAGGCAACGCCGATGGCAAGGTGGCCTCGCTAACCGGTATTCCGGTGGGCGGCTGGCTGGGTGAAGGCAGTATCCTGAAGAAAGAATGCCGCAAGTACGATGTGGTTGCGCTGCGTGATTCATACGTTGCCAAGCTACCGTCGCGAACCTTTGAGTGGTTGCTGGATAACAGCATACCCTTCAATCGCTATCTGCTGGATATGCTTAATGAGCGCGTAGGACAGTTTATCGGCCGCGCCGAACACGACCGGCTGCTTAACGCCGACGCAAGGGTTGCCCGATGCCTGGCCGAGCTGTTCAATCCGCTGCTTTACCCGGGCCTGAAGCAGCGCCTGGCCATCACCCAGGAAGAAATGGGCTATCTGGCGCGCGTATCGCGCCAGCGCGCCAACCAGGCGCTGAAAAAACTCGAGGCAGAAAAATTATTACAAGTGGAATACGGCGCAGTCTGTGTGCTTGACCTGGAAGGACTGCGTCGTTACGGGGCTTGACCAGCCTAAACAGTCCGGTCAACACCCGCTCTGACTCAAGAACCAGGAAGAATCTTCGCGAAGGGCCACGGCGAAAGGCTGTGAGTGAGTCTGAACGAATCGCGGCGCCGCGGGCTGAACCTGTAATTCATCCCGTCGCGGCAGTCAGACCAGTGGTGGACGCTGACCGAACAATGCCGAACCAATACGCAGTTCGGTTGATCCCTCTGCAATGGCCAGGGCAAAATCCGAACTCATGCCCATGGACAAAACCGGTAGCGTACATCCCAGATTATCCTGGCATTCGTCGCGCAGCTGGCGCACCCGGGCAAAACAGGCCCGTACCCGCTCCTGTTCGTCGGTATTTTCCGCCACTGTCATGAAACCCCGAATATTGAGCGTTTCGTACTGGCAGATCGTCTTCAGAAAATTGGGCACATCTTCGGGTGCCATCCCGGTCTTGCTTTCCTCTGTGCTGGATTTGACCTGCACCAGAACATCCAGGCTGCGTCCGGCCTGCTGCAACCGCCTGTCCAGCGCCTGCGCCAGATCCAGCCGGTCCAGAGACTGCAATTCGCTGGCGTACCGAACCACATCCTTGACCTTGTTGGTTTGCAGATAGCCGATGACCACCCACTCGATGGATGAATCGTTCAGCGCCAGGGTCTTCTCCTTCATTTCCTGCACGCGGTTTTCGGCAAACCGGGTCTGCCCGAGCGCCATGGCCTGGCGCACCACGTCATGACCAAAGGTCTTGGTCACCGGCAAAATGCTTACCTCGCTTGCCGCACGCCCGGCGTGCTCACACGCCTGACGCACCTGTTCGTGGACTGTGGCAAACTGCGATGCCAGACTCATTGTTGACTCCCTGTTGCTGAACTTTGCGTGACATCACTGTCACGATTATGAATTTGGGCCGGCCGCCGCGTGCTCACTGCGCAACCTGCGAAATGCCCGCAGCACGTACCGCGGCGTCAGCAGAACGCGCCAGTATCGGTCGCGCAGACGCCCTCCTGGAATATACCATGGTGAGACAATGCGGGACATGCTCCAGGCCGGGCGCCAGGCCCGGGTGCGCTTCATGCGACCGGTCAGGGTAAGGACAGGTATGCCGGTAGAGGAAGCCAGGTGGCCGATTCCCGACTCGTTTCCGATAAACCAGCCCGACTCGTGAAGGTAGCGCGCCACTCCATCCACTCCTGCATTCACAGGCAGAAGCGCGCCCAGCTGCGTCACCCATGCCCAGTCGGGACGCTCATCAGGCGACACAATAAAGGCAGGCTCAAAACCTGCCTTCATCAGTTCGATCGCCAATTTGCGAAAATGCCCGGGAGCCCAGCAACGCAGTGCCCCGGTTGATGTCGGATGCATAGCCACCCGCTTGGGATAGCGATTTTTTTCAAGTCCCTGGGGTATCGCCATCCCGTTGCTGTGAGTGCAGTCAAGCAGCCCAAGGTGATCATGGCAGAACTCACGCATCTGGTACGCTTTGACAAAGCCCTTTCCCGTGACAATCACGTGCTCATCATATATCAGCGCGTTCGGATGGAACAGCTTCAGGTCAAAGGGCCAGCCCGGATGCATCTGTATGGTCTGACTGAAGCCGGCAAGCGCCGCCTGCGCTTCGTGCTCCTGTAATGACCGGCGAACGGCAAAACCCGGAAACCATTCCCGCAACTGCCAGATGTAATCGCCGAAAACCGTAACCTCGTAGCCATTTCTACGGAAATTATTGGCGATCACCATCATGAGCAAAGAGTCGCCCAGACGCGGCGCCATCAATATGGCGACTTTTTCTTCTTTCTTCATGTATTGTTCTTCTTTTTGAACAGATGCTTCCCTGACCCCTGCGGGCCCCCGCTGCAATTGTACTTTTTTACTGTTTTTCCAGACCACGAATTCTTGTGGAAAGTGCCAAATATATGGCCACCATGACCGTATAAAAACCCATCGTACGCAAGCCACGAAACATGAGTTCAGTCAGTCCGAAAACCGCAAACCCAACGCAGACGGCCGCGCCCATGGCCGCGTAGGTGCGCAGTTCCTCATTGGTGGTACGCAACATGCGCTTGATAAAAACCGCTGCCGGTGCGAAATAAAGCAGAAACAGCCCCAAGACGCCCAGGAGGCCATAACTGCTTAGCGCCTGCAGCCAGTCGTTATGCGGCTCGCCCCATTGGTTGGCGACGACTTCGGAGACCAGCCCTCGCTGCACGCCTTCGGTTTTCATGAATTCGGAGAAATAGTTGTTCGCCCCTGAGCCGAAAATGGGGTCCTTTTCCCAGATCGCTATCGTGGATCGCCACAATTGCAGGCGGATGCACACGGACGACAATTCAGTACTATTGGTGGTAATGCATTCCTTGAGCTCTTTTTCACCCAGTTGCACCCTGTCCTTGATTCCCGGTACGGTTAATGTCACGCCGACGGCAAGGATGAGACCAATGACGAAGACACCAGCCAGTTTCATGCGGTTATTTTCGCGCAAATGAATCAGAATGCCGAACAGAAGAAAAAACGGTACGGCTACCCAGCCGCTACGCGTCTGGGTCATGACAAAGGCAGCAATACCAAGCACGCCAAGCAGGATTTTCAGTACTTTTTCAGTCCTGGGATAAGGCGTCAGTGTGACGTTACAGGAATAGAGCGTGATGACGCTGAGCAGAAATGTGAGGTTGCCATAACCGACGGCGTTATAGACGGCGCTGGTTTCGGGGCGGATAAAATCAGGCAGGGACAAATTGACGATATACCCGATCGCAAAAACCAGACCGGCATAGACGCCAAATACCGAGTAAGCCAGCCATCGCCGGGGAATATAGCAGCATGCCGCCACAAGCAGCGGCAATCCCGCCGAAAAGCGCAGCGCCTTTTCAAGATCGGCGCCACCACTACGGTCAGAGACAAGTTCAGAGGCGAAGACAGCAAGAACAAAAACCCCGCAAAGCATAAACAGGGTGGCGAACGTTTTGAGCCTGAAGGTAGTCTGGGCAGGACGCAACGCGACGACAGTAAAAAGTGACAGCGCCACCAGGCCATAAAAAAGCGGACTCGGAACACGTTGAGTGCTCATGACCGCCAGCGGCATAGCCAGCAGAGCCAATAGCAATAGCAAAAAAACAGGTGTTGCCATTTTTTTCTGATTCGTATCAGGCATTCGTTGTTCCTTTTCCATAAAGCATATAACCGTTTTGGCCCCCAGGCTGCTTTCAGATTATAAATCGGGATTTGAGCCCCTGACCAGCACTGTATTTCCCTGTAAAAACTATCAATGCCGTTGCATCAGAGAAGCGAGACGGCTTTGCATCCGTCACAATTGTTTCACCCTGTCAGCATTGCGCCAACACTCTTCTGCTAGAATCGGATTTTCCGGCCATTTGTCATCATGAACATTTATGGATACTCAAAACGTACTGCCCGATCTGATTGAACAACTTCAGGTAGAGCCTGAAGGCAATGACGTGTTCCACGGTATCAGCACTGATATCTTCGGCACAGGGCGGATTTTCGGCGGGCAGGTGCTGGGGCAATCCCTGATGGCCGCCTCTCTCACGGTCACCCCCGGTAGGGCGGTGCATTCCCTGCACTCGTACTTTCTGCGTCCCGGCGATACCAGCAAACCTGTTCGTTTCGAAGTCGAACGTACGCGGGACGGCGGCAGCTTTTCTGCGCGCCGGGTCATTGCCTCGCAGCTGGGTCAGCCAATTTTCATCATGAGCAGCAGCTATCAGGGCGAAGAGCCGGGTTTCAACCACCAATCTTCTGCCCCGATTGTGCCTGCGCCCGACCAGCTGAAGAATGAAAAGCAGCTGATCTCCGAAATTGAACACAAATTGCCCCGGCGTCTGGCCAGTCTGGTAGGACGGGATTTTGCCATTGAAATGCGCCCGGTGGAACCCACGCATATGTTCAAGCCAGGCAATTATGATCCCGAAGCACATATCTGGTTCCGCGCGGCAGACAAACTGCCCAACAATCCCCTGCTTCACCGCGCCATGCTGGCCTACACGTCAGATTTCTATCTGCTGTTCACCTCGCTGCTGCCCCACAATCAGACCCCGTTCTCGCCAGAGATGCAGATGGCGACCATCGATCATGCGATCTGGTTTCATCGTCCGTTCCGCATGGACGAATGGCTGCTGTATTCCCTGGAATCGCCCAGCGCAAGTAATGCCAGGGGCTTCTGCCGTGCGCAGATTTTCAACAGCACCGGTGACCTGATCGCTTCTACGACCCAGGAAGGGCTCGTTCGGAAAGTGCAGGAACGCTAAAGACTGAATCAAAAACGCATTACGACCCGATAATCGCTTCCTGCTCATCGCCCGCCTTGCAGCGATAGTTGGATAGCGGGTCGAACTGCTCGATATTGATACGCATGCGGGTCGTTTCTATCGGACCGAAAATGGAGGCAAAGGGTGTGTCCTTCGCATCCATGCCATTGGCAATCACCACCAGGTTATCGGGGGGAGTCATACGCGTCGGATCGAACTTGATCCACTTTCCTCCCAGATACGCCTCGAAAATGGCATGAAAATCCTGGGGCGGCTCATCAAAATAGATATATCCCACGCAGAACCTGGCGGGAATGTTCAGGGCGCGACAAAAGGTGATCGCCAGGTGAGCGAAATCGCGGCAGACACCCTTGCCACTCTGAAAAACATCCCAGGCTGACGTCATGGAATCGGAGCTGCCGGTCTGATATTCGATATTGTCCTGAATCCATTCGATAATACTTTCGACCAGCGCCATGCCGTCTCCCTGGCGAGAAAAGAGCGACTGTGCCTGCTGCGACATCAGATCTGATTCACAATAGCGGCTCGGTTTCAGGCAGGCAATCACTTTGGCCGGCAGCTGTGAAATTTCCTGCAACTGCGCCTGCTGCAACCTGTTTTCATTATTGGTGACGGTGCGTGCCTTGTAATCGATGCGAACCAGGCCAGGCGCTGCCGAGAAAGCCGCCAGACGATTGCGTTGCGCATCGGTACTAAGGCGGTAGTACAGATGCTGCCTCTGGCCGGATTGGGGGGTGTGATCAATGGTGAGCAGTTCCTGAAGAACCAGCTGGTTCTTTTTGGACACCAGCATATTCAGAAAAAATTCGCTCTGACTGGAGACATCATATTCCAGGGAGACGTGTATTTCGGATACCAGCATGATTTTCCCCTGCATGTCGCCCCGAAGGCGCTACCGGTTTTTACGCAGCGTGACGCGCTGCACGTAACTGCCTTCTGCCCTGAAAATCAGGATTTGAAAATCGACTGGAGCGTCGGCCACAGACCGCGAATAACAAATGCAGATCCCTGTTTTGACAGATGCGTGCCGTCGGAGTAAAGAAACTGCTTTCGATTGATCATTGTCACGCAACGCCCATCCTGACATAGTACAGAATAAGGATCGACAAACTCTACATTTTTATGACTTTGCGCATATTCTGCAAGGCTGCGGTTCAGCGCATAGGCGTTGCCCTTTTCTTCGTCCAGTTCCAGATATTTGGCGCAAACCAACGGCAGATATCGAGGGCGATCCACGCAGGAAGCCAGGCCCACCTGGGACCCCGCCCCGGGAGGCGCACCGATAATCACAAGCTTGTTATCCAGGCCAATCCGTTCATGGATGGCATCAAAATTCTTTTCAAGAAACGTGATATACGATGCGGTATCGGGAAAATCCACGCGTTTGCCATCCGCCGTACCCATGGTCTTCTGGTAATTCTGATAACTGACCGCGTACAGCAACGGGACACGGGACAGCTTGGCTTCCTTTAGCGCGTACTCCAGCCGCTCGACACAATCCTTGCGCGGCACCCCGTCCAGCAGGCGGGTGTACCCGGGCCCGAAAAAGCAGCCATCTTCAAAAGACGTATCTACCCATTTTTTATGGGCAGCCAGTTCGTGATTCAGGCCAAACGCATATTGGCGGGCATAGCTGTCGCCAAGTATCACTGCCGACTTGCGGCGTCCATTGGCGTCGCCCAGCACCTGGCTTCCCATGGAGAACCCTTCCCCGCCATACTGCTCTTCATGAAAGCGTGGCGAACTGGCCATATGCTCGGCAAAATAATCGTTCATCCGAAACGGCATGCCGTTGCTCGTCATGATCATCAGCGCAGGCACCAGAATGACAGCCAGGGCGGCAACACGCTGTATGGTTTGCTTGAAATACCAGCTGTACAGGTCGACACGTCGATACCGGTTTTCCACGAACACGTACATCAGATAGCCGACAATGAATGGCGCAACGATCAGCGCCCATTTTTCGGACAGGAACAAAGGCCGGTAAATGAAATATTTGTAGAAGACGATCATTGGCCAGTGGATCAGGTACATGGAATACGAGATCAGGCCGATGCTCACCATCGCACGATTGCGGAAAATATTGCCCAGATACTTGGCAGGGCTCGCGTAAATACACAGTGCCGCGCCGACTGCTGGCACCAGCGCATGCAGGCCCGGGAATGTGGTCGTCTTGTCATAGACAAACACGCTGTACAGCAGCATTGCGATGCCAACTGCCATTATTATTTCGTACAGCATGACGCCAGGTGTATTGCGTTTGCGATAGTCGACCGCAAATACCATCAGTCCGCCGATGGCAAATTCAAAAACCCGGAAAGGTGTCAGATAGTAATTGGCCGAGGTATCGACCAGCAGATACCACTGAGACAGCGCTAGCGACGCCGCACCCAGCACCAGCAGCGCCCACGGCAGCATGGAACGATTAAACCGATATACAGCATAAATGACGAATGGCCAGATCAGATAGAACTGCTGTTCGACGCCCAGCGACCAGGTATGCAGCAGCGGATTGGTCTCCGACGATGTATCGAAATACCCCGAAACCAGCCAGAAACGGAAATTGGAGACGGAAAAAAGCGCAAACACGCTAGAGTCGGCCAGCGCATTGTAGTCATTCGGTGAAAACAGCAGAAAACCGGCAATCAGGCATAGTAGCAGCGTGAATAACAGCGCCGGGTAGAGGCGGGCAATACGCCGCGCCATGAATTTCAGAAACGAGAATTTTCCCTGAATGCAGCTTTCCAGCAGAATTCCGGTAATCAGGTAACCCGAAATAACGAAAAAGACGTCGACCCCGACATAACCACCGCTAAAAGCCTGGAATCCGGCGTGGAAAAACAGCACCACAATAACGGCAAAGGCGCGAAGACCATCAACTCCCGGTTCGTAGGAGGCGGACTGCGTTTTGGTGGTCGTTGAAAACAGGGACATCAGGGCCTTTTTTGTTGTGATTAACCACAACTATGTTAATACAAAAAGATGATGGCACATTTCGCGGGACAATCCACGCCCTGTAAATATTTTTGCTATTTCTTATCAATTGTTCCACAAGGCGCAGTCTTAGTATCGCCTGCCGGGTCAGGCGTACTGTACATGAACAATTCGGTTTGTAACTGAACCGGTGATGCCGCACAGCTTTCGCCGCCTCCTGGCTCAAGACACCTGCCATCGCAAGGAATAATGGCAATAGAGCAAGGGCAAGATGGCGGCCCGACTATCCGGCAAGCGGCGGCCCGCCTTGCGTCAACTCCGATCCTTATGTGCCTCGGACACCGGTGCCGCGACTTGCGGGCGCTGCTGACTGTCGGATGTTGCGGATGTGCCTGTCTGTCGTTCTTTTTCCAAAGCCAGATAAAAATGCTCCATGACATCCCCCCACTGCCGATTATAGTCACGCACAAATCCCTCCATCAGCGATTTGATATGCGCCTTGTTCTCCAGCACCCGCTTCATGCGAACGTAGATTGCAAAGGCGTTGTCCACGCGCGGCTCGACCAGGTAGTCTGCCAGTTCCTGTGACACTCCGGAAAAAATATCACCGGCAGGTCCCACAACGCATGGCACGCCCAGCGCACAACTTTCCAGAACCACCATCGGCGAACATTCCGTATTGGTCACATACAGATTGAGATCCAGGGACGCCAGAAGCGCAAGAAACTGTGGCCTTGGCAACTGCTCATAAGACTCCATTCGTCCCAGTTGCGTGAAATCCAGGTCCTTGAAAGTAATTCGGGGAATGTTGGTATGCAGGGTCCAGTTTTCTTCACCCAGGGTAGCCAGCAGCTGCACGAACGGATTTTTATACCACGAGCTGACGGCAGAAAACACCCCGATATGTGCCCTGCCATCATTGGACCGGGCCATCGGCTGCAACGTGAGCTGCTTGCGGATATCCGGAATGGGATTGATCAGTCCGAAACTTTTGACACCGATCACATTCAGAATTTTGTCCAACTCCGGTTTGACCGATATCATGCCGTGAATCACACCTGAGTTATAAAGCTTATGCCACAAATTGAAGTGGTCCAGCTGACTGGGTTCGACCCATTGCGCAGGGGATCCATGCCACAGAAAGTACTGCTGGATTTGCGGCGCCTGTTCATGTATTTTTTTGGCCATGGTCAGGTGAATGACCGAGCCCCCGCTATAGATGATTTGGCTGGGGGCATTCTCGAGCAGAATCTGCACTGCCTGCTCCAGATAGGGATGAGACGCGACTTCAGGGTATTCGTCATCAAAATACGGAAACTTGAATCGATTGCCGGAGAACAGGCTTTCGGTAGATGCTGCGACGCCTTTCCACATGGGTGCATACACAACTACGGGCTTACCAGCTTCAGCGTTACTCAGTACCGACTGATACACTTTTCCGACTGGCTCATACTGCCTGAGGCGCTGAGGCCCGCCTGAAGCAAACAGCGAACTGCTGTTACCATGCAACAGCCGGTTATACCATACCGCCGCTTGTGGAAAAACGCGATTCAGAACCTTCACCATCCCGGCACGCTTCAGAAAGTAAACCAGGGTGCGAGCACCATTAATGGTGTACTGTTTGACAATACTGTGATTAAGTCTGTAGCTCTGCTGCCGCGTAGCCAGGGACACTGTCCGCTGCGAGGTCTGTTCCAGAAACTTGAGCCATTGCGTACGCAAGGGTCCGCCAGATGAGAAATGTTCCCTGAAAGCCCGCAAGTTGGCCTGCTTCATGTCGGCAATCGTATCCCGGGATTCAAGAAGAGACTTGAGCGTGGCATAAAACTGTTCCGCACTGCGCTCTACAATTGCATGCTCGGCAAACTCAGACGGCAACACTTCCTGGGCAATTCCCACGCGAGTCGTGACAACGGCGACGCCAAGACTCATAGCTTCAATCAGGGTCAGCGGCGTCCCTTCGGCAAGAGAGGCCACCAGCAGGATATCCTGTCCTGCCAGCGTCGCCAATACATCTTCACGCGAGCGCTTTTGCACAGCGGAGTCAATGACGGTGAAATCGACCGGATAATGCTCGTCCTGGAGCCGTTTAATTGCCGGCTTGATGATTGACTCCAGCCCTTTGTAATCGCGATAACCGGCATACTCGCCCCATTTGGAATTGCCGGTCCACATGATTTTGACGATCTGGGCATCATCCGATTTTGAGGCGGGAACCTCGCCTATCAATGGCTCGCTGATCGGCCAGTCAGTAATGACGCCCTCGGGTTTGCTGAAAAAATCCTGCGTCTCGTAGATATTCCTCAAGTCCGCATTCGTGACAAAATACCCGTTAATAAAATCGAATATCGGTTTTCGCTCAATCAGCTCGCTCTCGCTACTGTAGAGATAGTCAGGAATATGCGTGGTGACCGCCATCTTGTTGAAATAGGAAGCTGCTTTGGATTTGCAGCTTACCGTTTCAAAAATGACTTTCAAATGCTCCCGGAAAAAGAAATGAACATGAGTCATTCTGTCATCGGCAATTTTTTGCAGAAGGTGGGAAGCCACAGGATAGTCTTCCCAATAATATACCGTCACATCAAGGGTGTCGGATAGTTCATGCCTGACATGACTGGCAATAATATCAAATGCCCAACCACGTACATCTGCAATAAAAGCCAGTTTCTTTTTCATATTTACCTCAAACTACTAAGTACCACTCAAAAAGACTTCTCGTAGGCAGAAATTACCTCTTCAACGGGTCCGACCATCATCTGCTTGCCTGAATCCAGCCAGATTGCCTTATTACACATATCCCGAATGACCTGATTCGAGTGCGATGCCACAAAAACAATCTTGGCGCGCTGCTGAAATTCCTTCAGCCGTTTATTGGCCTTGTCCAGAAACGCAGCATCGCCTACGCCGATTACTTCGTCAAGCAGCAGGATTTCGGGGTCCAGCGCTGTGGAAATGGCAAAAGCAAGCCGAATCCGCATCCCTGAAGAATAGGTCCGTATGGGAAGATACAGATAATCGTTCAGGTCCGTAAACTCGGCAATTTCTTCCGTTTTATCTTTGATCTCGGCCGTGGACATGCCAAGCAGCGTTCCGCGCAGCCGGATATTGTCGTAGCCGCTAAGCGTCTCGTCCATGCCCAGGCCCATGTCCAGGAGCGCAACTGCGCGTCCTTTGGTGATGAGCGTGCCAGAGGTGGGTTCGTAGATCCCTGCCAGCACCCGGAGAAGGGTTGACTTGCCTGCACCATTACGTCCTACAAGACCCACCCTGTCACCATTGCCGAATTCGAAGTGAAGATCCTGCAACGCTTTGACGACGGTAATACCATGGTCGGACTTGAGACGCTCATTTTTTAGCGAGCCAAGAACGCGCAACTTCATGGAACGGCCACTCAGATCGTAAACCGGCATCTCGATATTCAGATTTTCTGCTTTGATATATGCGGTCATGACTTACACCCAGAAAGGAACACGGGAACGGTAGCGTCCGTGCATAAAGATCGCCAGTACGGTACCTGCCACGGCCATCACCAGGCAGACAATCCAGTTTTCAATGCCGGGATACTCTCCCAGCAGAGGGGACCGGATAATCTCGATCAGGTGGGCGAAGGGGTTAAAATCGATAATCCACGGATATTTGTCAAGCATGTCCTTCTTGAAAAGGATAGGTGTCACGTAAAAAATGACCTGGAGAATACTGATCACGATCTGAGGCACATCCCGAAAGCGGGCGCACACCAGCGAGGCGACAGTACAAATCCACCACAGGTTCCAAAGCAGCAGAAGCATACCCAGGACAAACAAATGCAGCGTATGCCAGAACGAAATCTGGAAGCCAATCAGCACAAGGATGACAATCACGAAGTTGTGTGCCAGAACGATCAGATTCCGCCAGATCGTTTGAAGAATGAAGATGGATTTCGGAACAGATATCTGCTTCAGGTAATTGGTCGAGGCAATATAGGTATTACAGCCGTCTGTAATGGTCAGTGAGATAAATGACCAGATTACCAGTCCGATAGCCAGCATCGGCAAATAATCGCGCAGGTTCATTTTGAACAGGGCACCGTAAATCACGCCCAGCGCTGCCACCATCACGCCCATGCTGATAGTCAGCCAGAACGGACCGATTTTTGAGCGGTTATAGCGCTGCTTGATTTCCAGCCAGGCCAGAAGCATCCAGATATGGCGATGCTGAATGCCGGCGACAATGTCGCTCAGACCTCGATTAATATTGAACAAAAACATGTAATGTAAACTCTTCCCAAAAATAGCGCCGTCGCCCAATGACGACCCGTTTGCTGACTTGCACCCGATGCTACCGGCCGTCAGCGATCATTGTTGCTCTGTTCACGCCCGGCATAAAGCCCGCCGCTGAATGTTTGTTCCGCCTGCAGCGCCTGTGCGAACAGTGATGCGACTGTGCAGCAAAAGCGCAGCATCGTCTGTCGTAACCGAAGCGCTGACAGGGTGGGATTTTACAATATGTCCCGGCTCCGGCGAAAAACCCTCACCATTCATATCAAATATTGCATTCCAGGTGATTTCAGCACGTTTCGTGCCTGCAATTTACACTAATAAAAGTGAAACCTGACTTTACTTGCAGGGTCGGCCAGTCACCTGCGTGTCTGCCTGTCGGAGGTAAACACTGTCAAAAACACTGCCAGTGTCGTGGCAACAACGCTCCAATAGTAGTATCGAAAGTATGGTGCATTCGCAACGAGCACATATGATCCAAGATTCAGTATTGCAGACGACGATAAGGCAAGTGTTGCGACGCGGTAATGGGAAGTCTTCGCCAGACCCAGGCAGAAAACAGCTGTTGCCATGCAAAGCCAGAAGATACCCGTAAACAGGAATGGCCATTGGATTGCAGAATAGCGCACGTATTCACCGATTTCCCGGCGCACATCATTCGTTTCCTGGCTCTGGTAGGAGCTCTCAAGCCAGAATTCGCGGCTTGGCACATCCAGATCAAAAGGCGGCGCCAACGACAAGCCAAGAAAACGCAGGAACACCCTGGCCCGAAATTTCAGATAGACGAAGGGATATTGCCTGACAGCATGCTTCCAACTCTCCTTGACAGCGGCATAATCCAGAAATTTGTTGAACCGAAATACATTGTCATTCATCGAAACTTGCGTGCTATGCGTGACTGTGTCCAGATCAATCTCCGGTACCAGCGATTTTCCGACTTGCGTAGATATATAAGAAAGGTCATCGACCATGATGACGATTTGGGGCGTGGTCCGGGTCGTATGAAGCCACTGATAATTGAACAGGTTCAGACAAACCAATTGCGCTGCAAAGAAACACACCGATATACCAAGCACACGCACCCGGCTCAGCGCTGGTTTTCTGTCTGCAAACCAGAGCCAGAAATAGCCAATAATTAGCGGGATACAGGAAAATAGCGAATTGTAGCGAATGCCAATCCCGATAAAAATGCATAGCGAGAATCCGGCCAGATTCAGGTTCGTTTTCGGCCTTAGCAGAAATAGCACCGCACACATGAGCACATAGGCCGTCGCCACATCTTTCCAGACGATACCCGACAGGTTAATCACAAATGGCATCACACCAAGAAGGTATACAAACGGGGAAAAACGGTGATCAATGCTGCGTTCGATACTGAACAGACCGAACCACAGCAGGAACAAGTCCAGAAAAAGAAAGCCTGATGCCGACGGAAACACCAAATTCAGTCCAGACCAAAGCCACGCCATCATGGGTGGGTGCCAGTCATTGAAAGTATGGGAGTTGGCCTGATTCAACTGATCCAGCGTGTCCGGTGTCATGATGCCGGGATAAAAGGCAAAGGCGCACACCGCAAAGCCCGCCAGAGGCACGACGTCACACAGGCGGAATGGTTTACCGGGGAACCGTATTTTTGTCATGTTTAAACATTACCAGGCGCAACTGCAAATAATTGACGAGCATGCCTGCCAGGCTGCCAGCCGCAACTCCCAGAATGGGAAACTGATGGACAGTCACAGACCAGGCCACCAGCGCAGCATAAGCCAGATAATTGACCGTACCGCCCGCAATCATCATGGCAAAATAATGCACAAACTCCCCGGCAGATGATTTGTTGGAAGTTTTGCTGCGAAATGTGAGGTTACGGTTCAGTATCCAGGTCACAAAAACAGCGCAGGGAAAGGAAATGGCCCTGCCCCAGTAATTGCCCACACTGTCTTTGAACAGATACAGGATCGCCGTATCGACAATGAATCCTGCCGTGCCCACCAACCCAAACAACAGCATTTGCCGGAATAGCTTCATTCGGACGACTTGGAAATAAGGGGAATGGCCAGATAGGCAAACCGACGCATCTCACGACGGCTTTTACCAATGGAATCCAGAATAATCCCGGCGACGAACAGCTGCATGGCGAAAATGGACAGACCTGTTGCTGCCACGGCGGTAGGAAGACGGGGAACCAGCCCTGTCTGAAGCCAGGTGAGAAAGAGAGGAATAGTCAGCCCGATTGCTACCACCGCAAACAATGCGGCCAGAATGGAAAGACAGGCAAGAGGCCGTTCGAACATATACAGGCGGCCAATCGTACGAGCAATGCGGATACCGTCCCGGTACGTAGATAGCTTGCTTTCCGAGCCCTCGGGGCGCGCACCATATGGTGTACACATTTCTGCGTAAGGCATGGAGTTTTCAAGCGCGTGAACCGTCAGTTCGGTTTCGATCTCAAAACCCGACGACAAGCTGGGGAAGGACTTGGCAAAACGCCGGGAAAAAACGCGGTAGCCGGAAAGCATATCAGTGAATTGACCACCAAAAATCTGCTTGACGGACCCTGTCAGCATGCGATTGCCGAGCCGGTGGCCTCTGCGATAATTGTCTTTTGCACCTTCATCGACCCGACACCCAACCAGCATGTCAAGATGTTCGTTCAGCAGTTTGTCAACCATGGCAGGCGCCGAAGGGGCGTGGTAGGTCGCGTCACCGTCCACCATGATATAGATGTCAGCTTCAACATCGGCAAACATCCGCCGCACCACGTTGCCTTTGCCTTTTTTGCTGACATGAAAGACGTTGGCTCCCGCAGCGCGGGCGACTTCAGCAGTGTTGTCCCTGGAAACGTTGTCGAAAACATAAATTTCGGCGTCTGGCAATGCCTTTGAGAAATCCCTTACAACCGCGCCAATTGCTGCCGCTTCGTTGTAACACGGTACAATGACGGCGATTCTCGGAAACGGGTGCTCATTGGGAATATTCACTAGATATTTACCTTATTGTAAGTCTGCGGATTTTTTCATGGCGCTTGCATATAAGCTTTTCTTACCGCACCCCTATCAGGCAGCAACGATCCACTGTGAGTCACTTGCGGGATGACAGATTCCTTCCGAATGTTTTCGCAACCACGGCTGGGAGCACATTCTCAGAATGATCAGAGTGTGATCATTTTATATCAGAATTGTCATCTCTCCTGGTTCACCCCCCCATTGAGCGAGCTAACAATACGACTGAAATATTTGCAAATCCCATGAAAAACACCATTCCCTTCTCGCTTCTGATGGCAATTTACAAGAATGACAATCCTGGCTATTTGAGAGAAGCACTGGAAAGTGTAGCTTCCAATACGGTTCAGCCTGCTCAGGTGGTAGTGGTGAAAGACGGGCCAGTGCCCGCAGACCTTGACGCAGTATTGCAGGCATTTTCGGCACGACTGGCTCTGGAAATCATATCGCTGCCAGTGAATCGCGGGCTGGGGCCTGCCCTGAATGCGGGCCTGCTGGCCTGCCGGGAAGATTGGGTAGCCCGCTTTGACAGCGATGACATTTGCAGTCCAAGCCGGTTTCAGGAACAACTGGACTACATAGCACAGCATCCTGAAACCAGTTTGCTTGGCGGACAGATCCTGGAGTTCGAGTCCTCTCCGGATCAAGTCTATGCCGCCCGCAACGTGCCCATCAAGCCTGAAGAAATCTGCCATTTTGCAAAAAAGCGCAATCCCGTCAATCATATGACGGCGTTATTCCGGAAGTCAGATGTCATCAAGGCAGGCAATTACCAGAATGATTTGCTGTACGAGGATTATGGCTTGTGGATACGCATGTTGATGAACAAATGTATTATTGCCAACCTCCCCTCAGTCCTGGTCTATGCCCGCGCGGGAAAGAGTATGTTCCAGCGACGCGGTGGGCTGATCTACGCAAAGAACGAGATCCTTTTCCAATATCGTTTCTATAAAAGCGGCTTTCTGACCCTGAGTCAGTTCCTCACAAATGTGATTTTCAGAGCACCCGTCCGGCTGGTACCCAACAAGTTGCGCGCTTTCATTTACAAGCAATTTTTGCGCAATGACTCCTGACGTTGCGGCGCGCCCTATTTCAGCTTTTTGAACATTGCACGCAACGTGTTTAACAGGCTGCCCACGACAGGTAACTGATAAAGATGGTTGTAGCTATTCCACAGCCGGTACCCTCGCGAGTGAATAAAGGCGTTTTCCCGCGCACTCTGCTCATGTAATATCTGCTCATGTTCGGCCTGCATTGTTTGTTCACGACGTTGCGTCTGCGTTTTGAACAGGTCGAATTCTGATCGCGTCCTATCCAGTTCCTCGGCTAGCACCGATATCTCGTTCTGCAGTTTCGAAAGATCATCTTCAGGGGACGACGAATTCCGAAGATTGTCCAAATAGCGGGTGTATTGAAGATTACGCTCACGCGTCAACTGCAATTCATCGTTGACGTTCTGATAGGCCCGTTCATATGCATCGAGCTTTTTTCGCATTACATCCACGTCATCGTCATCTTCTGCCGGCGTCATGTCTGACGCCATGGGAACAGGGCTGCTAACATCAGTTTCACTGGAAAACCGAATATTGGGAAACGAACACAGCGAATAATCGAAGACCGCCTGATTTTTGAAGTAACGGCTGGGGTACATGACAACATCGCAGCCAAGCAGCGTCGCCAGAATGCTCATATGCAATCGATCCGTACGCACCGTTTTGATCTGTGATAACAGCTGCACAACAGGTCGCAGTTTTCGAATACAGTCTTGTCTGTCATACCACGCCATCACGTTCCACAAAAGGGATAAATCGTAATTACGTTTGCGATAGCCTGAAATATTCGACTCTTCGTCCTCACGAAACATATTCAATACGCCGTCGCTGCTGCTCGAAGCATTGATGTCCGGACCATCCCCGAATACGGCGAAATCGGTCGCGAAAGCCAGATCATGCATCATATGAACCCGTCCGTGCATCCCGCTATACCCGTCAAGACGTTCAAAGGTATTGCGCTCCCTGGCAAAGACGGTAATTTGTTCTGCATATTTCTCGAAAAAATGCTGGAACCCCAAAACCGTGCTCGGCAGAATAAGTACCTGACCGCCCGCGTCGAGAAAAGGCTTCAATATCGTGGCGTAATGATCCCACAACCCGTCAAACCATCCGCCCCCACCCCCAACAATGGCATATCCGGAGGGCGGCAATACACCTTCCTTTAAGGAATCATGAATGCGCGGGTTAATGCCGGTCTCGCGAAAAAGATCCAGCGTACCCAAGCCAATCAGGCCGTCTCCAAAATTTCCGGCACAAGGTACATATACCGCATCTTTTTCGGCGAACATTCGCAAGTGTTCTGCCAAAGTCGCATTCGACAAAATTTCAGCGCGCAAGTCATGACGTAGTTTAGAAATGCTTTCTGGATCAGACATAATCCTGTTCCCGTGAAAATATTGGACCACCAAAAGAAGCACTCTGTACTTGCGATATGTTGTGTTGCACATGCATATTGCAACTGTGTTATCAGAGCCGCTTCCAGCGCATCGCACAAAACGCTTTTGCTGGTGCCCAGTGCGGGGCTTTACTCGCCAGATTCTATCACACCTGGCATAAGCAGATCGCAGTGGTCTGGCCGCAACTCCAGGCGCGCTTCAAGAAATTCAAGGGTCTGCGGATTATCAAGAATAATGGAATTGAGGGTGTCGGAAAACTCAGAAAGAAAATTGAACGCATCACCATCCGCTAACGGATCCTGCTCCAAGAAGAGATTTCTGAAATAATAAAACACAGAGCGATTCTTCAGGGCAGCACTGTACCGACGGAAGAGCCCGAATGTCAGGCGTCCCGTATCCAGATGCAGCCATGCCTCGGATCCCACGGTCTGAATCAGGCGCAGCGCCAGCATATCGTAATCGGCGATCTGCCATCTCTGACTGATACCGTGCAGATCAGCGACCGTAATCTGATCCTGCTGCATCAGATCCTCATCCAGTATCTGTGATGTGCCAAGAACAACAAGAATTTTCCGTTCGGGGTGTGCCGCAGTTTTTCTGCGAATAACATCAAGCAACCGCTGTCCTGCCATACTGGGGCCCGCGTACGAGATCACAAACACATCAGTGAACGTCTTGCCTTGAATGAGCTCAACACATTCATAGTAGGCGCAGCCGGGGGAGACCGGAGTTGTCATTGCGTATCCAACCGGAGTGTGTGATATCTGGGCAAGGTTAATGGCCGGGTCAATCTGGCTCGCCGCATCTACCAGTTCACAAATCAGGGCGGAGCTGAGCAGATCGTTGATACCCGGCATGCCGTGAGGGACGCCAGCCTCGGGTAATTCGGTCATGTTCCGATAAGGTTCGGAGCAATATTTCTCGTAAAGATCGGCGGCAAATAACTGCGAATAACGCATGATGTAATCACGCGACCGATCCATAATGCTGTTTGCACGCTGTCGATAAAAAAGAATGGTGTCGCTCGCAATGTGAAAACGGCACCCGTTGGCGATCGCCTCACAGTTGAAATGCCAATCCTCGAATGCAGTCACCGCGTCGGGCGAATCCTGGTAAGGGATCCGTTCGAAAATCGTCCGATGAGCCAGCACCCGGGAAGAAAATGGATTCCCCCCAAACAGTGCTAATGGGCTGATATCTTCACTGCCGGAATAGACACGCCAGTAAGACGTGTCTCCAAAGGAATACGTATGCTGGGCACAGACGATTGCGTCAGCACCTGCTGCACTTGCCGTTTCCAACATCCCGTAAAGGAAATTGTACGACACCAGATCATCGGCATCTGCGGTCGCAATGTAGTCACCCGAGGCGGCTGCAATTCCGTCATTGCGTGACAGTCCAAGCGAACGATTGCTGACTTCAAGGACACGGAACTGCGCATATTCGACAAACGGATACGTCGCTATCCAATTGCGCACGGTGTCAGGAGCATTATCAAGCACGACAACAAGTTCGACCTTTATTCCTTGGGCATTCGCATAGGAAGCCGCCTGGCGCAACGAAGCGAACGTACGTTTAAGAAACGGCGTTTCGTCATGAAGATTCAGAATGACTGATAAATCAATTTTCATCGTTGGACAGTGGGAGACAGATGGAAACCGTAATTTGCACTGAGGTATTGACACACTCAGATGATACTGTAGTTCGCACCCTTGCTTCTACTAGCGCGCGCCAAACCCTGTCAGTACCGTTTTGACAGTCAGAAAGATAATATAAATATCCAGCGCGAACGATGCATTCTTGATGTAATAAAAATCGTGTTCTATCTTTATCTGCGTTTCATCGACATCTGCTGCATAGCCCGAACGCACCTGCGCCCAGCCGGTAATGCCGGGCTTGAGGACATGACGGTAGCTGTAGAACGGGATGAGTTCGTCAAACTGCTCGACAAAGCTGGGCTGTTCGGGCCGAGGGCCGATCAGACTCATTTCCCCCCTGATCACGTTGATGTATTGTGGCAGTTCATCAATCCGCAGCATCCGGATAACACGCCCGACTCGCGTGATCCGTCCATCCTCTTCCTGGGCAAAGGCTTCTTTGTCATCACCCGACCAGCACATGCTACGGAATTTGTAGACAGTGAAGGGACGGTTTCCACGTCCAATCCGGGTTTGTGTGTAAAGAATGGGGCCGGGGCTATCGAGCCGGATACAGACCGCTGTGATGACACACACGATCAAAACAAGAGGCAGCGTGAGCAGAACGATCACGACATCAAACAGGAATTTGAGCCGCTCATAATTCCGACTTGGCAACAGCGAACCGATATCATTCTCGGACATTTTGCGAATAGAGACACGACCAGTCAGGGACTCCAGAAGATGCTTGGCGTTATAGACTGCAATACCCTTTAATACGCAGCGTGTGAGAAAGCGCTCCCAGGTACCGTCAATGGCGTCGAAATCAGCCACCACCCCGTCATACCGAATTTCCTGGAGATCAGGCGCTTTCAGGATGCGCGTGTCAATGTATGGGATATTGGTCAGCTCAACCGCACGCCCCATGTCAATGATGGCCAGCTTCACCCTTTTCAGGTGTTGCAGTACCAGAAATTCAATATGCAGCCAGAACAGGGCCACAAGACCACTGGCAAACAGCAGATACCGTGAGACCTCCAGGCGGAATAGCAGCACGATCAACGACAGAATCAAATAGATGGCCAGTACCTGCGGGGCCACGAGCGCCGCATTGCGTCCGCCGGGATAGCGCGTCAGCAGCCGAAAGACAGCCACATTGGATAGGACCAGGGCAAGGGTAGTGACGACAGCTGCCGTGATCTGGCCCCTGTCGGGATACCACAGGGCGCGTGGCCCCCACATGAGCACATACGGCAGCGCCACGCACAGACACCAGCCAATAACGATCGAAAACACCCGCGAGAACAGGAGCTGCTCAAAAAATCGGTCGAACCGGCGCGCAGGAATTAGTTCAGTCACGTTTCAGAGTCGGGTCGCATAATACATGACATGTATTACACTACGGATCAGGAAATAAAGCAGCTAGTTTACCGCTTTCCGGGCACTTATAATATTTGAAAAAAATCAATTTTTTGAAAATCCCCCTTTGCTTGCGGCAATCCCGTTACAGGCCATTTCTGCCGGAAAGAGGAAGCATTCTCATTTATGTCTTACGTTATACTTGGGAGCGCGACGTCGCTTGTTTTAACCCTGAACTGTTTTTGGCAGGAACAACTTGAAAACTGAACCGCAATTGCAGAAACCTCTAACTGCGCTGTCGCAATGGCAAGATTACGTCAACGCTATCAACAAAGCCGCACGCGTGGCGCCAACGCCTCGAATCGTGGAAGCGGCGGGCATGCATATCGACCTGACAGCGCAAACCTATAGCCCTGCCGTGCAGCAAACTGCAAGCGCGCTGCTGCAGGCACGTCATTTTTCAGAAGCCCGCCAGGCACTGTTTGACGGAAAGCCAGTCAACACCACTGAAAACCGTGCGGCCTGGCATACCGAGCTGCGTGCGCCCCGCCCCAGCGAAGAGGTAGCCGAGGAACGCAAGCGGGCACTGGAGTTTGTCAGGCGCAGTGACAGCGAACGGCGCTGGCGCAATATTGTCCATATCGGCATCGGCGGCAGCGACTGGGGCGTCAGACTGGTAGTCAGCGCCTTTGGCTATGCCGGCATG
Organism: Pseudomonadota bacterium; assembly: GCA_023389155.1. GTDB lineage: Bacteria > Pseudomonadota > Gammaproteobacteria > Burkholderiales > Burkholderiaceae_B > Advenella. The sequence continues at coordinate 62,378 of JAEWEV010000018.1, forward strand.
TGGCGAAACATCCGTTTCGTGGCCAATATCGATGGCCATGCGGTAGAAGGTGGCCTTGCGGGTCTGGATCCTCGCGAAACGCTGATCGTCGTGGCCAGTAAATCCTTCCGGACAGCGGAAACGCTGGAAAATGCAAAGCGGGCCATCGAATGGATGCAGGCCGCAGGCATTGCACATCCTATGAATCAGGTCATCGCCGTGACCGCCAATGCGGATGCCGCCCAGGCCTGGGGGCTGCAGCAAAGCCAGATCTTCCGGTTCTGGGATTGGGTTGGGGGCCGTTTCTCGATCTGGTCGGCAGTGGGTGTGGCGGCGGGACTGGCTGTCGGACCTGACGTGGTAGCCGGCCTGCAAAGCGGCGCCAAAGCCATGGATGACCATTTTCTGACGGCGCCAATTGAACAGAACGCACCGGTACAACTGGCCATGGCGGGCATTGCCAATCGAAGCATTCTGGATTATGGATCGTTGAACATTTCCGCCTACGATTCGCGGCTGGCTAACCTGATTCCCTATATCCAGCAACTGGAGATGGAGTCCCTGGGCAAGTCGGTTGACATCAACGGCGAGCCCATTACCGTCCCCACCGGGCCTGCCGTCTGGGGCATGCCGGGCACAGATGCGCAACACACCTTTTTCCAGTGGCTGCACCAGGGCAGCGACGGCGCACCGGTTGATTTCATTGCCTGTCAGCATGAGGATCATGCCTGGAAGGAACACCATATCCAGTTGCTTGCCCACTGTCTTGCGCAGCGCGAGGCGCTCATGAACGGCAAGACCTATGAACAGGCAGTGCAGGAAAGCGTTGACGCAGGCATGTCCCTGGCCGATGCCCGCAAGCTGGCCAGGCACAAAGTGCATCCCGGCGGCCGTCCGTCGAATCTGATCATGATGCCAAGCCTGACGCCCTTCTCGCTGGGTGCCCTGCTGGCCATGTATGAACACAAGGTGTTCGTACAGGGACTGGTATGGGGGCTGAACCCGTTTGACCAATGGGGCGTAGAATACGGCAAGGTGCTCGCCACCGACATCACGGCCGAGCTCAAGGGCGCCGCGCCGCTCGCACCCCACGACGCCTCGACGCGTTACTGGATTGAACGCATCCGTTCTCAGCTGGAATGAAGATCCTTTTTACCAACTTCCACAAGCGCAATGGCGGCGGGCACGTCACCTATATTCTGAATCTGCTTGGCCAGTACAGTGAGGACGAGTGCTGGGTAGCCACGCCCGGCACAAGCCGACTTTATCGTTATGCCAGTGAACTGGACGGCGTGATCGTAAAAGATCAGTATTTTCACTCCCGCATCGGTAAACTGCTGCCAGAGGTCCGCCAGCTTCGTCAGCTAATTCGCGAACAGCAGTTCGATATTATCCATGTCAACGCGTCTGCCGACCACCGGCATGTGATGCTCGCCTGTCTGGGGCTTCCCCGCAAGCAACGCCCCCGGATTGTCTTTACCAAGCACAACGATCATCCGGTCAGCACTATCGGTCACAAACTGCGGGCCAGACTGGGCACCGACGCAGTCATTGCCGTCAGCCATTACGTGGCGGGACTGTTTGCAGGAAGCGCCTACGACGCCTTCCCCGTTCATGTCATTCATCATGGAATAGACGTGCAGCATTTTGCTCCTGCATCCCCCGCTGAACGGGCGGCGGCGCGCCTGTCGCTGCTGGGCACCGAAGATCCCGGGCTGATTGTATTTGGCAGTACCGGTGGTACGGATTATGAAAAGGGCTGGCTGGAACTGGTTTATGCGGTGGCCGGACTGACTCCCGCGCTTCGCACGCGCTGCCGTATTGTGGTTGCCGGTGATCCGCCCGACGACGACGTGCGCAAGATTATCGCCGGGCTGCAGATGCAGGACCAGCTGATTTTTCCGGGCTTGATGGATGACATCCGCCCCGTGCTGGCTGCCAGTGATTTGGGTTTTGTGCTGTCGCACAACGAAGCGCTGTCATTTGCGGCGCGTGAGAGTATGGCCTGTGGCCTGCCTACGATTGTGAGTGATGCCGGAGGCTTGCCCGAAAACCTTGAGCATGGCGTATCGGGATGGATCACTCCCGCCAAGGATGTCACCGCCCTGCGCACACTCCTGCAGGAGATCCTTGCCGACCCCATCATCCGCACAGTCATTGGCCAGCACAGCCGCCAGCGTGCCGAGACCCTGTTCAATCTGTCTGTGTTCGCAAACGAGACAAAGAATGTATATCGAAGCGTGTTTCAGCCCGATTCCTGAGGTCTGACTGAGCGCAATTGCAGCTCACCGCCGCGCTAGCGGTTCTCCGCAGGATCGCGGTACCCGTTAGGATTGTTTTTTTGCCATCGCCAGCTATCTGACATCATCTGGGACAGCCCGCGTCTGGCCGTCCAGCCCAGTTCACGCTTCGCCTTTTCGGGATTGGCCCAGCATTCGGCAATATCGCCCTCACGCCGTGGCGAAAGCGAATAGGGAATTTGCACCGCCGTGGCCTCTTCAAATGCCTTGACGATATCCAGCACGGAATAGCCGGTACCCGTCCCCAGATTCCAGATATGCGTGCCTGTCCGGTTCTGAATATAGTCCAGTGCCGCCAGGTGCCCCTGGGCCAGATCCACGACGTGGATGTAATCGCGTACACCTGTCCCGTCCGGAGTGGGATAGTCGCTACCGAAAACCGACAGTTGCGCCAGTTTGCCTACCGCCACTTGCGTAATATACGGCATCAGGTTGTTGGGAATCCCATTTGGATCCTCGCCAATCAGCCCGGACTCATGCGCACCTGCGGGATTGAAATAACGCAGGATAGCAACAGACCATCGGGCATCGGAGCGTGCCAGGTCCTGCAGAATGCGTTCTATCATCAGCTTGGAACTGCCGTAAGGATTGCTGGGGTTGCTGGTCGGACAGGTTTCGGCGATTGGCATGCTGTCGGGTTCGCCGTAAACGGTAGCCGAAGAGCTGAACACGATGCGATAAACCCCCGCCTGCGCCATGGCCTCACACAGGGTGACGGTGCCGGCAACATTGTTGTCGTAATAGTGAAGAGGCAGTTTGACGCTTTCTCCGACCGCTTTCAGACCCGCAAAGTGCACCACGCCGTCAATGCTGTGTGTGGCAAAAACAGAGTCCAGCAGCGTCCGGTCGCGAACGTCGCCTTCGACAAACGTCAGCGTTTTACGCGTGATGTTTTCCACCCGGCTTAAGGACGCCGGGGAACTGTTGGACAAATTATCCAGCACGACGATATCGTGCCCTGCGTTCAGTAATTCAACAACGGTGTGCGAGCCGATAAAGCCAGCCCCACCGGTAATCAGAAGTTTCATGCCTGGTTTCCCAAAATGCTGCTATTGTTCAAGAGACATGGCTGAAATTATAGTGTACGGCATGGATAAAAAGAGCGCCTGCAACCCGCAGAAAGATGTGTGGCGCAGGATGCCATTTCTGGCATCCTTCAGTCAGATCACCGCTCAGAAACCTGCTGCGTGCGCCTGTTCGTCCGCGTGATAAGACGAACGCACCATGGCGCCTACCGCCGCGTGGGTAAAGCCCATCTTGTAGGCCTCTTCCTCAAACATTTTGAAGGTATCAGGATGTACGTAACGCATCACGGGCAGATGGTGCTCGGAAGGCTGCAAATACTGGCCAATCGTGAGCATATCGATATCGTGCTCCCGCATATCGCGCATGACCTGCAGAATTTCTTCGTCGGTTTCACCCAGGCCGACCATCAGCCCCGATTTGGTGGGCACGTCCGGATAGCGCTGTTTGAAGTCGCGCAGCAGTTTGAGTGAATGCATATAGTCGGCCCCGGGACGGGACTGTTTGTACAGGCGCGGTACCGTTTCCAGATTATGGTTCATCACATCGGGCAGTCCTGCGCCGAAGATATCCAGCGCCTTGTCGAGGCGGCCACGAAAGTCCGGAACCAGCACTTCGATCTGCGTAATGGGGGAACGGCTGCGTGTTTCGTTGATGCATTCGACAAAATGCGCGGCACCGCCGTCGCGCAGATCATCACGGTCCACAGAGGTAATCACCACATAATTCAGACGCATGGCGGCAATGGATTTGGCCAGGTTTGACGGTTCCTGGGTATCCAGCGGATCGGGCCTGCCGTGACCCACATCACAGAAAGGACAGCGACGCGTGCATTTGTCACCCATGATCATGAAAGTGGCCGTGCCTTTGCCGAAGCACTCGCCGATATTGGGGCAAGACGCCTCTTCACAGACCGTAAACAGGTTGTGTTCACGCAGAATTTTCTTGATATCGTTGAAACGGGAATTGGGGGCGGCGGCCTTGACGCGAATCCACTCCGGCTTTTTCAGACGCTCAATAGGAACAATTTTGATGGGAATCCGCGACGTTTTGTCAAAAGATTTCTGTTTTTTGGTCGCGTCATACTGTTCGTCTTTGACAGTCGGGGTTGCTGCGGTATTTGTAGTCATAATGGTGTCACGGTCCTCATGGGAATGGACGTTACGGCAATAGCGCTCGTGCATTGCTGGCGGCCGGGGATAAAAGCCGCATGAATTTTCCGATCATTTTAACGCTTAATATGGGGTTATCCCCAAAAACCCTGAGACGACCATCAGTTTAGGCGTAAAGAACGCCAGAACGAGACCGAGAAAGCGACTTGCAAGCCGCCCGTGTCAGGAAAACCGGGGCAAAAAACTCGCCAGCAGGCGCCTGCCGGCCTCCTGCACCGTGGTATTTACGCCCATGCTCCTCAGATCCACTGTGGGCAGGCCCGCGTACCCACAGGGGTTGATACCCTCGAAGGGGTGCAGATCCATATCCACGTTCAGGGCCAGACCATGATAGGCGCAGCCGCGTGTGATTTTGACACCCAGCGCGGCAATTTTGGCCAGACTGCCGTCCGGCAAGGGAACATAGACACCTGGTGCACCCGACTTGCGACAGGCTTGTGTCAGGCCGTAGCTGGCCAGCGTTTCCAATACCACGTCTTCAATCAGGGTGACATATTCCTTGACGTAAATGCCCCGGCGGCGCAAATCGACCAACGGATAGACCACGATCTGCCCGGGACCATGATAGGTGACTTGTCCGCCACGATTGGAACGGACCACCTCGATGGCACCCGTATTGAGCAGATGTTCGGGTTTACCGGCCTGCCCTAGTGTGTAGACAGGCAGATGCTCCACCAGCCAGATCTCGTCGGGCGTGTCGCTGTCGCGGGCTTCCGTGAACGATTTCATGGCCTGCCAGACCGGCTCGTACGGAGCGGGCCCGTCCAGGTTGCGCACCCGCATGGTCATCACAGCACGATTTTGACCAGCTCATGACCGTGCAGCGCACGGTACAGCGTATCGAGCTGTTCACGGGAGACGGCACGAATAGTGAAAGTCAGACCAATATAGTTGCCCTTGCTACTTGGGCGCATTTCCACGGTGGCCGGATCGAACTGCGGATCGTGCTGCAGTACGACTTCTGTGAGAATCTGAGCCAGTTCCGGATGCTGAACGCCCATGACTTTGATGGGAAAGTCACAGGGATATTCAATCAGCGATTGCTCTGGCGGGATGTCTTTCATCATAATCGGGATAATTCCTCGTCATATTCTGACCTCAGTTTCCTGTATATGGGGCCGGGCTGGCCGTTTCCAACGGGTGCCCCATCCAGTTCCAGCACGGGCAGCACTTCCTTGGTCGCGGAGGTAACAAGAATTTCATCAGCGGCGAAAACTTCCGCGCGCGTGATATTGCGGGCCTCAAACGGAACATCGGCCTGTTCTGCCAGGGTAGCCAGCAGGCCGTAACGGATTCCTTCCAGGATGAAATGGTTTCTGACAGGAGCGAGCAGCGTTCCATTTTTGACCACCCACATATTGCTGAGCGAACCTTCGGTCAGCAGGTCGTCGCGGAACTGGATCACTTCGTCGACGCCCCGCTCTGCTGCCGCCTGCCGCGCCAGCACATTGCCCAGCAGCGACACGGATTTGATGTCACAATGCAGCCAGCGTTCGTCTACGGCCGAGATAACCCGGAGACCGCGTTCACGCTGTTCCGCAGTCGGGCGGATAAACGGACCACTGGAGCAAAAAATGGTGGGTTCGACCGGTGGCGACGGAAAGATATGCTCCCGTTTGGCCACACCACGTGTGACCTGCAGATAGATGAAGGAATCATCAGTAGGCGCCCGCGCAATCATGTCCTGCATCAGCGACGCCCAGAATTGCGGCGTTTTGCCGGTTGCCAGTTTGATGGCGTTCAGGCTGCGCTGCAGCCGCTGCACATGCTCGTCGAGTCTGAAAGGCTTGCGATTGTAGGCAGGCACCACTTCATAGACACCGTCCCCAAAGATAAAGCCGCGGTCAAACACCGAAATTTTCGCTTCATCAGCGCGTACATATTCACCGTTAAGGTAAACGATGCTATCACTGTCAATACCCTGTATCACCACAATCTGCCTGAATGTTTATCCGAAAAATCAGCTGTTGAAACTGCTCAGGACCTTGTCCCACATGCGACTGAAGAAACCAGCCTGCGGCACGTCTTCAAGCACGTTGAGCGATTCCTGCTTCAATACCTTGCCATTGAGCACAAACTGCACGCTGCCCACCGTCTGACCCTTGGTCAGCGGCGCCACCAGCTTGCCATTGATCTGCGTGAGGGTCTGTACCTTGTCTTCCATACCGCGCGGCACGGTAACACTAACACCATCGGCCGCGCCCAGTTTTACTTCCTTGACCGTGCCTTCCCAGACTCGCGGACTCATCAGCGGCGTCCCCGCAGCGGCCAGTTGCCTGGCGGTAAAATTCTGATAGCCCCAGTCCAGCAAATTCTGGCTGAACTGCTCGCGTTCACGCACGGTGGCAGCGCCAACCACGACTGAAATAAGACGGCGATCATCGCGCTTCGCAGCAGCGATCAGGCAGTATCCGGCATCTTCGGTATGTCCGGTTTTAAGGCCATCCACGCCGATATTGCGCGACAGCAGGCCATTGCGGTTCTGCTGACGGATCTTGTTGTAGGTAAATTCAGGCTGACTGAAATAGTGGTAATACTTGGGGTGATCCTTGATGATGTGCTGTGCCAGTACGGACAGGTCACGCACGGTCGTGAAGTGATCGGGCGCAGGCAGGCCGGTAGGGTCGGTAAAATGCGTATTGGTCATACCGAATACCTGGGCTTCCTTGTTCATCTGATTGACGAACACATCCTCGCTGCCCGCAACCGTTTCGGCCAGCTGTACGGTTGCGTCATTACCGGACTGCACAATCATGCCCTTGACGAGGTCATCGATGGTGACCTGCGTGTTGACCCGGATGAACATGCGGGAGCCGCCGGTACGCCAGGCCTTTTCGGAGACAGTCACTTCCTGTTCAGGACGGATACGGTTTTCATCCAGTGCAGAAAAGACCAGGCTGGCTGTCATCAGCTTGGTCAGCGAAGCCGGCGCCACTTTCAGATCCGGCTCATGATTGCCCAGTATCTGTCCCGAGGTCGCATCAATCAGAAACCACGACTTGACGCTGCTTTGTGGCGGCGTCATGCCCGCAACCTCGCTGAGCACCGGCGTTTCGGCATTGGTTACAGGAACGCTGGAACGGGAATCGGGTGGGGGCGCTGTCGTAGGCGCTGGCAGCGTCGTTGCCAACGTCTGGGTCGTACCCGTTCCTGCTGCTGTCTGCGCGTTGCCGGACGACGCGGTATTGTTGCTTTTATTGAAGAAAACAAATGCACCGCCTGCTATCAGGACGATGATCAGGATGAGAACGATACGACGTAAAAACATGAAAATGGATCCGGATATGAAAAGGTTTGGGCAGGACAGCCTGCAAACAGGAATTATAAGCGCTTGCAGGCCAAAATACGTTACTGGCCGTTGTTACTGCTGATCTGCTGCAGCGCGCCCAGCGCCAGTTTTTTCAGTTCGATCAGATAGCCATGGAAGAAATGGGTTGCCGCCGGGATAACCGATACGGGTACACGGTAGCTGGCAATCCATTCGAACACTTCCTGCAGCGGTACGACTTCATCACATTCGCCATGAATGACAAGTGTATTTTCGGGCAGCACCACCTCGCGCCAGGCAAAACGTTTCACTGCCGTCCCGACCAGGGTAAGCAGCTGTGGCAGCGGATGGTGGTTCTGCTCCCTGAGTACCGAATAAAGCTGGGCCGCCACCGAGGTACCAAAGGAGAATCCCGCCAGCAACCAGGGTTTGCCATCCAGTTCGGGATGCGCTTTTAGGAAGGCCTGGATGAGCAGTTGCATGTCCTCGGTTTCGCCGCGTGACTGGTCAAAACTGCCTTCGGACTTGCCTACCCCCCGAAAATCGGGGCGCAACACCACGTATCCTGCCTGCGCATAAGCACGGGACAAGGTGGTCACCACTTTATTGTTGCGTGTTCCTTCATGCAGCGGATGCGGATGCAGCACTAGCGCCCAGCCGCAGGGCGTGGTGGACTGATCGGGCCAGTCGATCACGCAGTCAATATGACCGGCTGCGCCTGTGGCGGCAAAGGGTTCGGTTCGTATTGCCATTACTTGAGAGGTCCAACGTCGATTGCACCGGGACGAAACTCGGTAGGGACGCGGACTGCAGCACCAATGCGCGATTCGCCTGGCTTGAGGCCGAACCAGCCGGCACCCAGCCCGTAAGTAAGGATATTGGCCAGGACGATAATGAAGAAAAGCGTGCGCATATCAGGCGTCCGGTGAGTACTGTGCAACTGCGCGCAGTCCCTCAAGAACCGGCGACTCGCACTCGATGAGAGGTATTGTACCAAATCCCATGTCCACGCTGAATGAATCCAGACGCGCCTGCAATTCGGGAATAATGGCAGCGCGCGCACCGCCGGTGATAAACACGAGCGGCGCCTGTCCAAGATGCTCCACTACCTGCTGCCATTGACGGATCACGGCACCCGTTTGTGCAGCCACAATGCCGGTCGCAATCGCCGCCTGCGTGCTTTGCGGAAAGGAAGGCCAGACTTTGCCCGGCATGGGCGCAATGGGTAATCGGGCCGTGCCGGCACCAAGCGAGGACTGCATCATGCTGACACCCGGCAGGATCAGCCCGCCAAGGAAGGTTTCATGGCCGTCAATTGCGTCAATGGTGGTGGCCGTACCAAAGCTGACCAGCATCAGCGGGCCATCGACGGGCCTTCTGGTAAGGATACCGAGCAGGCCCAGCCAGCGATCGGGCCCCAGCTCGGCAGGATTGTGATAGCGGTTTTTCAGGCGCAGCAATTGCCTGCCGGGCGTCAGCCATTTGACCTGGCATGGCGCCATGATCATTTCCAATTCCTGGCGGATGGCGTCTGATGTCACACTGACACCCAGGGCACGCTCCGGAGGATGAGGCAGCCCCGCAAGCAGATCGGCCAGCGCATTCAGATTCTCCGGCGCAAAGGCATGCACCTGCTCGCTGCCGGCATTTGCAGACGTAGGGTCAAGAATGGAGATTTTGACCCGGGAATTACCAGCATCAATAAGAACGGTTGGCATAGGCTCAGTCCTGGCCCCTGGGTCGAATGGAAATATCGCCGATGGTAATGGCGTGCTGGCGCCCTTCACTTTCAACAAGGAGACAAGCGTCAGCATTGACCCCGTGCGCCGCGCCAGACAGCACGATACGGTCATCTACCAACACGTTCACGTCCTGTTCGTGCAGCGCGTCGATCTGATGATGACGCGACATGAATGCTTCAAAACCCTGCTGCTCGTATTGCGCAAAGGCATCACGCCAGGCGCGCGCAATGCGCGCCACCAGCAAGGCGATATCTTCCGAGGAACCGGAATCGCCGTTGATGTCGCTCAGTACCGACGTCCAGTCGGCGACCTTGCGTCCCAGATGGCGGGTCAGCTCCACGGCACTGGAAAGATTCATTCCCATGCCCACAATCACGACATGATGATGCTGGGATTCACGCTTTGCCGGCCGGGTGGACTCAACCAGCAAGCCCGAGAGCTTGGCCTGATCATAAAGAATATCGTTGGGCCACTTCATCAGCAGGCGCTCCTGCACGGCGGGCCCCGCGATCCGGCGTAACTGCTCGCAGGCCACGATACCGGCAACCGGCGCCAGCATGGGCAAGCGCGCCGGCGGCACAAAAACATCGTAAGCGCAGGAAAACATCAAGGTAGAGCCCGGCGTATCCTGCCAGCGACGCCCCGCCCTGCCACGCCCGCTGGTTTGCGTGTGGGCGCCAAGCAGCGCAGGGCGACCCTTCTCCGACTGGGCGTTTCTGACTTCCTGCATCAGATTGACGTTGGTCGAACCAATCTGCTCGACCCATGCGATACCGGCAAAGTCCGGCAAGGCCGAATAGAGGGTTTTCTGCAGAACGGAGGCACTTGGCAATAACGACATGATTTACTTCAGGTAAGGCTGCAACGCAGACATGATTCTATCGGTTGCACCTTCGTGCAGCGACAGCCATTCTTTGGCTGCCCGGCTCATCCCCAGGCGCAAGTCAGGAGTGTCAAGAATTCGCAGGGCCAGCGCCACCGCCTCGGCGGGGCTCTGGGCACGTCTTGCCGCGCCTTCGCTCAGGGCGTCTTCCACGGACTGCTCAAAGTTCCGGGTATGCGGCCCGACAATCACGGGAAGTCCAAGTGCACTGGCTTCAATATGATTCTGCCCCCCGAGTTCGGCAAAGCTGCCCGCCACGATGGCGACATCGGCCATACCGTAGAAGAAAAACATTTCTCCCACGGTATCACCCAGCAGGACGTCGATCTTGCGCAACTCACTGTCGGTAGGAATATCGCTGCGTCGACAGAAACTCAGCCCTTGCGCTTTAATGGCATCTGCGACTTCTTCAAAGCGCTGCGGGTGCCGCGGAACCACGACAAATAGCGGCATGACCGGGGAATCGGTCGCACCGGCATCGGAGGAGCCTTTCGCGGCCATCGCCGCTACAGCTTTTTTCTTTACCCCGGCGATGGCCTGGGCAAATGGCTCGTTCTCGCCCTCACGTGTACTCGCAATCACAATAATCTGCCGACCGATATGACGCCGCGCAACCTGCCCCATATGCGACTGTTCGGGTGAAATACGCAAGTCGAATTTCAGATTTCCAACCACACGCGTACGCTTGACACCAATATCGGCAAGCCTGGCGGCATCAAAATGGGTTTGAGTCAGGATCAGGTCGATACTGGTGAGTGCTTTGCGCAGCACGCTGCCCAGCAGCTGTCCACGACGCAGTGACGAGGGTGAGAATCGGGCGCTGGCCACGATAACGGGGATGTTCTGTTTTTTTGTCTCTGCCACCAGATTGGGCCAGATTTCACGTTCAATCAGAATCGCGCAGCGGGGCTTCCAGTAGTCAAGAAACCCCTGCACCGCTTCCGGAAAATCGTAAGGCATCCAGGCCTGGCAGAGACGCCCGGTGTTGATGGCCTGCGAAAATAGCTTGGCCCCATGGGAGCGGCCCGTCTCTGTAAAATGGGTGAGCAACACAGGCAGTCCCTGGTCGAGCAGCGACTGAACCAAAGGCTGGGCAGCCCGCGTTTCACCCAGGCTCACGGCGTGGACCCATACCGGCCGAGAAAAATCGAAGACCGTTTCGGCATAGCCATCATCATCATTATCGCGCGGCCCGGGCGATACGCTTTCGGTATAGCGTCCGTAACGCTCCGCTCCGCGGATGTCCCAGACACCCCCTGCGCGGCGTGCGCGCCGCTGCAGCCACCACAATAGCAAGGGTGAGGCCAGTCTTAACGTTGCTGTATAAAAGAAGCGATTCATACTTTGATTCTAGGAGCCGGTGCGGGGACAAGGAGAAAATCTGTCAGACCTGCAAAGCCTGCTTCAGTTTTGATACGACCATGTCACGTGTCGGCGGCACTCCCCGGTCTCCAAGGCTCGCAGTAAAACCCGACCCTTCTAGCGGTGTCCGCACCGGCGTAGACGCACTGTAAATGCCGATGGTAGGACGCCCGAGCGCCGCTGCCAGATGAGTCAGACCGCTATCGAGGCCAACCATGATTCTGCAGGCTGCCAACAGTGTAGCAACTTCGGTCAGTGACATTCTCGGCAAAACTTCGGCATTATCGAAATCCCGAATAAGCGTCTGCGCTCTTGCGGATTCCTTTTCGTTGCCTGCCAGCAGTTTCATGCCCAGACCTGCCTGCTTCAGAATGGCAAATACTTCAAGCCAGTCCTGCTCCGGCCAGAGTTTATCATCGCGACTGGCCGATGGCATGATGACCGCATAATCCTGTATAGGCGTGTGGTCGGTGAAACGCTGCAACCCAAAATCCGGGGGGCCCGAATATGTATAGTTCAGTGATAATGAGGCCAGAAGGCGCTGCCGCTGCACGGCCGGTTGCCAGAATTCAACCTTGTGCCGTTCATGATAAAAAAGGGAGGCCAGCGATTCGCGGGCGGAATGCCAGTCAAGACCATGGCGTCGCCCATTCGCCTGGCGCACCACCCAGGCTGATTTCATCAGACCCTGCATATCCAGCACGATATCGTAATCGCGCTTGCGCAATCGCTGTGCAAACGCACGTCTTTCGGCTCGCGCCTCGCGGGAGAGCCATTTTTTGCGCCAGCGGCGATGGGAAATAACAATAACTTCATTCACCGCAGGGTGCCAGGACGGAATTTCAGCAAAATTTTCTTCCACCACCCAGTCGATTTGCGCTTCGGGAAAGTGATGACGAATATCCGAGATAGCCGGCAGCATATGCACCAGATCTCCCAGCGAAGAGGAGCGAACAATCAGGATTTTTTTTATCATCGTTGCAGATTCCGTACGGCGACACCCCTGAAGGCTTGCCGCGAAATAACCGGGTTCGTAATCAAGGCGGGCTGGCAGGGTTGATGGAAGGTTCCGGGAAGGATGCCAACCGGCTTTCCTTCTGGCCGCTATTGTAACGAAGAATGCTGCGCGGCTGCATATGGATTTCCAGGAGCAGCCATCGTTTTGTCACAGGGAGCCCCGATCGAACCGGGGAAATGCCGGAGGGGCCATTCATGACAGTTCGAGCTCGGCAAGAATGGGGGCATGGTCGGAGATGCGGCTCCAGGGGCGTCCCTTGAGCACTTGTGCAGACAGGATGGTAAAGCCCCGCTGGTACATGCGATCCAGTCGCAGCCAGGGAAACATGGACGGAAAGGTCCGAGGCGGTGCGAGCTGGTCCACAGACATCAGGCCGCGTCCGTCCATCATGCTGCGCAGGGAGGTTTTCAGTCGCGGCAATTCATTATCGACACGCAGCGGGCTATTGGCAAAAACTTCGTGCAGACCCAGTTCATGGTCAAAATACGGCGCCAGTTTTTCGTTCCAATCGTTAAAGTCGCCGGCAAGAATCAGCGGTTCGTTGTCCGGTACCATTCGCTGGATCCGTCCGATAATCGCGGAAACCTGACGTCCACGGCTGCCGGCAAACAGGCCCAGATGGGCAACAAAACAGTGAACTTTCCGGCCGTCGATTTCTACCTGCGCATGCAGAACCCCGCGCTGCTCCAGGCGGTGGTCGGAAATATCCTCATTTTCGTGATCAAGAATGCGAAAACGCGACAACAGCGCGTTGCCGTGGTCGGAGTCGGTGCGCACCGCATTGCAGCCGTAGCAGACATCCATGGACAAATGCGTTGCCAGCATATCCTGCTGGGCATGCAGGCACTCCACCCGGCTATTGCGCCCCTGCACTTCCTGCAGAAAAACTAGGTCGGCTCCCAGGTCGGTCAGTCCTGTCTGCAGATCAAGAAGCGAAACCCGCTTGCCGAACGCCGACTTCCCTTTGTGAATGTTGTAACTGACGACTTTGAGTGTTGTCATTATATTTTTATCCGAACAGAAACAGTCTTGCAAGCAGATCCAGTATCACACTAATGACGGGGAGCAGAACGGTTTGCAGTACGCCGAAGGCAATTAGTCCAAGCAGAATGAAAAAACCGTAAGGTTCGAGCCGCTGGTACGGAATAGCCAGACGAGCGGGAAGAAATCCGGCAATGATACGACTGCCGTCCATGGGCGGGACGGGCAGCAGATTGAACACCATCAGGAAAATATTCAGGGTGAAACCGGCCATGGCCACCTTCCACCAGTAGGAGTCCAGCAGACCGGCACCCAGCAGCAGGCGCGCCGTAATTATCCAGGCAATCCCCATTAGCAGATTGGCTACTGGTCTTGCCAGCGCCAGTAGTATGCTGTCCCGTTTTGGCTGGGCAAAATTGGCTTCGTTTACTGGAATCGGCTTGGGCCAGCCAATCACAAAGCCGGTATTGACGGCAATGAGTAAAAGCGGCACCAAAATGGTTCCGATGGGATCAATGTGCTTACCGGGATTGAGCGTAAGGCGCCCCAGCATCATTGCTGTCCGGTCTCCCAGCCTGTGGGCGATATAGCCGCGAGCCGCCTCGGGTAACGTAATACCAAGAATGAGCGGGATGGCATAGATGGTGATGGCGCGGATAATGTCATCCATGGTGATGACCGCCTGCGCAGCAGGGAACGATTTGCCCGACGTCCGGGATCCGAATACGGGTCAGACCGTATCTGAGACAATCATTCATACAATGGCCACCGGGAAAACACCGCGTGACCGCAACAACAGGATTCAGCATATTTTTCATGGGCCTATTTTAATCTTGAAAAGCCGGGAAAGTCGCACACCTGGGGTTCGCTGGTTATTTCAAGTGCGATGTATATCTTGCATTCGGTTACGGGTTTTGCTGCTTTGTACAACTGGTTCCCGTATAAAATCGGGGCGCAGCCATACAATTTCAAAAAGAACCAGCCTGTCTGTCACAGTTGCAGCAGGTTTGCATGAGAGGGATCAACTATGCGTTTAGACGACCAGGAACAAAGCAGTAATGTTGAGGACCGCCGCGGGGCGGGCGGATTCCGCCGTGGCGGTGGCATGCGCCTTGGTGGTGGAAAAATCGGCATCGGCACAATCGTTATCGCGCTGGCAGCATGGTATTTCCTGGGTATTAACCCCATGGCCATACTGGGCGGCGGCGAAATCGTCCAGCAGCCTGACCAGCAGTCACAGCAGTCTGGTGCACCCGTGGCCAATGACGAAGATAAGGTCTTTATTTCCAAGGTGCTGAAAACCACAGAAAACGTCTGGTCCGGAATTTTCAAAGCGAATGGGGCGACTTACGACAATCCATCGCTGGTTCTCTATAGTGGTGCAACGCGCTCGGGCTGTGGTGTCGGGCAATCCGCTATGGGTCCTTTCTATTGCCCGGAAGATCGCAAGGTCTACCTGGACATGAGTTTCTTTCACCAGATGGGCGCACAGATGGGTGTCGAGGGCGACTTTGCGCAAGGCTATGTGCTGGCGCATGAGGTCGGGCATCACGTGCAGAATCTGATGGGGGTTATGGATAAAGTGGCACAGGGGCGCAGCACCATGAATGAAACCCAGGCCAATGATCTGTCGGTGCGTGTCGAGCTGCAGGCAGACTGCTTCGCCGGTATCTGGGCCCATGAACTGCAGAAGGAAGGCACCATTATTGAAGATGGTGATATCGAAGAAGCCATGAACGCGGCGGCGGCTGTTGGCGATGATCGCATCCAGAAACAGACGCAGGGTCATGTTGTGCCAGACTCGTTCACACACGGCTCGTCCGAGCAGCGTATGACCTGGTTCAAGCGCGGACTGGCCAGCGGCGACCTGAAGCAGTGCAATACATTCGGACAGTAGTCTTACCCGCTGACTGACTCCGGCGCACGCAGGAAATGATCGCAATAAAAGAACGGGACCCGCGGGCCCCGTTTTTCGTTGCTGAAAACGTATCTCATGCATACGGAGGCTGCATGTACCGGCTGCTGTATGTGGGCGACTGTGTCAACGGCAGTCGTTGTTGCAACGGTGTCCTTTCAACTGGCGCATTAATGTCTTCACCGAGCCACAGCGCTCCGGTTGTTGCCCCATTACTATTGCCGTGGCGCTAGCTGAAACGCAGGGTTTGCAATAAAGATGCCTGAGTTGTACTTGTGCGCTGGCGGTCAGAATTTTTTCTTGCGTCGCGCCTCGCCTTGGGCGCGATGGATATCATGCGTCACAAATGAAATATCGTTGTCGGGCATCGCAAGGTATTCCGGATGCGACAGGGTATTGCGGATATCCTTGAGCCCGGATTTCCAGTGATCACGCATGGCGCTCATGCCAAACTGATAATCTTTGTTGAAAGATTCATATTCTCGGTCACGATAAATCAGCTGGATCACATTGCAGTGCTTGCTGTCTGCAATCGCCTGCGCACTGTCCAGGGTTTTCTGGTCCAGGGTATGCTGATCAGGAAGCGCTTGGAGCACTTGCGCCATGACACTGCGCATGCGCTGCATACGTGCCCATTGATTGGTTACCAGTCGAGTCCGGCTTGAGTACTGGATTTCCTTGACCCGATCATAGACTTGCAGCATATTGCCGGGCAGATGCCCTGAAGCACTCCACAGATCGACCTGAAATACCAGCGTGTCGGAATTTTCCTCGGCGTCCAGCACATAACCCAGTGGCGTATTGGACATAATGCCGCCGTCCCAGTAATACTCACCATCAATATGTACCGGTGCAAACGCGGGTGGCAAAGCGCCTGAGGCCATGAAATGCTCTGGCGTCAGATGGTGCCTGTCATTGCAGAAATACGTAAAATTGCCGGTACGCACGTTGACCGCTCCCACCGACACGTTCAGATGCCCCTTGTTGATAAGGTCAAAATCACACAGGCGCAGCAGGGTATTGCGCAGCGCCGACATATCATAAAAGCCGGTCTGCTCCACGCTGCCCGGGGTTAACATGGGGGGCGGAGGAAAGCGCAGTGTGAAAAATCCGTTCTGTCCGTCCATCATGGCGGACATCCCGTACATAGCTGACAGACTGCTGCGCGTCAGGTCATTGAAGCGGAACAGACTCTGCTCTACCCAGGGGGACAGACCAAAGCCATTATTGGACTGGCAAATAGTGTTCCAGAATTCGCGCAGACGCTCAGTTCGTTTGTCTGGCGGGTTACCGGCAATGATGGCAGTATTGAGCGCCCCGATGGAGATACCGGAAATCCAGTTGGGCTCCACACCCGCTTCCTGCAGGCCTTCGACCACCCCGGCCTGATAGGCGCCCAGGGCGCCCCCGCCCTGCAGGACAAGGGCGATCCGCTCGTATGCCGGTAACGTAACCATGGCCGGATTACTGCATGAACCAGCCGTGGCTGACCACGATAGACTGGCCGGTAAGCGCATTATTGGGGAAGGCTGCCAGGAACAGCGCCGTCTGGGCAATATCCTGCGGTGTGGTGAACTCGCCATCGACCGTGCCGGCCAGCATCACGTTTTTCACGACTTCCTCTTCGGAAATCCCCAGCTCTTTTGCCTGTTCAGGAATCTGCTTTTCCACGATAGGCGTGCGTACGAAGCCCGGACAAATCACGTGGGAGCGAACGTTGTGGGCTGCGCCCTCTTTGGCAAGGACACGCGCCAGACCCAGCAGACCATGTTTGGCAGTCACATAGGGGGCTTTCAGTTTCGAGGCTTCGTGAGAATGGACCGAACCCATATAGATAACAACGCCTTTGTTAGCCTTGTACATATGCTGCAGGGCGGCCTTGGTGGTCAGGAATGCACCGTCCAGGTGAATGGCCAGCATTGTCTTCCATTTGGCAAATTCGAACTTGTCGATGGATTCAATGGTCTGAATGCCGGCGTTGGATACCAGGATATCCAGCGACCCGAATTTTTCGACCAGCGCATCGACGCCCTTGTTCACCTGATCCTCATCGGTCACGTCCATGGCAATGCCAAATGCCTTACCACCGGCGGCATTGATGGCTTCGGCAACCTTATTGGCTCCGTCCAGATTCAGGTCGGCAATCCCCACTGCAGCACCCGCTTTAGCGTAGGTTTCGGCGATTTCCCGACCCAGTCCACTGGCTGCGCCGGTTACCAGAGCCACCTGGCCGGCAAGTGAGGTTTGTATTTCTGTTGGCATCATATCTCTCCTGGAAAATTCAATGAACCGATTCATGGCAATCCTGGCCGCTGAGGCGAGCGCCAGGCCATGCGTCTTTTTATGTTTGGCAGTTGAACAGCGAAGCGCCTCAACTACACAGTAACAAAATTATAGTCCTGCAAATGCGCTTATGCGGCGCTGACGCGGAATACCTCCAGCATTCGCAAGCTTGCCTGGCACATACCGGAGTGAATATCTTCCGGATGCCCATGGGTCCAGCTATTCCATCGCCGCTTATTGGTGCCCAGAAAAAAAGGCCAGAATCGAGTTCTGGCCTTTTTTCATCTTGGTTTATTCCACCACTGTTTTGTTGCGCAGGCGAATATGCAGCTCACGCAACTGCTTTTCATCAACAGGTGAAGGGGCCTGAGTCAGCAGACACTGTGCCCGCTGCGTTTTGGGGAAGGCAATCACATCACGAATGGATTCAGCACCGGCCATCATCGTAACCAGTCGATCCAGACCCAGCGCCAGTCCACCATGCGGTGGCGCGCCGTACTGCAGGGCGTCGAGCAGGAAGCCGAATTTAGCTCGGGCTTCTTCGTCGCTGATGTTCAGGGCACGGAATACTTTGCTCTGCACCTCTTCACGGTGGATACGGACTGAACCACCGCCGATTTCCCAGCCATTGAGGACCAGATCGTAAGCCTTCGCATAGGCCTTGGACGGGTCGGTGGCAAGAAAGTCTTCGTGACCATCTTTCGGACTGGTAAACGGGTGATGCGCGGCGAAATAGCGTCCTTCCTGTTCGTCGTATTCGAACATCGGGAAGTCCACGACCCACAGGGGCTTCCAGCTGTCTTCGAACAGACCGGCAGATTTGGCAAAATCGCTGTGGCCCAGCTTGACACGCAGGGCGCCAATGGCGTCGTTGACCACTTTGGACTTGTCGGCGCCAAAGAAAATAATGTCGCCCGCCGCAGCACCGGTACGCGCCAGGATTTCCTTGATGGCGGCATCGTGCAGGTTTTTCACGATGGGCGATTGCAGGCCTTCGCGACCAGAGGCCGGATCATTGACCTTGATCCACGCCAGGCCCTTGGCACCATAAATACTAACAAACTGGGTGTAATCGTCGATTTCCTTGCGTGACAGCGCGGCGCCGCCCGGCACCCGCAGCGCCACGACGCGACCGCCCGGCTGTCGCGCTGCAGAAGCAAAGACCTTGAAGTCGACATCTTTCATGACGTCGGTCAGCTCGGTGAACTCGAGCCGCACGCGCATGTCTGGCTTGTCGGAGCCGAAACGCAACATGGCTTCGTCCCAGGTCATGATCGGGAAGGTGGCATCCAGATCAACGTTCTGTACCTGCTTGAAGACGTGGCGAACCATGCCTTCAAAAATTTCACGGATCTGCTCTTCGTTCAGGAACGAAGTTTCGCAGTCGATCTGTGTGAATTCAGGCTGGCGATCAGCACGCAAATCTTCATCACGGAAGCATTTGACAATCTGATAATAACGGTCGAAGCCGGCAACCATTAACATTTGCTTGAACAGTTGCGGAGACTGGGGTAAGGCAAAAAATTGACCATCGTGTACCCGTGAAGGCACCAGATAGTCGCGTGCACCTTCCGGCGTACTTTTGGTGAGCATGGGCGTTTCAATATCGATGAAGCCCAGTTCGTCCAGATACTTGCGCACCTCGATAGAGACCCGATAGCGCAGCATCAGGTTGCGCTGCATTTGCGGGCGACGCAGGTCCAGGACGCGATGCGTCAGACGTGTGGTCTCGGAGAGGTTCTCGTCGTCAAGCTGAAATGGCGGCGTGACCGATGCGTTAAGCACTTCGACTTCGCGGCACAAAACTTCGATTTCGCCCGAAACCAGTTCCTTGTTGGCGGTGCCGTCAGGGCGACGACGCACGAGACCGGTGATGCGGATGCAGTATTCATTGCGCAGATTCTCTGCGGTGGCAAAAGCCTGTTCATTATCGGGATCGAACACGATCTGGGCAAGCCCTTCACGATCACGCAGATCGATAAAAATTACGCCACCGTGATCGCGGCGGCGATGCACCCAGCCGAAAAGGGTGACAGTTTGATCAAGCTGATCAAGGCTGACTTGACCGGTGTAGCAGGTACGCATGAAAAATGCTCCGAAATTCTTTGACTTTTGAATAAATGCTGGGGCCGGCACAGGCGACAGACGCCTGGCGGGCACGAACAGGCGACAAAATCAGGTCGCGCTGCTTTCAGATGAGGATTTGGCCGCAGCGGCAGAAGCCGCCGGCGCTGCCGGCGTGGCTGTGCCGGCACCGGCGCCACTATCGGACTTGCCTGTGGCATTAGCCGCGCCATTATTGCCACCACGGAAGTCGGTCACGTACCAGCCCGAGCCCTTGAGCTGGAAGCCGGCAGCAGTGACCTGCTTGGAAAAGGTTTCCTGCCCGCATTCGGGACAGGTAGACAGGGGCGCATCCGACATTTTTTGCAGCACATCCTTGGCATGGCCGCAGGCGCTGCATTTATATGCATAAATAGGCACAACGAACTCGCAAAAAAACAGGGAGAAAAGGGATGCCAAAACGGACGTATCCCCAAATTAACCCCTTATTTTATCCCAATTTACAGGCCTGTATTTCCCAGAAGTTGCACCGGCAGCAAAAACATGGCGGCCGCCACCAGCGTGGGAATCAGCGCTGCCAGGAACAGGTATTTGGGCGAGATCGCTTCATCCGGAAAGCATCCCTTCAGAATCGAAAAGCCCGCAGGATTAGGCGCATTCGCAATCACAGTCAGACCGCCGCCGGTGACGGCGCCGGCAACCAGCATATAACGCCAGACTTCATTGGTGCCTTCGACCAGGGATCCCAGGTAGGTAAGGGCCGCGTTGTCAGTGATTGCCGTCAGGGCTGTGGCTCCCCAATACAGCAGCGCAGGCGACAGGCCTGCCAGCAGATCCTGCAGCCACCACTGCTGCATGCCGCCAAGCACAATCAGACCAGCCAGAAAGAAGGCCACCATGAGCGCCTCCTTGATCATCAGCTTGTCCTGATAGTGTTCGTAGGCCGTGCAGTACCCGACAAAAAGCATCATCAACCCGATGAATACCGCAGGATGATGGGAAAAAAACACGATTGCTGCCAGGAATACCAGATGGATCAGGATGACAATCCAGGGGATGGGCGCGCGCGGCTGAGCGCCGTCCGCTCTGGTTCGCTCACGTGCATTTTCCCCCGCGACCAGCAATTCACGGCGCATCAGAAACGTTAGCACTCCGGCGTTGATCATCACTGCCAGCGCCGCTTTCCAACCAAAATGGGTTGCCATGTAAATGGTATCCCAGCCAAACGAGTGCGCAACCATCAATACCGGCGGCGCCGCATAGGAAGTCAGCACACCGCCGATGGAGACATTCACAAACAGCACACCTATCGTCATGTACTTGAAGCGGGTGTGGTTACTGTGATCAAAAAAAGCGCGTTTGAGCAGCAACGCCGCCAGGGTCATGGCCGCCGGCTCGGTAATGAAAGAACCTGACAGCGGCACCAGCACCAGTGTCAGCAAAAAGGTGGCAATCGCAGTGGGCAGCGGAACGATTCGTGCAAGATACCGGACGGCCATGCCGACCAGCACCAGTATCGGGCGACTGGCAGCGACAACCATGATTGCAAACACAAACAGCGGTTCGGTGAAGTTGCGGGTATCCATGTAGCTGACTGCGCTGTCGAGTCCACCTGTAACGCCCATGAAGATGATCAGGATAGCGGCCCACAGACCGAAAACAGCTTCGACTTCAGAAAACGCATGCCACAAACCGGAATGGGGCCCGCCCCGATTCGCACGCCGGGCAAAAAACGGCACCGAAAACGTGTGGACAATGGCGATCGCAAACAGCACGGTTGCGATCAATTCAATCTGATCGGGCATTCTTCTTATCCTTTATTGGTAACCAATATGATGCGGGGATTTTAAGGACAGCCCGTCACCATTTCAATCAAAAGACCGCAAGTAAGGGTTTCTCTGTGCAACCCCGACAAGGATCCGTCTGCGCGCGTGGTTCAGGTCTCCAAGGCTCGGCCTTGCGCCTGCTGCCCTCGCGCATCCAACCAGACCTGACACAGCGCCTGCATACCCGCTTTGTCGTCCTGGGTAAACCGGTTGGGCTTGGGACTGTCAACGTCCCACACACCGATCAGATCTTCTCCCTCGAACAGGGGAATAACGATTTCAGAGCGGGATGCCGCATCGCAGGCAATATGGCCGGGAAAGGCAAAGACATCGGGTACCAGTTGAGCCTCTCGGGTCGCTGCCGCGGTGCCGCACACCCCTTTGCCAATGGCAATCCGCACGCAGGCGATCTGCCCCTGAAAGGGACCCAGCACAAGCTCCCTGCCATCGTAGAAATAGAATCCGGCCCAGTTCAGATCGGGTACGGTATGGTAGACCAGCGCGGACAGATTGGCCGCATTGGCGATCTGATCCGGCTCGCCGTCAAACAACGACCGGGCCTGGGAGACCAGGGTGTCGTACATGGCGGGAACAGACGCAAAGCGTTGGGTAGTGTCAAAACTGAACATAATGAGTGTGCGTAGAGAGACAGTAATAGTCGAGTGAGAACCGATTGTAGTCATAACGCGCATCCGGTTCAGGCGAAACCACTAACGACGTAACAGGAAATTCCCCCATCCCGGGCTTGTTGACTCCCTTGCCCGGCAAAACCTTTAAAATTCCCTTTTCAATCTTTTCTGCCACACGCCACAGCCACGACACAGCCCAAGACATGCCCAGCACCAACCCCGACCTCAACGACATCCGCCACAACGACTGGGTAGAGCACTATCTGCCCGCATCGTGGCGCCCCTATGCAAGACTCTGTCGACTGGATCGCCCGGTAGGCACATGGCTCACCCTTCTGCCTTGCATCGCAGCACTTATCCAGGCGCAGCACGGCATCCCCACGCTGTTGCGCTTTGTCGTCTTCTGCCTGGGCGCATTGCTGATGCGCAGCGTTGGCTGCACGATCAATGACATATGTGACAGAAATTTCGACAAACATGTGGAGCGCACGCGCTTTCGTCCGCTGACCAGCGGCCAGATCAGCCTGAAGCAGGCCATCCTCTTTCTGCTTGCCCAGCTTGCCGTGGCCGCCCTGCTCCTGTTTTTCATCAACAGCTACAGCCGCTGGCTCGCGGTCGCACTGGTGCCGCTGGTGTTCATCTATCCCCTATGCAAGCGGTTCACATACTGGCCACAGCTGGTGTTGGGCATTGCCTTTAACTGGGGAATGCTCATGGCCTGGTCCGATACCCAGAACACCGTGCCGCTTGCCGCGGTCCTGATGTGGATGGGGGCGGTAACCTGGCAAATCGGCTACGACACGATCTACGCCTACACCGATATGAAAGATGACGAGCAGCTGGGCCTGCGCTCTACCGCACTGCGATTCAGGGACCAGGGCCTGATCTGGCTCATCGGTTTTTATGCTGTCACTGTCATGCTGTGGACCATCCCCGGCATCATGCTCGGGTTCGGCTGGCTCTACTATGTTTTCATGCTAGCAATTGCGCTGCACTTTTACTGGCAGCTTTCGACCTTCGATCTGCAGAAACCCGATCGCAGTTTCGCGCTGTTTCGGGCCAACATCTGGACCGGGATACTGCTTGTTGCCGGTTCATTGGGCGGCACACTAGTCTAGACGGGAGTTAACCCGTGCCGTGCCATCTGGCAGTATAAAAATTTAGTCTTTAAATCCGCTGGTTAACCCTGTAATAAAAGGGTTAACCCTAATATTATTTTTTTGGCGGATTCGGTACGCTCAGCGCATTCATTCAATCTATTTGAGTTGCACATGGCTACGACTACCACGCTTGGCATCAAGGTCGATCCCGACCTGAAAAATCGCCTTCAATATCACGCAGATAAACTGAACTGTACCCCGCACTGGCTACACAAGCAGGCGCTGATGGCGTACCTGGATCAGATTGAACGCGGGCTGACGCCCGAAGAATTGCGACATCTGTCGCCGACTGCCGGCGACCATGACGCCGCCGTCATCCAGGCAGCCGATAGCCGCAAGCCACCGTTCTATGAGTTTGGCCAGGATGTGCAACCGCAATCGGTATTGCGTGCCGCCATTACGTCTGCGTACCGCCGCCCCGAGCCGGAGTGCGTGCCTTTGCTGCTGGATCAGGCCACGCTTGTCAAACCGGAACAGACCCGCGAACTGGCGCTCAGGCTGGTCAAGGCGCTCAAAGAAAAAAGCCCCGGTGGCGGGGTGGAAAGCCTGATCCAGGAATTTGCCCTGTCCAGCCAGGAAGGGGTGGCACTCATGTGTCTGGCCGAAGCGCTCCTGCGTATCCCCGACAGGGCAACCCGTGACGCCCTTATCCGCGACAAAATCAGTCATGGTGACTGGAAATCCCATATGGGCAGCTCCCCTTCCCTGTTTGTCAACGCGGCAACATGGGGACTGATGCTGACCGGCAGGCTGGTCGCCGTCAACAGCGAACAGAATCTGTCCAAGGCGCTGACACGCATGATTGCCAAGGGCGGCGAGCCCCTGATCCGCCAGGGCGTCAACATGGCCATGCGCATGATGGGCGAACAGTTTGTGTCGGGCCAGAGCATTTCATCGGCCCTGGCCAACAGTCGCAAATTTGAAGCCGAAGGCTTCCGCTACAGCTACGACATGCTCGGCGAAGCGGCGACCACCGCGGCCGATGCCCAACGCTACTACGAATCCTACGAGCAGGCCATCCACGCTATCGGCAAAGCCTCGGGTGGGCGCGGTATTTATGAAGGTCCCGGCATCTCCATCAAGCTCTCGGCACTGCATCCACGATATTCCCGGGCACAGCGGGAGCGCGTCATCGGTGAATTGCTGCCGCGCCTGGTCGCCCTCACCCGCCTGGCCCGCTCCTACGACATCGGCCTGAATATCGACGCGGAAGAAGCCGACAGGCTTGAACTGTCACTCGATCTGCTGGAAGCCCTGTGTACAACGCAGGAATTCGAAGGCTGGAACGGTATTGGCTTTGTCATCCAGGCCTACCAGAAGCGAGCGCCGTTTGTCATCGACTATGTAATCGACCTGGGCCGCCGCACCCGCCATCGCCTGATGATCCGCCTGGTCAAGGGGGCTTACTGGGATACGGAAATCAAACGCGCGCAGCTGGACGGCCTGGAAGGCTACCCCGTCTATACGCGCAAGGTATATACCGACGTGTCCTATCTGGCCTGCGCGCGCAAGCTGCTGTCAGCACCTGACGCGGTTTATCCCCAGTTCGCCACCCACAATGCCCAAACCCTGTCTGCGATCTACCATCTGGCGGGCAGCAACTATTACCCCGGTCAATACGAATTCCAGTGCCTGCACGGCATGGGCGAACCGTTATATTCAGAAGTGGTGGGCAGCAAAAAGCTGAACCGTCCCTGCCGCATTTACGCCCCCGTCGGCACCCACGAAACGCTGCTGGCCTACCTGGTACGACGCCTGCTGGAAAACGGCGCCAATACCTCCTTCGTGAACCAGATCGGCGATGAGAATATCGATCTGAACACGCTGGTCGCCAACCCCATTGAGGTCGCCGGCACCATACAGCCTCTGGGCGCTCCTCACGAGAAAATCCCTCTGCCCCGCGATCTGTACAGTATCGACGGCGAACCTGGCAGGCGCAATTCCAGCGGCATAGACCTGAGCAATGAACACCGGCTGGGCTCGCTGGCTGCTGCTCTGCTCAACAGCGCGACCGAACCGTGGCTGGCCGCTCCCACGCTCTACCAACCTGCAAACGAAGAAGACAAAGCGGCGCGTCGCAAGCCCATGCTCAATCCTGCCGATCACAGGGATGTTGTCGGCGAAGTGATTGAAGCATCGGAAGAAGATGTGACACAGGCCGTGGCTGCCGCAGTCAGCATGGCACCCATCTGGCAGGCTACTCCTGTGGAAGACCGCGCCCAGGCGCTGCGTCGTGCGGCCCAGCTTCTTGAGTCCCGCATGCAGCCACTGCTGGGCCTGATCGTCCGTGAAGCCGGCAAATCGCTGCCCAATGCCATTGCAGAGGTACGGGAAGCGGTGGATTTCCTGCGCTACTACGCAGACCAGATCGAAGATAATTTCAACGAAGATCGCCACCGTCCTCTGGGGCCTGTGTTGTGTATCAGCCCCTGGAATTTTCCGTTGGCGATTTTCACCGGGCAGGTCAGTGCCGCTCTGGCTGCAGGCAATACCGTGCTGGCCAAACCTGCAGAGCAGACACCACTGATCGCGGCGCAAGCTGTGGCGATTCTGCACGAAGCAGGCATTCCGCAAGAAGCGGTGCAACTGCTGCCGGGACAGGGCGAAACGGTTGGCGATCAGCTTGTTTCCCACCCCGATATTCGCGGCGTAATGTTCACCGGCTCGACCGATGTCGCCCGCATCATCGCCGGCAAGCTTGCGGGGCGCCTGGATAACCATGGCCATCCCATTCCCCTTATCGCCGAGACCGGCGGCCAGAACGCGCTGATCGTGGACTCCTCTGCACTGGCAGAACAGGTGGTCTACGATGTGCTCAATTCCGCCTTCGACTCGGCCGGCCAGCGCTGCTCTGCCCTGCGTATTCTCTGCATTCAGGAAGAGGCAGCAGATCATGTGCTTAACATGATCAAAGGGGCGATGAAAGAGCTTACTGTCGGCAGCCCCGACCTGTTATCCACGGACGTCGGTCCGGTCATCGACGAGCAGGCACGCCAGATTATCGAACGCCATATCCTCAAGATGCGCCAGTCAGGCCATGTGGTGGAACAGCTACCCATGCACCGCAACACCGAGCACGGCACCTTTGTGTCTCCCGCACTGATCGAACTCAATGACATCAGCGAACTGGAGCGCGAGGTGTTTGGCCCCGTTCTGCACGTGGTGCGTTACAAACGGGCAGAGCTCGACAATCTCGTCGATAAAATCAATGGGACCGGCTACGGTCTGACCTTCGGTATCCATTCACGGATTGACGAAACTATCGGTCGTGTCTGCACACGTATCCATGCCGGCAATATTTATGTCAATCGCAATATTGTAGGCGCGGTGGTCGGGGTGCAGCCTTTCGGCGGCCAGGGTCTGTCAGGCACCGGGCCCAAGGCAGGCGGCCCACTCTACCTGTATCGTCTGCTGTCTCAGGGGAATGACGACATGCCTCGCGGCGTTGATCTTCCTGGCCTGAACCCAGCCGGCACGACACTGCCAGGACCTACCGGCGAAACCAATGTCTATCGCCTGGTGCCCCGGGGCACGGTACTGGCCTGGCCGGCCTCTGTTGAAGGTGCCAGGTTGCAGCTGGAACAGATTCTTGAAACGGGAAATCGGGCTCTGCTTGTGGATGCTCCGTCAGTACGCGACTGGGTAGACAACGCTGTCTCTGGCGAAAACCGGAAGCGCGTTGACTACATCGGGCAGGCGCAGATGATGGAAACAGCTTTCGATGCGGCACTTTTTGAAGGAGATGGAGACACGCTGCGTCAGCTGAATCTGGATCTGGCCGACAGAAAAGGCCCGATTGTGATTGCCCAGGGTCTGCAGACAGACGAGATCCTGCACGGTCATCGTTATGCCATCAGTGGACTGGTTCATGAACAAAGCATCAGTACGAATACTGCGGCGGCAGGCGGTAACGCCAGCCTGATGACCATTGCTTAGGATGTGAAATAGCGGGATATCGGATCGCAGCCTTCAGGCTGCGAGTATCCGGTCAGGAATTGGACGGCGAGGTCGTTGGCGTCGCGCCCGATACGTCTGGTGCTGCCGGTGCAGATACAGGTGACGGTGCCGAGACCGGCACCGACCCAGGTGCTGACCCGGATGTGGGCGCAGATTCGGGTGTGGATGGCGACGCAGATGTCCCTTCCGCAGCAGGAGGCGCCGGATTAGGCGAGGCAGGAACCGCAGAGTCGGGCACCACGGCCGGGTCGCTGGCGGGTGGCAGATTCGGGCCCCGTTTGATATCGGCCAGCGCCATGTCTATCAAGTCTTTCCCGATCCTTTCAGACCAGTTCTGTACGACACCGGACGCCGCATTCCTGAACGCTGCCTGTTGCTCATTTGTCAGTGTCGTGACCTGCACCCCGGCCTGCGCCAATGCGCCGGCCGCTTTCTCGACAGCGGCGGTGGCAGCCTGCTCAGTCAAAATCGGCGCCGTTTCCTCGATTGCCTGCAGCGCGGCTTCTCGCACCAGTTGCTGGTCTGCACGCGACCAGTTGTTCCAGACATTTTTGTTGACGGCGATGAAAATCGGATCTGCCGGGTAATCCCAAACGGTCAGATATTTCTGACCCAGCTCATTGAATTTGAAACCGGAAAAAACTGACAGCGGATTGTCCTGACCATCAATGGTTTTTTTCTGCAGGGCGTCAGACACACTGTTCAGATTCATCTGCACCGGTACCGCTCCGAGCGCCTTGAAAAAGTCCATGAACAGGGGCAAACCAATCACGCGAATACGCATGCCTTTCAGATCGGCGGGGCTCTGCACGGGGCGCAGCGCATTGCTCAGCTGCCGGTATCCCGAAGATCCCCATGCCAGTGTCACAATGCCAGCCTTGTCCATATTGTCGCGAACGACTTTGCCAACGTTGCCACGTATCAGCGCAGCAGTGCCATCAATATTGGGAATGAAAAAAGGCAGGGAAAAAATGGAAAGCGCACGGAACTGGGCAGACCAGTTGCTGGCCGAAGCGACTGCCATGTCTGCAACGCCCTGACGCATGGCAGTCGCTTCCCGCGTCTGCTCGCCCTTGACCAGTGACGCATTGGGATACAAACGAACATTCACGCGACCTTCCGTTTTTTCCATCACCAGCTCGCGCCAGCGTTTGGCCGTACGCCCGATGACAATGCGCTCATCGGACACAAAGGAAAGTGAATACTCGGGCTTGTAGCCCCCGGTACTTTGTGCAGTCGCCGCAGGAACGTGAAGCAGCAGAGCCGCTGCAGCACAGGCCCCCGGAAGAATCATCCTGCGCAATACCCCTCTTTTCATTCCGTGCAAATCCGTATTGAGTTGTTGATCACAACCCTCATGTTACTGGAATTGATGCACAACTGTGATATTTTCTCCTGGCTTGACGGTAATCACCCGAACGTATCGCGGCAAATCACCGTTTGTAATCATCACGTTATAGGTGCCCGGCGCCAGTTGCAGACTGCGGAATGGCGGGCTGGCGCCACGTGAGCGTCCGTTGATGAATACATTCCCCCAAGGCCTGATGACAAATGACACCGTACCTTTGGAGGCATTACGGGTGCTGGTGGCGTCGCGACGCTCTGCCCTGGCTTGCGCAGCCTGCCGGCGCTCACGCTCTTTCTTCAGTCGTGCATCTTCCTGCCGGGCCTTTTCCAGCGCCGCCTGCTCTTTGGCCTGCACGGCCGCATCGTCCTCGCGGGCCGCATCAGCGGCATTCATTTCTGTTGTCTGGCTTGCGCCCGTTGCCGCAGCATCCGCCGCGTTATCAGAAGCGCTGGTGCCTGCGGCTGCCGCGATTGCTGCCGCAGCCCCCGCGCCGGCATTCGCGCCACTGCTTTGGCTTGCAGACGTATCGGCATCACCGGAAGCCGGCGAGGAAGAGGCATTACTGCCACCGGCCGTGGTCTCATCTGCTGGTGCAGCGGCCCTCGTAGCGTCACTCGCAGAAGAGGTGGGGGCCTCTGCTGATGGCGCCGATTGATCGGAAGTTCCGGCCGACGTGGGCTCTGTCGAAGCGGTGGTGCCTGATTGCATCTGCTGGCTTTGTGCTGCCAGACGTGCTTCTTCCGCTTTCGTTGCTTCTTCAATACGTCGGGCCTCTTCTGCAAGGCGCGCCTGTTCTGCACTCGCCTCGGCTGAGGCAGGAGAATTGGCGCTGTCGGGTGTCAAATCCGTCCCGGTGTTTGTGGCCGGTTCCTGCGCGTCCGCTAAAGGCGGATTCGTTTCGGTACCTGGCATTGGACTCGCGCCGGTTGCGGATGGTGCAGTCGAATCCGAGGTTGCGCCTGAGCCGGCTGCCACCGATGCATCGGTACCTGCAGATTCTGCAGGCGTGGACGCGGTTCCGGCCGTACCGGTATCTTGCGTCGTCTGTGTTGTGCCTGACGTCTGGTCAGATCCGGCATCCGCCCCCATTGGGGCCTCGGCGGCCGGTTGCTCTGCGGTATCCGCGCCAGAAGTCGCACCGCTGGTATCGTCGGTGGTTGTGGCAGCTTCCTCAGGTGTCTCTGGTGTCGTTCCTGACGCGGCGATCGTTGCTTCGGACGACGACGAATCATTGCCGTCCGCAACCGTCGGCGAGCTATTATCGGTTGATGATTGTCCCGAATCGGCCTCCGTCGTCTCAGGTGCATTTGCCGTCGTGCCAGCCGGACTCTGAGCGGCCATGTCTTGCGACTGCTGGCTGCCCGTTGCTGCCGGCGTGGAATCCGTTTGCCCGTTGTCGCCGAAACCGAAATAGGCTCCAGCAGCAATGGCGGCCAGCACCAGCGCAATCAGCAATACCGGGGCACGCTTTTTGTCTTCGGGTGGTGGCGGTGGTGGGGAGCCGGGCGTTGGCGTATCCGAGGACGCAGGTGGCAGATCGGCGCCATTACCATTTCCTGCGGCCGCATAGGTTTGCTGTTCTTCATCCGGTTCTACTGCCGACACCTCTTCTTGCGCCGTCGCGCCGGAAGCGGCCGATCCCGCAGACTCACTTTGTGCGCTCGCCTGGGCTGGGTTGTTGCTGGCCGGATTCGGCTGCCCAGAAGCCAGATGCGCCCCTGCTGCAGCGCTGGCTGCACCGGCGCCACTGACCGAGGCCAGTCTCTCACGCCCGTCATGCTGCTGTCCGGCGGTACGCTCCGCTTCGTCTTCGTGGATGGGGTCTCCGGCAGCAACGTCAGATTTGTCTGACTGGGCTTCTGCCTGTGCCGTCCTGGCCGCTTCCGCTTTTGCCTGTTCCGCCCTGAGCGCCTCTGCCCTTGCCTGCTCAGCTTTGGCCTGTTCCAGTCGTTCCTGTTCTTCTCTCGCTTGCTCGGCTCTGATCTGTTCTGCCCTTGCCGCTTCTGCTGCAGCCTCTTCGTCCGCGCGAGCCTGTTCTGCCTGTCTGTCACCGGCTCCGGCTACCCGTCCATCCTGTGCCACGGAGGCGGCCGATCCGGCAATACCTCCAGCCACGCCAGCGGCTGCAGCGCCGTAGCCTGCTGAGGGATTAACGGGGGCCCCGGCAACACTGGCCGCAGACAGTCCCATCATCGCGGACATTTCATCAACCGATTGCAGACGCAGCGCAGACTGCAACACCGTGCTCAAATCAAGGGTTCGCAAAAACTGGCGGGAGTAGCCTGCCGGTGTCACGGCGGCCAGGGGTTCCTGGGTGTCCTTCAGAAAACGCCGCACCGGGCTTTGCGGCATCTCGCCTGTCACCAGCGCACGCAATATCGCGGCAAGACCATATACATCCGTCCAGGGACCGATACGCCAGGCCGGATCGTCGGTCTGCAGTTCAATCGCAGCAAAAGCCTCGGTGCCCTGAACCGCCTGCGTATTCTCCTTGACAAAAGGCTGGCTGACTCCGGGCAACAGGACTGCTCTACCAACGGGATCCAAAAAGACTGTCTGCAGCGACCAGACACCATAGATCTGCTGTCGGGCATGCAAAGTCTTTAGCTGAGGCAGCAGGTCCAGCACCAGATCTTCGAGTTGCCCCTGAGACGCCGATCCCGTGTATAGCGCGGTCTTTTCCAGTGGCTGCCATGAAGAATCGGCATTGCGTATCAGATCCTGTATCGTTGTCGCCATGATGTGTAATTTCCTATGCCAGGCTTGCCAGATGCGTGATTGAGTCAACCATCTACAAGCTAAAGTTCGTATGCGTAACAAACAGCGAATTGAACAGCGTAATATTCAGCGCGCCTCCGTGCACCAGCGATTTCTGGGCAGCGCCATTGGCCTGGTTGGTCCACCAGTAGCTGTTATGCGCATCACTGTTGAAGCACAAGGCCAGCTGCGGCCAGCGTGAGTCGTTCTGGTCCAGCTTCTCGATTGGAGGCGTTTCGTGACCGCCGTTCAGAATATCCAGAATATCACTGCTGCCATCGTCGTCGGCCAACTGGGTGGATGCCCTTGTCAGCATCTGCGTTAGAGTGCCGCGTGCGCCCTGGATATTCTGCTCGAACTGCGTTGCCGAGCAGCCATGCCCCACGGCAGCGAGCAGACTGCGTCCCAGGTGTTCATAGAAACGGCCGGAGCCTGCCACCTGCTGCGGCTCATAGTGCGTGGGAGGAACATACAACACGGCCAGTAACGGATAGACACGGCCAACCCGATCCCGGCTTGGCGCGAGACATCCCATCTGCACCACGTCACAACCCAGCGAGGCCGGAATCAGGAAATTCCAGATCGGCGCACTCAAATACTCCTGCTCGGCCGACAGCAGCACGGACTCGTGCATGGCAATCAGACCGGAACTGAGCCAGCGGTGCCACCAGCTGATAACAGACTGATTCAGTCGCCGATGCACAAAATCCCCGCTGGAAGGCATTTTGCCGTACCAGCCCAGGGAATCGGACAGTTGGTCGATACTGATTCCACCCATGGCTATCCCTTCCCCGGACATCTGAAGCTGCGCATATCGGAAAGGCGAAAGGGACTCTTGGCCGAATAGGCGGCGAACTCCAGAGTCACGCGGCGGCCACCAATATTGAAGGTGGCGACGGTCACCTCAGGCGAGCGACCCTGACGCAGGCTGGCGCGATCCAGCAACCGGTTTAGCGCCCATGGTCCCGATGCAGACATACCCGAGGTCCCCATTTGCGGTTGCAGACTGATGCTTACCTGATTGCTGCCCTGCTTGCCCGGCCACTCCATGGTGACGCCCACTTGAGGCCCGTGTGCGTATGTCAGCGTCTGGCCATCCACTTCCATCACCATCTGCGTGATCTCCGGATCCATATCTATCGGCCTGACGGCGACCTTGAAAGACGGTTCCATCTTGCCGGCCGCGAAGTAGACATCGCGAATCACGGCGGCTTTCTCAAATGAGTCAAGAAAACCCGCAACGCCCCCCTTGTTGCCGTCAATGCCGGGTTTGAAACGCCATTTGCCCCCACTCATATCTACCAGACTGGCCAGATTGTCGCGGAAGAACTGATCCATCATCTGCTGAGGCCCAAAAAAACGCGCAAAATCGTTGGGCGCCACATCCTTTGAAGAATTACCGAAAGGATAGCGACCCGCAATCGAGCGTCGGCAAAAGTTACCCAGCACGGCGTTCACATCTTCACCAACTTTTTCCTGCCGCACACCAGCGACCAGTCTTGATGACGCCACCGACAAGTCGGTCAGAACATCGCCCACGGCCGGCGGCACGCGTCCTGCCTCCGCCTGCAGCTTGGTCAGCACGTCCCCAGGGGGCAGCGGGCTCTGGCTGCGCAAGGCGGTGTCGGCGGCCGTCAAATAGGTATACAGTTCGTTCAGCAGGCCCGTGGTGCCTTCGATGGGCGGCGGCACGCCCTGCCCTGCGCTGCGGGCGAGTTCGCGATACTGTACGAAATGATTGTCAACCATCTTTTCCAGTTTCTCTTCAGTCGCATCCTTGCGTATCGGATTGTCGATACCGGTAGGCCCGAACATCGATTCGAGCGACTGAGTAGAACCGCTCACCCGCTCACGTGCCCGATCGATCAGCGATCGCTGATTCTGCTCATCCTCGCGCAACAGCGTGGTTTCCAGCGCCACGCCCTTGACGAATTTGACCAGCGGTGAATTGGACGAAGACAGGCTGCGGGCGATCTCTATGCTTTGCAGCAGGTTCTGCGGCTTGCGCACCGACACATCAGCCAGATAGGTGTCCCAGTACTGTACATAGTCGTCAAAATATCTTTTTTTTACATCCTCAAGCAGCTTGCGATTGCTGCCATCTGCAAAACTGCCGGACTTGACCTCCAGCACCCAGGTGTCATCCTCGCGCAACTGCGTCGCCACGTTCTCGACGCTTTTGCTGAAGACGTTCCAGTAGCCGTTATAGGTGTAAAGCCCCGGGATTCCTTCGTTCAGCGGCTTGCCGCTTTTGCGAAAAAAAACCGTCGCGGCTTCGGCGCCGCCCAGCGTGATGAAGGTACTCTGTGTCAGCTGCTGACCTGAAAGCAGTCGCAACATACGACTATACACGCGCTCGGAAAGTGCATGCCGGTCAAGATTGCCGCGGACCCGCTCGATCAATTGCTCGTTCTTGGGAAAAGGCGATGACATCACGCCGTTATTGAACAACCGGTTGATGTGCAGTTTGAGCTGGTCATAATCCTGGGTGGTATAACCCGCAGGCAGAATCTTCTGCATATCGGACAGGACCCAGGACTGCAGGAAAGACGGATCGTAATGTTCAGGGTCGTACATCATCAGATACGCCCGCAATGCCTCGTAGGAATATTCCAGATCATCCGCCGGTGCATTTTCCAGGGCGTTCTCGATACGGCGCGAGACTTGAGGCAACAGAACCTGCTTGATGGTTTCATCGTAAATGCTGTTGGCAGCTGCGGCGATCTTGCTGCCCTGGTACAGGCCGAAGGTATTCCAGACAGGCGGATCGCCCACAGGGAAATTCTCGCCGTCCGGCAGTGACGTAGTCGCATTCATGAACGGCATCAATCCCAGTACGTCTCCCGATTCCGTGATTTTGATGTCCTGGCTCAGCTTGTTGTACGCCGGCAGCTTGTCGCCGACATACTCCAGATAGTTTCGGTTGTTGCGATAACTGTTGAGCCAGACCAGCAGACAAACCGCCAGAATCGCCGTGAGCAGCACATAGCCGCTCCACTGAATCGTGCGATAGCGTCGTTCCCATTTGAGGTTCAGGCCCGCCAGTGCGGCTTCGGGAAAAACCACATCCTTCAGCAGATTATGCAGGAAGTAGCTTTTTCCCGACTCTAACGGAATACTGGAGCCCTGCTCCTGGATGCCTTCGATTTTCAGATACTTTTTCAGCCGGCCGGTGACCCGGTCGAACGTCTGACCACCCTGGGTACCACTGGTGAAATAAATCCCGCGAGGGATCACCACCGATTCAAATTTCGAGCTGGAAAACACGTCGCTCAGAAAATGACCCAGCACCTGACGCAACCCGGCAAACTGCTGCGGCAGCAGATAGGCCAGGGCACGTCGCGTTTCATCCGGCTCTGCCGCCAGCACATCGGGCAGGGCTTCATACAACCGTTTCTGCAGCAGCTCGTATTCCGTATCGTAGGCCGTCATCAGCTTGAAATCGGGCTTCTGTGCCTGCTCATACGGAATGGTAAAGCCCCACACCTGGTCCAGATCCTGGCGACTGAAGGTGGCAAAGTATTCTTCAAATCCTGACAGCAGGTCAGTCTTGGTCACCAGTACGTACACCGGAAACTGGATGCCCAGTTCTTCACGCAGTTCCTGCAGGCGTCGGCGCAGCACCGCAGCATGTGCCACGCGCTCGGTATCGGTTGCACTGAGCAGGTCGGCCACACTGACGGTCAGCATCACACCATTGATCGGCTGACGTCCACGATACTTGGTGAGCAGATTCAGAAATCCCTTCCACTCCTGCTCATCCCCTGTCGGATCGCTTTCATGCGTTGTGTAGCGACCTGCAGTATCAAGGAGGACGGCTTCGTCCGTGAACCACCAGTCGCAATTACGGGTACCACCAATGCCCTTGAGCGCCACCTTGCCGAAGCGGTCGGCCAGCGGAAAATTCAGCCCGGAATTGACCAGGGCCGTGGTCTTGCCCGAACCCGGCGCACCGATGAAGACATACCATGGCAATTGATATAAATACTGTTTGGAAAACCGTGAGAGTGGCGACTTGTTCTCGCTGGCTTCAAACCGCGAGTTGCGCAACAGTGTGATCGCTTCGTCGAATCTTTCGGAAAGGACTTTAAGCTCGGCACGCTCGGCTTCCGGCATTTCCTTGAGCTCGGCCTCGGGTTTCGGCTTGCGCAACTGCCCCAGCAACTGCGCATTCAGCCGGCCTTCGCGCCACTTGCGCCAGATAATACGCAGCAACCAGATGGCCCAGATGGTGCCTATGACCCACAAGCGTACTTCCCGGGAATCGAGCAGATACCAGTTATTGACCGACAGGCTCGGGCCAACGGTCCATATCAGGAACGAAATAACGATCAGGCCAAGAAAGACCCACAGACCACGACTGAAAAGGAAGCTGAAAAATCGGCTAATCATCGATTTGCTCCCCTTTCAGGCATTGCGGACGGGTCTGCCGGCGCAGACGCACCCGGAGCAACAGGTGAAACAAGCAAGGTAATCTCCACGCGTCGATTGCGCGCTTTATTTTCCGGCGTATCATTAGGCGCGACCGGATCGGCCTCGCCGCGACCTTCGGCGCGCACGCGCAACTTATCGGTCAGGCGTTCATCCAGAAGTTTTTTCACGGCATCGGCGCGCGCCTGCGACAGTTCCCAGTTTGACGGATATTTGACCGTTTTGATGGGGACGTTGTCACTGTAACCAGTAACAAGAATATTTCCCTGCACGGCATTGAGCGCATCGGCCACCCTGGACAGGACTGGCAGGTATTGCGAGCGGATGGAATCGGCACCAGATTCGAACAGTCCGTCTCCACGCAGCACGATCACGCTGCGATCTGCTTCGTCCCGGACGGTCAGCAGATTCTCACGGATTTCAGGAGCAAGAAACGGCGCAATCCGATTGGTTTTGACCGGCTCACGCTTGACCTGCGGCGCACTGATCTGAACCGTGGGCGGTTTGATTTTGATGACGTCGGCAAACAGCTTGTCTGAACGGTCGCCCAGACTCCACTGCAGCCCCAGAAAGGACAGAAAGCCCAGCGCTGCCGCCAGGACGGCGAACACCCATAAGGGGATCGGCAGACGGCGTACTTTATTCAGGATGGGCGCATCCTGCCAGTGCGGCGACAGCGCCGCCGCATACTGGCCACGGGCATTTCGCAGAATCAGCAACAGGCGCTGACGCAGTGTTTCCAGCTGCGAGCGGCCATTATCCACGACACGATAGCGCCCTTCAAATCCCAGCACCAGACAGTAATAAAGCAGTTCCAGAAGGTCGATATGCTGCGCGGGATTCTGCGACAACTTTGCCAATAGCTGGAAAAATTTTTCGCCCCCCCAGGTTTCGTTATGAAATGTCACCAGCAGACTGTTGGCTGACCACATACCGCCACCGCCCCAGGGCGTCAGCGCAGCGGCTTCATCCAGCGCAGTACAAAGACAATAACGCGCTCCAAGAATGGTCTCGTTGCGTATCCCTGCATGCTGGGCGCGCAATTCGAACTGGCGAATTTCGTCAACCAGATGTTCGCGCAACTGGGTTGGCGAGGGGTGAGATCGCGTATTGCGAATCTGCGGAATCAGTACCAGCAGCGGATTGGCTGCCGCGACCAGCGTATTGGATCCGCTGATCACATAATCGTCTGGCCGCAATTTGCCGCTTTCCGGTGCCGCTGGAGTCGTCGCCCAGGGACCGATGGGTGTCCCCGCAAAATTTTCTGCCATGTTTATCGTTCCCGGTCCTCTCTGACTGCCCAGAACTCAAGTGTCAGTCCCGGGAAATCGCCGGCAAGATGCAGCGCCAGCGCGCCGGTGCGCTCCAGCTGCTTCCACATGTCGCCGGTTTTTTCCAGAGAAAAATAAATATGTCCGGCACTGTACGGCAACTGGCGCGGCACATTGGTGACGGGCTTGAGCGTCACGCCGGGCAGTTGCAAATGCACCAGATCGCGGATGCGTTCGACAGGGCCCAGCTTGACCTGGGCGGGGAAGCGGGTGCGCGTAAGTTCCGCCGGCATATCGGCGTGCACCGCGAGAATGAAGTCGGCAGACTGCAACAGATGCGGGTCGGTAACCTGACCCACACGCAGCCCCTGGCCCTTGTCGTGCAGCGGAATGCGGATCGCCTGCTCTTCCAGAATGGTCGTCAGCGCGCGTCGCAGCACTTCCATAAGCGGCTCAAAGCTGAGACGCAAATTATCATGAACGTAATCGGGGAATCGCTCCATGCGCTTGCCCGCAGCCGTAAACGTTGCCAGATCGCTGGCCAGCATCAGAAAGTCATGAAAAATGCGCTCAGGATGCAGATTGCCAAGCGTCATCATGTGCCATAGCGCGCCCCGGTAGCGGTTGATGGTTTCCAGAATCAGAAATTCCGATACCTCGGCCACCCCGCCACGTCCGGGCTGACTCAGCCGACCGGCGAGCAGTTCACTGCGTGCATTGAGCAGACCAAAGAGTTCGCGGATGAAGCTGGTCAGCGCAAAGCTCACCTGGCTGGACAGAACAGGCGCGATGTAATTGAAATCGAGTACGACCTTGTTGTCTGAACTGCGTTCGGTAATCCAGGCCAGTGGCATGCCGATCCATTCGTCACCAAAATCCGATTCAAACATCAGGCGAAAGCGCAGCCGGCCGACCTGAACCACTGCCGTGCCCAGTGACACTTCACACGTGTCCACCACTTCTTCCTCAACCACACTGTAGCGCGCAAGGGAATCAGGCGTATCTTCGAACACCACATCTTCGGCACCTTCGCGCAAGC
Source organism: Pseudomonadota bacterium (assembly GCA_023389155.1). GTDB lineage: Bacteria > Pseudomonadota > Gammaproteobacteria > Burkholderiales > Burkholderiaceae_B > Advenella. The sequence continues at coordinate 100,786 of JAEWEV010000018.1, forward strand.
GAGGAATTGCCAGATAAACACGCGTGTCCAGCGTTCCTGCCGGGACCTCCAGCGCAAAAGGCGCGGACTCCGCATCAAAGCTGAATGGCGTGCCATCGGGAAAAAGCCCCGTGGCCTTCTTCAGTGCGACCTTACCCAGGGCCAGCGCATCGATATCTATATCCAGGTCGTGAAATCCCCAGAACACACTTGTGGTACTTTCAATGCGTACGCGCAGATTGTGTTCAAGAAAGCGCTCGAACTGCTGAAAATGATGAGGGCGCAGAAACATGCCCTCTGACCAGACTACTTTATCTTTTATGCTCATAAAACAATCTGCTGTTTATTTTGGTTCTGTTTTGTTGACATTGATAGCAGCTCTCTGCACGTCAATGCGAATGCGTGCCTCATCAGGTGAGAACTGCCAGAATTTGTAAAAATTGGTGGTCTTGGCTTCCGGCAGGTCCACCACAAGGCGCCACTGACTGTTGTTCAGATCGCGATAGGAAGCAACGATACCCAGTGATTTTGCCTGTGTATTGCCCGAAGCCTTGATTTCTTCTGTACTCCCCGGCTTGATAATGCGCGAATTGACTTCAAGCATCTGGTCTCCCAGAATTGCCCGCGGATCTTTCATCAGCGCGAAATAATCGGCGGTATCAAAGGCATTGGTGCTTTTCAGTTCGAATACCGTTACCTTGATGGGAGAAGCCTTGCCGGAGGCATTGGGGTTGACCTGATCGTCTGCCTTGAGTTCGACTATGTAAGGTACCGCCATTTTTGATTCAGTGGAAGCGCAGCCAGTCAGCACGCCCGCAGCGATCAGACCAGTAGCACCCAGTTGCATGATCTTGTTTTGAAAAAATGTCATTTGCTATGTCCTCTTTAAGTAACCTGAGATCGCATCGCGCTGTCGTGACAATATCAGGCAGGCCGCTGCCTGCCGATACCGATTCACGGCACCTGTTCTGTTATGTCCGACAAACGCCTCTGTTCCATTGTGATTTTATGACAGTCGAAAACTCCAAGCGCAAAAGCCTATACTCTTACTGAAATTGCGACAGGTGTAGTCAAAATAAACAGTATTTTTCTAAAGTTACCTATTTGTTACATAATTTACGTTTCCTAAGCTGAACCCTATACACTGAACATGTTATTGTCATCTGAACGTACTAATATTTCATACGCAATCCTGTTGCGCAAATAGCGAAATTGAAGAAAGCATTTCTACGTAACAACGGTGGAACAGCAAGTCGTGTGTATTGTTGTATTTGCCATTGAAAAGAGCATATGTCATTTGCGTTAACAGACCAAATCAAACAGCATTATTAAATATTTCTATTACACAAACATGTCTCAATTCCAGAAAACGTCCTCCTCCCGCCTGTTCCGTCTTTCCGGCATTATCGCAGCCGGTGTCCTGTTATCAGCCTGCTCGTTATGGGGCGGCTCGGAATCCGCGGAACTGACCAGTTCCGAAGAAGCGCAGATTCGTCCGGTACGCGAAAGCTTCATGGCAGGACAATATCAGGCAGTCATAACACAGGTAGACAATACGCCCACCCTTTCCAATGGTTCTGTGCGATTGCATACCACGGCGCTCAAGTACAAGGCATTCAGCGAATGCCTGACCGAAGCCAAACGCAGTTGCGCCGCGACATTTGAAAAAATATTGACATTGAATCCGAATTTCACGCTGGTTCCCGCCGAAAAATCACATCCATCCTGGGGACCGGTATTTGAGCGCGTACAGGCCCAACATCAGCCCAGTGACGCTGCCGGTGCCGCCGGATCAAAGACCGCGCCCGGTGGCAGCATTACACCGATACGTCCCCTGACGAAATAGGCCTGCACGGCACGACGGGTGCGCCCTGGAGCAACCCGTCAAGGAGCAGAACCCATCATGAAACTGACCGTACAACATCAGCACAACGCAACCTCGTTTACCTGTCAGTTGCAGCCGCCCGGTGGCACAATAGGACGTGGCGAACAGAACGATCTGAACCTGGAAGATACATCAGGTGAAATGAGCACCCTGCAGGCCATTCTCCGCATCGATGAAACGCGGGCAGACGCTACGATTCTAAACATGAGCAGCATGGGGCGCGTCAGCGTCAATGACACACCGCTGGGTTTGTCCCAGGAAAGGACGGTGGACGACGGCGATCGTATCTGCATTGGCGACTATCTGATTACCGTTGAGAACCAGGCCGCTTCCGCTGTGACATCAGGAGCACCGAGTGCAACGGATGCCACCGCTAGTTCTGTCGGCTCGACTTCACCCGCCGGAGCATCCGCCGGATTTGCCGCAGCTGCGGGTGCGTCGGCGCAATCTCATTCCGCCTCTGCAACTGCCGGATCGTCAGCATCCGTCGCTCCGGCCGTGCCAGCAGGAAGCACAGGCGCAACCTCATCGACAGATCCCGGTGGATCTGCCTCAAAAGTGGACGATTCTGCGCTAAGCGCGACACCCTACGACACAGCAGCATTCACAGGCGGCACTGCAGGTGCTCCGGAATTTGCCGCTGCAAGCCCGCCAGCGGATCTTGGCAACACTGCTGCTTCTGCCAACACCGAAGACCCTGCGCAGCTTCCCACCTGGCATCCGGCCTATCAGCCACCAGGACAGCCCGCTTCGCCATCAGGCGATCAGGACCATCCTCTGGGATCATCCTCTGCGAATTATTCAACAACCGCCACACCCGCAACTTCCGCTGATGCAGCATCTGACACGGCTTCGCAATCGGATCCTTACCCGGATGAACATCCATTAGGCACGCCCATCAACCGCATGCCTCCGCCAGCTGCCGTACCTAATACGACGGTCGCACCTATGCCGGGCAGTGTGCCGGCACCGCAACCGGCGCAGGAAAATCTGGAGTCATCTGCGCCAGAGCAGACCCCGCCCGCCGCGCCATCTGCCGAAGAAAATCCCGATGATATTTTCAAGGATCTGCTAAGCGGACCAGGCGTATTGCCGGTCGGCGGCGCAAGCGCGGACGATCGACATCCCTTTGAGATGGAATCGGCAACCAATCGCAATCATCATAATCCTGTTGAATTGCTCAAGCCCGAAGGACTGCATCACCCGTCAATTGATGGGGACCCGCTGGACTCGCTACCCAGCGATGGCGCCGAAAAGGACCGCCAGACCATTTTCAGTGATGACAGCCCAACTACACTGAATAAAGACACGGCACTGGATAGTCACAAGGAAGACAATATTCTTGAAACGCTGCGCCGTGCTGCACATTCGGAATATAAAGACCGTAAGCCTGATCCCGATAAGGGTGACAGGTAAGTCAGGTGCAAGTGGCGGTTAAGTCTTGGCTTCGCGGGCAACGTTTGCCACGTTAACGCGTCACCGCAAAGTGTGGCTGGGCGACTGGGCGATTGTGCAGTTACACCAGCAGAAAGCAGATCGTATAAGTAACGAACAGAACCCTGGCGCGCCATGCGCAGCGATAGAGACGGGATAAAACGAAACAGGCCCAGCCGTGACGGCGGGGCCTGTTCGCAATGCAAGGTTATTTCAACTGTATTAACCGTATTGATAGACGAATTCGCCATCCGCCGCATCCAGCAGCAGGCGCGCCAAATTGCGCCCGTCAATGGTGCTTTTCAGAATTTCCTGACTGACATTAGGAAGCACCGTATTAGTCAGAATGGCGTCAACCATGCGACCACCCGACTCCACTTCCGTGCAGCGACTCACAATCTGAGAAACGGCAGCATCGGTCACCTCAAAATCGATATTGTGATTCTGTTTCAGGCGGGCCTGGATCCGATCAAGCTGCAGACGAACAATTTTGCCAAGCATCTCATCCGATAGCGGCAAATAAGGCACGACAACCAGCCGCCCCAGCAAGGCAGCCGGAAACACACCCAGCAGCGGCTCGCGCAAGGCGCCCGTCAGACCTTCCGCATCCGGCATCAGATCCGGATCCTTGCACAGGTCCACAATCCTGTCGGTTCCTACATTCGAAGTCAGAATAATTACCGTATTGCGAAAGTCGATGTAGCGACCTTCACCGTCTTCCATCCATCCCTTGTCGAACACCTGGAAAAAAATTTCATGCACGTCCGAGTGCGCTTTTTCGACTTCATCCAGCAGCACTACACTATAAGGCCGGCGACGGACCGCTTCTGTGAGCACGCCGCCTTCTCCATAGCCAACATATCCGGGTGGCGCGCCTTTCAGCGTCGAAACGGTATGCGCTTCCTGAAATTCACTCATATTAATGGAGATCAGGTTCTGCTCACCGCCATAAAGCGTTTCTGCCAGTGCCAGTGCAGTTTCGGTCTTGCCAACACCACTGGGGCCACAAAGCAGAAACACCCCTACCGGTTTATTGGGATCTGTCAGGCGCGCGCGTGAAGTCTGAATCCGGCGTGTAATCGTGTCCAGTCCATCGCGCTGACCAATAACACGTTTTTCCAGTGAATCTGACAACTGCAATACGGAACTGGCTTCATCCTTGACCATGCGTCCCACCGGAATGCCTGTCCAGTCAGCAACCACAGCCGCAACCGCATTGGCATCAACTGAGGGGAAAATCAGTGGCGCCTCACCCTGCTGCGCCTCAAGCTGCTGCTGAACCTCTTTCAGTTCGGCCAGCGTCTGCTCACGCAATTGTTCGCTGGTGTCTTCGCCTCTCAACACCTGGCGCAACTCAAACAATCGTGCCGCGAGCGTCTGCTCGCTCTGCCAGTTCTGTTCAAGCTGCGTGAGCACACCGCGAACCTCGTCCAGCTCACTGTCGATTGTTGCGATGCGTTCATCACTGCCAACGCCGACCTGCAATTCACGCTGTGCAATATCGCGTTCAATTTGAAGGTGCTCGATCCGGCGACGGGTATCTTCAACGGCCGGCGGCTGAGCATGCTGGCTGACGGCCACACGGGCGCACGCCGTGTCCAGCAGGGCGATCGCCTTGTCGGGCAGTTGTCGCGCCGGAATATAACGATGAGACAGACGGACTGCGGCTTCAATGGCCTCGTCCAGCAACAGGACCTGGTGATGCGACTCCAGTCTGCCCGCCAGGCCACGCAACATAATCAGCGCTTTGTGCTCTGCCGGTTCGTGAACCTGCACGACCTGAAAGCGACGTGTCAGCGCCGGATCTTTTTCAATATATTTTTTGTACTCTGCCCACGTCGTGGCACCAATCGTGCGCAGCTGACCTCGCGCCAGCGCCGGCTTGAGCAGATTGGCGGCATCGCCCGTGCCCGCAGCACCACCCGCGCCAATCAGGGTATGAATTTCATCGATAAACAGCACAATGGGCTTCTCACTAGCCTGAACTTCATCAATGACCTGTCGCAGGCGCGATTCAAACTCCCCTTTCATGCTGGCCCCTGCAGAGAGCAGTCCGATATCCAGCAGATACAAAGACACCTCGCGCAGTGAAGGCGGCACATCACCGCTGGCCAGGCGAATGGCCAGCCCTTCAACTACCGCCGTTTTACCCACACCCGCTTCACCCGTCAGCAGCGGATTGTTCTGCCGCCGTCGCATCAGGATGTCGACTATCTGACGGATTTCTTCGTCCCGTCCGGATACCGGATCAATCTCGTTATTGCGCGCCCGGGCCGTCATATCGACGGCGTACTGGGCCAATGCCGATTTTCCGCCTGCGGCAGCAACCGGGGCGGCGGTACCGTCGGCCAGCGCAGCACTATCCTGCTGCTCTGCGGAATCCTTCACAATAGCAGACAGATTATCGGCCAGCACGTCGGGGGTGATTGCCTTGAATTCAGATGAAATACCGTATAGTACGTTGCGCAGCGAATGCGTTTTGAGAATACCCAGAATCAGGTGCGCACTGCGAATCCGCGCTTCACCGTATTTGAGCGAGCCGTACACCCATGCTCTCTCTGTGGCGTTATCCAGATGCTCCGACAGATCCGAGACAGAGCTGGCACCACGCGGCAACTCATCCAGCGAAGCCACAATGTCCCGCTCAAGCCTTTCGGTACTCAGTTCAAAATAACGGATGATTTTCTGCAGATCACTGTCATGCTCATGCATGATCTGGTGCAGCCAGTGCACCAATTCGACATGCGGGTTGCCACGAAGTTTACAGAATGCTGTTGCGCCTTCCAGAGAGCGGTACAGCAGGGTATCAAGTTTTCCAAATAGATCGCTGCGATTGATTTCAGACATAGTTGTTAGTTGTGCTTGCTGTCATTTGTGAATAGAAAAAGCGTAGCCGAAAATTGTGACCTGCCTGTGAAACGATGTCATGTATGTTACGTGTATATGCCAAGGATTTCGAACCATAAAGTTTTGCCAAATGTAAAATTTGCAGAGATTGATCGGTGGCATGCCTGCCTTTCGCAAACCTTGTCATTTACCCTGACCGCGACACCGGACGCGCATCCTGGCGGCGCTACTGTTGACTGCGCTGGAGTGCGCCACATCAAAAAATCCTTGTTATTGATTCTTACCTGTAAATGAACGATCCCGGCGGCGCCTTCGTACTTTTGATCGCGCTACACAAGTGTTCCCGCTTTCAGGTAAACTGATTGCGACTGAAATCTCATTGATTGCGAGTGAAATGTGGTTTCGGTCAGATATCTTGCGACACATTCAACAGGTACAACAATCGTATGGATATACCGTCGGATCCCGTCACACCAGTACGCACGCTGCCCCCTGATTTCTGGCAAAAGCTCGAAGCTGATCCCTATCGCTATGGCCTGTATCACGTCCTGCGCTGGCTTGACGCGCGCAGCGGGACCAGAAAGCCACTGGGCCGCGACTCGCTTCCCTCGCGCGAGCCTGTGCGACTGAGGCAGGAACCGTCCATGGCGTTTGCGCCGTCGACCATCTGCGATGTGGATCGTGACAAGGACGGGCCGCCGATTGTATCGATCCTGAGCTATGGCCTTTTCGGACCCAATGGACCGCTACCGCTGCATCTGACCGAATATGTACGGGAACGTATCGTGCACCATCGCGATCACACCCTGTCAGCATTTGCCGATATTTTTCATCACAGGCTGATTGCGCTGTTCTACCGCGCCTGGGCCGATGCTCAGAGCACAGTCAGCCTTGACCGTCCCGAAGAAAATTTCAGCCGTCATGTGGCCAGTCTGATCAATCAGGGGCACGAATCGCTGAAACAGCGTGATTCCATCATGGATCACGCCAAATACTTTTTCGCAGGGCATCTGGTACGCCAGTCAAGAAATCCCGAAGGCATCATCCAGATCCTGAAAACTTTCTTCAATATCAATGTCAGCCTGAAAGAATTTGTGCCACAGTGGATCGCGCTGGATCCATCCCAGCAACTGGGCCTGAACGGAACAATGGGACTGGGGCAGGATACCATTCTGGGCAGTTCTGTCAGGGATGCACAGCATAAATTTCGACTGTCATTAGGCCCTCTGTCCCGCAAGGAGTTCGATGAATTCATGCCCGGCACGCGCAAGGCCAAACAATTGACGCACTGGCTGCGTCATTACGTCGGGATCGAATTGAACTGGGATGTCCTTGTGATCCTAAAGAAAGAGGAAGTCAAAGGCATACACCTGGGAGAAGCCACAGCGCTCGGGCTGGGCTCCTGGATGGGCGAGCGCCCCGAAAACGCAGGGGATGCCGACGATCTAATCATAGACTACGAATTAAGAGAGCGGCTCCGGGGGACTAACGCAAGCGAGTCAGCCTTGTGACAAATTTCGTCCTGCGACCACATCGGCTGAATCACATCGTTGATTCATTGGCTATTTCACACCGACAGGCGAACGGGCTGACCTGTACTAGTTTGGTGCAAAAGCTGCCCCGTTGACAGAAGTTGCTATGATTTTGCGCGCCGATGCGTTCACGAAATTATGGTTAACCGACATCAAGAACCAAACTCAAATCAAACAATATACATATAAAATCATAAAGTTAACCTGCATTAATAAGAGTTAACCCTGATGTTCAGGCACTAACCTTTTCCGTAAAATCCGGGCTTTCAACACACTAAATACAGGGAACGAGGAATGAGTGGAATTAATCCGATGGTCATCACGTTCGCCATATATCTGATTGTCGTACTGGCAGTCGGGTTTATCGCCTACTTTTCTACACGTAATTTTGACGACTATATTCTGGGGGGACGTAGTCTGGGCAGTTTTGTCACCGCACTGTCCGCTGGCGCATCAGACATGTCGGGCTGGCTGCTCATGGGCTTGCCCGGCGCCATCTATCTGGCAGGTCTGTCTGAAGCATGGATCGCTATCGGCCTGACAGTCGGCGCCTATTTCAACTGGCTGCTGGTATCCGGCAGGCTGCGCATGCACACAGAGTACAACAATAACGCTCTGACGCTGCCCGAATATTTTCATCATCGTTTCGGTGCCGGCAGTGTCATTATCAAGGTCGTGGCCGCCGCCATCATTCTGTTTTTCTTCACGATCTATTGTGCCTCGGGCATCGTGGCAGGCGCCCGGTTGTTCGAAAGTCTTTTCCATGTTGACTATGTGACAGCCATGTGGCTGGGTGCAGGCGCAACCATTATCTATACGTTTATTGGCGGCTTCCTGGCCGTCAGCTGGACCGACACCATTCAGGCTTCGCTGATGTTCTTTGCTCTGATTCTGACGCCCATCATGGTGCTGATCGGATTGGGAGACATGTCTTCCGTCATTGCAACCATCGATCAGGCAGCGGACACCGCCGGCAAGAATTATTCCAGTCTGATCTCCGGTGGCAGCTTTATCGCAATCGTGAGTGCCGCAGCATGGGGGCTGGGCTATTTCGGCCAGCCGCATATTCTTGCCCGCTTCATGGCTGCCGATTCGGTAAAAAGCCTGAAAGCCGCTCGTCGTATCGGCATGACATGGATGATCCTGTGCCTGGCAGGCGCCGTTGCCGTCGGTTATTTCGGCATTGCATGGTTCCAGCTGCATCCTGAACAGGTGGGCGAAGTTACCAGCAACAGCGAACGGATCTTTATTGAATTGGCCCAGATCCTGTTCAATCCTTGGATTGCAGGTGTGATCCTGTCGGCTATTCTTGCTGCCGTCATGAGTACCCTGAGTTGCCAGCTGCTGGTATGCTCCAGCGCCATTACCGAAGATTTCTATAAAGGTTTTATGCGACCTCATGCTACTCAAAAGGAACTGGTATGGATTGGTCGCGTCATGGTATTGCTGATCGCACTGGTTGCCATCTGGATTGCATCAGATCCGGAAAGCCGTGTACTTGGCCTGGTCGCGTATGCATGGGCAGGTTTTGGTGCTGCTTTCGGCCCGGTTATTATTCTGTCCGTCTTCTGGCGTCGCATGAATGCGGCCGGCGCGCTGACAGGGATGATTGTCGGTGCCCTGGTGGTCGTGCTCTGGAAACAGTACAGCGGTAGTGAACTGTATGAAATCGTTCCTGGCTTTATTGCAGGTATGATTACCATCATTGTTGTGTCGCTAATCACCAAACAACCCGAACAACGCGTGCTCGAGAATTTCGACCGCGCAGATCGCGACTTTAAAAACGCGGTATAAAGCTGCCAGAATCACAACGTAGATAACAGGAACGTTATTTCAGTTGTCCACGTTACATCCGGCAAATGCCCCGGCTCCAACAATGGACCGGGGCTTTTTTTGCCTTCTCTGCCTTTTCTTCCGCAACGCGTAAGCTTTATGCAACAAGTCCATAGATTCATGCGAATGCTTGTCCGCAAATGGCTCTTACACCCTACAATTGACTGCAGATAACGCACTAATCCATTTATTTTTAAGGCAAATTTTGAAAACCCGTCAGCCTCTTCCTCCTCTGAACAGCCTCAAGGCATTCGAGGCCACCGCAAGACTCAAATCCATGGCGCTGGCGGCAAGGGAACTGCACGTCACGCCATCGGCCATCAGTCAGCAGATCAAGCAGCTGGAACATCATCTGGGCCAGCGTGTCATCACTCAGTCCCGCAGTGGCCTTGTGCTCACACCCTATGGCCAGGAAGCGCTACCTAAACTATCGCAGGCCTTTGATCTGCTGGCCGGATCCTTTCATCATCCACGTGATCCCTTGCTGGTCCGAGTGAGTGTATTGCCCTCATTTGCCAGATTTTGGCTCAATCCCCGTCTGCCTGGCTTTTTCCGCAAGCATCCCACTATTCGCCTGGATATCGACAGCTCACCGACGCTCATCGATTTCACTTTCGATGACCTGGATCTTGCCATCCGGTATGGCAAAGGTAATTATGAGACACCCCTGTGCGACAATCTGATGAAGGAAGTGCATCAGGCAGTCTGTACGCCAAGACAGCACCCGGCCTGGGCGCCACTGATCGAATCGGGTGACTTTGCACGATTACCCCTGATCGGAGATAGGGGGATGATGGGTGGCGATGATCAGGACGTGACCTGGCGCGAGTGGCTACACGCGAAGTCACCTCAGGCTACCCTGCCCGACTATCGCATCACCTACACGGACTCGGGCCTCTCTGTGGATGCAGCGCTGGCGCATCAGGGCATGCTGCTTGGACGACTGGTACTGCTGGACGCATTGATAAAAGAAAAGAAACTGCTTGCGCTGGATCCCATCATCCTGCGCTCGGAACTTGGCTATTATCTGCTTGGGCCCTCGCTGGCAGGTCTTTCCGAAGGCGCGCAGAAATTCCGGACCTGGTTGCTGGAGGAGGCGGCCTCGTATCAGTTGCACCACCACACCGAGACACCCGGTTTTTCAGAAAGATAACCGCGTTTGGCATGAGGACGATAGCCATATTCTTCGCCATTCCTACTGTGATTCTACCGGTTTGACCCGGGCAGCCTCTCCAGAACGCGTACCGGACGAGAGAGCTGCGGGCGTCGTGCTGCGCGCGTTGGCAATGCCCGCTGCAAGAATCATGATAATACCCAGCCACTGCCAGCCTCCGACTTTATGACCAAAGGCAAAATAGTCCGCAATCACGGCAACCACAGGATAAACGTAGGAAAGAATGGCGATCTTGCTAACGGGAAGCGACTGATACGCCGAGTAAATCAGGATGTACATCAGGAAAGTGTGGAAGACACCCATCACGATCACGCACAGCCACTGCACTGACGTTTCCGGTAACTGGTCAAAGGCCATGATCGGCGCCAGGAAAATCAGACCAACAGCCAGCTGGCACATCGCGACAACATGGGGCTTGATGCCCGTAAGTTTTTTTGTCGTAATGGTCAGACCCGAGTACAGCATTGCCGCCAGCAGGGCAAAACCGGCGCCCTGCAGAAACAGCAGATCAACCTGAATTCCCATAAGAGCAGGAAGAACGATCAGAACAACACCGCCGAAGGCGAGCGTTGCAAGCAAGACTTGCCTGACGGTGATGCGCTCACCAAAAATCAACGGTCCTGCCAGCAGCAGAAAGAATGGCTGCGTGTTGTAAATCACCGTTCCTACGCCAATGCCCGCATGCAGATACGATGCGAACAGCGCGGCCCAGTTGAGCACCAGCACTACGCCGCTGGTAGCAAGCAGCGCCCATTGCACTCGTGATACATGACGCAGATTCAGGCAGCCCCTGGCAAAACAGAACAGCAGCAGGCACAGCCCGCCTATCAGACAACGCCAGAACCCCACATTAAAAGGGCTCTGACCAGACCACACCACGAAAAGGCCGATGGTACCCGACATGGCCATGCCAGTAATCAACTGAAGCTGCCCCATGTTTCCGCTTTTTGTCTTATCCGTCATTCTGCAATCCTGAACATCCTGAGTATTTCATCTGTAATGGTGCGCAAGCAGGCTCAGTGCGCGCCATGCAGTCATTCTGAAGAAGCCTCCAGCTGATGGCAAGCAACTTTTTCTTAAGCGTCTTAACTTTTTCTTGGCGACTGACGCGCCAGCCGCAAGCGGAAAAACCTGACCTCATTTTGCGCTTCACGCCTGATACCATGAAGCAAGCACAGCAAGTAACATGACTTTTGGTGCAAGTCACATACGAGGTCAGTTATTTTTAAGATACAATCGGCCGAATCATATTCTGTTTTTCTCCTCACTCTTTTATCGACACTGAATTAGGACAATTAACATGTACCTGGTCGTCATTCTTGCCATACTCATTGCACTGATCGTGCTGGCAACAACCAAATTCAAACTTCATCCGTTTCTCGCCCTGCTGGCGGCCGCATTTATTGGCGGCTTCATGTACCAGGTGCCGCTGCTGGATATCGTCAAGCACATCACCACGGGCTTTGGCGGCATCATGGGCAGCATCGGGATCGTGATTGTCCTGGGAACAATCATTGGCGTCATTCTGGAAAAAACCGGCGCAGCCATTACCATGGCCGATTCGATCATCAAACTGCTTGGCAACCGTTTTCCGACACTCACCATGTCTGTGATCGGCTATCTGGTCTCCATTCCGGTATTTTGTGACTCGGGTTATGTAATTCTGAATTCACTGAAAGAAGCCATTGCCAAACGCATGAATGTCTCCCTGATTGCCATGAGCGTCGCGCTGGCAACGGGACTATACGCGACACACACGTTTGTACCTCCGACACCGGGGCCGATAGCGGCCGCCGGCAATCTGGGCCTCGGTGACAATCTTGGACTGGTGATTCTGGTTGGTCTGGTCGTGGCAGCGGTCACGGCTCTGGCCGGCCTGCTCTGGGCCAATATCTTTCTGAAAAAGGATATCGAACTGGAAGCGCCGGTTGTCCCCACCGGCCCCAATCAGGGCTTGATGAAAACCCGCGAAGAATACGGTGTATTGCCAAGCGCGATGCAGGCTTTCACGCCCATTTTCCTGCCCATCATTCTGATCTGCATCGGATCAATTGTCGCCTTTCCAAGCAAACCCGTTGGCGAAGGCATGTTCGCTGAAATCCTGCTCTTTCTTGGGCACCCCGTGGTTGCCCTGCTCGCCGGCATGATCTCAGCCATGTTCCTGCTCAAAGGCACTGGCAAGCGCCAGCAATTTCATGATTATGTGGCAGAAGGCCTGACCGCTGCCGCCCCCATACTGCTGATCACAGGTGCAGGCGGTGCCTTCGGCGCCATTCTGAAAGTCACGCCGTTGGGCGATTACATTGGCACGACCCTGTCGGCAATGGGTATCGGCCTGTTCATGCCCTTCATCGTGTCCGCTGCACTGAAAACCGCTCAAGGTTCCACTACCGTCGCGCTGGTTACCACCTCTGCGCTGGTAGCCCCCATGTTGGGTCAACTGGGACTGGACAGTGAGATGGGGCGCGTTCTGGCCGTCATGGCTATTGGCGCCGGCGGCATGACTGTCTCCCACGCCAACGACAGCTTCTTCTGGGTAGTCACCCAATTTAGCCGCATGCGCGTATCTACCGCCTATTACGCACAAACCGTGGCAACCCTGATTCAGGGCGTGGTTGGCATGATTACAGTCTGGCTTCTGAGCCTGGTTCTGCTGTAATGAACAGGATGCCATAACGCCTCAGGGGTATCGTACCTCACGTTACCCCGTTTATTTTCATAACAGGCAGCATGCCGAGTGACGATTATTTCACTCGACATACTGCCTGTTTTTTCATCTGCATTTTTTGCATCTGCCGTTTTATCTTTTCTGATCATTCCCGGCCCAAAACTTACAATTTGAGTCTGTTGACATCGGGTCAATGGAAGGTAATTTTTGTATGCGTATCATGACGAATATGATTATCGCCGCGTCAGTTGGCTGGTCTTATCGGTACTGGCTGGATGGTCGGCACACGCTGCGGCTTTGGCGCAAAGCACCGGGCAATCGCAATAAGGAGAAGCTGTCCGTTTGTCTCCCATTACAGTCCACTGCCGAAAAAGTCAGTCAGGCACTGGAGCGGGTGCCAGCCAGCATTGCTGTTCTTGATGAACTTGACATAGAGCAGACTGGCGTTCACCAGCTACTTCGGGATATCTCCAAAGCGTATTTTTCAGAAAAGGGTCTGAAAAGCGGTTCAGGCCTGACCACCCGCCCTTATCCTTTCCCGCTTTCCCGCGACTTTGCAGAGGCGCCATAGATACTGAAGTCTCCCGGCCCTTCGCTGACGGGATACGGTACCCTGCCCCGTACCGGGTGGCCCGGATCGCTGTACCCCGGGGTAGACGCGTGGCCGGGTGAAACCAGGGAATCAACCAGCGCTTCATCTTCCTCTGTCAGGCGGTATTCCAATGCTTTCAGATACGCCTGCCATTGCTCAAATGTTCGTGGACCGACGATTGCTGAGGTCACATATCGGTTATTCAGCACCCATGCCAGCGCGAACTCGGCTGCCGACACGCCGCGCGCCTCTGCATGGGCCTTGATTTTCTGCGCAACCTGCAGGGACTCGGCACGAAATTCGGTCTGCTGTATGCGCCTGTCTCCCCGGCCGGCTCGTGAATCGGCCGGTGGCGGTGCGTCCGCCACGTATTTGCCTGTCAGCACGCCGCGGGCCAGCGGACTATAGGAAATCACCCCGATTCCATAGTTGGCGGCTGCGGGCAACTGTTCGACCTCTGCATTGCGGGAGACCAGGTTATACAAGGGCTGACTGGCAACAGGACGATCGATACCCAGCTCATCTGCCAGTCTGACGGTATCAGCTATCTTCCATCCCCGGAAGTTGGACACCCCGAAATATCGCAGCTTTCCCTGACGGATCAGGTCCGCAATGGCACGGATCGCCTCACCCAAAGGTTCATCAGGGATTTCGCGATGTATATACAGAATATCGATATAGTCGGTTCCCAGGCGTTTGAGGCTCGCTTCAACAGACTGGTAAATCCACTTGCGGGAAATACCTCTTTCATTCGGTCCTTCGCCGGCAGGGTTGGCAAGTTTGGTTGCCAGCACCCAGAAATCACGATTGTCTTTAAGCGCGCGACCCACCACACGTTCGGACTCACCTGCGTTGTAGACATCGGCCGTGTCAATCGAATTGATTCCGCGCTCCCTTGCATCCTGAATAATGCGATGCGACTGAGCCTCTTCTGTCGGGCCGCCGAACATCATGGTGCCCAATGTGAGTGGCGATATACTGAGCCCGCTTTTACCTAGATACCGATACGACATGTGTTGCTCTCCCGAATTTCGAATGAAATATACCGCAGTTTATTGGGACCAGGCCGCCAGCAGCCCAGTCAGTGCTTCATGCTCCAGGCCGTTCCATATCGCTGCGCTGAGCAATAATCTGGCCTTGCGGGGACACAGCCAGCCGCCCATCAGAATGCCATGCTCCTGCAGATCAATCTCTGCACCCTTATAGCCATACACCGAACGCGTCGTGCTGCCTGCACCCGTGCGACTGCACATAATGACAGGAATGCTTTCCGCAGCTTCAACCAGCGCATCACGCATGCGTTCAGAAACATGCCCTGAACCAAAGCCTGCCACAACAATGCCGGCATATCCAGCCTGCATTGCATACGTAATGATATCCGGGTCGTCGTCCAGGCTGTGTTCAAGCAGCAGCACCTTTTCACTAAATGCCTGAGGCACCGGCAGTCTGGGCGCGTCGGGCGTATCACGCAGGTAATGCACTTCATTTTCCTGCACGATGCCAACCGCGCCATGTACCGGGGATCCAAACGCATTCACATTTGTGGTATGCATTTTCCGTACACGCCTGGCTTCATGAACCTCGTCGTTCATCACCACCAAGGCACCGCGCCCGCGGCTGTCCTCAGCGTCAGCCACCTGTACTGCCGCCAGCAGATTGGCGCTGCCATCTGCGCCCGGCATCTGCGGATTGCGCATTGCACCCATCAATACCAGCGGTTCACGCCAAGTCCAGAGCAGGTCCAGCAAAAATGCCGTCTCCTCCAGCGTGTCAGTGCCTTGTGTGATTACCACACCGTGCGCGCCCTGGTCAATTTGCTCTCGCGCCCAGGCCAGCGTATCGAACAGATGCTGAAAACGAATGGAGCCACTGCCGATTTTGGCCAGTGTATGCAAATTGAGGGTGGCTGCCTGATCCAGGCCTGGCACCGTTTGCGCCAGTTCAGCCGCGCCAAGATTAGAGCTGACACCTTGCGCGCCTGGCTTGCCGGTCATGCTGATCGTGCCGCCGAGGGCACCAATGGAAATAACGGGTTTGCTGTTCATGCTGCGATCGATCGTTAATCGGTAAGGGTTAATCGGTGATAGTTAGTCTGTGAACGCTAATCGGGTGGAAATGCTAAAGCTGTTCGCAAGACCGTGTTTTACTCCACCCAGTCAAACAATAACAGAAAAAAAATCGCCGGTACCAACACAAGTTGATCCGGCGATGTTTCTGCGTGGCGTAGCCCGCGATCTGCAGGGTTAGTGCTCGTGTGCTACCCACTGTGCAATGGCTTTGCCCATTTCTGTCGTGCCAGCCTCTCCGCCAAGATCAGGCGTTTTCGGGCCATTGAGCAATGTTTCTTCCACGGCACGCATGATACTGTCTGCCGCGTTCTGCGCCTGCGGATGATCCCCTGCGAAAAATTCCAGCATCAGGGCGCCAGACCAGATCATGGCCACGGGATTGGCAATGTTTTTGCCGTAAATATCCGGTGCAGAACCATGTACGGGCTCAAACAGCGACGGGAAATCGCGTTCCGGATTCAGGTTGGCAGACGGCGCAATCCCAATTGTACCGGTACATGCAGGACCCAGGTCTGAAAGGATGTCACCGAACAGATTGGAGGCCACCACCACGTCGAAGCGGTCAGGTTGCAGCACAAATCGCGCACTCAAAATATCAATGTGCTGCTTGTCCCATTTCACATCGGGATAATTTTTAGCCATTTCTACGACACGCTCGTCCCAGTACGGCATGCTGATTGAAATACCATTGGATTTGGTCGCAGCAGTCAGCGTTTTGCGCTCGCGCTTGTTTGCCAGTTCAAAACCGTATTTCAGAATGCGATCTACGCCCTTACGCGTAAACACCGATTCCTGAAGCACAACCTCCCTGTCGGTTCCTTCAAATATCTTGCCACCGACAGAGGAATATTCGCCTTCGGTGTTTTCGCGTACAACCAGAAAATCGATATCGCCTGGTTTACGATTGGCCAGCGGGCATGGCACGCCGGGCATCAGCCGAACCGGCCGCAGATTCACGTACTGGTCGAATTCCCGGCGAAATTTCAGCAGTGATCCCCACAGGGAGATATGATCAGGCACCTTCTCTGGCCAGCCCACGGCGCCAAAATAAATCGCATCGAAGGACTTGAGCGTCTCGAACCAGTCATCGGGCATCATCTGTCCGTGCTTTTCATAATAGTCGCAACTAGCCCATTCGAATTCGGTAATACTCAGGTTCAGATCGAACTTTTCGTTCGCCTGCTGCAGAACCCGCAGCCCCTCCGGCATTACTTCCTTGCCGATACCGTCTCCGGGGATCGCAGCGATTTTTATCTGTTTTGTCATAATGGAGTTTCCTGGCGTTGCAGCACCATTGATATTGAAGTAAAGAAGGCAGTTGCCCCGGCGTTGCCAAGGCAATCTCTGCTAGAGTTTTTCGGTTTCACCGGCAACCGGACGCCACGTAAGGGCATACTTTTCGGTAATGCTTACCAGCCCGTCCAGAATCAACGCGAAGACGGTCAGGACAATAATGCCTGCCACCACGGTGTTGATATCAAAGGTTCCTTCAGCCTGAAGGATCAGATACCCTACGCCACTGGCCGAGCCCAGATATTCGCCAACAACTGCGCCGACAAATGCCAGGCCGACAGAAGCGTGCAGGCTTGAAAAGACCCAGCTGGTAGCCGACGGGATGTACACATGACGCAGCAGATCGCGGCGATTCGCGCCGAGCATGCGGGCATTGTCCAGCAGCGTCGGGCTCACTTCACGGATACCCTGGAAGACATTGAAGAACACAATAAAAAATACCAGCGTGAACGCCAGCGCTACCTTGGACCAGATTCCCAGCCCGAACCACAGGGCGAAGATGGGAGCCAGGATCACGCGCGGCATGGAATTGAGCGCAGTCAGGAAAGGATCAAGTACCAGACTCGCGGTCCGTGACAGACCCAGCCACAGGCCAAAGCCCATGCCACAAATTGTGCCGATAAAGAACGCGAGCAGGGTCTCGACCAGCGTAATCCATAAGTGCCGGTAAATATCGGCATTGCCGATGAACCAGTTCCAGATGACTTCTGCCACCCCTAGCGGCTGGCCAAAGAAGAACGCGGCCGTGTCATTAAGAGAAATCACGTACCAGGCAGCGAGCAGCACAATGACGATCAGAATTTGCCAGATGCGGTAATTTCTGGAGGTCGGTTTAATGGAATTCCACATGTTACTTCCGTTTCTGTTGATCGTAGCCCTTGAGAACTTCATCGCGCAGGACGCTCCAGATAGCCTGGTGAAGTTCAACAAAGCGAGGGTGAGTACGGACTTCTGCGACGTCGCGCGGACGCGGCAGATCAATGGGAAACTCGCCCATGATATGGGTACCAGGCCCCGCCGACAGTACAACAACACGATCACTCATGGCAATGGCTTCGTCCAGATCGTGAGTGATGAACAGCACCGCCTTGCGCTGATTCATCCAGATATCGAGCACTTCATTTTCCATCAGCTGGCGAGTCTGAATATCCAGCGCGGAAAACGGTTCATCCATGAGAATAATGTCCGGATCCCGAATGAGTGTCTGCGCAAGCATAACCCGCTTGCGCATTCCGCCGGACATTTGATGCGGATACTTGTATTCCGCCTGGGACAAGCCGACGCGACGCAGCCACTCTAGTCCGCGGCCTTTGGCTTCCTGCTTGGCGATACCACCAAACTGCAGACCAGCGGTGACATTATCCAGCGCATTACGCCAGGGCAGAAGCGCTTCGCCCTGGAACATATAGCCTGCACGCCGGTTGATTCCGGATAGGGGTTTTCCAAACACCCGCACCTGACCTGAAGAGGGAGTGAGCAGTCCGGCTCCCACATTCAGCAGCGTGGATTTGCCGCAGCCGGTCGGGCCGACAACGGAAACAAATTCACCAGGTGCGATATGCAGTGTTGCATCTCGCACCGCAGTGTATTTCGCGTCCCGGTTGTCCCGGGACACGAACGTGCAGGTAATATTTTCCAGGCTTAACGCAGCATCAGTCATGGAATCAGGCTTTTACGGATTTATCAGTGAAGTCGTTGGTCCAGCATTTGGACAGATCAATTGCCTCGGCGTTGAAACCGGCAATATAGGCGGCCTGCGCCTTCAGGGACGTTTCTGCGCCTTTGGGATCAATGCGGCCATCGGGTGAGAGACCTTCGAAGCTCTTGGTGAGGGCAAGCTTGTAGACTTCCGGATCGCCCAGCAGGTAGTTTTTGGGAACGGTCTTCATGATTTCGTCCGGGCCCGCAGTCTGAATCCATTTGTCTGCCTTGACCATGGCGTTGGTCAGTGCCTGGACCGTACCCGGATTGGCATCAATGTACTTTTGTGAGGTATACAGGCAACCTGCCGGCATTGGACCGCCAAAAATGGCTTCCGTGTCTTTCAGGGTACGGGTATCGGCAATCGTAAAGATGTCACCAGTTCCATCCAGCAGGCTGATGACCGGATCCAGGTTGCTGAGCGCATCAATCTGACCTGCACGCAGGGCACTGACCGCGCCCGCACCGCCGCCCACTCCAATAATGGAGACATCAGAATCTTTCAGGCCGTGCTGGGCCAGGAAAAAACTGACCAGCATGTTGGTAGACGAACCAGGGGCCGTCACACCGATTTTCTTGCCTTTCAGATCGGCTGGCGTTTTGTAGTTTGGCAGGGTTTTCTTGTTGCCTGCAAGCACGATCATGGGAGCGCGCCCTTGCAAAACGAACGCCCGGAAAAACTGTTTCTTGGCCTGCAGGTTGATGGTGTGTTCGAATGCGCCAGAGCACACGTCTGCACTGCCTCCGACCACGGCCTGCAGGGCTTTGGAGCCACCGGCAAAATCCGCGACGGTAACATTCAGGCCCTCTTCCTTGAAAAACCCTTTCTGTTCTGCAATGGTAAGGGGCAGGTAATACACCAGGCCTTTTCCACCAACGGCGATGGAAACATCGGTTTTTTCAGGCTTGGGGGCATTTTGCGCCAGGCTGATCCCTGGCCAGACAGTGGCCAGGCCGGACAGGCCGGCGGCTTGCAGTAAATGACGACGCGAAAGACTCATGTGACGCTCCTTTGGTTTTTTTCTTCAATATGGGTTGAACTGTACAGCTGAACGGTGGTTGTGCTGCGTCGAATCGGTCCGGGAACGCCGCAAGATGGCATGCAGGACGACACCCCATGGCGAACCTTCACGTCCGGAAACCGGACTTGTAACACAAATGTGCACAGTGGCGAACCGGATTATTGTATCAGAGCACCATTGACAGAGCACCTCCGGGGATATGCCTAGGGGTTTACAGCTATAAGTGATCAGGGCCTGTATGGCGCTATTGCCCGCATAAAGCCCTTCGGGCGCGCAATAGCGCCTTCGCAGCGTCATGCCTATTGATGCTGCAGATCGAAAAACTGCTGCCACAGTCGTAGCTTGTTTTCAAATGACAAGGTATAGGCCGGGCTGCTGGACGGCAATGTCTCTGTATGCATATGTGGCGGGATGCAGGGCTGGCCGGCCTTCGCGGCGGCCTTGCCATTGAAACCCACGTACCGGATTTGTGGCGCCCGCTCAAAGAGGGCGTGCAAGGGATTCAGTTCCCCCTGGCGGATCGCACTGTCCAGACTACCACTGCGCTCACAACCCGAATAGACATCCCACAGGCCTATCCGGTGCTGCAATAGTATCTGCGCGCGGTCTTCATACGGCAGCGTTGCCAGAGGTTCATCCAGAATCGCGGCCATGAGCCGCCAGAACTGGTTTTGCGGATGTCCGTAGTACTGCTGCTGCGCCAGAGACGTTTCCGAAGGAAAACTGCCCAGAATAAGATGGGTAATCTGCGCCGAATGGATAGGCGCAAATCCGGTAAGCCAGGGCGAAGAACACATGGTAGCAAGGGGTTTACGATTGAATTATTCCTGCAGTTTAACCGCATATTAGGATTAGCCTGGTTGCCCTCGGCGCAATATTGCGCCAGACTTGCACTTTTCCCACCCCTATCCGGAGAATAATCATGAAAAAGAGCCTGCTGGCCACCCTGCTTTGTGCGCTTCCCTTAACGGCCATGGCGCAGAACGCGCCCGATACCCTCAAGCAGGTCATGGACAGCAAAACATTACGAGTGTGTACTCCTGGTGACTACAAGCCTTTCAGCTTTGACAAGGACGGTCACTTTGAAGGACTGGATATCGATCTGATGACGGCGCTGGCCGACACGCTGGACGCCAAAGTCAAAATCGTCAAGACCTCATGGGCAAACCTGATGGGCGATTTTACATCTGACAAATGCGATATTGGCGCAGGCGGCATTTCGGTATCGCTAGAACGCCAGAAGCAGGCATTTTTCAGTGCGCCGTATATGGTGAACGGAAAAACCCCCATTGTGCGTTGCGAAGACAAGGACAAATACCAGAGCATTGACGCCCTGAATCAGGCCGAGGTACGAATAGTGGCCAACCCGGGCGGTAGCAATGAAAAATTTGCACGCTCCATGCTGCCCAAGGCGTCACTCACCATGCACAAGGACAATCTGACCATTTTTGATGAAGTGGCCAATGGCAATGCCGATGCCTTTGTGACCGAAGCGGCCGAGGCCCGCGTCCAGAGCAAGCTGAATCCGAAACTGTGTGCGGTTAACCCCGAACACCCGCTGCAGTACGCAGAAATGGGCTATCTGATTCCGCAAAACGATATGCGCTTCAAACTGTACGTAGACCAGTGGATGCATCTGCTCAAAGCCAGCAACGAATACGATCGGATGGCTGAGAAATGGATCCCAGCTGACACCGAGAAATAAAACATTCAGGTTGCGGCGGCGCTGTTAACGGCGTCCCGCCCTGCGCTGCGGCACTTGAGTGAGGTTCCCTGTCTTCTCTTTATTTTCAGTGTTCGCTTCGTGCCTTGCCTTTATTTCGTTCGTGATGTTCTTTGCATTTGTTTCGGGTCTGGCTCATGGCGTGCCCCAACAACGCACTGACCGGCAGAGGTGCACTCGGCACGGGTGACAACGCGAACCGGACACCCCTTGTCACGATTTATGCTCACTGCTGCCTAGCGCGATTTCACGCATCTGGCGGGGCGTGACGGAATGGAACTTCTTGAATACTTTGCCAAAATGTGCAGGATCGGCGAAGCCGCAAAGCCAGCCAATATCGCCGATTTTCACATGATGCATGGACGAATCCCTTAGCATTTTGCGCGCATTCTGCATGCGAATTTTATTCAAGTACGCGGCAAACGACGTGTTCCCGTTGAATTCAGAAAAAAGTTTGTGCAGTGTTCTGACAGAAATATCAAATTCGCTGGCGACGGTTTCTCCTGTCAATTCGTGCCTGGCAAAATTCGCGTACAACCAGACGGTAATATCACTGTACAGTCGGTGCCGCGCCAGCCTTTTTCTGTCGGGGAACATAGTCGATCCGCCATACTGCAGCCGTTGTCCGAACATCATGACGGCCAGGGACAGAATGGTTTCAAGACAGACCG
Organism: Pseudomonadota bacterium; assembly: GCA_023389155.1. GTDB lineage: Bacteria > Pseudomonadota > Gammaproteobacteria > Burkholderiales > Burkholderiaceae_B > Advenella. Next base: position 123,209 of record JAEWEV010000018.1, read on the forward strand.
TCTGATCGGTGGGTACATCTGCAATGCGCTCCATGACGGACTCATTCATCTCCCGCAAGTACACCGAGAGCAACCGAGCCCAGCCACTGTCAGCTCGGAAGGTCTGGTCGCTGACCTGGGAGAACAGCGCTTGCCAATAACCAACAGAGGCTTGTTGCAGAGCGATGATTGTGCAACCGAGCCCACGGTGTGGACGCAGATGGACGGAACTTTGGCTGTGCAGCAACGCAAGATTGCCTTCGCGAAGAGTGTGTCTGTCTGTCGTTGTGCTCAATTCGACGGCCTCGTCCAGGCGCACAAGATACCATTGCGGGCTTCCAGCGAAGGGAGCCTGCCGGCTGGGCGCAAACTGCAGATCGGCGTTCTCTGCATGCAGCGTCATGACCGTTGCACCGGACGTCAGGGGAAAGGCTGTCAGACTGGCACTGAAAGGCGCATGAGAGTCAGGCTTATGCTGAAGCTGAGCATTGCGCAGGAGATACGGCAGAACGTTATTGAAATATGGCAGGGTAATATCAGTACCGTCGATGACCGAGTTCAGTCTGAAGGGTACCGATAGCCCATTGACAAAGTCTTTGAAAAACATCTTGGGTCTGACAGCGCGGCAAAATGGAAAAATCGCCGCCATTCTGGAACAGACTCGCCAAATCTGACTAGTCGAAAAGTGTCAGAAATACATAATATTTGTGCCCAAATTCAAAATATTTCTCAACCTGTCAGCAAGAGATCGCCCGGCCCGGAGCCAGTTCCCAACATGGACGTGGACGAATGCATTGGGACAAAGAGAAAGAATCGACGGTCGTGACGCAACTGTCTCATGCATCCCGGCACTCCCATCAATACATCAATGCATTCCTGCCCTCTGACTCAAGAAGTCATTCCGCAGTAGCTGCGTTGCGGCGCGCAATGAAAAAGCAGCCCCGTATTTACTGCCTGCAACGAAACGATACGGAACCGAGTCCCTCGAGCGCGAATGTAAACTGATCGCCGGCCGACGGAAATCGGACCGTCATCAGATTGCCGGTAATGATGATCGAGCCGGCGGGAATGGTACGCTGTTGCCGGGCCATGGCCTGAGCCAGCCAGTAGACGGATTCCAGGGGGTTGACGATTTCCGCCACGTTCCCTTCTTCAATCACTTCCTCGTGTGAGGTGATGGTAATTTTCCGATTAAAATCGGATGGCAGCGGCTGCCACTCGCCTAATATGACGGATGTATTATTCACGTTGCACGCAACGAGCGTTTCTACGTCTGGCGGCGTTTTATCGGGGCAACGGTCATCCAGTACCTCGACAGCCGGCGCCACGGCATCAATCCATTCTGCGGTCGCCGCGACGGAATCAAGTGCCTCTGCCGACAGTTCGCGACCAAGTCGGACTGCCACCTCAAATTCGAATTTCATGTGGGTATAGTCGCCCATCCTGAGGACGGCCCCCGAAGGCAGAAATGCCGAGTCAATCAACTCGCCGTAAACCGGCTCTGTCAGTCCGAATTTTCCCCAAGCCTCGGGAGCATTCAGGGCGATCTTCAATCCTGCACGCTGCGCATCGTTGCGTGCCATCCTGAGTTGAACCAGCTCGGTCTGGACTGCGTAAGCCTGTTCCAGACTTAGCGGTTTGCCTTCAGCCAGCAGGGGCGCAAAAAGAACGCGATCATCAAACTGCTGCTGCAACTGCTGCGCAAGTTCGCGAGGGGTCGTGGTCATGCAAGTCTCCTTTCAGTATTAATGTTCAGCAACATCGGCGGCAGGGTCGGCACTGCCGCCAGTCATCGTGCCCGTTTCTCCGGTATCGGCTGCCGCGACAGACTTCAGGCAGGCCATGTCGTATCCACTCGGTTCCTGGAAAACGCGCAGCTCGAATTCGCTGACAACGGCAAAAATATGGTCAAACAGATCAGACTGAATACGCTCATACTCGGCCCAGACGACGGTCGTGGTAAAGGCATAGATTTCGATGGGGACACCCGTTGTGGCTGGTGCCAGCTGTCGTACCAGCAGCGTCATATTACGATGAATATGGGGATGATTGCGCAGATAGACTTCGAGGTAGGCGCGAAAGGTACCGATATTGGTCAGACGTCGTCCATTGAGTGCCGAGGACAAATCTTCGCTGCGCGACTGGTTGTAGGCTTCGACTTCGCGTGATTTTTCCATAATGTACCGGGACAGCAGCCGGCTTTTGGTCAGACGCTGCATTTCCTTTTCGGTAATGAACTTAATGCTGTTGACGTCAATATGAATGGCCCGCTTGATACGCCTGCCCCCGGACTCGGACATGGCACGCCAGTTCTTGAATGAATCAGAAATCAGTGCATAGGTCGGGATAGTCGTGACCGTATTGTCCCAGTTGCGTACCTTGACGGTGGTCAGGCCGATATCGATGACTGCGCCATCGGCATTGTACTTAGGCATTTCCAGCCAGTCGCCAATGCTGAGCATATGATTGGCAGACAGCTGGATACCTGCAACCAGACCCAGAATCGGGTCTTTGAAGATGAGCATGAGCACCGCGGTCATGGCGCCCAGACCACTGAGCAGGATGACCGGAGACTGGCCAATCAATACCGATACGATAAAGATAACGACCGCTATGGCGGCCACGATCTTCAGACTTTGGCTAATGCCCTTTAGCGGAAATTGGACTGCGACCTGTTTACGAAAGCACCAGTCCATCACAATATCCAGGAAGGCAAAAAAGGCCAGCAGCGTGTAGAGCAGCAACCAGATCCGTGACAAGCCAATCAGGGAATGATGCAAGGCGCCCGGAGCCAGCCACAGGCGTGTAAGCATGTCAAGCGCCAGACCCAGAAGCAGCATGGAAAAATAGCGAAACAGAGATGACTGACCAATAAGCTTGAGAAACAGACGGCGATGGTTTTTCATTCTCTCACGCAGCAGGCGCAGCACACCGTAATGCAGAACGGTATACAGCAAGGCAAGCAGCACAAGCATGACACACAGCGTGACAATCAGGGACGTAAACGGGGAAAGATGCAGGCCAACCAGTGCCAGCCACCCGGAAGGGGATACTGTCATGAGCAACTACCAGGAAACTTGCGAGCATGACATATTAGCAAACTCCCTGAAGGCCGTCACCTGTGTCAATGCCGGGGGCTTGCTGCCTGTCGGGACATCGTGGGAGGAGACAGCCAAGTAGCAGAGCCCAGGACCAGTATCAAAGCATAGTACACGGGGAAAAGCCCGGGTAAACGAGCTCTTAGCGAACTCCTGGCGAACTCTCAGGCCGTTGTCACCGGCCCGGCGCGATCAGCGACAAATCGATCTGCTGATTGTCAAACGCCTGCCGCACGCCTGGGGGCAGCGAGCCAGGGTTCGCCATCAGGTATCGATCCAGTTCGTGGCCGGCGTGGGTGAGCCATGTGGTTCCGGCGCCAATGTCCTGGTGAATGGTCAGAGCCTGAGTCAAATCGTTGTGATTGCGTCCAGGCTCGGGCCTTGGCGGATAGGAGCAATCCAGTACACAGTGCTGCGGCTGGCAGGCTCGCAGAAACAGCCGCACCTCATCGTCCAGTCCTTGAGTATCAGTCAGATAAGCCAGACTGGCTCCCTGCTCCGAACGGATCAGATAGCCATAAGTGAGCTTCGAATGCTGCAGGGGCAGCGCGGTAATATGGAACCCGTCAAACTGCCTCGCTTCAAAAGCATGAAACGGCTGGGAAAAATCCAGGATACCCGGATGTTTGTACAGATCGGCAAATCCTGCTTCATCCGGGGGGCCATAAACCGGCAGGTGCAGATCCACTCCCCATCGCAGATGCAATAATCCCTGCGCGTGATCCGCATGGTAGTGTGTCTGGAAAATGCCCTGCAGCGATCCGGCAGGAAACCGGGTCGTCAGATCCATCAGACCACTGTCGATCAGCCACTGCGCCTTGCCCAGTTGCAGTAGCGCACTACAGGGGCGTCGGACAAAGCGTTCGTCATTGCGCGCCCGCGCACAGGCAACACAATCGCAGTTGTAAACCGGCATCTGCGCAGAATTGCCGGTGCCCAGAAAAGTCAGCTTCATTGCTGCTCCAGAGTGGTAGCCGCCTCGATTGTATTCAATAACACGGCCACCGCGCTGTCCAGATCGCCCGAATTGTCCAGAATTAGCAGACGCGTACCTTTCGCCTTCAGCCTATCGATGCAGGCATCATCCAGCTTGGTATTGCGTGCCAGTCTCCGGTCGATCTCGTCACGGTTTTCGCGGCCGCGGCCGAGCAGTCGCTGCAACAATAAATGGGGGTCCACTTTAACCAGCACCACCAGTATCCCAGGGTATCGCGACACGGCGGACTCGCAATAGGCGCGCGACCCATTCACCAGAACGGTATGGCCCTGTTCCAGCAGCGTATCCAGTTCTGCCGGGATACCATAAGCCAGACCATTGGCCCGCCAGCTCATGGAAAAATCGCCACGCGACTGTGCAGCATCAAAATCTTCGGGCGACAGGGAAAACGCGTCTTCCCCCTCAGATTCTGCCGAACGCGTGATATAGCGCTTCATTAAGCATACCCCTGCGTCAGTCCGCCGGGCCACCTGCTGCAGCAGACTATCCTTGCCGCAGCCCGATGGTCCCATCACGTAAATCAGCTGGCCCGACATCAGAATACCCGCTCGCCATCACGCAGAACCTGCCGCACCACGAACTGCTTTCCGGTGTCCTTCACCTGCACGAGGTCGGCACGAAGGCCAGGGCTGATCTGGCCGCGATCTGGCAGATTGGCCGATTTTGCCGGCGCCAGGCTAACCATATTGACCGCATCAGGAAGCCGGATCCCCAGGTCTGATTGCGCCAGGATTCGTACCGACTGCAGCATACTGGCCGGATAATAATCGCTGGACAGAATATCCAGCACACCTGCGCGAACCAGATCTGCGGCAGCGATATTGCCGGAGTGGGAGCCGCCGCGCACAACGTTGGGCGCACCCATCAGGACTTTGAGGCCGAGCTGGTGGCTGAGCGCCGCAGCTTCATGCGTCGTAGGGAATTCGGCAATCGTCATGCCAAAGCCGGCGGATTCCTGCACATGATCGCTGGTCGCATCATCATGGCTGGCGAGCGACAGGCCCCGTTGGTGGCAAATGTCTACGATCCGGCGTCGGTAGCTAACGCTATAACGTTGTGCGTTCTCTTTCTGTCGCACAATGAATGCCTCCATGTCGGTATCGTTCAGATGATATTTGCCCTGATAATACTCCCGATATTTCTCGTATTTGACGAACTGGCGCTGGCCTGGCGTATGATCCATGACTGATACGAGGTGTACCAGATTGTTGCCGACCAGATCCTCGAAAATGGATAGCGTTTTTTCATGGCTGACTTCGCAACGCAGATGGAGCCTGTGTTCGGCACGCGTATGGCCCTCATCAGCGGCATGAGATATGGCCTCAATCATCCTGGGCAACTGCAAAAGCCGGTTCCCTTTCGGATTGACATCGCCAATTGACAGCGCGTCAAACACAGTTGTGATTCCGGCGCCGACAATCTGCGCATCGTGTGCCAGTACGGCGTTTTCCGAAGGCCAGTCGACGCCAGGACGCGGATTCATATATTTTTCAAGGTTGTCGGTGTGCAGCTCGATCATGCCGGGCATGACATAATCGCCGCCCCAGTCCTCGGCAGCGGGCAAGCCGCAGTTGCCCTCGCTGACGTCGGCAATCAGGCCGTTTCGCACTACGACGCTGCCCCTGATGACTTCTGAGGCCATCACAATATTCGCATTTGTGATAATTCTTTCACGCAACATATTTCATCTCCCGGGTTGCGATATCCAGACTGCGATCAGCCACGGCTTCCCGTGCTGCCCTGTCATGAAAAATTCCAATCAGTGCGGAACCCGCCCTGCGGGCCTCCGCTATCATGTCCAGCACGACCTGGCGATTGGTTTCGTCCAGAGAAGCGGTGGGCTCATCCAGCAGCATTAATGGCCAACTGACCATAAAACCACGGGCAATATTGACTCGCTGCTGTTCTCCACCCGAAAAGGTATTGGGCGCCAGCGACCAGAGTCGCTGGGGGATGTTCAAGCGGGTCAGCAGTTCACTGGCGCGTGCGCTTGCCTGGCTGGCACTCCAGCCACGCAACAGCGCTGGCTCCATTACCACGTCCAGGCAATTGACGCGGGGGATCACCCGTAGAAACTGGCTGACATAACCCATGGTTTCGCGGCGCACCTGCATGATGCGGCGTGGCGGCGCATCCACCAGCTCGGTCATGCCGTCACGATGACGCAGGCGGATCGATCCGCCACCGGGCAGGTAATTGCCATACAGAGTACGCAGCAATGTGGATTTGCCGGCTCCCGACTGACCGTGCAGCACCACACATTCCCCTGCCCGGACAGAAAAGCTGATGTCATTGAGCACTTGCAGTTGCACACCCTGCTGCTGATGCAGGGTAAAGGTCTTGGACAGATTGTTGACTTGCAGAACAGTATTCATTATTTCTCCGAAAGCGATAATTGCGTCTGTGCTATTACGGCTGCAATACTGACGAAACCAGCAGTTGCGTATAGGGATGCTGCGGATCGTCCAGAATCTGGTCGGTAAGCCCGCTCTCCACCACACGCGAGCGCCGCATGACCATGAGCCGGTCTGCCAGCAGCCGCGCCACTGCCAGGTCATGTGTCACAATAATCACCGCCAGTCCCAGATCGCGTACGAGCGCGCGCATCATATCCAGCAACCTGGCCTGCACCGATACATCCAGACCACCCGTCGGCTCATCCATGAATACCAGTCTGGGTTGCGATACCAGGTTGCGCGCAATCTGCAACCGCTGCTGCATGCCGCCAGAAAACGTCCGCGGCAGATCGTCGATGCGGGATGCATCGATCTCTACCTGGTGCAGCCAGCTCAGTGCTTCGTTGCGAAGCGTTCCATAATTGCGTACGCCCTGTGCCATCAGACGCTCGCCAATATTGGCGCCTGCAGAAACGGTCATGCGCAGCCCATCGCGCGGGTTCTGCTCTACAAATCCCCATTCCGTGCGCAGCAGGGTACGCCGCTGCGCTTCGGTCGAGTCATAAAGACTGGTGGCGGTTCCATCCTGATGACGGTAGCGGATAGTGCCTGAATCTGGCTGACTGCGACCGGACAGCACATTGAGCAATGTCGATTTGCCCGAGCCGGACTCGCCCACAATGCCCAGGACTTCGCCGGGATACAGATCGAATGTGACTGCCTGGCAGCCTTTGTCCGGGCCGAAAAGACGGCCGATATCTGTTACCTCGAACAGCGGCTGAATACTGTCGTTGTCCTGCACGGACTGCACCATTTCCTGCCTGGCTACCTGCACTGCCGTCATGCTGCCACCTCTATGTTTGCTGCGCGCTGTGCGCAATAATCGGTATCCGAGCAGACAAACTCACGACTGCCCTTATCATCAGTAATGATTTCATCCAGAAACGATGTGGTCGACCCGCAGATTGCACAACAATGCTCCCATTTCTGCGCCTCGAACGGATGGTCTTCAAAATCCAGGCTGACAACGCGGGTGTACGGAGGAACCGCGTACAACCGCTTCTCGCGTCCCGCGCCAAAGAGCATCAGCGCCGGGCTGCAATGCAATTTCGGATTGTCAAACTTCGGAATAGGCGAAGGATCCATCACGTATCGGTCATCCACCAGCACCGGGTAGGCGTAGGCCGTAGCAATATGACCATAGCGGGCAATGTCCTCATATAGCTTTACGTGCATCACGCCGTAATCATTCAGGGCGTGCATGGTCTTGGTCTCTGTTTCGGAGGGTTCGATGAAACGCAGGGGCTCAGGGATGGGCACCTGAAATACCATGATCTGATCATTTTCCAGCGGCGTTTCCGGAATGCGGTGGCGGGTCTGGATTACGGTAGCCTCGCGCGTATCCACCGTCGTTCGGACTCCTGCCGTGCGGGAAAAGAAACGACGTATCGACACGGCATTGGTGGTGTCGTCGGCTCCCTGATCAATGACCTTGAGAACATCATCGCGACCCAGGATTGCTGCCGTAAGCTGCATGCCGCCTGTTCCCCAACCGTAAGGCAGCGGCATTTCGCGACCACCAAAGGGAACCTGGTAGCCAGGAATGGCCACGGCCTTGAGCAGCGCGCGGCGGATCATGCGTTTGGTCTGCTCGTCCAGGTAGGCAAAATTATAAGGTTCGGTGACGGCGTTCATGCCCGTTTCTCCCTGGTTTCTATGGTGGATGAATCCGCCGCTTCCAGCGATGCGTGGACTGCGGCATCGTCATCTGACAGGGACTGATCGCGCTTTCGCATTTTGCGTACAAGTTCAAGTTCAGCCTGGAAGTCAACGTAATGGGGTAATTTCAAATGTGATACGAAGCCGGCGGCTTCAACGTTATCGCAATGCATCAGGACGAACTCCTCGCGTTGCGCAGGAGACGTGATCTCTTCGTCATACTGTGCAGCGCACAGGGCCCGATCCACCAGCGCCATCCCCATGACCTTGCGCTCGTTATACCCAAAGGCAAGCCCATAGCCCCGGGTAAACTGGGCCGGCTGATCCTTGGATCCGATAAACTGATTGATCATTTCGCATTCAGTGATTTCGATATCTCCCACCGGTACTGCAAAATCAAGCTCCTCAGGCTCCAGCCAGACCTCGGTAAATCCAATACGTATTTCTCCCGCAAATGGATGATTGCGGCCATAGCCTCGCTGGGTGGAATAACCCAGGGCCAGCAAAAACCCTTCATCGCCACGCGCCAGTGCCTGCAGTCGCTGCATGCGATTGCTGGGGAAATCCAGCGGCTCACGGGTAATGTCGGGGACAGGCGCCTCAAGGTCCGCTTCCTCGCGCATCAGCCCTTCCCTGGCCAGCATATCCAGGACCCGCGGAAAGGCGGTGGCATCTGGGTTCGCGCTGTCTGAGTACTGGGACAGGTCAGGGATATCGACGCCCACTGCGGCGTCGGTATTCGCCCGCGCAGCTTCAGTTGAAGTTCCTGCAGCTGAAGGCTGTTCATGATTCTGCCCCCTTGACACCGGCGCCTCGCCTTCGGCCTGCAAGGTGAAGTCAAGCAGACGGTGCGTGTAGTCAAAGGTCGGTCCCAGCAACTGCCCGCCGGGCAGATCCTTATATGTCGCGGAAATACGCCGTTCGACCTGCATGACTTCAGTCTGCAGAGGTCGGCTGGCGCAGAAACGGCTGAGCGTAGTGCGGTAGGCTCTAAGCAGGAAAATAGCTTCCATCAGATCTCCCGCCGACTGCTTGATAGCCAGCGCAGCCAGCTCGCGGTCATAGAGAGATCCTTCGGTCATTACGCGCGCAACGGCCAGTGGCATCTGCTGGGCAATCTGACTCAGGGACAGAGGAGGAACCTGCGGATCGCCACGACGTTTCTGATCAAGCAGACGATGCGCATTTTCGATAGCGGCTTCACCGCCTTTTACTGCAACATACATCGTGTTCTCCTATTTTGTGCGAACCACGGTACTGCGTGGTAACGCCATCAACTGATACTGACTGGTCAGGAAAAAGTCCAGTCCGGTGGGAAAGTCTGTAACCTGTTCTCGGATTGACCAGAAGCGCTCGCACAGTGGCAGGCTGACAATGCGTTGCGATTCAATACCCGGGCCTTCCCACGTGACGTCGGGGCCGCCTTCCAGCACGTTCAACTGCATAATGACCGTGCAAGACAGCTCCGGATCCCTGTCCGTCCCCCTGCGAAACTGGCTCAACCACTCGACTTCATCGGCATTGATAATCGCAATATCGGCATGCTGCGGCTCGCTGACTATCGGGCAGGCACTACACTGTTGTGACACTTAGGATTTTTTCTGCGCGATTTTGCAGACAGGTTGTCTGCCGCAGGCATGCCGTTTTTCTTATATATAATCAAGGCATTGCTTCGTCGCACGATTGATGACATTCGAATTCACTAGACAAGTGAAATGCACAATTCAAATGAAATAAAGGTACGAAGCCGGATAAATGCAGATACAGTGAGTGGCGTATAGACGACCACGGTGAGCGTGCCGGTATCAGTAATTCGAATCTGTACCGTAGTGGCGCAGTGAGAACATCGACATGACAAGAGCAATTGCCAGCGCACCTGCTGCCAGTATGAACAGGAGGGAATACTGCCCTCCCGATCTGGCAAACACAAACGACATTGCGTAGGCAGCGGCGGCCTGCATCAGTGCAAAGGAAGCGGTTGCGCGGCTCCAGGCGCTTCGCTGACTGGCGGGCGAATGAGGCAGCATCTCGCGCAGACGTCCAAGAACCAGAGGCACAATACCCGGAGTAAAAGCGCCCATCACAAAACTGGAAATAACCAACAGGAGCGGCGTTGCTGTCAGGACCGGAATCAGCACCACAAGCAGCTGCAGCAGCAATGCCCCGCGCAGAGTGGGGCCATAGCCGATTCGGTCGGCAACGGCGCCGCAAACCAGAGGTCCGGCAATGGCTCCCACACCGTAGACAATCCAGAATAACGAGCCTGTATTCACACCCCAACCAAGGCCGCGCGCGACAAAATCAACAAGAAACACCATGTGCGCAACCAGCCCCACCGCATTCAACCCGTAGATCATATAGAGCACAGCAAGGCTGCGCGAAGCCTGCCAGCGCGGTGGGGGCAGGTCTGCATTCACCGGGGCGCCCGCTGCTTGAGTCGGCTGACTTGCCGATACGCCTGGCGTACCTGCAGACTGGGACTGCGACACTGCGCCGGTCCGCTGCCTGCCGGATGCATGGTCGGCCTCCGCCTCTGGCTGTGGCCACCACGACCAGACTAACAGGGTCAGCAATAATGAAATGAAGCCAAGCCCTCCCCAGGTTTGCGACAGACCGATATTGAGCAATAGCGGCACAAGTGTGCCGGAAGCGGCCACACCCAGGCCAACCCCCATAAAGATTACCCCACTGGCAAGCCCCCTGCGCGAGGGCCGGACAAAAGGAAGAATGGAGGTAGCTGCCACAACCATCAACGCACCGCCGGATACCCCCGAGACGAAACGCCAAAGAAAGAACCAGATAAATGTAACCGGAACGGCACAGGCAAAAAACGCGGCGCAGGCCAGCAGCATCATCAGCCTGAGCGACACAATGGTACCGATACGTCTGGCGATCACGGTGCCCAGCAACGCGCCTGCAAGATAACCGCCGAGATTGGCCGCCCCCAGATAGGCTGCCGTCGCTGCCGGGAACCAGTGAGCATTGATAATCGCCGGTAGCAAGGGCGTATAGGCGAACCGCGCCAGGCCGATGCCAACCAGACTGGCGCACAGCCCCGCTGTCAGGATTTTCCATTCTGGAAAGGCCGGTCCAGCCGTTTTATTTCCTGACTGTGATTGTTGCATCGTGTACGACTCGTTTTTTGAGGGTGAACTACGGCCTGCCTGGGTGATGTGCGTGGTCGAATCTGGTGTGATTGGTCGACCGTGCTGGCTGGCGGCTATGCTGAAAACGGCCATTTTAATACCTGCTGTATTAAATGCCTACCGTAGCATGAATGGCATGCGAACATAATCGTCGATTTACCTTTGCCAAAAAGGCCTGGCATGCATGCGATCAACCCAGGGTCGGGTTGACTGAGCTGCGTGAGAGGGTAACATTCTCACAACCCAATTTTTGTTTATATATATGATGCATCCTATAGCGATCGTACCTGCCGAAGCAAATAAAGTACTGTCAATTGTCCGGAAACAACTGGGAGATTCACTATTGGCTGTTTATCTCCATGGCTCGGCTGTGACTGGTGGACTTCGCCCCCGCAGCGACCTGGATTTGCTTGTCGTCATTAACCAAGCAATGGCATCCGAGACTCGAAAATGCCTTGCTTCCGAGTTAATGGAGGTATCCGGACGATACCCTTTTGATCCGGATGGGCGCCTCCCTCTTGAAGTGATTATCTTCTTGCGCTCAGATCTTGCTGAGCCGCTCTACCCTGCCCGAAGCGAATTCATTTACGGTGAGTGGTTACGTCAGAACTATGAGGCAGGTGAGGGTTCCGAGCCTGCCCGTGATCCGGAACTTACCTTGGTGCTGGCCCAATCATGGCGGGAAGCGAAACCGTTAATCGGACCGATAGCAAGCGAGCTCCTGCCAAAAATTCCAGAATCTGATGTACGTCGCGCGATCAGAGATGTTCTACCCGCCTTGATCGCCACGCTGCAGGCAGATGAGCGCAACGTCCTGTTAACTTTGGCGCGTATGTGGCGCACATCAGTCACCGGTGAATTTATCTCGAAGGATGTAGCTGCCGATTGGGCGGCTACCCGGCTTCCGGCTGAACAAGCGGATATTTTAATTAAAGCGCGCGAAGCTTACTTGAGCGGATGTGAAAGTGATTGGCAAAATCGCCAGCAGGTACTCCAGCATACTGTTAACTCCCTGCGCGATCACATCTTGGCGAATCTGTGAAAAGCGGCTCGTGTGCCACACTGCACCCATCGTACAGCCGTCTTATGTCCAAAATACCCAACACCCTCCGGCATCACAAAACACAAGTCGAAGCCCCGACTATGACGGCTCCTTCGTTCTAAACGAATACCATCGGTTACGGACTGTCGGAGTTCGCAAAGGAATTAGATTCTGTCCGTGTCACCTCTCATTCTCTTGCGTCGATGATTCGCTGGCCAGCAGTGAGCAGAACCGGTCCAGATCCACATTCCCGCCACTGATGATGATACCGACCCGCTTGCCACGGACCAGCTCTTTGACCGTGCTGGCGCCGGCAAGCGACAGGCAGCCGGTTGGCTCCACCAGCATTTTCATGCGCTCGGCATAAAACCGCATGGTGCTGACCAGTTGCGCATCGGTGACAGTCAGGATGTCAGTGACCTCGCGCTGGATGATCGGAAAGGTATAGTTGCCAAGAAACTGTGTCTGCGCACCATCGGCAATGGTTCGTGGCATGTCAATGTGGACAATACGTCCGGTGCGCAGGGATTGCTGTGCATCATTGCCTGCTTCAGGCTCTACTCCGTAGACTTTGCAATCCGGGGCGAGCGCGCGCGCAGACAGCGCCGACCCAGAGATCAGGCCACCTCCGCCAAGACAGACAAACAACATATCCAGGGGCCCCGTCTCTTCCAGGAGTTCCATGGTGGCTGTGCCCTGGCCCGCGATCACATCCGGATGATCGTAGGGTGGAATAATGGTGTAGCCATGCTCGCGCGCCAGATTGTCAGCGATAGCAGCACGATCTTCCGTATAGCGATCGTACTGCACGACCTGTGCACCATAGCCACGCGTTGCCGCGAGCTTGGCGGCAGGTGCATCCAGCGGCATGACAATCGTAGCTTTCACATTCAGCAGTGCGGCCGCCAGCGCCACGCCCTGGGCATGGTTGCCTGAAGAAAAAGCGATCACACCTGCACGCTTGTGAGCGTCGTCCAGTGCAGCGATCGCATTGAAGGCCCCGCGGAACTTGAAAGCGCCGATACGCTGAAAATTCTCACATTTAAAATAAAGGCTGGCATCCAACTGCGCGTCTATTGTTCTTGAGCGCATAACCGGCGTACGGTGGGCGTAGCCTTTGATACGTTCTGCTGCAGTCTTTACATCGTCATAGGTAGGCAAGTTCAGCATAGGGCTCCTGTTTACTTAGCGGTCAGGCACACGACGCGCGGTGACCTGATGGTTCACGTCATTCGCATATTCTACCTGTGTTTGAACAGTTACAATGAAGGCTTCATTTGGCATCATCGAGAAGGTCCATGTCTATCAGCAGAAATTCAGTCGCAATTATCGGCGCCGGTATTGTCGGACTTTGTACGGCGCGCTCACTGCGCCAGGCCGGCTGGCAGGTGACGGTTTTCGACTCCCAGGATCCGGGTTCACAATGCTCTTTTGGCAATGCGGGCGCGCTGTCCGAGGGGTCTGTGGCGCCACTTGCCATGCCGGGTGTCATCAAACAGGCTGCGTCCATGCTGCTGGACCGCAACAGCGCGCTGCATGTCCCATTCGACTACTGGGTGCAGGCCATGCCCTGGTTCATGCGCTTCATCGCAGCATCGCGACCGGAACGCGTGAAGCAGATTGCCTCTGCGCTCCATACTTTGCTTTCGGGATCGGTGTCAAATCATCAGGCGCTTGCACGGGAAATCGGCTGCACGGAACTCATCAAAACAACGGGACAGCTGCATCTGTACCCAAACAGCGAGGCTCGCGACAAAGACAAAGCATCATGGCAACTGAAAGCCGACTATGGAATGCGGATGCAGGATGTCGATCGCGCGGCCATCAAGGAGCTTGAGCCGGCGGTCAGTGACAACTATCGCTGCGGCTGGTTCCTGCCGGAAGAAGGCTGGGTCACAGACCCATACCGGTATTCACAGGCGATCAGTCGGGCCAACCATGAAAGTGGGATTGCATTTGTCAATGCAGGTGTGACCCGACTGCATCGTGCCGATGACAAATGGAATTTACACAGTGGAGATCAGTCCTGGCAGACGGACCATATCGTGATATGTGCAGGCATGGGATCCCGGGAATTGCTTGCCACGCTGAATCTGCCCATCCCGCTGGAAAGCCAGCGTGGCTACCATGTGCAGGTTCCTGATCCCGGTATCAGCCTGTCACGCATCGTGGTGCTGGCCGACCGGAAAATATTCATGAACCCGCTGCAAGGTCAGTTGCGTATTGCCGGCACCGTTGAATTTGGCGGTATCCGCAAGCCCATGAATACCCGTCGCGCGCTACTGCTGAAAGATCACGCGCAAGCCGGCCTGGATCATGTGAATACCAACGGCTTTACAATATGGATGGGTCATCGTCCCTGCCTGCCAGACTCAATGCCAGTCATCGGCCCGGTTGCCAAATGGCCTGGCCTTTGGTGTAACTTCGGGCATGGCCATCTGGGTCTGACCGGGTCTGCAAACTCAGGCAAGTTGCTGGCCCGCGCCATGGCAGGAGGTGCCACTGCGACAGAACTGGCGCCATTCTCTCCTGAACGCTTCCAGCAATCACATGCACAATAAAAAACAGCGCTGCAGCAGAACCGTTGTGATGTCTCTGCCGTAGCGCTGCACTCTTCACCGATAGCAATAATAAGCTTTGCCGTGCCTGCAACCGTTTTGGTCTGCCCGCGGACCCGGGACATGCAGCCCCGTCCGGTGCGTGGCCGGGTCGCAAGCCTGTTCAGACAGCCTATTCATTCATGTGAATATTCTCTGCCTTGATGAGCTCGCCCCATTTTTTTGTGTCCTCATCTACCAGCGTAGCAAATTGTTCGGGCTCCAGGTCACCCACATCCAGGCCCGAAGTCTTGACATACTCCTGAACCGATGGCGTTTTCATGACCGCACGATATGCCTCATTGAGTTCTTTCACTTTTTCGTCGGGCGTATCAGTCGGCGCAAAGACACCATACCAGTTGGTGGCATGAACATTCTGGATACCCAGTTCATCGAACGTCGGTACATCAGGCAATGCCGCTGACCGCGTATCGGACGCAACGCCAATCGGCACCAGGCTGCCATTCTTGATATGCTGAACCAGACCAGAGACATCACCGAAAAAGCCGTCAACCTGTCCGCCAATCGTGGCCGTGATTGCCGGGGCGGCACCGCCGTAAGGCACGATCAGCGTGTTAGCCTTGGTTGCAATACGGAACTGTGCAATTGCCATGTGTGGCATACTGCCGACGCCCGATGTCGAGAGTGAGATGCCGTCAGGATTATTCTCCGCTTTTTCCAGCAACTCTTTCACACTTGTAATTCCACTTTTTTTGGACACAACCAGCACCTCTGGAGTGGACACAAGCAGGGCAACCGGACGCAAATCCTTTGCGGGATCGTATACCAGTTTTTTGTACAGCCCCGGATTGACGGCAATCGCTCCGGTTGAACTCAGGAACAGGGTATTGCCATCGGGTTTGGAACGCGTCACGGTACTGGCGGCAATTGCGCCATTGCCACCGGGTTTATTCTCGACCACGATCGGCGTTTTCAGATGCGTCTCCAGTTCTTTACTTGTGACCCGCGCGATTGTATCGCCCGGGCCACCGGCAGGAAACGCTACCACGACATTGACAGGGGGCGCAGCCACAGCGGCCTGACCTGCGGTGAAGCACAGAGCAGCCGCAAGCGGCATGACATATTTAGTATATTTTTTTCCGAATCCGGACATGTTTTCCTCCTTGCGCCGTCAGGTACCCGCAATCCCTTGCGTATTGACGAACAGTGAATAAATAGACGTGCAGGACGCCATGAAAAGTCGATTTCGATGCAACCCTCCAAAACAAAGATTGGCGCATCTTTCGGGTAAGGCGATGTGACCCAGGGGCTCCCCTTGAGGGCTGAAAACTCTCACGCCGTCAAGCTCGGGGGTGCCCATTCCCCAGCCACACCACAAATTGCCATGAATATCCACCCGAAATCCATCGGGGGTTCCCTCACCTGCGCTGAACAGCACCCGCTGCCCGCTCAGGGTCCCATCTTCAGCACTGATGTCAAACACCAACAGATTACGTGGCTGCGCACGCGACTCAACGACATACAGTTGTGATTCATCGGGTGAAAATGCAAGGCCATTGGGTCCGTTGACGCTATCGGTCATCAGCGCAACTTCCTGGGAAACAGGATCAATACGGTAAACGGCAGCGGGCAACTGCTGCTCGGCCTTTTCGCCCTGGTAATAACCAATGATGCCAAAGGGAGGATCGGTAAACCAGATCGAGCCATCCGATTTGACGACGACATCATTCGGCGAATTCAGCGGTTTGCCCTGGTAGCTGTCGGCCAGTACGGTAATGCGACCATCCAGTTCCGTCCGGGTAACACGACGCGTCAGATGTTCGCAGCTGACAAGCCGTCCTTCCCGATCCCGCGTATTGCCATTAGCATAATTGGATGGACTTCGAATGGCATGTGACTGGCCGGTCAGCGCGTCCCATCGCATGATGCGATTGTTGGGAACGTCGCTCCAGAGCAGACAGCCCCTGTCACCAAACCATACCGGCCCCTCGGCCCAGCGGCAGCCACTGGCAAGCCGTTCGACCGCGGCAAGTGGCAGGGTCAGCTCATGAAACCGCGGATCCAGCGCGACAACGGCAGGATCGGGGTAGCGGACAGGCGAATCAGTCACACCGTGCACTCATGCCTCCATCTACGATAATTTCAGTACCGGTAATGAACCGGGCTTCATCCGATGCCAGGAACAACGCAGCATTGGCCGTATCGGTGCCATCGCCCATGAACGGCAGCGGAATGCGGGACTGGCGCTGGGCAAGCAGCGCGCTGACATCACCGCCAGCACGCTGGCCAGCCAGACGCGTTTCGACCATCGGTGTGTGCATCTGGCCCGGAATGACGGTGTTGCACCGGATATTGCGCTTGGCATACTCGATCGCGACTACGCGCGATAGCTGGATGATGCCGGCTTTGGCGCTGGCATAGCCAACCTGGGCCGAACCAGTCCAGCGAATGCCGGATGTTGACGAAATATTGACGATACTGCCGGCGCCCTGCTTTTCCATCACGGGTAACACATACTTGCAGCCAAGATAGACGCTTTTCAGATTGAAGTCGATCTGGTTATCCCAGGTTTCTTCTTCCAGCGTTACCGGGCCACCTTTTCTTGAGCCGCCCACATTGTTTACCAGGATATCGACACGTCCGAAGGCATCTTCACAGGCGCGCACCATATCACGAACGGCATCAGCCGAGGTGACATCTGCGCTCCAGGTACGAATCGTTCCATTAACCTCATTAACACGGGTCACGGTTTCGGCAAGAGCATCCGGATTCATATCCACTGCGAACACACTGGCGCCTTCGCTTGCGAAACGCCACGCGATGGCACGTCCATTACCCCAGCCGGGACCAACGCTGCCTGCTCCCGTCACGATTGCAACCTTGTTCTCCAAACGCCCCATTGTCTCTGTCCTTTTATTTGTCTGAATACGTCCATTAACCATAACAGTCATGATGCGTGAGCGCCGGCAATACATCAAGATCACAGTTGTGACTTCTGATATCGAAAAAACGTATATCATTGCAATATGGATCTCAAACAGCTACAGTATTTCATCGTAATTGCGGAACAGCGCAGTTTTTCACGCGCTGCGGATATGCTCGACCTGTCCCAGCCATCCCTGAGCCGACAAATACAGCTTCTTGAGTCCGAACTTGGACAGCACCTGCTGGTTCGCACCGGTAGAGGCGTCGAACTCACGGAAGCCGGTACACGTCTGCTGGGTCATGCCAGGGCGCTGCATCAACTGGCCACACAAGCGCGGCAGGATCTCATTAACTTTCGTTCTACCGCAGCGGGGCGGGTACGCCTTGGCATTCCACCGCGTATTGCACGGCGCCTGGCACCCACGATCATGCAGCAGTTCCGGGCCCAATTTCCGGATTCATCCATTACCCTGGCCGAGGGGCTAAGCGCGCAGCTGCGCGACTGGGTGCTCAAAGACAAAGTGGACCTGGCGCTGCTTTACGAGCCGGCACCATCGTCGCTCATGCAGCTTGAGTCGCTTTATCGCGAAGAGCTGGTGCTGGCCCATGCACATGGCAACAATATGAGACTGCCGGGCCAGGTTGCCGTTGCCGATCTGGGTCAATACCCGCTGGTTCTGCCCAGTGCCCCCAACACCATTCGCACACTGGTCGGACAGACCTGCCGGGACCGCAACGTGCAACTGAACGTGGTCGCTGAAGTAGACGTTGTCCAGACCATTGTCGAAACGCTCAGCTATTCGCACGAACCCGTCTTCACCATCATCCCTCGATCGGCGCTGGACGATCTGCCGGGCCAGACCCGGCTCAGTTGCGCAGCCATTGTTGAACCTTCCATCCGCAACAATCTCACACTTGCCATCGCCACCGTTGCCGCCGAATCAAAACTTGTGCAGGCAGTAGCTGACATCATTCGCTCTATCGACATGAGCGAGAAGCTGGGCTAAACGGCAACCGGCTGATTTCCTTCATCACCACACTATGACAAATGCAAATCGGCAGCTCGCGGATCATGTCCGTTCCTGCGTCGCGTGGCATCTCTTATGCCCATGACAATTGTGAATTCATGACGCTTTCAGCTAGTTGATAGCTTGGGTGCATAGAATGGGAACGTGAAGCCAATAGCAATCTGCGCGGCGTCATGCCGGCTGGTTCTGTTTTGTTCCATAAATGATTCTCTGCCAGGGGTTCCTTCTTCGCGACCCGCGATCCGTCTTTCCTGGCAGAACACGGGTGAGCAACGTGCCTGCGCATATTGGCTGGCATTGACGCCCCCTCATTCACTCGCGGACCCCTGTCCGCGTCATCGTCTTTTTTCAGCTATCCGGCATGGTGGCCAGCCGGTTTCAGACTCGGCCACCTGAAGTCGGCATTATCCATTGCATCA
This sequence comes from Pseudomonadota bacterium, assembly GCA_023389155.1. Taxonomy (GTDB): domain Bacteria; phylum Pseudomonadota; class Gammaproteobacteria; order Burkholderiales; family Burkholderiaceae_B; genus Advenella. The sequence continues at coordinate 142,516 of JAEWEV010000018.1, forward strand.
CTTGGAGTTTTTAGATATGACTGATCATCCTCATCCCGATAAGAACCAGCCATCCGGCAGACGGATGTTCCTGACGCGCACGCTCGCTGCTGGTGGCGCGATGTCTGCGATGCCGCTGACCGCTACGCTGGGCAACGCCCAGACCAAACCGGAGAATCCGGATTTTTCAACTCCTGTTGAAAACAAACCTTATACACCCACCTACTTTCAGGAAGCCGAAGTGACGTTTCTGAAAGCGGCCTGTGACAGGCTCATCCCCAGTGACGAAAACGGCCCCGGCGCCGTCGAAGCGGGTGTGATTGAATACCTGGACCGGCAAATGGAATCGGGATATGGTCATGCCGCAACGTGGTACATGCAGGGCCCGTTCGCAGATGCACCACCTGAATTCGGTTACCAGTCAAAACTCAAGCCACGTGAAGTCTACCGGGCTGCCATTGCGGCCACCGACGATTATTGCAAACAGCATTTTGATGGCAAACTGTTTGCCGATCTGGGTGATGAACAGAAAGACGACATCCTGAAGCAGCTGGAAGCGGGCAAGATCACTTTTGACAATGTCAAGGCAACCGACTTTTTCTCACTGCTACTGAACAATACCCGCGAAGGTTTTCTCTCTGACCCGATTCACGGGGGAAACAAGGGAATGGTGGGCTGGAAGCTCATCGGCTTTCCCGGTGCGCGCGCTGATTATCTGGACTGGGTGGGACGCAACGAAAAATATCCTTTGGGCCCGGTCAGTATTTCAGGTGAAAGGGGTTAAGCATGGCGGATATCAAAAAACCCAAAGTTGACGTTGTCGTCGTTGGACTGGGCTGGACAGGCGCACTGAGTGCGATGGAACTGACTACCGCAGGACTTTCCGTGGTGGCGCTGGAGCGCGGAGGCGATCGTGATACCAAGCCGGATTTCAGTTATCCGCGCATTGCCGATGAGCTGGAATACGCACTACGCTATCGACTTTTCCAGGACTTCTCCAAGGAAACCTGTACGCTGCGCCACAGCCCGAGCGAAACGGCGCTCCCGTATCGTGCCTATGGTGCCTTCCTGCCAGGTGACGGCGTGGGCGGAGCCGGATCACACTGGAACGGCATGCTGTACCGCTCGCTGCCCGAAGAACTGAACTTGCGCAGTTACGTGACGGAAAAATTCGGAGCGTCGCTGATACCGGACGACATGACAATTCAGGATTATGGCGTAACCTACGATGAATTGGAGCCGTTTTACGATAAATTCGAAGCAATTTGCGGCACCTCTGGTTCGGCGGGCGTGATCAACGGCAAAGTGACCGGAAAAGGCAATCCGTTCGAAGGCTCGCGCTCGGGTGAGTATCCACTGCCGCCGCTCAAGGACAATGTGGCTCAGCAAATTTTTGCCAGGGCTGCCAAAGAAGTGGGATATCACCCCTACGCGGCACCGGCCGCTCAGACCTCGGAAGTGTTTACCAATCCCTATGGTATGCAGATGGGTCCCTGTACCTACTGCGGCTACTGCGAGCGTTTTGGCTGCTACAACTATTCAAAAGCCTCCCCTAATGTCTGCGTGATGCCCGCACTCAGACAGCGTGATAATTTTGAATTGCGCACGCACAGCTACGTCACGAAAGTAAATCTGGACAATACGAAAAAGAAAGCAACCGGCGTCACTTATATTGATGCCCAGGGCCGTACGGTTGAACAGCCGGCAGACCTGGTGGTGCTATGTGCTTACCAGTTCCATAACGTACGGTTGCTGATGCTCTCGGGCATTGGCGAGCAGTACGATCCGGTCACAGGCAAAGGCACCGTTGGAAAAAATTACGCTTACCAGGTCGGTGCAGGTTACACGCTGTTCTATGACAGCGATACGCAGATCAATCCGTTCATGGGCACCGGCGCCGCCGGACAGGTTTTCGATGACCTGAACACCAATCAGCTGGACATGGGGAGAATCGGCGCAATCGGCGGTTCTGTGGTTCGTCTCAATGTGACCGGCGGTCGGCCAATCGGCCAGATGCATCTGCCACCCGGTGCACCCAAGTGGGGAGCGGGCTGGAAGAAAGCCATCAAGGACAACTATCTGACATCGGTCTCATTCGGAATCAGTACCTCCAGCATGGCCTATCGCAATTGTTATCTGGATCTGGACCCAACCTACAAGGACTCTCATGGCTTGCCATTATTGCGTATGACATTCAACCTCAACGACAACGATCTGAAAGTCGCGCAGGATGCATTAAAGCAATCGAGAAAAGTGGCTGACGCCATGAATGCGAAACAGGTGGTAGGCGCCGCCAAGCCGCTGGGTTCCAAGTTCGATCTGCGACCCTATCAGTCTACTCACAATACGGGGGGCGCCATCATGGGCGACAATCCGGAAAATTCGGTGGTCAACAAGTATCTGCAATCCTGGGACGTCCCGAATGTGTTTGTCATGGGTGCCTGTGCCTTTCCGCAAAACCGGGCATATAACCCGACCGGTCCGCTGGCAGCGCTGACGTTGTGGTCGCTGCATCACATTACGACGCAGTATCTGAAAAACCCCGGCGCATTGATTCAGGCTTAAAGGAACCGTGATGAAGAAAGTTCTCGTTTTTATCGTCGCTATCATCGTTCTGGGCCTGATCGTCCTTTTCGGTGCCGATTATGTGACGCCGTCCAAACCCGAACTGGCAGACAGTCGTGCCAGCGAGGCCAACAGCAAGGATCTGATTGCAAAAGGGGAATATCTGGCGCGAATGGGCGACTGCGTCGCCTGTCACAGCGTGCCCGATGGCAAGCCGTTTGCGGGTGGTCTGGCAATGAGCACCCCTATGGGTGCCATTTACTCATCGAACATCACGCCTGACCCGGACACCGGCATTGGTTCCTACAGCCTTCAGGATTTTGCCCGCGCCGTACGTGAAGGCCGGCTCAAGGATGGCACCCATCTTTATCCGGCCATGCCTTACCCTTCATACGCGAAAGTCACGGACGACGACATTGTTGCGCTTTACGCCTATTTCATGCACGGGGTTGAACCTGTCAATCAGGAGAACCGGCAGGCAGACATGTCATTCCCTTTTGGCATTCGCAAGCTGATGGCAATGTGGAATCTGGCTTTTTATGATGCGTCTGATTTTGACGAAAAAGCGTCAGCAGACGCCCGTATTGCACGCGGCGCGTATCTGACCGAGGGATTGGCGCACTGTGGTGCCTGCCATACGCCACGCGGATTCGGCCAGCAGGAAAAAGGGCTGACCGGCAAGGATGCCGATTTTCTGACTGGCAGCGCAGTGGATGGCTGGACTGCTCCAGATCTGCGTGCCAAAGATGGATCAGGCCTGGGCACCTGGAGCGCGCAGGAGATTGCAGACCTGTTGCGCTCTGGTCGCAGCGTACACTCGGGCGTGACCGGACCAATGACAGATGTCATTGCCAATAGCACGCAGTACGCAACCCAGGAAGATGCCCTGGCCATTGGTGCCTATCTGAAGTCATTGCCTTCGGGCAAAAAGGAAAACGCCAATGCAAAATATACGGCATCGGACGACACTGCCAACGATCTGCGCAATGGCATCACGCGTACACTGGGCGCCAGGCTTTATCTGGACAACTGCGCGGCCTGTCACCGTAGCAGCGGCGCTGGAGAAAAACGTGCCTTCCCCGCTCTGGCAGGCAATCCTCTGGTTCTGGCCGACGATCCGTCTTCACTGATTCATGTGATATTGGCGGGAGCGACGCTGCCTTCAACAAAGGCGGCTCCTTCCGATCTGGGCATGCCGCATTTCTCGCAGCGTCTGGATGATGGTGAAGCAGCGGAACTGGCGACATTTGTCCGCTCTGCCTGGGGAAACAAGGCGGCAGCGGTGAATGCATCGCAGGTCGCTGCCGTGCGCAAAACGCTGCCGCCTGTTCAAAAACAGCAGGTGGCACAGCAGGATCAAAAATGACGTTGAGTCACATCATGATATCCATTCAGAAGTGACGTCGATTCACAAGTGAAATGAAACTGGCTGTCTGCCCATACACTGTGCAGGCAGCCAGTTTTTTATCCCCGCATGGTCACAAACTCTTCCGCCGCAGTGGGATGGATGCCGATGGTGGCATCGAAATCGGCCTTGGTCGCGCCCATGCGTATGGCAACCGCAAAACCCTGTACGATTTCTCCGGCATCATCGCCCGCCATGTGCAGACCGACCACACGATCGGTTTTCTTGTCCACAATCAATTTCATCATCATCCGTGCCGTACTGCCGCTAAGCGTATGCTTGAGCGGACGGAACTCGGAACGGTAAACGGTGATATCACCATAAATTTCCCGCGCCTCGTGCTCACTGTGCCCCACCGTTCCGACGTTCGGATGAGTGAAAATTGCAGTTGGAATAAACTCGTAATTCATGCGACGCTCGTCCTTGCCGAACAGATGATCTACCAGCACCATGGCCTCGCCCAGCGCGACCGGGGTAAGCTGTATTCTGTCAGTAACATCGCCCAACGCATAAATGGACGGCGCTGAAGTCCGGTAATTTTCATCGATCTGGATCGCGCCGTTATGGTTAACCTGGACACCGGCAGCGTCAAGGTTGAGCCGATTCACATTTGGCGCGCGTCCGGTCGCATACAGGACCTGGCTGGCATCAAGTGTGGTGCCGTCATTCAATCGCACAGCGAGTCCGTCTGCATTTTTTTCGATAGCGTCGACTTTGGTTTCAAAATGAAAGTGTATGCCTGCCTTTTTCATTTCTTCCGCCGTAAATGCACAGATTTCTTCATCAAAGCCGCGCAGAATGCGGTCGCGGCGAATCACGATATGGACTTCCGCGCCCAGTCCGTTGAAGATGGAAGCAAATTCACATGCAATATAACCGGCTCCTACCACGACTAGCCGTTTTGGAAATTCGGGAAGATCGAAAATTTCATTTGAGGTAATCACATGCTCACGTCCGGGAAACTCCGGAACAACCGGCCAACCGCCGGTGGCGATCAGGATGTGCTTGGCCGTATAGGTTTTGCCGTCATCCATTTTCACGGTGTTGGGGCCAGCCAGGGACGCCCAGCCATTAAGCAAGGTGGCGCCGGCATTGGTGATCAGGGAATGATAAATTCCATTGAGACGGGAAATTTCGCTGGCGCGATTGGTCTTTAGCACTGACCAGTCCAGCGTTGCAGGACCCACGTTCCAGCCAAATCCGCGCGATTCCTCGAAGGCTTCATGGTAGTGCGCCGCGTAGCTGTAGAGTTTCTTGGGGATGCAGCCAACGTTGACACACGTTCCGCCCAGATCGGATCCTTCTGCCAGCGCCACACGGGCCCCGGCCTGTGCGGCCATGCGGGAAGCGCGTACGCCACCGCTGCCACCACCGATTACAAAAAAATCATAGTCGAAACTTTCCATGCTGACTCCAAGTTCAAAATGCGCAATATTGACCAATTCCAGATCTGATGCCAGGCTGGCCGTGCCGGCCATTGATACGATATAAGCCCGGATGCGGTTCGCGCCACCGGCCTGCCTGCTCTTCGGCTAAAGAGACAGACTGCAGGTCAGCTGCGGCGACTCGCTGCGGTCCGCAATGATTGTAACCGCAGAGCTGCATGACAAACGCCAAAACCCTGCCTTCAGTACGTTGCGCACATGTCCTCGCCGTATAATCAGGGCTTACGGAGATTTATGTTCATGTCTGAGACACACACAACCTCTTTTTCAGCCTCTGCCAGCCTGAGTGCGGCCCCGGCTGTCTGGCCTGTTCTGGGCGTCCTCGGCGGCATGGGGCCGCTGGCCGGCGCCACCTTTGCAGCACGGCTGGTACAACTGACGCCCGCGACCGCCGACCAGGCACACATTCCGGTACTGCTGCGCAATGATCCGCGTATTCCTGATCGCAGCGCTGCAAGACTTGCCGATGGTCCAAGCCCGCTGGCCGCGATGCGCGAGGGGATGCAGGATCTGCAGCGATGGGGAGCACAGTATATTGCCATACCGTGCAATACAGCGCATTTATGGTATGAACAATTGCGCGAGAGTGTACAGGTGCCGGTGCTGCATATTGTCGAGTCAGTCATTCAGGATTTGCAGCGCAACGGGATTTCAGGCGGACCCGTAGGCGTGATGGGCACGCCGGCGACCATGCAGCTCGGTTTGTATCAGGACGCCCTGCGCGCTGCCGGTTATGAGCCCATCACCGTCAATGACAATAGCATTCGTGATTTATCCGTGCAGGCTATTGCCGCCGTCAAATCCAACCAGAACGCGCTGGGCTTTGCCCCGGCGGCCGAAGCCGTCAATCGCCTGACGGGGATGGGCGCTCGTGCCGTGATTCTGGGGTGTACCGAGCTCCCACTGGCCATTCCTCCCTCACGACGGTCGGAATTTTCAGTCACCATATCCGATTCAATTGATGCACTTGCTCTTGCCGTGCTGGATACCTTCTTGCGACATAACGGCGACAGTACACAATCCGAATCACGATAGCCATAAAACCGGAAGCCTCATGCCAGCAGAACAGCAAGTCATTGACCATATCGTCGTTACCGCAAAAGATCTGGACACGGGCGTGGCATACGTCCGTGAGCGTCTTGGTTTTGCTCCACAGGGTGGAGGCGAACACCCGAAAATGGGAACGCATAACCGCCTGCTGCGCTGCGGACCGTCATGCTACCTGGAAGTGATTGCCATTAACCCGCAAGCACCAGCGCCCTCGCGGCCCAGATGGTTCGGCCTGGATACGATGAACCCGAAAGCTGAAGCGTCCCTCGCTGCCTGGGTGGTGCGCACGACAGATATTCATCATGTCGCAACGGCAAGTGCACAGTCTCTTGGCACTGTCACGCCCATGCAGCGCGGCGAACTTGACTGGCTGATTACCATTCCCGAAACAGGTCTTTCGCCTCTTGATGGTCTGGCGCCGGCACTGATCGAATGGCACACGGCCACGCTACCGGTGATTTCCATGCCGGATCAGGGTTTATCGCTTGAAGCGCTGCATATTTATCATTCCCAGTCTGAGCAGATGCTGGCATTGATCGAGAGCCTGAATCTGCGTGCTCCGTTAACGGTCATGCCCTGCCCGCCCGGCACCGCCCCTTTCCTGAAAGCCATTATCCGAACCCCTGACGGTCTGCGCGAGCTGACCTGAGCGAGCGATAACCGGGCGGGAACAGACCTGTTGACTTTAATTACGCCGCATCAGTGCACTTGACAGGCCTGACGAAGTACTGCGTCCGTTGCCGATTCTTCAGTCAGGTACGGTTTCGGCACAAACGGCGGCTGGGTATGGCTTCAACCCACCCCACCCTGGTCAGCGCAACCCGGTTCAGCAAAGCCGGATCAGCGAAGCGCTGCAGACATGGTTGAAAAAACGTTCAGCGTGCGAATAACATTTTCCACGGAATCCGCGTCAAATGACAGAGTCACGCCATCTTCGCGGCGAGTGCCAGGCAATAGACAGAACGTGTCAGCCAGGGCCGGTGAATTGGTTTGCAGACGGCATTCATAAGGGCCGGCAATCACAAATGGCGACATCGGACTGCTGATACAGGCCTGCACAGCCTTTTGCATGCCTTCACGGATGCGGGTGCAGGCTAGCTGCGGCGTTAACGTTGCTGCGCTACTGTGGCCCATAGCGCGCTTCGTTTCAACCCAGACAGCACGATCAAAAAATCCGAGATTCTCTTCGATGAAAACCTGATCACCACTACCGAAAATCACCGGTACGCCGGCCTGTCCGGCAAGCGCACCATACAGTCCCGGTTCGCCCAGTTCCATACCATTGACGATGACGCGGGCAAATGCGAAGCTGTTGATCGTATGGGCCAGAACGCCGCGTCCCTGCGCACGGGAGTGGTGCCCAACCAGCGCAACCGCATCCATACCGAATTCCAGGCCCGCCATCATGCTATAAACGCGAGGCTTGCCGGTGACCAGTGTGGCGCGTGCATCAATGTCAGATGCAATCATGTTGCGAAAGCCACCATGCGAGTCGTTCACGTACACCTCGGTCGCGCCGCCATCGAATGCGCCGGCAATGGCAGCATTGGCTTCTGCTGTCATCCATGCCCGGGCTCGTTCATACTCGCCATTCCCGGCCCGCACCTGCTGCGAGTCCACAACACCAGCCACACCCTCAATATCCGTCGATATTAGTATTTTCATTCTGTATTCCTTCCATTGCCTGTCGGCTGCTATTTCAACTGCAATAACACCGGCAAAGACATCTGTCGTATGTCGTCAGTATTTTGATTCAGTCCTGCAACCAGTCGGTGATCGGCAGGCGCGTGTTCCCGTTCCGCCCGGTAACGGCGGTTGCGGCCCATAACGAATGCAATATTGCCTGTTCCGTTGCCTCTGCTGCGGCGTCAAAAAGCGGATCCAGCTGCTGTTCGTGCAGTGTCTGCACCGGTACATGCACATGCTGCAGTTCCTGTCCGATGCGCATGGCCGTTGAAAATGCAATCGCAATATCGCCGCTGCCATGTCCGTAGCTGGAACCGGTGCGGGCCAGTCCGGCTGCAGCACGCATGCTAAGCCTGCGCAACTGCCTGGCGTCCAGCGGAGCGTCCGTGGCCAGCACCATGATAATTGATCCCTTGTCCGGCTCCTGGGCGATCATGTCTTTCTGCGCAGGCAGCCTGGCACCGCGCAGCGCCATACGCCGCTTGATATCCGGGCCTGTTACCGTATCCCCTGCCCGTAAATTGCGCAGCTTGCCGAAATTGGACAACACGATTGCCCCTACCGTATAGTCCGGCGTGCTGCCGGCAAGCGCGCCCTCCTGCGCTGCAATCCGTGATGCCGAACCAATACCGCCCTTCATGCCGAAACAACTCATGCCACGACCTGCCCCGACCGAACCCTGTTCGAATTCGACACCAGCGTTCTGGCACGCCTGAAGATAATCGGCTTCGGATACCGCCATCGCCTGAATGTCGTTGAGGTAACCGTCATTGCACTCCAGCACCATGGGATTCACAGTGGACCATTCACGGCCGATTTGGGGATTGGCAGAAATGGCTTGACGAATCTGCGCCTGTGCAACAACAGGAACGGAAAACGTATTGGTTAACGCGATGGGCGTTTCGATCACGCCCAGTTCCTGCAGCTGCAGAAGTCCCACGCTTTTGCCGAAACCATTGATTATCGAAACGCCCGCCGGCACCTTGTTGCAGAACATATCCTGAGAATGCGGATAGATCACAGTGACGCCGGTCTGAATATGATCCTGCGCCAGCGTGGCGTGACCCACTCTGACTCCGGGTACATCGGTAATGCTGTTATGCGAACCGGTGGGCAATTGCCCCACCACTGGCGCGGTATGCAATGTCATGTTGAGCGGGAAAGCAGTCATAGGGTTTGGTAACGCGATACCTGGCATTCACCAATATCACGCATGTGATTACTGTCGATCGATTTTTGGATCCAGCGCATCGCGTAGCCCGTCACCCAGCAGGTTAAATGCCAGCACGGTCAGAAAGATGGCCAGGGAGGGGAAAATAGCCACGTGCGGCGCCAAAACCATGTCGGAGCGCGCTTCGTTCAGCATCGCTCCCCATTCTGGCGTGGGCGGTTGTGCCCCGAGTCCAATAAAGGAAAGCGACGCAGCGGTAATAATCGAAGTGCCAATACGCATGGTGCCGTAGACCAGGATGGGCGAAATGGTGCCTGGCAAAATATGCTTGAAAATGATGGTGAAATCGGATGCACCGATACTGCGTACTGCTTCGATGTACGTCATGTTTTTCAGTGACAGCGTGTTGCCCCGAACCAGTCGGGCAAACGCAGGGACACTGAACACAGCAACAGCGATAACGACATTCACCATGCTCGGGCCGAGTACGGCAATCACGCCGATAGCAAGCAGAATGCCCGGAAATGCCAGTAATACATCTGAAATACGCATCACAAAGCGTTCCCACCAGCCTTCATAATAGCCGGCAAGCAGGCCCAGCACGGTCCCCACCAGTCCGCCGAGCGCAACAGAGATGAAGCCGGCTGCCAGCGAGATGCGTGTCCCGGTAACAATACGGCTGAAAATATCACGGCCGAGTGAATCAACGCCCAGCCAGTGCAGTGCAGAGGGCCCCTGATTGATACGGTCATAATCGAAATATTCTTCCGGATCGAACGGCACAATCCACGGCGCGATAATCGCGATGATGACAAGTGCAAAAATAAAAAGGGCAGCTACCACCGCCAGATGCTGCTTGCGGAACTTGCGGATGAATTCCGTCAGTGGCGTGCGGATCCGCTCCCGCTTTGGCGGCAGCGATTCTATTGGAGAAGAAGTTACTTGCGTCATATGGGTTCCGCTATCGGTAACGGATGGTCGGATTGATAACGCCATACAGGACATCAACAATCAGATTGATCAGAATGAATTCAAACGAGAACAGCAGAACCAGTCCCTGAATCACAGGGTAGTCACGTGCCGATACGGCGTCCACCAAGAGCGTACCCATACCAGGCCAGCCGAATACCGTTTCCACCACGATCGAGCCCCCTAGCAGAAAACCGAACTGCAGGCCCATCATGGTAACGACCGGAATCAGGGCATTACGAAGGGTGTGTTTGATAATCACGATTTTTTCAGAAAGACCTTTGGCGCGGGCCGTGCGCACAAAGTCCTCCTGAATGACCTCGACGAACGAGGCGCGGGTAAAGCGCGCCATGATGGCCGCAACAGCGGCGCCAAGCGTCACCGAAGGCAAAATATAGTGCTGCCAGCTGGTTGCGCCGACTGAAGGCAGCCAGCCCAGGTTCACGGCAAATATCTGGATGAGAATCATGCCCAGCGCGAACGGAGGAAAGGAAATGCCTGATACGGCCAGGGTCATGAACAGGCGATCCGGCCAGCGGTTACGCCACACCGCAGAGACCACACCAATCACCAGACCGAAAATCACGGACCAGATCATGCTGGTAATGGTCAGCATCAATGTCGGCATGAAGCGCGCGGCAATTTCAGTAAGCACCGGCCGCTTGGTGCGCAGTGAAGTGCCCAAATCACCCTGACTCAAATTAAGCAGGTAGTGGCCAAACTGCTGGGGCAGCGGTAAATCCAGGCCAAGCTGCTCGCGTATATTCTGAACCGTCTGGGCATCGGCCTCGGGTCCCGCCGCAAGCCGTGCTGGATCGCCGGGAAGCATATGAACAAACAGAAAGACCACCACGCAGACCAGAATCAGCGTGGGGATCATTCCGAAAATCCGTTTTACCAAATAGGAAAACATCGATGAATCCATTGATCCGCGACACCCGGAAGCGCCGCGGATATTTCAATTGCAATTGAACTGCGGACCAGGTCCGAATCAGTCCTTCAGGCTAAGGTCTTTGAAGTAATAAGACGCATCAGGCATCACTTCGAAACCTTCGAGTTTTTTGCTGCGCGCAGCAACCGTATCGGCCGTATTCAGGAAGATCCAGGGCGCATCCTTGTAGATCCGTTCCTGGGCATCCTTGTACAATTCGGTTTTCTCAGCCTTGTCTGTGGTCTTCAACGCATCGGCCAGGTCCTTGTCAACCTGCTCATTTTTGTAATACGAGAAATTGCCAAAGGTTGGTGGCCACGCATCACTGGCCAGCAAGGGGCTCAGTGCCCAGTTGGCTTCACCTGTAGATGCAGACCAGCCAATGTAATACATGCGCACCTTGGCATCTTTTGGATCCTGCACGGTCTCAACGCGCTGAACCCGCTGACCTGCCTCAAGCGCTTCAACCGTGACCTTCACGCCGACCTGGCGCAACTGCTGTTGAATGAACTGGATGGCCTTGACGGATGTACCGTCGTTGTAAGCACTCCAGAGTGTAGATTCGAAGCCCTGCGGGTAGCCGGCTTCAGCCAGCAGTTCACGGGCTTTTTTCGGATCATAAGGCCACGCTTTCATCTTGTGCGAGAACTCAACCTTATCGGGCACGACACTATCGGCCGTACGCGCATAGCCATTGAACACCACTTTGTTCAGGGCTTCCTTGTTGATCGCGTAGTTCATGGCCTCGCGCACTTTCGGATTATCGAAAGGCTTGACCAGATTGTTCATGGCGATGTTACGCGCAATGATTGATGGTTTGGCAATCAGATCGATTTTGTCATTTTTCTTCAGGATATCGGCCTGCTCGTACGGGATGGGGTACGTGAACTGGGCTTCGCCGGTCTGCATGACAGCCGCACGGGTATTATTGTCGGTCACGACGCGAAAGTTAATCGAATCGACCTTGGCAATATGGTCCTTGTCCCAGTAGCCGTCAAATTTTTTCATCTTCACATTCTGACCCGGATTCCATTCTACGAAGCTGTATTGCCCGGTGCCGGTGGGATGCAGATTAATATCCTTGCCATATTTCTTCAATGCTTCAGGAGAAATCATCATGGCTGAGGGATGTGCCAGATTGTTGATGAACGCAGAGAAAGGTTCCTTCAGCGTGATTTTCACAGTTGTCGGATCCACAACCTCGACCTTGTCAATACCTTTGAACTGGTTATAACGAGCAAGCGCGTTGCTGCGATCCAGGACCCGTTCAAAGTTAACCTTGACGGCATCCGCATTGAAATCGGTACCGTCATGGAATTTGACGCCTTCACGCAGCTTGAACGTATAGTTCAGGCCATCTTCACTGACTTCATAGCCAGTGGCCAGCAGCGGATGGATTTTGAAGTCCAGATCGAAGCCAAACAGCCCTTCATACCACCCCTTGCCGACAGCCTGGGACTGGGTCGAATTTGTATTGTAGGGATCAAGTGAATCGAAGCCATACGGGACGGCAACAGTCACGTCCTTGGCGGCCAGTGCCGCCTGGGAGAATGCCAGGCCCAGCACCAGGGCCGGAACCAGCAAAGTTTTGCGAAAACGAAAAGATGTCATGTGTAATCTCCCTGCTAAGGATATCAAGATAAATGCGTTTATGAAAAAAGCTGGTAATCAGTATACGCCTACCGAATGGCGGGCGACGTAGTGGTCATCCCCCACCTGCTCCAGCGCGGCGACCAACGGCTCATCACCCAATGCACGTACCGGGCTGGGTATTTCACCCGCCATAAGCGTAGCCAGCCGGTGACGTCTGTCGGGATCGGCAATGGGCACCGCAGCCATGAGTTTTTGGGTGTAAGGATGTTGAGGGTTCTCGAAAATTTCGCGACGTGAACCCAGTTCGACGATCTGGCCGAGATACATGACGGCCACGCGGTGACTGATGCGCTCTACCACCGCCATGTCATGCGAAATAAAGAGATAGGAGATGCCAAATTCCTTCTGCAGATCCATCAGCAGATTGACGATCTGGGCCTGAATCGAGACATCCAGTGCTGACACGGATTCATCGGCGATTACCACTTTGGGATTAAGTGCCAGCGCACGGGCGATACAGATACGCTGACGCTGACCACCGGAAAATTCATGAGGATAGCGTTGTGCCATGGCGGCAGGCAGACCCACTTTTTCCAGCAGCCACTCCACGCGTTCAAGCGCCTGGCGACCACTGGCAATGCGATGGATCAGCAGTGGCTCCATAATGGAGTAGCCCACAGTCTGACGCGGATCAAGCGACGCATAGGGATCCTGAAAAATGAACTGGATGTCACGACGCACGGCCTGCATGTCATGCGGACTCAGCTTGCTGATATCCCGCCCCTGAAACAGAATCTGTCCTGAGCTGGCTTCAATCAGGCGCAACAGTGACCTGCCGGTCGTGGATTTGCCGCAGCCGGACTCGCCAACAAGCGCCAGCGTTTCGGACGGGTACAGATCGAAGCTGACTTTTTCGACCGCATGCACGCGTCGGACAACCCGATTGAATATGCCACTGGTCACATCGAAACGCGTAACCAGGTCTTTCACCTGCAGGATAGGTCCGGACTGGCGATCAGGAGTCAGCGTCACCGGTTCATGCGCCGATACCTGCTGATCGGCCCGGGCCTGCTCCAGCGACAACAGTTCAAAATGGGCGGGCAGCGACGTGCCGTTCATCGAGCCAAGACGCGGTACGGCGGACAACAATGCCTTGGTGTAGGCATGCCGGGGATTGTGGAAAATCTCGTGGGAAACATTCTGCTCGACTTTGTTGCCCTTGAACATGACCAGCACCCGGTCTGCCACTTCGGCGACCACACCCATGTCGTGCGTAATGAAGATCACGCCCATGTTCATTTCTTTCTGCAGCTCACGGATCAGTTGCAGAATCTGTGCCTGGATGGTCACATCCAGCGCCGTTGTCGGTTCATCGGCAATCAGCAAGGCCGGTTTGCAGGCCAGCGCCATGGCAATCATGACGCGCTGGCGCATGCCGCCGGATAGCTGATGGGGGAAACGGGTCAATACGGCGCGGGCTTCCGGAATGCGAACCTGATCCAGCATGCGCAGGGCTTCTGCCATGGCCTGTTGCTGGCCCAGGCCCTGATGCAGGCGAATGGATTCGGCAATCTGCTCCCCGACGGAAAAAACCGGGTTGAGCGACGTCATGGGCTCCTGGAAAATCATGGCCATGTCGGCACCGCGAATCGCGCGCAGCTGTGCGGCAGGGAGCCTGGCCAGATCGACCACCTGTCCCCGACGTCGGCGAAACAGCATTTCACCGCTCACGATACGGCCGCCGCCATGTTCAACAAGTCGCATGAGCGACAGGGAGGTGACCGATTTGCCCGATCCGGATTCACCGACGATAGCCAGGGTCTCACCCAGGCCGACAGTGAAAGACAGGTCCTGAACCGCCTGTACCGTTCTTTCCGAACCGACAAAACTGACGCTCAGATTGCGAACGTCGAGCACGCTTCCCGGTGCCATCTGCCCGGCTGCGGACGTTTGTGTGCTTGCGGTATCTTCTTTTACTGCATCTGTATTCACTTAACTTTTCTCCATACCGCGATCACAACCATCCGTGTTTGAGATCAGCGATAAATCCCTACGACCGGCGCTTCTCCAGCGCGCGCGTAACCGCGGTACATGCCTTCCGAGTTGAATGGCAACACGACGTTTCCGTGTGCATCAACCGCGATCAGGCCACCCACGCCACCGATGGCGGGCAGCTTTTCAAAAACCACATTGTTCGCAGCCTGCTCCAGTGTGCGGCCTGCGTACTCCATTTGCGCCGATACATCATAGGCAGCCACGCTGCGAATGAACATTTCTCCGGTACCGGTACTGGAAACGGCGCAACTGCGATTATTGGCATAGCATCCCGCACCGATCACAGGCGAGTCGCCGACCCGACCCGGCCGCTTGTTGGTCATGCCGCCCGTTGAGGTGGCAGCGGCCAGATTGCCGCCCTGATCCAGCGCAACAGCGCCAACCGTGCCCAGCTTTTTATCCTCGTCCAAAGGCGTCGCCTTGCCGGTTTTGCCCGCTGCGGCATCATGATCCAGCACGAAACTGGCAGCGCCGGTGGCGCGCACCCGTGCAAGCTGCTCGCGTCTTTCGGCGGTGCTGAAATAGTCGGGAGAGACAATTTCCAGGCCAGCCGCAGCAGCCAGTGTTTCTGCAGGCTTGCCGCAAAAGAACACATGATCACTGGTTTCCATGACGGCACGCGCCGCAAGTATCGGGTTGCGAACCGTTGAGATCGAGGCCACACTACCACAGGCTAGCGACTTGCCATTCATGATGGCCGCATCCATTTCGTGAGTCTCGTCACTGGTAAACACAGCACCGTGACCTGCATTAAATAGCGGGCAGTCTTCAAGCAGGCGAACCGCCAGGGTTACGGCATCCAGCGCGCTACCTCCCTCGGCCAGCAATGCTGCACTGCGAGTCAGGATATCATTCAGCGCATTCTGGTAGCTCGCTTCCTGTTGCGGCGTAATCATATCACGGGAAAGGGCCCCTGCCCCCCCGTGTATTGCAATAATCGGGGCACTCATGCCATTGAATCTCCATGCATCAACCAGGGTGTAATGACCTCGGCCGCCTCAGTGGCAATTTCCACGGAATGCGGCGATCGATAATCCAGGGCGGCCATCAGCGCATCAATGAGCGCCAGGGCCACTGGATCACTGTTGGTCCCGTACACACTATCGCTATAAGTATAAAGCACGCAGTCGCAGAAAGGGACGAGGGGCGAGCTGGCCTTGTCTGTCATGCCGATGACGCGGGCGCCATGCATATGCACCCGCTCCACGATTCGAATGGTATCGGACAGGTACCGGGGAAAGCTGAGCGCAATCACCAGATCGGTCGGACTGACCAGCGCAAGGCGACGGGCGGCGTGAGCGGCACCGCTGGGTCCGGCCAGATTGACGACCATATCCTTGTGCACAAACAGCCGTCGCTCAAGCATGCCTGAAAGCAGACCGCTGGAGCCAAAACCGACGACGAAAACGCGTTTGGCCTCCATGATCATGTCCACCGCAAGGTCGCAGATGGCAGGATCCAGATTAAGACGCGCCTTCTCCATATTGCGCTGACCCTCTACCAGCACATAAGACATGATCTCCAGATTGGTCGCAGGATAGGATTGCTCCTTTTTCAGGCGGTTGACGGGTTCAAGGACATCCTCGAACCCCTTGACAATGCTTTGTTTGAACTGGGCGTACCCGGTATACCCCAGACTGCGGGCAAAACGGTTGGCGCTGGCACTGGAAACGCCGGCAGCAAGGGCAAATTCCTCGAGCGACATAATGGCAACCTTGAACGGGTGCTCAAGTACATACTCCCCCAACTCTCGCTGGGGCTTGGTCAGCTCGGGAAGGCGTCTGGCCAGAGCGCGGGTAAATTCGGTTTCAATCATGATTGCAGCGGTGACAGATAACTCAAAACAGGGTGAATTCAGGACCCAAAGCAGCAATCCTGAGCGTGTAAGTCAGGCTTATGACTTGTTTTTAAGAGAAGGGAAATATCACATATGAAATTGCTTTATACCATCTTTCGGGCGATTATGCTTTGAGATTTTTACTCTGCCCCGGCGCGGGCATCGCAGGCACAAAACGAGTGCAGACGCCCCTCTTCAGTGGCTTGAAATCCTGTTGCCTGACAGGCTGCGACAAACGCAAGGGCGAGATTATGCCGCAAATTCCCGTGACCCAAGGATTACTATGACGTTTGTGGTAAAAATAGCAGTCGACCCCCTGGGGATCGCCCGTGGCCCTTGCCATTTCAAAACCTTATTTTCATTTGTGATCATCTCATGACGTCTCCCGTTCTGTTCAGCCCGTTCACCCTTGGCAAGCTGCAACTCAAAAACCGGATTATTGTTCCACCCATGTGCCAGTATTCTGCCGTGCAAGGGTGTATGCAACCCTGGCACCTGATGCACCTGGGATCACTTGCCGTATCCGGCTCGGCCCTGGTGTTTATCGAAGCGACCGCCGTCGAGCCGGCCGGTCGCATTTCTCCGACGGATGTCGGACTGTGGGATGATGAAACGCAGGACGCCATCGCCCGAACCCTGCGTGATATACGCAGCTTTGCTGATACGCCGTTTGCCATTCAACTGGCACATGCCGGTCGCAAGGCATCCTGCACCCAACCCTGGTTTGGCGGCAGGCAACTGCCACTGAATGAAGGCGGCTGGGAAACGTATGCTCCCTCTGCCATTCCGTTTGATCCTAATGACCGCGCGCCACAGGAACTTGACGACAATAGTCTGAAGCGCATCATCGACGCCTATATACAGGCAGCCCGTCGCAGCGTCGATCTGGGCATTGACGCCATCGAACTGCATGGCGCGCACGGCTATCTGCTTCATGAATTCCTGTCACCTCTGTCCAATCAGCGCCAGGACAAATACGGTGGCAGCCTGGAAAATCGCATGCGATTTCCGCTAGAAGTCTTCAAGGCAGTTCTCGCCGAAGTGGCCGACCGGGTTCCTGTGGGAATCCGCATATCTGCCAGCGACTGGGTTAATGGGGGCTGGGATGTGGAGCAGAGTATCCGGTTCAGTCAGGCGCTGGCCAATGCAGGTGCGGCATTTATTCACGTCTCTTCTGGCGGCCTGTCGCAGGCCCAGCAGATCACCAACGAGCCTGGCTATCAGTTGCCCTTTGCCGAAGCGATCAAAAAGGCCGTGGATGTGCCCATTATTGGCGTAGGGCTGATTACCGATGCGCAGCTGGCAGAGTCAGTGGTGGCATCGGGTCAGGCAGATCTGGTGGGCATCGCTCGTGGCATGCTGTACGACGCCAGATGGCCCTGGCACGCTGCCGCCGAATTGGGAACTACTATTGATGCCTCACCCCAGTTTTGGCGCAGTCAGCCTTCAAGGCTAAAAACGCTTTTCACAAACAACCTGAAATAACAGCATTAACTTGTTGTTTTTAGGCATTATTTTTACTAAAAACACCAAAAATAGACGTAAAAGGCTTTTCCTGGCCCGATGATATTGAGATACTGATATTCGGCATTGTTTCGCTTCGGGTAAGGTATGCGTTGCTATTTTTCTCCTCTTGCTGCTGTTGCTATCTGCAGCCTGTTGCTGACAGGCTGCGCAAGCCATGGCCCGGTGGCCAATGTGCCGGCTTCCTTTTCGAGCCCGGCGTTGGATTCCTCCTATCGGGATCCCGTTCTTGAGCGCGCACTGACGCTTACCGGCACTCCATATCGTTATGGCGGCAACACGCCAGACGGCATGGACTGCAGCGGATTCGTCGGTTATGTATTCCAGGAATCGACGGGCTTTCGTTTCCCCCACAACACTGCGATGATTGCCAAACTGTCCAAACCAGTATCCAAATCCAGTCTGAAGCCGGGCGACTTCGTGTTCTTCAATACCTACAAACCCTATTCCCATATGGGCATCTACATTGGCAATAACGAATTTGTTCACGCGCCATCCAGCCGAAACAATGGCAAGGTTCGGGTTGATTCGCTGAACAGTCGTTATTTTGCGGAACGGTTCGAGGATGCCCGGACGGCCTTTCAATAGACGTTGAGCGAAGCCGTCATTGCGTTGTTGCGCCTCCCCGATCCCGTCAACTATCAGGCTTCAGCATGCAACTCCTTTTCGTGCAACCAGGCGGCATGCCGGGGAGCGCGTTTGGTTTTGCTCCATTCTTCCAGCATTTCCCATTTGACTTCGTCAAGCCGGCGATTCATTTCGGGTGTGGCCGTCGGCGCTGCCAGTTCGACGCGATGGCCGTTGGGGTCGCGAAAATAAATGGATTTGAACAGGACATGGTCTGTGACGCCAACAACATCAATTCCCTTGTCCTGTAGCTGCGCTTTTCTACGCTCCAGCACCTCAACACTGGAGACTTCAAATGCAATGTGCTGAACCCAGTCGGGTGTGTTGGGGTCAAAGCCCATTTCGGGTGAATTGGGCACTTCAAAAAATGCCAGAATATTGCCATGTCCGGCGTCGATGAACACGTGCATATAAGGGTCGTCTGCCTTGGTTGAAGGCACCCGGTCTTCGGCAATCGCCAGAACAAAATCCATGCCGAGGTTTTCCTTGTACCAGAGCACGGTTTCCTTCGCGTCTTTGCAGCGGTATGCTACATGATGTATTTTCTGGATATCCATTTGTTTGTCTGCCTGTCTGTTATGTTGATTGATAAGATGCAATGGATCTGTGCCTGTAAAAGCACATCACCCTGATACTGGATGCACTTGGGGTATTGGTCGCAAGCGGCGCCGCCCATTGCCTGAATTAATAGTAACAACGGTTACTATTAAAGCGCATGGATATCGAGATGTCAAGTGCAGCCTATTATAAAAATCGCATTGTATTTATATTATTATCAACTTCAGCACTCTTTTCCCTGTTTATCGCAGGTAATATAAGTACTATCCATTGTTACTAAATATGCAAACCAAACCCGCCATGATCGATTTGAATGACTTTCTCCCCTACCAATTTTCGCAGCTGGCTGACGCTGTCAGCCAGTCCGTTGCACCGGTATATGAAAGCAGATTGGGGATTTCGCGTGACGAATGGCGGGTTCTGGTCGCGATAAACCAGGATCGCCATATGCGTGCGACCGATATTGTGCAGCACACCAGGCTGGATAAAATGCAGGTAAGCCGCGCCATTGCCCGATTGGAGAAAAACGGATTGTTATCGCGCAAGGCAGACAGCCAGGATAAACGACAGCAGGTGCTGATCGTAACCGCAGCCGGCCAGGCAGCATACCGGAAAGTGGCGCCGCTCATGATGGCGCGCAATGATTATTTGCTGCAGGATCTGGACCCTAAGCAGCAGGAAGCGCTGCAGGCGCAGTTGGACCAGATACTGATCCGCGCCCGCGAACTGATCGCCCGCGGATAAGGATAAGAAAGACAGCGCGACTACCGGTAATCACGCGCTGTAATAATTGGTTCTACGCCCTGAGCAGCCTGGCAATCTCCTGGGCTACCGGTTTTCCTGATTGCGACCAGAAGGGCTGTGCAGGGCCTGCTCTCCTTGCTCATATACCACATTTGACCTTCCCACAATCAGCGGATCAATTTTGCCGATGTGCGCGGGATCCTTATTGGTATAGTTGAACTGCTGCAACACATAGCGCATCGCATTCAGCCGCGCCCGCTTCTTGCAATTGGATTTGACCACGATCCACGGTGCATCGCTGGTGTCTGTATGAAAAAACATGGCTTCCTTGGCTCGCGTGTAATCGTCCCATTTATCCAGTGAGGCCATATCGATAGGCGACAGCTTCCACTGCTTGAGCGGATGATGGCGCCGCTCCTTGAACCGGCGCTTCTGCTCATCCTGGCTGACCGAGAACCAGAACTTGAGCACCGTAATTCCGCTGCGAACCAGATTGCGTTCGAACTCTGGTGCCTGACGCATAAACTCCATATATTCGGCATCGGTACAAAAACCCATGACCCGCTCCACACCCGCGCGGTTGTACCATGACCGATCAAACAGCACCATTTCCCCGCTGGTAGGCAGATGTTCAACATAACGCTGAAAGTACCATTGCCCCAATTCGCGCTCGGTGGGTTTCTGCAGCGCCACCACACGTGCGGTACGCGGATTCAGGTGCTCCATAAAACGCTTGATGGTGCCTCCCTTGCCCGCCGCATCGCGTCCCTCAAAGACAATAACCACACGCTGTCCGGTTTCCTTGATCCAGGATTGCAGCTTGAGCAGTTCTACCTGCAGATCGTATTTCTGGAATTCATAGTTGCGACGAGACATGAGGTATTTGTAAGGATAGCTACCGTCCTGCCAGTTGTCCTTGAGCGTGTTGTCCGGATTGGCCTCGGGCTGCGTGTTCCTGTCGGCGCGCAACTTTTCTTCACGCAGCAGCCGCAACAGTTCGCGCCGGTCATCGGCCGAGATGCCTTCGAGTAGCAGGCGCGCCCGTTCGCTTCGCGCCGCCTTGTCGGTACCCACCAGATCGGCAGTGATGGCCGCAGCCTGGGCGTCGATGTGGCCGCGCTGACTGTCAGTGACCGTATTTTGCCGTGTTTCTGCCTCGTTGCGGCCGGACTGGACATCGCCATTGTTAACCTGACGCGGCGCGCGTGTTTGCGTGTTCTTATTATCAGATTGAGTGTTGCCAGAGTTTGCCGTTTTTGCAGATTTACGAGTAGCCATACGATGTCCTTACAGGTAAAAGCACATTTTAAGATCGCGCCAGAAACCGTTCATTAACATTAATTCAGACGAAGACATTATCATACGCATATGACAACAATAATCTCGATAGTGAGGCGGTATGATTTTTAATACATTGACCATTGCCGGTGTGGATCCATCCGGCGGCGCAGGCATTCTTGCCGATGTCAAGACCATGAGTGCCCTGGGTACCTATGCCTGCGCGGTCATCGCAGCCCTGACCGCACAAAACACCAAGGGAGTGACTGGCGTGCAACCCGTGGCACCCGATTTTGTCAGGCAGCAGATTGATACGCTGTTTGCGGACGTGCATATTGATTCGGTCAAAATCGGCATGCTGGGCCAGGAGCAGGTGACCCGCATGGTTGCGGAGCGACTGGCCTACTGGATGCCTGATCATATTGTGCTCGACCCTGTCATGGTAGCCAAAAGCGGCGATGTCCTGCTGGATAAGCAAGCCATTTCCACGCTACGGGAAGCGCTGATTCCCCTTTCCACTGTCATTACGCCAAACTTGCCCGAAGCGGGCGTCCTGCTGGGCGAGCGGGAAGCCGATTCGCTCAAGGAAATGTATCGCGTGGCCGAGAAGCTGCGCAAACTGATGGATCATCATAGAACGGTCTGGGTTCTGCTCAAGGGCGGGCATTTGCCGGGTAGCGAGACGATTGACCTGCTGACCGATGGCGACCGTATGATCGAGATGCCCGGCAAACGCATTGATACGCCCAACACCCACGGTACAGGCTGCACCTTGTCCGCTGCATTATGCGCGCTGATTCCCGGTACAGGTGATGTCCCCGAGGCCGCCAAACTTGCCAAGTCATATATCGAGACCGCTATTGCGCGTGCCGGCGAACTGAATGTCGGACACGGACACGGCCCTGTACATCATTTTCATGCCTTGTGGTCAGGAAACGCGTAGTGCTCACGGTTGCGCGGTAAAATGACCCCGATATTCCAATTTCAGGACCTAGCTTGAAACTCTTCCTATGAACGCTCTGACCTCTCTTGCCGAACAAAGCCGATTCAACATGATCGAACAGCAGATCCGTCCCTGGCATGTCCTGGACGAAGACGTGCTGAACGCCCTGTCTGCCCTTCCTCGGGACCGGTTTGTGCCTGTCCGCTATCAGAATATGGCCTATTCCGATATCGAAATTCCGCTGGAGGTCGAAGGTATCAACAGCTGTGAAACCATGCTGGCGCCGAAAATCGAAGCGCGTCTGGCACAGGAACTGCAACTGTCTCCTACGGATGGTGTGCTTGAAATCGGCACCGGCTCAGGCTACCAGGCCGCCATTCTTGGCCGCTTGTGCAGTACTGTGGTCAGCATCGAGATTGACCGTCATATCGCCGCTTTCGGCAAGGCTAATCTGGAGCGCGAAAATATCACAAATGTGAAAGTGGAAGTTGGTGATGGCCGTGCAGGCTGGGGCACCGGTGAATACAGCGCCATTCTGCTGACCGGCTCCATTCCGAATATCCCCGATTCCCTCAAATATCAGCTTACCATTGGCGGACGCCTGGTGGCCATCGTCGGACAGGCGCCTGTCATGACCGCACTGCGCATTACCCGGGTAAGCGCAGCCGCGTTCGAAACAGAATCACTGTTCGACACGTACGCCAAACCATTGCGTGGCACCACCGTATCGCATTTCAAGTTCTAATACATGCACGGCGGCTGCAGATATTGCAGCCGCAATCGAAAAGAAAGCCGTTTCTGTATGCCGCCCCAAGGGCGGTCACAAAACGGCTTTTTTCATGCAGATGACGACCTGACCCGGTAGGCTTTGGGTTTCATGGAGGCTTTAGCTGTTCGCGCAGGGCATAATTTTCCCTGCACGCTTTGGCCTTTCCTGCTATCTATGGCTTGCCTGCAAATTTTGGCAACGCCGGAAGTAATGGTCAATCCGTCGTGTGACCGCGGATCGCGTTCACCAGCGCGGTTGTGGACCGCTGAAAGCGAAACGGAATGACAACGGCACGGCCGCCCCAGCTCTGTACGAGTCCCGTTTCCCTGAGCGTCGCCATATCGTAGTCCCCGCCTTTGACGATCACATCCGGTCGTAATTGCTGGATCAGTTCGTAAGGCGTATCTTCGTCAAACACGGTGGCGGCCGAAACGCAGGCCAGTGCAGCAAGCATGGCCTGGCGATCATCCTGTCCGTTAAGCGGACGATCGGGCGCCTTACCCAGGCGACGCACCGATGCATCGGTGTTGACAGCCACAACCAGGCTGGCACCAAGTTGGGCAGCTTCATCCAGATAGCTCACATGGCCGCGATGCAGTATGTCAAAAACGCCATTTGTGAAAACCAGGGGCCGTGCGAGCGTACCGTTGCCCACGGCATCAATACATTGCTGGCGACTCAGAATCTTTTTTTCGAAACTCACGCTCATTATTGCCATCCCAGTAATGTGGCGACCAGCCAGAGCATCAACCCGGCCTGCAGGGTTAACACAATCGTCATCACAATAAAAATGCGTTCACTGCGCCGATGGCTTTTGCCCAATTGATACAGCTCCTTGCGCATGGCTGGCAGCGAATCCTGGCGCGCAAGCTGGGCGTGCACCAGACGCGGAATTTCCGGCAGCAGATGGGACCATTGGGAGGCTTCCTTGCGCACTTGCGCCACGAAGGCGCGCGGCCCGATACGATCCCACATCCAGCGTTCAAGAAACGGCTTGGCCGTTTGCCACAAATCCAGATCCGGATCCAGCTGGCGCCCCATCCCTTCCACGTTCAGCAGAGTCTTCTGCAGAAGTACCAGTTGCGGCTGAATTTCCACATTGAAGCGACGCGACGTCTGGAACAGCCGCAGCAGCACCTGACCCAGTGAAATTTCCGACAGTTTCCTGTCGAAGTACGGCTCGCACACTGATCGCACGGCCGCTTCCAGCTCTTCTTCACGCGTCGTGGGTGGCACCCAACCAGATTCGATATGCAACTGGGCAACGCGACGATAGTCACGCCGGAAAAAGGCGAGGAAGTTCTGCGACAAATAGTTTTTGTCAAACTCGGACAGGGATCCGACAATACCGAAGTCAAGTGCGATATACCGACCCAGCGTCTCGGGCTGCAGTGAGACAAAAATATTGCCGGGATGCATATCAGCGTGGAAAAAACCATCTTCAAAAACCTGAGTGAAGAAAATTTCCACGCCATTGCGGGCAAGTTTTTTGACGTCAACACCTGCCATTTCCAGCTTGTCGATCTGGCTCACGGGCACGCCATGCATGCGCTCCATGGTCATGACGGTCTTGCTGGTATATTCCCAGATCACTTCAGGCACCATCAGCAGATCGGCACGCTTCGGGTTGGATTCGAAATTGCGGCGAAGCTGGCTGCAATTGGCAGCCTCTACCTGCAGGTCCAGCTCATCATGCAGGTACTTGTCAAACTCATTAACAACCTCCCGGGGCCGCAGGCGACGCCCATCGGGCAGCAGTCGCTGCACAAATCCGGCGAACATTTTCATGAGCGCCAGATCCCGTTCAATTACCGCCAGCATCCCCGGACGCAACACCTTTACCGCCACTTCACGTCCGTCATGAAGAACGGCAAAATGCACCTGCGCAACCGAAGCAGAAGCCACTGGTTCGGGATCAAACAGCGCAAACAATTCTGAGGGATGCTTGCCAAAAGCCTTCTGGATACTCTCCATGGCCTGTTCGGAAGGAAACGGCGGCACACGATCCTGCAGCGCGGATAATTCATCTGCAATATCCAGCGGTATCAGATCACGGCGGGTGGACAGAACTTGACCAAATTTGATGAAAATCGGACCCAGTGACTCCAGCGCCAGGCGCAGACGTTCACCGCGGGGCTGATCGAAACTGCGCCCAAGGCGAACGACTTTAAGCAGGGAACTGGCAATCGGATGCTTGAGCCCGCTGAGCACCAGTTCATCCAGCCCGTAACGCAGGCAGACCAAAAGAATGCGTATGAGCCGGATCCCGGACATAATCATGAGCCGCTCCTGCGCTGACGTGCATCCAGCGCCCGCAAGCGTGCGTCGAGCTGGTCCAATTGCACGGTAGCCGCTCGCAGGCTTTGTTCCCAGGTTTGCAACGCAGGGCGACCCAGCACCAAGCCGGCTTCTTCCGACACGTATTCACTCAGATTTTCCGACAGGCGTTCGGCCACCGTGCCGGTTGTCGCAACAACATTGCGCAGCATTGAATGGATTTGTCTGGAAAGCATGCCACCTGTGAACCGCGCAAGTTCGTGCTCGGAATCCCAGCGCAAGTCACGGGCAAGTTCCGAGACCAGTTGAGCCAGGCCCGCATCGCCCTCCAGGTGCAGCAGCGAAGCCAATTGTGCCGGATTGTCGCGATTACGAAGCGCAGCAGGCAAGTCTGCCAGTCTGCTCTCGGGTATCGACAACGTGACATCTGCGACAATGGCCGGATCCGCCCGCTCTACCCTCCCGTCATGCAGCAGCGTGAAGCGAAGATCAAGACGACTGATGCGAATGCGCACGGTTTTTCCCGCATGGGCAGTGATTCGCGTTTTCGCCCAGGGCTCACGGTCCAAAAGCAGATTCAGCGCACGCACAATGGGAATATTTGGATCAGGTAAGGCAGAGAGCAACATAGAAGTCCGGTAGACCCCGCAAGATTCTGAATCCGATAGTGTACCCTTTTCGTGCGCAAGCCGGTTTCTTTGCGCGCCTCCCACAGCGACAAATCGGACCCTGAACGCCGCTGGAGAAAACGCGCCGGCACCGGCGACAAGCTTACCCGGCACGGCAATCGCACACCGGGCGAATTGCCACTATGACTTGGGTATGGCTTGGCTATGGCTTGGCCATGCCCGGGTTTTGATTTAGCTGTGGCAGTCCGGGACTTCCTGATCCAGATAGACGTCGAAGGCGACATCTGTCGCCCATTTCTTGCGGAATACTGCCCACTGGTCTGTGGCATCCCATTGCCGCATTTGCGCACGCAGCCACTCGGCCTGCGCACCATTGCCAGCCGGTAACAGCCAGCTTAACGTACGTGGATGGTCAGGCAGCTCAATGGTGGCGGAAAATTTCTTCCATTCAGGAAAACGTTGCAGATCCTGCCACACCGTCTGATCAATCAGCCCGAGATCACATTTTCCTTCGCGAACCGCCACCAGTGCGTCAGAAGGTACCGGAAAGCTCAGCAGTGTTGCCCCTGCGCGAGACGCTTCCTGTGCCGCGTGTCTGGCGGTGTCGGCGATGCAGACGCTGCGTCCGCGCAGATCGTCGGGGGATCGCAGCTGCGTATCGCTGCGAATCACGGCTTTGGGATAGGTCTGATAAGAGGTGGGAACACGCGTGACGCCTGCCCCAACCCTGGCATCTTCCGGCAGGCTATATAAGGCCAAATCAATGGCGCCCTCTGCCAGCGCAGTCTGCGCCTGGTCGAGCGTCATCTGTACCGGCTGCGCCTTCAGTTGCAAAGACTGCGCAAGCGCCTTGATAACCGGCGCATCCAGTCTGTCTTCTGTCCGTATTTTGGCGCCCGGGGCTGCAGGTGGTGTAACGTGAATCACTGCCACTCGCAGGCTGCCCTGTGAGCTAGCCCTGGGAAAGAGCGCTGTCTTGCCGTCCTGCAGAGCAGCCTCGGCGGCTTGCGCTGTGTGCGCAAGCCCCGTGATACAGGCCAGGCCCAGCAACAGGCCGCAGATGGCAGGTCGAAATATCGGGATCATGAACCTATCTCCTGTCCCTTCACAGGGACTCGCGCAATATCGACAGGATGCTCAGACGTATTGGTATCGCAGCAAGCGATGCTTGATGCGCTCAAGCAGAAGCTGGTCAATCAGCGCAGCCAGAACGGCAATCACCAAGATATTGGCCATGACACCCGTCATATCGCCGGTATCCCCTGAAAAACTCAGCGAACGCCCCAGACCTTTGCCGAAATCCACCAGCATTTCCACGGATATCAGCGCACGCCACGCGTTGCCGAAAGCCAGTTGCGCACCCGTGATCAGTTCGGGCATGACCGCAGGCAGGTAAACCCGTCGCACCAGCCCCCAGCGACTCGCGCCCATGACACGCGCTGCTGAAATATGGACCTTGTGCACCGATTCAGTTGCATTCATCACGCTCAGGGCTGCCGGGAAAAATGCCGCGAGGGCCACCACCACAATCATGGGTTTGTTGCCAAAACCCCAGACGATCAGGAAAAGCGGCACCCAGGCAATACTGGGTAACGACTGCAGAATGACGATGACATTGCGCAGAACTTCGCGAAAGAAGTTCAGACTGGCGGCGATCAGACCAAAAGCAATACCGCAGATTAGCGCAATACCGTAACCGGTACCCAGTCGCGCCAGCGAACCCATCAGACCGGTATAGAATTCGCCACTGCGAACACTGTCGGACAGACGTGCAAGCACCGGCAGAATGCCCGGCATGAGAAAGTCTGGCAGTGTCAAAGCGACCAGTTGCCAGACCAGGAGAATGAAAGCGATGGCAAGCACCACCGCCAGCGGCTTTTTATAGCCGCCGATCCGGGTGTTATTGCTCACAGTTTACGTGCCTTCTGCCATTCAAGATCCAGCACACTGTTAACGTCAAATGGGCTGCCGTCTTTCGTTTTCAGGGAGCCATCGCGCTCCATGATACGGGCCAGTTCGGTCATGCGCTCAATGTCCTTGTCGGATACGATCGGGGTGAAAACCTGCGTCTTGATCGCGTCTTCAATCACGGTTTCGCGAGGCACATCACCCTGCTTCAATGTTTTCAGGGTGGGCTCCGCAATAAAGTAGCTGGCGATCAGTTTGGAGGCTTCGGCAGGCTTGTTCTGAAGCAGTTCGATTGCCTGCTGCTGGGCGTCCAGCGCTTTCCAGATGTCGTCCTTCCTGCTTTCCAGCACTTTGCCGGAAGTGATGACCACCATGCATGGGAAAGGCCAGCTTTCGCCAACTTCATAAATCTGTTTCACAGGCGCAACCAGTTGCGCGATGCGGTCATAGGGTTCAAAAAGAAATGCCGCATTGACGCGATTGCCAACCAGAGACTGAACAGCGACCGCCGGGCTCACACCCATGACACTGACATCGCCCTCGTTCAGATTTGCCTCTTTGAAGACTACGCCACGCAGGACGGTATCGGCCGTACTACCCTGGCTTTGCGATGCCAGCGTTTTCCCCTTGAGATCGGCAAGCGAATTGATGCCGGCGTCTTCACGCACGAGCAGCGAATGATAGCCACGCTGCGCACCACCTACAACTTTCAGGTCAGCGCCGCGGGAAGCCCAGGAAACCGCATTGGTAAACCCCAGTACACCCACATCCACCTGACCGCCCACAATGGCCTTGATCAGATCCGTACCGGATTTGAATTCCATCAGCTCCGTGTCCAGACCCTGTTTCTTGTAGAACTCCCCTTCCTGGGCGACGATGGCCTGGGCATCATCCATCACCCGCAGGTAACCGACTTTCAGTTTGTCTGCAGCCATGGCTGCACCTGAAAACAGGAGTGATGCCACCAGTGGCAGGGCTGTCCATTTGCGAATATTCATCTCTGACTCTCTCTTAAAAGTTGCGTGTTTGTTGTTTTCCGGAATGAAGCTGCGAGGAGCGGCAACAATCGTTTCATTTCAATATTTCTGGCACGTCCCGTCACGTCTTTATCGTCGCTGCGATCCTGAACGTTACGCCGCGGATCACGCCTGCGTTGATTCAGTTTCCCGAGTTTCGGAAGGATCGGCATGCTGCCGTTGAGGGATGCCCGACTGCGCATCTGCCGGGTACGATCTGGCAGATGTTTTCTGGCATGTGCTTATCAGGCGGCCAGTTTCCCGCGCTCTGGCTCTGCCTTGCTGTCGTGCTTGACAGCAATTCCCAGCAGACTGAGGATCTCGCGTTTTTCTGCAGCCAGATCAGACAGGTCGTGGGAGCGCTCACGGTGCGTGAGATTGAATTCCTTGAGAACCGTGGCGGGCCGCGAGCTGAAAACCAGCACACGATCAGCCAGGAACAAGGCCTCGTCTACATCATGCGTAACCAGCAGGACGGTTGGCCGGGCCTGTTCCACCAGATCAAGCAGCACGTCCTGCAGGCTGAGTCGGGTCAGGGCATCCAGGGCGCCAAAAGGCTCGTCCAGAAGCAAAACTTCGGGCTCGGCGATGAAGGCACGTGCCAGGGCGGCGCGCTGACGCATGCCGCCGGAAATCTGATGGGGGTAATATTCTTCGAAGCCATCCAGTCCGACCCGTTTGAGCCAGGCGACGGCGCGGCCATAGGCTTCCTTGCGGGCCACTTGCTGGAATTCCAGCGCCATGGCGACATTTTGTTTAATGGTCAGCCAGGGATAGAGTGCGTGCTCCTGAAAAACCAGAGTGCGGCTTGGGTCTGGCTTGGTGACGGCCTGCGAATCCACAGAAATGTTGCCTGAAGAGGTGTTCTCCAGCCCCGCCGCCATATGCAGCAGGGTGGACTTGCCGGAACCCGAAGGTCCGACCAGTGCGACAATTTCACCGGATTGAAAGCCCGCACTGAAATTCTCGACAACCGACAGCGAGCCGAACTGCTTATAGACATTGTTAAAGCTTAAATTCACGATTTTTCCCCGTTCGATCTGACACTATAACCAAATCTTCTTAGGAAAAAAAATAATTAGATTTTATTTTTATATAGCTTTTAGTAATTAATAATAACCAAAAGCCATAAGCCCATGCTGCTGCCGGATACAAAAAGGCGCGGCTATGTTTCCATAACCACGCCTTTGAATACGCCGGACGAGGCGTCCGGTTTTGATGTGCGAGCCAGTTACGACGCGTTTTCTACCGGAATCTGCTGAATGCCTGCAAGCAGCCATCCCGAGCTGTTTTCCTTGTACAGGTTCCAGACTTCCTCAAACCGGAAGGCTGCTTCCTGCGCATCTTCCCGCAGCATGCCTGAAAAGCGGACAGAGGCAAGATGCCCGTCCTGAACCTGTTCAATACCCAGCAGTTCGGCATTGAGAAGGACAACTTCTGTCTCGCTTTGTCCGGCACGGCTGGTGATTTGCGGAGATAACTCGCCCACCAGGTCTTCGGTCAGGTAGTTTTTCAGTTCCTCGATATCACCCCGGTCCCACAGCCCCTGAATGGTGACGAACTGCTTCTTGGCAATCTGCAGAAACGCGGGTGTATCAAAGTCTCCGGGAATAAACCAGCTTTTATCTGCCGGTTCATCTGCAGCCTGCGTCTTGCCCGAGAATTCGGTCGCTGACAGACCACCCTGCTGGGCGTTGGCGGCGCTTTGTGCATTCTGTGTCGGTACCTGGTGACGGGAGCCAGGCTGCGGGCCTGCCTGACGCTGCATGGGCGCAGCCCCCTGGAAAGCAGGACCGGACTGGCCACCGCGCAGGCGACGCACAATGTACATGACGCCGAAAATTACGATAGCAATAAGGATGGCGCTGGAGAGAAATTCAAGCAGCGCGCCGCCGAGGCCCAGACTGGACAGCAGCGCAGCGATACCCAGACCGGCAGCGATGCCCGCGATGGGACCCAGAAAGCGTGAAAAGCCGCTGCGCTGGGACGCTGCCCCTGCGTTAGCGGTGTTGCGGGCCGGTGCAGCAGACGAGCGGTTGATCGCATTCGGTGCCTGTGCTGCAGGGGCGCGGTTGGTTGTAATGTTCGAGGACTGGCGACCAAAGCTGCCACCACCACCCATGCGACGCGCTTCGGCATCGTGCGTGACTGCGAGCATGCTTGTCGATGCCACCACAATCAGCGCTGCCGAAAGAAATTTAGACCACTTTTTAAACATTGATTGGTGCTCCGGCGGGAAGTATCCCATGTTGAGTAAATTAGCAAACAAGCCAATCTTACAAAAGCCTGAATAATTATGCAAGCAACATTGGCCCAGCCTCCAAATCAAAGGCAGGAGGTGTCTTCGATGATCGATTTGCCAAAGAATATCAGTGACAGCCTGACGGTGCCGCGCAGGTGGGGAAAGGCCGTACTAGAACAGCTTGACGCCCTCGTGCAGGGCAACCACCCCCGCCGTCAGATTGAAATAGTTGACCCTTGGGAAGCCGGCTTGCCGCATCATTTCGGCCAGCGTTTCCTGGTCGGGATGCATACGGATGGATTCTGCCAGATACCGGTAACTTTCCTCGTCGTCTGCCACCTTTCCGCCCAGCCAGGGAAGAATATTGAACGAATACCAATCATAAACAGGCGTCAGCGGCGCGGCCACACGGGAGAACTCCAGCACCAGCAGCTTGCCGCCGGGTTTGAGTACCCGCTGCATTTCCTTGAGCGCCAGGTCCTTATGAGTCATGTTGCGCAGACCGAAGGCCACGGTGACCACGTCAAAGAACGCATCGGGAAACGGCAAGTGTTCCGCATCGCAAACAACTGTGGGCAGCAGAACACCTTTATCTGTCAGGCGGTCGCGGCCGACCTGCAACATGGATGAATTGATATCGGTATGCCAGACCTGCCCGTGTTCGCCGACCTTGCCGGCAAAAGCCAGGGCCAGGTCGCCCGTGCCACCCGCAATATCGAGCACGCGCATGCCGGGCCGGACCGCAGCCCGTCCGATGGTGAAACGCTTCCAGAGACGGTGCATGCCGCCGGACATCAGATCATTCATGACATCGTAGCGTTGGGCGACAGAATGAAAGACTTCCGCCACCTTTCCTGCTTTCTCCTGTTCATCGACAGTACGGAAGCCGAAATGCGTGGTGCCGGATTGCCCGGCTGACGTGGGGCGTTCAGAATTCATAGGTAAACTTTATCGATAATAGGCGGATTGTCACAAACATGACACAATGAGGCAATACCATTGAGTCCAGTATTTCCGGTTAATGTCAGTCTCATGACTTTTTTTGATTTTACTTCATTATGGCAAGCACAATTCTAGTCGTCGAAGACGAACCCGCAATTCAGGAACTCATTTCCGTCAACCTGTCCTTCGCCGGGCACAAGGTGCTGCGAGCGCTGGATGCCGAACAGGCCAAAGTCCTGATCAATGCGGAACTGCCTGATCTGATCCTGCTGGACTGGATGCTGCCCGGCTCTACCGGTCTGAATCTGGCACGCAATCTGCGCGGCAGCGAACGTACCCGTGAGATACCAATCATCATGCTCACCGCCAAAAGCTCCGAAGCCGACAAGGTGGAAGGCCTGGAAAGCGGCGCAGATGACTATATTACCAAGCCGTTCTCGCCGAAGGAGCTGATGGCTCGCATCAAGGCCGTGCTGCGCCGCCGCGCGCCACAGCTGACTGACGATGAAATCGAGATATCAGGGCTCAAGCTTGATCCGGTCTCTCACCGCATTACGGGTAACGGTGCCAATTTACCGCTGGGACCCACCGAATTCCGCCTGCTGCACTTTTTCATGACGCACCCGGAGCGGGTTTTCACCCGCGGCCAGCTGCTCGATCAGGTATGGGGCGACCATGTTTTTCTGGAAGAACGCACCGTAGACGTTCATATCCGCCGCCTGCGCAAGGCGCTGGAACCCAGCAATCACCACAATTTGGTTGAAACCGTACGTGGAAGCGGGTATCGTTTTACCTCGAAACTGCCGGTCTGATTCCATCAAAACCCGGCAACCCGCCGTTTTTATCCACCCGGCTGGCTATCCTGCCGGCGCGCCATCCTTATCCGTATTTGTCCCGGGCGGCAGGCGCACGCCAGAGTGCCCCAGGAAGAGAATCAACCATGTCCCGCCACACATTTCTGTTCGCCTATCTGATCGCCTTTGCTCTGGCGCTGGCGATACAGTGGCTGTTTGGCGGCGTAAGCGGCGTGATTTTCCTGGCCGCATGCTGGCTGATATATCTTATTCGTCACAGACGTCACCTCAGGGAAACGCTCAAGTGGGCCCGTCAGCCTGTAAGCGCTCCGCCGCCGGATCTGGGCAGTTTTGACGAAATTGTCACGCCCATCTATAAGTATGTGCGCACGCGCCAGAACGAATATACGGCACTGCGCGAGCTGACCAATAACGTCCTGTCCGCCGCCCAGGCACTCCCGGCCGCTGCCGTCACACTGGACAAATCCTTTCAGATCGAATGGTGCAATAGCCAGTCTCAGCGGCTGCTTGATCTGGTTTATGAAAAAGATAAGGGCTACAACATCTTCAACATCATCCGCCTGCCGGAGTTTTTTGATTATGCCCAGAGTCGCCGGTGGAGCCGGCCGCTGCGTTGCAGAAAAGAAATTGGCGGACAAATCTGTTCCCTGCAATTTCAGCTTACCCAGCACGCTAACGAAGGCTATCTGCTGCTCTGCCAGGATATTACCCAGCTGGAAAAACTGCAGACCACACAGCGGGACTTTGTCGCCAATGTCTCGCATGAGATCCGTACCCCACTGACCGTGCTGATCGGTTTTCTGGAAACCATGCGGGATTTGCCGATAGAGGCATTGTCTGCCGAACAGCGCAAGCAATACGAAGAGCTCATGCACGAACAGGCCCAGCGCATGCTGGCGATTGTGGCCGATCTGCTCACCCTGTCCACGCTGGAGTCAACCGAGGTTACCGATGGCAGCAACGTACAGCTGGCCCCGATCATCGACAAGGCCGCGATCCAGGCGCAATCCATTTCCCGCGAAACGCATGCTTTCGAGTTCGACGTGGACCCGCAACTGGCCGTTGTCGGGCAAATGAACGAACTGGCTTCTGCTGTGACCAACCTGCTCACCAATGCCGTGCGTTATACGCCTGAGGGGGGAAAAATTACCATCCGGTGGTTCCGCAACGATCACGGGGAAGCCGTATTCAGTGTCACGGATACGGGCCTGGGCATAGAGAAGAAAGATATTCCCCGCATCACAGAGCGTTTCTACCGCGTGGACAAAAGCCGCTCGCGTGCCTCTGGCGGGACGGGCCTGGGGCTGGCCATTACCAAACACATTGTTATCAGACATCACGCCAGGCTGGAAGTCGATAGCGAAATCAACAAGGGCAGCACATTCCGTATCATTTTTCCGACAGAAACCGTGGTGTACGATCAAACAAGCAGCGAGCACAAGGCCGCGGAAGGCGCCGCCGCCTGAACCTTTTCCTGAGCTGTGCGGCGCAGGACTTCAACGCTACATGTGTATCCCAAGCCGGCCTTAACCGCCTTTGTTCACCATTTCTCCATCAACATAGAACCACTGCCCACCTTCCCTGACAAAGCGGCTGATTTCATGCAGTCGCATTGCCCGGCCATGCAGGCGCGACCGCGCCACAAACTCCACAATGGCATGACTGGCATCCACTTGCTCATGACGGCGCACATCCAAACCCAGCCACTTTGTTCCCGCCGCATTGGGTTCGAGCCCGGCAGGACGGGTACTGCTGTGCCATGTGTCCAGAAGGTACGCTAATTCATCCATTACAAACGCCGCATAACGCGAGCGCATGAGTGCCTGCGCATCGGGCGCCATCAGGCGCTGCGCCCCATGATGCCAGCGGCCACAGCAGCCTTCATAGCTTGCCCCACTTCCACAAGGACAGGCAGTCTGAGGCGAAAAAGGATGAGATTTCTGCATGACAGGAAACCGGTTGGAGATTGATGGATATAACTCACAATTTCAATGTAGAAAACCATTGCCGATACATTGTAAACGTATGCCACAACTGGGGATCGTGTGCACCGTCACTGAAACACGATGGACTTCGGCCCAGGGCGTCCCTTGAGCGATGCGATGCACCGGCGTGATACGGTCATCACAGTCCCCGAACAGCCAGACCTGGCAATGCGTATGCAAAAAACTGACAGGCCGCTGCACAAAATTCGTTTGCAGCACACCTCAGTGCTCCCTAACATGACTAAAGAAAATGACAGCCATGACATCGCACGAATAAGCCGTGTTATGAAAACGCGGCCGTTCACTGGAGAACAGAAGACCAATGCGCAACGACAATCCCACGCCCGCCCGTACCATGTCAACACTTCCCAAACTGGCCGTCGCAGCCATCATGGCCATTCACGCCACGATTGTTTGGGGACAGGAATATCCGAGCAAACCGATACGGCTGATTTCCGCTCATGCGGCAGGCGGGGCGGCCGACACCCTCTCCCGCATTGTGGCTGACCAGTTGAGCGGCAGGCTGGGTCAGCCGATTGTTGTCGAAAATCGCCCCGGAGCCAGCACGGCACTTGCCGCCGAATCGGTCGCCCGCGCGCCTGCCGATGGATACACCCTATTGATGGTGACGGTGACCACCTTATCGATCAACCCCACCATCATGCCGAATCTCAAGTATGATCCGATCAAGGATTTCGCCCCGATTACTGTTGTTGCTTCAACACCCTTCTTTCTGGGGGCCAACATCGATCTGCCCGTCAAATCAGTCCCTGATCTGATAAAACTGGCAAAACAGAGTCCGGGAAAGCTGAACTACGGCTCCTCCGGAAACGGTACCTCATCGCATCTGGCCGGCGCGCTGTTTAGCGATATGGCCCACATCAAGATGGTCCAGATCCCGTACAAGGCCACCTCAGCACGCAATACAGATCTGTCTTCGGGCATCATCCAGCTGGCTTTCGGCAATGATCTGCTGCCATTTGCCGAAACAGGCAAAGTTCGCATTCTTGGGGTCACTTCGAAAGCGCGTCTGTCTGACCACCCGGAAATCCCAACAGTGGCAGAAGCAGGCAATCTTCCAGGATACGAAGCATCCGTGTGGTATGGCCTGGTGGCGCCTGCAGGCACACCGGCAGCAATCATCAACCGGCTGAGTTCGGCCACGCATGACATTCTGGATAAGCCTGAGGTCAAGAAAAAAATCATGTCAAGCATTGGTGGCGAAGCCGTCGGCAGCTCGCCTGAAGCCTTCGCTGATCTCATCAAATCGGACATGAAAAAATGGGAAGCGGTGATTAAACGCGCTGGCATCGCTACCGTTCAATAATCCATACCGACAATCGCCAGCGGCAGGCAGCCCTTGATCGCACGAAGGCAGCAATTGCAGAACAGCGCAGCAGACTGCCCGCCTACTCGCGGTAGGGCACGGCCTGCCTGGCTGCACTCCAGATTGCCTTGCCGGAAGGGTTTTCCAGTTCTTCCAGATAATGCCCCACCAGCCCTGCTGCTCGCGACACGACCGAATAACCTCTTATGGCGGCTACAGGAATATCAACTTCCAGCAACAGCGCCGCTATCGCACCGGTGGCGTTGATCGTGATATGACGACCGTATTGTTGATCTACTGCAAGCCCCAGGCGTTGCAGAAGTTGAACATATCCGTCAGCACAGCCGTGATCGGCAGCAATCGCAAACAGTTTTTGCGCACGCGGATCGTCGGGTTTGTGCGTCCCATGGCCAAAGCCAGGCAGCGCGCGCTTTTGCTGTCGATAACGAGTGACGATTTCCTGCGATACCGTCTCGACGTCTGCGCCATCTTTCACCCGCTGTTCCATCTCTATCAGCAGCGCCGCACACTGCTCTGTGGTTCCGGCGTAGACGCTGCCAATAGCCAGCAAGCCCGATGAAATGGCAACCTGCGGTTCCTCCGGAACGCTCAGCGCCATGAGGCGGGTAATGACCGCTGACGGCGTCAGCCCATGCTCCATCAACGTTACCAGACATGCATCCAGGACATCGCATTGAACCTGCGTTGGCATGCGCTTGCAGGTAAGAAAATAAAGCATTTGCGTAAAGCTTGTGCCACCCATCAAGTCGTTGACAAGATCACGACCACGCACCCTCACGTCTGTTGCGGACGAGGCACCGGTGCGCGTAAACGGCTGGCAGGCAGAGGATTGCGTGAGCGGCATTTCAGGCAAGGCCCACCGTACCCACGAGCGTCGTGTCAAATTGCGATTTACACTGAACCTGATTGTCCGCAGTGATTGTTGTCACCAGTTCATCGCCCGGGCACACGCCACGCACGTATTTCACCGTAAGCCGGCCTTTATAGTGCCAGTCACGACCAAATTTCTTTGCGGCCAGATCGCAAACATAGGCGGTGTACATCAGGCCATGTCCAAGTGTGCCGCGAAACCCCCGCGCTTTGGCATAGGCATCATCATAATGCAGAATATCATTATCGCCGTTAAGTACCCCATAGTTGTCAAACAGGGCTTGCGTCTGCTTGATGGTTTTCTGCAGATCCTGTGTCTGCCCGTCTTGCCGCTGCGGTTCTTTTGCTTGCTGTTGCTGATTGCTCATTTTTCATCACCTTGATGTAGTTACATGAGTTAGTTGACAGTCCGGCCTTAATTGGGAAATGCGGAAGTGTGATTTACAGCGACGAGCAGGACGCCCTCCGGGGTTTTGAATTCCACATCGTACTTGATGTACTTGAGTCCCTTGCGTTCGTACTTATCTGTAAGACGACCGGTGCCCACCACCTGCGTTTCTTCATCGGCCCAAATGGGATGGTGAAATTCGATCGTATTTCCGATCATGATGCCACCCTGTTGCGGCGGATATTTGCGATACATCACAGCCATCATATACACCAGCACCACGTTCGGCGGCGCTGCCTGCCTGCCGTCAATCACATAGTTTTCGGCATCGGCATTCACAACAGACATATACTCCTGCACAATGTCCTGTGTGATCGTAAATGGGAGGGCATCAAACTCTTCACCGATCACCCAATCCTTGTAGAGCGCGCCTGGCAGTTCTCCTTCCCGTGGTTTTACGTCACTGGGTCTGGTCATTCACTTCTCCTTGAAAAATAATGTTGGCATCAATAAGTTGATCGATCTTGCTGGCTTCGTACTCACATACCTGCGACAGGATCTGCCGCGTATGCTCCCCGAATGCCGGAGGATAGGAAGCGGGTTCGGCACCTTCATATTTGAAAGGATTGCCAAGAAAACGCAGTCTGGCCAGCGTTTTGGGGTGTATCAGTTCTTCCACCATGTTGCGCTCCTGCGCCAGCCGCTGGGATGTTGCCTGCTCGATGTTGTTGACAAGCGCAGCAGGTACACGCTGCTCAAATAAATGTTGAGCCCAGTCAGACGCTTTTCGCGTCTTGAACACCTGATTCAGTTCTTGCGTCAGGCTTTCCACGTTTTCAATGCGACGAACCGGATGGTCGAATCTGGGATCCGTTGCAAGATCCTCTCGACCAATGGCTTCGCAAAACGACTCCCAGAACTTCTGACCTGTCGGGGTCAGCGCAATGAATTGTTCATCCTCACAAGGAAAGATATCGCTGGGTGCGATGACAGGATGGCGGGCACCATTGGCTTTGGGTATCACACCTGAAATAAAATAGTTTTGTGCCTGCCAGGTGAGCATGGCAAGCTGGCAGTCCAGCAGAGACACCTGCAGAAGGTCACCATGACCCGACTTCAGTGCCTTCAGCATCAACCCCACACAACCCAATGCCAGGTACAGGCCACCAGTCAAATCCGCAGCCTGATAGCCGAGTCGAACTGGCTCGGCACCTTTGTTGCCGGTAATGCTCATCACCCCGCTCATGGCCTGTACCACCAGATCAAAGGCGGGCGCTTTGGCATAAGGCCCTTTGTCGTGAAGACCGATTAACTGCCCGATTGCAATTTTTGGATTGACGGCCAGCAGCGACTGTTTATCCAGTCCGAGACGTTTTGGCACGTCAGGAGCGAAGCCATAAATAATTGCATCGGATTTGCGCAGCAGGTCATACAGTACCTCGCGCCCCTCTGGTGTTTTCAGGTCGAGCGCGATACTCGACTTGCCACGGTTTACCGAAAGAAAAAATCCGGAGTCCCCTTCAAATACCGTCGAGTGGCTGGATACCCTGCGAGACAGATCACCCTCAAGGGGCTCGACCTTTATCACTTCCGCACCCAGCTGGGCAAGCAGCTGACTGGCAAATGGCCCCCCCAGCACCCAGGTCAGATCCAGCACTCGAAAATCACTAAGCATGTCAGCTCCGAAGACGTTCATCTTTGCGTCACACGACGTGTGACCAATGTGCTTATGATGCACGCGCGAGCCGCCGCGGTAAATCGACTAAAAATCGAAAGATGTGCGGTAATCTCACAGCTGTTCACGCGAGCGGGCATGAGTCAGGATATGATCCGGTGTGAATTGGGGGAACGGAGCATGGCCATCCGGCTTCACCTTTCAGGCTGCACTGTTCTGCAAGAGCTGATCAGCCTCCGATGCGCCGATAAATGACCCGATTGCCAGGTTTGATCGCAAATGTAATCATTAAATATCACGATCTGAGTGGTCGTTTACGTACTCTGTTACTGACGCCGGACCTCAGAGCACAAACAGAATTTAGATTACCGTGCAGGCAAACTGATTGGATGCCTCGCCCTCTTCCGAGAGCCAGGCACAAAACTCATCGATCAGGTGTCGGCGGCGTCCACCAATGGTCACGACATAGGCATAATCACCAGCGCTGACATCAGGGCCGTCAAACGCCAGTACCAGATTTTCCTTGGCCAGATCGTCAGCGACCAGCGACAGCGGCACAAGCGCAACGCCCAGGCCCTCGAGAGCTGCCTGCACAACAAAGAACATTTCATCAAATTGCAGAAAATCCGCGGATGGGGGCTTTTCGCATGCGGCCTGTTCAAACCATTGCGTCCAGGCGGACACATTGCTCTTGGCTTCAATAAGACGATGCTTTTTGATATCTTCGGCGCATAATACCGGACAGGTCTCGAGCCGCTCCGGCGCACATACTGCCACCAGCCTGCCGGACAGGAAGGTCTGTGCGTGAAGCTCTGACGATGTTTTGGGAAACCGACGAATCACCAGATCGAAATCGCTCAGCTTGAGCGAGTCAATGCTGGTCGTGCTGGTCGTAAGCCGTATCTCTGCTTTACTATGCCGGCGCTGAAAAACCGATAGTCGGGGAATGAGCCATTTCATCGTAAAAGTCGGCGGGGCATTGACCAATAACGCGGCCTGATCACCTGGAGACAGTAAACTATCCACTGCAATTGACAGGCGGTCAAATGCCGGCGCCACGCCCGAGAAAAGCGCTTCTCCTTCATCGGTCAACTCAATGGGCTGGCTGCGGCGAAACAACCGAAGCCCCAGCAGGGACTCCAGCATGCCAATCTGGCGACTGACTGCGCCATGTGTCACGCCAAGTTCCTCGGCCGCCAGACTGAAACTCCGGTGACGCCCCACTGACTCAAAAGCACGCAACGCGTTTAGTGGCAATGAACGACGATTCATGTGGAGTCCCCAGTCAAAATCTGACTATAACTGCGCAAAAGGTGATCGGCAAGTGTCCCCGTACAGGACGAAGTCATTCAAACGAGCGTGGAGTGCTTTACGCTACCGGCACCTCGTTGAAACCCGCTACAGCACATCCTGTTTCAGTTGCGGAAATACCTTGGACACCTTGTTCAGCAGATAGTCTCCATAGATCCCGTGAAACGCGTGCACGTTGGCCTTGTCCCAGCGTGATGCACTGTCGTCGGGGTCAGCCACGATGGGCAGGCCCTCAATGGGATGAACCTCGGAAAAATAATTGGGGTCGAAAAATAGCGGAAACGACAGTCGGTCCTGACCGGTCGTATTGCGACCCACCCGATGCGCCGTTGACCGATACCAGCCGCGCGTCAT
Source organism: Pseudomonadota bacterium (assembly GCA_023389155.1). Taxonomy (GTDB): domain Bacteria; phylum Pseudomonadota; class Gammaproteobacteria; order Burkholderiales; family Burkholderiaceae_B; genus Advenella. Next base: position 183,405 of record JAEWEV010000018.1, read on the forward strand.
GCGTTCCAGCATGTCACCGATATTACAAATGAAAGTGTCGGGGATAGGCTTGGCGTCTACCCAGCCTCCAGGCGTTTTGACCTGCAGACCGCCAATATGATCCTGCAACAGAATCGTCAGCAGGCCGTAATCGGTATGTTCGCCAACACCCCACTGTACGTCCAGGCCCTTGGGAACTTCCTGACTCGGATAATTGAAAATTCTAAACAGAATGAGCGGGTCTGCCGTATACCGGTCGTGAAAGTAAGCGGCATCCAGCTGCAGGCTTAATGCAATGCCGCGCATCAGCGCATGACCCACTGCGGTTACTACCTCCATGTACTGAAGTATAGTTTCACGGTAGCCTTCAATATCCGGAAACAGATTGCTTCCATGCACAGGCGTGGCGGCCCGCACCAGCGGATGCGTGTCAGTCAGTTCGGTACCCAGGTAAAGACCTTCCTTCCAGTCTGGTCGGCCCGAGGTCAACTCTCCTCCCAGAGGAAAATAGCCGCGCCATGCACGACCACCCAACGCCATGCGCCAGCGCATTTTTTCGGTTTCGTCCAGCGCGAAAAATTGGCGGCTCAATGAATCCAGCCGCTTGATCAGTTGCGGATCCACACCGTGTCCCGACACATAGAAAAAACCATGAATGCGGCAGGCATTGCGAATATGATCAGCAGCAACCCGCATTGCGTCGGGATCCTGACTGGACACCAGAGAGGAAATATCGATCACCGGCAGGGATCGGCAATCGGTATCAAAAACTTGTGTCATGGTCGGTCTCCGTGTCCTGATTTAGACCCTATCGCAATAACGTTGCGCGATCCTCGCCGCTCATCGCGAGCCATTTGCAATGTGCGCATCAACGGACAATAAATTTCACTTTTCATATAGTCTGGGCAAACGGCGTACGTATGTCAGAAAGAAATTGCGCTGCCCGCGGGTGCTGGGGTCGATTAAAAAAATCATCGGGCGTGGCTCGCTCCAGTATTTTTCCGGCATCCATAAACAGGATCCGATCCGCCACTTCGCGGGCGAACCCCATTTCATGTGTCACGCACACCATGGTCATGCCGTCTCTGGCCAGGTCGCGCATGACCAGCAGCACCTCTCCTACCATTTCCGGATCCAGCGAACTGGTGGGCTCATCGAAAAGCATGAGCGGCGGCTCCATCGCAAGGGCCCTGGCAATGGCAACCCGTTGCTGTTGTCCACCGGACAGCGCATCGGGCATGGCCGAAGCCTTATGAGCAAGACCCACCCGATCCAGCAGCGCGAGTGCTTTTTCGCGCGCAGCGCTCGCAGACAGACCACGCAGATTTCTGGGCGCCACCGTACAGTTCTCGAGTACGTTCAGATGAGGAAACAGGTTGAACTGCTGAAAGACAAAACCGATGCCCGAGCGGAAGGCATTGATATCCCTCTGTTTAGCATGGATATCTTTGCCGTCAACGCGTATGTGCCCTGACTGTATCGGTTCCAGGCGATTGATCGTGCGGATCAGCGTCGACTTACCCGACCCCGATGGTCCGCATACCACCACGACCTCGCCGCGCGCCACGGATTCCGTGACGTCAACCAGGGCATGATATTTGTCATACCATTTGTTTACGTTCTCAAATTCGATCATATGGCTTCCTTGGCAGCCGCCATTGCGGCATGTCGTTTTCCACGTCTGCGTTCAAGCCAGTAGGCAAACCGCGACAGACCAAAGCACAGCAACAGATAGGTCAGGCCCAGTACGAGATAGACTTGCGCCGGATATACCATCACCTGCGTATTGATCTGCGACGTAATGAAGGACACTTCCGCAAGACCGATGATATAGCCCAGGGAGGTTTCCTTGATGGTGGAAATGAACTGATTGACCAGCGATGGCAGCATGTTCAGAATGGCCTGTGGCAGAATGATCAGTCGCATGGCGCGAAAGTAACCCAGCCCCAGCGAGCGGGCAGATTCCATTTGTCCTTTGGGCAGACCCTGTATCCCCGCGCGAATGATTTCTGCCAGATAGGCGGCATCGAAAATCACAAGCGCAATAAGCATGGTCCAGAACTGATTCGTCTTGACGCCGGTAACGCTAGGCAGGAAGAAATACGCCCAGAACACTACCATCAGAAGCGGCGTACCCCGCACCACGAACACCAGCAGACTGACGGGCCAGCGCAAAATGCGCCAGGGACTGATACGCGCAAAGGCCAGAACGACCCCCAGGGGCATTGCCATGACCAGGGCACAGCTGGCTAACAGCAGAGTAAGCGCGAGACCACCCAGCGGACCGTTGGGGTACTGGCCCACCAGAAAGTACAGCCAGTACGTATCGATCACTTCCAGGAACCCGCTCATAAAGCCCTCGGCGGATAACGATGCTGAAACCACGAAGCCAGGGCAGTAATCAGCAGGGATAAGCCCAGATAGGCCGAGGTTGCAAAGGCGAAGGCTTCAAAGCTTCTGAAACTTGCACTTTCTACCTGCCCTGCCTGATACATCAGCTCAGCCACGCCAATTACAGTTGCAATACTTGTATTTTTCCACAGGTTAAGTGTCTGGGAAATCAGCGGCGGCGTAATGACTCGCATGGCCTGCGGCAGAATAACCAGGCGCATGCTGGTCAGGAAACTGAAACCCAGGGCACGCGCCGCTTCCATCTGCACCCGCGAGACCGCCCGGATGCCGCTTCGAATATCTTCAGCCATATAGGCTGCGGTATAAAGCGTGAGCGCAACAACCGCACAGGTCGCTTCGGTATTGCTCGCGTACAGCCAGACTCTGACCTTTTCAGGAAGCAGCTCTGGAGCGCCAAAATACCAGAACAGCATATGCGCCAGCAAGGGAACGTTGCGGATCGTTTCGACATAGGCAAAGCCTAGCCCACGCAGCAACCGGAACGGCGACAGGCGCAGCAGGGCAATACAGGTAGCCAGTGGCAGCGCCAGGACCAGCGAGACAGCCAGCAGATGCAAAGAAAGCCAAAAGCCGGCCACAAGCATGTCGTGATAGCGGCCGCTTAGCAGCAGGGATGCGTCAAATTCGGGCATTGAAAAGCGGACTCATGAGAAGCAAAAAAACGGCGTAAAGCCCGCTGCGCTGGGGGAGCGCAGCGCACGCCGCCATTTGCGTAACGGAGAGGTTCAGACACAATCCGCTCCCGTTGCGCAGGGTCAATCCAGACTACTCCTTGATTTTATCCGTTTCCAGCTTGAAATCGCGAGTGGCAAACTGTGACTTTGTGTCTGGGCCATACCATTTGAAGAAGATTTTCTCGGCCTGACCGGACGTTTCCAGTTCGCGCAGCGTATCGTCGACCACTTTCTTGAGTGCGGCTTCACCCTTGCGCAGACCGAAAGCCAGTGGCTCTTCACTGATATTTTCCCTGAGCACGGTAAAGTCTTTCTGTTTGGGGCCAAGTTTGGCATATACGCGCAACAGCGCGGCTTCATCATCAACGTAGCCTACGCCCTTGCCTTGCTGAAGCGCAAGAAACGCCTGCTGGCTGGTATCAAACGTGACCACATTCACATCCGGCACCGCTTTGCGAATATTGGGCTCCTGCGTCCCGCCGCGAATCGTCAGGACTTTCTTGCCTGACAGTCCGGCCAGATCCTTGATACCGCTGTCGCTACGCACCAGCGCTTTCTGTCCTGTCACAAAGGTGGTCACGGAAAAGTCGATCTGGGCTTCACGCTCCTTATTATGCGTCATACCGGCTGCAATGATATCCACGTGCTTTTGCTGCAATTCGGGAATCCGGGCCGCCACGGCAACCTGCCTGAAGCGCGCCTTTACACCAATCTTGTCTGCTACTGCTTTGGCCAGATCGACTTCATAGCCAATGAATTCACGGGTCTTGGGATCGATGAAGGTTGCGGGTTCATCCGTTCCCAGCACACCGACCACCAGCTCCCCATTCTTTTTGATGTCATCCAGCTGGTCAGCCTGTGCATTAAAGGCGCTCAGGCCGATAAAGGTTGCACCCAGCAGGGCGAGAAGTTTGACTGATTTCATCTTTGATTGCCTTCCTGATATATGGCGTTATTCAAATGTGACGTTCGAGCGTTTTTTTGGAACGCAATCACGCATGAATAAAACTATATCAATATAACGAACACCAATAAAATAACTAATGGATATATAGTAATTATCCTTTTTGATCCCCTGGCCAGATGGATACCCTCCCCTTTTGGGGCCCATTATCCTTGCAAAGGTGCATGGCTGTACTCAGCGTCTGCGCTCCTTGCGCCGGCACACTTGCAAGCGTCCTACGGGTCTGCGAGTTGACATTTACCGGCTACGATGTCCAGTCACAGCCCCCCATTGAGCACTCCGGTTTTACCCCTACTGATCGCTGAATTGACTGCATTGCTGATAAACTGTTCTGCATACAGGCAAGCAGGCTCCGATTTTCCCGACAGCATCAGCACAGCGCATGAGTTCACACACGGCCACTTCTAACGCTCCCTGGACTTTTTCGTCCGAAGGCGATCACTGCCTGATTATCCGTTTCGGCGATCGTATCGATACCGCCATCAACGCCCGCGCCCGTCAGGCGGCAGAGCTGATCCACGCGGCAGGCCTGCCGTATATCAGCGATCTGGTACCTACCTTCACCACACTGGGCGTCTATCTTCATCCCTTTTATCCCCGCCCCCCCGGCCACAAAGCGCTGATCCATACGCTGACCGCCGTGCTGGCGCCGCTGGCCACACATCATCCTGATGAGCAAACTGACGACAATGGCGTGACCGAGGCGACGCGCCTGATTCGTATCCCCGTTTGCTATGACCCGGAACTGGGTATTGATCTGACGTCGATCGCCGCACACTGCGGAGTCAGCGTTGACGAAGTCATCCATCTGCATAGTGCATCACCGGTACGCGTTTTCATGCTTGGATTTGCACCGGGCATGGGATACATGGGCCTGTCGGACAGTCGCCTGGATATCGGACGGCGCAGCACGCCACGCAATCGACTGGCTGCGGGTTCAGTTGCCATCGCCAATCGCCAGACCGTCATTTACCCTAACGACTCGCCGGGCGGCTGGAATATCGTTGGCGCGACGCCGCTGCGCCTGTTTGACCCCACAACTCCCCCTTATGCACTTTATGCACCCGGAGATCAGGTGCAGTTTGTCGCCATCGATCGAGAGCAGTATGAAAAGCTCCTGGCAGAAAGACATGCAGCGGAATAAGGAGACGCTATGAGCCTGATGGTACTGAAACCCGGACCACTATCGCTATTTCAGGATGCCGGACGGCACGGGTACCAGGCATACGGCGCCCCCGTCTGTGGCGTGATGGATCAGGTAGCCTACCGGCTGGCCAACGCGCTGGTAGGGAATCGCGAGCCGTTGCCTGTATTGGAAATGACGCTGTCCGGTCCGCAAATCATGTTCAGGGAAGATGCCTGCATTGCTGTCTGCGGGGCACCCTTTACCATTTCGTGCGACGAACAGCCCCTGGCCCTGAACCGACCGCACCTGATCCGCGCCGGCCAGGTGCTGGTAATCGGTCCGCCTCCGCCAATCAAGGGACGCCCGCGGGGCCAGGCCCGCGCCAGTCTGGCTATCGCGGGTGGGGTTCAACTGTCAAGCACCATGGAAAGTGCCAGTACCGACCTGAAGAGCCGGATGGGTGGTATCCAGGGGCGTGCGCTGAACAAGGGTGACAGCCTTACGCTCAATTACAATATTGATCCTGCGCAGGTCGAGGAACTGGATGGCTTTCTGGATGACTACCGGATTTACCTACCCGCAGGTCTGGGATTGGGTGCCCGGTCTCGAATCCGCGTAACCCGTGGAACCCACTGGACAGTGTTCGACACTAGGCAGCAAAAGCAGTTTCTGAGTACGAGCTACACCATCACACCGAATTCGGATCGCATGGGCTATCGCCTGGATGGCCCGGCGCTTAAGCCCCAGGCGGGACTGCAGATTCTTTCTGAGCCGACCGCGTTCGGCACCATACAGGTGCCGCCGGACGGCCACCCGATCATTCTGATGGCGGATCGCCAGACGACTGGCGGCTATCCGAAGATCGCCAATGTCGCCAGCGTGGATCTGCCCGTGCTGGCGCGTTGCGTGCCCGGAGAAACGCTGCACCTGTCACTGATCAGCATGGATGAGGCCCACCGCCATTTCACACAGCGCGAAACGCTGACGGAAGAATGGCTGCAAACGCTGGATCCGCTGTTTAACAGAATGAAAACCGCCCTGAAGGTATCTTCACGCATAGGCGGTCTACTCGGTTGAAGGGTAGAATAACGGCATATACCCTTTTATACGCAGCTGCTGGACGGGCAAATCCATGAAAAAAATTGATCTCAATGTTGATATGGGCGAAAGTTTCGGCGCCTGGAGCATGGGCGATGACGCGGCGATCATGCCGTACGTCACCTCGGCCAATATCGCCTGTGGTTTTCATGCGGGCGATGCGCAGACCATGCGCCAGACCATGCAGCTGGCCCTGCAACAGGGAGTCAAACCCGGCGCCCACCCCGGCCTGGACGACATCCGCGGTTTCGGACGACGCCCCTATGCCCTGACGCCCATTCAGGCGTACGACCTGGTCGTGGTACAAATCGGCGCACTGGCCGCCGTCGCACGCACCCAGGGAGGCAGGCTCTATCATGTGAAAGCCCACGGCGCCCTGTACAACATGTCTGCCAACCATACGGAACTGGCTACAGCCATCGCCCAGGCCGTGCTCGATGTGGATCCGCAACTGACCCTGTTTGCCCTGGCGGGCAGCCGTCAGGTAGAAATTGCACGCGGGCTTGGACTGAATGTCATGCAAGAAGTCTTTGCCGACAGATCCTACCAGGACGATGGAACCCTGACGCCGCGCACTCAGCCGGGCGCACTGATCGACGATGTGGAAACCTCTGTGGCTCAGGCGCTCACCATGGTCCGCGAAGGCTATGTGATTTCCCAATCGGGTCGGAAAGTGCCAATTGAAGCAGACACCCTGTGCCTGCATGGCGATGGCGCCCATGCCCTGGAGTTTGCACGCCACATCCATTCGGCCTTTCAGAAGGAAGGGCTGCTGATGGCGCACTGATCGCGCGTAGATCACGCATAAGTGGCCCTGGGCGGCGCCGGCAGTAACCTGGTTGGTATCGGTGCAATTGCAATTGCGTTAGTCAGCGTAGCTGCCGGTCGGCATATTGCAGTTCAGACGCACGATTAGGCCGGTTTACGCAGGCGCGCCCGAACTGCCTGCCACCTACCAGAACCACAGCACGGCAGACGTCATGATCAGATAGCGCAGGAACTTACCGATTGCCATAAAGATGATGGACGTGAACAGGGGCAGGCGCATCCACCCGGCGACACCACATAAGGGGTCACCTACGATTGGCAGCCAGGAAAATAGCAGGGCGGCCGGTCCAAAGCGTTCGAAATAATAGGTCATCCGGCCATGCCATTTGCCGCCTTCCTTTTCTGGCTCTTCTTTTTCGGACTGTAGCGCTTTGGGAGCCCCATCGCCTTCTGACAGATACTTTTCTTCTTCCAGCACAGCCCGCCCGGTTTCATCCGTCACTTCTCCTGCGGCCTGCGCCTGCTTGAGCTGGTATTTTTCAAAGGCTACCTTTGCGGCCTTGCCCATGTAATATGTGATGACGCCACCAATGGTATTGCCGACGGTAGCGACAAACATGGCAGGCCAGAACATGTCCGGCGCAATTTTCAGATAAGCAATGACAACGGGTTCGGAGCCCAATGGAAGCAGTGTGGCCGAGACCAGCGCAACCACAAAAATACCCGGCAACCCCACCGTTGGGAGGGATAATATCGCCAGCATCTCGCGAACCCACAGCATGACTTCATGTTCCATATTCTTCCCATGGGACCGCTTTTGAAAACGGCGGCTCCCGCTTTAATCCTAAAATCAGACTCGCTATGTTAACCTTAAGCGCCTGCCTGTATTCTTTTTTTCTTTCAAAAATAACATGTCAACCGACTACCTCAAACGCATATTGACATCGCGTGTTTACGATGTCGCAATCGAAACCTCCCTGGACACCGCCACCCTGCTTTCACAGCGAATTCAGAATACAGTACTGCTTAAACGTGAAGATACCCAGCCGGTTTTCAGTTTCAAGATACGTGGCGCCTACAACAAAATGGCCAACCTTCCGCCGGAAGCGCTCAAGCGCGGCGTCATTGCAGCCTCTGCCGGCAACCATGCCCAGGGCGTGGCCATGTCCGCCAGGCGACTTGGATGCCGCGCCGTAATTGTTATGCCCACCTCTACGCCCGCCGTCAAGGTTGACGCAGTGAGGCGACTGGGCGGCGAAGCAGTGCTGCACGGCGACTCCTACAGCGACGCCTATGAATTTGCGGCCGCGCTCGAAAAAAAGGAAAAGCTCACTTTTGTTCACCCCTTTGACGATCCCGATGTGATCGCCGGACAGGGAACCGTGGCCATGGAAATCCTGCACCAGCACCCCGGAAAACTGGATGCCGTGTTTGTGCCTATCGGCGGCGGTGGACTGCTGGCCGGAGTCGCAGCCTATATCAAACAGCTTCGCCCTGATGTTGCCGTCATTGGCGTGCAGACAGAAGACTCCGATGCCATGGCCCGCAGTTTTCGTGCCGGCCGCCGCGTCAGTCTGAACGACGTCGGTCTGTTTTCAGATGGTACCGCCGTCAAGCAGGTAGGGACGGAAACCTTTCGCCTGATTCGCGAGTATGTAGACGACATTATTACCGTGAACACTGACGAAATATGCGCAGCCATCAAGGATGTCTTCCAGGACACCCGAAACGTGCTGGAACCTGCAGGGGCCCTGGGTCTGGCCGGTGCCAAACGTTATGTTGCCGACCAGGGCTGGAAAAACAAAACCGTTATCGCGGTCGCTTCAGGCGCCAATATGAACTTTGACCGCCTGCGCTTTGTCGCAGAACGTGCGGATGTCGGCGAAGCCAAAGAAGCCATTTTTGCGGTAACCATGCCCGAAGAACGCGGCAGTTTCCGTCAGCTGTGCACGCTTCTGGGAAATCGCAGCGTGACCGAATTCAATTACCGCATTTCTGATTCACAGAAGGCGCATGTTTTCGTGGGCATCCAGATTACCTCGCACGCCGAAGCGGAAAAAATCGCCAACACCCTGCGTCGCAAGAAATTCGAAACCCTGGATTTGACCCAGGACGATCTGGCTAAATCTCATTTGCGATATATGGTCGGCGGTCATTCGCCGCTGGCACAAAATGAAGAACTTTACCGCTTTGAGTTTCCCGAACGTCCCGGTGCGCTGATGCGTTTCCTGGATACGATGAATCCGGCATGGAATATCAGTCTTTTCCATTATCGTAACCAGGGCTCAGACTACGGTCGAGTGTTAATTGGCATACAGGTGCCGCCCGCAGATAAAAAAGCCTTTCGCGAATTCCTGTCGCAAATCGGCTATCCGTACGAAAACGAAAGCAAAAATCCGGCCTATAAACTGTTTCTGTAGGTGGGCAAGCGGCGGGGCATCATCTGTTGCCATGAGCCTGCCGCCTCAGCATCGCAGGCAGGTCACTCGCGGTTTAAAAGCATACCGGTATCGGAACCGTGAACAGATCCGTCTCAGAAATGCGTGCGGATCTCTTTGGGGATACTGAACTAACCCGATCTCAGAAATCACAGATTGTGAAAACGGACGAACCATTTTCATGCAGCAATTTAGACCCGCCCAGGTCGGGTAGGTTGATAATGGCCGCGGCTTCTACCACGTTTGCCCCCAGACGCTGCAGCAGTTTGGCAGCGGCCAGCATGGTGCCACCTGTCGCGATCAGGTCGTCGACCAGCAATACCCGCTGTCCGGGACGCACCGCATCGGTATGCATTTCAACCGCAGCATTGCCGTATTCCAGTGAATATTCTTCTGCCAGTGTCTGGAACGGCAGTTTGCCTTTCTTGCGAACCGGCACAAAGCCCAGTTTGAGCTCATAAGCCAGCACACTGCCCAGTATAAAGCCGCGCGCATCCACACCCGCGATCAGGTCCAGCCGCTCGCGCATGTACCGATACACAAAAATATCAATCAGCACGCGGAAGGTGCGCGGATCCTGTAATACAGGAGTGATATCACGAAACGTGATGCCCGGCTTCGGCCAGTCAGGCACGCTGCGGATGGCGTTAATCACCACTTGATGTGGGTCTATCATGGTCATGACGTCAGAAACTCCTGTGACAGTGAAATCAAACAACGACACTTTAGCCGATTCGTGCCTGGACCGAACGACTATGTCCGTCCGTATTCTCAATCGACGGCCGACACCTTGATGGCTGATGACACACGCCTTGCTTTTTCGCGGGCCAGGTCGGTAGTTTGCGCCGCAGCAAGTGCAACCCCCATGCGGCGGCGGGTAAACGATTGTGGTTTACCAAAGAGACGCACATCGGTATCGGGCTCGGCCAGCGCTTCTGCCACATGACTAAAACTGACCGCGCCCGCTTCAACTCCGCCATAAATCACGCTGCTGGCCCCGGTGGCGCGAAGGGAGGTATTGACAGGCAGTCCGAGCAAGGCACGTGCATGTAGTTCAAATTCGCTTTGCGACTGGGTAATCATGGTTACCATGCCGGTGTCGTGGGGACGGGGACTGACCTCAGAAAACCAGACCTCGTCGCCGGCAACAAAGAGCTCTACACCAAACACGCCCATTCCGCCCAGCGCATCGGTCACAGCCAGGCTGATCTCCCGGGCCCGTTGCAGCGCCGCCGCGGACATGGCCTGGGGCTGCCAGCTTTCCACATAATCTCCGTCTTCCTGGCGGTGACCAATAGGCTCGCAGAACTGCGTAACAATGCCGCCCGTTTGAGGATCACGCGACCTGACGGTCAGCAATGTGATTTCATAATCGAAACGCACAAACCCTTCTACGATAATTCTGCCCTTGCCCACTCGTCCGCCTTCCTGCGAGTACTGCCACGCTTTCCCAACTTCGTCTGCATCACGAATGAGCGACTGACCTTTTCCGGAAGAGGACATGACCGGCTTGACCACGCAGGGATACCCAATCTGTTCATCGATCGCCTGCTGCAGATCCTGCAGGGTATCGACGAATCGAAACGGAGAGGTCGGCAAGCCGAGGGTTTCGGCGGCCAGTCGGCGGATCCCTTCACGATCCATGGTCAGCCGTGCCGCCTTTGCCGTGGGCGTGACCCGAACCAGACCCTCTTCCTCCAGCTCGACCAGCAGGTCGGTCGCAATGGCTTCTATCTCGGGTACGATCACATGGGGCTTTTCAGCCTCGATGATACGACGAAGCGCCGCTTTGTCGGTCATACTGACGACGTGAGCACGATGCGCGACCTGATGGGCCGGTGCATTTTCGTACCGGTCAACGGCAATGACTTCTACCCCCAGCCGCTGCAGGGCAATGGTCACTTCTTTGCCCAGCTCACCGGAACCGAGCAACATGACACGGGTTGCGGCAGAAGATAAGGGCGTGCTCAGTACAGGGGAAGCAAAATTGGCAGTCATGATGTGATGAGTAAAGAATTGAAAAGGGTTTGAATGCACGGGGGCGCCCGGAACAGCACCGGAGCCGGCGATCTTGCTCCTGCTCGCAGCTCGCCTGGCGGTGGCATTCGGGCAGGAAAAAAGGGCAGCTGAAAGCGGGAAAGCCTTGATTATAAAACGGCCTGAGGACAAAAGCAGTCGCAGGCCCCGACATTTTCCTTTTCCTGTTTTGTCACTCCGGCGCCGTGATCCCATCGACGTCAGGTGGTTTTTGATGGAAGATTAAAAAATATCCATTTTGGCGCGCTGTTACGATTAAAATCGCCTGATGGCCAACGAAACCCCTTTTACCTCAGCCGATGCCCTTGCATCTGCACACCGCACCCTCCAGACTGAAATTGACGAGCTGCAGCATCTGGATGCCCGTCTGGATGAACGGTTTGCACAGGCCGTCACCCTGCTGCTTGCCTGCAAGGGGCGCGTCGCCGTTACGGGTATCGGCAAGTCCGGACACATTGCCCGGAAAATATCGGCTACCTTTGCGTCTACCGGCTCTCCCAGCTACTTCGTGCATGCCGCCGAAGCGGCGCACGGCGACCTGGGCATGATCACCGGCGACGATATCATTATTGCCATCTCCTATTCGGGATCATCGCCCGAACTGGCTACCATTCTGCCAATTTCCCGACGGCTGGGTTCAAAAATCATCGGCATTTGCGGCAATCGTTATTCCGAGCTGGCCAGCCTGTCAGATGTGTTTCTGGACGTCAGTGTCAAGCGCGAAGCCTGTCCGCTTAATCTTGCCCCCACCTCCAGCACCACCGTCACCCTGGGATTGGGCGACGCACTGGCCATTGCCTGCCTCGAAGCCCGCGGCTTCGGCACATCCGACTTCGCCCGTTCGCATCCCGGTGGGGCGCTGGGACGTCGCCTGCTTACACATGTGCGCGATGTGATGCGCCAGGGAACAGAGCTGCCTATCGTTGGGCCTGATACCCCCATGCAACGCGTGCTGGAAGAGATGACAGGCAAGCGCATGGGTATGACCGTCATCGCCGACGAAGCAAAGCGCCCACTGGGTATTTTTACCGATGGCGACCTGCGCCGCCTGATCATGCAGAAAGGCGATATCCGTCCCATCACGGCCGGACAGGTCATGACGCCCCATCCACGCACAATCAGCCCGGACGCACTGGCGGCAGAAGCAGCCGCAGTCATGGAACAGCAGAAACTGTCCACCATGCTGGTAGTGAATCAGGAACAAACCCTGGTCGGTGCGCTGCATATGCACGACCTTATGGACGCCAAAGTGATCTGACGTATGAAACCTATCAACACTCCACATCCGGCCGAAGCGCTGGTACTCTCCAAAATCAGCCAGCCCGTACGCGAACTGGCGGCGCAGGTCAAACTCATTGCGTTTGACGTCGACGGCATCCTGACCGATGGCAGCCTCTGGTACGGTGAACAGGGCGAGCTCATGAAGCGTTTTTGCGCACTGGATGGCCACGGCATGAAAATGCTCCACCAGGCGGGTGTGCATGTGGTGCTGATTACCGGCAGGGAAGGCGATATCCTGTCCCGCCGGGCAGCCGATCTGGGCCTGTCTGAGGTCTTTCAGAACGTGCGCGACAAAGTCGAAGTGCTCAGCCGACTGGCTGGCGATCTGGGTCTGGGCTTCGAAAATATCGCTTTCATGGGCGATGACGTGATTGATCTGCCGGCCATGCAGAAGTGCGGCTTTTCCATCAGTGTGCCTAATGCTCCGCTCTATGTGCAGCAGGCCGCCCACTGGGTAACCAGCCTTGCCGGTGGCAGTGGCGCGGTTCGCGAATGCACCGATGTCATCCTGGCAGCCCAAGGCAACCTCTCGGGATTTTTTACACCGGGTCGTATCAGCGGTAGCGTGATCCAGTGACGCCATGAAAGAACGTTTTCCCGCCCTGATCGCACTGTTCATGCTGATTACGCTGGTGGTTTCCACCTGGTGGGCGGCCGACTATGCACAGCGGGCGATCGACGTGGATCCGCCTGCGCGCAAAACGCAGGAACCCGATTCCTGGTCGGAAAATTTCGTGATGCTCAGCTCCGACCCTGACGGCGTTCCCGTCAACCGTCTGGAAGGCGCCCACATGCAGCACTTTCCGTACAATGACAGTTACCAGGTCTCCGATGCCACGGCGACGGGGCAGCGTCCGGACTCACCGCGTACGGTCGGAACGGCAGATACCGCCACGGTTCTGGATGGAGGAAACAAGATCCTGATGCAGGGCAATGCCCACCTGCATCGTTTTCCCTACGGCGAAGACAAGGCCCTGGACGTCACCAGTGAAGAATTGATCATCTACCCCAATGAAGATATCATTACGACTGACAAACCGGCGGTCGTGATTAACGGCAACTCCCGTATGAACGGCAACGGTATGATGTATAACAACAAAACCAGAAAACTTGACGTTTATTCTTCTTCCGACGTCTCCATCTCGGGGCAGGACAGCAAACGGCGTCGCACCATCATTCCCAACAACCAAGGAAACACCCCGCAATGAATGCGTCATTTCTCAGAACCACGACACTCGCGCTGTGCCTTTGCGGTATGCTGGCTGTTCCCGCTGCCGTTGCACAAACGCCGGACACATCCGCAGGCACAAAGCAGGCCGAGGATCCCGACACCCAGGTTCTGTCTGATACCCTGAGTTATGACGATGCAAACAAAACCAGCGTCTTTACCGGTAATGTCATTTTGACTCGCGGCTTAATGAAACTGACTGCCGACAAGCTCAATTTGCGCGAAGATGCCGAGGGTTTCCAGTATGGCGTGGCTACCGTCAGCCAGTCGCCGTTCGTCCACATTCGCCAGGAGCGTCCTGAAGCCTACGAAGTGGTAGAGGCCCAGGGAGATCGCGGTGAATATGACGGCAAGCTCAATACGGTCAAAATGATTGGCCACGCGACTGTCACGCGTTTCATTTGCGGCAAACCCTTTGATACCGTTAACGGCGAAGTGGTGACGTTCAACAATCAGACCAATACCTACTCAGCCAGCGGCGGTCCGAAATCGGCAGGCCAGCCAGGGCGCGTACGCTCCATTGCGCAGCCTCGCTCCAAAACCGATCAGGCCGTGGCTGAATGCCGCAAGCTATATAACGACAAGCCCATGCCCAGCGAATCCTCAGCCACGCAAGGCAGCGGATCGGACTCCCCCGCCGCCCCGGGCAAAGCAACACAGAATTAATGCATGAATACTTCTTCCAGCTCCAGTTTACAGACCAACGCCATTGACGGCCTGGGGCAACTCAAAGCGATCGGCCTGCAGAAAATCTACAATGGCCGAAGTGTTGTCCAGGATGTGTCGATCTCCGTCTCTAGCGGGGAAGTCGTCGGCCTGCTGGGTCCCAACGGCGCAGGCAAGACCACCAGCTTCTACATGATTGTGGGACTGGTTCCTGCCGATTTCGGCCGTATTGAAATTGACGGGCGCGATATCACCGCCCTGCCTATTCACAAGCGCGCCCATCTGGGGCTTTCCTATCTGCCTCAGGACGCTTCCGTATTCCGGCGCCTGACTGTCGAACAGAATATCCAGGCTGTGCTGGAACTGCAGTCAGACCCCGATACGGGCAAAGTACTCACTCGCAAGCGCGTCAGCGAACAGATGGAGCTGCTGCTCGACGAACTGCAGATCACTCATATACGCAAGAATCCGGCCATTTCATTGTCGGGCGGAGAACGTCGCCGGGTGGAAATCGCCCGCGCCCTGGCGACCAATCCCCGCTTCATCCTGCTTGACGAGCCGTTCGCGGGGGTGGATCCCATCGCCGTTATCGAGATCCAGCGTATTGTGCGCTTTCTCAAGAGCCGGAACATCGGCGTGCTGATTACTGATCATAACGTCCGTGAAACGCTGGGTATCTGCGATCGGGCCTACATCATCAGCGCCGGCAAAGTGCTGACTGACGGCGAACCCGACTCGATCATCACCAATCCCGAGGTACGCAAAGTCTACCTCGGCGAACATTTCAAAATGTAAATTTCAATGTTTACTCTCATGCCCCTGCCTCAGGGGCATGTTCGCGCAGAGCCCGGTTACAGGGGGGCTTGTATAAGTCCAAATAAGGTTTAAACTATCTCTGAACCTGGAATAAATATCCTTTCACCAACCTGTCTGCAAAAGGAGTCACGCCACCTCTCATTTCTTCACTGACGCCCGGTCTCTTGCGGCGTCTGCCTATTCAACTTTCAAAAGGAGCACACTATGAATCTTAATATCAGTGGCCATCATGTGGAAATCACCCCTGCCATTAAAGAATACGTAGTGACCAAGTTCGCCAAAGTCCTCAGGCAC
>JAEWEV010000033.1 GCA_023389155.1 Pseudomonadota bacterium
GATTGCCCAGAACTATTATCATAACGCTTTTACGAGTCCAAATACAGGAACGTCGCCAAGTCATGAACCAAACTCGCCTTTTCCCCCGTATCCGGTATGGTCTGGTCGCATCCCTTACAGCACTTGCAGTGCTGGGAGGTTGCGCCTCAGGAGAATGGGGTTTCCCATACAGGCCTTCTGTTCAGCAAGGTAACTGGATCACCGCCGAAGATGTCGCTCTGCTCCAAAAAGGCATGACTCAGGATCAGGTGCGCTACGCACTGGGTTCCCCGACGCTCATGGACGTATTCCATCCTGATCGCTGGGACTACCCCTATTATTTCAAACCGGGCTACGGTGATGCCGTTCAGCGCAAATTCTCGGTCTGGTTTGTGAACGGGGTTGTAGACCGCTGGGAAGGCGATGAGCAGCCTTCCTTCCAGCCATTCAAGCAGGAAGCTCGGCTTTACAAGGCCGGCGACAAAGTGCCTGACACTGAAGTGACAGACCCTGCCGCCCTGCAGGCTGCACCCGCCGGCACGGACGGCAGTGAAGTCACCACGTATCCGATGGATGACGCTGCCACTCCCGGAGCCGCTGCGCCTGCTTCTGCCGCACCTGCGCCTGCAAACGAGCAGATCAATACAGAGCCGGCTCCCGGCGCTACCCGCGTCCAGTAATATTCAGTACCGTCGGCCGTCACGCTGTGCCCGGGCGCAATCCCTGGCCACGTGACGGATTCCGGCTTCCGCCCCTTCCACTTGCGCCCGAGTCGGGCTGCAATTTTCTTCAGGAATAGCACCAATCATGCGTATAGCCATTTCCGGAGCCAGCGGCCGTATGGGTCGCATGCTTATCGAAGCCGTACTGGCCAACCCCGAACTGACACTCGCCGCAGCACTGGATCATGCAGACAGCAGCCATCTTGGTGAAGACGCCGGTGCCTTTCTGGGCAAGGATACAGGCGTAAAGCTGAGCAGCGACCTGGCTGTGCTCAACGATTGTGACTGCCTGATCGATTTCACCCGCCCTGAAGGAACTTTGGCGCACGTTCAGGCCTGCGAACGATACGATACCAAAATGGTGATCGGCACCACCGGGCTGGATGCGGAAGGACAGGCCGCCGTTGCCAGCGCGGCCGAAAAAATTGCAATTGTATTTGCGCCAAATATGAGCATCGGGGTCAACGCAACGCTGCGTCTGCTGGAGCAGGCTGCCAAAATGCTCAATAGCGGCTACGACGTGGAAATTTCAGAAAGCCATCACCGCCACAAAGTAGACGCCCCCTCGGGTACGGCACTGATCATGGGCGAAACCGTTGCCGGCGCCTGGGGAAAAAAGCTTGATGATATCGCCGATTGGAGCCGTCACGGACACACCGGCGCCCGCAAGGACGGACAGATCGGTTTTTCCGTTGTGCGTGGCGGCGACGTTATTGGTGACCACACAGTGATGTTTTTGGGTCAGGGCGAACGGATAGAAATTACGCATAAATCGTCCAGCCGCAGCACCTATGCCCAAGGCAGCATCCGCGCCGCGCTCTTTCTGCAGGACAAAACGGCCGGACTGTTCTCCATGCAGCAAGTCATTGGTGCCTGACAGAACCAATCTTTCACTGCGCCTGCCTCAAGGCTCTTAACGCCGTTTTTCCGTTACCTTAGTAGTGAATGCTGCTAACGGCACATGTGTGGTGCCCTGGCAGCGCGGCGGCCTCGCAACCAACGCCGTGCAGACGGATAAAGAGACAGGAGGCATAACAAGGCAAGAGGTGTAGACAAGTAAGAGGTTTAAAGAGGCAGACAGTGCCGCTCAAACCCGTCATTCAAAGAGAACAGGTTCACGTTCCAGTTTGACCCCAAATTTTTCCTTAACAGATGCAACTACAGCGTCTGCCAGATTCAGCACATCTGTAGCTGATGCCCCGCCATGGTTGACCAGCACTAATGCCTGCCGATCATGCATACCCGCCGGGCCCAGTGATCTGCCTTTCCAGCCGCACTGTTCAATAAGCCACCCCGCCGCAAGCTTGTAATTCCCATCACCCTGCACATACGAAACCAATGTTGGGTAGTTTTCTTTCAGTTGTGATCGAGTGTGCGCAGATACAATCGGATTCTTGAAAAAGGATCCGGTATTCCCAATTTTCTCGGGGTCAGGCAGTTTGGCCCTGCGGATACGGCACACTGCATCAAACACTTTTTGAGGTGTCACCTGGCTTGCTAGTGCGGGATCGTTCTTCAGATCAGGGTAACTCGTAACTGGCGTCCATCGCCGGGGAAGCCGGAAACGGACAGCAGTAATCAGATAACCCTGCCCATTCGCTTTCTTGAAGAGACTGTCGCGATACGAGAACTCGCATTCATCCGCAGTAAAAATTCGCGGCCTGCCTTCTGCAATATGCCAGGCATGCACGGACTGGATTCGATCCATGACTTCGACGCCATAGGCACCGATATTCTGGACTGGACATGCACCCACAGTTCCCGGAATGAGGGCGAGATTCTCCAACCCATACCAGCCCTGCCGGATGCAACTGTCCACGAACCCGTGCCACCCC
Source organism: Pseudomonadota bacterium (assembly GCA_023389155.1). Classification (GTDB taxonomy): domain Bacteria; phylum Pseudomonadota; class Gammaproteobacteria; order Burkholderiales; family Burkholderiaceae_B; genus Advenella. The sequence continues at coordinate 2,537 of JAEWEV010000033.1, forward strand.
TCACCGCCTGCCGCTTCCACAATGATGGCATCTTCCTGCTCCTCTACAAGCCGAATCCCTTTGAGCTGGTTATGCACAATGGGGCGGTGGATCTGTTCGCGCAGAATCAGATTGCTTCCCCCGCCAAGAACATAAATTTCACTGCCGGCAGACTGCTGCCATTGAGTGACCAGAGGCAACTGCGTAACGTCGTCCAATCGCAGATAATGCGCCGCATGCGAGACCAGGCCCAGTGTATTCAAGCCTGTCAGATCCTGTGTCGTATTGTCCCGCATCAAAAAAACCACCCACTGTATTCAATTAATTTGACATTATAAATAATTTACTGCTATAGTCTCGCCTCTTCTCAAAGAGATTGATGTGGCAGGCAGTAGCGATACCTTTTGAGCTCCTGTTATTGAAATGATGACAATCATTCAGTCTGACGATGCATAAAAAACACAGAATCAACTTTTTGAAGAAAGCAGCCGAAAAAACGTTGCGAAATTTAAATAGCTTGTATATAATTTAGGGCTTAGCTGATTTGAATTTGCAAATTCAAATTGCTGAAAACGCGGGAATAGCTCAGTTGGTAGAGCGCAACCTTGCCAAGGTTGAGGTCGCGAGTTCGAGACTCGTTTCCCGCTCCAGGATTTTTGTCTATGGACATTCACCAACGTTCATGGATGATTAAAAAGGCCGAAAAATTCGTTTTTCGGCCTTTTTTTCGTCCAGCGAGATCGAACGGAGCTCCCCGCGGAAGCTTCGCCCGCAGGCGCGTGATTATCTGATGTCGCGAATACTCACTCATATGTGAAATACACATCACAATCTAATCAATCCCCACTGAATTTGATACATCTTGCTTTGAAATTCGCCTCATGGTGGAATTTAACGACAAGATCTACTCTTAACCAGACAGATTGAGCAACGCAGTCAAAATTGGCCCACCCCCACTGACGGGGAAACAAGTGGAAGCCGGTTCTTCCGGTGCGCCTCGAAGGGAAAGATCGTTTATGTTTGGGTCAAAGATGAATCATCGGCAGCTTGCAAGACATCTGCCTCAGCCATGACGGCTTCCCTCAGCATGTCGCAGACAGCACTCTCTATGCCCAGCAAAAGGCGGCCGATAAGCTGGCCGGTTTTAGCGCCGGCTCGCAGACAGCCAAACCACCTTAAGCCTTTTCTACAGTAGAAACGCCAGTCGGAAATTTCTTAATATTTATATGACCCGGCACTACGCTTGCGTAGTGTCAGTGGCTTAAGTTTGCGATTGATCCACAATGCCAGCACCGTACATGCGGCCCCGGAAAACAGGTAGAGACTGACGGCAACCAACCCGAACTGCGTCGATAAGCCCAGCGCCACCAGCGGAGCAAACGCGGCGCCCAGCAACCATGCCAGATCTGAGGTTAACGCTGCACCGGTGTACCGGAACCGCGACGAGAAATTGGCAGTAACGGTTCCCGAAGACTGGCCATAAGACAAACCAAGCAAGGCAAAGCCGATCAGGATAAACGCGTCCTGTCCCAGCGCGTCGCCATGCAGCAACACGGGTGCGAAAAAGCCGAAGATTGCAATAAGAACAGCCAGGCAAGCCAGTGTCGTACGGCGCCCAATGCGATCAGCAATCACCCCGGAGACAATGGTAGCCGCAATGGCCACGGCAGCGCCAACCACCTGAACGAATAACACATCATTGATGGACTGGGAGGCCGTAAGCGTAATCCAGGATAGCGGAAAAATTGTCACGATATGGAACAAGGCATAGCTTGCCAAGGCTGCAAACGCGCCTACGAACAGATTGTATCCCTGTCCGGCAAGCATTTCCCACGTACCAATAGGCTCCAGCTCTCCTTCCTCCAGCAATTTTGTGTACTGTTCTGTCACGACGAGCCGCAAGCGCGCAAACAAAGCCACGACGTTGATGGCGAAGGCCACGAAAAACGGATAGCGCCAGCCCCAGCCAATGAAGTCTTCGACGGACAATGTGGAATGCAGAAACAGGAAAAGGGAACTGGCCACCAGAAAGCCCACGGGCGCACCCAGTTGGCCTAGCATGGCATACCAGCCTCTGCGCTGCTTGGGAGAATTCAGGGCGAGCAATGACGGCAGACCATCCCATGAGCCACCGAACGCAACACCCTGCAGACTGCGAAACAGGATCAACAGGCCAATGGCGAGCGCCCCTTGCGATTCGTAGGTCGGCAAAAATGCAATGCCTGCCGTTGCCGTGCCGAGCAGAAATAACGCAAGCGTCAGCTTGGTTCCCCTGCCCCATCGCCGCTGGATGGCCATGAACAGGGCGGTACCGAACGGACGCGTAATGAAGGCAAAGGCAAAAATGGTGAACGAATACAGCGTCCCGGTCAGCGAGTCGACAAACGGAAAGAACAGCGCAGGAAAAACGAGTACCGATGCCAGACCGTAAACAAAAAAGTCGAAATACTCGGAGGCGCGGCCAATAACAACACCAATGGCTATTTCGCCGGCAGCAATCCGTTCATGACCGGTCATTTGCTTTCGGGCATCACTTTCCATCGTACGCGAGGAGGGTTCAGTCTTTGTCTGGTCTAAGCTCGACATGATAGGTTCAATTCTAGTTAATTTAATCCAAAGACGAAGGATCGCATTTGCCGCGCATTTACACCATAGGACAAAACGTCCAATTCCAAACGGGAACGGTTTAAGTATATGCTATATTTTTCCACGGCTCTATGCTGGTAACTTTTGGCATGCTTCACTCCAAGACCTTCCGATTCCTGGCTCTATTGGCACTTGCTCCCATTCTGACGGGTTGCAACGCTGTGCTGCTCTCTCCTTCAGGCGATATCGCGCTTCAGCAGCGCAACCTGATCTATATTTCAGTTGCATTAATGCTGATTGTGATCGTGCCTGTCATTTTCCTCACATTGTACTTTGCCTGGCGCTACCGTGCATCCAACACCAAGGCAACCTATGCGCCGGAATGGAACCATTCAACGCTCATCGAGCTGGTCATCTGGGTAGTCCCCCTGCTGATCATCATTGCGCTGGGCGCGGTGACCTGGGTCAGCACGCACAAACTGGACCCCTACCGCCCGCTAGAGCGAATTGACGCTCAGCGCGCACTACCGGCGAACGTCAAACCTTTAACGGTGGAAGTTGTCGCCCTGGACTGGAAATGGCTGTTTTTCTATCCGGAGTACGGCATTGCGACAGTCAATGAGCTGGCTGCTCCTGTCGACCGCCCGATTGCTTTCCGACTGACATCATCCAGCGTCATGAATTCCTTCTTTATTCCTGCGCTGGCCGGCCAGATCTACACCATGGCCGGCATGGAGACGCAACTGCATGCGATCATCAACAAGGAGGGCGTGTATGAAGGCTTCTCTTCCAACTACAGTGGCGCCGGTTTTTCCGGCATGCGATTCAAATTCCACGGACTGAATACGGAAGACTTTGACGCATGGGTAAAAACGGTCAAGCAAAGCGAGAGCGAACTTAGCCGCGTAGCTTACCTGCAACTGGAAGTGCCGAGCGAACGCGAACCGGTAAAGCACTATTCCAGCGTCGCACCCGGACTGTATGACGCCATCCTGAATCGCTGCGTCGAGCCAAACCGTATGTGCATGCGCGACATCATGGCGATTGACGCCAAGGGTGGTCTGGGCGTGCCTGGTATCTACAACATGGCTGAGCTGGATCAAAATACCCGGATCAACCTTGGCCTGGAGAACGTCACGCACCGGGTTTATGTGAGTGCCTTCTGCACAACCACAGATCCCGCGTTTTCATCGCTTAAATTGATGAACGCGGCGCCCTGAGACTGTGTCCGCCATTAGCACAATGTCCCGGCCAGCAATATTGGCCGTCACTTTTTTTAAATGATTTGAGCCCATGGATCTGCATTCCCTTGTTCTTGGTCGCCTGAATTGGGACGCCATCCCTTTTCATGAACCCATCCTGATTGCGACATTCGCTGTCGTGCTGCTTGGCGGTGTCGCACTGATTGCCGCAATCAGCTATTTCAAGCTGTGGCGCTATCTTTGGCTGGAATGGTTTACCAGCATCGATCACAAGAAAATTGGCATCATGTACATGATCCTTGGCTTGATCATGCTGCTTCGCGGTTTTTCCGATGCCATCATGATGCGGATCCAGCAGGCAATTGCCTTTGGTGACTCCACAGGCTACCTGCCGCCGCATCATTACGACCAGATCTTCACCGCACATGGCGTAATCATGATCTTCTTTGTGGCCATGCCTCTGGTCACCGGACTGATGAATTATGTCGTGCCACTGCAAATCGGCGCAAGGGATGTCGCATTTCCGTTCCTGAACAACTTCAGTTTCTGGATGACAACCGGCGGTGCAGTGCTCGTCATGATATCCCTGTTCATTGGTGAGTTTTCGACCACCGGATGGCTGGCCTACCCCCCGCTTTCCGGCGTCGAACACAGTCCCGGTGTCGGCATGGATTACTACATTTGGGCGTTGCAGGTTGCGGGGATAGGAACAACCCTGTCGGGTATCAACCTGATTGTCACGATCATCAAGATGCGGGCGCCCGGAATGGGCATGATGAAAATGCCGGTGTTTACCTGGACATCGCTGTGTACCAACACCCTGATCGTGGCATCGTTCCCCGTCCTGACCGCCGTGCTGGCCCTGCTCACAATGGATCGCTACGTCGGCACCAATTTCTTTACGAACGATTTGGGGGGCAACCCCATGATGTACGTCAACCTGATCTGGATCTGGGGTCACCCTGAAGTCTATATCCTGATTTTGCCACTGTTTGGCGTCTTCTCTGAAATCGTTTCGACTTACAGCGGCAAACGCCTGTTCGGCTACGCCTCCATGGTATATGCGTCGGTCGTGATTACCATCCTGTCCTACCTGGTCTGGTTGCACCACTTCTTCACCATGGGATCAGGCGCCAGTGTCAATTCCTTCTTCGGTATTGCCACCATGATTATTTCGATTCCTACCGGTGCCAAGCTCTTTAACTGGCTGTTCACAATGTTTCGCGGCCGGATCCGCTTCGATGTTCCGATGATGTGGACAATCGGCTTCATGGTAACGTTTGTCATCGGCGGTATGACAGGCGTGATGCTGGCCATCCCCTCGGCCGACTTTGTCCTGCATAACAGCCTGTTTCTGATCGCCCATTTTCACAACGTCATTATCGGGGGCGTGGTATTCGGTCTGTTTGCCGCAATCACATACTGGTTCCCCAAGGCCTTCGGGTACAAGCTGGATCCTTTCTGGGGTAAGTGCTCGTTCTGGTGCTGGCTGATCGGCTTTTATATGGCATTCATGCCGCTGTATGTACTGGGCTTCATGGGTGTTACCCGTCGCCTGAACCATTTCGAAGATCATTCCCTTCAAATCTGGTTCCAGATTGCTGCGGCCGGCGCTTTCGTCATCGCGTTGGGTATTGCCAGCTTCCTGATCCAGCTGGTTGTCAGCTATCGCAAACGTGATTCGCTGCGTGATCTTACCGGTGATCCCTGGGATGGACGCACACTGGAGTGGTCAACATCGTCACCTCCCCCGGCCTACAACTTTGCCTTCACACCGCAAGTGCATGAAGGTGATGCCTGGGCACACATGAAACAACACAATGCCCAGCGTCCGCAAAGCGGTTTCCTGCCAATCCATATGCCCGCCAATACCGGTGCAGGCATTATCATCGCCGGTCTTTGCACGTTTTGCGGATTTGCGCTGGTCTGGCACATGTGGCTTGTCAGTGCTCTGTCATTTCTCGCCATTATTGGCGGCACCATTTACCATACGTTCAACTACAAACGCGATTATTACATTCGCGCAGAAGATGTTGCCCGTACCGAAGCCGAACGTACTCGTCTGCTAGCCAACCATGTCTGATACCACTGCCATTTCCCCCCGTGAGGTAGCGGCCGCTGCGCCACTTGATTTCTATCTTAAGCAGGATCATCATCCACAGAACGGAACCGCACTCGGGTTCTGGATCTACCTGATGAGCGACTGCCTGATCTTTGCCTGCCTGTTCGCCGTGCATGGCGTAGTGGGTCGCAATTATGCAGCGGGCCCATCCGGGGCAGATCTGTTTGACCTGCCGCTAGTGGCTGTCAATACAGCCATGCTGTTGCTGTCCTCCATTACCTACGGCTTCTGCATGCTGGAAGCGCAGCGCAATCGCCTGCGCCCCGCCATGATCTGGCTGGGCATCACCGGCCTTTTCGGGCTCACGTTTCTGGGACTGGAACTGTATGAGTTCGCTCATCTGATCCATATGAATGCGGTGCCACAACGCAGCGCATTCCTGTCATCCTTCTTTACCCTGGTTGGCACGCACGGTCTGCATGTTACCTTCGGTGTTATCTGGCTGGTTACGCTCCTGTTTCAGTTGAAAAAGCACGGCCTGATTCCTGAAAACCGTCGGCGCCTGATGTGCCTTTCCATGTTCTGGCATTTCCTGGATGTGATCTGGATCGCCGTATTCACCTTTGTCTACCTGATGGGGGTTCTGCCATGACTACTCCTTCCGATACTGTGCATCACCACGCAAACACACACGACGATCACCACGATGATGGCGGACACGGCGAAATCTCGTTTCGCGGTTATATGACGGGATTCATCTGGTCTGTCATCCTGACTGTTCTTGCCTTCTGGTTTGTCATGGGCAACGTGTTCGAAAATTCTGGGGTAACCGCTCTGGTCATTCTTGGCCTGGGCGCCATACAGATGTGTGTGCATGTGGTGTACTTCCTGCACATGAACACGCGCGCCGAAGGTGGCTGGAGCATGCTGGCCATGATATTTACGATCATCATCGTCGTTATCGCGCTGGCAGGTTCCCTGTGGGTCATGTACCATCTGAATACCAATATGATGCCCAACATGATTCACGACATGAAAGACATGCTCTGATTCATCGTCCCATGGACCGCCCCAGTCATGCCGATGATTGCCACTCGGTCGTGTCTGGGGAGCCAGCAGGAGACCATCGTCAGCCCTCTCTCTTCTTCTTTCCCTGCCCCGCCCGATTCACCCCGTCCGAAACGAACCTGGGTGCTGCTCATCTGGTTACTGATTGCCGTCATGGCTTTCGCAGGTTTTTGTGCACTTGGTATCTGGCAAGTGGAACGGCGGGCCTGGAAACTGGATCTGATCGACCGGGTGGCGCAGCGCATTCACGCCCCCGCCGTTGTGCCTCCTGATCGCAGCGACTGGCGTACCATTTCGGCGTCCCGCGATGAGTATCGTCACGTCCGACTGCATGGTACCTATCTGCACGAACAATCTGCGCTGGTGCAGGCGTCCACGGTTCTTGGCACAGGTTATTGGGTTATGACCCCTTTGCGCCTGGATGATCAGAGCATCGTGCTTGTCAACCGGGGTTTCGTTCCCCAGGCGCAGATCAACGGCCCCTGGCGTCACAGACACGAACCGGCCGGTGAGGTCACGCTCACAGGTCTGGTTCGCCTGACGGAGCCCGGTGGGGGTTTTCTGCGAGACAACCGCCCTGACGAAAACCGCTGGTTCTCCAGAGACGTTCAGCAAATAGGACAAAGTCGTGGCCTGAGCCCGTTGGCCCCCTATTTCGTGGATGCCGATGGCCCCGGCGCCAGTAATGTTCCGGGCATCTCCAGCGCATCCGGCAAGAATGAATCCGTTGTAGCAACCCCGGCCAGGGCATCGGGCCAGTTTCATATTGCCGACGAACATCTGCCTGTGGCAGGCCTGACGGTAGTATCATTCAACAATAACCATTTAATGTATGCCATCACCTGGTTTGGCTTGGCCCTACTGGTCATCTTCGCCGTATGCTATGTTTGGCGTGAAGAATATCGCATACGCAAGCCGGAAAAATAACGCGCCGTTTTACACCAGAAACCAGGCGACGGCCCGGAGTCATCTGAATTGGACCCTTTTCGTAACCAGCCCTCCCTGAGTCGCAGCACATTCCTGCAGGTGACTGATCCTGGCTGGCCTGATGACGGCAATGTCACGGGCCGCAAGAATATGCTTCAACTGATCCAGTTACGCTGGATCGCCGTGTTGGGCCAGGTAATGACGATCCTGGTGGCACAGTTTGTCCTGGGTCTTGCGCTGCCGCTCATTACCATGCTCGCCCTGGTATTGCTATTGGTGCTGTTCAACGTGGGCAGCATGCTGTTTCTTCGTGCAGGCAATCCCGTCAGCAACACCCAGCTTTTCGTTGCCTTGCTGGCCGATGTTGGCATACTCACAGCCCAGCTGCATTTCAGTGGCGGCGCGAGCAATCCGTTCATATTTCTGTACCTGCTGCAACTCACCCTGGCAGCGGTGCTGCTTACGCCCCGCAGTACATGGGCAATGGTGGGCATTACCAGTGTCTGCTTTACCTGGCTTGCCCTCTCGAAACAAACACTGATCCTGCAACCTGCCCATGAGCAGGGCCTGAACAGCCTGTATGTGCTTGGCATGCTCATATGCTTTACGCTCAATGCCGCCCTGATCATCGTGTTCATGACACGGATCAGCCGAAACCTGCGAATGCGCGATACTCACCTTGCGGCCATGCGCCAGGCGGCTGCGGAAGAGGAACATATTGTCCGCATGGGACTGCTGGCATCCGGCGCGGCGCACGAACTGGGCACGCCGCTTTCTACGATGGCCGTCATCCTGGGCGACTGGCAGCATATGCTACCCTTCACAGAAAATCCTGAATTGCTGCAAGAGGTCGATGAGATGCAGGCCCAGGTCATGCGCTGCAAGGCAATCGTGACCGGCATCCTGGTCTCTGCCGGTAAAACCCGGGGTGACTCGCCAACAGAAACAACCGTATATCAGTTCCTGGATCAGGTACTGGAACAATGGCGTGCGCTGCGACAGCCCAGACAATTGCTTTACGAAAACCGCTTTGGTCCGGACATGCGCATTGTCTCAGACTCTGCATTACAACAGATGATAGGCAACGTCCTGGACAACGCACTGGAAGCCTCGCCCGACTGGCTACGCGTGGAAGTCACACGTGAAGACGATAGCCTGATTCTGACCGTCCTGGACGCCGGCCCCGGCTTCGCGCCGGAAATGCTGGCACATCTGGGACAGCCCTACAATTCCAACAAAGGCAAACCTGGGGGCGGGCTGGGTCTTTTTCTCTCTGTCAATGTTGCGCGCACCCTGGGCGGCAGCATTACCGCACAGAATCTGCTGTCTGGCGGCGCATCAGTTACACTGTCACTTCCCCTGTCGGCCATCAAACTGGAGAAAGGAGATGCACATTGACGCAAGATGCGACTAAAGGTCAGTTGCTGATCGTGGAAGACGATGCGGCGTTTGCTCGCACCCTGGCCCGTTCGCTGGAACGTCGCGGGTATCATGTCGTCACCGCCAACAGCCAGGAGTCCGTGCTTGAGGTTATTCAGGATTGCACACCCTCCTATGCGGTGGTTGATCTCAAGCTAAAAGGCGAAGGATCAGGGCTTGCCTGCGTGAAGGATCTGCATGCCCACAATCCCGATATGCTGATCGTCGTTCTGACCGGGTTCGCCAGTATCGCCACCGCCGTTGAAGCCATCAAGCTCGGGGCGTGTCATTATCTTGCGAAACCATCCAATACCGATGACATTGAAGCCGCCTTTCAACGTTCTGGCGGCGTGACCAACGTCCAGGTGACCGCACGTCAGTCATCCATCAAGACCCTGGAATGGGAGCGCATCCACGAAACACTGGCAGAAACGGGGTTCAACATTTCTGAAACAGCACGTCGCCTGGGGATGCATCGCCGCACACTTGCCCGCAAACTTAATAAACAGCAGGTGAAATAGCGTCATGCAGATGCTTGCGTGCATGATTGAAATCAATTTTGAAAGCGAAATTCCTGATTGAAACGAAGTTGTTGAACCGTCTGGATAAACGCCCGCTAACGCTTACGCGGTTTGGCCAGTAACTCCGACCGCCCGATCACCTCCCGGCCACTTTGCGCCCACCTCCGCCAGCAATGAAAGATCGGTACCATCCAGCAGCGGACCAAACTCTTCGCGGATGATGCTCAGCAGATCCCTCGGGCAAAATAAAGCCGGCAATCACTCTTGCCTGGAAATACAGGGATTTCACTTGCGTATAATACTGATTCTCTTTGCCGCCTCTATACGCGTTTCGTCGCAACCGCGCAAGACAATTGACATTTTCACTCATGCTCAGATATGCAATGAGTGCGTACGCACCAGAATAACTTCAACAGGACTCTCTCCCGTGCTTCAAATTATCATGGCAGTCATTGGTTTGTACGTTAGTACACGTGCTATCTGGCCGCTTTCGTTCGACCTCACAACCAAAGTCGTGCTGACCGTTCTTATATTCGCGATTGCAGAACATCATCTTATTACGCGTACCTGGTTTGGTACCATGGCTTCGCCGGAAATTCCGGGCCAAGTGCTCATGCTGCTGGGCTGGGCATTCTGTGCGATATTACTGAGCGGCGCGCTGCTGCTGGTAAAGGACCTGACGGGTTTGCTCGCCTACCCGCTTTCACGGGAGGTGGGCGTCATGCTACTGACATCACCCAGGCTGATAGCCGCCACTGTTGCTATTACCGTTGTGTTATCGGCTATCGGCGTCTACAACGCCGTAAAAACGCCAGACGTCAAAACCGTTGAAATTGCCCTGCCCGGTTTGCCAACTGCCTTCGATGGTTTCCGCATTGTTCAGTTAACCGATTTGCATGCCAGCCGTCTGCTCCAGGGCCCCTGGATGCGCGCAGTCGTTGACAAAGCCAATGCGCTCAAGCCCGATCTGACCGTAATTACAGGTGACATGGTCGATGGCTCTCCCCAAGCCCGCGCCAATGATGTCAAGCCATTGCAGGCGCTAACCGCAAGGCACGGCGTGTTTGCCATACCCGGCAATCATGAGTACTACTCCGGCTATCAAGGCTGGCTGAATGTTTTTGAGAATCTGGGCCTGCACATGCTTGTCAATCGGCATGTTCTCATCACCCATCACAATCAGAAAATTGTGCTTGCAGGCATTACTGATCATGCAGCCAACCGCTTTGGAATGCCCGAACCCGATACCGCAGCAGCACTGGCCGATGCCCCGCCAGACAGCACCATCATACTGCTCAGCCATCGACCCGGCGGCGCAAAACAAAACGCGCAAGCGGGCGTCAGTCTGCAACTGTCCGGGCACACGCACGGCGGCCAGATTCTGGGCGCCCACGTACTTACCAAAATGGCCAATGAAGGTTTCGTGAATGGCCTGTACGACGTGAACGCAATGACACTTTACGTGAGCATGGGTACCGGCTTATGGAACGGCTTTCCGGTAAGACTGGGACGTCCATCCGAAATCACACAAATAGTGCTTCGCGCCAAACAATAATATTTCCTCCCCCACCTTCTGATCCGTCCTCATCACCGCTTCAATTGTCACGGAAACCGGCGCCGCAAGCAGGCGCCGCAAAAGCTTTTGCTAACGCTGTCGCAGAAAATACAAATGCCACAGCTTTGTGGTAAAGTTATTTTCAGCTATTTGTAAGAATTCACTTCCTAACTAGCTTCGCTTCATATTCCTGACCGGCCCAGGATCGACACACCCGTGTTGCCTGCCCGGTATGAGTCGGGCGCATATGAGCAGGCCGCGGCTTTCAGCCCGGGCCTGACGTATTGGCACCCAAACGGTAATTTTTGCAGCACCTCGAAATCCAGATACCCAGCTCTCGGCGAATCGCATTGCGCCTTTGATGTTGATACTGTTTACTCAGAAGGATTCAGATGACTGAACAAGCCCAGACCCGACCGCAAGCGCAACTTTCCGTCTTTGATGCAGTGACCATTGTTGTCGGGCTGGTCGTGGGTATCGGAATTTTTCGTACGCCTTCAATTGTGGCGGCCAATGTTGAGCACGAATGGCTATTCCTTCTGGTCTGGGTGATTGGCGGACTGGTAACGCTGGTGGGAGCACTGTGCTATGCCGAACTGTCGGCCGCGCACCCCCATGCCGGTGGCGAATATCATTTCCTATCATGCGCCTATGGCCGCCCGATTGCTATGATGTTTGGCTGGGCTCGCTGCACTGTGATCCAAACAGGCGCCATTGCGGTGGTGGCATTCATGCTCGGCGACTACATCGCCCAACTCGTCCCTCTTGGTCCACACGGTCCGGCAATCTACGCTGCTCTGTCAGTGATTATCCTGACAACCGTCAATTTCATCGGAACGGCGGAAGGCAAGAATCTGCAAATTATCGTCACCTTCATCGAAGTTGCGGCGATTGTTGCCATCATCCTTTTCGGATTACTGGCCTCGGGAGAGAAGCCCGAGACAGAGGTAGGCCTTGAACCGGAATCTGCGGCGCTTGGCATGGCCATGATTTTCGTGCTGCTCACTTATGGAGGCTGGAACGAAGCCGCCTATCTGACCGGTGAACTCAGGGACGCACCACGAAATATTGCCAAGGTCCTGATTTTGGGGACGCTGATTCTGGTGACGCTTTACCTGCTGACCAATCTGGCCCTGCTTTCGATTCTGGGCCTTCAGGGGCTGCGCGCATCTAACGCCGTGGCAGCGGACATGATGCATATTGTGGCGGGTGAACCAGGCAAAATTGCCGTCACGCTTGCCATTATCGTTGCAGCGATCTCAACGCTGAACGCGACGATTTTTACGGGCGCCCGCGTGTTCTACGTCATGGCACGCGATATGACCATCCTGCGATGGGTCGCTATCTGGGACAGTCGAGGCAAGACGCCCGCCAATGGCCAGCTCATGCAGGGAGCGATTGCCCTTGCATTAATCGTCATGGGCGCTGTCACACGCGATGGCTTCAAGGCCATGGTTGACTATACTGCACCGGTTTTCTGGGCCTTCATGTTCCTGGTCGGTCTGGCCCTGTTCGTGCTGCGCTGGCGTCAACCCGGACGTGTATTGCCCTACAGGGTTCCGCTATACCCGTTCACGCCGATCCTTTTTTGTCTCACCTGCCTTTACATGTTCTACGCCAGCATCATGTACACAGGCATTGCCGCGCTGGTCGGACTGGCAGTCCTTGCTGCCGGCGCACCAATTCTTCTGTTCCGCGTCAGGGACGATGAAGAGGCGGACGACCCCGACACACGGGCAGAAATTACCGTTACGAAGTGACAACCTCAACAGGAGATCAACGATGATATTGCCAGCAAAATCCCTGCTTGCCGCCGCCCTGTTTGCCTTCACGGCGAGCGGCCCACTTTCAGCGCAGACCCCGGCTCCCGCAAACACGCCCGAAACGACCACAGAGGAGGAATACACGCCTTCCCTCGGCCAGCAGGGCAAGGATGTGATCTGGCTACCCACGTCTCAGGCCCTTGTCGACCAAATGCTTGACATGGCAAACCTGACTGCCGAGGATCGACTCGTCGATCTGGGTTCCGGAGATGGCCGACTGGTGATCACCGCCGCCAAACGGGGCGCAGCGGCACGTGGAATCGAGTACAACCCGGATATGGTTGCCGTATCGAAACGCACAGCTCAGGCCGAAGGTGTCGGTGACAAGGTGACATTTGAACAGGCCGATATTTTCGAATCGGACTTTTCTGACGCCTCTGTGGTGACCCTGTTCCTGCTGCCCAAACTCAATATGCGACTGCGGCCCACACTGCTGGACATGAAACCTGGCACCCGGGTTGTATCAAATTCATTTGCCATGGAAGACTGGGAGCCCGATGAAACCGCAGAGGTCAAGGAAGGTTGCACTAACTATTGTCACGCCTACAAATGGACCATCCCGGCAAAAGTTGCAGGTAAATGGCAGCTAGGCGATCGGGAACTGATACTGAACCAGCAGTTCCAGATGCTGGAAGGAACAATCAGTAACGGAGGCGCCAGCACACCGATTACCGACGCCCGGCTGGACGGGGAAAATATCACCTTTTCTGCTAACGGGCAAACCTACACCGGCAAAGTCAACAACAGGCAGATGCAAGGCACGATAAACGGCACGTCCAATTGGACGGCCAAACTAGTATCCATGCAATAATTGTCAGAACCAGACAGCCAATAGCGGCAATCAGGTTCGTGGTTGCCGCTATTTTGGCATGTATCTGCTGACTTCAATTCCGGTGCCTACCGGCAACATGACACTTGTTATATCCGGCAGGGCGCGAATTGCCTCTGCATATTTTTTCACATCTTCGGTGACAGGACGGATCATATTGTCAGCGACAATAATTGCGCCCGGATTCAGTTTCGGATAGAAGGCCTCCAGACACGGAATGTAAAGATCCTTCCATAGATCCAGGAAAACGAAATCCAGTTTTCCGGGCAGCTCGCGAGTCATTTCAACGGCATCACCCAAGCGAAAATCCACATACTCAGCCAAACCCGCCTGTCCAATCATATCTTGTGCATATTCCGATTTATAGGCATGCATTTCCATGGTGATGACGCGCCCACCGGTAGCGCGAGCCCCGTCGGCAAGCCAGACACCAGAATATCCAAAAGACGTCCCCAGTTCAAGAATGGTCGGCGCTTCAAGACTGCGCACCAGGATATTCAGCAACTGTCCGGTAGCTGGGCCGATTGCACGCATACGCTGGTCGTTTCCGCCATCGCGCCCGCCTGGTGGTTCCGTGCGCGGCGAAGCCTGCTCTTCGCGTATCCGAGCATGATAAATTTCCAATACTTCTGCAATTTTCTTGTCCATGAGATGTATCCTGTCAGCAAGATGAGAATAGAAAAAGTTCGCCGTATTGAATCATACTATTGGAACAGGATTGCGAATAACCCTTCCCGCAGTACCGGACAAACAAACAGGCCAGGACATACAGTCCTGGCCTGAGTGCAAAGCGATACTGATCAGCGATCAGCCTGCCTGAGCAACAAGTGAACGAACATCGGCCGCCTCTGACAGCTTCCAGCACAGGGCTATCAGATTACGCGTTTTGTCTTCCCCGATAACCGGGATCGACATGGCGCTGAATTTATCCATAAGATCCTGGTCAGTCATGGGCCGTTGCAATGAGCCGATGGCATGATCCACACGAACATGAATCGTACGGCCATCTTTCAAGGTGGCGGTCGCTTCAACGGCTGCTTCGTCAATAGAATCATCTACCGTGGCCTTTACCTTGCGACGGGTCGCCACGACGTCCTCACGATTGACAATCGCGTCTTCGTATTCGTCTTCCGATGCGCGCCCGAAAATGAGGCCCGCAGCACAACCGTGATAGACACTGAATTTTCCTTCCAGACCGTCTTTCGGTTCCTTTTTACCAGTCAGTTCCAGCACCAGAGAATGAACGCGCAGATCAAGCCGCTCCAGATTATCTGCGGTAACGCCCTGCTCTTTTAACTGGACCGATGCATCGATACTGGGATGGATCACAATACCGCAGGCAAAAGGCTTGTATGCATTGAACGAAATTTCAAAGCGCTTGCCAAGTTCGTCTGTAATTTCATTCCAGTCAAACTTGGTAGAGACAACCTGTGCAAAGCCCCGAGGTGCTTCGATTGCTTTTGGACTTGCAGTGAACCCTTCTTTTGCGAGCAACGCCGACATCAGGCCCGCCCGTGCCGCAGCTCCCGGATGGAACGGTTTGGTCATCGTACCGAACTGTTCGCGCAACCCTACCGGCTGGGAAGCCGCAATGCCCAGAGCCATGGTGGTTTTTTCCACATCCAGTGACAACAGACGGGCGCAAGCTGCGGCAGCGCCAAGCGAGCCAGTCGAACCGGTAATGTGCCAGCCACGGTCATAGTGATGAGGATAAATGGTATTACCGATACGGCACGCCACATCAATACCCAGCACAATCGCGTCAATAATCTGGCGACCATTGGCTCCCGTCAGTTCAGCCAAGGCAAGCACGGCCGAACAAACGGGTCCGGCAGGATGAATAATGGTTTTCAGATGCGTATCATCAAAATCAAACAGATGGGAAGAAATGCCGTTGACCAGCGCAGCGCTGGCAATATCCACACGCTCACTGCGTCCTGCGATCATGGCCTGTTGCGATGGTTCAAGTACCTGCACGGCACGCAGGGCAGCCTGCACGGCCTCGTGCCTGGATGCGCCGACTGCGCAACCGAGCCAGTTCAGAAAAGTGCGATGCGCTTCGTGCTCGACTTCATCTGTCCAGCCTTTTGATGGATGGGTTGCAACAAACTCCGCAAGAATGCGGGTGACAGCAGGTGCATTGTGATCTGCTTCTACTTTGGTATTTACAGCCATGATAGTCCTGAAAAAAATTTCAATCTAAATACTACAGATGTGATGAATACAATTTACTTAAAATGATATCGGGACGCAGTACTCAGGCATCCAGACGAATATCCTGTTCCTGAGCTACCTTTTTCCAGCGTTCAAGATCCTTTTCCACGTACTGACCAAACTCCTTCGGAGTCATCGGCATGGGCAGAATCGCTTCAATCTGCAGGCGCTTTTCCAGCTCCGGTTTTTTCAATACAGAATTGAGGGACTCATTCAGCGTCTTGACAATATCGTCGGGCATGCCTTTCGGACCCGATACACCGTACCACTGCAGCACATCGTCAAAACCCTTGACACCCAGCTCCTCGAACGTTGGTACGTCAGGGAAACGGGCATTGCGTTCGCTACCCGTCAGGGCAATCGCACGGACCGTATTCGACGTCAGATGAGGAACAGCAGCAGCCAGACCGGGGAACATGGCTTGCGTACGGCCTCCCACCAGATCCTGAAATGCCGGCGCGATTCCTTTATAGGCAATGTGCTGAGTTTTTAATCCGGTGTCCTGCTTGAGCAGTTCCATCAGCAAATGCGTCAGTGAGCCTGCTCCGGCAGAGCCGTAATTGGTACTCGGATTTTTGCTGAAATACTCCTCAAATTCCTTGAGTGTTTTAATCGGCAGTTTTGCATCAACCACCAGCACATTGGGTGTACCACCAATCATGCCTACCGGCGTGAAATCCGCGATCGGGTCATAAGGCACCTGCCTCGTTGCCGGCCCGGTACCAAGGGTTGCCACGTATCCCTGCATGAGCGTATAGCCATCGGGCTTGGAGCGAGCCGCGCGCTGACAGGCAATCACGCCCCCGCCGCCACCAACGTTCTCGACAACAAATGTGGTCCCGGCCAAAGCCTTGCCCCACTCACTTGTCGTTGCCCGCGCAATGTAATCGCTGCCGCCACCCGCAGCTACAGGCACGATAAAAGTGATCGGCTTGGCTGGATATTTTTCCTGCGCCAGCGATAGTGAAGGTAAAGCAATGCTGCCTGCTCCAACAGTGAGCAGAAATGATCGACGATCCATAATTTGTCTCCTCCGATATGTTTCGGATATGTCAGTTGTGAAATTCCGGCTGGTACCGGATGAAAAACAGAAATAAATAGTCGGCTGTCACACTCACGCAAGCGGTTTACTGCCAGCGCCCTGCGCGGCTGCCGTTACATATCTGCCAGTCGTTTATGTGCTTTAACGACATGATGCGAGAGTAGCTCTGCGCAATGCAATGCTCCCCCGATATTGTCGGCATCGCGCAGTGCCTGAACGATTTCCTTATGCTCGGCGTTGGACTTTCGGCGATGGTCCGGTGTCGACAAATTCTTCACGCGTGCAAGATGCAGCTTCTGGATGACTTCCCTGTAGCTCTTGGCGATCTCGCGGTTACCTGCTGACTCGATAAAGTGCCAGTGAAAATGCAGGTTGGCGTTGTAATACGCCTGAACATTGCTCTTTTCGATTGCCTCTTCCATTTGCACCACACACACATCCAGCTTTCCCACCAGCGCAGCACGTAGCTGCGGATCCAGCTGCGCAACAATCTGCCCGGCATGATTGTCCATCAGTGCGCGAAACTGATAAAGATCATGCACTTCCTCTTCGGATAACTCACGGATGTATACGCCTGAATGCTTTCGCGAAACCACCAAGCCCATGCTTTCGAGCTCTCGCAACGCCTCGCGCACAGGTACGCGGGATACCTTCATCTGTTCAACCAGTTCGGGTTCGCGCAGGGCCTGCCCGGGCGTCAATCTGCCTGACATGATCTGATTCAGCAAATAATCACGCACCAGCTTGCCCAGTGACGTGTCCCTGATGCCCTCAAATGCTTCCTGTCCGACGTGTGAATTGAGCCAGTCCATATGTCATTCCTTTGTTTCGTCTAATTGTATACGATTATACGAAATCATCCTTTCGGGATTACCCTGAGCGGGATGACAATCGCAATGACGCAACGGCTAGCTGGGGTAGCAGCAACATCGTATCATTTATGCAATTTTGGACGTGTTAAGATCGAAAGCCGGCGGAGAAACCTTTCATCGTTCATCGTATTTTTCATCACAATCCCTTCCTATTGTTCAATAGGTGCCATATGACCACAGCACGTACCATCAAACAAAAACGGGATGACTTTTATCAGCTACATCAGTCTGGCTGCTTTGTCATTCCCAATCCCTGGAATATCGGGACGGCGATATGTCTGGAACAAATGGGCTTTCCAGCAATAGCCTCTACCAGTTCAGGACTGGCCTATGCGAATGGCATGCCGGATGGCACGCAAGGGCTGGACACGGTACTGGCGCATTTGCGGGAACTGTCGTGTGCAGTGGATATTCCGCTTAATGCCGATTTCGAGAACGGCTATGCCGAAGATATCGATCAGATGCAGCAGAATATCACGCAATGCGTGGCAACTGGCATCGCAGGCCTGTCTATTGAAGATGCACCTCAGGGTGAGACGGTTGGCCTGTATGATTTTGCCCAGGCCGTCAAACGTGTTAAAGCTGCACGTGCTGCAATCGACCAGACTGGAGAAAGGGTCGTCCTTACAGCCCGAACCGAGGGCTTTATCCGTGGCGCCCCTGATCTGGCAGAGACCACGCGCAGAATCGGCGCATTTGTCGAAGCCGGAGCAGACTGCATCTACGCACCAGGCATAAAAACCGCCGAACAGATTCTTGCGGTCGTAAAGGCTGCGAACGGCAAAGCGGTAAATATCCTTTGTGGTAACGATCTCGGGTTTACCGTGGACGACCTGGCCAGCTTGGGAGTTCGACGCATCAGCGTAGGTGGCGCATTAGCGCGGGTAGCCATGGACAGTTTTCTGAGCGCAGCGCGACAGATTGCACAGGAGGGAAATTTTCGCAGCTTTACCGGTATAGTAAGCGGCGCCGAACTGGATAAACGGTTTAGCCCTTAGCGCGATCGGCCAAACAATCCAGTCTTCGTGCAGCCGCTGCATCTTTCAGTCAGGCGCCAGGTACGTCAGATCCGGACGCCGCGATACTACCAGGCGTTCTTCCACGTAGTTCGGCGGCTTGTCACTCCCTGGCGTGACCATGAAGCTTTGATAACTAATCGGTCCACTCGGGGGATTCGTGTGCCAAACGCACGACGGTCACACCTGCCTTCAGTTGCCGCAACGACGGCATCACGAGATAACAATTGTCATAAGGCGTGACAATGGCCTCCCCATCCTGATCCGCAATCTTCGTGCCTGCCAGGGCAATGCACTCCATTCCCTGGTAAGGTTCGACAAAAGACAGGGTTTCGGACCGCGCCACTACCGGCTCTGTGACCTCCAGCACTGTCTGTGTCGCTTTCGCTGCAAGAACCCAGCTATCCGGCAAGGCTGTCGGTTCTACCACCCCGGATTCAAGCAGAAAGCGAGCAATCACGCTCCTTGCCGTATCAACTGAAGACGGATCGCCGTGGAAGCCACATTCAATCAGCAATGCAAGCGCCTGTCCCTGTGGATCACCGAATTGTGCAAAGTCTCGCATGCGTGTTCCGTCCTTGTGACCCGCATCGATGATGATATGGGAAGGAACCCCAAGGCGTTTAGCCAGCGCCACATTGCGCTTTAGTGTCCCGGTCATCATCAGTGGCGGGCTGGGTTCGTGCATGGAATGCACATCCAGAAGCCAGTCTGCTTCCAGCACCCATTTGCGCAGTTCCTGTGCGCGTCGACGCTCCTGAGTGCATGGATCTCCCAGCTTCTTTGTCGTCCAAACGCGATTCAGATCCTCATCCACAAAGCGTGCAGCATCATGCGCAGTAATATCCAGGGAATCGAACGCGGCCAGGTTGCAAAATGCCAGCACCAGTTTTCCCCTTACCGGTCGTAGTCCCGACGCGAGCAATTCCTTAAGCGCCCAGGCACCGCAAATTTCGTTGCCATGGATCAGGGCAGTGAGCAGCACAGTCGGCCCCGCTACGCCGGAATCCCATTCCCATACACCCGGCGTGTCGGTGTTACCCTTGCGCTCGACGGACAGGTCGGGAACAGGGATATCGAATGCTGCGGTCATGGGTTCTCCTTTGCAATATGGGCCTTTTCAGCCAGCGTTTTGAATTTGTCATGCTCTGCCTGAAAAAATGAAGGCAGATCTGGTTGTTCCAACATAACAGTGCTGCCGGTCGTCCGATATTTCTCCTGAAATTGCGGGTCTGCCAGCACTTGTTGCAAACCCTCCTGAAGCGTCTTGACAACCTCGTCAGGCATGCCCTTGGGGCCGAAAAGTCCAAACCATACACTGATATCAATATTTTTGAGCTCGGCCGTTTCTGCCAGTGGCGGAATCTCGCTGGCGAACGGCGAACGTTTTGCGCTTGTCACACCTATTGCCGTAATCTGACCCGATCGTATCTGCGGCAATGCAGAGGACAGAGCAAAAACACCAAGAGGCAATCGACCACTGGTCAGATCCGTTACTAGCGGCGATACACCGCGATAGGGCACATGCAGGAATTTCGCGTGGGTTTCTGCGTTGATCATTTCACCTGCCATATGCAGTGACGTACCTACTCCGGAAGATCCGAAGCTATATTGTGCCGATTTTCCGGATGCGGCCACCTTTACCAAATCTGCCGCATTTTTGATATCCGTATTTTTGGAAGCTGCCAGCACCAGTGGCTGATCCCCGATCAAACCGATGGGCTGCAAATCAGTCATCCCGTTATATTTCACAGCAGGGTTCACCAGGCTGGCAATAATAATCTCATTGAGCGAGCCTACCAGCAGCGTGTATCCGTCAGGTCTGGCACGAATCACTTTCTGCGCACCAATTGTGCCTCCCGCCCCGCCCTGGTTTTCAACGACTACGTTGGCGCCGATTTTTTTGGCCAATGTCTCTGCTACTACCCTGCCGTTCAGATCTACACTTCCGCCCGCGGGATATCCAACCACAATCGTAATGGGCCGATCAGGATAGGTCGATGCCGCGTACGCCGGACTGATGTTCAGGCAAAGCAGGCTCAACGCCGTAGCGGCAATCTGAAGCGCATTTCTTCTTAACTTATTCATGACAATGTCTCCTCTCATTGAATTGGGGTTTGCTCTATACTAAATGCTCAGAAACACCAACATTGTGTTTTTATTGCACAATGACGTGCCAAATCAAAACCCCCGCAACCAGGCTGGCGCGTCACCGGGACAAGCCAGCTGATTATCGAAATCGCGAATGACCGATGGCAGAAACCAAGCTCCTCAAAGATCTGATTGCCCTGTCCAAAACAGGTAGCTTCACAAAGGCGGCAGAACTGCGAAACGTCACCCACCCGGCTTTCAGCCGGCGAATACGCGAACTCGAAAACTGGGCGGGGACCAGACTGGTGGACCGCAGCACAATTCCTGTCAGGCTGACCCAGGAAGGGCGGGAGCTGCTGGTGACAGCCGAATATGTTGTGGCGCGCCTGAATACTGTCAGCAAGAAACTGAAAACGCCTACAGCTGCCAACGCGCATTCACTTCGGATTGCCACCGGGCGCTATTTAGCCAGTACGCTGGTAGCAGACTGGGTGTGTAGCATGGCCGATGCGATAGGGCAGGAACTTTCGGTGCCAGTCTCGCTGCAGATACGAACGGGATCAACCCCGGACATGGTTATTCTTCTCCAGCGTAACGACGTCGATTTTCTTTGCTGCTATGAGCACCCCAATCTCTCCATTCCGGTCGCCACCAGTAATTATCAGTATGTGCAACTGGGGGCGGACAAATTCGTACCCGTCAGTCTTGCACCCAAACATAATGGACGAGATTACAATCTTGATGACGAATTCACCGTCATGCCGCATATTGCGTATGTAGACACGCTATCGTTGCATCACATTCTGAGCGATCATCTGAGGTCAAATGGTTATGCGCTGGACCCCGTCGCGCGTTGCGATTCGGTTGAAGTGGCCTGGTCTCTCGTAAAAAAGGGTCGTGGGGTAGGATGGCTGCCCTGGTCAGTCGTTGCCAAAGACTGCATGTCTGGTCAGCTGCAAGTGCTCGGTGGAAAACAGAATGAAGTGCCTTTCGAGGTCCGCTTATACCGGTCTAAGGAACCTTTATCAGTTGCGGCAGAACTCGCCTGGAAAAAAACGACTCGATAATCCGATAGGCCGTCCGCCTGGTCGCAATCCATTGTGCTTCCGGCACCCTCACGCGTTGATCGATAGTTCACTAAGGCTTAACGGTACGCGCGGCAGAATGCACGTTTGGAGCTGTCTGTACATCAGGATTATCTGCTTCACGGGCAAGCAACTGACGCTTGCGCTCAACTCCCCAGCGGTAACCCGACAAATCCCCATCGCGCCGGACTACACGATGACACGGAATGGCAACTGCAATCCGGTTGGCGCCACAGGCTTGTGCAACAGCCCTTACTGCCTTTGGCGCACAGATGCGCTCTGCAATATCAGAATAGCTTACTGTGGTGCCGGGGGGAATATCACAAAGCGCTTGCCAGACTCGCTCCTGAAATGCGGTCCCGCGCACATCCAGTGGCAAGTTCAGTCCCAGTGATGGCGTTTCTACAAAGCCCACGACCTGCGCCACAAGGCTTTCAAAGCCGGCATCGCCCCCGCACAGCTGCGCCCGGGGAAACTGATCCTGCAAATCACGCAATAGACTGTCGGGATCATCGCCGAGCATAATCGCACAGATGCCCCGCTGGCTTTGCGCAACCAGAATCGCACCCAGCGCACTCTGTCCCACAGCAAAGCGAATAATGGCACCTTCGCCACCTGCACGGTAATCGCGCGCACGCATGCCGAGCAAATGATTCGATGCCTCATAAAAACGACTATTGGAATTGAAACCGGCAGAGTATATTGCATCTGTAATAGATGCATCGGCGTTACCCAGCCTCTCGCGCAGTCTGCGGGCACGCCATGCTGAAGCATAGCCTTTGGGCGTCAAACCGGTCTCAGCCTTGAATACGCGGTGAAAATGATATGGGCTCATTCCTGCGCTTGCGGCAAGCTCGTCCAGGCTCGGCGGTATTTCAGCAGCTTCAATAAGACGGCATACGCCCGCCACCAGCTCTGCCCGACCTTTTGCCGCAGCCGTACGATCCGCTACGCCCCGCCGACTGGCACGATACCCTGCTGCCTCGGCATCCTCTGCACTGTCAAAGAACTCGACATTTTTTCGTCGCGGTAAGCGGGCCGACGAGCTGGGTCGGCAATAGATGCCCGTGGTTTTGACGGCGTAAACAAACTTCCCATCGGCGCTGGCATCCCGCGCCATGACTGCGCGCCAGCGCGCGTCATCGGTAAGTAATGTGGGAGGGACATTTCGCGTCTTTTGCATGAAAACTCCACTTGCCAAAAAGTCAGGTTCTGAGCATAGACCCGAATTCAACCGCAAGCAATCGCTTTCTTGCGATTAAATTCGGGGACGCGCTTACGGAATATTTAATGCAACCAACGTAACATTATATTACTGACGTGATAATATGCGGGTATGCAGGATCCGTTTATGAAACTGACTGTTTTCCATGGGTTAGTGACGCGATAAATTTGCATCACAGTTACATTTAATATGCATATCCGAGAGGATCAAATCATGTCACACCGATCCATAGGCCTGCTGCCGCAAATCTCCGTAGCCCATCTGGTAAGCCATTTCCATATCATGGCTATTCCAGCTCTGCTGCCGTTACTGCCTGATGCGCTCAATGTCAGTTTTGTCGAGCTGGGAATTGCTATCGGTCTTTTCAATATCATGTCTGCCATCGTGCAGATACCCTTTGGGTTTGCCGTCGACCGGTACGGGCCTGGAAACATGCTGCTCACTGGCCTGGCGCTTGGCAGCGCAAGTTTTTTATGCCTGGCCGTTACCCCCGGCTATACGAGCCTGCTTATCACCATGACGCTGGCCGGTATTGCAAATGGCGTTTATCATCCGGCAAATTACACTCTTCTGGCGCGTGGTATCGCACAGGAACGCATGGGTCGGGCCTTTTCGATTCATACCTTCGCAGGTTATCTTGGGAGTGCCATGGCACCCCCCATTCTGCTGGGTATTGCACTGTACTGGAACCTGGCAACGGCGTTTCTGGTAACAGCATTATTAGGCGGACTGGTCATCCTCCTGCTATCGGCGCCGACTACCGGGGAAGACGAATGGAACAATCGACCGAGCACCGGCCTTGCGATTCCAGATCAACACGCCAGATTCAGTCTGCTGGCCCATTCAATCCCGATACTCACGCTACTGTTCATATTGCTCAGTCTGAACACAAGCTCAATTGAAAAATTTTCTGTTTCTGCGCTTGTGCATGGGTTTTCGGTGCCGCTTTCATGGGCCAATGCAGGGCTGACCACTTTTCTTTTCGCCAGTGCATTTGGCGTGCTTGCCGGTGGCGAACTTGCAGATAAAACCCGGCATCACGCTCTGCTTGCTGCCGGGGCATTTGCGCTTGCAGCTATGAGCATCATGTTGCTCGTCCTGCTACCCCTCTCACCTTTGGCCATCGTGGTGATGCTCGGACTCGCAGGATTTTTTACCGGTATCATTCCACCATCCCGCGACATGCTTGTTCGCGCCGCCGCGGTACCCGGTTCGGAGGGCAAGACCTTCGGGATTGTCATGACCGGCTTCAATATCGGCGGAGCAATTGCTGCACCTTTGTTCGGCTGGTTGCTCGATCAGGGACGGTACTCAGCCATATTCTGGCTCGCCATCCTGTTCATGATGCTCGCGCTAATCGTATTGGCGTATCTGGATCGGCACGCAATGAAACCGCCCTCAGCGCTCCGAAGCCAGGCAAAGATCTAACCTTCGTGTCTGACGCGAAGGTTGTAGCCAGTCGACAGATTCATTGTCGAAACGGTCCATCGCCTTGACTACTTGTCAAAAATCGCACATAATGTTTGACTCTTCGTTTATACCTACAAGGCGCAGTAGCAAAGCGGTTATGCAGCGGATTGCAAATCCGTCCAGAGCGGTTCGACTCCGCTCTGCGCCTCCAACATTTATGCGGGTTTCAGAGTAATTCTGATATGTCGTCTTTTCCGCAAAGATGACCTTTTTCCGCAAAACACCAAAAAAACACACAGTTTCTTCCTGCTATAATCCCAACCCTAGGCCCCTAATCTGCCCCAACTCAGGAGCAGATATGAACCAACCACCACTACACCGGATCGATCTCATAAAAATCCGGGATACTACCAAAAATGAACAGGTCCGCATGCTGCTGCGCGAAATCAGCAGGCTGCATGAAGTCATCAGAACCGTTCGAGCGATGACCAAGCGCGCAGAAATTGACATTGCAAACGGCCATTTTGACACTTGGCAGTTTGACCATATCGAAGCGTTGCTTGAGCCGGAGATGGTTTTATATGGTGATGGGCGGTATGATCCGAAAAAGGCGCGTCAGCAGCACAAAGACGAAAACAACATGAAAATTGTGGAGAATGCCCTGGATGTGCGGAAGAATAAGCCAAAGTCGTGAGCCAGATGAATACTTTGCCACCATCTTCACGGATATGAGCAAAGTGTTTGATGTGGGACCCGGCCTTCAGTTCAACGTCCCGCCCGGCACAAAGCCGATGGTCATCCACGAACTGGTCGGTACTGCCACCCTTGAGCGTCAGTTCTGGGGATATGCGCCGTCGTGGTACAAGCGCTCCCCAGTGAGCAATGCCCGGCTGGACAAGATTCTGAGCGATTCCCCATTCTGGAAAGCGCCGACGATCCACGGTCGCATGATCGTGCCGGCCGATGGCTGGTTTGAATGGACTGGCGAGAAAGGCAATAAGCAGCCGTGGTACATCCGGCCGGCAGATGGCAAGCCGATTTTGATGGCGGCTATCTCAGGATGGCGGGAAGGCGCAGATGTCGGCAAGGAGTCGGGATTCGCCATTGTGACCGACGATTCAGCCGGCGGGATGGTGGATATCCACGACCGCAGGCCGGTTGTGCTGACGGCTGAGCATGCGCGGGAGTGGCTGGATCCGGATACGACGGTCGAGCAGGCGAAGGAGCTGCTTACCGTGGCGCGGCCTGAGTCGGCCTTTGAGTGGTATGAGGTAACCCGGAAGGTGGGGAATTCGAGGTATCAGGGGGAGGATTCGAGCGAGCCTATTTGAACTGTCCGGAAATTCCGGATGGTTGTCACCAGATATGGAAGTTTGCGAAATTTCGCAAAACGAAAGATCCAGTGCGAGTTTCGTATAACGGGAATTTACCCCGAAAATATTTCGTTATACGCTCAATTGTCAAAGTACGTCTTCATCTTCTGGCGAGTTTACTTGGTATCCAAGCCTGAAAATTGGAAAATTCTCGCCGATTTGTAATACATACATAGTAATATCAGTCCCCTTTGATTTCCAACGAAAATCCCATGATTTTCTGCTGTGATCGTCCCGCTCCTCTTTGTACGTTTCTGGACCATATTTGGCTCGCAACGACACGATCAAGCTATCAAGCAATGCGCGTCCGTCCGTAGAATGAGGCGATACGGCGGGCTTAAATGAAACAGAATTTAGTTTTTCGCCTTCAAATAGAAAGCTGGCAACAAACACTCGACCTACTATAGACACATCTTCTATACGAAGTCGTTCAATAGAACCGTCGCTAAACGTAGACCCGTTTTTAATAGGCTTCGCGTTTGGCAGTACCTTCAATACCTCCGTCTGGGTCATGCCATATTGTGTCTTGCCCCATAATGTTGGAGGCGTTTTGATCGCATTGAAAGCAAAAGCCCCAACGGCTATGAGGCAAATACAAAGGACCAGTCCAACTATTGATTTCTTCATGATGGTGTATGTAACTAAAAAATGCAAAATAATACACACCAAATCTTAAAGGCGCAACAGATGGCCTGGATCCCAGAAAAGCGACTGCCTATGATTTACTTCCCGCATAGATCCTGATAATTCAGGTTGTGTTCCAGCGCCTGGCGCTTCACCGGCATAGGCGTTGCCTTAATTTCCGCCTTATCAGTGAACACAAAAGGCTTGGCTATCTGGCAGTACTCAATCCCGACCGGGACCGGGGCGGCGCACCCACTGGCTAAGGTCAGCGTCGATAGCGCTGTCATCCATAGAAGCAGTTTCAATTTCATTCTCCCTCACGACCTCACGGGCCGCAGTCTGTTGTTTGGCGACCGCGGCATCCCTTTCCGCGCGTTCCTCAGAACGCCCCGTACTCCTGCCCCGCAGGTACAAGCCAGCCGCAGCCATCATCAGCGCAGCGGCGCCGGCAATCCATCCCCATATTCGTCCGAATAGTTCATTCATCCCAGTACCCCTTTCGCCCGGGCCAGTCGTGCTTTTCGATCATCCAGCCCATTCAATCCACCATTGATCCGACGCGTAGTGCCAGTCAGGTCGTCAGCCGCCATCAGCGCAATGACTCCGTTCTTCCAGAGCCACCAGATGGACGCACGCGCGGCGATATCCGGATCGGTGCGCACCAATTCAGAGAACCGGTCCAGTCCTATCCCCAGGGCCGTGGCCGCCGTGTAGTGGTTCGTCTTGCCGGTCAACTGGATCAGGCCAGATCCCCGGAATGCCCATCCTTCGCCGGACGCTTCCGAGCCATTACCCAGTCGGTTCGCATAAACCCGGTTGGCAATTGCCATGGGTTTGCGGGCGTACTGCTGGGCCAGCGCCTGGCTGAAATACTTCTTGAACACCTCCAGCAGCCGTTCCGCCGAATAGTTAAGATTTTCTTCCAGACGGGTGAATCCGGCAGACTCATGCCCGAGTTGGGCAATGATGTGCGCCATGACCAGTGGCGTGTATGGCACGTATTCCGAGACGGCTTGCGTGAGTGGGAAATACCATTTATCGGTCAGCGTGTCGGACAGGCCAGCAGCCTGTTTGAATTCATTCTTCGTTATCACTTTTCTTTCCACCTATTTTTTCAACCCAACCAAATAAAACCGCCTTGACGACCTCCGGGGCGTGTTTTCGCAGACCTTCCAGCAACGTTCCCGCCACCGATCCTGCGATAATGCCCAGCACACAGGCCCATATCGGGTCACCCGCCCATTTCGTGCCAGCACCCGCGCCAAAGACGATGCCCACGACAACCGCCAGCGCGCCTTCGATAAACGACTCCTTTTTTTCGTTGGAGACCATCGTAAGAACTGCACCAATCAGCCCGCCAGACGCCGCGCATATCAATTCAACCGTTATCCAGTTCTGCATTTTCAATGGCCCGCGAATCGTGAATGTTTTTGAAGCCGACCAGAAAGCAGAAGCCAGACAGGCAGGGGTAAACGACCATTGCTGTAGTCAGAGGCGGCCACGCCTTGAAGAACTGCGCCGAGATGATTGCCCAACCCAGAGCGGCCAGCAGCATGACAAAGCCAGCGCAGAATCGGGATGGTGCGCCGTGCTTGGATAGGCAGAATGACGATATGGCGGCCAAAGCCAACATGCCGCTCACTACCCACCATTTGCCCGGGAATCCGCTATACGCATGGAACTGCAGCATCCGGTCGTCAATCAGAAAGGAAAGTCCCAGGCCCCACAACAGCAGAGTGGAGAACAGTTCAAATACCCGTGTCGAGTTTTGGAATATCCAGTTCATCGTGTGCACCTCGCGTACAGTTCAATGACGGCCTTGTGATGGGCGGTGATTTCGGGCTGCGTGGCATCTGGCGCGAGCGCAGGCAGAGGCGGACATTTACGCGGCACCTTCTTGACAACAGTACGAGTCGTCTCGTACGGCACGCCGATAATTTTGTAGCGGTCCGCATGCGTGGTGCACCCGGCCAGTAAAATGAGAGCGAAGGCGATAATCTTCATTTCTTCACCTTGTCCAGTGCGCCCCGGATCGTATCGACTTGGGCATCCTTGGATTCTTTGACGGTATCCAGTACGTCTTTCGCCGATTCGGTAGCCTGTTTGGCCTGAGAGGCTGCCTGTTTTGACTCAGTGGCCGCAGACGTGCACATCAACATGATCCGTTTAATTTCCTGATTCTTCTCTTCCAGAATCTCGATCCGCTGCTCCCGTAACGCGCGATTGGCCGATTCTGTCTGATATTGAATGGTGGCATTCGCAGAGTTGATATCGGCACGCAGCTTCTTGAACTCTTCCGCGTGATTCTGATCCGACATGTACTGACCCAGCCAGAAGGCAGGCGCCCATACCCCTATCAGGACGGCAAGCGTTGTTGCTCCGATCCGTATTCGACGAAACATGTTCGCTCCAAAAGAAAACCCCAGCCGAAGCCGGGGCGATTTACGGGTAAACCCGTATTGGTCAATTACTACTCGGTTTTATAAAATTTCATCCGCAAGCAGTCTATTTCTAGTAGCCCACTTGTAAACGCCCCTGTCCAATTCATCCAGGGGCGTTTTTGCTTTTAAGGTTATTGTCAAACAATGTGAAATTCCGATGCATAGGGTTGAAGACCCATTCTCGCTGTCCTACCATGGACTCGTACGAATGAATATTCACCTATCCATCCGTGCACTCGCCCCGCACCTTCACGTCATGTCTGTGCGGGGCGTTTTACGTCAGTCAGAATAGATGCTTCACGGCTTCGAGTGATCGCATCAGATCCAACCCATATCCACGCCATTGGTCAATGCCTGAATCTACGTCATGGATATATTCTGCAGTAAGCACCAGTTTGGGCGTACCCAGTTGGCGCATTGCATCGTTCACGGTATATGGGTTGGTGTAATTGCTCTCAAATGCAATTGGCCCATACGTCTGCAACGTCGTGATAAATGGCGAACGCACAGTCTCTTCGGCAATGTCGGTACGCTGCCAGATCGACCGTATCTGTGCTCTGGCTTCGGGGTTTGCCGTTGGCCATGAGTGAAAATCGATATGCGCGTCGGCATTTGCGCCCAGGTCCGTCTGCCAGGCAGACATATACAGTGACGTGACATCAGAGGTATATTCGGTGTTGCCGAAAATACGGTTCATATCGATCATCGAATCCACATCAATGCGACGATATCCAGCCCACATGCACTGAGCATTGATGCGAGGGTACAGATAGAAGGTAAAGTTATCCCTTAGGCTCTGACCTAATGGCGTAGGAGACAAAATGGCATTTACCGCGCCTTCGAACATGTAATGCCCGGGCTGTTCGTCCGGATGCACACCACTGGTCAGTACAGCAATGTGTGGCCCCGTCCCAACGCAGAACGCGTAGGCGTCTATTGCCGGGGCCGTTTTATCACCATGTATTTCCTTGGATGGCAGCGTGCCAATCCGGTAACCGTCAAGCGCACTTGGGGTTGGGCGAGTCAGACGGCTGGACATCCATTCACGGAACTTATTGTCATAGCGTTCGATGGAATAGTGAGGCATATGGAACAGATACACGGTGTCTGAGTCGAATGGTGCCTCGTTGCTGAACGTCCAGGTATTGGCCACATCGTCGTATACCATGTTGTCAAACAGATTCCAGTTGTCGCCATTCGGTTCCGTGCCCCATACCAGTCGCCAACGCGTGAATGTTTGAGGCGGCGCCCACTGGTTTGTGTTTGTGACAACTATTGCTGGCGTCCGTCCGTTGGCCCCCTTGATTCGTGCACCCAGATAGCCAGGATAGTTATTATCCAGCCCAGGCACATCGTTCCACGGCCGACCCCGCAATGTGACGGTATCGGGCGCGGTCGTTACCGAGCCAGTCAGGTAATCACCACCCGCAAAATCCATGTCAACTGCCCAGGCTTGCGAGTTAAAGACGGGAAGGTCTTCGCGGTGAGTCATACCGTCACCATCGCTCACGAAATACCAGTCGTGCAAAAACCGCTCGCTGATTGTCAATGCTGCGGCTTGGGCAGAAGTCACGCGCGGGATGCGTGCAACGTCAATTTCACTGCGGTACGCGCGTTCCTGTACCTGTTCCACCAAATCGGCAAGATCAGCCGCAGGGACTGGCCCGGATCCGTTTTGCGGTAACGTGTCCAGAAACAGGATCAACAACCTGGTGTTACCAGTCGTGCCTGATCCGGTCCATCTCACGAACGGCGTGAAATATTTCGCGTCAGCGGGTCCGGTGACCTCGGCGTCGGCACCTGACTGCCCGACAGAAAACTTGTGTTCGGCCAGAGAGGCATCGAAATTATCGTAAGACTGCACAATCGTTTCTGGAGTTGACGACACCGTTTCATCGTTTTTGAACCAGGCGATACCGATTTCGACTTTGGTCGAGACGCCGCCCCACCTGCCGATGATGGCTCGTACATCGAACACCGGAATGGTTGCGCCGAGCGCTCCGATTGAGGTTAGGCGCCGCCGAGCAATCACACCGTCTGCCGTAGCTACGCGTGCGCCAATACCCGACCCGCCAGCGATTCGCGTAAATTCCGTCAACGCCGGCCTGTTGGTGATAGGACCACCAACGAGCGAAGCGGTAAAGGACGCTGAAGCGTCGACCACCCGAGACGGCACAAAGTCCACGGCGCTCTGTCCCGCTGCAACTTTTGCGTCAATATCTGGCGTAATAGTCTCGACAACATCCTCGACTATTTCTTCAATAGGGACGTTACCGCCAGCAGTATGCGGGTTGACATCCAGAAACTGAACCAGCATGCGTGTCTGTCCCATAATACCCGCGCCAGTCCACCGGATGAACGGGGTGAAATAGCGCGCATCCGAGGGACCAGTCACATCTGCATTCGCCCCGGACTGTCCAACCGTTGTTTCTACAGAGGCAAGAGGCGAGTTGAAGTTGTCATAGTCCTCGAGAACCGTCTCCGGCGTGCTACTCGCAGTCAGATCAGCCTTGAACCACGCAAAGCCCAACTCGACCTTTGTGATGGCTGCTGAGAGCCGGCCAAATACATACCGAACATCAAATATCGGATAAACCCCATTGATAGCGCCGAACGAGGTCAGTTTGCGGCGTGCCAGCAATCCGTCAACAGTGAGCATGCGAGCAGATATGCCTGATCCACCCGGGTAGGCGACGTACTGGGACATTTCGGGTCGGTTGGTGAGCGCGCCACCGGCAAGCGTGTTCGTGAACGAGGCGGTAGCATCAGTCACGCGTGCGGGTGCGGCATCGAACACATTGAGCGCTGCTTGATTAAGACTCGCCGTCAATGCTGGGTCAATCAGGGACGCATCCGTAAGCCGCCGCACGATCGGTCTGGAAATTGCCGGGGAAGAGGTAACCTCGCCCGCAGCCTTATCGATTCTGAATCTGACCCTGACTGCATTTGAGGGCGCTGTGAGCTGCGCATAACGGTCGGAGTATCCTGTACCGACATACCGCGCACCAATCTGGTCAGAGCGCACCAGCGTAGTCATTTCATGGTCTGAATACCAGTCAGCAAAGAGTGCGATATCTACCGTTCTCAGTTGCGTTCCAATGCGTGTACCCATGTAGTAGCCCATGCCGGCTTCTATAGGCCAGGATGGCGTAATAATAGAACCAGCCTCGGACACTGGAGGATACACACTGTATATCCCACGGTTTGGCGCAGCTGCACTTGATGGAGTAATCCGTCCAGGCAGACCGCTGTATAGTGCCGCGTTCGCGATATCTGCATCAGGGTAAATGTTGGACGTGTCACGATCAAGAATCCTCACGCTTTCCGCGATTGGCCCTACAGTACTATCAACGTACTTCCGGGTCGTGCTCGCATCATTGCGAACTTCATATCGTCCGTTCGGCTTAACCGTTAGCACACCGTCCTGAACTTGCTGCACCGTATCGAAATTCGCCGTATTGGTTGGCATACCCCAATAGAATCCGCCTCGCCATTCATAGGAGTCGCCAGCTTTGAGTGAAAACGGCTGAGCAGACGAGAACAGGCGCGGGTAGATTTTTCCGCTGCCGTCCGGATTTTCATAGAGTGGTTTGCTTGCCTCAGTAGAGGCGCGATCACCCACCCCGAAGAATGGATCAACCCAGGAGTTGAATTCTCCGGCGACAGCGTGCTTGATGGATACGCCATACACTTCTGGATAGGACGACTTGGGGCCTGAACTGATCGGCGTACCATCTACAATGTTCGCGCGCGCAGTCTGACTTGCACCCCAAAGCAGATACGATGCACCGCTTGCCATGCCTGCCATGTAGCATTGGCAAGCATTATCAGCCGTGAACTGAAGATCGAACAGCGCTTTGAGCTTTTTGCTAACAAACACGCCTTTGGGGCTGATGTTGAATGATACGTACTCTTCTGCCGCTGACGTTTTGCTGATGGTGGTATTGGATGCCTGTACGTCCTGCTGAGTCAGGATATCGACAAATTTGCAGGTTTTATGAATATTGCGCGTTTGATCCAGACGGGTGCCATCTACGTAGATTTCCAGCAGCTTCATTTCAGAAGTGGGATCACCTGCAGTGTTTTCTGTGCCGTGCGAGCCACCGGTATACAGATTCGTTGGCGCTCCCGCATCCCCGCCTGTTACTCGGTTGAAGATCATTGGCCCGATAAAGTCGCTTGCCGCCTCTGTTCGAGACGTGAGTGGCGTATTCTGGACAGGGAAAATATTGTTCAGGACGTTCTTGTATGCATCATCAAAGCCAAAGCCCAGGATTGTGAACGTTTGGTTAACCGACTTGCGCTGATAGCGAACGTTGTACCATTTGGATCCAGATTTGTAGGCGACGATCAGCTTCTTAGAATCGGCATCCCAATCTACAAGACAATTGCCTTCTATCCATTCGCTATAGTCGCCAACCAAGTAGCACGATGGGTCAATGATGCTGTTAAAGCCGTTATTTGTAGCTGAGGAAGCATTAATTTGCGTACCATCTGCGGGCAATTTGTCTACATCAAAGGAGATTTTCATACGTGTCTGTGGGTCGTCTACACATGCAAATTCGAAGGTTTGAATGCCGCCCTTGATCCGGTCAGGAACGAGTGCGGGGCTGGTCAGATAGGAAGTGATGACCTGCTCATAGCCTTCGGCGAGCCGATCTTTCGGGATGCGATAGATACTCACGCCATAGTTGGCCTCACCACTGACAAGAACGCCGTTGCCGTAGTAGCCAAGACGATAAAAATAGTTATCGCGCGCATCAATCACCTGCGCGCCAACCAGACACGCTTTGAGGCTTGGGTTAATGTCCTGTGGTGCGGTGCCACCCCGCGTAACGGCAATCAACGGATAGTCCTTATTCGCGTTGATCGACAGAGAGTTTTCCGCAATCACGGACTTCAGGAAATAACAGTCAGGCGAGATAATGCTGTTGAAGCCGTTATGTGTAGGATTCAGCGATGTGACAAACTCACCATCGGCAGGCAATTGATCAACATCAACCACCAACGTTAGGCGAACGCCGTCTGCAATCAGACCCGTGCGCATCTGAATACCGCCCGCAGCACGGTCAAACTGGAACCCCGGGGATGCGGAGGATGTCACCACTAGAGTCTGATTCGTCAAATCCGACATTGGCATTTTGTATACCGTGACGCCGTAGTTGCCACCATTTCCATTTGCGTAATAAGCAAGGCGGAATGCAGTATCTGCCTCCACGCCTTCCAGACGAGCACCTACCAGCCCGGCTGACCAAACAGGGTGTACGTCACTCGGAGCGGTACCACCTCGCGAAACCGCCTTCATCGGGTAGTCTTTTCCCTTGTTGATCGTCAGGGAATCGAAACTCGTCAGGGGATCGATCGTCTTAACCCAAGCCGATCCAGACCAGAGGTACAGGCCGGCATCGGCGCCTTCGGTGACGCGAGCGGCCTGCCCTACTTTTGTTCCCGGCGCGGCATCCATTGCAGACTTTGATGTGTACACAAGTCCGGTCGCGGCAGACAATGCGGCCATCACACCGAACCATGTGGGAACCGATCCATTCAACCGCGTTGTAACGGTCAAATTGTTTGAATTAACAATCTCAGCCCAGGTATCTAGGTCGATTTCACCGTTGTTTAGCTTGTCGATAAAGCCTTGGATGTCAATGACGGCCATTTTCGTTCTTCCATAAAAAAAGCCACCTCGTAAGGTGGCTGGTTGTGTATCTGATTTTCAGTACTGATTAATCGTTACCGTCTCGTCTGGGATCGGCTCGTAGTCCATGTCGTAATAGGCATCCAAATACATCGATCCCTTCACGTTGATGAATTCCGGGTCAGATGGGTCGATGTCATCGACGATGTAATACTGGCTTGGCCGGTCAATATCGGCGGCAAAGCTGTACATCGTCCGGATTCCGTCCAATCGGTTTTGATCGGAGACGATTGGCTCACTCGGCAGGTTTGCGAGCACGACCTCTTTATCCGTATCCCCCGGCGTACACTCGATTGACTCCAACGAGCCATTGCGGCGCACCAGCACGATGTAATGCGTTGCCCCGGGCGTCCATACGACAGACTGCGACAACGTCAACACCAGACCGGAAACGCCCACCACCTCCCCATCATTTGACTGAAAGGTCGTGTTATCGACAGATGCCATCATTGCACCGGGCGCGAGCATACGAGCATCACTTGTCGCGCCGAATTCGGTCACCTGCTGCTGCATCATGAGCTTGCGGTATTCTCGATTGGCCCGAAGCCATGCCTTTGCAAAGCCGGTAAAGCCCGGGATCTCGAAAGGTTTGAGCTTCGTGTAGTTACCGTCTGTCGGCAGAATGATGGTCTCTGTTCTATAAGGAGAGCCAACGGACGTTGGGCTGATGTACTTAAATTCGATGCCGTCATATCCATCGCTATGCATCGCTCGGGTCACCACATCCGAACCGGGTTTCTTGTTCCGGTGAGTAAAAAGCATGGTCGGCGCATCCACCCGAACGTCCGGTTCAAACCGAACCTTCCCGTACGCCCGATATGAAGTCATGCTGGCTGCATCTGTAATCAGTGCGATATGGTTCTCTACCGACATTTCTGTGTCGTCAAACGTGTAGTCACAGGTAGGCAGATCAGGGTGTATGTTCGCCAATGCATCACTAGCCAGAACCAGTGAATCCATATCGATCTCACTGACAGGCCGATTACCTATAAATCGATCGGTATAGACAAAAGGGATAATGTCCCGTATCAATCTGGAGGCGGCAATCACGCCCGACACGTGCCGACCCGTATTGTCAATAACACCTGAGAACTCTTTGGTTAGCGGCTCGTAAAGCGGAATCTTGCGAGACGCCACCATATTCAGTTGCCGCTCGCCCAGCGCGGTCGCCTGCCGGGTGAATTCGGTCTTTGTCTGGATGATCGTCAGATCGCCGAAGTCAGATTGCAGGATGTTCGAAAGCGCGTATACGGACTCCAAAGTCACTTCGTCCACGGTGGCGCCATCGCGGTCATAATCGTAGTTGCTGGAACGGCGAAACCGGATTCGATGTGGCTGTACTGCCCAGTCTGTGATCTCCAGCATCTGGCCGCGCATGCCTTTTGTCGCGCCTCCGACAACGGTAGTTACTGTCGTAATACTTCCTGTGGGTGCGAGCGTATTGGGGTCAAGCAATTGCTGCTGCATCTGCACTGTCGTGGTGATATACTGCAATCCGCTCTCACCATCGTCGTAATACATGCCGCCGTTGGCTGTGTAGTTCGCAATAACGCCTGAAAGGTTCCGGTCAGGCAGTGTCATCCAGTCCGTCCACTCGGTAGCGCCTTCCCGCTGAATTCGAGCGACAATCTGCTCGTCACCAACCCATGTCGTATCATCGATGACGATATAGCTATCCCCTACTTCCAGCACGTTATAGGTGCCATTCTTCGCGGATATCGGCGCCGGAATATAAGGACGGGTCAGTGTGGCTGACTGCGTGCTGCTGATGGCAAGGCTTTGTGTAACGAAAATCTTGTTGCTGAGGATCGACGCTACGGTGTACGTCCCATTTAGCCCTGAATCGGCCAGCACATAACCCGTAACATTGATCGTATCGCCTACCAGGATCCCGCTCGGTGTCAAAGCCAGCGTGAACGAATCTTCAACGTTGCTTGATTGCACTATCGAAAAAGACACCGCCGGCCTGTCTGGCCCCGCTGCATCACTTATAGTTACCTGATCACCAACAAGGAAAATCTCGGAGAAATTCGCCATGCCATCTTGATTGACCTGCGTAATCGAGCTGTAGATCGGGCTTTCATCATTCCCGGGTTCGTTAAAGCGATAGCCCGAACGTACCGTGTTCGGTAACTGCACCTGATTCGGGGCTTTCAGGACGATGGAATCCGCTTGCTCGCATTTCCTTGCCTGATATGCCGTCTCGTTCCAAGATGTGTCACCCACGGTCATATAAGGCGTTGCTCCGTTCATGGGAGTCTCAAACGGCTGATAAAACTTCGCAGACGCGCCGGAGATATCCGACAACAAGGTATCGGCCTCTTTCACGTCCGTAATGTCGTAATATCCTCGGCCAACGCAGTACAACCCGACTTCGTATCGAACCTGTTTGTTGTTGTCGATCTTCGTGTACGTGGGCGCCAGCATGGCCGGCACAGACAGAACCTTGCCCACGATATCTTCGATGCGCTCCAAGTACCGCGCCTTGTTCGACCGATCCGACAGACTGTTGTTATCCGATGCCTGTCCGCGATCCACATTATCGGCAGCAGCGACTTTCTTCTTCGCCATCGTGATAGCCACAGCAGCGGCCACGAGCGCAACAATAACGGCACCAACCGTCCACGGATCACCCGGACTTTCCAGCACTGTGATGTATTCGTAGTCCGTGCAAAGCAGCCCTTCTTCCGAAGTCGGATCACGCGGATCGAGCGGGATTACCGTTTCAAGCGATGGTTCGCCGTGGCTAATAAGCAGATGCTTGCCAGTGGGATGGCGCTCGCCATAGTGATCGAGCAAGAATTCAGCCGCGCACGAGTATTCCATCTCCGTGAACTTAGTTTTGTCCATCGGATCATTGAAGAGATGTACTTTCATTTGACGCGCCAGTTTTGAAACGGTTTCTTGAATTCGTCTTGCAAGGTGCTAGGCGGCTGATACCAGACCCCTGAAGGCAGAGCGTGCAGAATCCTTCCTTTCCACCAGATGCCGATGTGGTGATAGTCCATGCGCTCACACCGAGCCATCAGCACCATGTCGTAGTCTTGTGGGGTATCGACCTGCTCCGCCCAGCCCGGTGCGCCGTGAATGGCAATCCGGAAGGCAGTGGCGATCTTTTCGTGGTCGGCGCAGTCCGGTGAGAAATCCGGTAGTGCAACCCCACGGTCAAACAGGACGTGCGCCACCAGGCGCCAGCAAGGCGGATTTCGGTAGCTGGTTGACTGATACTTGCGTACGTTCACAGGAACCCCCGGATCGAGGAAATATCCCGTGGCGAGTAAGTTCGTCCGGTGGCTGTCTTATTCATCCGTGGTGGCGCGATACTGAATGAAGCTGCCCCCCGCGTGTAGGCGATCTTCTCCAAATCCAACTCGACCTCAGTAAGCGGCGACGCCAGATCATTCGACAAGAACTCGCGCAACGTCACCTTGACCATCTCCTTGTCACCGAACGGAATACGCTTTAATTCGTTGCGAAACTCGTCCTGCCGGTCAGTCATATCGAACGACATCGTGTAATCCTGATCCAGCGTGTTATCCGACTTTGCCAGTTCGATCAGAAAGTTCGTCGGCTCGTGCTCGCGCATTTCCCCCGCAGCCCACGCCGTCACCGGAAAGCCGTTGTTGCAGCAGTAGCGGATTCGGGTCAGCTTGGAATGCGCAATCTGGCACGTGACAATACGCCGTACGGTCTGGGGAGCCGAAGCCAGCCAGACGCGAAGTTCTTCTCGGGTGATCATTCGTTCAGCGCCTGTACGTCATAGTTGGCGGAGATTTCCAGACGCTTGAGCAACCGGTTCAGATTCGGGTTCGTGTACTGCAATTCCCATGCCGCCAGGATCTCCAGCGATTCCTCGTCGCTGAACTGGTACACCTCTGGCTCTACGTCCACTGTGAATGACACATCCGTGCCTAAACCGACCCTGTTCGTGCTATAGGAATCCGGAACGATGTTGACCAAGTGGTCATTCATTCCCAGACCAGTATCAATCGGGCAAACGAACTGTTCCGCCCCTTTTCTGATCATCTTGAAGAAATGCGACCACACAGCCATTTCTTCCTCAGTCAAGCGCAGAGTCAGAGCAATCTGCATAACACCGCCGTCCCACGCCAGCGCATAGCGGGGATATCCGCCTTCAATTTCTGTACGCGACACCCCGCCCGGTCCGGAACCGGAATACGCCGAGATAATCGGGCAGAAACCAGAAGGCAAACGTAGTGGATCGGCCATGATTAAAACCTTCTCTTTGCGTGGGTGTTTTTGCCAATCGCTCGGCTGATCTTGGAGTTAGGATTCGCCAACTGAGCCGCGAGATAATCCTCGTTCTCTTTGAGCGTGATAATGCGTTGCCCTGTCGGTGACATTGACTGCTCAGCCGAATCTATTCGTCCCCGGGTTTGATTGACGATTTGAAGCTCACCGGTGCTTGCTCCGCTGGATAGGCTGGCGACAGTGCCTGATACGGCCGGCGAGTTGACATAGCCACCCTCAGCAAACCCGCCCATCTGATCCAGGCGACGCAGGTTGTTCAGACCGATTTCACGGACGCGCTGGGCGTTGAATACGTACTCACCTGCGTGAACTACGCCGGCGGGGTCATATTTACCACCGGCGCCGGTATAGCCGCCTTCCGCGAATCCTGCCTTTGCGAATCCCATCGAAAGCAGGTTAGTGCCGATAATTGCGGCTGCAGCCGGCACACCATTGGCACCAAATGATGCGAGAGATACCGCAGCAGCGGC
Organism: Pseudomonadota bacterium; assembly: GCA_023389155.1. Lineage (GTDB taxonomy): Bacteria > Pseudomonadota > Gammaproteobacteria > Burkholderiales > Burkholderiaceae_B > Advenella. The sequence goes on from JAEWEV010000033.1 coordinate 42,341, forward strand.
AGGCGCCCAAGCAGCAGCAGTTTCAGACGCCATCAAGGCGTTGTTTTTCATTGAATCTTTGGCGAGGGATTCGCCGATGGCTTTAAATAGCAGATACTGGACGCCGAGCTTGACCATCCCGGATATCAATTCGGCGAGAGTGTTCTTCGCCAAATCTTTCATCGCCTCGCCGAAGTCCTCAGAGAACACGATGGCGCGCCCGATACTATCTGCGAATCCGTCTAATGCGTCAGATCCGAGATTGCCGAACAACTCCGCTGCACCAGCCTCCAGATTGGTGAATTCGCCACGTATCTTCCCAAGCGCAACCATGATTACGTCACTGGCCTGACCGAATCCTTGCGCGAGCCGTTCGGCTGCGTCTGACTCGCCAATCTTCATCAGGGCCAGGTTGTAAGCATCCAGAGACATTTGCCCGTTCTGATATGCCAGGGTCAGCGCTTCGATATCCTTTGCGTTGTCGCGGTATAGATTGAAGCCGCCCAACTCTTTGGCGCGAGACAATATTTCAAAACGGCGTTCCTCGACATCGAGCAATGCAGCAAGATTCTGCATTTCCTCTTGCTGCGCCTTCGACAATTTCGACCAGTTGCCAAGTTTCAGTTCGGCGTTGATCTTTTCTAACTCTGTCTCAGTTCCAAGGAAGGCGATTTTCTCCTTCTGGTTCTTGATCCAGTCTTTGAATTGTTTCTGCTCGCGTTCGTAGGCCTTTTCTTGGTCGGTTTTCTTAGGTGTTGAGCTACCACCAGTTTTCGCCTTGGCAATTTTCGGCACCGTAGTTGCTCGTATATTGGCAACTGTTTGCTTAACTCTGGCCTGCAGTTGCTCAAACTCTTTCAACGACGCAAGACTAGCTTCCGACTGCGCTCCTTGTAATGCGCTCGTAGCTGTAATGCCCATTGCCAGCAGATCAAAGTACGCCTTCGCAAACGCCATGTTGTAGACGATCTGAGCCTGCTCCTGAATCAGCGCATCGATCCGTTTCTGCGCGCCTTCTTGAGCCTTTTTATCCCCATCGACAATGGCTTTCTTCAGGTCGTCAATCGCATCTTTCTGTGCGCCAATTGCTCCAACCAGTTTTTGTTGTTCTTCAGTGGCCCCCATCGCCGCAGCTTTGTACTCGGCCAACTGGGCCGCAGTCATTCCGGCTGTATCCCGGGCCTCGGTCAATGTCTGAACAAATTTGTCCCATTTCTCTCCGGATATGCCCGCAGCCTTTTCCGCCTCTCGCTGCAACGCGCTCATAGCATTAGCAGCGGATTGAGCAGAGCCGGTCAGTCCGTCTACCATGCGCTTGTGTTCACCTTGTTTGTCAACAAGTGCACTAACGTTGTCCCACTGCTTGCGGATATTCTCGGTCTGCTGCTGAGTAAGCCCAGCCTCCTGCTGCAGATTAGCAATGATCTTTTGCCCAGCCTCGTATCGCTCGTCATTCGACAACTTCGTGTTTTTCGTCAGATCATCCAGCTGCTTTGACGCAGCACTGATCGCTTGGAACTGCGCCGCACTGTTGGCCCCTGCTGCAAAAGCGGTAAACGACGTAAGCATTCCATCAAGAGACGAACGGATCGCTTCAGCATCCTCCAACACCTTGTCGCGGTACTTCGTAATCAGCAGTGACTGTTGAGCTTTGGACAGTTCATTGAACTTGACAACCAGTTCATCCAGAGACAGATTCATCGAAGCAATGCTATCTACCGTCTCGTCCTTGGCCTTCGTCGCCGAGTCGCCAAACGCACCCCAAGCGGCCACTCCCAGACCAACAGCGATGGAGATTGCACCGATTGGTCCGCCGATTAATGCTAGTGCACGTCCAGCGAGGCCCGCGGTAACAGCCATCCCGCGTTGTGCCGTAGCTAAGCCATTCGTTGCAATGGTGAGTCGCTGTTCGGCTGCAGCAAGGTTCGTAGCGGCAGCAATTGACCCGCCGTAGGCCTTTGATTTCTGGACTTCAGCCTGCGCAGCTGCAACAGCCGCTCTGGCCTGCTTGTATTCCTCGGACGCCAGCGTGAGCGTAGTTGCTGCTGCTCCTTTTGCCGCAGTCATTACCTCATTAAGAGTGCGAGCGATACGCAAACCTACGAACGTTCCAGCAGCGATTGACAGCGCATCCAGATTGTTCGCCAGCGCGCTGATCACCGCTGCAAGTGCTTGCGAAACGCCTGTGCCTTGATTCAGTTCCCCAAAGAACTTGCCTGCCGCATTTTCCAGCTCGACTAAGGCTTGCGCGACTGTCTTTATCCTTGTACCGAATAAGGTTTCGATTGAATCGCCAGCCTTCTCGATGGCGTTTACTACGGTTTCAGCCGTGAGTTGGCCTTCTTTCGCCATTGAGCGCAACGCACCAATAGGCACATTCAAGCCGGTAGCAATCGCCTGAGCTAGACCGGGCAAGTTCTCCATGATGGAGTTGAATTCATCCCCTCGGAGAACGCCGGACGCCAACGCCTGACCGAATTGAGTCAGGCCGGCAGCCGCGGTGCTGGCTGATGCGCCGGAGATAGCCACGGCTTTCGCAACCTTCTCCGTTAGCCCCTCAACCTGCCCAAGGGACATCCCCAACGCATCGGCATTTTGCGCAATCCTCTGGTACACCTGACCAACAGAATCCATGGACTGACTTGTCGCTTGGGCGATCCGATACACCCCCTCAGTGCTGCCCTTCAATTCCTCCTGGCTCTTGGTGACAAGGCGCAGGCGGTTTTGTAGTTCCGTGAAGGAGTCGGCGTACTTGATGACTTGAGCAGCGCCGAAGCCCACTCCGGCAATACCGGCCAAACGTGTCAGTTCGGATGTAGTATTGCGGATTGAGACGGAAAGCTGCTTGTCGATCGTGCCGGCTGCGCGCTGGGCAGAAGATTGAGCTCGGCGCATGGAGGACTCGAATCCTCCAATATTTCCTACGAGGTCAATCGAGAGCACGCCAATCGTATTAGCCATTACTTATCAGCCTTCAGTCTCATGGGTTGTGGGGGTTTCACTGCTTTGGTTTCCTTCACCGCTTTAAGCTGCCCATAGGCTTCCTCAAGACTCAAGGGCTTTTCCTTGCTCTTGTAGTTCGGCATAAAGTCGGTGATTTTCTTGCGGTTGCCGTGCACGTTTGAGATGACCGTCGCAACCATGGCAGTGCCAATTTCCACCCGAGAAGATGGGTTCAGGCTGCCGTTTTCCTCCCTGTACTTGCACCAGTAGAGAAACTCTTGATAGGTGAGATTGCGCTTTGCTTCAGCAATCGTTTTCCCACCTATCCCGTTCAGGACCAGTTCGTGCCAGATCGTTTGATCCGGCTCTAGTCCTTTCCCTCGTCCACCTTTTGCGGAACGATCTCAACTTCATTGATCTGGCCGCAAATGGCCTGCAAGAGAGACGTTTTCATGCGGGAGGTGACCGCAAGTGGGATCTGCTTTCCGTCCTCCTGCAGAACCATGCGATGAACGCGCCGGGCGAGAATGGATTTGTCGGAGGTCGTTGCATCCATCTGGAAATAGATGAATTCGTAGTCCGCCGCCGACATTTCCTTTTTGATGATTACGTCGAACGTTTTCTTGTTCCACGTAACCTCACGCTTTTCGGTGCCTTCGTCGATCAGGCCGTCATCGTCGAGAACGTCCGACAGCTTGCCGATGGCTTTAGCCTCGACCGGATCGGCCTTCTTTGTTGTGCGTGCCATGTCCTACCCTTACGAAGAAACGCGAGGAATCAGGTTGATATCGCCAGAAATCTGGATACCTACCTCAGACGACACAACCGCGTTCAGGCCAAATGAGAACGGGAAGGCGGACATATAGCCTTCGAAGGTCAACCAAGAGCGCGTTGGGGGCAGCGTGAAAACGTCATTGCCTGAGCTGTCGGTGCCGACAGTAGGGGCAGCAGTGCCGTCAGACCAGCCAACAGCCCATTGCAGGGTGTAGCCGGCGCGCTTCAGTTGGTGCAACAGCACGTGGTTTTCGTCGTTAGGGTCGATCTGTAGGCCAAATGTGGCAGTGCCTGGGGCAGCAAGGCCAGCACGGTAAGTACGGCTCTTGTTGTTCAGGCAAGTGGTTTCGATCTGCTCGATGGCATCATCAATGCCGTCCAGAGATGTGATGCAACCTACATCGATCAAAGATCCATCAATTGGATTGATGGCGTAAAAGTCGGTACCTTGTGCAAGAATTGTCATTGCATGACTCCAATAAAAAAAGCCGCACAAGGCGGCAAACGGGCATAAAAAAACCGCCCTGAAGGCGGTAGTGGGTGAATCTATCGTTTTACAAACCAGCTCACGTCGAAGCTGGATCGGTGCAATTTGGTTTCGGGTTCCTGATCCTCGCCTCGCCATCCGGTAACGTAGGCGTGAGGTTCAATAGCATCGCGCAGGGCCTCGGCGGATAGGCGGGAATCATCCGAATTCTCACCATAGACATCAATTTGAATATTGAACCGGTCCATGTCCGGCGCACGGTCTAGTCGATTCTCCGGCGATCCCCCAGGAACCACCTGCCAGACGGCATACGGCTTTGCAACGTTCTGCGGTGCTCTGCCGAACATATACACACGACATCCCGGTACGGAACCGAGACGCGCCTGAACCGCGACGCTGGCTGATGTGATCGCGAATACCGGGGGATAACTCATTTCACGGCCCTGAGCAGTTCTTTCTCAAGAGTCTTGGCCGCGCGCGTTGTCGCTTCCCCTTGAGCTTGGTCATATGCCGGCCGCATAAATGGTCTGGCCGCCATCTTCGAGGTACCGTATTCCAAAAGATTCCAGTGGTAAACGGGGTTCGCGGCGGTTGGGCGGATCATCACTCGCTGGACCGGAGAACCTCCATTCTTTCTTGTGCGTGTCGGACTTATTCGATTTGTCACCGCTTTGTAGATCGCTTTCGGGGTGCTCTTATCATCCAGTCGTCTTGCGTTAGCACGTACTTGGCGAGCAAATGCCACGCCGCCAGAAGCCAGAGCACGTTGCAGTGGCCGCCTCTGTAGTTTTGGAGGCAACGACTGCAGTACTTTATTCAGTCGATCAAGGCCCTCGACCTTAACGAATGTCGCCATCTTCCACCCTCTCAAAAACAAAGGACGCGATATCTTCGCGCCCTATCACTGTTTCATAATCGTTCCATTCCCGGCGCTTAAAGCCCTGCCGGGCGAACCACGCTGTAATCCCGTCCGCCGTGAAGTACCAGACATGCTGGTCTTTCCGAAAATGCTTGCTATTCAGACAATGGGTCTCGCTCGTGAAGATCGGAATCGACACAAAAGCGAACTTGCGCACCCGAGCAACCAGTGCCTCAATCTTGTATTCATGTTCCAGTGAGTCCCAAAACGTCACAGCATCGTGTTCTTCCGCCCAGTAGTCCACGAACTGGCCACGTTCCTGAAGCCATTCCACGCCTGCCGGATTAATGTCGAATCCCCTCGTCTCGCCGCCCCGCGTTTCAACGAAAGCACCGTCTCCGATGCCAAAATCCACCACAGGACCGTCCCAGTACCGCGCCACCATCTTGACCCGGGCCTGATTCAGCGCCCTTCCTATCGGGGTATCGCGGTCTTTCCGGTACTTGTCGAAATACGCACGGTCATACGGCATGTCTTCGAACTTGACCGGATAGAACCCCATTCCTTTGTCGGGCCACCACTGGAGTACGTCCTCTTGCAATACTGGGAAGGACTCCATCAAGCCAAAATGTGAATTTACGGTCAAATCCATTGATAGTTTTCTCGCATTGGTGGTTGTTGTTCGAGCACATGCAAAACCGGTCTGGGCGAGCCCATCCAACCCGTTTCAGGTTCATGTACCGCTTATCCGTTATCTTTTCTGGGGCGTTGTGACCGCCGTTGCCGCCCAGGATCACGTACAAGGGCGTACCTGCAGCGATACAGGCCGGCACGATCCAGCCGACACCACCGACCACCACCGCTGCATGTTGAATTGCAGCCAGTAGGTGAGTCACGCTCAGTTCGCCTTTGTGGTAATACTCGTCGGCCTCTGGAGGATCGCCCACAAGCCACTCTTGCCCTTCCTGAACATCCGCGATCGATACGACATGGAACCCTTTCTTTCGCAGGATCCTCGCTGCCTGATTCACGTATTCTGGTTTAGGACTTCTGGATGGGTTCATCCACTCCCGACGAACTGTAACCGGGCGGATAATTGCGACCGGCTTTCTGGATTTGATGGGCGATGGGCCGAAATCAGGCAAATCAAATTCCGGCGCAACTTTGAATTTGCCTCTCATTGCAGTCACAATCGAACCGGCTTCCAAGTCCCGTGGTCCGTACGATATCTGTATCGTTTCGGCGAATTCCGGCGCCTTGTACCAGCGACAACGTGTCTTGTTGATGTTCTTGGCCTGAGTTCGAAGCCGCGTTTCCGGCTTGACACACTTCACATTCAGATCAGCGTATAACTCCGGCCACGAAGTCATCAGGTACGCACCTGGAAATTGCTTCACAAATCCGCGCTGGTAGATTGAGTCCCCCAATCCATACATCCCCCGGATCAATAAGGCGGCTTCCTTCGGCTGGCATATTTCCCGCTTCAAGTCGCCCACCCGATAACACTTGAGCGCTGTTTTTCGACTGCAATTGACCACATCGACCTTCATAGCCTTTGCAATCATCGCTATCTGATGAAACTGAGCCATCCATTTCTTGCATTTGATGCTGTCTGGATTCTGCGTTCTCGCGTGATCGCCATGCCAATGCGTCCCATCCTCGACTGAGCAGTCATAGCCCAGCAAGATGACCTTGTTCGCTCCCTGTTCAATCGCCAACTGAATCGCCCGCATTCCGCTGTTATACGCCCCGTATGCGGTATGCATGTTCAGATCATGTTTTACAGATGCCTGGCGTGTGCACGTCCATCGCTCTGCAGGGATATCTATCTCTTTACCGTACGCATCCCACCAGGCCAAATCACCGCCATAGATCACATCGCAAGACCGCGCCATCTTCCAACTGCTGTTTACCGCTATCGTAGGCAGGCCAGACTTACGGACGACCTCACAATCTCCCTTGGTCAGGCTCGGACCGGATCCGATACAAACCACTGTTTTTCTGTGCCAGCGTTTCATTGCCCAGTGACGCTCACGCCTTCTGATACCGGAATCGTGATGTATTCAAGGCCACTTGACGTATCTTCCAAAAATCCATGGATGTTGTAGACCCGGTTCCGATGGATGATCCGCATATCAGCCGTCAACCCGTCTCGATGCCGAATAACCATGCGGGCAGTCACTTTTGACTGAACGGCCTGAGCCGCGATCAACTCACGAGCAGACAATGGCTCGACCGCTGCCCATACCGTTGCAATGGTTTCCCATTCGCCAATCTCAGCGCCAGTAACTGGGTCTTGCCCGGTTACCTGCCATTTTTGTATCTGGACGCGGTGCCTTAGCCGGCCGGCGGCGATACTCATGCCACTGTCGGGCGCCGCAGAGGCGTCAGCAATGATGTTGCACCGGGGCTGAGTGTATAGCCATGTCCCCAGTGCTCAGGAGCCTGTGGCGCGCCCTCGCCTTCCCGGTATCGGTACTGCGTTGCCACTTCCAGGAGCACAGCAGAACGCACGACTGGTCTTGTGATAGGCCCGTTTGAATCCTCAACGACTACAGGATCGCCAGAAGAGTCCAAAATCGTCTCATATGCGCGCATCGGATCTTTCAGCCAAAGCAATACCGCCTCACTAACTGCAGGGATCATGACGTTCAGCCACGCATCGTCCGCGTCATGATCGATTCGCAGATGAACCCTAGCCTGCTCAAGTGTTACAAGCATGATTACCCCTTCAGATTCACAGGACCAGAGGCCGGAGGCGCTTTGCCATCCTCGCCATCGCGCCCCTTGCGAGCCGCTATAATCCAGTTTTCGTCCTTGGCGGCGGGTTTCGTGCCAGTGTCTTTCATGGCAATCCATGTGCACCCGTCATGTACCCACGCTTCCCCGGCCTTGGCTTTAGTTCCTTCTCGCCAGTAACCGCCAGGGCGCAGGCCACCAGCCGGGTATCGAATCTCCTTCACTCTGGCGCCAGCAACCGCCTTGATCGCAATTTCATGACTGTCAGCGAGGTATTCCATTTCGAACGAATCCAGGCTGACGCCATCGGCTCCATCTTTCCCGTTAGCTCCATCCTTGCCAATTACGCATCCCATGCTTTTCATGCGCCCGTCCGTAAACGTCGCCACCATGACGCCCTCTCGGTCAATAAGCAGATCAGCTATGCCAGCACCATCAGCGCCAGGGTCGCCTTTTTCGCCATTAATCCCATCTTTCCCGTCAACGCCATCTCGGCCGTCTTTCGGAGTGGGGATTGCTTTGATAACTGCATCAATGCGAACTCCAACCTCGTCTTGAATCGCCTTCACAGCATCATCGATCACAGGCCGGACATCATCGAGCGTCACGCTCAACCCATCCTTGCCATCAGCACCATCTCGGCCGTCTTTCCCATCGGCAGGGGCGGGAATATCCTTCATGTATTCCGCTATAAATTCCTTGACAGCGTCCATATCGCAGTCTTTTCCATCCTGTCCGTCTTTCGGAGGCGGAATGGTCGCAATTGCAGCTTCGACCGCATCAGCAATTTCCTTGTCAAAGTCGGGTCGCTCGGCCAGTTGCCGTTTTAAGTCTGCGATTTCCCGCTGCAAGGGCGCCATCGCCTTCTGAATCTCTTCGCCCATAGCGCGGCCGAACATTTCTGGATCAAACGTCATGGGTAGACTCCCGGGATTTCTTCATGGCAGCAATTGCCTTCTGTGTGGCAAAATAGGCGCGCATTTCGTTTACGGTGGATTGAACATCTTCAGGCACAACAGGCGCGGCATCTGATTGCATGTTCGGGTCCCATTCAGATCGGTTCGCAAGCATGCCAAGCGGATAATCTTGATTCTGGCCCCATAGCGTATTGCCGCCCCCGGTGGGAGAGAGATTGAAGCGCGAGCGGCCTTCGTCTGGCGTCTTGATCTTGCCAGCAACCAATTTGGTTTCAACTTCCGCTCGTGAAATCTCGTCCATACGAAGAAGAGGATCAAGATCAAGCTCAACACCCAGAGGGCGCTCAATTTTCAGCCCATCGTCCAACAGAGCTTCCACGTGTTCAATTTGTGGCTGTAGCACGTCTGAGTAGTATTCTGTGTTGATGTCGTATGCTTTCCAACCTGTTGGCGGCGTGCCGATTCCTAACTTATAGGGCTTGATGCCGAAAGGCTGGCAAATCTGCTCGTCTGAATACCGCATTTGCTCGATCATCTGAGCATCAATGCTCTTCATGGCGAATGGCGTGAATTTCATGTCGGCGCCGATAATAGCCACCTTTCCAGACTTGCCTTCAGTGAAATTGTTGTTCCAGTATTCCTGAACGGCCGCTGCGTCATCGTCACTCATGCCTGCCGGCGCCGTCAAAAGACCACCAGGCTGCGCATTATTGCCGAAAAATTCCGTTGCACTGCGCAAGATTTTCATATTTTTCAGTGTCGGCCAGTATGCAGCGGCCAGAGGCGGCACGCCGATCAAGGGATGATGCACAGTCATGCAACGGTCGTGAATGATCTCGCTGGCAGGCACAATGAGATTCTCCGCCGGGTAGTTTTCCGGCAGATTGTTCAGTTTGTCGATATACAACTGGTAGAACACTGCCCCGGAATCAGAAACCATCGGCATTACCCGCTCAGAGTCCAAGATAAACAGCTTTTCGACCACGCCGCGCGCGTTACGGCCTTTCAAAACATACGTATTGCCCTGAATGTTCTTGCACAATGACCAGTATTCGCGGAATTGGCCCGCCGTCTGATAATCGTTGGGTTTCCTCAGTACGGGAGAATAATTTTCATCCTGAACTTCATTCCACACGCCGGACGCTTCCCGGCGTCGAAGAGAGAATGGCAATTTCCCCATATCCAACGAAATACGAGATATACATGCGTACAAAGTTGGGTACGTCAGCAAATCGCCGCGTTTTTCTTCGATATTTCGCTGCCATGCGCCCGAAAAAGGCTCTTTGATAACGCGCCATCCAGCACGCCATGCGCGATCCACTGCGCTCAGCGCCTTTTGTCGAGTGATAGACAGTCCGAAAATATTCACTTTGATGTCTCACGAATCGCAGCGCGCACTTTATCGGCACCCGCCAAATGGTGCACTTTAATGCCCCGCGCCTTTGCTAGTTCATGCAATTGATCCTTATCCATTGAGTCAATTGCATCAGCGGGAGCGGACGGAACCATGTCTCGCGTCGCGTAGGTGGCGCGGCCGAGTTTGACCAAGACCTTCGCATAACGGTCTTCCATACTCTTTTCCCGGCCTGATTTATCGATGATCTTGGTTTTCATGTTCCTCCCTATGCCTTGCAAGAGGGGCCTCCCGAAGAAAGCCCCTCGAACCAGGCTTAGCCCCAGTTCACGCCAGACAGGTAAGCAACACCTGAAGCACGGCGACGCGCCCAGTTGATATAGCGCTCAGCAAGGAATGCAGTGCTGTTCGTTTGGAACATAGACACCATGCTGGTAGCAGTACCAGCTGCGCTGTTGTTGGTCGGATTATCCAGCATCTGCAGAGATGCTTCGTTCGACACATCCACCGTCACCTGATCGTCATCAGCCAACCAGATGTCTGATGCATTTGCCAGAACTACCATACCGCCGTCAGACGTGACTGGCAGATAATCAGACACAATCACAGGGACCCCCATGAAAGTGCCGCCGTTCATAGTCAGACCTGGGAACTCAGACTGACCAAGCGGGTTCTGCATCAGGCTCAGCGCCAGAGCGGTCGTGCTGTCCATAATGTAGACGGCATTACGCGGCGCATTACGTGCAGCAATGAAAGGCGCCCACAGCGCGCGAACGTCTGCGCGGATGGACTCAGCATCAGCCCCGGTGGAGGGAATGCCTGTCAAGCCGTTAGTAATTGACGCGGGAGACACATTGGCTACTGCTGCCTTCGCAGGATCAACAAAGTCAATGTCGATACGTTCAATCACAGCACCAGCCAAGCCGTCACGAACAAGACGTTCAGCAGAGGGATTGCTAAAGCGGATCAGCTCGTTAGTTAGAACGGCAATGGTGGCAACCTTGTTCCAACGCAGTTCAGTCGATGTGAAATCGAATTGCGTTAGCGGCTTAGGCGCGCCTTCACCAACCCAGTACGCTTCACCACCAGAAGTCTGGCCGGCGATTCGCACATTGAACGGAATGCGATTCAGCGAAGGGATGCTACCTTGCCCAAATTGCCCGACAATGGTGCGCGGACGCAGGAACTCGACGAAATCACCAGCGAAGGTTTGATATTCGACCAGTGGTGCCGCCCAGGTCGTGTCCAGTGTAGTGCCGGCCTCGACGGTAGCTTTCATCATGTTTGCCAGTTTGGATCCGCGAGCTTCCAACTCCAGAGCCTTTACCACGCGTTCATTCTGAGGGTAATGGTTCTTTGCCAGCTCAAACGCCATTTGCGGATTCTTTTGCGATGCCATCTTACACATCGCATAGCGCGCAAACTCGATGCCCGGTTCCAGTTTTTCGGTGTTTTTCACCTGAACAGGAACGCGCGCAGTGACGCCAGCCGCAGGCGCATCGCGTTTTTCACTGTCATCGACAGCTTTAGCGGATGCTTTGTCCATCTCGGCCAACTTGGTCAGACGGCCGATATCAGCGTCCAGACGTTTGATTTCGCTATCCAGAGCATCAAATTGCTCGGATTCGCCGGTTTCCATCGAGCGATTTTCGTCGATAGACTTTTGCGCGACATCCCGCATTTCCTGATGCTTGGCTTCGCGTGTAGCTTTCAGGTCAGCGACCTGTTCAATAAAAGATTTCGCCATTTTTGGCTCCTTAAATAGAAAAAGCCACCGCAATGGGTGGCTTGTGTTGGTCTCTTCAGCGGCTTACCGGCAAAGGCAGGCGGCGAAGTAATTGATTAGCGGTCCAGGCGGACGGCTCCATTCAAATTCTTTGTTTCCGGCGCTGCCTTGATAAGGCGAACCGGCGCATTCGGATTGATCAGGGGCAGCACAGACACATAATCCGGCTCGTACCCCTTGATATTGGTGATTGACGCAGTAGCGAGCGCCGGCACGGTCACGGCAGATAGCTCCAGCCATTCCCATTTTTTGACTTTGATCCCGTAGGTATTGGGTATCTGCTCGGCATCCAGCGCCTTAAATCCAATCGACACGGACCGGCGCAATCCGTTTTTCACCAGCGCCCACGCTGTATCGCACATATCCTTCACTTCGCCGGGCTCACTGATCTTCTTGATGTGCGCCCAGAAACGAATTCCCTTGTCCGTTACTTCCACGCGGTCCACCTCCCCCACCGATTTACGATGATCGTGGTCCAACAGGAACGGTAACGGTAATTTGTATACAGCTCCTTTCGGAAGCACAATATCCCCTACCCGATCTTCTTCCGGGCGGGTGGCCCAACCTTCGATAAGACGCTGGTCCTCGTCCAAGGCCTTTACGTTCAGGTCAATGGTTGCTTTATTCATGTGATTTCCTTATCCGGCTGTCGCCAGAATGAGTTTTTTCTTCGTAGCGGCCGGATTCAAGGCCATCAAAGAGACAGCATCGAATGTCGCCATCAATGGGTCAATCTTGGCCGTGCCGCTCACCTGCTTGTTGATCGTGATCGCATTCCCGACCGGCACTGTGTGCGCATTTCCAACACACCAAGCCATCATGTCTGTGCCGCCATGGATCAATTCACCGCCAGCCACCATCCGCTCAGTGGTTTTAATGGCGCCATTGAGCTTCCATCCCTGGGAGATGGCAATAAAGTGATCTTCCGTAAATTTCCGAGCAGGAGATATCAATTCTTCGACAATCGCGCCAATACCCTGAGCATCAACGCCAATCGCCTGTTTTTCAGGCAGTAACTTACGATCTCTGGCGCCGCAAATAATGTCCGCCAACTGAGTAACATCGTCGCCAGGGCGCTCCACTATCGTCAAATTCCCCTCGCGCTGGAAGTCAAGCAACCGGGGAGCAATCTCTTTTCGGCGCTCCAAAACAATTTTGTGCGCCCATGCATGAGTCCAAAGTAGCCACTTGCGAGTCTCTTTGCACCGGCCAATGACCGCCAAGCCCAGCAAATCATCCAGACCGCCGCCGTCAATTCCGAATACGACGACCTCGGAGCGCCTATACAGTTCGTCCAGCGTCAGTTTCGGATCGCCAGCATCCTGCCAAAAGTCGGCGCCGGCCCAACGGTCAGACCGCAGATTAAGTCCGATCTCGATATTCAGGTGCTTGGCAAGGAATTGCTGAAAGGCGCCGTCCTGCTTCGTCTGATTCTTTCGAAGGTTGTCTTCAAGCCATTCCATGCTCACTGACCGCCCAAGATTAGGGTTTGTCAGATAGAAGTTCTTGGGATCCATGTAGGACTTGGATTGGATCATGTCGTCTGGAAACTCGTAAAGAATCCCCAAAGTACGCTTGTCATCAATCTTCCCGTCCCGCACATCTCGCCAATACTGGAGTTTCTCTTTAAATACCCCGGCCGGCGGATCATCTGACTGCGTGGTCAGGTAAATTGTCCAGCCTTCATTGCGCGACACTTGCCCGCCAGTGGCCTCCATGAACATCGATTCAGCATTTGAACGCTTCCCAAATACCCAAAGCTCGTCCACCAACACCCGGCCGGCTTTCTTCCCGGATACCGCATCCGTATCAGCAGCAACCACTTTCAAACTGGCCTTCGTGACACGGTGAGTTATAGTCCTGACGTGATCTTGCACCAAAAACAGCGCCGATAACTCTTCATCCGCCCGGACCATACTGGCAGCCGGTTTAAAAGAATTCTTGGCAACCTCCAGTGTCGGCGCCAGGATCAAATGTTCTTCATCATCACGCCAGCACAAAATTGTGGCAGTCAGCATAATGCCGGCCGCTATCGTGCTTTTTGCGTTCTTTTTCGATATCAGCAACCCATATTCGCGTATAAGCTGGTTTCCGGTCTGAGCGTCGTACCCACCGAACACGGCTGCCACAAAGTCAAATACCCACTGTTCGCAGCATTCCTCGAATGTTGGCCGGCCCGGGATATCCACAACCTTCAATTGTTTGAAGATAGCCAACGCCTGCTCAGCCTGATCAGGAAAGATCGGAGCCGGGATAATCGATTGACCAGCCTTTAATCGATCCTGCCAATCCAGGCAGGCGGTATCCCATTTCATTTGTTATTGACCACCAATTGAGGCGGCGCAGAGCGGGAGAATCGACCTGCAGCAATCTTTTCAGACTTGGCATCGGCCTGCTCTTTCTTGCCCAACTCACCTTTGCGTGCATGCACATACGGCATCAGCGTTTTGGCAGCGTCCAGACGAAGTTTTGGGTCCTCACCCATATCATTCATCATGGCCTCAAGAAACGCCTTCGGATCCTTGAATGTTCCAGCTAGCGCCGATAAATCCAGCGGTTTATGCTCGTCTTTGGCCTTCTGTACAGCTTCTTTTCGCTCCATTTCGGCGATCACATCAGGATCAAGAGCCAATCTGGAGCCAGCCTGGGAGGCGGATTTCTCACTGTAGCCTGCAGCAATCGCGGCTTCTTTGTTCGACGCGCCAGATTTCAGCGCGGCTGCAAATTTGCGCTTCTTTTCTGTTAACGCCATTTCACATACCCTTTAACTTTTTTGTTAAAACAGGAAATTCTCTCTAAATGGGAGGGGGCTGTGGATGCCGCCAATAAAGGCTTTCAGCTTTAACATCTCCCCCCCCCACTACCCTTGCAACCCCTGCTTGGCTTCCTCCGCCGTCTTATCAACGTGGCAGCCCTGCTTTCCCGCATCGTCGTACCATACGCACAGGAGCTGTAGATTCGTGTCCTCGTGCGTCCCGCCTTGATGCAGTGGCTTGATGTGGTCTAGCTCGAACCCTGCCGGCCAGTCCAGTAGGACGCCACACCCTGCACAAAAGGGCTTGGCCTTCCACATATTCCAGCGCTTGGTATGCAGTGCCCTTCCAGTGATTCGATTTGCTTTGCTTGGTGGTGCCAGTGTGGCAAGCCTATTGGTCTTGAGTGTGGCTACCTTCGGCTTCAGTGCGTGTAGTTTCATTGTCGGCGCTGGTTCAATGTCAGCGTCTGTGGGATCTCGTCATCTTCCCCATCATCCGCAATCACATCCAGCAGTGCGCCGTTGATCTCATTCTGATCTGCTATCTGCTGGGCCAGGGTCAGGATAGCTGCCGTAGTCTGGCGCTGTTCCTGCAGTGCTTGCGTCTGCACCTCGGTGTTTTGGTTCAGCGCTTCGATAAGCTGGTTGATCTGCTGTTCTGGCGAAGAGTTGCTTTGCTCTGTCATATGCTATCCGTGCGTAATGTTTGGCTATTTGTCGGCGGCGTTCGCATCCGGTGCAGCTCATTCCTGGTTGTCCATTGCGTCGTTGTCGTCCACACATACAGACACATCGACCTTTCCGCACAGCAAGGTCACGCTCATCTCGGTCATCTCGTCCACGCCCATACGCAGACATAGGTCCCGGGCAGCCAGGCGCATACCATCCACCTCGACTGTCGTGTCATTGACGCCGTTGCTCACGATGTGCACTGAATGAGGCTGGGTCATATCGGAATCCGGAAAAAGGAAAGCCGCCGAGTGCGTGAACACTAGGCGGCTTAGAGGTGAGGCACAACAAGGAGGAGGAGTGTAGTGATTCTGAAGCGGCTAAATAGAAAGATCACCCAAGGATTGGATAATCCGATATTGCGTACTCACCACCGTCCGGCGTTTCTGGAACACGCATTAGAGATGTGGCATCGTACATTCTCAATTCATCCATCGATTGGCCATCTTTCTTTACCGAACGGATACACCTCACGCCGTCGATTGTTCCGCCTAAATCACGAAAATCGCCGACATCCGTAACCGTAAACTGAGGGCCCCCGGTCTTCAATCTGACCGCATCCCCTTTTTGAAATATATTCATAACTATCTCCACAATGCACAATAAGGAGATTCGATTATGCCAGCAGATCAATCGGGGGATGAAAATAAAATGGCCCCGACGGATCGGAGCCAGTTACCGTTGCAAAAGACGCAACTATACAGGCGTTATTCTTACAGATTCACATACAGCGCGCAAGGAGATGACCTAACAGTTTTCCCCCACACGTACAGAAGAGGAGATGTATTGCCACTGCCTTTGACAATGGTCACGCATCCACTTTCCTGCAATTGGTTCAGGACTACCCGAACCTGCAGCCTTACTGCATCCCGTGTTCTTCTGTCTGCCACCTTTGGTGCCACGTACCGTACGATCTCATGCATCCTGAATTCCTTGCCTGGGAACGGCGCCATCAGATCAATCACCTTGTCGGCATACTTCATCGTTTCCTCCATCGCGCTTCGATATCTGCTTTCATTTCGTCCAGAATGGTACGGTACTTGTGCACGCCCATGCCCAGGATGCGGCCGGCCTTCTCCTGCCTGGCGTTCCTGCTCAGATCCCCGAACTCATGGCGTCGGGTGTACTCAGCCTGCAGGATGCGCTGGTGCATACGAGGCTGCGCGGTGTAGTAGGCGTGGACGAGCCGGTGCAGATCCCAATTGATAGGCGGCGGCGGTGGGTCGGGCTGATCCATATCCGAAGGCGCTTGGAAGTCCCCCTCGGCAGAAGCGCACCGGTTCGGAGGAAGGGGCCACGGGTAGTCGCCTGCCCATTCTCCCCTTGCCCAGTTATGTAAAAGATCATCAGCGGTCATTGGTGGCTCCTCAAAAGGGTTTGGCTGTTTGTGCTTCTGGCGGCGAAGGGCTGCTAATTCATTTTCTTCGGCTATCTTGGCGGGGTCTCGGCTGTAATAGCGAGATGGCAGCGCGGTCATATGATCCTCTCCATCTTCTTGCGAAACACACTGACTTCATAGCCGCATGCCTCCCGACTATCTTGTGACTCGACCTTGATATCAATGTCGCCCGGCTCATACCTTGCCAAAACGGCACTTAACTGCTTGACGGCCCGCACGAGCATTTCATCCCGATCTGGAATGGCGTAGGCATTTACGTGCTTTTCCTGGACCATCTGCTGCGCTAGATCAATCGGCATCTGCGCGAGTATGTCTTTATCAGTACGCCCACGACCTGAGAACATTACTTCGCCGTTGTGGTCTTTTAGGGTCATGCGGTATACGCCCTCTCCAATAACCTGAGTTTCGACTGCGTAGATTTTCATGGGTACACCTGCTCGGTTATTGTGTTCTCAATTCGAATCGCATAGGCATAGCGATTCTCCCGATCCTCCATCTTGCGGATATCAATCAAATCGACACTCACGCCATTGACGGTGCCTACCTCGTTAAGTGCGCGCTCAAACTCTCGAGCGGCACGCTTCAAACGCTGGCTTGAGGTTTCTAGGTTGACAGTCATTTCCCGTCCTCCGCAATCATATTCCCAGTCAGCCACTGCTTTTGTCTGATTTCCATTATTTATCCCCTTCCGCCCAAAAATGAATTGACTACGGCTTTCTTGAAATCCTCCCATCGGAGGTGTAACAACACACGAGTGGCAAACAAAGTGCCTTCATAGACCCGGACAATGCTTTTGTCTGTAACTCCATGAGGTAATGGCTCGTGTTTTCGAATCCAATTAATTATGCGCTTCTCCATCACTTATCCCCTTCTTCGTCCCGCATTGCAGCCTGAATTGCCTCTCTGGGAGACGGGGCATTGATGCACAACAGCCCTTCATCATCGTCAGTGGCCTTGTAGATGTCCCATTCACCCTGTCCAACATCGACAACTGCGCATTCGTTCTCGATTAGCCAGTTCAGCATCTCTGTGTCGCTCATACGTCCCACCTCCCCATCGAGTACCAGATAAATTGAGCAAAGCAGGCCAGGAAAAAGCCAACTATGCAGCCGAGTAAAAATGCTAGTAGGATCATTGCCTCGCCTCCTCCAGCGCCTGAAGCACCGTGTTAATTGCCGTTCCCTTGCGTACAGCCTCGCCGTCGAAGCGCAGCACCTTCCAGCCCAGCAGTGCGGCCTCGTTGTACTTCTCCATGTCTGCCTTGAATCCAGAGCCGCGGGTGTGGCGGCCGTTCGTCCAGATACCGCCCTCGATCTCGACGGCCAACTTTTGGTCAGGGAAAGCGAAATCAAATTTCCACCTCCGGGTCGGATGAAATCGATACTCCCGGACCGGGGATATCTGCGATGCCGTCGCATGGAGGGCGAACCTTTCTTCATGCTCACTGCGGGTTTTCATTTTCTTGATCATGCTGCCTGCCTCCGGAAGCTATCCCAGTCGAATACAACCATCTTCCCGCCACCTTCTCGCAGCCGATCCACCACACGGTCGCCAAGATATTCTTTCAGCGGCTCCAAGGCCAGATTGCTGATCACAATCGTGGACTTCATGTTTTCGTACCGGCCATTGATGATCTCGAACAGAATCATCTTTTCTGCCTCGGACCCGAACTGCACCCCTACTTCGTCCAGAATCAGCAGATCCGGGTTGATCAGGTTGTCCAGGGCCTGGCGTTCCGTGATTTCACTGCCGCGAGAATATGTTTCCTTCACGCTGCGGATGGCGCCAATGACCGACAGGAAGCGGCACTCCACGCCCTTGAGCATCAGGTCGTGAGCAATGCCTACCGACAGGTGCGTCTTGCCGGCACCCACGCCACCGCAGAAAATCAGGCTTTGGCCGCTCTGGCGCTTGTAGCCATCAACGAAGGCCCGGGACGTTGCAAGCGCCCGTTGCTGGCCTGCCTCCGTAGCAATGAAAGTGTCCAGGCGGCGGTCAGAGAACCGGAGCGGGATGCCGGCACGATAGATGCGGCGCTCGATAATCTCTTGCGCTTCCTGCTCTCGCTTTAGCCGGTCGTCCTCTTGCAGCTTTTCCTCGTAGCAGCCTCGGCAGCCCTGCGTGAATTTGTTGTACTCAATCTCGGTATAGGGCCCGTGCTTTTCGCAAACCTTCTCGGTGCGGCCCAGCTCCTTGAGCCCGTAGTTAGAAAGTTCCATCTGCGGCCACCCCCTTGTGATAATCCTGTTTTTCGAAACCCGTGTGTGCAGTCGGCTTTCCTCCACCACCGCCCTTCAGCCAATCAGCCTCAAACGACTGCCAACCACGCTCGACAGCCTTCCGCAAGGCGGCTTCCAGTGTCCACCCTGCCTTTGCCGCTTCGCGCTGGATGCCAGCCAAGGCAAGCTCAGTCAGCTTCGCTCGCTTTCGGTCCCGTAGGGCAATGAATTCCTTTGCCACCAGTTCGTCAACGCCCTGAGCTGTGAGGTCGGCAACGGAAACCGTTTTCGGTTTTTCAGCGGATGACTTCTCCCCCTTGGGGGTCGGGGGGGCTATTATTCCTTTCCCTTCCTTTCCTTTCCCTTCCCTTCCTTCCTTTCCTTCCGCTTTCACGGCACTTTCACGCGTCAAAGTGGCGTCAGCACAAATCGGCGGAATCGTGCTTTCCGACTCTCGATTGTTGATTACCTGATGTTTTTTGAACCCCGGAATCTCCGCGTATTTCTTTCCGTCCACTTCATACAGGACTATCAGGCCGGCCTGTACCAATTCATCGCCCAGCGCATCAACGTTGCATGTATCACCCGGAAGATAGCGAAATTTAAGTGTCTTTGGCTTCCATTCAAAGCGCCCTTCACGGTCAGATTCACACCACAATGACACGTAAAAGAGGCGTGCAAGTGGTGTTAAGGACACGATGTCCTCTGATGTGAAGAACTCAGGCTTAATGGTTCTAATACGGGCCATTACGCGACCCTCCGTGCTTCATATCCTTCGGAGATAAGGCGCTCGACAACCCAGGCTTCACCGGCTGGCGTAAACAGAGGCTGGGGGAATCCCTGCTCTGTCTGCTTCAACTCGCCATACCCTTTGTCGATAAACCACTGCTTGAATACGCGGCCACGTTTGACGCCGGCGTGGTACACATCAAGCTCCGTCAAGGCTTGATTCAGTTTGATGGCGGACAGCCCCAGCTTCTGTCCTACCTGAGTTGCGTTCATCAGGTTTGCACGCTGGACAACGGTATCGAAGAATTGAACCTTGGGCGCCGCTTCCAGCAATTTCTGGTCGGCAATGGCTTTCTGCTCTGCTAGATCAGCAGCAAGGCGTAAAGCCTCAGGGAGTGTCTTTGGTAACTGACCCGATTCAAGCTCATAGAGTCGGGATAAAACCCTGCCGCGCAGCACAACACTGTAGCCCATCGCAAGTAATTCGGCGGAAAATTTGCTGAGCAAAAAATGAGAGGTATAGCCCCTTTCATCCTTGAATTCTGTAAGTCCTTGATTTAATTCATGACGCAAATCTGCGTCATCTTCAGCGCCCGCAAGCATGGTGCGGATATCTCGGATAACGTCACTATGACGTTTACCAGTCAGCTCAGCGATATCGAAAGATGACATCGTGACAACATTTTGAGCAACTACTACTTGCATAATTTTGCTTTCTTGAGTTAACATTGCTTCATTCCTTATGAAGTTCGAACTAAGCCGCCGCCACAGCGGCTTTTTTCATGCCTGCTAATTTCGCAGCAGGCGACGCGATCAATGCCAATGCTTCAGCAGGTGGGTTATCCAACTGGCCGATGCATTCAGCAAATAATTCTTTCTGGGTTCCGTATTCAGATTCGAACCGGGCTTTGTGTCCGTGGATTGAGTAAACGCCAGCAACGCCCATGTCAGTGTGATGCGGCGCGCAGAGAGGGAGCACAAACCAGTGCGCCCAGGGTTTGGTGCGGCCATCGATGTGATGAATACTCACCCAATCGTTGAATATCCCTATCTTCTTGCAGGCGCAACAACCTAGACCAGCCATGCGGTTGTGAAATAATTTCTGTTTGGTGGTTACTGAGCGGCCTTTGATCATCACACGTACCCCAGAATTTGATCGACGACCTGATCCAGATCATCGCGGGTGTAGTTTTTAAGCACTCTTTGCAGTAGGACATTCGCAACAGCGGAATAAACCTGTTCGAATTCGTCCTGTTCCATCCGGGCAAACTTGATGCTCTTGGCGTTCAATTTCAGATCGCCATTCAGATCCACCGTTACCTCATAGAACCCGGCAGCAATGATGCAGTCTTTGCGGAAGCGCACACGATTCTTCTGAGCAGGCAGTCCCCTGTATTCTTTTTCCTCTGGCTCCCATGCGTCGAAGCCCACATCCAGCATGGAAAAGAATTTCCGATGAAATGGGCCGTTGCGTACTTCCTGTGTAGTGGCGCGTACCAGTGATCCGACCTTGTAGCGGGAAAGCTGCTCGGCCTGTTCTTCATCGGCAGGGATTAAAGCGCCTTGGGGAGTTTTGATCAGGAGGGTTTCCATTAGGCCGCCGTCCTCAGATCACGGAACAGGCGGCGCTCGACTTCGCGCTCTGCTCTGAGGCGGGCAATTTCTTCCCGGGCCTGGCGCAGCTCGCGTTCGGTTTCTGTCTCAAGAGGACGTAGGCTGGCATGGTCATAGCCCATTTCCTTGACCAGATAGAGCAATGGGGCTTCATTGCCACACATACGCATCAGTTCTGGCAGATGCTCCAAGGGAAAGTTGGCATTGCCCTTGATCATGCGCGACCAGTGACCGGCATCAATACCGAGCGTCAGGTATATCTCTTTGTCGTCCAGTCCGGATAGTTGAATACACAACGCAACCGCAGTAGCCAGATTCTTTTGACGATCCAGCAATTGGGCTGAAACCTTTACCTGCTCTGGCTTCCGAGCCAGTGGCAATTCCGGCGCATCAACTGCATTCATATTATTTGACTTCACTTGACTATCCCCTACGGGCAAAAAAAAGCGAAGATTCAACCATCGAATCTTCGAGATTAAAAATGACTACGCAACTTCCTTCTGTCTCATCGTTTTCCGATGAAACCCTACTAACCGATTGCCATTCAGATAGCTCAGTTCTTTCTGCTTCTCGTTCAGTAGGGCTGAAAGAGTTGGCTGAGGTACGCCTGTTTCACTGGCAATCTGGGCCTGTGTCAGACCTTTATTCAGCAGATCGGAGATGATGTTTTTCCATTCCATGATGAGATTCCATAAACATTTCCTTGATTATATAGATTTTTCTATGTTTAAACAATAGCCAAATCTATATCTACTTGTATAAGAATATCTATATGAAAAACATTGAATTTGGTAAGCGGCTGAAAGAGAGCCGGGAGGCCGCCGGGCTGAAGCAGCCGGATGTATGCCGACGGATAGGGATTAAGCAAGGGACGTTATCTCAGCTGGAGTCCGGGAAGTCTGCCAGATCGACCTACACCATTGCACTCGCGAAGTTGTATAACGTCGATGCCGGCTGGCTGGCAACCGGCAAAGGCGACCCCAAATCCGTGAAATTCGATAGCAATGTGCTGCCCGCCCAGATCGGGGAAACCCGCATTCCCTTGCTCAATTACGTGCAAGCTGGCATATTTACTGACATGGGGACAAATTTTGATACAGAAGGTATGGAGTATCTCCTCACCGACCTAGCACTGTCAGACCGGTCATTTGCGCTTCAAATCAGAGGCGATTCAATGGCTCCGAAGTTTCAAGAAGGTGACAGAGTAATTATTGATTGTGACGTGGCGCCGCATCCAGGTGATTTTGTGGTCGCCCGCAACGGCGGAGAGGAAGCAACTTTTAAGCGGTACAGACTCTTATCTTTGGGCGAGCAAGAGGTATTTGAACTGGTACCATTAAATGAAAACTACCCCTCTATGCGCAGCGACCAGCAGCATATACAGATCATCGGCGTCATGATGGAGCACCGGCAGTATCGACGCAGGAAATAACTAAAGGGCGAGACAGCCCTTTTTAAATCACTGGAGAGTAACAAAAAATGAATCAGGTATTTAAATGTGTGTTTTTTGCTACGGTGTTGACTATCTCAGCCTGCGCTCTGCCGACCAGAACGGCGGTCACGGAATCTGGCGATCTGTTCAATTCTGAGAACGTAGAAAAAATACAGAAAGGCATGCCGCAAGCAGAAGCGCTGGCTCTCGTGGGCGTCCCTCCTATGTCCAAGATGGAAATTATGGACAAAGAGACGTACTCGTGGGGCAAGTCAACTATGGTATCTAGCGGATCCGGATATCGCCTTTATCCTACTGGGTATCCTATTACGGAGACGTTGGTTTTATCCTTTAAAGACGGGAAACTAGTAGATAAGATTTACAACAAGCACCAAATGCAATCCAAAACCACCAGAGTTCAGTAACCGTATAAGAAGGGATAATGAATGAATTTCATCAAGATGATCGTCGCTCTGGTGGCAATTCTTGCCATTGTTGCTATGTTCAAGTCCTGCGGGACCGCTGGTGCGTGCCAGGAGCGCGGTGTGTCCTACTACAAAGAGATTGGATCTTATCCGAGGTTATCGACCGGAGAATCAGCTGACGAGAAGATTAAGGGCATGTGTGGCCGTAATGCTAATGCGTTTTAATCGGAACAAATAAGGAGATGTCATGCAAAAAGCATTCTGTACGGCTGTTTTCGCAATAACAGTATTTTCTGGAAGTGCATATGCCGAAGAGTGGATATACGGCGAGAAAGTCGATGAAATGCGCGGCGTCACAAATACATGGGTTTCACTTCCATCTGAGAATACGGTTCCGTTGAAATTCCCGTATAGTCCAGGGTCGTCATTGGGTATAGTGGTGCGCAAAATGCCAAAGAAATACGGCACGGACGTATACATTCTTGCGGAGAAAGGTCAATTGAACTGTTCGGTGCGCGATTGTCATTTTTTCGTCAAATTTGACGACGGAGCGGTCGAGAAAATACCAGCCACGCGAAGCACTGGCGGTTCTCGAGATACTCTATTTCTGACAGATAAGGCCACTCCAGGATTCATAAAGAAACTCAAAACCGCCAAGAAAATCATTGTGGAAGTCGATTTTTATAAGGCGCCCGGCCAGCAGTTCCGTTTTGAACCAGCAAAGCCGTTGGTCTGGAAATAACCCCTTTTAGAGGCTGGGAAGATGGAAGAGAATAGAATTCATGGCTTACGATAAATCTACGACGCTCTTTGACGTACTGAATGCGATTGAGGCTTACAGCGAAATACTAAACGAATCAAAAACCGAAAAAGCCCCTACGTTCTGGAAGCCTTATCATGTTTGTCTTCTCACTATGGCGATGAGATCCAGCGCACTATCCGCGGGGTTTAATCCTTCGGAGTATTCGTTGACTGATGCCAGGGCGGAAACTATACAATATTTGTCCAGAATGCACTTGTGGCACGCTTTGGATGTAGACCCACCAGTTAGGGTCAGAGAAAGAGACTGCTCTGGGCAGTTTATGCCCCTGAAAAAACTCATTGTCAGCGATGAAGTGCAAGAAATTAGCAATCAATTGCGTTTGATTATGCGCAATGCTGATAAAGATACTGTGGACAGCGCAGAAATTATGCTTTCCGAAATTTTAGGGAATTGTTTCGCACACTCCGAATCGAAGGGTGAGTTATGCGGCTTGGTGTGCGCCCAGAATTGGCAAAAGGCAGGGTTTGCCCAAATAGCCATTTTGGACACTGGAATTGGCATACGGGCCTCCCTGTCCCAATCTGAGAATCATGCTGAAACATTGAACCATCGAAATTCGTGCGAATATGCGACAGAGGAGCGAATTAGTAGTAAACTAAATCGAAACCACTCAGGATATGGGTTGACGTTAGCCAAACAATTGATTCAAAACAATGGCGGAACGTTTGTTTTAGCCTCTGGAGATGAGTTTTTTATATCCAGACGAGGAAATTTGGATCACGGCATTGTCAAGAGCCCTTTTCAAGGAACTCTTGTTATCTTAGAATGGAATACCAACGTACCGTTAGACTCGAAAGCAGTTTATGACAGCTGGCCTCCAAGCGATGGTGAAGAAAATGACTACGACTTTTAAAATTGTAATACACGACAGGTTCAAAACTGCCACTCGCCCGAATGGCGTTTCTGCTCGTCAGTTTATATTGAAAAAATTCGAAGACTACGAGAAAATCGACTTGGATTTTACCAACGAAAATCCCACCCCTTCGTTTGTTGACGAGTGTATTGGTTTGCTAATTTGCGAACTTGGATGGAGCGAATTCAAGCAGCGGGTACAGATCACCAACCCAAGCGATTCTGCTCGTTCTTTGATTAAGCTCGTCATTTCTAGACGCAAGGCGCAAGCTATGGATACAGCACACGCATAAATTAATTAAAAAAGAAGACCCAGCCACGTGCTGGGTTTTTTATTGCCTCTCCCCCCTCCACTCCCCCCAGCCACACATTGATGTGGCTTTTTTGCGTCCATAGCAATCGTCTTGTTACAAATTAATTTAGATTAATCTATCTAATATAGATTTTTCTATTGACATGATATATAGATTTTTCTATACTTTAGTCATGCACTCGAAACACGGATGCATCGGAAGCCCAGGACGTAACGAGGCATCGCTCTTTAACAAAATGGATGGGTAGCCGGCAGCAGTAAGGCCGGATGGACTACCCGAAGCAGACGGCAAGCAGATAGATCGCGGGCCGAATCCACCCCGCCCAGGTGGACTTATGCAAGGAGGGAGAAAAGCCGGTGCAGAGCCGGTGGCTGGAAACGGTCGCCCACACACAGTTGATCATGGCGAGTAATGATCGACAACCAATCTACTTCGGAGCCTGCTTAGCAGGGAGTAGCCGAGGGGATTGTGATGCGAAAGCATCTTTGAGCCGCTTCGGTGAGGCGGTTGAAAGATGTTTAACAGGAGAGAGGAATGGATGCAATAACAGAAGAGCGGCTTGAAGAATTACTTCGGCAGCGATATGGCCTTGAGCCAACCCACAAACAGTACAAAGTCCGTGACGGTTATGTAGACGAAGGAGACAAGGTCTGGTGGCGTGGCGAGAACGGGCCAGAGCTAGTGATTGTTGATGAAGGCCATATACGCAATATCAGAGACTTTCCAGACGTTTATCAAATTTCTGTACCACGTACAAAAGTTGAATACTTGGATTGAGCACCAACCGGCTTTCGCAAGAGAGCCATCACATGAGCGGTGTGAATCGAAATCAGTACCCCCAGGAGTGTGCGCACACGAATGGCAAGCGAAACAAAGTAGATGGCTACAGGCTATTAACACGCAAGGATGTACACGGAGTAACTTTGGTCAATGGGATATGCCCCTAACTATGCTCCGCTCTCTCCTTGTGTGATGCCGCTGGTTCGACTCCAGCCCGCTCATGTGAATACCAACAGGAGATAACGAAATGATAGTTGCAATGATAGGACTTTTGATTGCAAACGCACTATTTTTTTGCACGGGTAGCGGCGGCTGGATGAATGCGATTGCCATTGCAACTCTATCAGTAGCGCTTATAGCTAAACTATTTTAAGGAACCCAAAATGAGTTCAACAGCATGTGATGACCAATTAACAGTGCATCCGGATGATCAGGAGGGGCAAAAGACATACTCACTGCCCATTGCCGGTAACGCTCGGAATGAAATGATCGCGTGTGGCTGTGTCGGCCCGCAGAACGGCGACCCAGTATGTCCTTGCCAGATGCGCAATGTCACCATCGTTAATGGCAAGCGCGCTATTGTACGGTTTTTAGATTAGGAGAGCGACATGGCAGATCGACATAAATGGGCGGATGTGATTATTGCGTGGGCAAATGGGGAGGACATCCAGACTAGCGCAAATGGCCGTCCCTTCAGGGACTTCACTGGAGCACAGCCTAACTTTGAGGCAGAGGATATCGAATACCGAATCAAGCCACGCACGATCATGATTGGTGATATGGAAATTCCGTCACCACTGCAGGAAGCACCGTCAGACAACACGAAATACTGGACTGTAAGTTTTTTTGATGAATATTCATTAGTCGTTGGCCGGTTTTGGTGCGGCAGCGGAAACGATATAGCTTTTTTACGGCACGGCTTAATCCACCTAGATCGCGATTCCGCCATCGACCACGCCCGCGCGCTTATCACTATCTCTGGCGGTACGGAATAGCCAAGGAGCGTAGACATGTTCACTTTCCAAGCCATCATATGGTGCTTTTCAGTGATCCTCACTGCTGGCCTCATTGCCCTACTCTCCGCCGGACATGACGTATATCTCCAGGATGAAGACGAACGGTGTTGAATTGGAGCGCGGGCAATCTAACTTGAGAGCATCCGCAATCCGACCGCCAGCCTGAGGCGAACAGGCGCGTGGCAGTTCGCTGAGCACTGCTGTGTTTCCGGATCACGAAAAAACCGGTTCGCTTCGGCAGCAGTACGTGTTGCTGGTCACGCCAAAACCAGCACCCTGATTCAAGCACGCTCACCCTGAAATAGTAGGCAGGGGCCGGCCTTCCAACCCGGCGCGAGTGTGCTTCAGTGAGGGTAATGCGCAGGCTGATGGGCACCGACTGAACAGGGATAGCGAAGGTTGCAGTAGTTCAGAGTGAACAGCATGCTATCAAGCCGGAGATCAGCGCCGGCCCCTCACCTTTTCCAAGGAGTCACAATGCAACGAATAGTCTGCTGGTTTTCCTGCGGCGCGGCTTCGGCGGTCGCGACGAAACTGGTCATCGAGAGAGAGAGAGAGCGGGAGGCTGCTGGTTTGGTTCAGGTGATCGTTGTTCGCAACATCGTGCGCGAAGAACACCCGGATAATGACCGGTTTGCCAGAGACTGTGAGAAATGGTTCGGGCGCCCTATTACCAACACGATCAACGAAAAGTATGACGGCAGCATTTACAAGGTTTTCGAGGCGAAGAAGTATATCGCCGGGATAGCTGGCGCGCCCTGCACTCTTGAGTTGAAAAAGGAAGTCCGCAGACGATTCCAGCTGCCGAACGATATTCATGTGTTCGGGTTTACTGCCGAAGAAGAGCATAGAGCCGAGCGGATGATGGACAACAACAACGATATGCGCCTGATTCATATCCTTATCGACAAGGGGCTGACGCATAGCGACTGTCTGGCAATCATCACGCAACAAGGCATTGAGTTGCCTATGATGTACCGACTTGGGTACAAGACAGCTAACTGCATCGGCTGCGTCAAGGGCGGAGCCGGGTACTGGAACAAAATACGCCAGGACTTCCCCATCGCCTTTCACCGAATGGCAGACTTAGAAGTGAAATTCGGCGCTCGCCTGACCAAGCATAACGGCGAGCGCGTTTTCTTAAAAGACCTGCCGCCAGACGCTGGAGCCTATCAGGAAGAACCTGAAATCCAATGCGGCATCTTCTGCGAAACCGCACTGCGCGAGATTTCGTAAACCATCTTCCAAGGCCAGCACAGGCCGCAATCAACCAATTCCAATACGTGTACCGGCAGTCGGACTATTCCGCTTTGTCCCCGGGTGCGCGCGCCTTGGAAATCCTTTATGGAGTGAATTATGCAGATCACCATATTCTCCCTGCCTAACGGCACACCGCGTGAAGTCGAGATCACAAACGTCAATCCAATTGATGCTGAATTCTTTGAGCACCACAAGGTGAAGATCAGCATGGAGGATATCGGCGGCATGTTTGCTGTGTACGCGGATATCGGGAAAGTGCATGACGGCGAGCCTGATGAATTGATCGAGCTATCACAGGGCCGGTCATGCGAAGACACACTGAATGCGCTTCGTTTGCAATGCGAAGAAGCCTTGCGAGAAATGGCATGAACGCCCCATTTACCATCTGGTCCCTACCCGAAGCCGGGCCGATCACGCCGCCTGAGTACGACGATCCAGAGCCAATCACCCCCCACCTTTCAAATGACCAGATCCACCACCGCATCCACGATTGCCTGACTGGAGCCACAAGAGAGGCATTCACTAAGGACAAGCGGTACTGGTATGAATCGGTCATTGAGTGGGAGGAAGAATACATGATGGCCAACAGCGCGGCCTGCGCGATCAGCATCGACCTTGCCCGAGAACGGATGCACCACGTCGAGCAGATGATGTTGATCCACGCCCGCGAGCTGCTGGACGAAATGACCGAAGATCAACTGATGGATGAAGGAATACAGCCATGAGCGACATGGGAGACGACTTCCGCGCTTTTCGGGAGCACAAAAGGGAGTTGCGCAATAGATACGGCGTCAATTGTCCAGTTTGCACAAAGCAACTTCCGAAAGCCCAACCAACAATCTTGTTGCCGCAGCAACGGTGCCGAGTCTGTAAATACGTTGATCCTCGACCAGAACTGACGGACGAGCAATACCAAATGAAGGAACAGCCATGACCTACTTTCAAGGCCCGAACGTTGTGGCGCCGCGCGAACTGCGCCGCAACAAATACACCAAGTTGCCCCATTTGGCCTATCTTGACGGGCACCGATATAACCCGCTTACCGGCGACTGGAAATCAATCATCGAGCCGCCCATGCCACGCGCCGCAAAACTCTTCATCCTCGCGTTCGCCATCGGCTGCATTGCCCTATTACTCAATTCACCAGGAATTTAACCATGTCAGAAGTCATCGAACAAGAAAGCACTGAGCTTGTGGCGCTGCCACCGAAAGAAACCGCGCTATCGGTTTACAGCACATCTGGCGGTCTGGATCCTTACCTTGAGCGCATCAAGGCCGAGATTGACGCCTTCGTACCCGACACATCGACCGCCAAGGGTCGCTCAGCAATCGCCAGCATGGCATTCAAGGTTGCCAAGATTAAAACCGCAATAGAAGCCCTGGGCAAGACGGTTTCTGCTGAACTGAAAGAGATTCCGAAAAAGGTAGATGCTGAGCGCAAGCGCACGCGGGAAAAGCTGGAGCTTTGGCAGGCAGACGTACGTAAGCCGCTGACCGAGTGGGAGCAGGCGGAAGAAGAAAGACAGGCTCGTCACAATCAAAACGTGATGCGGCTCAACCAATACGCAGCCAATGCCAGTCAAGAAATTGAATCTCTCACATTGCTGGAAATGTTAGGCGCAGTCGAAGCCACGGTAGTTGATGATTCGTGGGAGGAATTCGAGTCTGAAGGCCATCGCGCCAAGGAAAAGGCAATAGCATCGTTGCGCGCTGCCATCGATAAACGCCAGCAATACGAAGCCGAGCAGGCAGAACTTGCCAAATTGCGTGCCGACGCCGAAGCCCGACGAATCCAAGATGAAAAGGATCGTATCGCACGCGAAGCAGCAGAGGCAGCCACCAAGGCAGCAGAAGCGAAAGCGCAGGCCGAACGTGATGCCGCGATCAAACGTGAGGCAGACGCCAAGGCTGCAATGGAACGCCGGGAACTGGAACTAAAGCTACAGGCCGAGAAGGCAGAGCGCGAGAAGCAGGAAGCCATCAACCGCGCCGCTCAGGAACAAGCAGCAGCCGAGGAACGCCAGAAGCAGGCAGTCGAGGCCGAACGCAAGCGTCAGGCAGACGAAATCGCCCGGCAGGAAGCGGAGGCAAAAGCGCGGGAGGCGGACAAGAAACATAAGGCGTCCGTCAATCGTGCGGCAATGGAAGCCTTTATCGCTGGCGGCATGACCGAGGATTGCGCCAAACAGGCCGTAACGTTGATCGCCAAGGGTCAGATCCCGGGCGTGAAAATCTCATACTGAGGGAATTATGAATGAAGTTATTGAGCGGCCAGGAATCGTGCCGCAGGTTGAAGGCCGAAGTTCTGTAGCGGAGGTGACGAAACACGTTATCGCCGTTCAGGAAGTCATGAAGTCGGTGATGAAACAGAACGTCCATTACGGATCCATCCCGGGCGCTGGCGACAAGCCTACCTTGTTAAAACCCGGCGCTGAAGTGCTTTGCGTCACGTTCCGGATCGCGGATGACTTCATTGTCGAGGATTTATCCGCGCCCGGTGTGATTCGATACCGAGTGAAGTGCATCGGGAAACACCAGTCTACCGGCATCACCCTTGGTTCCGGCTTGGGGGAGGCATCCACCGACGAAGAAAAGTACAAGTGGCGCAAAGCTGTTTGTACTCAGGAATGGGAGGACACACCGAAGGATATGCGCCGCCTGAAGTATGGCCGCAAGGCGAACGGTCATTACACGGTCGAGCAGATCAGGACCGAGCCAGCAGACCTTGCCAATACCGTCTTAAAGATGGCCTGCAAACGCGCCAAAATCGCAATGGTTCTGAACGTAACAGCAGCGTCTGACATGTTCAGCCAGGACTTGGAGGACTTGGACGCCGAGCTTGTGCGCCATCTGGCCGAGGATGACCGAGAGAACCATATGCAACAGGTGCGGCAAGAATGGAAAGAAAAGGCGACTGCCACGGAAACGGAAGAAGCCCTGCGCGCCGTCATGAAGGCTGGCGTCAAGGTATTTCAAGAAACACGCGACATGGATGGATACAAGGAATTTGCTGCGGTAATTCAGGAACATGGCGCCAAACTCAAAAAAGGAGCAACCGATGCTTGATATCCGATTCCGCTGTTCCAGCATCGGGAAGCTCATGGCCTCCCCTACTGAGGCTGCCGCCAAAGCCGGTGAGGTTTTGTCCGTCGGTGCCAAATCCTATATCCGGGAGTTGGCATCGCAAGAGATTTTCGGCATTGACTTCGAAGTTTCCAGCAAGGAAATGGAAAAAGGCATCGAAGTCGAGCAGGACTCTATCGACCTGCTGAACCGCGTCCGTGGCCTGAACCTGACCAAAAATACAGAACGCCGCACCAATGAGTGGATCACAGGGGAATGCGACCTGTATGACGCAGAGCGACGCCGCGGTCATGATATCAAGTCATCATGGTCGGCCAAAACATTCCCGGGCTGGGTCATGGACTGCGAGGATAAGGTATACGAATGGCAGATGCGCGGCTACATGATGTTATGGGATGCCGACGAATGGGAGGTTAATTACTGCCTTGTAGACACCCCGCAGCGTCTGATCGGCTTCGAGCCTATCCAAATGCACGTTGTCTCCCATATCCCTGAAATGCACCGCCTCACCAGTTGGGTGGTAAAGCGGGATTTCGACAAAGAGCGAGAAATGATCGCTCGAATCAAAGCGGCCAGAGAATATCTTACTCAGGTCATCCAAGAATTTGACACAGAACACAATTTAATTGAGGTTTGAAAATGGCTATTAACGTATGGACTTTCACGGGCAATATCGGCAGGGATGCAGAGCAGCGGTTTACGCCAGCAGGTGATTCAATCGTTTCTTTCCCTGTCGCGACACAGGCCGGGTTTGGCGAAAAGGCGATCACAACATGGGCGCGCTGCTCGATCTTCGGAAAGCGCGGGGATTCAGTATTGCCCTACTTGAACAAAGGCCAGCAAGTGGCAATTTCAGGGGAACTGGCTGCCCGCGAGTGGGAAAACAAGGACGGGATCAAACAAACCAGCATTGAAGTGCGTGTAAATGATGTGCAGCTTATCGGTAAGCGGGAAGACGGACAACAACAACGCCAGGCAACACGCCAGCAACCCGCACCACAGACCGGAGGCGGCATAGCGGATATGAGCGATGATATTCCTTTTGTCTGCCCTCGCGGCCTGATCCTTCACTCAATCTAAGCCCTCCCCGGGCTTTTTTAACGCCATGACAAAACAGCAATTCATCTTCCGGATGCGCTCGTACATCCGCAACAACTTCAATGGCAACGCTCACGTTGCTGCATTCTATGGCGTGTCGGAGCAGCGGATGCGCAACATACGGGCGGGGAAATCAAAACCGCCACAGACGATGCTTGACGATCTGGCTATTACAACGGAGGCAGTATGACCCACCTCTACCAAGCCCGAATCTACCTACGCGAAGCCCGAGCGCGGCGGCACGATGGGCGATTTCACGCAATGTTGCTCACATGGGCAGCCAAACGGCGCCGGCGGCACTGGGGAGTTTCGTGTATACCGAGCCAGCAATCCGGATGCCATTTACGCCGCGTCCGCTTGTGGAGCGCAGATACCGATCAAGTGGACTCCCAGCATCCACATGCCGCGTGCGGCCAGTCGCATCGACTTACTGATCAGATCCGTCCGTATCGAGAGGCTACAGGATATCAGCGAAGCTGATGCGCTGGCCGAGGGCATCACTTACGCCCAACTACCGGATAACCCACATGACCTGCAGCGCGCCCGGACTTGGTACCGGGGCCTGTGGGAAGCAATCAACGGCGCCGGATCCTGGGAGGCTAACCCGTGGGTCTGGGTGATCGGATTTGAAAGGGTAAAGCCATGAAGGACCTACCGCAGGTACAGGGTCAGATGCCTGTCGCATACAGAATGGAGTTCAAGCCGGCAGATTATCTATATTGCAGGGCGGAGCACCTATTTAAGCAAAAATACTGGAAAGGCGCGCGGATTCAGAGCCTATTCGCATCGCCCCAGGCCGACTTCCCGGCCGGCATCGCCGTCTATTTTGGTCGATTCTGGGTTGAGCCTAAATATGCCACACCTGGACTGATTGCTGGCGCTGTTCCACTATATCTTGGTCCCGTCGTTTATGAACCGGGGATATCCGACGAGGTTTTGCTGCTTTTTCCATCCATGGCGCAAGGTGAACAACCATGAACGAAGTTATTGTAGCGGCCGCGATAAAGCACCCTGACGGCGAAATATATGCCCTTCCTGCTCCAGCACGCCACTGTCACATTATCCAAATGATGCATGAGGATAACGGGCGAAATGGCGAACACGGAATAAACACGCAGGATCAGGGTTTTTTGACCAGTTACGGCCGGTATGTTGATCGTGAAGAGGCAGCAAAGATAGCGGACCGCGCTGGGCAACTCAAAATCAAGTACTGCGGCCCGCCCACTTTACTTTTTTCGGAGGATGTATGGTGACAGACCAAATGCAGGCAGACTTTGATGCCTGGTACCCGCCCCCGGGCATCCCGATTACCCGCGAATCAGCGTGGGCGACATGGCAGGCAGCTTTTGCTAAGGGTCAGGCCAACGTGACAGAATCAGCCAAACCCGTCGGCTGGGCCACTTTGAACCTTGACGACACCGGCTTTGTCTGGCTGCACCAGCACGAAGTGCAAGCCGATTGCCAAGTCTTGCACACAAGGCCCGGCATTCGGAAACATCGGGTTTATATTTTACCGGAGGCAGAATGACCCTACCCTATGAAAATGCCACCAGCGGCGGCAAAGCCCTGTCGGATCTGAACACCATTCTGACCAAATTCGGATGCACTCGCTTCGGTACCATGACGGACACCGAAAAAGGCGAGCTGCTAGTTCAGTTCTCATACAAAGGCCGTGACGTGAGCGCCCGAGCCAGCTATCGCGGATACGCGGTGGCATGGCTTAAAGAACATCCATACACGACTCGAACGCGGATCTCCAAGCAGAAGCACGAAGAAAAGGCGCTGGAGCAGGCAAAGGTCAGCGTCTGCTCGATCCTGCGCGACTGGATCAAAGGTCAGGTTGTTGCCGTGGAAACCGGAATATTGACTTTTGAGGGTGCTTTTCTCGGTCAGCTCCTTTTACCGAACGGCAATAACGTCCTCGAGGAAGTTATAGAGCGCAAGCTGATCTATGAGCTGGAGCAACCAAAGTGACCGTTGCCCCGTCTTCCGGGAACAGAATTCAGAATAGATCAATCAATCGCCAAAATTACGAATGATAAATCGATTCAATATTGCCAGCGTATCAACAGAAGTGCCAATAAGATAGCATGCGACCTCCCCTGCCACAGGAGTAAATACCTTCGGCGAATTTTCCACCTCTTTTTCTAAAAGTAAATATCGGCCTAAAAGTGCTTCTTGTGCTCCGATAATTTTAAGTAACTCTTCCTGCGAATCATTATCTAAATCTGTAATGCATTTTATTTGACTTAACACAGTGGTAAATGATGCAGTCGATAGGTCTTGGAAATGTGGACGAGCTATTATTATAATTTCACGAATGAGAGTATGACGGGACTCATTTGAAACCGGTTTTTGAATGCTTACTTCGATCCTCTTAAATATGCTCTCGTTATTTAGCTTCGGATCAAAATGAAAACCTCTTGTCCTTTCTTCGACTAAATCCAAAAATTCGTTGAGGATATTGCGTATGTTCTTAACCGCTGGTTTACATAATAAAAGCAACAGTGCTTTAGACTCTTGTTGCTCTATGAGCTTCTCTTTATCTTCACGCGAAAAAGTTTCATACGCTAAATAAAGAGAAACGCAAACTGCAATTAAGGTGCCAATAGCAGCAAGTGCGCTCCAGTCAAAAGTGTTTATTAATCTGAGATATACCTGTTTTTCTGATATCGCGAGAAATATGACAGTAGTGATTACTCCGAAAAAAAATAACGCTCCACTCGCACCTTTCCTATTCATTTTTCTGATCCCCTATTTTAAGAACCATTTTATGCGAGATTCATTGTCGTACTCGATTTCGCGGTGCATAATTCAATCATCCAGTTTATCAGGAGCCTGCAATGAATCATCAAGATAACCCTGACATGATGCAGCAGCTTTGGTATTTCTTCGAACTTATCGGCAATAAATTCAAGTCCGGCAATGAAATACCTGTTGAACGCATAACGATTACCAGAGAGGAATTTTTGAAGATATTCCCGGAATTCAAAGACAAGATATGACTTTTCACCCCGACGACGTGCGGCGATTTCTCGCCACGTCTCAGAAATACCTAAACCTGCCTCTGGCGGGTTTTTTGTTGGAGAAATGATATGTTTCTGACCGATGATGAACTAAAGGAACTGACAGGCATTCGGCGCGGAAAAGATGGCGAATCCCTGCACCAGTTACAAATATACTGGCTGCGAAAACAGGGGATCCCGTTCTATGAGAATGCGCGGAATCGCCCTATTGTGGTCAGGGAAGTACTGACAAACCGTAAAATAGCCGAACCTGCCCGCCCGAAATGGACGCCAAAGGTGTTAAGCATGGGGTGATAAGATGGGACGTAAACCGACAAAAAATATAAACCTGCCGAAGCGGATGCGCGCCAGAGTCCGCGGCAAGACCACGTACTACATGTACGACAAGGGCGGCAAGCCACGTGTGGAAATCCCGCTCGGCACTGATTATCTGATTGCGGTCCAGAAATGGGCAGAACTGGAACAGACATCAGCCGGTCCTGTGGTGACCTTCAAGGACGCATTTGATCTGTATATACAGAAAGAACTGCCGTCAAAATCTGACCGGTATCAAACCGATATCCTGAAAGATCGGGTTACTTTGATTGAGTTTTTCGATGATGCGCCGTTGGATGAAATCGCTGCCGTTAATATCCGTCAGTATCTACGCTGGAGGGCAGAGAGAGCCGTTCAGTGGATGAAGGAACGCGGGCGAAAAGTCACGAAAACCACCGGGCATATAAGGGCAAATCGTGAAATTGCCACATTTTCAGTTGTGTTCAATTATGCCCGTGAAATGGGGTTAACCAACGCCCCCAATCCGAAGCAAGGCGTCAAGATGCACTCTGAGAAATCCCGCGACGTATACGTTGAGGATGATCTCTATCAGAAACTGTGGGAAATTGCTGACCCGCCGTTACGCGATGCTCTGGATCTGGCTTATCTGACAGGCCAGCGTCCGGCTGATGTAGTGGGGATTACCGACCATGATATCCGAGACGGAGTGCTGTACATCCAACAAGGGAAGACCACAGAAAAGCTGCGCATCCAGATCAGCCCTGACCTGCAGCAATTGATTGATCGTATACGGGCGCGCAGGAATCAGTACAAGATTGTCACGACCTATCTAATAACAAACCGATGGGGGAAGCCTGTCACAACCCGAGCGGTATCGGAATGGCTCAGGCAGGCTCGGATTAAGGCAAAAATTGGTGACGCGGAATTCCAGGTTCGTGACCTGCGCGCCAAGGCCGGGACGGACAAAGCCGATACAGCAAAAGACCCGAGGGAAGCTCAGAAGCAACTAGGCCATAAACGGCTAGCAACCACTGAGATTTATCTGCGTAATCGGCGCGGTCAAAAGGTCAGCCCAACCCGCTAGAAATTTTTCCGCAAAAAAATCGCCTATCAATGTTTATGCGGCTCTCAGGGGTGTGCTTTTTACCCTTTTGCGGAAATGAAATCAAGCGATAAAGCCCGCCAATGCTCAATACCCGCCCGGATTGCAAATCCGTCCAGAGCGGTTCGACTCCGCTCTGCGCCTCCAGCATTTATGCGGGTTTCAGAGTAATATCAAGAATAAATCTGTTCCGCGAAAACCGGTTTTCCATGAAAACTTGCAAGCAATAAAGTTCTGCGAATTCGCAAGCGCCGACACAAATCATTATAAAAACATCTGCACTTGAAATCGAAACGCCTGGAAACCAAAAACTTCGGCTCTATTCAAAATCCTGCAAACAAAATCCCGATCAAAAACGATAAATCTGCCTCGTTATGAGCCTGCGCGGAAACACTTCATCGTAAACCGATATAATGATCCCATAACATTCAAAAACCAAGGAGATAAAAAATGGCAGATATCATCCATGAAGTGAATGGCAAGGAGTTTGCACTGCGCCAGAGTTCAGACGGGGATGTCATCACATGGCGGGCCTATGAAATGCCTTCACATAATCCGGTTGAGGGGGCAGAGTTTTCTTTGACTGCAGATGTCATTGCAGATATGAGGAACACGCATCAATTTGATGATCCCAGCGAAATTGCGGTAGAAAAAGTCAAGCAGCGACTAGACGAGAAGTTCGGCGACGCTCATTCCTGAGACAGATCGCACGGTCCGCTGCCGGAACGTAACCCTTCAATGTCGGCCATGGCTGTGCGTACCGTTGCACTGATCAATCCAGAAAACCAGGCAAAGTGGTAACATTTTGGCCAGCAACCAGGTTGTCTACTGACCAATACTCGCATTCGCACTGCCTGACCGTGCACCTTCGTTAGACCTTCTCGCATGACATTTGCCATATATCAATCTGCGAGTCAACGCCGCTGTTCACCCGCTTTTCCACCCACAAAAAACCTAAGCGCGCCGCTTTCGTTGCAGGCGTTGTTGCGTTTAATAATTCACGAAAATAAGCATATTACAGAACAAGAAATCAATGCCGCCTCGCGCCATCTCTTGCTCTGCGGCCATTCACGTGTTGCGCACCACCAAGGAAACCACGAGGCAAACAACGTCTTCATTGGCATTTTCTGACTGGCGGCGTAATATAAATTTTTTCAACTCCGTGCCGTCATTCCTGACGACGAATTTATCATGGCTTCCAATCCGTCTACGCTTCCGCCTTCGGCGCAACCGCAAATCAATATGGTCCCGGCGCTAATATCGTTTGTCCTTATTGTGCTGGGAACAATCTATCTTAACGGTACTGTCAATGGCCGCCAGGCTGCCTTGTGGATTGTGGGTATTCTGCTGGGCGCCACGCTTTATCACAGCGCGTTCGGCTTTACATCTTCATGGCGGGTATTCATCTCTGACCGCCGCGGAGCAGGGCTGCGGGCACAGATGCTCATGCTCGCATTTGGCTGCCTGCTGTTTTTCCCGGCTCTGGGCAACGGTACGCTCTGGGGTCAGAATGTTACCGGCTTTGTCAGTCCAGTCGGCACTTCCGTACTGGTAGGTGCATTTCTTTTCGGAATTGGCATGCAGATGGGCGGCGGTTGTGCCTCGGGCACACTATACACAGTAGGTGGTGGCAGCACCCGCATGATTATCACGCTTATCGGCTTTATCATTGGCTCTGTTATCGGTGCTGCTCATCTTCCCTGGTGGGCCAGCCAGCCCTCGTTTGCGCCCTACTCCATTGTGACGGAATGGGGTGTTCCCATGGCGCTCGTAAGTAGCTTTGTTCTGTTCATTGCCATTGCGCTTTTTACCTTATGGGCGGAGAAGCGCCGTCACGGCACCCTGATTTCCTCTGCCATAAGTGCTGGCAAATCACGCGGCTGGGGCAGACTGCTTTCGGGTCCGTGGCCACTGGTAATCGGATCCGTTCTACTGGTTTTACTGAACTTTGCAACACTGGCACTGGCAGGACGTCCGTGGGGCATTACCTCCGCTTTTGCGCTGTGGGGCTCAAAAATATTGATGGCGACCGGCTATGACGTTAGCGGCTGGGGCTTCTGGCAAGGCCCCGCAGCCACATCCCTGAATGAACCGGTGCGCAACGACATCACAAGTGTGATGGACATCGGCATTGTTCTGGGCGCGTTGCTGGCGGCCAGTCTGGCTGGAAAATTTGCACCCTTGTGGAAACTGCCTGCGCGTTCCATCGCCGCTGCAATTCTTGGTGGTCTATTACTGGGCTACGGCGCCCGGCTTGCTTTCGGCTGCAATATTGGTGCGTATTTCAGCGGTATCCTGTCAGGCAGTCTGCACGGGTGGTTGTGGCTGGTGGCGGCCTTTTTCGGTAACGTTATCGGCACAAGAATTCGGCCTTTCTTCGGCCTGACTGTAGAAAAAACAACGCAGTCGGGCTGCTGATACCAAACAAGTAACGTAATCGAGCCGCCGCCGTGCGCCGCGTATCACAAATGTGAAATTGCGGCGCTCAGCTTTTAATTATTGCTCATGAAATTCCACGCGGCGGTTTTTTGCGCGTCCGGCTTCGGTAGTGTTATCTGCCACCGGATCCTGAGCGCCCTGACCTTCTGTCTGAATGCGATCCGCTTCCACGCCGCGCAAAACCAGATACGCTTTGACCGATTCTGCTCTGCGTTTTGACAAGGACTCGTTGCTTGGTACCTTCCCTGTTTCATCCGCAAACCCCAGCAGTCTTACCTGATTGCCAGTGTCTTTCAGGTGCTGCGCGTACTGGTTCAACTGGTCATGAAACGACTCGTCAATATCTGCACTGCCTGATGGGAAATTCACCTGCGGTACAGCAACAGATGACACAGCGGATGACCCGGATGCGGAATCCGCCTTCACTTCGGTCTGGTTGATGACCTTGATATCGGGCCCCATCAGGTTCTGTACACGCTGCGTGAGCGTCTCCTGTTCCTGACTGGATGCGACATGGCCACCAAGTGTCACGGTATCAGAATCAAGCGTGACATCCACATCGTGGTAGCCCCGGAGCGTACCCAGCAGCCCGGCGTAATCGTCGAACAAGGACACACCAGCCTGACTGTCTACTTTCAATTCATCCTCGATTCTGCTATGGCCATCCGCCAACTTGGCAGCGCCAATAATGCGATTGTGTACAGACTCATCCGGTACCGTACCGGATATCCTGAGTGCGTCACCGTCCCGTTCGAGGCGTATCTGTCCCTCAGGCGTGGCATTGACGACAGGTTCGGTCAAGCTGCTATCCGTTGCCGCAGCGGGCTCTGGTGCTGCACTGCCGGGTTCGGTGGTGCCAGCAGGTTCGGCAGGCGACGGGCTTGTGCTATCTGCAGCAACTTCTGCGGTCGCTGGAGGCGCCGCCGTTTCGCTTTCACCAAAGGTTGTGGTCTTGCCAGCAGACGGCTCCGATGAGGAAGCGCTGTCAGTCTCAGCGTTAGCGTCTGCGGTGTCTGTGCCTGACGCCTCCGTGTCCGCCTTATCAGTGTCTGCTTTATCGGTAGCGGCATCCTGCGTCGATGAATCCGTGACGGCAGAAGGTTTGTCGGCCGAATCGGCGGACTCAGCAAACGTGGTTGTCTTGCCACCTGGTTCTAACGATGACGAAGCGCCGTTCGCGGCATCCTTATTCGATGAAGTATTCTGACTCGAGGATGGTGCTTCTGCTGGCGTTGCATTCTCTGTTGGCGGATTAGGCGCCGTAGAAGTGGTGTCTGATCCGGTCTGCTCTGTTGTTTCAACAGCTTGCCCTGCCTCGCTCGCGGCAGACGAGTCCGTATCTGCTGCGCCAGACGTGGATGCCGCAGATTCCTCGGGTGCGTCTTTTGCAGGCGTATCGGTGCTGACAGCGGCAGCCTCACCCGCTACCCCAGGCGCTGCTGGCGTGGAACTTTGTTCGGCAGATGCGTCGGCGGCAGGCTGTGCTGTACTGCCGCTCGCGTCTGAAGCACCCGCGTCTTCTGCCGCACTGTCAGATTTACTGGTGTCCGTTTCAGCTGCGGCCGGACTGGCAGGCGTGCCGTTATGCTCGGTATTTCCGGCATCCGCACCGGGAGTGCCGCCGTTTGTCTCATCTGTCGGTGGAGACGCCGAATCCATCGTATCACTGGCTTCACCGAAAGTGGGACCGTCCATTGCCGTTGCGGGCGAGTCGGCACTTGCATCTGATTGCGCACCGTCCGTCCCCTCAGCTGCAGGAACCTTGGCAGAAGATGGCGTTACCTCAGTATCTGAAGTGGACTGCTGTTCGCTCGATGGCGATTGTTCACCTGAAGTCGATTGTTCGGTTGATGAAGATGGCTCTGTTGAAGGCAACGATTCTGACGAAGCCGATGGCTGTGTGCCGGAGGACGACGCATCAGGACTGACCTCATCACCAACAGCTCCCTGGGAAGTTTCTGTCGCTGCAGTTGCTCCCGCAGCACCTGCAGCCGCTGTGCTGTCCGAATCATCGGTTGCCTGAGTCTGAGTCGCTGTATCCGGTGACGCTGCATCTGATGCCTCACCTTCCGATGCAGGCACATCAGTGCCGCTTGGAGGAGATGCGTCGTTGGCGTCATCATTTGAGGCATCAGGTGCCGCGTCTGCTGGCGTTGAAGCGGGAGCAGGAAAATCGGAAGCTGGCTCGGCTGCCTTGTCCTGATTGGCAGCGGGCGCTGACTCGGGCGAGGTTGACTCTGCGGGTGGCGGCACCTCTGTGGGCGAAGTAGCGGTGTCAGCTGCAGACGATTCAGTCGAAGCCTGCTCCTGATCGGCCGGTTTGGCAT
The DNA here is from genome assembly GCA_023389155.1 of Pseudomonadota bacterium. Classification (GTDB taxonomy): domain Bacteria; phylum Pseudomonadota; class Gammaproteobacteria; order Burkholderiales; family Burkholderiaceae_B; genus Advenella. The sequence continues at coordinate 83,878 of JAEWEV010000033.1, forward strand.
TATCATTCTGGCCGCTATCGGACTGCGTGCAACTTTTTACCCACGCGACCGCAGCCAGAATGACCGCCAGGATGAGTACCCATTTGAACCAGCCATTTCTGTTTCTTTCATTTGCAACAGCCGGCTGTGAGGAAACCGGTTTTCCATTTTGCGCGCCTGTGCCCGATGCTGCATCTGCGGCTGCGAGGGCTTCGGGTCCGAACAAATCCTGCAGACTGTCAGCACCCAATGCAGCCAATGCCGGGGCGTCCAGCTGCGGGGCCACGTGGAGTGCCTGGCCAGCCAGCAATCGCGGCAGGCTTTCTGCCGGCGCAGTTTCATGGGTAATATGATTTTTGAGATAGGAAAGTACGAAAGGCACGACAATGGACAGCAGGGACCCCACTGCCGTGCGATCCAGGCCCGTTGCCACTTCCAGGTGCTCTGCCACCGGCTCAAGCTGCGAACCCAGTATGGTTGCCTGCTCACTCTCACCCACGGTCACGATCTGTGCGAATTGATCATTGGTCAGTACGGTTGGCGACAAGGCGCTGGATGTCAGGTTACCTTGTGTCTGGCTGTCCTGGATATGGGTGATTAGCTCTTGCGCACCTTCCGTTTTGCCTGCTTTGCGAGCCATGGCGCCAATGACCAGCGCGACAGCCTTATCGTAGGCGGTGGTTGCTGTTGGGCGGGGAATATCCAGATATCCGGATACCTGCGCAATCAGGCTATCACGAATCGGACCATTGAAAAACTGACTGAAATCGACACTCATGAAATCCTCATACCTTTTTGGAGACGAACGGAATTGCCACTACGCTTGCGGTTCCATAGTATCACTATTCAGCGGCAGTTAAGCCGGATGCCTTTTCGCCTGGCCGAAGGGGCGATTATCCGGCAGCCGTGCTGGCGGCCTTCTCACGATGATATCGCTGCGTTCCCTTATGAATCACCCGATCGCCCGGTACGATCTGATCAGGCGTAAACGCTGGTTCGTGAAGGATACGTTCATAGATGGGATCAAAATCAATCTGCGCCAGTTCGAAAAGGTCATCCAGATCGTTGATGACAAAATAGCTTTTCTGCAAATCATCAATTCGATAATCTGTGCGCATGACACGCTGCAGCTCGAACGCAATTCGGTTCGGCGAGTCGTCTTCCAGGCAGTACTGACTCTCGGTAAACGAGGAACTGATTCCCGCACCGTAGATGCGCACACCATCCTTTTGCTGTACCAGTCCGAATTCGATCGTGTACCAATACAATCGTGATATGAATGGTAGAATGCCGCGTTTCAGCGCTTTGAGTCCACCCTGGCCATAGGCTTGCATGAAATCGGCGATGGAAGGATTCATCAGCATGGGTGCGTGACCGAACACATCGTGAAATATATCGGGCTCCTGCAAATAATCCAGCTTGTCTTTCGATCGAATGAATTGGCCCGCCGGAAAACGGCGGTTGGCAATGTGCGTGAAAAACACATCATCAGGCACCAGGCCTGGTACAGCCACGATCTGCCAGCCGGTATGCTTCATCAGAAGATCATTGACGCGACGAAAGTCGGGGATTTCATCTGCGGTAATGGGCATATGCTTCATGCAATCCAGATACTGGTCACAAACGCGTCCCGGCAGCAGTCTGCTTTGCCGCTCGTACAGAGTCTTCCATACGCCGTGCTCCTCGGCAGTATAGGCGCTCCAGTTCTGATCGATAGTCCAGTCTGGCGAGGGTGCGACTGCACCTTCGCCAGCACTCCCATGTTTTTCGGCAATATCGTGATTCAGCGTTTCCATAATGCGTCTCCAGAATTCTCTATTGTCAGGAAACAATATCATGTAGGGAAAAAAAGCAGCCAATTCATGCTGTATTCTGCAAAACAACGCAATAATCAATAACTTAATAAAGAAGTTATGACATATTTTAATTTTTATTCTGAAAACGACTGTGTGGCGCGCACAAAAATGCCAAATTCCACCCTGCGCGCCAGCTCAGACAATGCTCCTGCACCCGGCTCTGGCAATAACTCCGTGCATCTGGTGCTACCAACCGCACTAGGGCTTGTCCAGCGCATCGATAGCCTGCGCCAGCTGGACGTCCTTTTCCGTCAATCCGCCAGCATCGTGCGTGGTCAGACGGATATCTACCTTGTTGTAAACGTTACTCCACTCGGGATGATGGTCGGCCTTTTCTGCGAGCAGGGCGACGCGTGCCATGAAACCGAAAGCCTGCACGAAGGTCTCAAATGTAAACTGTCGGCGCAATGCCTTGCCGTCTTCATCCAGCGCCCAGCCATCCAGCGAGGCGAGCGCAATGCCAATATCGGCTTCGTTCAATGGGGTCATGACAAGCTCCTTTGCTGGTGCCCGCAAGCAGGCATTTCGTGATCGATTGCTGTCTTTTCATAGTAATGCAAACGGACAATCGCAACAAGATACGAATCCGCCCTACGCGACAAGACACGCCTTCGTGTTACGCTGCGCTTGTCACATTGAGAAAGCAGACGACAGCAAACAGAGCGTTTCGCGCCGGTCATACGAGTTGCCGCCGCAAGCCTGTGCAAGCGGGAGCCGCTTTCTTGAGTCAGCCCTGCGTTCCGCGGTCGCCAACAGGGCAACAGACGTTATCATCAGGTTGTCATTAACGACGTGATGGAGCATGAACAATGGATGAACAGGTATTGGGGGCTATGCAGAAATGGCCAAATGTTCCGGCGGTATTTGGCTGGCTTTCCCTGAACGCCCAGGGCGACTGGCTATTGCATGACAATGGAGGCGCGCGTGAAGGCCAGAGCGGAGAAAAAATTGCCAATGAACAGATCCGGAACTTCATGAATCGTAACTATGCGTCCACTGAAAAGGGAGAGTGGTTCTTCCAGAACGGCCCGCAACGCGTATTCGCAGATCTGGCCGCCGCTCCCTTTATTGTGCGTCTGACAGACGATACCAGGAACCTGGTCACGCACAGCGCCCTGCCCGTCTTACGAATCAGTGCCTGGGTGCTGAATGAAAAGGGACAGCTTTATTTGCAGACCGAGCACGGCGCGGCCATGCTGGCTGGGCGGGACATGACCCTGATTACGCCCCGTCTTCTTGTGAGTTATCCTGCCCCCGCAACAAACCCAGCAGCAACATCCGTAAAAGACCAGGAGCTTGCCCGGTCTGCCAATAACCCAGAAAAATCGGCCGCAACCCCGCTGGATCAACGTCACCTGGAAAGCCTGGAAGACGGAAAGATCCTGCAGGTATCGCTGGATGGCAACCCCGCCTTTACCGCGCCGATGCAAAGGCTGGACGATCGTCAGATCCCGCAGAAACTGGCGTTTGTACGGCAGCCTGCAACGACTTAGCGCTTTTCGCCAATCATCGTGAAATATTGATTACACTATGTTTGATTCAACCGCATCAGAACTCTCATCATGACGTCGACCCGCGCATTGCATTATTTCCCCGCTCCGACAACACAGGCTTTCTGCAGCCAGTGTGGCAATGCGCTGACGCGCCTGATTCCTCCCGACGACAATCGCGAACGGGATGTATGCAACAACTGCGGTGCGGTGCATTATCGCAACCCGCTAATCGTGGTCGGTACTGTTCCTATCTGGAAAGACCAGATCCTGTTGTGCCGCCGTGCGATTGAACCCCGCTACGACAAATGGACCCTGCCTGCCGGTTTCATGGAGCTGTCCGAGACGACAAGCCAGGGAGCCCTGCGAGAAACTGACGAAGAGGCGGGCGCGGATATTACCCTGGGTAAACTGTTTACCGTTCTGGATGTTCCTCGCGTTAACCAGGTCCATATGTATTTCCTGGCGACGGTCAACAGTGAACGCCTGGATCCCGGACCGGAATCCCTGGAAGCCCGTTTCTTCAGCCCGGACGAGATCCCGTGGGAAGAAATCTCATTTCGCACCGTCACGCATACCCTGAAGGCTTACCTGCAGGACCGTGAGCGCGGTACATTTACCACGCATTATCACAGCATCGAATAATTGTTCAGGCATCGGGTTCTGCAATCATGATTACACTGCCCTGCATCGATAACGACATGCCGTTCCCACCAGCATGTCAGGCGCTGAAGGAACCCGATGGGCTTCTCGCCTTTGGCGGCGACCTGTCTGCCACACGGCTGCTGCAGGCATATAAACTGGGGATTTTCCCCTGGTACTCTGCCGAGCAGCCACTGCTGTGGTGGTCACCCTCCGCACGCATGGTCCTCCGGTGCGAGGCCCTGAAAATTTCACAAAGCCTGCGCAAGTTGCTCAAACGCGTGGCACGTGAAGAGCAAAAGGTCGACGCCTCCATCAGAATCACTACCGATCTCTGTTTTGAAACGGTGATGCGCGCCTGTGCTGCCCCTAGGGGCGAACAGGCTGGAACCTGGATCACAGACGAAATGATCCAGGCTTACACGGCGCTACACCGGCAAGGCTATGCGCACTCGGTTGAGGTCTGGACCGAGGGTGAACTGACTGGCGGACTCTATGGCATTTGCATTGGACGCATGTTTTACGGCGAATCCATGTTTTCCTGGCGCAACGATACCTCCAAAATCGCCCTGGCCCGTCTGGTCACGTTCCTGACTGCCAGGCAGGTGCCGTGGATAGACTGCCAGCAAAACACGCCTCATTTGGCCAGCATGGGCGCACAACCCGTCCCCAGGTCACAATTTCTGAGGCACGTGGCCGATGCTGTGAAACAGCCTGCTTTTGCCTGGCCCGCCGGAAAAATGATGGCTGACGGCACTATCGTTCCCCCGATGTGATCACATGCATTTTTCGGGTATAGTTGTTGATACCGTTACATATCTGGTGGCATGCCATGAGCGATATCCACGACCCGTCATTCAACGTCCTGCAGTTTTATCTGACCGCCCCTTATCCCTGCAGTTATCTGGAAGGAAAAATGGCGCGTTCCCAGGTCGTGGTGCCCGGTCATCTCATTCGCACACCAGTCTATGCGCAGTTGCTGCGTAACGGCTTTCGCCGCAGTGGTCTGTTTACCTATCGGCCACGTTGCGATCAGTGCCGGGCCTGTATTTCAATTCGCATTAACTGCAAGCAGTTCTCCCCGAATCGAACGCAGCGCCGCATTCTTAAACGCCACGCAGACCTGAAGGCGGATATTCGTCCTCTGGAATGGGATGAGGCTCACTTCGAGCTATACAGAAAATACCAGTCTGCCCGTCATGCCGGCGGCGGGATGGATGATGACAGCTCGGAACAATATGAAGAGTTCCTGCTGACCAGCCGGATCGACTCGCAACTGGTCGAGTTTCACGACGAAGCGGGCATTCTCCGAATCGTATCCATCATCGACGTTTCAGATGACGGGTTATCCTCCGTATACACATTTTACGATCCCGATTATGCTGGCAGCCTGGGTACATATTGTATTTTGTGGCAAATTCAGCACTGCAAGGATCGGGGCTTGCCCTGGCTCTATCTTGGCTACTGGATCGCCCAAAGCCGTAAAATGGCATACAAAATCAATTTCAAACCCGCCGAGCTTTATATTAATCACCGCTGGATCGACAGTGCAGACCTTGACCTGTCTGATCCGCTAACACTCTGATCTGTCATGTCACTCGCTTACCGCCTCTATCCACTGATCCGCCCGGTGCTGTTTTCCATGGACCCGGAACGCGCGCACGAACGCACGCTCGAGGGACTTAACCGCCTGCATCAATGGGGAATGCTAAAAAAAGTTCTGGATGCCAGCCCGTCCGCTCCCGTGCAGCTGCTTGGCCTGACACTTCCGAACCCGGTCGGACTGGCTGCGGGCCTGGATAAAAATGGTGCCTACATTGATGCTTTGGGTCAGATGGGTTTCGGTTTCATCGAGGTCGGAACGGTCACACCCAGGGCTCAGCCAGGCAATCCCAAACCCCGCATGTTCCGGCTGCCAGAAGCCAATGCACTGATTAACCGCCTGGGATTCAACAATCTCGGCCTTGACGCATTCCTGGCCAACGTTGCCGGAAGCGAATGGAAAAAACAGGGTGGCATTCTTGGACTGAATATCGGCAAGAACGCTGACACACCAATCGAGCAGGCCGCCGATGACTATCTGCTGGGACTGGCCGCGGTCTATCCGCATGCCGATTATGTCACGGTGAATATTTCGTCGCCAAACACGCAGAATCTGCGCGCGCTGCAGCAGGCTGACGAGCTGACCGGCCTGTTGACCGCGCTGCGCGAAAAACGCAAGGAACTGTCGGACCTGCATGGTCTTGCGGTTCCCGTGCTGGTGAAAATCGCGCCCGATCTGGACGCAAATCAGATATCCACGATTGCCGATCTGTTGCCGCAATATGAGATTGATGGCGTGATCGCAACCAACACGACCCTTTCACGCAAAGGGGTCAACCGCCTGTCCCACGCCAAGGAAAAAGGCGGACTGTCGGGCATGCCGTTGCATGAAGCTTCTCTGAAGGTCATAGCGGGGCTGCGCAAGGCGATGGGAAGCAGCTATCCGATCATCGGCGTTGGGGGTATTATGGAAGGCGCCCAGGCAGCAGAAAAAGTACAGGCTGGCGCCAACGCCGTACAGATTTACACAGGATTGATCTACCGTGGCCCGGTACTGGTAGATGAATGTGTACGGGCGATCGCACAGACCAGCGCGACACAGACAGACCATACGCAGGCGGCTTAACAGGCTGCGCGCGGCGACCGTCTATGCTTTTAAGATGGCCGCGTACGGTCGCTGTCCCGGCGTAATATGTATTATTGCTGAACCCACAAAAAGCTCAGCCATTCAACCAGGCAAAGCGCATCAGAAAACACAAAGCCCTTCACGAGTGAAGGGCTTTGCTTTACGGCTTTACAACGGAGAGTTAACAGGACACCACTACGGGTGCCCGTTCATTCTGTCAATTAGGCCTGACGACGAGCAGCTGAACGAGTTGCAGTTGAAGCCGCTTTCGTTGCTGACTCTGTTGCCTTGATGGTGGCGTTTGTTGCTGCAGAGATGTTGGACTCGGCAACTTCAGCGGCCTGTTTGGCTGCTTTGTTCATTGAATCGTAGGCGGTAGAAACGGTTGCCAGTGAAGATTTCATCAGGGCAACGGCACTTTCAGAACCCGTAGGTGCGTTTTTTGCCAGTTGATCAATCGCTTCAGAAACTTGTTGCTGACCTTCAGAAACTTGAGCTTCTGTCAGTTTGATCAACTCGTTGCTGACGCCGGAAACGATGTCATAAACGTGTTTGGTGTAAGCAATCGCCTTTTCTGAATTTGGCTGTGCCAGAGAAGATACGAAAGCAGCAGCTTCCTGTGGATCTTTCAGTTCAGCAACTTGTGCTGATTGCTCGGCCACTTCGCCCAGCGTTGCCTTGATGACTTTCAGGTTCAGGTCAACGAGTTTTTCGAAACCGCTGAACAGTGAGCCCTGGACCGCAACGGCGGCGCTCAGTGCAGATTTTTGACGGTCAATAATTTGTTGTGAAATTGCGCTCATAATGTGTATCCTCGGTAGATAGTAGATTCGGTGTCAGATTGTGCAAATGTCCTGGGATTGTCCAGTAGGCGCATTTGCAAAAAACAGCTTGCTGCATCGGCTGCAATGTTTTATTTACATTCCGGGCTATTGCTACCTACCCATGTTATTGCATTGCACAATTAAAATTATACACGAGATTTTACTGGCGTCAAGCATTTATTGTGCATTGCACAATAAATGCAACAATCAGCCGGTTAGGCAATAATCTATTGAATCTTAAGCAGATTTTGTGACGGTATGGTGACAGCGCTCAGCGAGTGATCGTTTTCAAGAGCGTTCCCTCTGCTCGTGGATGTTATTCGTAACCGAGCGCGCCGGATATTTTTGCTGCAGTGCTCACAAGCATTTCCACCCATTCTTCCTGCAGGCGTTCTGCGGGCGCAGAAATGGATAACCCTGCGACGAGTTTGCCCGAGTCATCATAAATACCGGCGGAAATACAGCGCACGCCCAATTCCAGCTCCTCGTTGTCGCGGGCATAGCCATGCCGTCTGACAAAACTCAAATCGCGCTCAAGACGGTCCAGGTCCGTGAGGCTGTTCCGGGTGTTGCCGGATAGTCCGGTCCGGGTTGCGTACGCCCGCACGTAACGGGCATCAGCAGAAGCCAGAAAGAGCTTTCCGACGGAGGTCAGGTGCAAAGGGGCACGCCCACCAATGGCTCGCACCACCTGCATGCCCGAGCGCTCGCTCCAGGCACGGTCGATATATACAATATCATCGCCTTGCTGTATGGAAAGGTTCACGGTCTGGCCGGTAAGGTGGTGCAGTGTCTGCAGATAATCGTGAGCCACGTCGCGTACATTGAGGCGGTCCTTGACCAGGGCACCAAGTTCAAGCAGCCGGATACCCAGTTGATACATGCCATTGTTCACCCGCTCGACATAACGCCCGACAGCCAGATCGTTAAGAATCCGGTGTGCCGTTGAAGCATGCAGCTTGGTAAGCGCCGCGATCTCCTTCAGAGAGACCGGATGAGGCTGGTCTGCCAGAACATCGAGCACTTTCATTGTGCGTTCCAGAACCTGAATTGTAATGCCAGGAGCAACGTCGGGGATATTGGTATCGGGAGTTCCCTGTACCTGTATAAGCCGGTTAGCCATAATGGATCGTCAATATATTGCAGTGCAATATATTCTATCTCATATTGTGAAAAATGAAAACATGATATTGTCGCATTAATGGGGCCGAGTTGACAATAATGCAGGCTATACGGGTTTATCCGGATGAAACCGGCCGCCTACGCGCAGGATTTCCCCTTTCAGATAATCAAAGGCAGCAGTCGCGGAAGGTTCTTCGCCCTTGACGCCCAGATCGATATAGGCACCGGCCCCTTGTCCCATAGTAGGCAGACTGAATGTACTGATGCCGGTCCAGTGGGTCTCAATATGTTCCAGAGCGGGTGTAATTCTGGACTCGGGAACGCCATAGGCAAGAATGTTGTGCGAAACCAGCTGGCGCAGATGCTGGTAATCGGCATAGCGATGATCCAGCGTCCACTCCACCATTGGCCAGGCCATCTCGGGAAAGCCTGGAACGAAGGTGTGGTCCTGAATGAAGAAGCCAGGGATACGATTATAGGGATTAGGCACGATTTCGGACCCGACGGGAAAGACACCCATGGCCAGGCGGCGCTGGTTTTCAGGCGAACCGGGATCATGCGTGCCCCGCCCTTCCCGGGCCAGCTCGGCGAAACGCTCGGTAATCAGTGCCTCGGCCTCGGGGTGCAAGGCTAACGGTACGCCCAGTGCCTGCGCAACTGCTGTGCGGGTTTTGTCATCGGGCGTGGCGCCGATTCCGCCGCTTGAAAAAACGATGTCGCCGGACGCGAAACTACGTTTGTAGGCAGCGATCAGGGTTTCAAGATCATCTGGAAGAAATTCGGCACGCGACAGTTGCATGCCACGTGCGGTAAGCAACTCGATAATTTTCGACAGGTGCTTGTCCTGCCGCCGACCGGAAAGAATTTCATCTCCGACGATAATCAAACTGATTTTACGAGCTGCCTTGTCATTCATGGTGTGAGTCCTGTTGTTGCCCGGTGTCCGGATGACGCTATTCTAACGCTAAAGATCGGGATTTGCAGGCAGGAGCAAGGGACTGTTTCGACGTTCACGCACAAGCGCGTCCAGACCATGATGGGCGTACACCAGTGAGGTGAAAACCGGCAGCACGATCCAGGTGAGCGGAATCAGATTAATCATCGCGCAGATGACACCGATAGCCCAGCCGCCCCCGCGCGTACGTGCAATCACGCTGGCACGCTCCTGCTCGGTCGCGTGTTCGACAAGCGCATCAAAACGCAACATATGGGTAAAGGCATAAGCCCACCAGAAAATATGCAGGAGGACGGCGACAGGCGGAATCAGCCAGAACGGCAGTGTAACGACCCACCCCACAATGAATACAATAATGACCTTGAGCGAATTGAGAAGACTGGAGATGAATACCTGCCGGCCCCGGCGTTCAAGTTGAGGATAGTCGGTGCGCGCCACATGTCCGACGACCATGGGCATAACCAGCACGGCGGCAATCAGCAGCCCGATACTGCTGCCGGCAGTGACCATGATCACAAACACCAGGATGTGGACGATATAAACCGTCAGGGAAAACAGCCCCACCCCAAGCATCCAGCTTTCCATGTCGGAGACAAGCTCAGACTGCATGACAAACATATTCAGCCAGTCAGATACCGGGCCCCACAGGAAGCGGGCAAAAAAGAGCATGGCGATCAGGGCGGCGGCAAACGGCAGCAGCAGGGCAAGCAACATGCGCGGCTGCATCTGCGAAACCATCGCCCTTCCAAAGGCACGACCCACACCATCGTAAGGAGATGGTGCCTGCCCGGAAGGCGCGCTATCTGAATGCGAGCGGAATGGTGTACTATTTTGCATAACTTTCCCTTTGCGCGAAGGCGTAAATGGTTTCAGTGTCAACCGCGACGTTTAAACGCGACCTATTTGCTGATCAATCATGTTCATTCAAGACCCCGGCCGGCACATTCCTGAACTGCTTCAGGCGCTGGACAACCCCGAGACGTGGCTCGTTGCCTGTTACTGCGCTGCATGGTGCGACACCTGTGGCGATTACCAAGGTGCATTCGAGGCATTGAGCCAGCGCTATCCACAGCATCTTTTCCTGTGGATTGACGTGGAAGACAATCCGGAATTGTTGGATGACCTGGATGTAGAGAACTTTCCCACTCTGCTCATACAGACCAGGGGAGAAACCCGGTTTTTCGGCACCATGCTGCCATATATTGGTCATCTTGAGCGCATGCTCCAGGCCGTGTCCGACGAACCCGACAGCAGCGCCCGGGGTCCTGGCGACATGCGCGAGCTGCTGGCCGCATCTGCCTGAGTGTGCACTGAAAACGGCGCCCACTCTCGTGTCAGCGTCCGCCACTATGACAGGCTAAACGGACCTGACGATCCGTGCAGCCTGACAGGCATTCGCTTCAAAGAGAAAGATAGGAGTACAAGGTCGCGGTTTCAAGCGTTGGAACGCGACTGAAACATCAGTTTTCGGTATTGGGACGTCCGCCGAGCAGTACGGCCAGCATAGGCTTGGGCCCGTTACTTTCGTGGCGATGCGTGGCGGGCGCCTGGGGCTCTGCCTTACGGTTCGCGGGCTCATACGGACGGAAGAAGAAATCGTCGATGGGCGTTGCGCGCGTAGCGGGAAAAGTTTTTTTGTAGCGCTCGGGCTTGCCGGATGAGACCCTTGCCGGATGATGCCCCTTCGTCAGGAACACACTTGGAATGGAAAGGACACCGCGAGGCACGGGGGTTTTAATCAGTTTCTCTATATCTTCCAGCAGGCGCTCTTCGGTCTGCGTATAGAAAGCGATCGCTTCGCCTTTGGCGCCGGCCCTGCCGGTACGGCCAATACGATGAACGTAATCTTCGGCGTTATACGGCAGATCCATGTTGATCACGCAAGGCAGGCCCACCACGTCCAGGCCGCGCGCGGCCACATCGGTGGCCACCAGGACGGCGATGTCGCCGGACTTGAAACCCTCGAGTGCCTTGATACGTTCCGCCTGTGAACGGTCTCCGTGAATGGTCTCAGCATTGATGCCTTCACTGACCAGCTCCCGGGCAACCCGGCTGGCACCAATTTTGGTATTGACGAAAACAATGACCTGGCTCAGGTTACGTGACTTGAGCGTGTACAGAACCGCCGCTTTCTTTTCGGCCGGCGCCACGGGATAGGCAATCTGCGTCACGGTTTCGGCAGTGGCATTACGCGGCGCAACGTTGATCTCTGCAGGATTGTTCAGAAAGCTACGTGCCAGTTTGCGAATATCATTACTGAATGTGGCAGAGAACAGCAAACTCTGTCTTGGCTTAGGCAGCAGCCGCACAATGCGCTCCAGATCAGGCATAAAACCCATATCGAGCATGCGGTCGGCCTCGTCCAGTACCAGCACACTGACCTGGCTCAGGCTGACATTTTTCTGCTCGATATGATCAAGCAGGCGGCCGGGGGTGGCAATCAGCAGTTCACATCCCTTTCGCAGTTGGTCGCGCTGGGCATTCATGTCAACACCACCAAAAACAACAGCCACGCGCAAAGGTGAGCTGTGGCTGTAGCGCTTGACGCTATCGGCAACCTGATCGGCAAGTTCCCGCGTGGGTGCCAGTATCAGGGCTCGAACCGGGTGTCGAGCCGGAGACATGCTGGTGTTGGCCATGGGCATCAGGCGATGCAGCAGGGGCAATGTGAATGCAGCCGTCTTGCCGGTACCCGTCTGGGCTGCGCCCATGATATCGCGACCATCCATGATCAGCGGCATTGCCTGTTCCTGGATGGGCGTTGGCTTGGTATAGCCACTGGCCATCACCGCCTTCAGCAGATCGGGATGCAGACCGACCTCGGAGAAAGATTCGAAAGTCGTGGTTTTGCCTGAGGATGTCGTATTGGCGTCGGTCATTAAGTATATATAGAGGAACTGAAAATTGCGGCGGGCCGCGAAAACGTCATTTTACTCTACTCATGTGCCAATCCATGTTCATCTGCCGGAGAAGTGGGAGAAAGCCTTAGAAAATCCAGCGTAAAAGCCACAGAACCACCATTCCCACGGCAATCATGAAAAGAATATTGCGTACCCGCAAAAAGGCCAGGGCTGCCACTACAGCCGCAAAAAACTCGGGCCCGACCTGTGGCCATTGACCGGCCGACCAGGGAAGCAGGCTTGGCACGATAATGGCTGTGAGCGCCGCGACTGGCGCGTAGCGTAATCCGCGGCTGACCGTCTTGCTCAGCGGGAAGTACTGGCCCAGCATGAGATAGCCCGCCCGCGTGAGCAGACTGCCAATCCCCAATAACAGAATGACCAAGGCGATATACATATCGCTCATGCGCGAACCCTCCGTCCAGCCATCTTCTCGGCAGTGATTCCCGCCGTAATGCCGGCAATAATGGCGACAAACAGCCCCATGCGCAACGGCAAAGGCTGGCCCAGCCAGGCAACGGCGCCGGCAACCAGCACCGTAATCAGCATGGGGCGCCCCTTGACCAAAGGGATGACCACAGCCAGCAATGTGAGTACACCGGCAAATTCCAGAGACCACTCACGTGGCACCCGGTCGCCGATCAGCACCCCTGCCAGCGTGCTCAGCTGCCACGCCACCGCGATGGCGCTGCCCATAGTCAGATAGGTCCAGACATACACTGTGCGCCGCTTCTGGCGTACGTTGCGGAACAGACTGACGAAGACCACGTAGTTGATGTCGGTCAGCAGATAGCCCAGCACGAGCCGCTTGAAATGGGAATATCGTTCGAAAAAAGGGTAGAGCGTCGCACCGAATATCACAAATCGGATATTAACGATAAACCCGGCAAGAAACACCATCCATACCGGTGCGCCGGCTGCCATAAGCGGCAACGCCGTGAGTTGTGCCGACCCGGCGTAGACCCAAATTGACATGATCATGGACTGCCAGAACGACAGCCCATAATTCACCATCGCTACACCAGAGACAAACCCCCACGCGGCCAGCGCCAGCAGATGGGGGGAAACTGCACGCATCCCCAGTTGCGCTGCCTTGCGTCGCGCCAGCTCATGCGCCTCACCGGCGGCCGGCAGGACGCGCGCAAAAAGAGTAAACGGGGAAAACAAAATGGTTCCTTGTGCTGTACAATACGCAGGCTGACCAGCGCATGAAGGTATGCAGGGAATTCTAGCAAAAGCTGCGCGGTCATTTCCGTTGCGCCTGCCCTGCCGCAGAAATATAATGCATCAGTGGCGGTCAGCATGATAAATGTGATGCCGTACTGCAACACACTGGTCATTGCCGCAAGAATCTGCGCATCATCCTGCATGCGCAGCGTGTCATCCCGCTTTTTTAGGAAGTTTCTGATGTCTGCACAATTAAAAACGGCACCCGTCGAGGTGTCCGCCAGCGATTTGCCCGTGTATTGTCCCGGTCCGAACGCGCCTGTCTGGAGCATGCATCCCCGCGTTTTTCTCGATGTGAGCAAAACCGGTTCGGCGGCCTGCCCTTATTGCGGCGCCGTCTACCGGCTCAAGGATGGCGAGAAGGTGCATGGGCACTAAAAGTGGCGCCACCCCCAAGCGCGCAGTCTTTGCCAGCCCCGATGAAGTAGAACAGGCGTTCTACGAAGCATTGCGGCTGGGCGATGCCATGCGTCTGATGCACACCTGGGCAGATGACGAAGAAACCGTATGTATACACCCGGGCGGCGAGCGTCTTACCGGCACAGCCGCCATTCAGGCGTCATGGCAGGAACTGCTCAACAGCGGCCCTGTCCATATCCACGCTCATCATCCGGTGATCATTACGTATGGCATGATCGTAGTCCATATACTCATCGAGGAAGTCCAGGCCAATACGCCACGCGGTAACCGCGAACTGCTGTTCTACGCAACCAACGTCTATCACAAGGGCCGCACCGGCTGGCATCTCGTTCACCATCACTCGGCTCCGGCACCCTCTGACGTACTGCTCTCGGAAATGCACGACATTCCCAATCTGCTGCATTAATTTTCGCTGCCTTGACCGCCCGCCTCAATCTTGACCCCTGCCCCTCTCCCGTCTGGCATTGTGATGGCCATATACAGACCATTGCCGCCATGCGCTGGGCGCGCCGCCCCGGTCAAAACTTTGTCCGCCAGCGGATAGAGACATCCGACGGCGATTTTCTGGATATCGACTGGGCAGGTCCGCAAGCCCACATTCAGGCAGATTTTGCAGGATCGGCGCTGGTCATTTTCCACGGACTTGAAGGCAGCAGCCAGAGCCACTACGCACAGGCTATCGGCGCGCACTTTGTGAGCCTGGGATGGATGGTGGCGGTCGCGCACTTTCGCGGCTGTTCGGGTGAGCCAAATCGCCTGGCCCGGTCCTATTTTTCGGGCGATTCCGCCGACGTGCACTTCATTCTTGACCATGTCCGCCAGCAATTGCCAAAGGCCCGATGGCATGCCGCAGGCATCTCCCTGGGCGGAAATGCGCTGCTCAAATACACCGGCGAAAGTCAGGAAGCATTATCCTGGGTGACGGCCGTGGCTGGAATTTCCGTACCTGTTGACCTGATTGCTACAGGCATGCGCCTGCAGACGAGCCGGATTGGCCGCTATCTGTACACACCACATTTTCTTGCATCCATGCGTGGGAAAATCAGACAGAAAGCGGCAGTCTTTCCCCGTGCCGTCAACTGGCAGAAGGCTCTGGATGCCAGAACGCTGCTTGAATTTGATGATGCCTATACCGGCCCCGTTCATGGATTTCGCAGCGGACTGGATTACTGGTCGCGCTGCTCCAGCAAGTACAGGCTGAACACCATCCGGGTCCCCACGCTGTTGCTGAACGCGCGCAACGATCCGTTCATTCCCGAAGCCAGCCTGCCCGATCCTGGTGCATGCAGCGATCAGGTGCTGCTGCACTTCCCCTGCAGTGGCGGCCACGCTGGTTTTGCCAGCGGAACCGGGCTTGGTGAACTTTGCTGGTTACCACGCCGCCTTGAACAGTTTTTCGTTCGCGGTAACTGATTTCGGGATCAACCCGATCAGACAGCCCTGAGCCGTTGCGCCATCCGCATTTCGCGCATTTGCCTGCCGGTTTTCTGACGCCCCTTGGCAGAGAGACGCATCATGGTAGACAGCGCGAACAGCAAACCAAAGGTTTCGATGATAGCAGCGGGAATCCACATGGTTAAGCCACCAATACTCTGATCCGTGACGGCAGACATGGGCAGGGCCCGGCCACAAAGATCAAACAGCGGGTAGATGTCAACTGTGGTGAAGGTAATGACGGCGCCTACGACCATCTGCGGTGCCATGGTAATAATGGGCGACAGGATCCGTGCACCGGGCGAAAGAACCGCCGGTGAGCCAGAGGCAATGGTCCACTGGAAGAAGCGCCCGATACGCGTTCTGGCGGTAAGCGCTGGCGCCACGTAGGGGCGACGATCCAGAATCAGGTTCCAGTACATGAATCCACTGATGACCACAGACCAGTTCATCAGCCTGTAAAGCCGCCAGTCAAGCATGGAGTAGAACTGGATGGTCGGAAGCAGCCAGAACAGAACCAGGAAAACGAAAAGGAACGGCACCAGAATTTTGTTGGTCAGTATGCCGGTGATGAAACGTCCGGAAAAGCTGCGGCGGTAGTCGCGCAGCCAGACACGGGCGCGCAGGGGCAGCCCGGCCCGCAGGACCTGCCCCGGGTAGGCGCCCATAATGAGTAGCGGACCCAGATGGTGCAGCACCAGGTGCTGAATGCGATGAACGAAAAACATGCGCTCGGCATAGTAGTCGACGTGAGTATGCAGCGACAGATAGACCAGGACAAAGCCGGCCCAGAACAGTATCTGTCTTGCCACCGTCACGTGATGCACACGTGTTCCCCGCAGGAACAGCCAGGCAGAAATGATAAACAGGGCAATCAGCGTGGGAGAAAACTCCCAGGGGCGAAGCCAGTGCATCAAATCCAGATCCATAGGATAAACACCTCTTATATATCAACGCCGTATTGCAAACGGCATGATGCGAACTAGCAGGCCCAGTGCAGACATGCGACGTGGGCAACCACCATAGACAATGTAAACATGGTGACAATACCCGCGACCAGCAGATTGAGCACCGCCATCAGTCCCGGCGGGACGCCGGAAGGCCTGCGCCGCACCTGGCTCGTATTATAAAGCGCATCGAACTTTTCATCTGAAATCAGGCAATAGACAGCCGACTCGATGAAACCTGACCATAACGGGATGAACAGGAAGAAAAACGGGACGGAATCCCACCAGACAGGTTGGGTAAAAGACAATCCCAGCATGACAAGGCTGAAGCCCGTCACGAACGGGGCGATCGGCCGCTTGAGATACCAGCCCTGAAGCCCCACGACGCCGAAGAAACAGGCCAGGAATCCGGCAACGGTTTTGCTACGAAAATGATTTGCAGGTCTGGCCCGCCACAACTGATTCAACATTTTTGATTCAATCTTTGCACTATGTCAGGCAACCTGCCAGCTTTAGAAGCTATATTGTACGACACGCAGACCCCTACGTGCGCCTGCAGGTTTTTTTCGGACAAAAGGGTAAAATAGCGAAATGGAAAACCTTGATTTCGATATTGCGATTATAGGCGCCGGGCCAGTTGGCCTGGCTCTTGCCGGTGCGCTGGATAGCCTGAGCGATGCTTCTGTAAAGGTCGGGCTATTTCAGGCCGACAGGCCCGACATGCACAATCCCGCCAGCGACACCCGGGTACTCGCACTCAATCATGGTAGCCGTGTCTTTCTGGAACAGCTGCAGGGCTGGCCCGACACGCATGCCCCCATCCAGACGGTACATGTCTCACAGAAGGGACGTCTTGGCCGTACACTCATTCGCCACACCGATTTCGACGTTCCTGCCCTGGGCTATGTTGTCCCGTATCGCGTCCTGCACGCCAGGCTGCAGCACAACGTAGACAACGGCCGCACCGTACGCCTTACCGGCGCGCCTGCGACCGTCCAGAATGATCCTGCCAGCGGCACGGTGAGCATCAGCCAGCACGGCCAGCATTATCGTGCCCGCATAGTTGTGCAGTGCGACGGTGCCAAACCCGACACGCGTGTGCGCGACTACCAGCAACACGCGGTCATTACCGCGGCCCGCACATCGTTGCCCCGTGCCGGCTGGGCATGGGAACGGTTTACCCGCGAAGGGCCACTGGCCGTATTGCCGCATCCCATCTTCCCCGAAGCACAATCCATCGTCTGGTGCACATCGCCAGCCCGCGCCCGCGCATTGCTGGCCGCAGACGATGCCTCTTTCTCCCGCGAGCTCACAGCACATTTTGGCGACCGCCTGGGCAACTTCACGGCGCTGGAAGCACGCCATATTTTCCCGCTGATGCTCAGTGTGGCTCGCAATACGGTAGACGGGCGTGTGGTGACGATCGGCAACGCAGCCCAGGCCCTGCACCCCGTGGCTGGACAGGGCCTTAACCTCGGACTACGGGATGTTGCAGGTCTGCTGCATGTCCTGCGTGCCTGGCTGCACGATACTCAAGAAGACCCCCAAGCCGCACTCTCTGATTTTGCCGGCGGGCGCCGCGCAGATCGAGGCATTACCCGACAGCTCACCGATTTCATGCCACGTATTTTTACTACGGGGAACCCGTTAGTCGAACACGCCTGTGGTCTGTCGTTGCTGGCCATGGATATGGCTGAACCGCTGCGCCGCCCACTGGCCCGGCACCTGCTACAGGGTTACCGTAACTAGTGCGGACGAGTGCGGCCTTTCCCGGATATACGACACAACCTTGGTAAAATTCGCTAATGCAAATCGGCGCCTGGTCTCTTCCCAATCCTGTATTCGTCGCCCCCATGGCCGGGGTGACCGACAGACCTTTCCGACAGCTGTGCAAACAGCTGGGGGCGGGTTATGCCGTTTCGGAAATGGCTGCCAGCAATCCTGCCCTCTGGGATAGCGTCAAAACATCCAGACGACTGAATCACGATGGTGAGGTCGATCCCATCGCCGTGCAAATTGCCGGCGCTGATCCGGCGATGCTCGCCGAAGCCGCCGTATTTAATATTGGCAAAGGCGCGCGCATTATTGACATCAATATGGGATGTCCGGTCAAAAAAGTCTGCCACGTGGCCTCAGGGTCCGCCCTGCTGCGCGACGAAAATCTGGTCGCCCGCATTCTTGATGCCGTGGTCACCGCCTGCCGGCCCTACGAGGTGCCGGTCACGCTCAAGACACGGACCGGTTGGGATCGGCACAATCGCAATGCCCTGCGCATCGCCCGGATCGCCGAAGATGCGGGTATTGCTGCGCTGACCCTGCACGGCCGCACGCGTTGTGATCTGTACACCGGCCACGCAGAATACGACACCATTGCTGCCGTGAAGTCTGCCATTTCCATTCCCGTGATTGCCAATGGTGATATCACCGATCCGCAAAAGGCCAGATACGTTCTGGACTATACGGGCGCCGATGCCATCATGATCGGTCGCGCCGCCCAGGGCAATCCGTGGATTTTCCGGGAAATCAATTACTATCTGGATACCGGCAGAATGCTACCGCCGCCCAGTTGGGAGCATATGCGAGACGTGTTGCTGGCTCATCTGGACCACCACTATCGCTTCTATGGCGAATACACCGGGGTGAGGACGGCGCGCAAACATATCGGCTGGTATATCAGCAATCTGCCAGAGGCAGAATTGTTTCGGCAACAAATGAATTGCCTTGAAACCTGTCAGGCGCAGTACAATGCAGTCAATCAGTGGTTCACCAAGCTGGTCGACGAATCAGCACCTCGGGTATCACACGCTGCAGTCCACTAAGTCAGAACAACAAAAATTTCCCATCATTGCCATTATGAATAACACACAAGACCTTCAGGAATGTGTACGCACAAACCTTGAACTTTATTTCAATGAACTGGGCGACGGCGAAGCCGGAAACCTTTGGAACATGGTCACCAGCTGCGTAGAGAAGCCGCTGCTCGAAGTGGTCATGAACAAGGCCGGACACAACCAGTCGCGCGCAGCGGATATGTTGGGCATCACCCGCAATACCTTGCGCAAGAAGCTGATTTCTCATCATTTACTGTAATTATTTTCATGACTATCAAGACCGCTTTACTTTCCGTATCGGATAAAACCGGTATCGTTGACTTCGCCCGCGCGCTCCACAGCCGTGGTGTCAAACTCCTCTCTACCGGCGGCACCGCTGCGCTTCTGAAAAAAGAAGGTCTGGAGGTAACGGAAGTTGCAGAACACACGCAATCTCCGGAAATTCTGGATGGTCGCGTCAAGACATTGCATCCGCGAATTCATGGCGGTCTGCTGGCGCGACGTGACAGCGAAGCCCATCTGGATACCCTCAAGACCCATAACATTGATCCGATAGATCTTCTTGTGGTCAACCTGTATCCCTTTCGCGAAACCATTGCCAAAGAGGGCTGCACTTTCGCCGATGCCGTGGAAAACATCGATATCGGCGGCCCAGCCATGTTGCGCGCAGCAGCCAAAAATCATGGCACAGACAAGGGTGGTGTCACAGTGGTGATTGACCCGGCCGATTACGAAGCCGTCCTGCGTGAGCTGGATGAAAATGGCGGGACGTCTTACGGTCTGCGCCTGTCTCTGGCCCGGAAAGTCTATGCTCATACCGCCGCCTATGATGGCGCCATTGCCAACTACCTGAGCGCCATCACCGACGCCGAGCCTGTGCAGGACGCCGAGCCTGCGCGGCAGACCTGGCCCGATACGCTGACCATTCAGCTGCGCCAGCATCAGGCTCTGCGCTATGGTGAAAATCCCCATCAGTCCGCTGCATTCTATCTTGACACCAGTGTGCCCGCCGGCGTGCTGGGCAACTATGAGCAACTGCAGGGCAAGGAATTGTCCTACAACAATATCGCCGATGCCGATGCCGCATGGGAATGTGTTCGAACTTTCCAGGCACCTGCATGTGTCATCGTCAAGCATGCCAACCCTTGCGGTGTGGCCGTTGCCGAAGATGCGGCCGCCGCGTACCGCAAGGCATTCAAGACCGACCCGACCTCTGCTTTCGGCGGCATCATTGCCTTTAACCGTCCGGTAGACCAAGCCACGGCACAAGCCGTGAGCGAACAGTTTGTCGAAGTATTGCTGGCGCCGGAATACACGCCAGACGCTCTGGTATTGCTGGCCAACAAGAAAAACGTTCGAGTACTCACCGTGGCGCTGGGCGAAGGTCAGAATGGCTTTGATGTCAAACGTGTGGGCGGCGGCTGGCTGGTACAGAACCCAGACCACAAACCGCTTACCGCAGCCGACTGCCGCGTGGTGACGCGCAAGCAGCCCACAGAGCACCAGATGGACGACCTGCTATTCGCCTGGAACGTCGCACAGTTCGTCAAGTCCAACGCCATTGTGTTTTGCCGCGATGGCATGACCTATGGAGTGGGTGCCGGTCAGATGAGCCGCATCGACTCTGCCCGTATTGCTTCCATCAAGGCCGAGAATGCCGGTCTGTCATTGCAGAACACGGCAGCGGCATCCGATGCCTTTTTCCCGTTCCGCGACGGGCTGGACGTGATTGTGCAGGCAGGCGCAAACTGCGTGATACAGCCAGGTGGAAGTATGCGTGATGACGAAGTGATTGCCGCCGCAGACGAGCACGGCATTGCCATGGTGCTAACAGGCACCCGACATTTCCGTCATTAATCAGGAAATCACGCCCCGATGGTTTCGGGGCTTTTTCAGGGAGTCATGATGTTGCGGATTCTTGGCATTGATCCGGGCCTGCGTCGAACCGGCTTTGGTGTGATTGACACTGCCGGCATGCGCATCTCGTACGTTGCCAGCGGCACCATCGTGGTTCCCACCGATATCCCCCTGCAGGAAAGACTGAAAGTCATACTGGACAGTATCCGCGAAGTCGTCGATACGTACTCTCCCACCGAGTCGGCTCTGGAAAAGGTTTTCGTCAATACCAATCCCTCATCCACATTGCTGCTCGGACAGGCCCGCGGCGCGGCCATGTGCGCGCTCGCAGACAGGCATCTGGATGTAACGGAATACACTGCCCTGCAGATCAAAAAAGCTGTGGTCGGTAACGGTCATGCGCAAAAAGAGCAGGTACAGCATATGGTGCAGCGCCTGCTGTCACTCAACGCCCTTCCTGCACCAGATTCTGCTGATGCACTGGCCTGCGCGATTTGCCACGCACATGCCGCGCCACTTTCGGCAAGGCTGACCGGACAGGATGCGCTGCTGGGTCGTCGTACCCGTACGCGGCTGCGTGCTGGCAGATTGATCGATTGATCCTTGGTTCGCTACGCTGATGTTGCATGTGGCGGCTGCACCCTGCTACCCTGACTGCCGACGCCCCGGAAATACCAAGCATTGACAATCCGGGGACTGGCTGATGATTTCATTTTTATTCGTTTTTTTTTTACCCTGTACGACAGGGTCTGTGGAGCTTCTGATGATCGGACGACTGACCGGCCTGCTGATTGAAAAACAACCACCCGGCCTTTGCCTGGATGTAAATGGCGTTGGCTACGATATTGACGTGCCCATGAGCACGTTCTACGATCTGCCCGAGGCCGGCGCCAGGGTCACGTTATACACCCACCTTGCGATCCGTGAAGACGCGCATGTACTCTATGGTTTTTTACGTCAGGAAGAGCGCGCAACCTTTCGTGCGCTCATCAAGGTGACCGGCATTGGCGCACGCACCGCCCTGGCTGTCCTGTCAGGCATGAGCAGCGCCGATCTATCCACCGCGGTGGCCCAGCAAGATACTGCCCTGCTCACCCGCGTACCGGGTATCGGCAAAAAAACCGCAGAACGCCTGTTGCTGGAATTGCGCGGCAAGCTGGATGCCATTGCGCCTGCCACGCCCGCCGCCAGCGGTCAGAGCGATGTCCTGAACGCCTTGCTAGCCCTGGGCTACTCCGATAGGGAAGCACGCGCGGCGGTGAAATCGCTTTCACCCGATCTGGGCGTCTCCGAAGGCATCCGCGCTGCACTGAAAGCACTGTCGAGCTGACGGGCCGGCAAGACCTCACTGTCCGGACGCACAAGTTTCCCTAGGGTTTGCACTAATCACAAACGAAATGCACTGCGCATCGCAATTATTGCCGTAAAGTTACCCGATAATTTTATTTCAACTACCAATAACCAAGCCTTGGGGACACAATATTATGCGTGCACACTGGATCAAAAAAACCCTGGCCGCCGGCCTGCTGTCGGCTTTTGTCATGACGCCTGCCCTGGCAGAGCAAACGCTGAAATTGGCGTATGCTCTGTCCAAGAATTCACACTACGGTGTGGCGGCAGATGCCTTTGAAAAATCCATCGGAGAAAGCAGCAAGGGCCAATTCAAGGTTCAGCAGTTTCCCAATAGCGCCCTGGGTGGAGAGCGCGAAGTCATCGAAGGACTGCAACTGGGAACCATCGATGCCGCAGTGGTATCGACAGGGGCCACCCTCAATTTCGTACCTGAAACCGGTGTGATTGATATTCCCTTCCTGTTCCGCGATCTGGATCACGCCCGCAAGGTACTGGACGGTCCTATCGGCCAGAAACTGCTGGCAGATTTTCCGGACAAGGGTCTGATCGCCCTGGCTTGGGGTGAACAGGGTTTTCGCCATCTGACCAACAATGTGCGTCCGGTCAAAACACCTGCCGATCTCAAAGGCCTGAAGATTCGTACCACAGAAAACCCGATTCACATTTCAGCGTTCCGCAAGATTGGCATGCTGCCTACGCCCATGGCCTGGCCTGAAGTCGCCACGGCACTGCAACAGGGCACCATTGACGGTCAGGAAAATCCGATGTCCGTGATCGTTTCGGCCAAACTGTCCCAGATGCAGAAATATCTGTCACTGACTGCACATGTGTACGGTCCGGCGCTGGTACTGATGTCTCCCTCCGTTTACGAGGGATTGTCTGATGAAGACAAGGCCAAATTCAAGGAAGCAGGTCTGGCAGCCGCCAAAGCCATGCGTACCTATGTGGATGAAGTGGAGCAAAGCGGTATTGACACCCTCAAAAAAGAAGGGATGCAGATTGAAGAAAACGTCGATCATGACGCATTCGTCAAAGCGGTTGAACCGGCCTATCCAGAGTTCTACAAAAAATTTGGCAAGGAACTGGTCGAATCCATCCGCGATACCAAATAATTCAACTGTATTGCAGTTGTCATGGAGCCGTGAATGAACTCGTTGACCCGCCTGCTGGACAGTACGCTGTTCCGTCTGATTTCTGTGGTCGCCCAGCTGTTTCTGGTATCGGCCGTGTGCGCCTCGTTCTACCAGGTCATCGCCCGCTTCGTTCTCCAGGAGCCGTCAGACTGGAGTGAGGGCTGGACGCGTACTGCCATGATCTGGCTTGTACTGCTGGGTGTCGTCCTGGCCTGCCGTCAGGGCGCCATGCTCAAAGTGGAAATGCTGCACTCGCTTCTCCGAGATCCGTGGCAACGGCGTCTGGAGCATCTGGTCATGCTCATCATGGCTTTCTTCTTCGGCCTGATGACCTGGATCGGTATTCTGATGACCTATCGCGTGCGCTTCCAGACCATACCCAGTCTGGGTATCTCCATCTCTTGGATTTACGCAGCCATTCCGGTAGGAACCGCATTGGCTCTGATTGCGGTAATTATTCAATGGGCCAATGCCAGAAAGGAATCGCAGGAAGAGGATCTGACCCTGCTCTGACCTTGCTCTCATCAATGATTACTGATCCGCGCAATCCCGATACGCTGCGCCGGCCTTCGTATATGAAGGCCGGTGCAAAAGCCTTGCTGCTTTTGCAGGGATTATCTTTGCAGCATGATTCGACCTGTCTCCGCAGGCCGCTTTTGATCACCCCGCTCACCTGCTCCGCATCCCCATACCGTCGAGACAGATTATGTCGCAAATAATGATTTTATCCATGCTGGTCTGCTTTGTGCTGACCATCCCGGTTGCCATTTCCATCGGGCTGGCCAGTCTGTTCGGCGTATACGTGGCGGGCATCAACTGGCTGGTCGTCGCGCAGCAGATCTTTGCGTCTCTGGATAAATATCCGCTGGTTGCCATTCCCTTTTTCATCCTGGCCGGTAATTTGATGGAGGCCGGAGGCATTTCAGAACGACTGGTCAATTTTGCAAAAAGCCTGGTTGGCTCTCTGCAGGGTGGCCTCGCCATGGCCTGCATTATCACATGCATGATATTTGCCGCTGTCGCCGGGTCCAGTGTTGCAACCACTTTCGCTGTAGGTGCGATCCTGATTCCTGCGATGGTGAAGCACGGCTACCCCAAGCCCTTCTCTGCCTCGCTGCAGGCAACTGCGGCAGAACTGGGGGTCATCATCCCGCCTTCCATACCCATGATCCTGTTCGCGGTTTCCACCGACACATCGGTCGGCGAACTGTTTATTGGAGGCATATTCCCCGGCATACTGATCGCCATCGCGCTGATGGGCTATGCCTGGATTTATGCCAAGCGTCATGGCTACGGCAAGAATGACGGTGACGGGCGGCTATCCGTATTCAAGGCCTTCCGCCAGTCCTTTCTTGCCTTGTTGATGCCCATCATTATTCTTGGGGGTATCTACGGAGGTATCTTTACGCCAACAGAAGCCTCGGTGGTAGCGGTGGTGTACGCACTCGTTGTGGGCGTCCTGATCTATCGACGCATTTCGTTCCGCCTCCTGACCGAAACACTGCACCGGACCGTGGTGTCAACGGCCATTATCATGTTCGTGATTGCCAATGCCGGTCTTTTCGGATTTCTGCTTAACCGCGCGGGCGTGCCGAACATGCTGGGGGAATGGCTCAGCCATGTGTTCACCGATAAAATTACTTTCCTGCTGGGCGTGAACGCCGCACTGTTCATTATCGGCATGTTCATTGAAACCTCGGCTTCCATTGTGGTCCTGGCGCCGCTGTTACTGCCCGTGGCGATGCAGTTTGGCATCGACCCGACACATTTTGGAATTATCATGGTGGTCAATCTGGCTCTGGGTATGGTGACACCGCCATTTGGCGTTAATCTGTTCGCCGCCTGCGCAGTTGCAAAACTGCCTATAGAACGGATATTCAAATCACTCATCCCGTTTGTTGGCGTTATTTTGCTCTGCCTGCTTCTGATTACCTACGTGCCGTGGATCTCGCTATATCTGCGTGATATGGTTTATCGCTGAGCCAGGCAATCAAAGACGGGAGCAGAATGGTTTGCAAGTGCGGTCTGAGCCGGGGATTCAGGTAAAATAGGCTCAGACCCTCAGTTCTGAAGAAGAAGCACCTGCCCTATGGCCATTCATAATGACGCGCTTGCCAGCGCTGCACCCCGGCTGGTTTCTGCGGAAACCGTGACACCCAACGAAGAGTCCATCGAACGCGCCCTGCGCCCGAAAGCGCTGGACGAGTATGTGGGACAGGTGCGCGTGCGCGAACAGCTGGAAATTTTCATCTCGGCAGCCCGCATGCGCCAGGAGGCCCTGGATCACGTTCTGCTTTTTGGCCCTCCCGGACTGGGAAAGACCACACTGGCGCATATTATTGCCCGGGAAATGGGCTCCCAGCTGCGGCAGACGTCAGGGCCGGTGCTGGAACGACCGGGTGACCTGGCGGCCATGCTGACCAATCTCGAAAAGAATGACGTGTTGTTTATCGACGAAATCCACCGTCTGTCGCCGGTTGTAGAAGAAATTCTGTATCCGGCGCTGGAAGATTTCCAGATAGACATCATGATTGGTGAAGGACCCGCCGCGCGCAGCGTCAAGATTGACCTGCAGCCCTTTACACTGGTCGGTGCAACAACCCGCGCCGGCATGCTGACTAACCCATTGCGCGACCGGTTCGGTATCGTCTCCCGCCTGGAGTTCTACAATACTGAAGAACTGTCACGCATTGTCACACGCAGCGCGCATCTGCTCAATGCGGGCATCACACCCGAAGGCGCTCACGAAATCGCCCGTCGCTCCCGTGGTACTCCCCGTATCGTCAACCGGTTGCTGCGTCGTGTCCGCGATTATGCCGATGTCCGCTCAAATGGCGTAATTGATAACGCCGCCGCCAGCGCCGCTCTGGCCATGCTCGACGTGGACCCCATGGGGCTGGACCTGATGGATCGCAAGATTCTTGAAACCATTGTGCACAAATTTGATGGCGGACCGGTGGGTATCGACAATCTGTCAGCGGCCGTTGGCGAGGAACGCGACACCATCGAAGATGTGATCGAACCCTACCTGATTCAGCAGGGATACATACAGCGTACATCCAAGGGCCGCGTGGCTACCCTGTCTACCTGGCAGCATCTGGGCTGCACGCCACCCGAGGGGCCGAACCGCCCGCTGTTTTAACACGCTGGCGCGGCACTGCATAGCGGATATCCCATAGCAGTCAGCTGCAAAAGCTTTGGTATGCGGGGTGGGCGTGATTAGAAAGGCAGAAAAGCACACCCGAGCAAGTGCGCGCAGAAAAATGGTACGCCTGCACCTCCATAAGCATCTATCCCGGCCTATGATGCCTCGGACTTACGCCAAATCGCTTTCTGAATGCAGCAGAGAAATTGCTGCTGTGCCGATACCCTGCCAGCCTGGCAACTTTCTCCACCGATTCGCCCTGTTCCAGATATCGTTGTGCCACCTGCAGCCGATACTCTTTCACACATGCCATGATGGAGGTATTGAATTTCAGTTGAAATTTCTTTCTGAGGGCGCTTTCTCCCATTCCGGCAAAATGCGACATTGACTGAAGGGTATGAGGCTGCCAGGGGTTGCGGTAAATGTATTCGCGCAGCGCGCCCAGGCGCTCATGATCCCGACGGCTGAGCCTGTCGTTCGTATGCCAGTCGGGCGACCCGCCCGCTGCAGCCCTGACGCGGGCAAGCAACTGCAGTCCAAGGGCTTCGTATACCAATGCGCCCACGCTATCGTCCTGCGCCATCTGCAACTGCAGGCGGACGCTTTCCAGAAATGCGTTGTCCTGGGCGGCTACCGAAAAGGTTTCCGGCGCGGCTTCCAGAACAGGCCGCAGGCGCTCGGTATAGGCTGACTGTTCAATTTCCCGTTTGTCCACAACGACATCCAGTGCGGCAAGCCGTGTTCCGGGCAGATAATGCGTTTGCATGCGCTCGTTGCTATAGCTGGTGTTGATCCCGCAAGCTGGCCCTACGGTTTGCAGCGGTGATCGCTCGTGACCAATGCGTAACTGCCCGTTGAGCAGCATGGCAAATGAGTATGCATCATGCAGGTGGGAATGCGCATGGTACGGTACCAGAAAATGAATATCGGTATGCAGCAGCGTAATTCCCTTGCACAAGGCGTGTTCACGCACCTGCCCGTACGCAAGAGTCTCGTGGTGGCGAGTGGGATCCTGTACGATGGCTTCAGGCAGGCAGTGGGTAACACCATACTGCTCGCCATACTGGACAAAGTCCGCATAGGTAAAGGCTCTGGTCATGGGGCAATGTTAATCGGTGTGATGGCTGTGTAGCGGAAATATAGACAGTTTTGCAACATAAAACCCGTGAATTTTGTCATATTTCATATTAAATTTGTCATTATTGCAATAATTTTTTCATTATAAATAATAATCATTCTTATTTGTGTTGATCATTGATTTTAAGGACATTTTTCCATCATGACCCTGTCCATGGTTCGCTTTTCAGCGGTCCCTCGCATTACGTATGTCGCCGTTCTGGCCCTGTTCGCGGTATCCGGCGCTCACGCTCAGACGCAGACTGAGACTCAGAATGAACAGGCCCAAACAGCACCGGTTACGCAGCTGGGTATTATCCGCGCCACCAGCGATGCCACATCGACAGAGCCCACTACCGGTTTCCAGTCCACTGTCAGTCGTGCGGCAAGCCGCGCTGATATGGAATGGAACGAAACGCCCCATTCCGTCTCTTCATTGACACGCGATCGAATTGATGCCATCGGCGCCACAACCGGTACCGATGCCCTGCGCTATACCCCCGGCGCATTTACCGGCCTTGTTGGTGGCGCCACCCGCTATGACTATATCAGTCTGCGCGGCTTCAATGAAAACAGCACCGACAATCTGAACCTTGACGGACAGAAAGTCCTGAGTGATTCAGGCACGTATAGCTCGGTGCAAATCGACCCGTATACACT
The DNA here is from genome assembly GCA_023389155.1 of Pseudomonadota bacterium. Classification (GTDB taxonomy): domain Bacteria; phylum Pseudomonadota; class Gammaproteobacteria; order Burkholderiales; family Burkholderiaceae_B; genus Advenella. The sequence continues at coordinate 112,437 of JAEWEV010000033.1, forward strand.
TGAACGGATCGACGTATATCGCGGCCCTACCAGTGTGCTGTACGGACGCAATTCCCCCGGCGGCCTGGTCTCCTACAGTTCCAAGCGTCCGCTGGATGAGCCTTACCATGAGATCACAGCTGGCATAGGCAACATGGGCCAGACCCATCTGGGCTTCGATATGACGGGTCCGATTGACAAGGACGGCAACGCCGCCTATCGCATCGTGGGTATCACGCGCAATAGCAAAACCCAGTTTGATAACAATCGTGTTGAACGTTATACCGTGGCGCCTTCACTCAAATTCAGACTGGGCGAGAACAGCCGCCTGTTGCTTCAGGGTTACTTCCAGAAAGATCCCAGCACCGGGTTTCACAGCGGCTTTCCCGCGGACGCTACCATCAATACCGATCATAATGGCCGACGCATCTCTCCGAATTTTTCGGATGATGATGAGGGCGGAAAATTCAGTCGCACACTTTCCATGCTGGGCTATCAGTTCGAACATGACTTCACGCCCAATCTGACGTTCAAGAACTCGTTCCGCCTGACCAGCCTGAAATCGGAAATGGCGCAATTCTACGGATACGGTTGGTACGACGAAAATTCGCTGAACCGCTATTATTCGGGGGGCTATGAAGAACTGGAGGCCTATCAGTTCGACACATCTCTCACCGGTGTATTCAACACGGGCGCCGCCACTCACGAAGTGATTGCGGGCTTCGACTACCAGGACCGCAACGTCACTGGTCAGTGGGACGCGGGCATGGCCAATCCATTGAATGCATTCGACCCGGTCTATGGAAATCCTGGCCTGTCCATCTATTACACGGAGCCCTTTGACCGCAAGCTGGAACAGTTCGGACTGTATCTGCAGGACACGGTCCGCTACCATCGCCTGACCGGCCTGTTCAGTATCCGGCATGACGTGGTAAATCTTGACAACCGCAATCCACTGCTCGGTACCAATTCCGGTTACAAGGGCAACAAGACCACGTTCCGTGCAGGTCTGAGCTATGCGCTGGCCTATGGCATTTCTCCTTACGCCAGCTATAGCGAATCGTTCAATCCTAACGGTTATACCGACATCAACAACCAGGTTCTCCCGCCTACCGAAGCCAAGCAATATGAAGTGGGTGTGAAATACCAGCCGAGCGAACACGTGATGCTGTCGGCAGCATACTACGACCTGAAGCAGAAAAACGTGGCGGCGCGCCAGTCTTCGGCCACCAGCTATTACGTTCCCCTGGGTGTTGTGCGCTCCCGTGGTATCGAGCTGGAAGCCAATGCCAACGTCACTGACAATCTGACCGTGACGGCCAGCTATACCATGAATAACATGAAGCTGGAAAAAGGCGATAATGCTGGCAACCGGCCATTCCAGGCGCCGAAACAGATGGCCACCATATGGGGACGCTATGGCTTCAACAATGGTCTGGCGCTGTCTGCCGGTGTTCGTTATGTAGGCAAAAGCTGGGCGGATAACGAAAATACGGTGCAGGTTCCGGCCTATACCCTTGTTGACCTGGGTGCCGAATATGATCTGGGTCGGATGAACTCCCACCTGAAAGGCTCGTCGGTCCGCCTGAATGTGAACAATCTGACCAATAAGACGTATGTTGCGTCCTGCGCGACTACCGATTACTGCTACTATGGCGAAAAGCGCAATATCAAGGCGACCTTCAGCTATAAATGGTAATTCAGGAAGATCTCTCCATCAATGAACAGTTGCAACAGGCGCTCCGGCGCCTGTTGCCTGTTTCAACGATTCCTCTGGAGTCTGCAACCGATCTGACTTTCGGCCGAGTACAGACACCCGCATTGCAGTTACTCTATGATGAGGTGGCGCGCCTGCATCCCGAAGCCGGGCGCCACTACTGGAATGCCCATGCCTGGCGTACCTGCATGTGGGTGCCGGTGTATTGCACGATTCTTGCCTATGAGCATCATCGCTGCATGGTCGATGCACGGGATTTGCAGGTTCACTTTGCCGAGGGGCTGGCCAACACGGTCTATCTTCCCGCGCACGCAGTTACCCTTGATATTTCAGATGAAATAGCACCGGCCACAGCGCTTGCCGAAAGCCTGGAAAATGTACGCACGGCCCTGTGCACGATTACCCCCATCGCCGCCAAGCTCGCTGGCAGGCACACTGCCGACAGCGTTCTTTCGGCACTGCTTCTGTACTACCACGACCTCCCCCAGTATGACACCCGACATATCCGCAAGCGCGGGGAACGCTGGCTGGATGCACTCGGGCTCCCTGCAGAAAGTGGCTATCTGGATATTGATATGAGCAGCTACGGGCTGCCCGACAGGCTGTCGCTGAACCGTCGTGTATGTTGTCAGTACTTCCGCTGCCCCAATGCCATCCTGTGCAGCAACTGCCCCAAGATTCCCATGGAGCAACGTCTGCCTCTTCTGGCCAGTGAATGGGCGGAACATGATCGCGCCCATGCGAACTCCAACGCGTAAACTACCACCACCAGATCGTTGTTTGAAGCCGTTCCCCAGACTCTGTCATTTCCCCAAACCCAGTATTTGTCAGTTCAACACACAGCCTGGTAACGCGATGGCACTACCGCAAGGTGCCTGCTGATCACTGCGACGTTCCGGCAGCCCAACTCACATGATGCGCAACGTAAGCTGACCGCTTCGCTGATACACCACCCTCAGGCTTCGAGCCCGTCAAGAAAAGTCAGAATGGCATCACCATAGGTATCCAGCTTATGCTGACCCACCCCATTTACTGTAGCCAGATCCCCCAGCGTGGAAGGTTCAAGCTCGGCAATTTCCGCCAGCGTATCGTCCTTGAAAATCACATAGGCCGGCACGCCATGCTCTTTGGCAATGTCGCGTCGCCATTGACGCAGGCTTTCGAAGCGGGTCTGCGCGGCCGGTGACAGGCGGCGGGTTTCCCGCTTGCCCTTGGGCATGATATTGCGCGACCGCGCAGCCGCACGGGCAGACTCTTTGCGCATCATCAGTACTTCTTCACCCTTGAGGACGGCCCGGCTTTTCTCGGTCAGCGTCAGTGTGCCATATCCGTCTCCATCCACTGTCACCACGTTCGCTGCCAGCAGCTGTCGCAGCACGCTGCGCCAGCCCTGTTCCGAGAGATCCTCTCCGATACCAAACACTGACAGCGTATCGTGGGAATGCTGGACCACCTTGTCGGTGCGCTTGCCGCGCAGGATATCAATCAGATGCCCGGCGCCATAGCGCTGGTCACGCTCACGATGCAGCCGATAAATTGCCGACAGGATTTTCTGGGCGGCCACGGTGCCATCCCAGGTTTGCGGTGGCGTAAGGCACACATCACAATTGCCGCAAGGGCCAGACTGCTGGCCGAAGTAGTCAAGCAAACGCGTGCGCCGACACTGCACGGTTTCACAAAGCGCCAGCATGGCATCCAGCTGCGCGCCGGAGCGCCGTTTGAAGAACTCATCGCCTGTCGAATCGTCGATCATTTTGCGCTGCTGCACCACGTCCTGCAGACCGTACGCCATCCAGGCCGTTGCGGGCAGTCCATCGCGCCCCGCACGACCGGTTTCCTGATAATAGCCCTCTACCGATTTGGGCAGATCAATATGCGCCACAAAACGGACATCGGGCTTGTTGATACCCATGCCGAAGGCGATCGTGGCAACCATGACCACGCCATCGTCCCTAAGAAACCGCGCCTGCCGCTGCGCGCGCAATTGCGCCGGCAGACCGGCATGATAGGCCATGGCATCAACGCCTTCCCTGCATAGGAACTCCGCGGTATCTTCGGTTTTATTGCGCGATAGACAATACACGATGCCCGAATCACCGGCATGTTCCTCGCGAATAAAGCTCAGCAGCTGGCGCCGCACGTCGTTTTTTTCGACGATCACGTATCTGATATTGGGCCGATCGAAGCCCGCAACGAAGTGCCGTGCCTGCGTTAGGCCAAGCCGCTGGGCGATCTCATCGCGTGTCTGCGGGGTCGCGGTGGCAGTAAGCGCAATGCGGGGAACATCAGGCCACTGCTCGTGAAGTCGGGACAGGCCAAGATATTCGGGCCTGAAATCGTGTCCCCACTGCGAAACGCAATGCGCCTCATCAATCGCGAACAGCGCGATGCGTCCACGTTCCAGCAGCCGCATGCAGCGGTCAGTCAACAGCCTCTCGGGCGCCACATACAGAAAATCCAGTTCACCACGTACGAAAGCGTTTTCTACCTCACGAATATCTTCCCACTCCTGGCTGGAATTAAGAAAGGCCGCACGCGCGCCCAGCTCACGCAGCGCATCGACCTGATCCTGCATCAGCGCAATAAGGGGAGACACAACAATCGCCGTTCCAGGCCGGATCAGCGCAGGAACCTGATAGCAAAGCGATTTGCCGGCGCCAGTCGGCATGAGCACCAGGGCATCGTTGCCCGCGACCAAGTGCTCAACAATGGCCTGCTGTTCGCCACGAAAAGATTCGTAACCAAAAACACGTTTGAGGACAGACAGCGGGGAGGAAGAATCAGACACTAGAAATCAGACACAAAAATAAAGCCGGTAATTAACTGACAAGGTTTACGCCGTAACAAGCAAACATACGCTCTCCGGCAAAGGGATAAAACCATTATAATCGCTATACTGTTACGGAGAGTCCGATATGAAAATCACACATGTGCTGGCAAGTGTTACAGGCTGTCTTCTTGCCGTTTCCGCGCAATCTGCGCTGGCAAAAATTCCGGTATACGTGTTTGGCAACACACCAAACGACCCGATTGGGACCTATATTACCGCGCAGGTCCGGAACCAGATTGCCAGTTCGCCCACGCTCACACTGGTGAATGATATGAACCAGGCAGTGGCCCGGGTCAATCTGCAGGGCGCCGATCCAACACGCGAGGGCCGGTTCACTGCTATTGCAGAAAATATTGATATCGTTAACGCTGCAGCGCCCGTCAATCCGTGGCTCAACATCCAGCAGCATATCCGTATCTGCCTGTCGGAATCCAGCGCCAACTGCGCCTCAACAATCGTCAATGACCTGACTTCGGTCGCTCAGCAGTATGGGCCTGCCCTCCAGCAAAAACTGGGCAGATAATTGCTGTAAACGCCGGCTGACCGCCCCTGGCGGTTACCGGGACGCCCTGAGGCTCGACATACGATACCAAGCAATTGCGTCGTCTTGTACATCTGCTTGCCTCAGGCAGCGGGCGCAGCGATATACTACTGTGTTAATCCGCAAAACTTCGGGCCTGTCGGTCCGACAACGTATCACAACATGAATATTGGCATTGCCGGCGCCGGGCTGCTGGGGCGCATTCTCGCATTCGTTCTTTCCCGTCAGGGACATCAGGTTACCGTTTTTGACGCTGCCGCGTCGGCCCAGGCGCGCGCCGCCGCCGGATGGACAGCAGCAGGAATGCTCAGCCCCATCGCCGAACTGGAAAGTGGCGATGCCGATGTATTCGAACTGGGCGTCCGGTCAATCACACTGTGGTCAGAACTGGTTCCACAACTGAGCCAGCCTGTAGAATTTCATATTCGGGGTAGCCTGCTCGTAGCCCACAGGGGCGACGAAGGCGCAGCCGCGAGACTGGTTTCCCTTCTGGACGCCAAGGCGCCGGAACACGCACGACCCCAAACGCTTACCCGCGAACAGCTGCAGACACTGGAGCCCTCCATCCAGGGTCCCGGCCATGCCTGGATGCTGGAGGGCGAAGGCCAGATTCATACCGTCCAGGCCATGCAGGCACTGGCCGAATCTGCAGACGGCACTGTCTGGCATTGGGGAACCCCTGTTATTTCCCTGAAACCGGGACAATTGCAAACGGCAGAAGGTGTTCACCACTTTGACTGGGTCTTCGACGTCCGCGGCACGGGCGCTCGCGAGCGCCCTCATGCAAACAGCCATCAACTCAACTGTCGCAATGTCCGCGGGGTACGTGGAGAAATCTTCTGGCTACAGGTCAGCGGCCTGTCGCTGAGCCGTCCCGTACGTCTGCTGCACCCCCGCTACCGCGTGTATATCGTGCCACGTGCGCCTGATACCGTCGTTGTGGGAGCAAGCGAAATCGAGAGTGAAGATCGCTCTCCTGTCTCCGTGCGCAGCACCGTGGAATTGCTGACGGCAGCACATAGTGTACTGCCCGAACTGGCGGAAGCGCGCATCATCCATACCGAAGTCAACCTGCGTCCCGCGCTGCTGGACAATCTGCCGCGCATCGAGAATGAAACGGGTCTCACGCGCATTAACGGATTGTTCCGACATGGCTGGCTGATTGCGCCCGCCATCGTGGAAAAGGCCCTACAATCAGTATTTGAACCTGATTTCAATCTGATTCAAACGGCATGAGCACAATTCACATTACCGTCAACGGCAACGATCACAGCGTCCCTGAAGGCTGCACCCTGGCAGCGCTGGTTACGCAATTGCAAATTGAGGCAGGCCAGCCGCAAGACCCCGCGGCGGTTGCCACGGCAGTCAATGAGGTTTTCGTCCCGCGGCTGAAGCGCGAGGCCACGCCCTTGTCCGAAGGCGATCAGGTATTCACTTTCAGCCCCATTACTGGCGGATAACGCCGACAGCATCACAATCATGAAACCATTTGCCATTGCCGACACCCTGCTGGAAAGCCGATTCTTTCTGGGCACTGCCGGTTACCCGTCCCCTAAAGTGTTGCAGGATGCCATTACCGCTTCCGGCGCCGCCGTCATTACGGTAGGCCTGAAGCGGCAGCTCACTCCCTCTGCTTCCGGTGGTGCCGGCGCGCCGCTGGATAACTCGTTTTTCCAGATGCTCAAGGATTCCGGCCTTCATTTACTGCCCAATACCGCGGGCTGCAAGACCGGTAGAGAGGCTATCACTCTTGCCCAGATGGCAAGGGAAGTCTTTGGCACGCACTGGATCAAACTGGAAGTGATTGGCGATGACTACACACTGCAGCCAGACCCGATAGAACTGATCCGTGCGAGTGAAGCGCTGGTGAAAGAGGGGTTTGAAGTCTTTCCATATTGCACGGATGATCTTGTCACCTGCCGACGCCTGCTTGATGCCGGCTGCCGGCTGCTAATGCCCTGGGGAGCACCCATCGGATCCGGACAGGGCCTGACCAATCCCCACGCCTTGCGCACCCTGCGTGCCCGCCTGCCCGATGTACCCCTGATCGTGGATGCGGGTATCGGCTCACCCATGGACGCCGTACAGGCCATGCAGATGGGTTACGACGCCGTGCTGCTCAATTCGGCCGTATCCCAGGCCCACGACCCGGTGAAAATGGCAGGTGCGTTCAAACTGGCTATAGAGGCCGGGCGCATGGGTTTCGAAGCCGGCATCATGGAGCGGCAGGATATGGCTATCCCCTCAACACAAGTGACCGGCAGACCGTTTCTGCTGTAGTTCTGCTTCTTGCTCTGCTACCGTTCTGCTGTCTTTCTGATCGTGGTGGCTTCGCTTTTTTGATAAAAATAACAGACTTGAGTGTCCCTATTGAGCCTGGCGACCTGCTAGACGCTATAACGCGAGTAACGAGATGCCGTAGGCGGCCATTCCAGCCAGTACGGCATAACCAGGGTTGCGGGTAAGCTTCACGCATACGCCTGCCGCAAGCAGGCCGCAGAGGTAAGTCAGAACCGGTTCCGGCCCGGCGGCATGCTGCAGATCGGAATACACCACAACAACGGTCATGGCGACCAGAAGCGCCGGACCCAGGATCACGAACCGGCCACTGGCCAATCGGCCAAAGACACTCGATTTGCGCATCAGTAGAAAGGGTAAGGCGCGGCTTAACCATGTCACCAGAGCCATCACGGCGATCGCCAGCCAGAATTCAATCTGTGCCATGCTGGTCTCCACCGGTGAACGCGCTCGACGAGCCCGTCGCTTTCTCTTCAACCACCCTATTCTCATCCCGTGGCACATAACAAAGCCACGCACTCACCGTCCCGGCCAGTATGGCTGCGGTCGCGCCGACATAGATCAGGCAGACCAGTGTTACGACAGAAGAGACAAGCAGAGCCAGCAGCATGGGGCGTTTCACACTGAGCAGTGCCAGTGAGAAAAATAGCGCCACCAGGGCAAAGCGCAAGGTCTGGTCCACTTGAGGAAACTGCGCAGTCAGACTGGAACCGGCTATCAGCCCGATAGCCGTGCCACCGATCCAGGACAGCCAGGCGGTCAGACCGAGCCCCATATACCAGGCGAAGCGCGCGTCAGGAGACTGCTTTCCCATGGCGTGGAAGGCCGTGGCAAACACTTCGTCGGTCAGAAGAAACGCCGCTCCCAGGCGACGATGCAGCGCTTCAGGCAGCCATTTCCCAATAAGCGGTCCATACAGCAGATGGCGTGCGTTCAGCAGCGATACCATGGCAACAATGCCGGTGACAGGCGTGCCAAGCTTGATCGCGGCAAGAATGAAAAACTGGGAAGCGCCGGCATAGACAAACACGGAGATTAGCAATGTTTCCCAGAACGACAGGCCTACCCCTCTGGCGGCAATGCCGTAAGCCATGGCCACCGGAACATAGCCGAGCAGCACCGGAACCCCTGCGCGTACACCATGCAACCCGTGACCTGATACCGACATACTGATGACATCTCCTATGACAAGGAGGGTATTACATCATAACCACCCGGCATAATCCAGTCGGTACGCGGTACGCAGAAATCGGCAGGAATGCGGGCCTGGCCTGAACACCACTGCCGCTATCGGCAGAATCCGGATAGTCGCCTCGCCCCGGCGGCACTGGCCGTCTCTCCGGGGCGACATGAACCGGCGACTATTCCCAGACAACCAGCAGCTTGCCGTCCTTGATCGGATGGGGCATGGTCTGGCTGTATATGCCGTAAGTGGCAAACAGATTCTCGCGCGTCAGCACGCGCGTCGGCACATCGCAGGTGACGAGCTCTCCGTCAGCCAGAAGCGCGATGCGATCGCAATATTGTGCCGCCAGGTTAATGTCATGAACAATGACCAGCACGCCGACCTGATCCCGGTGCGCCAAACCAGACACAATGCGGAAGAATTCGTGCTGGTGCTTGGGGTCCAGCGCCGAGGTAGGCTCATCCATCAGAAGATAACGCGTTTGTGCCTCGTGGCGTCGCCCCAGCAACTGGACCAGTACGCGGGCGAACTGCACGCGCTGTTTTTCCCCGCCTGACAGCGTCACCCAGGAACGTCCCAGCAATTGCTCCACGCCTGCGGTTTCCGCGGCATGCTGCAACAGGGTCCGGGCTTCGTCCGGAGCCATTTCAGGAAAAGGATACAACCCCATCTGGATGATCTCATCAACACCCAGGTCAAAGGTCAACCCGCTGCCTTGCGGCAACACCGCACGCTGACGGGCCTGTTCACGAGCCGACTGCGATGAGACCTCGTGTCCATTGATGTAAATGACACCCGTATCGTGTGTCCCGGTTTCCTGGCTCTCCTGGGCAAGAATGGACAGCAACGTGGACTTGCCGGCGCCATTGGCGCCCAGCAACGCAAGCACTTCGCCTCGCCTGATGTCGATTGAAATATCGCGCAGAACCTGTCTCTGTCCACGTGTTGCGCAAAGACCTTCACCGCGCATGCATTGTTCAGCAGCGCTCATCGCATATTCCTTTTTACCAGCAACCACAAAAAGAACGGGCCACCGATCAGACTGGTGACCAGACCGATGGGCAGTTCGGCAGGAATGACCACGACACGGGCCAGCCAGTCAGCCAGCACCAGCGCCAGCGCGCCGCCGGCCAGCGATGCAGGCAGCAGATGACGATGGTTGGCTCCCATGATCATGCGCAGGCAATGCGGCACCACCAGCCCCACAAAGCCGATCCCCCCGGTGACAGCCACCAGTGGCCCGACGACTAGCGCAATACCGACAATCAGCCGACGGCGCAGGCTTTTCATGGAGAAACCCAGGTGTGTGACCTCGCGCTCGCCCAGCAACAGGGCATTGAGCGCGCGCCATTCACGACACAGTAGCAGACACACCAGAACGACCCATGGTCCGAGCAGCCCGATCGTATTCCAGTTTGCCGACGCCAGGCTACCCATGCCCCAGAAGGTCAGGTCTCGCAACTGTGTGTCGGTGGCGATATACGTCAGCAGCCCGATCAGGCTGCCTGAAATGGCATTGATGGCAATACCGGCCAGAAGAAGGCCCGCGACACCCGCGTAGCGCCTGCCAACGAGATAGGCCAGCCAGGTACTGAGCAGACTGCCGGCGAAAGCAGAAAATGAAATTATCCAGAAACCTGCGGCGGTCAGGACAATCGCTGAAACAGCGCCAAGCGCCGCCCCCGCAGACACGCCGATAAGGCCGGGTTCAGCTAGCGGATTGCGAAACAGCGCCTGCATGACAACGCCAGACAGTGCAAGTGCCGCCCCGGTAATAATACCGAATACAACGCGCGGCAGGCGGATATCAAAAAACACCTGGCGCAGCAGCTGCGTTTCATCCCCTTGCCCGCCCGTAATGACAGGCCACCATTGCTGCACGGGAATAACGACCGCCCCGCTTACACTGCCCAGAATGACCGCAGCAAGAAGCACCAGCAACAGAATAGCAAAGGATTTTCTGACTCTGCCCTGCCCTGGTGCAGCGTTAATTTGCATGACCTGCAGCAGCCTTCAATTGCGAAATCGCGACACTGACACGCGGGCCCATGCCCAATGCCAGCAAGTCGTCCATGACCACGATCCGATTATTTTTGACAGCCGGCGTAAAAGCGATGGCAGGATCGGCCTTGAATTTATCTATGCCACCTGCAGCTTCCAGTGACCCCTTGGTCACGATAATCATTTCTGGCTTAAGCGCCAGCAGGCTTTCTGCTGATACCGGTTTGTAACCCCGCTGAGATTTGAGCACATTATCCAGGCCCGCCATTTCCATGATCGCACTGGCAGTGGTATCGCCTCCTGCCATAAGTTTGGAACCGGTGCGATTCAGGATCAGAACGGTACGAAGGTTCTCGCTGGGTCTGGCCTGCGCTTCCTTCAGTTTTGCCTGGATGTCATCTGTCAGCGCCTGGCCTTTTTCCGGCACGTTCAGTGCCTTGGCAATTTGCTCAATTCGCTCATACAGCGATTCAATGCTTGGCTTGTCAGACACCGTCACAACGTCAACGCCCACAGAGCGTACTTTATCCAACGATGCCGCAGGGCCGGCATTTTCCGATGCGATCACCAGATCAGGCTTGAGTGAAAGCACCCCTTCTGCAGGCACCGCACGATAGTATCCGACACGCGGCAGTTTGGTGGCCGCCTCGGGATAGAGGCTGGACTGATCGTCGGCGACGAGCTTGCCCTGCATGCCCAGGTCGTAAATGATTTCGGTGACAGTTCCCCCCAGAGACACAATGCGCTGTACCTCTGCGGCCATACTGGATCCGGCGCAGAATATTCCTGCGGCGGCCAGTACGGCCAGGGAACGGGTGATGACAGCTTTCTTCATCGATCTGTTCCGCATGATTGATTCCGTAATGCGATTACGCTGCCAGCGGCTGCTTGCAGAGTGACTCCAGCAACTCACGCCATTCCTTGATCTCGGGCACGCCAGGCTTGCGGGCGCCGAAGAACTGTACAATCTGTTCACCATTTTCAGCAAAGCCTTCCAGCGAAGTCACCCATCCGTCTTCGGTTGGTTTGTTCACGATCCATGTACTATGGATGGCCGTTGTATCCAGGTGCAGATTGAATTTCGGATCCAGAATATTGAACCAGGGGCCGGTACGCACCAGCTTCTTCACGGGGCCGGAATGAATCTGGATAATTCCCTTGTTACCCACGAAACACATGATAGCCAGATCGGTTTCTGCAGCTTTCTGCAGCATGTTTTCGATAGCCTCATTATCCACGCGCTGGGCCAAATCTTCACCGGCACTTTCCAGCACCTGCAAACGGGGCAGGTTCCATTTCTTCAGCAAGCCCGCGAAATCGTGCGTATCGGTCATGCCAAGCCAATCTTCACGAAGTGACTCGGGCGCCTCTGTCGCATAGGCTTTAGGTGCGGCCGGTGTGGTATCGACGGCTTCCGGTTGCTGATTCTGCGCACGGAATTTTTCAACCAGCGCATCATAGGCCGCCATATCTGTCTGTTCGGTACAGTAAACCTTGTGCAATGCCAGGCCAGCGCGATCAAAGAACTGAATGCTCTTGCGCCCATTCTGTGTGACGGCCCAGGTGAATTTCCAGCTTGAGAAAAATACGCGCAGGTCAAGGTCGGCACCCAGCACCAGTCCAACGGGGCCGTGTCCCACTTTTACAGACTCGTAGCGGCCATGACGTTCATGAACACACCATTCATTGCGTGTCAGCAGCATCACTTCGCCCATTGTCTGCAACTCTTTGAAAATCGTCTGCGCCGTACCCTCCAGCAAAACGGCCTGGATATCGCCACACTGGGCAGCCACCAGTTCCATTTCACTGACATTGAGTTTTTCCGCCGCGTTGCGGACGCGAATTTTTGGTTCTTCCTGCACCAGCGCATCATAACGGGCTTTCAATTCGCTATTCTTTTCTGTCATTGGTATATCTCTCTTATAAGTAAACTAAATGATTTCAACCGGGCAGTCCTGCGACGGCCCGGTTGCGCTCAACACTACAGACGATCAGTACTGATAGCTGACAGATACGCGTACGTAACGCCCCGCTTCGGAGTAATAATCGACAGGCCGCGCAATAGCGCTTGGACCGGCGGTGGGCACGTTCAACGCATTCCAGTATTTTTTGTCAAACAGGTTCACTACGCTGACCTGGAATTTCACGCCTTTCATTGCAGCAGGCGCCCACCAGCCGTGTACATCGAGCGTGCCGTAGCCTGGCGCCTTGAAGTCTTCGTGGGTCACATCACCCCCGACTTCCGGATACTGCACTTTATCGCGTTTGTTAGCCAGTGTCCACACCGTTTCTGCTCCCCACTGTGCTGTTTTATAGCCCAGTGCCAGGGTGCCCTTCAGAGGTGCCACCGAATTCAGATGCTGGCCGGTTTCCAGATCTTTGCCGACGGTCCATGCTGCCGTGGCGCGGGTATATAGATTATCGTTGATATTCCAGTAACCCATGGCTTCAGCACCGTAGATGCGCACCCGGTCGCGGTTGGCATAGGTGGTTACGCCGTTCGGGTACAGACCCTGCTGCATCATCGCGTAAAACGGCGAGTCCGGGCCGACAGGAATATCCTCGTCAATAAAGTTTTTGTAGCGGGTTTCAAAGATATTCAGAGAACCGCCAACCGTTTGCCCTTTCGCCTGAAAGCCCAGTTCCCAGCCACGGCTGCGCTCGGCTTCAAGATCGGGATCGCCCTTGCGCATATAGTTGGCCGGTGATCCGTATTGCAGGAATAGCTCCGGTGCTGTCGGTGCACGATAGCCATAGCCGTAACGTGCAGTCAGACTGTAAATATCAGACGCATTCCAGACGAATTCCAGCGATGGCGAAACCTGGCTTCCACTGCGGTTACGCAGTTCGCTTTCGTATCCATTCTCGTTGGTAGAAAAGCCACCACCCGTTTTGGGCTTGCGCGACCAGCTGTCATAACGCAGCGCTGGAGTCAGTTCAAACTGATCGTTGTTCCACATGAAGGTGTGGCTGGCCGACAGAGACAGATCGCGACTTTTCACTTTCGGCGTGTCGCCCTGGTTCGAATGAAGGAATTCGCAAGTGCGAGGACCCATAGGAGCAGGAATATAAGGAGGCACAACCGGGCAATTATCTACACCGGCAGAATACTGTTCGTAAGTATCCTGTGCGTAAGTGCCGGCCACAACCCAGTGACCACGCAAGGCGTCATTACCCCAATATCCACCCGCGTTCAGGTTAGCACCCCAACCCTTCTGTTCAATGCTGTTATCGCGCTCATAAACACCACTCGGGTAGCCATACATGAACGGATCACCCGGTATATTGGCGCGCGCATCTTTCTTGCGGATGGCGCGCTGATTATTTTCAAGCTTCGTTTTGCTCCAGTAAAGCTGAACACCCGCCTGATCCAGCGAAGAATATGCCTGAGTGGACTTGTAGTTGTAATCTGCCCAGACACGATCGCGCTGAAGGCGTTCGATCAGGCTATTGTCACCAATCCCATAGGTTGGGGTGTTCTGCTCGTGTTGCATGTCAATATCGCGATCAAAACGGAACGAGCTGGCGCCCAGACCCACGTTATGACCTGGCGCAAGTTCATGCTCAAGTCTAAGGCCCACATTTTTACTGGTGTAGTCGGCAGGATTCTTTTTGGTCCGGGTAGCGCCATAGCCGCCAATATCTCCGCCATTGCGGGCCTCGCTGCCGGTCGTGACGCCATATTGCAAAAGCATCTTGGTTGATGCCCCCAGGCGTGCTGCAAAGGCCATATCCCCGCCGATACTGTCGTCCAGCCCGTCATGCGTACCCTTGATCAGGAAACCCATATCCTTGCCGTCGGTCAGAAGATCGTCCGGACGCAGGCCACGAAGGATAACCGTACCTGCCAAGGCAGAAGCACTTCCTGCTCCGGCCCCCCGCACCACATCCACCGATGACAGGGTGTTGAAATTGACGGATTCCAGTCCGCCCTTCACGCCGCGACTGCCATCCTGTAGCCATGGCAGCGGAATCCCGTCTTCCAGAATTCGCACGCGATTGCCATCCAGACCGCGCAGATTCACGCTGTTATTATCCCGATTGAAATCAAGGCCAGGAATCAGCCGACCAAGATCGGACCAGTTTTGCACCTGATTATCGGAGATTTCTGCGGCAGTGGTCGTGGTTTCCCAGCTGGGTGCCGGCGCTTCGTCCTGAGCGCGAACCGTACCCAGGCGGGGTACGGCACTTGACGCAGCAGGGCTTTCAGCCGTTGACGCTGTCGCGCCCGTAACGGTCTGGCCATAAGCAAGGCCTGCGCTACAAAGCACGGACGCAAGCACTGTCAGACGAAAGGGTGAAGTGAATACTGTTTTCATAAAGGCTAAGTCGTTGTATGAGTGTGGCACCAAATCGCAAATCAATGACATGGCCTGGATATGAATCTCCAGGCACGATCAAATCCGGGATACACATTGAAATAACTGAAACGAAAGAGTACTCTTAATGATAACAATTATCAATTAGATTGTCGTTTATTTCTGAATTAACCGGGATTTCTGTGGCATTTCGTACCCGTTTTGCAAAAATCGCCACCCTTTGACTCAACGCGCAAAGGGTAGTTGCGCAAGCGCTTTTACGCCCCATCGTTACAATCTAAGCCGTTATTTTTGTAATTTTGAATGTCTGCCGGCTTAGGGAGCGGCTTCTCTTCTCATCTTCTCAAGACCGAAAGCCTTTTGCGGAAGGAGGTATTCCGTTTGCCGCATGCTGCCTGATCGCCTCTAACACAAATGCTAAGGCACACTACCGCCTGCTGGGCCGAAACCGGTCTGCTTGAATCGACTAGCCGCCCGAATAGAAACTGGCAGGGACACCGTGAGATCGTGCTGCACCGTCCGGGTTGCGCATATCATTTTGCTGATCATCGGAAGTCGAGTCAGGCTGCGGACTCGAAGCAGGAATGTCCGGCATCGAGGCCCCCAGGCTTTGCAACAATTTTCGATACTCGACGTTGTTGCGCAACGTTTGCCTGCCGGCTTCGATAAGCGCATCCACATCCTTGCGTTTAACGGTAAAGAGGGTCGGAATGCGAAGTAAATGCTGGCGTGGCACGGACAGTCCCGCTGGCGCATCACGCAGGCTGACAGGTACCACATGCAGTTGCGCATCCGGTGCCAGCAGAGCTTTCAATTGAGGACTGAGCGATTGTTTCATTTCTGCCCACTGCCTTCCCGTGTCCTCTACCATCTGCATGGTTTCCTTGGTAACGCGCCCCGAGGTGCTGAACATGATGGTATCAAAGACTTCAGACAGCGTCGGCACATTTTCACTTTTGTCGATGTTGACGCTAGGATCACGTTCGGCATTCACCACGACAAGCACGACTTTCTTTACCGATCCGCGGCTGACCAGATCCCGCCGCAACTGACCAACCCCCAGCGTGACACGGTCCATCAGGCTTCGCACGCCCAGATTGTCCGACAGCCCTCCATCCACCAGATGAATGTAGGGACGATTCTTGCTGTCCAGATAACTCAGCACATCGGAGCGATAGGTGCGCATCCGGTAGTTGCCCTGCAAACGTAAGACCTCCTCGCGCTTCCTGGCCGAATATTCACATTGCCCGGCGTAATTTTTCAGTGTCAGGGGCGACAGTATGATGGGCACCGCCGCTGACGATGCTACCGCGAAAGAAAGAGGCACTTTCCGGATGTCCGCACACAAGGTCGCAAACTGGTCGGGCGAAAATTCGAAACTGGTCCCTTGGGAAAGATCAGTCGCCAGGACGATCAGATCTGCATGCGGATTGCGGTAAAGATCTTCATATGTTTTGCCGTCGTAGAGCGCATCCAGTTTCTCTGCCAGAACATGTCCGCGCCCCAGCGTGGGCGATACCGCCGCCGCATAATTACGGGGATTGAGAATGGCAGACACCAGGCTTTGCTGAAAGTCCTTGTACAGGTAATCCTTCTTGAAATCTGAAAATGTTTTGTTGCCGTTCAGGGCATAATACGTGGCGACAATACTGCCGCCGGAAACCCCGCGTACAACGTCAACCTGGCTCAACAGCGTCTGTTCATGCCCGTTCCATGGCACTTGTGTATCGGCCATTTCCTTAAGTACACCATAACCGAAAGCCGCAGCCCTGGCTCCGCCGCCGGAAATGCTCAGCACCATCAGGAAAGATGGGTCAGTCTTCTCGCTCAGCCGAATATTATCAACGCCAGTGCCCGGTGTGCCTTCGGGAAGCGGAGGATTGCGCCAGGGCGTCAGGGATGAGCACGCTGTGAGCGCCGAAAGCAGGGAAATCGCCAGGAATTTACGCATCTGCATGATCGTTGTTATTTATCTGTCATGGACCACCCCGATACCATGAGACCCATACCGGCGAGTGCCAGCAGCAACCCGGCCCACTCAATGCCCGATAGCGAACTTCGGTCCACCACGTTAAGCCATAGCACCGAGATAATGACATAAACTGCGCCGTAGGCAGCATAGACTCTGCCAGTCGCGACCGGATGCAGCGTCAGCAACCAGGCAAAGACAACAAGGGTGATTAGTGAAACCGCCAGCGTCCACCATCCACCGTCGCGACGCAACCAGTAATAGAACAGATAGCAACCGGCGATCTCTGCAATGGCAGTCAGGATAAACAGGAAGATAACACGCAGCACGATCTGTCCCTGAAAGATTGGAAATTGGGCAAATCATACCTTGTAACCCGCCAATTCGCCAGCGTGTTGGCCTGGTGCTTGCCTTCCTGTTTCTCCATTCGTACAGGCAAATGCTGCAGCCCGGCGTGGCTGCGGCCACTATTTTGGCCTGTTGCCACCCCCTGACCTTCGGGCGTTCCTCACCTGCATTATTCCACGACTTCGTACTTCCCGGCTTTTCTTAATTCACAGCTTATTTGATGACGCCACACACCATGCGGCCACCGCCACCACCCAGCTCCTTCGGATGATCGGAATAATTATCCCCACCCTCGTGAATCATGAGGGCATGCTGCTGCACATCAGACAGGGATTTTAATCTAGGCGCCAGAACTGCGTAAGTCGCTGTTCCATCCTCGGCCACCACAAGGCCTGGCAAATCCCCCAAGTGCCCTTCATCGCTGTAAGGACCTTCGTGCTTGCCGGTTTTGTTCGGATCCAGATGCCCACCCGCTGCCTGGGCGGGCACGGTTTTGCCATCTTTTTCAGCGGCATCACAACTGGGATTTTCGTGAACATGGAATCCGTGAACACCAGGCTTGAGTCCTTTCAGATCAGGGGTAAACAGCAAGCCATAAGGCGTCTCGCTGATCTTGATCTCCCCTGCAGCCTCGCCCACTCCCGTATCGGTCGCTTCGTTCATTGTCACTTCCAGGTCGGCGGCCACGGCCACAGAGATCGCTCCCATTCCCAACACTCCAGCGAATAACAGCGTTTTCAGTTTCATTGCGTCCTCCAAAAAAAAATCACAACTTGAAAGAAAAGGCTAACACCAGAAGCCGCAGCCGGATATGGATGTTTCAATTGCTCATAACTGGATGCAAATCTGACATGATTGGTGTCTATTCGCTGACCGTACTGGTTCCTGCATGACGACTGCGCAGTCCCTACTTCTGTATGGTTTTCTTGCTACGGGTATGTGGCAGAAAATGCCAGAAGATGGCGGCTGACAGAAATCCAAATCCGCCTGTCAGCATGATTCCCGCGCCCAACGAAACCAGGGCTGTCATACCGGAAAGCAGGAATGGTCCGGCACTGCTACCGATATCGCTGATCAGCCGCCATAGTCCAAGAAATTCGGTACGGCCATGATTCGGAGAAGCGTCAGCCCCTAGCGTCATATTGATTCCCGATCCAAACCCGTTCCCCAGGCCCATCAGCATGGCCACGACAAGGAAGGTAATGATATTAGTTGTAAACGGCATGAGTACCAGTGAACTCCCCATGATAAGCGTACAAGGCAAGGCTACCCACAGGCGACCCCACTCGTCCATAATTTTGCCGGCGGGATAAAACACCAGCATGTCAACCGCAGAGGACACGCCGAATATGACAGATGTGGCCGCAGGGCTCAGGCCGATATAATCTGCCCAAAGCGGAATCACAATTTGCCGGGCCGCGCGCATGGCACTGATCATCAATACCGCCAGACCCAGAGACATAAACACACCGGCATGCTCGCGGGCAATATGCAGCATCTTCGGACGAACGGACGGCAGATCATAGTGGGTTCGGGGCTCCACCGACAGATCCGGCATATGGTATGTCAGAACCAGCGCCACCAGAAGCGCCAGGATGCCAACCCAATAAGCGCCCGACAGTCCCATGAAGTGCATGAATCCGGCGCCCGCGAATGGTCCTGCAAACATGCCGATACGATTGACTCCACCCAATATGGATAATGCACGCGCGCGCATGTAAAACGGCACGGCCTCGATCATGTAGGTCTGTCTTGCAAGAAAGAAAACCGAAGTCGATACGCCGATCAACAAGGCTGCAACGGCGAGCAGCGACACATGCTGGGCGTAGATGCAGATCAGCAGTGCAATGATGGTGATGCAGGCCGCAGCAAGCAGCGCGCGCCGTTCACCAATACGAGCAGTGACCAATGCAGCGGGAATATTGGCGACCAGCGACCCCAGACCGATCAGTGCGATGATGAGGCCGGCAAGTGCCGGCGCGGCGCCAAGGTCCCTGGCACTGAGTGCGATCACAGGCAGAATGGATCCGTTGGCAAAACCGAAAAGCATGGCAGGACCGTAAGCAGGAATGGCAATACTTTTTAAACTGAAACTGCTGTCTGCCATGCGAATGTCCTTCGTGATTACCGGTAAATAGTGTGCATTTTACCGCTGCAATCGGGACCCGGGCAGTAAAGTGACGCGAATGCGGCTGTATTCTTGTGAATGATTGCATCTCTGATAAGACATTCAGCAATACGTCAAGTTGACATCCATCCCGTGATGTCACGCCCCGATCCGCTAACTGCGCATGACGAATCACAATATGGCTGACGGTATTCAGAAGCGCCTGAAGGAATCACATTCGCTGACAGACGCGCAAGTCATATTCTGGCTTAAATGCTGGGGTCTTTGATGTTTGCCATACGACAAAGGTATCAGCTACACACATAACTTTCATCGCTTAATTTATAAGCACTAAGTAGTGGACGCAAGCTTGGAGGCTTACCTATACTGCCTCTTATCGAACCTATTCGACAAAAGCATGAAGAGGCCAACCTCATATGACGATTGATCTATTACCTGACACCACTCCGGCTACCACAGAACCAGACACGCTGAACAGACGTCGACGTTTTCTGCGTAACGGCGCAGCCGTTGTCACCGGCATCCTGACTGCGAATACTGATCTGAATACAGCCGGCGCAGCAACGCCGCCCCTCGCTGCCGACAATGTGCCGGCTCCCGATGCAGCGCCGCTGAGTATTCCCCAATGGTCGCGGCAACCCGGCGCCCTGGTGGGCAGTCGTCCTTACGGCACTCCTTCAACATTCGAGAGTCGCGTTATCCGTCATTTACGCAAGACAGACAAGCAGTATTTCTCTTCATCCACGCGCACACCCATACAGGAACTCGATGGCATCATTACGCCTAACGGGTTGTTCTACGAACGTCATCATAATGGCATTCCTGATATTGACCCGGCGGCACACCGACTGGTTGTACATGGGCTGGTCGATAACGCGCTGTCCTTTACCGTTGACGATATCCGTCGCTTCCCCGCCCATAGCCAGATTTATTTTCTTGAATGCTCCGGCAATCCCGGCTATACCGTTTATGGAAAGACGGCAGCCGAGGCCAACGGATTGGTCAGCTGTGCAGAATGGACCGGCGCTCTTCTGAAAACATTGCTGAATGAAGCCGGCGTCAAACCCGAAGCCAAATGGGTCATTGCAGAGGGGGCGGACGGCGCGGGCATGAATCGCAGTATCCCGCTGGAAAAATGTCTTGACGACGCCATGCTGGTCTACAGTCAGAACGGTGAACGCTTGCGGCCTGAACAGGGATATCCGCTAAGACTGCTCTTACCTGGTTTCGAAGGCAATATGAATATTAAGTGGCTGCGTCGACTGCAGATCGCCGACAGACCATTGCATTCAAGGGAAGAAACATCAAAGTACACCGATAGCCTGCCCAGCGGAAAAGCCCGTGAATTCACATTTGTGATGGAAGCGAAATCCATCATCACCAGTCCTTCTGGCGGACAGCAAATCCAGGAAAAAGGGTTTCATGAAATCCGTGGCATTGCGTGGAGCGGTCGAGGACGGATTAGCAAAGTGGAAATTTCAGTTGATGAAGGCAAGTCCTGGCAGCAAGCCACATTACAGTTACCTGTTCTGAGCAAGGCGTTGACACGCTTTGTTTTTCCCTGGACATGGAATGGCGACTCCGTCACCATACAAAGCCGCGCTACAGACGAAACCGGCTATACGCAGCCCACACTGGCGTCTTTGGTCGATGTGCGTGGCGCCAATGCCACCTATCACAATAACGCGATTACGCCATGGCGAATTGCCCCTGACGGAAAGGTGACGCATGCACTTGCTTGAACCCGAACTCAGGCTCAAATACATTCCTCTGCAATGCCTGGTGCTACTGGCGAGCTGGGTATTGCTGCCCGGCGGAACCGGCGTTGCGCATGGCGCCGAAAAGTACCGCATCGGCCATCCCATCACGGCAACACAACTGGCACCGTGGGATATCAACGTCTTTGCGGACGGAGCGAATCTGCCCTCCGGCAGTGGCACTGTTGCACATGGAAAAAGCATCTACCTCCAGCAATGTGCATCCTGTCACGGTATCAACGGAGAAGGAGGCACCGGAGATAAACTGAGCGGTGGAATCGGTACATTGGCGTCCGCCACGCCCGTCAAGACGGTAGGCAGCTTCTGGCCGTATGCCCCTACGCTGTTCGACTATATCAGACGCGCCATGCCTTTGAACGCACCACAAAGCCTGAGTAACGAGCAGGTCTATGCGGTCACTTCCTATGTACTACATCTGAATGGACTGCTGCCTGAAAACGCTACGCTTGATGCCAAATCGCTTGCCGCAATCCGTATGCCCAATCGCGACGGCTTTGTAGCCGATCCGCGCCCTGACGTGCAGCAGGAACATGCCAAGAAAAGCCAGCCGGTAGCAGCACCGCAATCACAACCGCAATAATATCTTCCTGACCCGGGGAATGGAACATTCAGTGACTTGCGCATTGGTCAGGTGTGCATCCGCGTACCTGCCCTGCGCAATCCAGATGAATGCGAACATACTGCCAGTTATCACGACTGCCGTGATCCGATTTCCGCGGCCATCCCTGACATGGCTGCAGAAGAACTCAACGCCATTATGCAGCGTGTATCTGATGGTCTGATTCTTTCCGGCCAAGCAAACGGCTCAGAACCTCTCGCTCCAGCATCGCGTAGTCAATATCTCCTCGCAGGCGCGGGCGACCCAGTTGTATGTCCAGATCAAGACTTACCGTTTGCTGGTCGATCAGAATCACCCGATCTGCCAGCGCGATGGCTTCAGCAACATCATGCGTTACCAGCACCGCAGTGAAACCGTATTCTTTCCAAAGCGATTCGATCAATGCCTGCATTTCAATGCGGGTCAATGCATCCAGTGCACCTAGCGGTTCATCCAGCAACAACAGGCGTGGCTTGTGTGCCAGGGCCCGGGCCAGCGCTACGCGTTGACGCTGTCCGCCAGAGAGCACACCGGGCCAATCGTCTGCCCTGTCGGCCAGGCCAACATGCTCGAGCGACTCGATAGCGATCCGTCGAATCACGTTTCGGTTGCCTTTCAGGCCAAGCGAGACATTATCGGCGACCGTTTGCCACGGTAGCAGACGCGCATCCTGATACATGATGCGCGTGTCCTGGCGAAATTCAGCGGCATCCCGCCCATCGAGTCTGATTCTGCCCTGACTGGTGGCCTCCAGGCCACCGAGCAAGCGCAGCAGTGTGCTTTTGCCGCAGCCGCTACGACCAACCACAGACAGAAACTGGCCTGCCGCGACGTTCAGATTCACATCAAGCAACACCTGCCGGCTACCAAAGCGTTTTCCGACACCCTCCACCCGCAGATCAATGCCACCTGTTTTCTGTTCCGTACTCATTCTTTCTCCCTGGCGTGAGCCATGTATCTATTGAAAGCCGGGGTTCCAGCGTAACAGACGTCTTTCAAGCGCCCGGGATGCGGTATCGGCAAGCTTGCCCAGCACGGCGTATAGCAAAATGGCAACCACTACGATATCTGTCTGCATGAACTCACGCGCCGTCATCGCCATATATCCGATACCGCTGCTGGCAGAAATCGTTTCCGCAACAATCAGGGTCAGCCACATGAAGCCCAGCGCAAACCTGACGCCCACCAGAATGCTGGGCATGGCGCCGGGAAGAATCACCTTTTTGAACAGTTGCCATTCGGACAGTCCGTAGGAGCGCCCCATCTCGATCAGATCACGATCAACAGACCGAATACCGTGAAACGTATTCAGGTAGATAGGAAACAGGGTACCCAGCGCAACAAGAAAAAGTTTTCCGGCCTCGTCAATACCGAACCACAAAATCACAAGTGGAATTAGCGACAAATGGGGTACGTTGCGTACCATCTGTATCGTCGTATCAAGGTACCGTTCGCATACCCTGAATCCCCCATTCAGAAAACCCAGCACCAGACCAAGCGCACCGCCGATGAAAAAGCCGATTAGCGCACGCGCAAAGCTTGCCCATAGATGAACGAATATTTCACCACTGCTTATCAGCTGCCATGCGGCCAGCACGACCGCCAGTGGTGACGGTGCGACCCTAGAAGAAAGCCATCCCAGCGACGCGGCCAGTTGCCAAAGTAAAATCAGTACGATTGGAACCAGCCACGGCGCAAGCCTGCTGCCTGAAACTCTTCGCCAGAAGCCTGCGCGTTCAAGCGGCACAGTGACAGAATGCACAACTGGTGCTTCAGTCGAGTCACGGACGCCAGATAACATTTTTTATCTCCAGTGCGCGCGGAATCAGCTTCTGGGCAGTAAATGCATCTGCAATATTCTGCTGATTCTGCGCAACTTCGTCTGTAATATAGGCAACACCGTATGCATAGTTCTTGAGCGCTGCACGCGTTGTTTCGATGCTAAGTCCAATCTGCGGGGAAAGGATCTTTGCCGCCTCATCGAAATTGGCCACTGTCCACTTGTCTGCGACATCTACCTCCTCAATCGCCCATTTCAGAACCTCCGGATAAGACTTGGCGTAAGATGCCGTGGAGAGATAGAAGTTGTAGTTGTGCACATCGTTATGTCCGGCCACCAGTACACGCGCATCAATCTGATCGATCGCTGCCTGCGCAAAGGGGTCCCAGATCACCCACGCATCAATGGCTTCGCTTTCGAAAGCGGCGCGTGCATCTGCTGGTGGCAAATACTTCACCTCAATATCCGAATAGGCGAGACCTTCTCTTTCAAGCACCTTCAGCAACAGGTAGTGCACATTTGACCCGCGGTTAAACGCCACCCGCTTGCCTTTGAGTTCCCTGAAGGACTTGACGGGAGAATCTCTTCGGACCAGAATTTTTTCTGCCTTGGGTGCGGGAGGCTCGCTTGCAACGTAAACCAGATCCGCGCCAGCCGCCTGGGCAAATACGGGAGGAGTCTCGCCTACGCAGGCAAAATCAATACTTCCAACATTCAGTCCTTCCAGCATCTGCGGCCCAGCCGTAAACTCAATCCAGCGCACAGCAACATTTTCTTTCTTCAACCTTGCATCAAGATTTCCACGAGCACGAAGCAGCGCAATATTGGAACCCTTTTGCCAGCCTACCCGAAAAGTCGTAGCGCTGGTCTGCGCCAGGACTGTATGCAAAGGTGCGGCTGAGGCAAAGGCAGCCAGCGATGTAAGTAATTTCAATGATGATCGTCGGTTGCGAAATGCGCTATCAGTCATATGCAAAGAATCCTGTTGGTTGAAATTTCGCCCCATCTTAGCAAGGTGATACGCAGCGCTTCCAATATCAATTTGTATTTTGCTTATTCCTGACTTTAAATCTGTCGCGGAATAAACAAATGCAATAAAGATTGTTTGAACCGGCCGTATGCAATGTTGTAATGAATGCCAGATCCGTTTCTCGACTGGGCTCACTCGCTCATGTCAACGAATAAACTTCATAATTACTGTCCAGCCATTCACAGAGAAAAGCATGCCCCATTTTCTTAACACGGTTGTCATAAATGGAAGCCCGCATCGTCCCTCTCGTACTCGCGTTCTACTGAATGCAGTAACGCAGAAAATTGCTCACGATGTTGCCCTCGAAACCGAATTCATCGACCTTGTCGACGTGGCACCGTTTATCGGAACCGTCCTGTCACAGAAAACACTGCACGCCGATGCCCGGCTGGCATTAAGCCGCATTGAAAATGCAGATTTTCTGATCGTGGGTGTACCGGTGTTTCGCGGATCGGTACCGGGGCTCTTCAAGCATTTGTTCGACCTAGTCGATATGACTGCCTTGGCCGGCAAGCCCGTATTGCTGGCTGCCACCGGTGGCAGCGCTCGCCATGGTCTGGTAATCGATCATCAACTACGCACACTGTTTGGTTTCTTTCACGCACTCAGCCTGCCCGCAGGTGTTTACGCCACCTCGGAAGAAATACAGAATGACACCATCGTGAGTGATACGCTGAAGGCACGCATCGATCTTGTCGTTTCCCTGTCGGCGCCAGTACTGGATGGCGTTCTCAGTCGGAAGCCGGAGGGTTTTTCTGAACGCGCCGTTGCATAGTTTTTTCCAGCGCAACTCACCTACTGCCATCACATATCTCATGAGTCCTGAAATTTTCTGGTTTCTTCCGACCTCCGGTGACACTCGCTACCTGGGCACTTCGGATTTCGGCCGTCCGCCTTCGAATGAATACCTGCGACAGATTGCTATCACGAGTGAGCATCTGGGCTATGACGGTCTGCTGATTCCCACCGGAAGCGCCTGCCTGGACCCATGGGTGGTCGCCGCCAGTCTGATTCCGGTGACGCATCGGATCAAGCTGCTGGTGGCCCTGCGCACATCCCTGGGCGGACCCGCCCCTTCAGCAAGGCAGGCAGCTACACTTGACCAGGCTTTACATGGCCGGCTGCTATTGAATATTGTTCCCGGCGGAGATGCTGCCGAGCTGGCAGCCGATGGCGTACAACTGAGCCACGATCAGCGCTACGAAGCCGCGGATGAATATTTGCAGATCTGGAAGAAACTGCTGTCAGGCGAGACCGTCGACTTCAGTGGCAAATATCTGTCTGTAAAAAAAAGCCGCAACTATCATCATCCTGTACAGAATCCATGGCCACCACTTTATTTCGGCGGCTCGTCGGCGGCGGCGCACGAGCTTGCAGCACGCCATGTGGATGCCTATTTGACATGGGGAGAGCCCGTGGCGGCAGTGGCACAGAAAATTGCCGATGTACGCCGCCTTGCCAAAAAACACGGCAGAACGGTGAGATTCGGCCTCAGAGTGCATGTCATCGTCCGTGAAACCAATGCCGAAGCCTGGGCGGAAGCAGATCGTCTGATCAGTCGAATTACCGATGAGGATATCGCACGCGCCCAGAAAAACTATGCGCAAATGGACTCTGTCGGCCAGCAACGCATGGCCGCCCTGCATAATGGCAGACGTGATAGCCTTGAAGTTGCGCCCAACCTTTGGGCCGGCGTGGGGCTGGTACGAGGCGGCGCTGGTACCTCACTTGTCGGTGATCCTGAAACTGTCGCGCAACGGCTGCAGGAGTATGCTGATCTTGGCATCGATACCTTTGTTCTATCCGGTTACCCACATCTGGAAGAAGCCTTACGCTTTGCCGAATTGGTGTTCCCATTGCTCGGCAAAGCATCAGTCACGTTGCAGGGCCAGTCACAGACCGGTGGTGCATTCGACCGGCGCGCGTCAGATAGTCCGCTGTGATTGTTCTACCGGGCTCACACATACGTGCGCGGCTTTCCATTCCACGCTTACTCGCGCGGCTCACTCATATCATTCCCGACTAGCGTTCGCGTCACCAGCGTAAGCAGAAACGCCTGTTTCCTTAAATAAGTGAGAATTCGCCAGCTCACCCTTTGCTGTGAAATAGAGCCCTGTCCAATTTTGTATTTCGCCACGCGAAAAGTTCAAAACCTGCCGTTGACGCAGTTTGAAAGTCCCTCTTACACTTAGGCGCTTCGTTCCCTATGCTCACGCCGAGTATGAATAACGACATATTGCATCCGTAATTGCGTGAACAATAATAAAGCCTGAGACTAAGGAGACAACTCTCATGAGAATTCAAGCAAAACGACTTCGCGGCTTCGCAAGCGCCATTGCGGCTTGGGCAGCCTTGTTCTGTAACGCTTCCGCTGCCGACGATTTTCCGGTTCACCCAGTCACTTTTGTAGTTGGCTATAGTCCAGGGGGAGCGATTGATCAGTCGGCTCGACTGCTGGCGCAAGCGTTGTCCGAACGATGGGGACAATCAGTGATTGTGGATAATCGTCCAGGCGCTAACGGTACGATAGCTGCCAATCTCGTCGCGCATGCCAAGCCGGATGGCTACACCATTCTGGTCACCGCCACTAGCCATAACCTGAACAAATTCGTCCACAAAGATTTGCGATACGATGTTGAGAAATCTTTCACCCCCGTGGCGATGACGGTGGATGTCAACAATATATTGGTCGTGAATGCAAACTCCCCCTATCAAAAACTCGACCAACTGATAGAGGCCATAAAAAAATCGCCCGAAAAATTTAGCTACGCCTCGCAGGGCATCGGCGGTATTCCTCATTTGGCAGGTGAAATACTCCAGTTAAAAACAGGAACCAAAATTATGCACGTACCCTACAAGGGGGCTGCGCAGGGTCTGACAGACCTGATCGGTGGCGTCGTAGATATGTCTATGCCGTCCACCGGCAGCGTCATGAGTTTCCTCAAGCAGGGGAAATTGCGCGCCTTGGCTATCGCGTCAAATGAGCGCCTGGAACAGTTGCCGGATGTTCCGACCTTCGCCGAAAGCGGCATACCCGACTTTATCGTCAGTACCTGGCACGGCCTCCTGGCCCCGGCACACACGCCATCGGAAATCGTCTCCAAAATAAACACTGACGTGAACGACATCATTCAAACTGACAAATTTAAAAAAGCGCTGCTCGCCCAAGGCAGCATTGCGGCAAAGCCATTAACGCCAGCACAGTTTGCAGATAAACTGGCCTACGAGCTCAAAACCTATGGTGAAGTTGCCAGGGCAATCAATCTCGGTGGGAACACACCATGATTGCGACTACACCACCAGACAGTCAGCCACCCTTTGCCGTTGATACGCACGCTCATGTTTATGACCTGGCCAGGTATCCTTTCCATGAAAGTAGTGGTTTTTCAATACTGCCCAATGAAACAGGGACGGCCAAACAATATGGCGCTGTATTGGACACCCATGGAATCAGCCATGCTGTATTGATTAATCCACTCGGTGGGTACGGTGTTGACAACCGTAATATGCTGGATGCGATTGCCGATTCTGACGGGCGTTTCAAAGGGGTAGCAGTTGTGCCTCATGATATATCAGACTCCCAACTGGACACAATGGTACATGCGGGCATAATTGGCATCCGCTTCAACCTGAGCTTTCCTGCCAGTCCGGCTATCGATGGTACCGGCGGAGCACGACTGCTATCGCTGGCACGGGAGCGCGGCCTTATCGTACAGGTCCACTACCACGAGGAGGCACACCTTCTTGAAGCCAATAACATTCTGCAGACCTGCAAGGCGCCTTTAGTCATTGATCACTGCGGCAGGCCGGTACTTGATAATGGAGTCGAGCAGAAAGGATTTCAGGCATTGCTGGAACTTGGCCGTTCGCACAATGCGATTATCAAGCTTTCTGCACTTTTTCGCTGCTCAACACAGGGATGGCCCTATTACGATACCGATCCCTATGTTGAAAAGCTTATCGATGCGTTTACGGTAGATCGTTGTATTTGGGGATCCGATTGGCCATTTCTTCGCGCTCAAGCGCGAATAGATTATGGCCCTGAACTCTCACTACTGTCTCGGTGGTTCCCGGCCATTGGAGATAGACGCAAAGTATTATGGGAAAACCCTGCCCGTATTTTTGGATTTGAAGGACAATAAATGTTTCTTGACCCGCTTTCTACATCGGGCTTTAAACGCTCGCTGTTCAACGCAATTGTCGCACCGCGTCCGATTGGCTGGATAAGTACAATCAGTCGGTCAGGACACGTGAACCTGGCGCCATTTTCCCAATTCAATCTGGTATCGACCGCCCCGCCTGTCGTGATGTTCTCCTGCAATACACCAGACGACCGGGCGGAAAAAGACACCCTCGCCAATGTGAGAGAAACAAGGGAATTTGTAACCAATCTGGTGTCTTGGGATTTACGCGAAGCGATGAATTTAACTTCAACACCCTGCCCGCATGGCGTAGATGAGTTTGAACTTGCGAAACTGAAAAAGGCCCCCTCTGAAAAGGTACAAGCGCCTCGCGTTGCGGATGCGCCGGCAAATCTCGAATGTGAACTTCTGCAGATCGTGGAAATACTAGCTGAGTACCCCGGAGAAACACGAAGCAGCGCTGTATTTGGACGAGTCGTCGGCATACACATGGCAGAACAATTTCTGACTGCCGAAGGCCGTTTTGATATCGCTCGGGCCAAG
Organism: Pseudomonadota bacterium; assembly: GCA_023389155.1. Taxonomy (GTDB): domain Bacteria; phylum Pseudomonadota; class Gammaproteobacteria; order Burkholderiales; family Burkholderiaceae_B; genus Advenella. Next base: position 141,624 of record JAEWEV010000033.1, read on the forward strand.
CCACTTACTCGTTTGGGCGGATTCGACTACGCGACTGTCGGCACCATATTGCAGATGCCCGCTCCGTTTCGCCGAGCACGTTAGCAACATCGAAACGCGTCACTTATTTCTCAAGGAGAATCAGTATGTCACTACCTCCCGTTCAGTCGAACAGCCAAATCAGCGTCAGAAAGCGGAGTTTTCAACACTTTAATGAAGCCTGCTCCACGCAAGCGGGATCGCTGCGACGCTGGTTAATGCGGGGACAAAATTTCCTGACGGAATGGATTGAAGCCAGCGATGTCAAAGAAACAATTGCCATAGAAAGCGAATACGAAACGCTGGTGCTAATGCCTGATACTGGTGGCGAAATTCTTTGCCAAAACAAACCTGCTGTTCAGGCGGCGGCGGGTGCGGCATGCATTGTTCCGGCAGGGGCATTTTCTCTCGTAGTCGAACCCGGTGGACGATATGCCGTGATCGCGTCTTCCCGAGTCGATCTCGATACGAAAGAGGCGTTAAACGCAGCGGCCTATTCGGACCGGGATCCACGCATTGATCCCATTGGAACTCCCTATCGCCGGTGTATCGGTAACGGGGAAGTCCAGTTACTGCAATTAGACGATATTGCCTCTGCAGCAGACAACCCGCGCCTGAAAATCATTCAGACAGAAACGCTGAGTATTAATTGGGTGTCTTACCAGGGACCCCGTGCGCGCTCACAGCTAAGTCCTCATAGCCACGCCAATCATGAGCAGGGCTCCCTTGCTATTCGGGGGAATTTTGTTCACCATCTTCGTGTCGAGTGGAGCAAGAACGCCGATCTTTGGCAGGACGATGAGCATTGTGTCGCGCCCTCCCCCTCTCTTTTGGTCATTCCTGTCAATCTCGTGCATACCACGGAAGGAGTGGGAGAAGAAGAGCACATTCTGGTGGATATATTCTCTCCCCCACGGGCTGATTTCATTGCGAAAGGCTGGATTTATAATGCCGGCGACTACACCAAGGATGAATAACCCCGCTCAGTAGCCGTATCAACCCGTCGTGGGGGTGTCATCGCGAAAAAGCGCAGTGAGTGTACGGTCACGATATCGCCACGTACGATCGGGTTGGCGCTCTACGATTTCCTGTACCGTCGCAATCATGATCGGAGCCTTGGAAGGCAGGACGGGCTCGCCATCGGCTGCGTATAGACTCAGAATGTAATGACAGCACGCCTGCTTATCCTGCATTCCGGCTATCCGGAAATTTTGTACGATATGTAATGAAACGCGCACACCCCGTTGCCTGCGTGACTGATAAAACGCCTGTATCTCTTTCTGTCCCTGACGGGTACGCAGGCTGGTCGAAAAAGTCGCATCTTCGGTATAAAACTCATGCGCCCTATCTCCCCCATTCGCGTCGACCTCATGCCAGTACTCAATCGCTAGCGCCTCGAGCTCCTGTCGCACTGAAAGCATCTCCTGCATCGTCATCCTCACATACAAGTGGATTTATAGATTGGCTTTCATGTTACTGCAGTCCCCTGCCAGCTACCACAAGTACAAAGCAGCATTTCGTCTGGCGAAAAGCTGAAATACAAGGCTTGGCGGCCTATTTCAAGATCCGTATACTCATTTCCAAAGTCACAAACAGAATCGACGCGACAATCAATTACAGGGAGACACGTCTTGAATGTCATACGATATGCCACTGCAATGGGAATTTTCATGCTTCCCCTGACAGGGTTTGCCGCAAGTGATTATCCGTCGAAGCCCATTCGGGTCATCGTGCCTTATGCGCCAGGCGGATCTGATCTGTATATACGACCTCTGCAAGAGCGCCTGCAGGAAAAGCTCGGCCAGCCCATCGTGATTGAGAATGTAGGTGGCGCGGGCGGTGTTGTTGGAGCAACCCGCGTTGCGTCCGGCAAGCCGGACGGTTATACCGTCCTGTTTGCCGGCAGTGGTGCGATCGTCACTGCACCCAAGATCACTGGCGCGACATATACCTGGCGCAGTTTCGCACCAGTTGCCAACGTCATCGCTATTCCCTTTACGCTCGTGGCACGCAGCAATTCCCGAATTAAAAATTTCGACGATTTCCTCTCGCTAGCCAAATCAGAGCCAGGAAAAATCAGATATGCTTCGCCTGGGCACGGCACCTCTACCCAACTGGCCGCCGATGCAATGGCGGCAGCTGCAGGAATATCGATAGAAGAAATCCCCTACCAAGGCGGCGGACCTACATTGACTGCATTACTTGGCGGTATTGTAGAAACGGCTATGGCGACTCCAAGCATCGTCATGCCGCAGGTCAAAGCCGGAAAACTGGTTGCCTTAGCGGTAACCGGCGATCAGCGCTTCCCGACGTCCAAAGATGTCCCTACAATGCGAGAGAAAGGCGTGGACGTCGCGGTGGTAGCGCGCTACGGCTTCTACATGCCTCGCGAAACGCCTTCTGAAATTGTCAGGCAGTTTTCGGAAGCCGTCGAATATGCGGTTTCAGATAAACATTATGTTGATCTCATGCGCGAGAGCTACAACGACATCGAATTCATGAGTCCCGACAACTATGCCGAAGCCGTGCAGGAGGAGGATAAATACTTCACCACGCTGATGCGAAACATGGGAATGGAAATCAAATAGCGCCCACTCTGCGGCATTCTGACTATTCGACACGCTTCCAGGAGCGAGCATGATGAAGTTATCCAAGCCTTCCGCCAATACCATTCAAATTGGGACTTTTGTTAAAACCAATTCGCCCCATGTTATTGAAATCCTGGGACTCACCTCGCTGGATTTCGGTGTACTTGATGCTGAGCACGCACCACTGGATCGTTCAGCATTGGACCTGCTCATGCTTGCCGGCAAGGCGGCTCACTGGCCATTGATGGTACGCATTCCGGATATGGCCTCCTCAACCATCCTTTCTGTGCTTGACATTGGCGCAGCAGGGCTGCTCGTACCGCATGTGGATACCGCCGAGCAGGCACAGTTACTGGTGTCCCGCGCCCGTTACCTTGGTGGAGAGCGCGGTTTTTCAAGCTCGCCTCGCGCTGCGAAATATGGAACGTTAAGTATGAAAGACTGTCTGAGCGCGGCTGATGATAACCTCATCATTGCACAGATAGAAAGTGAAATGGCCGTGGAATCAGTCGAAGAAATATTGAGTGTTGACGGGATTGACGGAATTTTTATCGGAAGAGCCGATCTCGCTCTTTCCTTCGGCCTTGATCACTCCAGGCACGCAAGTGTCGTACAGGCGACCGAACATGCGCTCAGTTGCGCACAGTCAGCAGGAAAAATTGCGGGCGTGGCTGTCGGTAATATCGACGAACGAGATATGTTCGTGGAGAAGGGTGCAAACTGGATCGTACTAGGCTCCGATCAATCGTTGCTGCGCCAGGCTGCACAAGCCGCTGCAACACGCCCGGGCATCGCATAATGACTGCTGTGTCGTGTAATATGAAGGTTAAGCCGGGTTTGACTGTCTAAAGACTGACCTTCCCGAATCCACGGTAATCAGCTGGTCCTATAACGAAACAGGAAGCTGTTTTGAGTACCTCTCAACCCATTCGGTCTGTGACGCGCGCCATTGCTTTATTGCAGGCAATGAACCGGCAGGCAGTGTCTACGGTGGAAATGTTATATACCCAGACAGATCTGCCAAAGCCCACTATCGTACGTTTGCTGCGTACGTTAGAGAGTCTTAACCTGGTACGTCATGCACCACAACATGGTGCCTACTATCTGACATCGGGCGTTCGTACACTGTCAGTGGGTTATCACAGCGAACCCAAAATTGTTGAAGCAGCCATGTCTTTAATGGATGCAATGACGCTGAAGGTCAAATGGCCGATGGCAATTGCTGTTTTTGAAGACAATGCTGTCGTCGTGCGCTACAGCACCATACCGTTATCCCCACTAGCCCTTCTGCATTCCACCATCAATATGCGTCTGAGCATGGCCAGTCGCGCGTTAGGCCGGGCATACCTGGCATTCTGCGATAAACATGAACAGGAGATCATCCTGGATGCGTTGGGGCTATCTGACGATGCTGAAGACGTACTGGCTAAAGACAGAATGGCTTTTTGCAGACTACTTGACGATATACGTCGGGCTGGCTATGCGACCAGGCACAAGACGGTTCGTCCCATCTCTCAGACGATTGCGGTCCCTGTTATCGTTGAGAACCGTGTGGTTGCCACAGTAGGCATCACATTCTTCTCTTCCATTCTGACTGAGAGGAAAGCCGTATCCACTTATTTATCGGATTTGCAGGAACTCTCTCGCAACATTGGCGCTCGCCTGCTCGCTTTGGACAATACAGAGCAAATTGCCAATCATCCTCCTGTCAAAGCGTCCAAATATCGCAAGGGAAAAAGTAAGAAGCGCGATGCGCCTGTGTTACCGGCAGAACAATAATTTGCGTGACTGCTGGATCGACCCGTGCAGGAACCCGACACAAAAAATGGCAATAAAAAAGCCGCTTTTTATACAAAGCGGCTAAGTTATTATTCTTACTACAACTTACTACAAGCTTCCTGGTGGGCTGGGCGAGACTCGAACTCGCGACCAATGGATTAAAAGTCCACTGCTCTACCGACTGAGCTACCAGCCCAGGAAAGAAAAAGATTATGAATGAATCCGAACTGTGTGTCAATACTATTTGCAGAATTGCGACAAAGAAATTTTATTTTTTTCAATGCCACAATCTGCCATTGCGCTTTAACGCTCGCGGGAAATCCGCACTTCTGCTCCGCGTCGTTTTACTTCAAGACCATCAGACTGAAGAATTTTCAACCCTTCCAGACCCTTGATATAGCTGGATCCCTGCATCTGCATAACGCGAATCTTGTTGCGCATGACCACCGGATTATGCATGGGCATACCAAACATCCAGACCTCATCCAAAATACGTGCAGAGTTAAATTCTCCCATGTGACGGATGGCTGGTCCCAGACAGAGCATATGACCTTCACGGCCAAACACGGGAACCGAATCCAGCTCGCACGCTACCTTGATAACCTGACCTCCTTCATAGCGCTGGTTCAGGTTCAGATCCCACCAGGCATCGCCTTCGGGCAAATAAACATTGACCGATGATCCTGGCTGCAGCACCGGTGCGACCAGCAATGCAGGGCCCAGCATATATTGCAGGTCCCAGGCGCGCGCCTTGATGTCATCCGGATAAGCCAGTGCCATCATGCGCTGAACGGGAAGCCCTGAGCGTACCGAGTCTTCTATCACCCCGTTGATATATGGAATCAGACGATAGCGCAATTCAAGCAAGGTGCGGATTTTTGTCTGAATGTCTTCCGGATACGCGCTGGGCAACAAGGCAGGGGTAGCCTGAAAAGAAAAACCTGCCGAAAAAACACACAGGCCAAGCATACGCAAATAAAGATCCGGATCCAATGGCGAATCATTGTCCAGCTTTGCGGGATTGCCCAGATCATGCGTTACCGCAACCACGCCACTGGCTTGAACCGAGAGCGCCTGGCGCAGCCATTGTGTCAGCCCGTCCCAGTCGTTCGTGGACTCGGGCGTTCTTTGCCATGCCACGCGCTGTACGGCCATGACCAGATCGGTTGACGGCACCACACCCTCAGTGGGTGTTTTGTTCATTGAGACGGCATCGAACAGCGCGCGACGCAGGAGCAAGGGATACAGCTCCCTGAGCAGGGCACCACTTTCACCATTGCGTGCACTGACCGTATCCGGAATATCCAAGGGGAAAGCACACTGGAAGGCACCTACGCCTTCATCGACCATCTGATGATGTCGTTCCACCCAGAAGGAATAGGCATCCTTGTAGGTCAGATCAAGCAGTCCGAACGGTACGTTTCCGTTTTCGGGCACACCATCAAAAACAAACGCGCTCCCGTCTTCAGCCGCAAGCAGCCAGCCACGATCTTCAAGATCATCAAACAGCAGCGTATTGCGTGGTACACCGGGGAAAGAGGGAATGCTGATTTCGAAGAATTTTTCTCGCAGAGAACCCAGTGTGCGACGCGCATCATCCATACGGCTGGCGTCCCACTCGAGCACCATTTTGTCGGCCTGGAACTGCACCATCGACGGCTGGGCAAAATCGAGGACATCCAGTGAGAACTGCTGCTCCCGCAGGGCTTCGGCCTGGACAACGAAATCGTGCGTAGACTGGCCGGGCTGCTGCTTGAGCCATGCCCCCATCGCCCACAAAGGCGGCTGCCCGGCACGACCGGTAAGTGCGGAATACTGATTGAAGAGTTCAGGAACGTCACCGACAAACAGGAACAGATCGAAAACGGGGCCGTCTACAAAAATCTGGTATGTGTCAGGATTGTCTTCGGTGCCGGGGTCGTGCATGACCCGTTCGAGTGAGTTCGCATACAGCCCCCAACCCTGGGGATTCCAGGCCAAAGGCAAATAGCGGAAGTCATTCAGGTCGGAAACGATTTCGGTGCCACGTCGATTGAAGTCGCCGGAGGTTTCTCCGAGACCAAATACCGGTTCGCCATCGGGCAGATCGAACATGATCGACCAGTGTGCGGGCTGATCTCCATCAGCTTCCATGACCAGCGGCGTCTCGAAGCTATCGTCGGTTCGCAGAATACATGTTTCGCCACGATACAGCGAAATGCTGAACGGGCTATTACAGATAACCAGAGAGACCTCGCCCTGGGTAAAACGCCAACCACTTTCATCCAGCATGGATTCGGTGAGCATTTCACCGATACGCTCGTCGCGCGCGATGGTCAGCGCCTGACGCTGCTTCTGACGTGCAGTCAGTTTGTCTTCAGAGAGCCGGTCAGGCAACCCTGCGAGGATTCTGAAAACGCCCGGGCCATGTGCCTCGACGCGCAACAATAAATCAGTGTCCGTGGAAAACTCGGCATGCGTTGCATGAGCGGACTTGAATACAAGACGATCAAATTGAATCACGTGAGTTCTTTTCAGTGAGGGGAAAATACCGGCGCAGGGACCACAGGAAGAGATTCCCTAAAAACGTTTATTTTGACTCATTTACCTCACAAAATAAAATCAATTCCGTGTTTTGGCTAAAAAACAAAGTAGACCACACTGTCTACATGGTCATTTTCAGCGTGGTGCCACGGCCTGCAGAAGATCATATTCCAGCGGTACAGGCTCGGCATTCAGCATGGCGGCAATCACATCTCCGGCCAAAGCGGACCAGGTCAGTCCATGGGAAGCATAGCCGCAGGCCAGCCAGAGTCCCGGCTTGTCCGGCACCGGTCCGAAAGCAGGCAGCCGCCCGCGAATGACGGCCCGGCTGCCTGACCAGCCCGAAAACACCGCCTGCGCCTCGGAGCCGGTTCCCGCCCGGGCAGATTCACTCACCTGCTCCCCGGGAAGATGAACATCTCTCTGCGGTGAACCGGCAGGGTCCGCCGATGCCAGCGTGTCCGAAACTGATTTCAGTACATTCGGCGCCAGAGCTGCAGCCAGTTTACTCACAATCGTTTTCTGTCCCGCCAGTGAACAGATCGGCGATTTCTGTCCCGGTTCGTAGGTACTGCCCAGTACACAGTGACCGTGAACCGGTGGCAGAAAATAGCCTTCGGCGCCGATCACCGTTTCTGGAACCTGACCCAGCATCACAGCGGGCACATGCATGACCTGGCCGCCCAGCGTGTCCATGGCCATCACGGCGGGCATGGTGGGCTCCTTGCGGCCGGAGCGCCGCGTACGCTGATCCAGGCCACTATTGGCCAGCAACTGTGGCGTTTGTTCTGCCGCGGCCAGAATAACGACGTCGCACTCTGCCAGCATTCTGGCCCCTGGCTCAATGTCACCGAGGGGGCTGCCAGAGGAGGCTATTTCAGGCTCCTCTGCATCACGCTTCGCATCCGCGGGGATCGTGAGATCTGCCGGCGCTTTGTCTGGAAGACAGGCATCAGGCTGTGTGGCGCGCAGATGCCTCCCCTTAAACTCTGCTGAATGAGAGAACAATTGCCAGCCCCGCTCACCCTTGCGCAATGCAGCGATCCGGTGACCATGACAATGAATATTCGGATGCGTCAGCAATGCGTTGATCAGATTGGGCGGAGAGACAGTCATGCCTTTGGCGAAGTAGGCCCCTTGCCGCGTGACGGCAACGCCTGACTGCTGATCAGCCTGCCCCGTGTCCACGAGTCTGACCCACCCCTGCGGGTAAGCCATGGTCCGGACAGCCTGCAACAAGTCCCGGGCATGGCCCGAGGTGCGGGCCAATTCCAGTGTTCCGTTACGCGAAAGTATGATCTGCGGACCGAAGCCGGACCAGCGCTGATGCGCACGATAAACCCCCGCCCTGCTCAAACGCGCCTTGAAATTGTCATCTGCGGAGATGAGGGGCGTCATCGCGGCCGCAAGATGCCCCGCCTGCGGACCGGGCGCGCCAGCCGCCAGCGAAGGGTCGGTCACGTGCACCCGCCAGCCTCTGAGAGCGAGCGCGTAGGCCACGCCGGCACCAGCAAGGCTGCCCCCTATCACCCACGCCGTCCTGGAGGCAGGAGCAGGCGGTTTGAGGGGTCTGTGCAGCTTTGCATCCATGACCATCCAACCGCCACCTGCCTCGCCGCGATCGAGCCGCCTGGCCCCTTTTTTACGGACGGCGGTCAGCATCACATCAATCACCTGATCCGGGGCGAGCATCATCAATTGCGGCGCCGCCCGCCTCAGTAGCATGTCGCCATAATGGGGGATCGACGCCAACGGCTGTTCTGACTCGACGACAACGATGTCCAGCGTGGCGACCAGTTGCGCAAAAGTTCGCAGTACTGGACCGATCAGACGCGTCACCGTGACACCCGGCGCCTCGAACCGGTGTACCCCGGGCAATAACGGCACCCCGGCATCGTCAACGACAGACAGCAGGCGTTTGAGCAGGTGGGTGCTCGTCGCAGCGGGATCCGTCTGGCTCGCAGACGATACGTGCGACGACGTATCAGGCGAGGTATCAGCAATCGTGGCAGACGCCGTTACAGACTCGGCCGCAAACCTCGTCGCCGACGCGACAGCAGCCCCCGTAGCAGACGTCGCGGTACGGGCGATAGCAGCCGAGTCCGCTGTCATGGTAGCTGTCGCAACAGCCGGAATGGTACCGGTTGCATCAGCCACAACAGGCTCTTGTGCCCCGCCTCCGCTTTCTTCAAAAAAAACCAGATGCAGGCGCGCCTGCTTTGGCGCATGACGCTGCCAGTACTCCAGCAGGCAATTCCCTGTCTGGATGCGGTCAGCGGCTAGGATCAGAATGGTGCAGGCATGTTCGCGTGACATAACAGGCTGCAGCTTTGGCAATGCCCTCTTCAGAACGGCATTAAAGCCTTCGATCCCGTCACTCATCCATTTTTCTCCCATACACCATCGCCGCCCGGCACCAAAGCAACGCAACGCAACCCGTATATCGTCAATTGGCAGGTGGCATCTCTGCATATATGCCCGCAATCACACGCTGACCCTTTACGCTTGACAAGTGACGCTTATGTTTCATTCCGTCCGGCCCGGATCTCACCTGATTTTGCACCGGGCGCGCAGACAGCCGGTTTGCACCGCAGCCGCACATCGTACATGCAAAGAATACCCCGTTTTGCCGCAATGTGAACCCGGGCAAAGGTATTCATTTTATAATCTTTCGATTATCGGGATTTATCCCGGCAGCTGTTGAGATTCAATCAAAACGGAGTATCACGCATGTCATCTTCCCTCATCGACTTCGGTATAGCGCTTGATGCCGGCATCAAGGCAGCCCATGCGGGAGCTTCGGTACTGCAGACCTATTCCCATCGCCGTTCGGATCTGATCATCGATCACAAGGCCAAGAACGATCTTGTCTCGCAGGCAGACAAGGAAGCAGAACAGGCGATCCTGGACACGTTCGCCCAGCTGACACCCCAATTTGGCATTGTCGCGGAAGAAACTGGCGGCAAACCCGAGGGCATCGCCACCTGGTATATCGATCCGCTGGACGGCACAACCAATTATCTGCATGGCATCCCGCACTACGCAGTGTCGCTGGGGTTGATCGCCCATGCGGGTACCATTTTGCCTCATGCCACCGAGCCGCTGACCCGCGATACGCCGGTCGTCGCCATCGTCTATGACCCCAACCGCGAAGAACTGTTTACCGCCGTGTCCGGCGCAGGCTCATGGCTTAACGGGCAACGCATCTCCTGCTCCAAAACTGCACGCCTGGAAGATGCATTACTGGGTACCGGATTTCCGTTCCGTGATTTTTCCTTCGAGGATCAGTACACTCCTATTTTCGACGCCGCCATTCATGGTACGCGCGGGCTGCGACGCAATGGTGCGGCTGCACTTGACCTCGCATGGGTGGCCTGCGGGCGCTTCGATGGCTACTTCGAAATGGGGCTGGCCCCATGGGATGTTGCCGCCGGCACACTGCTGGTACGCGAAGCCCAGGGACAGGCTCAAGACATGTATGGAAAGGATCCCTGGCCGATCAATGGCTATGTGGCAGCCGCAGGAGACGCCCTGTTTCCGGCGCTGTCAGACATGATTTCTCCTCACCTCAAACCCCTGTAGCTCCCGGTAATTACTCACATGGCGCAAAAAGATCAGCAATCGCCCCAAGCCGTACTTGTCAATGTTCCGCGCAGACTCGATACCGAGGATGCGCAGCTGGCGCTCGAACGAATTCAGGAACTGCTGAAGAAACACGCCATTGTCGAACAACTGGTGCACCGTCAGGAAGAAGGGGACGATCAATCAGCGCTGGTAGAGGGGCTGATCCGGCGCCAGCATGAAGCTGAGCTGAGCAGCACGCTCAATGCGCTGCACCCGGCAGATATTGCCTTCATCCTGGAATCATTGCCCACCGAAGAACGACAGCTGATCTGGGGTCTGGTCAATTCCAAATACGATGGCGACATTCTTCTTGAAGTCGACGACTGGGTCCGGGAATCGCTGATTGCCTCCATGGACCGGGCAGATCTGCTGGCGGCAACCGAAGATCTGGATGCCGATGAACTGGCTGACCTGGCTGCCGACCTGCCGCCCGATATTGTGGCCGAGGTGCAGAAAGGCCTGACGGACGCTGAACGCGCCCAGCTGCTTGAAGCCATGGGTTACCCCGAGGGCACCGTCGGCGCCATCATGGACTTCGAAATGGTCCGGGTGCGCGAAGATGTCTCGCTCGAAGTAGTATTGCGCTATCTGCGCCGCCTGAGCGAACTGCCGGATCATACCGATCAGATTTTCGTGGTGGACCGCAGCGACCAGATTCTTGGCGTCCTGTCGATATCCCGGCTGCTGGTCAGCGATGCGGACACCATCGTGAAAGACGTCATGAATACCGACTATCTTTCCCTGGGGCCCGACGACGAAGACCGTGAAGCGGCCAGCGCGTTCGAACGTTACGATCTGGTTTCCGCACCGGTTGTGGATCAGCAGAATCGTCTGATCGGGCGCCTGACGATTGCAGAAGTGGTTGACGTCATTCGCGAAGACTCTCAGGAACAGGATCTGTCACGCGCCGGTCTGCAGGAAGAGGATATTTTTGCGCCTGTCTCCAGCGCCCTCCGCAACCGGGCACCCTGGCTGTTTCTGAACCTGTGCACGGCGTCGATTGCCTCCTATGTCGCATCACAATTTGAAGACACCGTCAGCAAAATCGTGATTCTGGCTTTCCTGATGTCAATTGTCGCCGGAATTGGCGGTAACTCGGGTAACCAGACAATGACACTTGTCATTCGCGCCCTTGCCATGGGTCGGATCACCTCAAACAACGTCAAGTCACTCCTTCGCCGTGAGTTCGTCGTCACGTTTCTGGTAAGTGTTTCCGGCAGCCTGGTCGCTGCGGTTTTTGCATGGCTGGTGTCTCGCAGCATATCGATTGCTGCGGTGATGATGGCTGCCCTGGTCTGTAATATGCTGATCGGCGCCATGCTCGGCGTGCTGATTCCCCTGACGCGGGATCGATTCGGCAAAGACCCTGCCATGGGCTCATCGGTGCTGCTGACATTTGCCACCGACTCCCTGGGCTTTTTCGTCTTTCTCGGCCTGGCCAATCTGTTTCTTATCTGATTGCAGACGTTGCTGCATGCCCCGAAAGCCTGAGTCGCGCTCAACCTTCCATTATCGCAACTCACCGTAGTGTACCCATGCCGTGCACTGGCATGGCTGTCCTGGACATTGAATGGGCGCCCTAAAACAGAAAAGCCCCACATCGGGGCTTTTCTGGTACTGCCAAATCAGACTCAGTTGAGCCGACTTAGCTGAGTTTGCCGTGGCAATGCTTGTACTTCTTGCCGCTGCCGCAGGGACACGGGTCATTGCGACCGATTCGGCCCACCATGTTTTTAACCGTAATGCCGCCAGCAGAAACGTCGCCCTCTTCGTTGATCTCGGCATTGGCCAATGCCTCGTCATAATCCGAGTGATGGAACTGCATGTTGGAGACATGGGACTGAGACGCATCGGCTTCGGCCTGTTCCACCTGTTCCGGAGACTGGATCTGCACTGTCATCAGCACGCGGGCCGTTTCATTGCGCACTCGTTCAAGCATACTGGAGAACAGTTCAAACGCTTCGCGCTTATATTCCTGCTTCGGATCTTTCTGAGCGTAGCCGCGCAGATGGATGCCCTGGCGCAGGTGATCCAGAGAGGACAGATGTTCACGCCACAGCGTGTCGATGGTCTGCAGCAGGATGGCGCGTTCGAAAGATACCCATTGTTCCTTGCCGACCAGCGTGACTTTGGTTTCGTAGTTGTCACGAGCCTGTGCAAGCACCGCCTCTACAATATCCTCTTCGCCCATGCTCTCGTTTTTCTCGAGCATCTCGGTCAACGGCACGCTGACATGCCATTCGGCTTCCAGCGCTTTTTCCAGCGCCGGGATATCCCATTGCTCTTCCATGCTTTCTTCAGGCACGTAAGTGCGAACAAAATCGGTGATGGCGGCGTCACGCAGATTCGCAACCAGTGGCCCTGAATCGGCTTCTTCCAGCACTTCATTGCGCTGGCCGTACAGAACCTTGCGCTGATCGTTCGACACGTCATCATACTCAAGCAGCTGTTTACGAATGTCAAAGTTACGCCCTTCGACTTTGCGCTGCGCGGACTCAATTGAACGGGAAACCATTTTGGCTTCAATGGGCTCACCGTCAGTACCCAGGCGATCCATGATGGCGCGCACGCGTTCGCCTGCGAAAATGCGCATCAGGGAGTCGTCCAGCGACAGGTAGAAACGGGAAGAACCCGGATCGCCCTGACGTCCGGCCCGGCCCCGCAGCTGATTGTCGATACGACGTGATTCGTGCCTTTCAGTACCAATAATGCGAAGCCCGCCAGCCTGTTTGACCTCTTCATTGACGGGCAACCATTTTTCACGGATAGCCGCGATACGTTCTTCTTTCTGTTCAGGCGTAAGTGTATCGTCTGCCCGCACCAGTGAAATCTGTTTCTCTATGCTGCCGCCCAGCACAATATCGGTACCCCGGCCCGCCATATTCGTGGCGATGGTAATTTTTCCAGGTTTACCCGCTTCGGCAACAATTTCCGCCTCGCGCGCATGCTGCTTGGCATTGAGCACGTCGTGCGGCAGTTTTTCTTTCTTCAGCAATTCCGACAGCAATTCGGAGTTTTCAATACTGGTAGTACCTACCAGCACAGGCTGGTTACGCTCATAACATGCGCGGATATCCTTGATGATCGCAGCGAATTTCTCCTGATCGTTTTTAAAGATCTGGTCATTCTCATCCCTGCGGACCATGGGAAGGTTGGTCGGAATAATCACCGTTTCCAGCCCATAGATTTCCTGGAATTCGTAGGCTTCAGTATCGGCCGTACCGGTCATGCCGGCCAGCTTTTTGTACATGCGGAAGTAGTTCTGGAACGTGATGGACGCAAGCGTCTGGTTCTCGTTCTGGATGGCAACGCCCTCTTTGGCCTCGACGGCCTGATGCAGGCCATCGGACCAGCGTCGGCCCGCCATGAATCGTCCGGTGAATTCGTCAACAATCACGATTTCTCCGTCGTTCACCACATAGTGCTGATCACGGAAGAACAGATTGTGCGCACGCAGCGCCACCATCAGGTGATGCATCAGCGTAATATGACGAGGCTCGTATAAGGATTCACCCGCAGGCAGCATGCCCAGGCGGGTGAGAATCTCTTCGGCGTGTTCATGCCCGGCTTCAGACAGGTAGATCTGCTGGGATTTTTCATCCACCCAGAAATCGCCCTCCGGCTCGGGCTCTTGCGGTTTTGGTTCGGCGGCCATGCGGGTGAGCATGGCAGGCACCTGGTTCATTTTGACGTAGAGTTCGGTGTTGTCATCTGCCTGACCGGAGATGATAAGCGGCGTACGCGCCTCATCGATCAGAATGGAATCCACTTCGTCGACAATGGCGTAGGTAAGTTCGCGCTGACGGCGATCCTCGACCTGATACTCCATATTGTCGCGCAGATAATCAAAGCCGAATTCGTTGTTGGTACCGTAAGTGATGTCTGCACGGTAAGCCGCCACTTTCTCGGCATTATCCTGATCGGGCACCACGACACCCACGGTCAGGCCCAGAAATCCGTACAGTCTTCCCATTTGCTGCGCATCGCGGCGAGCCAGGTAATCATTGACCGTTACCACATGCACGCCTTTGCCGGTAATGGCATTCAGGTACACGGGCAAGGTACTCATAAGCGTTTTACCCTCACCGGTACGCATCTCTGCGATTTTTCCGTAGTGCAGGGTAATACCGCCAATCAGCTGGACATCGAAGTGACGCATTCCGAGAATTCGCCGCGATGCTTCGCGCACAACGGCAAAAGCCTCGGGCAGCATGGCGTCCAGATTACCTTCCTGCTGGTAACGCGTCTTGAATTCCTGGGTCTTTGCTGCCAGCTGCTCGTCGGACAGGGCTTGCATGTCCTTTTCCAGGTTGTTGATTCTGGTGACCTGCTTGCGATACTGCTTCAGAAGGCGATCGTTACGGCTGCCAACAATTTTTTTGAGTAAAGAAATCATTCTGCTTTCAGAGTAATCAGGAAGAATAAAGTGGGTGTTCTTCCTGACAGGTTAGTGAGTCATCACGAGAAAATCACGATAGTTTACCGCATACGGGGCCGGGTAGTGATTCCCTGAGGCAATCTGACATGCTCTTTTGTGTCCTTGACCATTTTTGTACCCAGTGCAGCCGCGCCAACCTGCTCTGCGCGCTCCAGCAGGCTGTCTGGCTTAGCACTGGCAACGGCTGTCGAAGATGACATCTGGCTTAAAAAGGCAATCGGATCGGTGGGTTCACCATCGACACGCACCTCAAAATGAACATGGGCGCCTGTCGAGCGGCCTGTACTGCCAACCTTGGCGATAACCTGTCTTTTCGCGACCAGATCACCCACCTTGGCCAGCAGTTTTGAATTATGGGCATAGCGCGTGACGACGCCGTTACCGTGATCGATGTCAATGACGTTGCCGTATCCGCTCATTGTGCCGGAAGCCACCACAATGCCGGCAGAGGCAGCGTACACCGAGGTGCCTGCAGGCGCAGCAAAATCAACCCCGCTGTGCAGCATATAGCGGCCAGACACCGGGTTCTTGCGCCATCCGTAAGTGGAGGACACTCGCGCGTTGTTCATGGATACGGGGATCGCCGTTGGCGTGCGCTGCAATTGTGCTTCCTTCATTTGCATCACGACATCCACGGTTTTGAGGGTGTCATCCCCCTTGGAGAGCTCCGTCTTGAGCTTGTCCAGTTCGCGACCCAGTTCCTCAGCAGAGACCACGCTATGGTTTTCGGGCTCAAGATCTTCCATGGGCTCGCCACTTGCCTGCGCGTTCTGGCTGAGCAGTTTGTGCAGCTCTGATGGTTCTGACTCGGCGCCACTGTTGACGGCCAGACGCTCACCCAAACGATTCAGCATATCGGCCTTGGCGCGCAACTGCCCAATCTGCGTCGCCATGACATTCAGATTGTGACGGATCAGCGCCGCATCACGCAGCGATTCGGGCGTTGACTCTACCGACGCCAGCTGCTCATGCACGGGCAGCGAGGGCATGCCAAAATGACGTTCAAGCAGCGCACCGGCGGCAACGGCCAGTCCGAGACTGAGCATGTAGGCACTGAAGGCCCATACTTTCCTTGTCTTCACAGGAGTGGTATTCTGCGAAGCATGTTGCTCTTCTTTCAATTTCGTACCTGTTAAAAATTATGGCTCTGTTTTACAAAAAAAACGGTGCTTCGCGCCGCGATCGAGGCGAAGGTAAAACGGCCTTGAATTGGTTGGGACATGACCCACGCCGAAGCCAGTTGCTGCAGACGGCGGAACAGTACAGTCTGATACAGGGCCTGATTGCAGATGCCCTGCAACTGCCTGTAGGAAGTGCATGTCGCGTGGTGGGGCTGGACGACGGCAAGCTGATTATTGCAGTTCCCAGCGCTGCGCACGCAGCAAAAATCCGGCAATTAACCACAACTATACATCAGCTGCTGCTTGCAAAAGGCCAGCGGGTGGATGAAATCCGCATAAAAATCCAGACTGGCCTGCGACCTGGGACCGCAAAGGAAACATCTGTTTCTGCAACCCGGGACGGAATGCAGGATCTGAGCGAAGCGTCCCGCCTGGCCCTGCTGGATCTGCAGAAAAACGCAAGCAATGAGGAACTGGCACAGACGCTTGCACGGATCCTGAAGAAAAATCAGGCCAGACGCCAGTCCTGACTGACCGCATCGGCGGCAGCAGCGGCCGACTCATACGTAATGATTTCGTATGCATCGGGCTGGGACAGCAACTTGCGCGCCAGCTTGTTATTCAGGTCGTGGCCAGACTTGCAGGCCACGTAGCGTGCAAGCAGCGGATGGCCGATCAGATACAGATCACCAATCGCATCCAGGATTTTATGCTTGACGAACTCGTCGTCGTAGCGCAGCCCGTCTGAATTCAAAATGCGAAATTCGTCCATGACAATGGCGTTATCAAGGCTGCCGCCGCGAGCCAGCCCATGCGCGCGCAGGGCTTCTACTTCCTGGGCGAAGCCGAAGGTTCGCGCCCGGGCAATTTCCTTCGTATAGGAGTCGCGGGCAAAATCCACCTCTGCAAAACTGGCAGTGGAGTCAATCGCGGGGTGATGGAAATTGATGGAAAAAGCCAGGGAAAAACCGGCGTAGGGCTCAAGGCGGGCCCATTTGGCATTTTCTCCTTCTCCTTCCTGCACTTCAATCGTTTTCAGGACACGCATGAAACGCTTGGGTGCATCCTGCTCTACAATGCCGGCAGAGCGCAGCAGATACACAAAGGTTCCGGCGCTACCGTCCATGATCGGCACTTCTTCAGCATTAAGATCAACGTGAATGTTGTCGATACCCAGGCCGGCCAGCGCCGACATCAGATGTTCCACAGTCGACACCCGCACATCACCATTCTGCAGTACAGAGGCCATGCGCGTATCACCAACTTTGTCTGCGTTCGCAGGCAGATCCACCACCTGCGGTGTATCAACCCGGTGGAAAATAATGCCAGTGTTTGCCTGGGCAGGCCGCAATGTTATTTCAACCCTGCGACCGGAATGCACACCGACACCAGTGGTTTTCACCAGATTCTTAATGGTTCTTTGTCGTAGCATGGTCACTCTCAACTTACAAAAATATTCATGAAACACCCGTATCGGGTGTAACGGCTGGCCGGCTTCGAAAGGTTGCCGAGGGCAGCAGATTATCGTGGACCGTTGTCGCACTGCATAGCGGTGAAACGCCTGAAAACCGGCCTGGCCGCAATTAAGGGCACGTTCTGACAAGGTGGCGCCAATACTGGGTTACGGAGGTTTTTTGGTCTCCGGCTGGCGGCTTCAGCCTTGTAATTTGCACAAAGTCCAAAGACACGTACCGTTTCCGAGTATTTTACTCTGAATTAGGCGAAAAAGGCTTTTCCTTGCCTGGACAAATGTTTCAATCAGCATCGTTTCAGGAAAATCCCGAAAAAATAAAAAAACGACCCCGGAGGGCCGTTTTTCCTGAAGAAAAACAGGTTATAGGAGCGAACGAATCCGCACCGGGCAGCAGTCCGGATTCGTATGGCGGGAAAACAGAACTCAGTCGGCCTGTTTGCGCAGGAACGCCGGGATGTCGAAACGCTCGACACCGGAAGATTCCATGGCACGAACCTGCTGTTCGAACTGAACCTTGTTGGAGGAAGCAGCGCCACCACCACGTCCGGAACGAATCACAGTAGGAGGCACCGGAGCACGACCGCCACCGCTAGGCTGGTTCAGGAAGCTGCCACCGTACAGGTCGGGGTTGCCGCCATGCGTACCGGTCAGAGCTTCGAACTCGGCGTCTGGTCCGTTATTGACCACCAGTTCAGGTTGCTTGCGGCCCAGGCCGGTCGCAACAACAGTCACACGCAACTCGTCGGCCATGTCATCATCGTAGGCACTACCGACAATGATGGTGGCATCTTTAGCGGCGTAGCTGCTGATGATTTCGTTGATAAGGCGAGTTTCGCTCATTTTGAGTGAACGGCTGGCGGTAATATTGACCAGCAGACCACGGGCACCATTCAGGTCTACCCCTTCGAGCAGCGGGCATGCAATGGCATTTTCTGCAGCTATGCGTGCACGGTCCGGACCAGAAGCCACAGCCGTACCCATCATGGCCTGGCCATGCTCGCCCATAATGGTTTTCACGTCTTCGAAGTCGACGTTGATATTACCCTGAACATTGATAATTTCTGCAATACCGGCACATGCGTTGTACAGCACGTTATCGGCTTCCTTGAAGCATTCGTCCTGGGATGCGTCATCACCCATCAGTTCGTAAAGTTTTTCGTTCAGTACGACGATCAGTGAATGAACATGTTTGGACAGGTCTGCAATCCCTTCTTCAGCAGCACGCAGCCGCTTGGTACCTTCGAAAGAGAATGGCTTGGTAACGACACCAACGGTCAGAATGCCCAGTTCCTTGGCTACTTCGGCCACGACAGGACCTGCGCCGGTACCTGTACCACCACCCATACCGGCAGTAATGAACACCATGTTTGCGCCGTTGAGCGCTGCACGAATTTCTTCACGCGCGGTTTCTGCTGCGGCACGACCCTGCTCGGGTTTGGCGCCGGCACCCAGTCCGCTGCGACCCAAGCGAATCTGGATAGGGGCCTCGGTTGCAACCAGCGCCTGCATGTCAGTATTTGCGCAGATGAAATCCACGCCCTTGAGCCCGGCCCGCATCATATGCGAAATGGCATTGCCTCCTGCGCCACCCACACCGATTACCTTGATAACGGTACCGCTGTTGTTGCTGTCGTCCAATAATTGAAAGTCCATATTCCCAACTCCTGTATTCCGAAACGTATTAACGAAAAGTTCCTACTGCGTTTTTCGGAAACCGTCTCAAAAACAATGCCAGCGCCTGTCTCGCATCGTACTTGAACCGTCTCCATGGCCATCTGCCCGGCCATTCTGGCAGTTTATTGCGCACTACCACGCGCTACTTCTACATCCTGTGCTGCTGTTACCACTTTGAATCTGAGCGACTGTGCTGAAAAATACATTAAAGGGCATTGCATGCGCGCCTGTCGAACATCGCGAATGCAATACTTTCAGCTTATCCGATATTCTAATTCATAAACCATTCTTTCATGCGGGAAATAATATCTTTTAGCATTCCATTTTGTTGCTTAATCTTACCGCCACGCAAGCGCTGAACGCGCGCTTCGGTCAGCAACCCCATGGCTGTTGAGAAGCGCGGGTTGCGAACCATGTCAGCCAGACTGCCACGGTAATCCGGCACAGCCACGCGCACCGGCTTGAGGAACACGTCTTCTGCCAGTTCTACAATGCCGGGCATAAGGGCCGTGCCACCCGTCAGAACCACGCCCGAAGCGATGAGATCTTCGTAGCCGGAGTCTCTCACGACTTGCTGGGCCAGGGTGAACAGTTCGTCAATACGGGGTTCGATAACAGCACCCAGCGTTTGCCGTTTCACGCGCCGCACATCACGATCGCCCAGTCCCGGCACTTCAATGAGTTCTTCGGGATTGGCCAGTGACTGCTTGGCGATCCCGTAACGCAACTTGATTTCTTCAGCATCAGGCGTTGGCGTACGCAGCATGGTAGCAATATCACTGGTGACCTGGTCACCAGCTACTGGCAGCACCGTGGTATGACGAATGGCACCGCCGGCGAAGATGGCGATATCTGTGGTACCCGCACCAATATCGAGCAGGACCACACCCAGTTCTTTTTCGTCGTTGGTCAGGCAAACCATGGAAGAAGCCAACGGCTGCAGAATCAGATCCTGGACTTCCAGACCGCAGCGACGCACGCATTTGACAATATTCTGTGCCGCACTGACGGCGCCGGTAACGATATGCACGCGTACTTCAAGACGGATACCGCTCATGCCCACGGGCTGGCGAATATCTTCCTGGGAATCGACAATAAATTGCTGGGTCAGCACATGCAAGACCTGGTGATCCGTGGGGATATTGACCGCTTTTGCTGTTTCGATAACGCGGGCCACATCGGCTTCGGACACTTCCTTGTCCTTGACCGCGACCATGCCGCTTGAATTGAAACTGGTAATGTGGTTCCCGGCAATGCCCGTATAGACTTCACGGATTTTGCAGTCGGCCATCAGTTCCGCCTCTTCGAGCGCGCGCTGTATGGAATTGACCGTGGATTCGATATTGACCACGACCCCTTTGCGCATGCCCTTGGACTCATGCTGTCCAAGTCCGATTACTTCAAAGCGCCCTTCTTCAGGCAAAGCTTCAGCCACTACTGCAACCACCTTGCTGGTGCCTATGTCTAAAGCAACGATGAGGTCCTTTAGGTCACGAGTCATTTTTTCTCTTTACTATCCGATTGTGTTGTCGTTGCCGGCTCGAAGGTGATGGCAAAACCTTTGGTATAACGCAAGTCCACCTGGGCAATATGCCGGCCGGCAACCTTTTCCTTTAAAACAGGCCACGCCTGAACAAAACGTTCAATCGTAGATGCAAATGATACCGCACCCTGTCCGCCATGCGGATTCAAAGCATCGGCGCCGGGGTCCCTGCCCAGTACCAGTTTGGTATTATCGTTCAATTCTACACGCCATGCATAGCGATCACTAAGCGTAATCTCATCTACACCCAAATTAAGAGGTGCCAGCCATCGCACCAGCTCCGCATATCGCTGTACCACAAGCGTTTCGGAACCCGGCGGCCCGTTGAACTGTGGTAAATCCGCATCCTCGGGAAGTTCTGCCTGATTGGCGGTAAAAACCTCGCCCCAGGTATTGATCATCTGCCTTTCGTTCCAGTACGCAAACGGCTCCTGTTCTTCAATTTTGAGCAGCAGGCCATCCGGCCATACGCGGGTCACATCCACATGCCGCACCCAGGGGGATTGTTCGAACAGCTTTTTCGACTCAGGCAGATTGATGGTGAAAAAATTCCCCTGCAACTTGCCGGCGATTGTCTGCTGGATGCTGGCCGGTGAGACATATTCCAGTTTATTGCCCTTCATTGGTTCAATGACGATGCGGGTCAGGTTGAACATGGGGCGATGAATCAACCAGTATCCGCCTGCGCCCAGCAATACCACGACCGCCAACAGCATGACCAGGTTGGCGACAAAGTTGGTAATACGGGCGCTGGGTGTAATCATTTACAGGCTCGGCTCCGTAACAGGTTTGGTGCGGCGGATCTTGCAACTGGCCTGCGCCAGGATCTGCACGCACAGGTCGGCGTAACTGAGGCCATCGGCTTTGGCGGCCATGGGGACCAGCGAGTGCGGCGTCATGCCCGGAGAAGTGTTGATCTCGAGCAGAAAAAACCGGTTGTCTTTATCCAGCATCACGTCCACACGCCCCCAACCTTCGCAGCCCACTGCCGCAAACGCCTGCTCGCAAGTCTTCCGGATGTCTTCAGCCAGTGCTTCTGGCAGACTGGCCGGGCAAAAGTACTGCGTGTCATCGGATACATATTTATGTTCAAAATCGTATTTTCCATCGGGAGCAACGATTTCCACAATCGGGAATGCCCGAGCCTCGCGGCCTCTGCCGAGCATGGCAACGGTCAGCTCGCGGCCCACAATGAATTTTTCGGCCAGCAATTCACTGTCAAACTGAAAAACCTCCTCGAAGGCCGCTGACAGCTCGTGCTCACCCGTCACCTTGCTCAGCCCCAGTGTGGACCCCTCATGCGGTGCCTTCAGGATGAACGGATACCCCAGCGTCTGCGCGGCAACATCCAGATCCTGGCGCGAATACACCTTGTAATAGGGAGCAGTTGGAATGCCCTGCTCTATCCAGATGCGCTTGGTGATGATTTTATCCATAGCCAGCCCCGAGGCCATGACGCCACTGCCGGTATATGGGATTCCCAACAGCTCCAGCGCCCCCTGTAGCGCCCCATCTTCGCCATAGCGGCCGTGAAGCGCAATGAAGACCCGATCAAATCCGGCCTGGGCAAGCTCGATCAGCGAGCGCTCCCCTGTGTCAAACAGATGTGCGTCAATTCCCTTGCTGAGCAGAGCCTCGTGTACACCCTTGCCGGACACCAGCGAAACAGGCCGTTCGGCGGACACACCGCCGTAAAGCACGCCGACCTTCCCAAAATTATTGCCCATTGTGCTCTCCAAGCTGAGCCGGTACCTTATTGATGGAGCCTGCTCCCATGATTACCACCACATCGCCATCACGAACGAAATTGATGATAGTTTCCGGCAATTGCGCCACATCTTCAACAAACACTGGCTCCACCTTGCCGGCAACACGCAGCGCGCGCGACAGGGAGCGACCGTCGGCAGCCACAATGGGCTGCTCTCCGGCGGAATATACTTCGCTAAGCAATACTGCATCTGCACGACTCAGGACATTGACGAAATCTTCAAAGCAGTCACGGGTGCGCGTATAACGATGCGGCTGAAAGGCCAGGACCAGCCTGCGATCAGGCCAGGCCCCGCGAGCCGCCTCAACGGTGGCCGCCATTTCGATGGGATGATGGGCGTAATCATCGATCACGCAGTATGTCCCGCCTCCATGCGCCTGGGGCACACTGAAATCGCCGACATACGAAAAGCGGCGACCCACGCCGTTGAATCCGGCAAGAGCGCTGATGATGTCAGCATCGGGCAGTTCCAGTTCGGTCGCCACGGCAATGGCCGCCAGCGAATTCAGGACATTGTGCCGCCCCGGCAGGTTCAGGTCGATTTCCAGATCCGGCAGGCGCCGGTCAGGGGTAACGCGACGCTCGACCGTAAAGGACATGTGCGTTTCCCTGGCTTGCACATTCACGGCCCGGAACATGGCTTCCTCACCGAAACCGTAGGTCACCAGCGGGCGCGAGATAAACGGAATGATATTGCGGACATTGCTGTCATCCACACATACGATGGCGCTGCCGTAAAACGGCATACGCTGGGTAAATTCCACGAATGCGCTTTTCAGACGTGTCATGTCGTGACCATAGGTATCCATATGATCGGCATCGATATTGGTGATGATGGACATGACGGGTAAAAGGTTCAGGAACGAGGCATCCGATTCATCAGCCTCGACAACAATATACTCACCCTGCCCCAGTCTTGCATTGGCGCCGGCCGAATTCAGGCGTCCGCCGATAACAAAGGTCGGATCCAGCCCTGCTGCTGCAAGCACACTGGCCACCAGGCTGGTGGTGGTGGTCTTGCCGTGGGTGCCGGCAATGGCGATGCCGCGCTTCAGACGCATCAGTTCGGCCAGCATGATGGCGCGCGGAACGACCGGAATGCGCTTGGCTCTGGCCGTGAGCACTTCGGGATTGCTATTAGCTACTGCCGTAGAAGTCACAATGGCATCGGCCTTCCCGACATTCTCGGCATGATGGCCAATGAAGATCTGCGCGCCCAGTTCCGCCAGGCGACGCGTGACAGCCGACTCCTGCAGATCCGAGCCGCTGACTTTGTATCCGAGATTCACCAGCACTTCGGCAATGCCGCTCATACCCGAGCCGCCAATGCCGACAAAGTGAATATGTCTAATGCGATGTTTCATGTTTTCCCTGCGCTGCGCGCTCGCAAATATCCGCAATGGTGTTCGTGGCCTGTGTTTTGGCGCAGGCTCTGGCCGCCACTGCAGTCTGCATCAGTTCGTCACGAGTACGACTTTGTATCCATTCGGCCAACCAGGCGGCGGTCAGCTCGCGCTGAGGTTGAGCCCATGCCGCATTGCGACTGGTAAGCCAGGTAGCATTCGCCGTTTGATGATCATCAATGGCGTGAGGCAATGGCACAAACAGGGCCGCTACACCGACAGCCGCCACTTCGGCAACTGTCATCGCACCCGCCCGGCATAGCACCAGATCGGCAGACGCCATGGCCGTTGCCATATCATTGATGAACGGCACGCACTCTGCCCTGACACCTGCCTGCAAATAGGCATCCTGAAGACTGGCAATATGCTGTTCGCCAGCCTGATGCACAATTTGCGGACGCCGCTCGGCCGCAATCATCGCCATGGCGGCAGGCATTACCGTATTGAGCGCCTGCGCACCCAGGCTGCCACCCACCACCAGGATGCGCAACGCACCCTCCCTGCTCCCATAGCGTTCAGCCGGCTCGGCAGTGACCGCCAGCTCCCTGCGTACGGGATTGCCCACCATGCGACCACCAGGCAGCACGTCCGGAAAACCCGTCAATACAAAAGCCGCCATTTTAGCAAGCCATTTGTTGGCTGTACCGGCAACCGCATTCTGTTCGTGAATCACCAGGGGAATTCTGGCCACGCAAGCCATGATGCCCCCTGGCACGGCCACATAACCGCCCATGCCCAGGACTACCGACGGATGCGCCTGCTTGAATGCACGTCGCGCCTGAAGACAGGCCCTGGCAAGCAAAAAAGGCATTTTCAGCAGCGCCGCCGGTCCTTTGCCACGCAGTCCCGAGAAATTCATGGGCAGCAGGGGAATGCCTGCAGACGGTACCAGCCGGCCCTCCATTTTCTCCGGATTGCCCAGCCAGACGACTTCCCAGCCCCGCTCGCGCATCTGCGCAGCCACGGCCAGTCCAGGCATGATATGCCCGCCCGTGCCGCCCGCCATGACCAGCAGCGTTCGAGACATTTGGCCGGCGCTGCTCATCGATACTCCGGCAAGGGTTTCCGGTCGGGGCGCTCGCCACGCATCATCAATCTGCTTTCATAATCCACGCGCATCAGAATCGCAATGGCCACAAGATTCATCACGATGGATGAGCCTCCATAACTGACCAGCGGAAGCGTCAAGCCTTTGGTTGGCAGCAGTCCCAGGCAGACACCCAGATTCACCAGCGCCTGCACACCCATCCAGATGGATACACCCTGCGCCACCAGACCGCTGAATTCACGATCCATAGCGATGGCCTGACGACCGATTTCAAAACCCCGATGCACAATAATCAGAAACAGCACCACAACCGCGATAATGCCGACAAAACCCAGTTCCTCGCCTACCACTGCCATAATGAAATCGGTATGGGCTTCAGGCAGATAATGCAGCTTTTCAACGCTTGATCCCAGTCCTACACCGAACCACTCTCCGCGACCAATGGCGATCAGCGAATGAGCCAGCTGATAGCCGGTGGACTGCACGGTATCAGGGTCAAAAGGATCAAGGTAGGCAAAAATGCGTTTCACACGCCACGGCGCCATCAGGATCAGCAGAGCAAAGCAGCCTAGCAGCAGGACCACCAGAATCAGAAACAGAATGGCGCTGATGCCGCCCAGGAACAGAATACCCACGGCAATAGACACACTGACCATGAATGCACCAAGATCGGGCTCGAGCAACAGCAGGATACCGACCACACCCAGGGCAACCATCATCGGCGCAAAACCGCGCCAGAAATCATGCATGTACTTCTGCTTGCGCACGGTATAGTCCGCCGCGAAAAGCACCATGGTCAGCTTCATCAGCTCTGAAGGCTGGAAGTTCAGGGGCCCCAGCGGAATCCACCGATAAGCGCCATTCACCTCATTGCCGATATGGGGAATCAGTACCAGCACCAGCATGAATAGCGAGAGCAGGAACAGAGGCAGGGTAAACTTCTCCCAGATCTGCATGGGCAGCGAGATAGTAATGGCAAAACCCACCAGGCCTATGGCAATGAAAACCAGGTGGCGTACGAAGAAGTAGTAGCGAGTAGAATTGGCGTACTTGGGTCCATCTACCAGAGCGATCGAAGCAGAAAACACCATCAGAAGGCCGAACATCAGCAGCGTGGCGACTGCCGCCGCAAGCAGCAGATCGTAATTGCGCATTCTGGTACGGCCAGGTTTGACCGCATTGACGCTTGCCCTCAGATCGCCCAGCAGACTCATGCCACCTCTCCATTATCCAGCGCAAGCTCGTGCACGGCGGCCGAAAACACCTCGCCGCGATGCGCATAGCTTTTGAACATATCAAAACTGGAACATGCAGGCGACATCAGCACCGCATCGCCTTCCTGAGCCAGTTCCAGTGCCAGCGCTACCGCGGCCTGCATGGAGTCGGCACGATGGCAGGCAACTCCGGTATCGGCCAGGGCCTGTTCGATGACATCTGCTGCCTCTCCGATCAGAACCACGGCACGGGCAGTGCGACGCACCGGTGACGCCAGCGGAGAAAAATCCTGTCCCTTGCCCACGCCACCGGCAATGAGCACAATATTGCGCCCCATGCCTTCCAGCGCAGCAGCAGTTGCGCCCACATTGGTGCCCTTGCTGTCATTGAAAAAATCCACGCCGCGGATGCTACGTTCGAACTGTGTCCGGTACTGTCCTGCAGCAAATTCACGCAGGGTATTGAGCATGGGACCCCAGCCAATGCCAGCCTCACGGCACAGCAGCATGGCAGCCTGGGCATTAAGCATATTGTGCTGACCACGGATTTTCATGGCATCACCGGGCATCAGCCGCTTGACCAGGCCTGGTTTGCGTTTGGGTTTTTCTACATTTTTCTTGCGGCGGGCGCCGGGCGACTCGGGCAATTCGAAATCATCACGCTCACTGGCGGTGATCCACAGGACACCGTGTGCGCTTTCCATTCCAATGTCTCCCACCAGCACAGGCTCATCCGAGCCGAAACTGCGCAGTTCCAGGTCCCTGATATCTTCAACCATGGCCACGACGGCCGCGTCATTGCGATTCACAATGGCAATCCGACTGGCGGCAAGCAGACTGGCCTTCGCATCCGAATATTCCTGCATGTCGCGATGCCAGTCCAGATGATCCTGTGTCAGATTCAGTACCACGGCAACGTCGGGAACAAGCGAGCGGGTAGTGAGCATCTGGAAACTCGACAACTCCAGCACCCACACCTCGGGCAGTGATTCGCTGTCCAGCGCCTGCATGAGCGCGGTCAATGCCGACGGGCTGATATTGCCGGCAGCCACGGCGGTTTTGCCTGCCGTCTGCAGCATGGCCTGGGTCAGCGAGGTGACTGTCGTTTTCCCATTAGTACCGGTAATGGCAAGGACCCGAGGGTGATAATCCCGTGTTTGCGCAAGCATCACCAGGGCACGGGCAAACAGCTCTATTTCTCCAATGACAGGAATGTCGCGTGCTTGCGCCTTCTGCAGAAACGCGGCCAATGCAGGCTCTGACGGAACCAGTCCCGGACTCAGGATAACTTGCGCCACCCCGTCCAGTGCGTCATCTGTCAGTGCCCGTTCGCCCAGAAAATGCGTGACCTCCCCCTTGCTTTGCTCCTGCAGAGCAGCGAGACCGGGAGGTGTTTCACGGGTGTCAGCAATATGCAGCGCAGCGCCCTGGCGCAGGCACCACAAGGCCGAAGCCAGACCGGTTTCGCCCAGACCAAGAATCAATACACGAGATGGGAAAACGGCTACGCCGTCAGTATCTGAACTCATCGCAATTTAAGGGTAGCCAGCCCGAGAAGAACCAGCATCATGGTAATAATCCAGAATCGTACGACAACCTGGGTTTCTTTCCAGCCGCCGACTTCAAAATGGTGATGCAGGGGTGCCATGCGCAGAATCCGCCTGCCGGTTCCGGTCTTCTTCTTGGTATATTTGTACCAGCAAACCTGCATCATGACCGACAGGGTCTCGGCAACAAACACGCCGCCCATAATGAAAAGCACAATTTCCTGACGCACGATGACCGCAATCGTGCCCAGCATGCCACCCAGCGCCAGCGCACCGACATCGCCCATGAAGACCTGGGCCGGATAGGCATTGAACCACAGGAATGCGAGCCCGGCGCCGCCCAGCGCGGCACATAGCACCAGCACTTCGGATGCCCCGGGAATATACGGGAACAGCAGATACTTGGAATAATCCACCCGACCAACAACATAGGCAAAGATGCCCAGGGCGCTTCCGACCATGACAGTCGGCATGATGGCCAGGCCATCCAGACCATCGGTCAGATTGACGGCGTTACTGGCGCCCACAATGACCATCCAGGTCAGAATCACAAATCCGAAAACCCCAAGCGGGTAGCTCACGCTCTTGAAAAACGGGACGATCAGGTCGGCACGGGAAGGCAGCGGCATGGTAAAGCCACTGGAAACCCACGACCACATCAGACGAAAAATATCGGCATTGGCTGGCGCGGACACGGCAAAAGTGAGATAAACGGAAGCAATCAGCCCGATAATGGCCTGCCACATGAATTTTTCGCGGGACGTCATGCCCTCGGGATTGCGGTGCACGACCTTGCGGTAGTCGTCAACCCAGCCAATCGCACCAAAGCCGAAAGTCACCAGCAGAACCACCCAGACGAAGCGGTTGCTCAGATCTGCCCACAGCAAAGTGGTTATGCCAATTGCAATCAGGATCAGTGCGCCACCCATCGTAGGCGTGCCATTTTTGACCAGATGAGTTTCCGGGCCATAGGTGCGAACGGCCTGGCCGATTTTCAGCTCGGTCAGCTTGCGAATCACGCGGGGGCCCGCCAGCAGACCGATAAACAGAGCCGTAGCGCAGGCAAACATTGCCCGCAAGGTAATATATTCAAAGACGCTCAGGACCGAAAATGTCGGGGACAACCAGCGGGTGAGCTCATACAGCATGGCCGGCCTCATTCTGTTCTGACCAGGACAGCAAGTCCTGTACTACCCGTTCCATACGCATTGATCTAGAGCCCTTTACCAGTATGCTTGCGGGCTGTCTTGCAACTACCCTTTTTGCGATTTCATGTATGTCTGTCATATGTTCAGCCGTGGCGCCGCATGCGCGCGCGGTTAGTGCAGTCGCATCTCCGTGTGTAAATACATGGGTAATGCCCTTGCTGCGGGCGTAGTGTCCCACTTCTTCGTGCATTTGCGGCCCGTTTTCCCCCACTTCTGCCATATCGCCCAGGACCAGCACCGTAGGAGCAGGCAGGGAGGCAAGGACATCGATGGCTGCAATTACCGAGTCTGGATTCGCATTATACGAGTCATCCACCAATGTGAGGCCACCAGACAGGGTATGGCTACGCATTCTTCCCTTTACCGGGTGAAAAGCCTGCAGGCCATCGCGGATATCGGCAAGTGAAATTCCTGCCGCATGTGCGCAAGCCGCAGCGGCAAGACTGTTGCGTACATTATGCAGGCCGGCAATCGAGAGCCGGATATCAGTATCGCCCACCGGGGTTTTCATGACAAACGAAATGCCCAGCGGACCGGGAACGATGTCTTTGGCATGGAAATCTGCCTGCTCAGACTGGCCGAAAGTCAGAACGCGATGCGTCCCGGCCAGTTCGCGCCACAGATCGACATAAGGCTCATCTGCGGGAAATACAGCTGTGCCCTGAGCCGACAGCAGGCGAAATACCTGGCCATTTTCCTTAGCAACCGCTTCGACGGTATGCATGAACTCCTGATGCTCACGCTGGGCGTTGGTCACCACGGCAATATCCGGTTCAGCCAGGGTTGCCAGCTGTTCAATTTCGCCCGGATGATTCATGCCCAACTCCAGGACCGCCAGCTGATGATCCTGTGTCAATTTCAGCAGGCTTCGTGGCACGCCCCATTGGTTATTCAGATTGCCTTCGGTCGCAAAGCGATGAGCTTCGCCTACAGCTGCCGCCAGAATGGAAGAAACCATTTCTTTGGTCGTCGTCTTGCCATTGCTGCCCGTGACCGCAATCAGCGGGAACGAGAACTGGCGTCGCCACGCATGGCCCATGCTCATCAGGGCCGCAGTAGTGTCGGCAACCAGGATCTGAGGCAAGTCCACAGAAGTATCACGTCGGCTAACCAGCGCTGCGGTAGCGCCTGCATTACCGGCATCGCCAATAAAATTGTGGCCGTCATGCAGATCGCCCCGAATGGCAATAAACAAACCGTTTTCGGGAATATGACGGGAATCGGTAGAGATGGCCGGCTGATCGCGCAACAGCAGTCCCAGCCGTGACCATTCCAGGTCATCGAAGGGATGCCGTACGTGATTGATTTCCTGATAAGTTTCGTGCCCTTTGCCAGCCACCAGAACCACATCCGAGGAGCGTGCTTTCAGGATCATCTCTACGATGGCGCAACCGCGATCCTGTTCAGCGCGAGCGTCCTCGGGCATGCCTTTGAGAATATCGTCCAGAATATCGCCCGGTACTTCGGTGCGTGGATTGTCGCTGGTAACAAGAACCGTATCGGCCAGGCGTGCCGCAATCTGCCCCATCAACGGGCGCTTGGTCTTATCACGGTCTCCGCCACAACCAAAGACACATATCAGACTGCCGCCCCGCGCCGTTGCAACCGGACGCAAGGCCTCCAGTGCGCGTTCAAGAGAATCGGGAGTATGGGAATAATCGACCACGACCAAGGGCTGCTTGCGGCTGGGATCGGCCCCAATTGGAGTTACCGTCTGCAGACGCCCCGGAACGGGGGTCAGCAGGGACACCAGTCCGGCACTCTGTCGCAGGTGAATGCCAAGTGCGTCCAGCACCGCAACCACCAGAAGAATATTGGCAATGGAATGTTCGCCCACCAGGCGGGTTGCCACCTGCGCATCACCGGAAGGCGTACGTAATGTAAAAATCAGCCCGTAATCGCGAAACTCGTGTTCGACTGCCGTAAACGTGGCGGCCGGTGCGGCCTTCAATGAATAGCCGGCTTTTTCCCTGGCCGTTGTTTGCGCAAAAACTCTCGCCCCGGCTTCGTCATCCACATTGACAATAGCATGGCTCAGATTCGGCCAGGCAAACAGTGCCGCCTTGGCGGCTTCATAACGTGCCATGGTCTGGTGGTAGTCCAGATGATCCAGCGTCAAATTGGTAAATGCGGCTACTTTGACTTGCAAACCATCCATCCTGCCCTGCTCGATGCCAATCGAAGAGGCTTCCATGGCGACGTACTCGACCCCGGCGTCACGCATCTGCGCAATCTGGCGGTGAAGCGTCAGCACATCCGGCGTCGTCAGATAACCACCCAGATTTGTGCCATCCGGCAGCACCGTACCCAATGTTCCGATCGTCGCGCAAGATTTGCCGGCTGCATTCAGTGCTTCGGCAATCCAGGTCACGCATGAAGTTTTACCGTTGGTGCCGGTCACCGCAATGACCGACACGGCCGCTGAAGGGTGACCGTACCAGGCATCCGCAATTTCGCCCAGCCGGGCACGAAGATTCTCGACAGGCAGAATCGGCACCGGATATCCGGCATCCTTCAACGCCTGACTCTGCTGCTGTTCCTGATCGCCCACTTCGGCAAGAATCGCCGCTGCACCTTTTTTGACGGCATCCTCAAGGTATGCGTGCCCGCTAACAACACTGCCCGCACAAGCAACAAAGACATCCCCTTTCTGGATGTCTCTGGAGTCTAGCCGCAAATCCGCTTTATCCGTGACATGGCCATCAAGCCATTCCGTTATCTGCCTGATGCTCATCCCTGACTCCTCTTGGGTACGGTGTTACGCGCCTCAAGAGGAGCCGGTTCGATCGGCGCGTCGGGTGGGACGGCCAGATACTTCAGCGTATCTTCAATAATGGAGGCCGCCACAGGCCCGGAAATCAGACTGCCGTAATAGCCGCCTTTACGGGGCTTGTCCAGCGTGACAGCGACGATAATGCGTGGTTTGGAAATAGGCGCCATGGCCACGAATGAACCGCGGTAATCCTTGCGGCTGTAATGACCATTGACGATCTGGCGCGCGGTACCGCTCTTGCCGCCAATGCGATAGCCCATAACCTTGCCCTGAATCTTGGTGCCCTCTGAACCCGCTGCATCCTCAAGCATTTCGCGCACAAGGCGGGCGGTTTCAGGTTTGTAAATCTGGATACTGGTTGGATTCTTGCGATTTTTCACCAGCGACAGCGAGATCATGTCGCCATTGCGGGCCAGTGCCGTATACGCATGTGCCATCTGAAGCAGGGAAACGGACAGACCATAACCGTAAGCCATGGTTGCACGCTCGATCGGGCGCCAGCGTTCCCACGGACGGACGCGGCCAGAGGCAGCACCAGGAAAGCCCATATTTGGTGCCTGGCCAAAACCCAGCGCATTAAATACAGTCCACATCTGTTCGGAACGCAGCCTTTCGGAAATCATGGTCATGCCAATGTTGCTCGAACGACGGATAATCCCTGCCACATCCAGAACGCCGTTACGTGAACTGACATCGGTAATAGTCGCGCCCTGATAGCGATAGGTCCCATGGCCGGTATTGAATTTGGTCTTGGTAGTAATGGCTCCGGCATCCAGCGCCAGCGCGGCGACCAGCGGTTTTACGATAGACCCGGGCTCGAACGTATCGGTAATGGCGCGATTACGCAAGGCGGGGCCTCTGCGTTCCTGCGGATTGTTCGGGTTATACGTGGGCAGACTGACCATGGAAAGAATTTCACCGTTCTGCGTATCTACCACCACTGCAGCACCCGAGGACGCTTCGTGATCAGTAATGGCCTTTTGCAGCGCCCTGGATACCAGAAACTGCACGCGGCTGTCGATGGTCAGTTCCAGATTCTGTCCATCACGCGCGGGCTCAACTTCCTGCATATCGCCGATAATCCTGCCCAGACGGTCGCGGATGACTTTACGCAAGCCCGGCTGGCCCGACAACTGTTTATTGAACTCCAGTTCCACGCCTTCAATACCGCGATCCTCGATATTGGTAAAGCCCACGATGTGCGCCATCAATGAACCTTGCGGATAGGAACGGCGAGTTTCGGAAAGCAGGCCGATGCCCGGAATTTTCATTTTCTGGATCTCAGTTGCCGGTTCCATGGCAACCTGACGGCGCAGATAAACAAATGTTTTATCCGAACTGCTCAGTCGGGTCGTCAGATCTTTCATCGACATACCCAGCAACTGCGCCAGTTTGGCCAGCTGCTCTGGTGTGGCACTGCGTGTTTCTTCCGGAGAAGCCCACACGGCCTTGGCGGGGATACTGGTTGCCAGGAACTCACCATTGCGATCCAGCACGCGGCCGCGGCTGGCCGGCAGCACGAGCGTACGTTCATAGCGCTTGCCGCCTTCTGCCTGCAGAAAATCATTGTTCATTGTCTGCAGATACAGGGACTTGGCAATGACCGTGGTGAAGCCCAGGCTGATGACAACAAAAAGCAGGCGCGCACGCCATTTTGGAATCTGCACATGCAGCACCGGGCTGCTACTGTAATAATGATGCTGACTGACGCGCTTACCTGGCTGGTAACCGCCGCGTGTTGTTTTTTTTGATTTGAGCAAATTCAGCTTCAGCTTCATTGCGCTCCCCTTGGCGCCGGTGTGGCAGCAGATTTATCCACGGCAGCTGCAGGTTTGGCAGCACCGCCATTCATTTCTGATTCTTTGATGAAAACGGT
Organism: Pseudomonadota bacterium; assembly: GCA_023389155.1. GTDB lineage: Bacteria > Pseudomonadota > Gammaproteobacteria > Burkholderiales > Burkholderiaceae_B > Advenella. Next base: position 175,243 of record JAEWEV010000033.1, read on the forward strand.
CTGGTTGATCTGCGGCGTCTGCATGCTGAGCTTGTCGGACAGGACCCGGTCAATATTTGCACTGGTCGTCAGTTGGGCCCGTTCGAGCAGCAAATGACGCCAGTCCACTTCAAGTTCGCGCTCAGCCGCCTGAGCACGGCCAATGTCAATATAAAGCAGGCGCTGTTGATAGCGACTGGATACCAGCGAAATCGCGCTGTACATGAAAAAGCCAATCAGAAATATCAGTGCGAGGCGTGCCATCACCCTCTCCTTTTCTGTTTATTCATCCCCGGCAGCGCCGAGCGAATTGCGTTTTCATGTGTGGGGCTCCATTCAGCTGCGGTGCGTTCAGCAATCCGGAGCACGGCAGAACGAGAGCGCGGATTCTCTCGAACCTCGGTCTCTTCTGCCAGCACTCTGCCCAGGTTTCTCAGAATCGGATCAGGCATTTCACTCTCGCGTAAAGGCATGCGGGCAAGGTCGGCCGGCAGCGTGGACGCTGCGGCGAAGCATTGCTTGACCATGCGGTCTTCAAGAGAGTGAAAACTGATCACCGCCATTCTTCCCTGTGGAGCCAGTACCTTCAGAATTGACGCGAGGGTGTCCGCCAGTTCCTTGAGTTCTTCATTGATGTGAATCCGTATAGCCTGAAAGGTACGTGTGGCCGGATGTTGACCTTTTTCCCGCGTACGGACGACGTTTGCGACGAGCTCGGCAAGTTCGAGCGTTGTGCACAAAGGGCTGGATTGGCGGCGAGCATCAACCGCCTTTGCAATCTGGAAAGCAAACCGTTCTTCGCCAT